>NZ_JBEZGB010000006.1:0-633053 GCF_040649755.1 Nonomuraea sp. NPDC048882
TCATGATCGCGATGGTTGCCTATGTCCCGAGACACACTCTGTTGAAGTTTCCTATGTCTTGCGACATGGGTTTCCTATGTCCTGAACCAGCACACTACAGGGGGCACACGATCTTGAGCAGCGGTTTAGGCCGCTGACTAGGGCGAACATCGTACGAACGGGCGGGCCTCCAGTCTCACGGAGTCCCGCCCGTTCTCGTTGTAGCTCACGGGTTGTGGACCGGTTGTGGACCAAGCCAGCCTTCAGTCGCCGCCCCAAAGCGGCGGGCGACCATCTCTCATCGGAGTGCACCCATTCGACGGGTTCGACGCGCCCTACACGCCAACAGACCCTCCTGATCAGCAGAATGCCGATCAAATGAGCGCTTTTCATCCTGCGCAGCGGCCTTCTTCGATGAGTTGCAGGACGAGGATCGCCTGCACGATCGTGGTGGCGCGGTGCGGGCAGCAGCGCACCCGGGTCAGGACCGCCTGCGCCTTGGTATCCCTTGTCGGCGAAGGTCATTACTCCTGTGGTGGTCAGCGCGTCGATCAGGCCGGTGACACGTGCCGCGGTCAGGTCATGGGTGGCGTCGGTGTTTGCCGAAGTAGTACGGCCGTTCGTCGGCCAGCCGGTCGATCGGGACCAGGGTGCCATGCTGGGGCAGCTCGGTGACGCCTACCAGGCCGCCGGGCAACCGCTCGAGGCGGGCCGGTGCCGGCGCGGTGCCGAGGAAACCCTGGACGAGATCCGCCGCCACGACGACAGCGGGGCATCCGCCGCTGATCTCGCCTTTTGTCGTCGGCTGAACCACGGCGCGACCTTGGCACGAGCCTCCGTCGGCCCGTCATGAAGCCAGGATGAAACTGTGGCCTGTGATGCTGATGATGCAGGTGTAGCCGAACAAGGAGAAGGAATTCATGAAAGCAGCCGTGGAACGTGGGGCGTGGGTGGCCAGCGTCAGTGCCCTGGCGGTCGGCGCCCTGACCGTGACGCTGCTTGGTACTACGCCGGCTCAGGCGTTCACCGCCGAATCCGGCGCGGCGACCGCCGCGCCGTGCAGGAAGGTAGCCAGCGCCAACGGCGACACTGTCCGGTTGTGGTACTGCAACGGCACCGGGGGCACCAGGCGCGGCTACCATGCCCAGGCCAAGCTGGGCAACGGCGCGAACGTCTCGCTCCGCGACTCCCGCGGCCAGAACGTGGTCAACCCGAAGGTCGCTGCCGCCGGCGTGCTGCCCCGCTGGTACAACACTCCTACCACCCTTTGGTCCGGCCCGTTCAAGGCCTGCAGCGGATATCGGGGGAGCACGGGAACGTGCACGAGACTGGCCCGATAGCGCTCATCCGGGACTGTTACCGCAGCCTGATGTAGCGCTCGGCCCCGGCGTTCTTGTCGTACCAGACCGTGATCTTCGCTACGCTGTTGCTGGTCGGCGTGACCCGGACGCACAGATTCCCGTTGCCGAGATTGCGGCATGCCTCTCTCGTGGGAGCCAGGGCCGCCGCGGATGCCGCCGCGCCGACTCCCTGCAGACCTGCCAGGGCTGTCAGAACGGCCGCGCAGAACAGAGACAGTCGTCCCAACATGCTGCTCTCCCCCCATCGGGGGGTTTGAGGGAGATGGATCGGGTGGTGAGCCGCCGGACGCAGGAGACGGCGCTCGGCGGCCGCGGGGGTCAGGGGTTGCGGTGTCCGGCCCCGTCCAGGCCGGTGCGCAGAGCTCGGGCGTAGGCGAACGTGCCCGAGTCGTTGGGGTGGAGCGATTCCCTGCTGATGCAGGTCAAGTCCACGACGATGCACACGGGGCTGGGGTCGTCGACGGTGTGGAAGTTGTCGTCACCGTTGGGGGTGAACGTGACTCCGTTGATGTAGTTGTCGGGGTCGCAGACGCCGTGCGGGAAGAACTCACTGTAGGGCTGGGCGAAGTAGACGGGGATGCCTGCGGTGCGCAGTGCCTCGACGCGTTCGGGGCCTTGGCCCGGATCGCCCGTTCCACGTTGTCCACCATGAGTCCGACTCCCGCCATCTGGTCATCGATGGCCGAGGAGCAGAGCGGGTCGGTGCCCGGCACGATGCAGCGGCAGTCGTCGATCCACTGGGTCCGCTGGTGGTACCAGCACTTAAGGTCGTACTGGTTGTCGCTGTTCTTGTGCGCGCACGGGCCCGCCGGCTCGTCCTCCAAGCCGGGCGCGTCCGGCTCGAGGTGCCCGTTGGGCCAGTAGCACTGGTTGCTCTCGTCGCAGAACTGGTGCACCGGCGGACGGACGTTCGCGCGGTCCGCGTTGGTCAGCCACCACGCGGCCCGGTAGCCGGACACCAGCTCGCCCGGGGTCTCGATGAGCTCTACCGGGTGACCCGCCCAGCCCATCACCTTCTCCGGGTACGGCCACTTCTGCGGCTCCGCCGCATCGTGGTAGAACGTCTCCAGGAACGGGTTGCGGTCGGCCGGATAGCGCGGGTTGACCGGGTTGTTGAGCCAGCCCACGCCCCAGGGCGAGCCGTCGTTGATGTCGGCGTAGAAGGCGGCAGGAGGCGCGTGGCGGCGGGCTCCTCGGCGTTCTGCGTCAGGATCGCCCTCTCCGACGGCCCGCACCCGGGGTTGAAGTAGGCCAGGGTGGTCTGCACCGCGAGCTTGCGCACGGGGCCGCCGTCCAGGTCGACGATGGCGGTGAACCCGCCGCGATCGGCCAGCTCCGGCTTGTTGGTGAACGTGCGCGGCGCGTAGACGACCGTGGATCTGTCAGCGCAAGCGGTGCGTGCGGGACTATGAGCGGTTATCCGAGCATCACGAAGCCATGGTCGTGTGGGCGGTGATCATCATCATGGGACGTCGACTCGCACGATCCGCATCTCCCAAACCGACCTGACGATCAGTCTGTACGCGGGCACTCAGTACCGCGCCAAAGGTTGGCTATTCACCCGCTCACCCGCTCACCCGGTTGCTCAAGGCCAGCGCTTGCGGCGTGGAGACTCCAGAGGTAGCTTGCCGGGTTCGAACCTCATTATCCTGACGGTCAACGCGACATCAGCAGGTTCAGCATTCAGGTCGAGCGGGAGCCCGTAGCGCACGTGCGTGAAGCCATGGCTGGTGTCTTCGGTGATCTCGATCGTCCAGCCGAACTCCTCATCCCATGTCAGGTGCGTATATTCGGCGTGCGGCCAGTCGAGCCAGATTTTCTGGGTACCACTTCGGATGGTCCTCATACCCAGCGTTCTCAGGCCGTCAATGACGGCCTCGATATAGTCCACAGGGTGTGTGCCGACTGGCCTGTGCTTACGCATCTGCGTCCTCGTTTCTCGGCCTCAGGGAGAAGCAACGCTCACACTCACCCCTGGATGAGAGCGACCGTCAACCCGTCGGACGACTCCTATCCGACACCGACCCTTTTTCATCCCTCCGGCGGCGGACTGCTGGTCACAGCGTGATCGCGAGCCTGGCGTTCGCCTGACGACGTAAGAAACCCCTGGTAGATGGATTGATCACCACAACCAGATCCGTCACAACCAGGGGCCTCGGATGCTGTTCTATCGTGCTGCCGTCGATTTGTCGCGTTCAACGCTGAACTACGTCGCTGGAGTGATCCGCCGGCATCGCAAGGCGATCGGGTCGGCCTGGCGGCTGCTCAACGCAGGCCAGCAGGCGCTGCTGGTGCTGGTCTATCTGCGCAAGGGCGAGACCTTCACCGAGCTCGGTGCCGGTTTCGGGGTGTCGACGGCGACCGCGTGGCGGTAGGCCCTGGTCGACAAGGCCTATCAGGGAGCCGAGAGCCTGGTCCGAGATCTGCGCCCTTTCCACATTCCTTATCGAGGTTGTCGATCAGGAGAGCCACTCGTTCTCACCTCACGAGAGCGGTGCCTAGAAGTCGCCGCAGTTCTTGAGTGCGCTTCCCGGGCGGCGTGTCCGTCCCAGCGGCTCAGCACCGGCGTCCAACTCGTCGACGCCCCGTGACACCGTCGCCTCCCGCACGCCCGCGGCCTTGGCCACCGCCCGGATGCCGCCATGTCCCAACGCGCGAGCCTCGGCACCCAGCAGCGGCCGGCGTTGCCGCTCATCCAGATACGGCATGATCGCCTCAATCTTCGCAGCCAGCATCTCCACGGTCTCCGCCGACACGCTTTATCAAACCATCGACCGCGAATCCGGAATACTACGAGTTCTTTCTCTGCAGATCCTTAACCAGCCTCGCGTTCGGCCGCCTGGAGCCGCCGCCACTTCGCCATCGACTGCTTGATCTCCTCGCGGAGGAACGCGAAGAACCGGCGGGTCTCGTCCAGCCGCTGCCCGGCGAGGGAGTCGAGACCCAACAGCGGGATGCCCTCGGCGGCGCCGGCCTGCACCCGGACCAGTACCGGGTCGGACTGGCTGACGAAGTGACTCCAGGTGTGCTCATGGATCCGGCAAAAGTCGTGGCGGGTACCGGGCTCGCGTCCGCGTTCGACCAGCCGCACCTGCACCAGGTATTTGACCGCCCCCGAGATCGCCGACGCGCCGACGCCCAGTCGCTCGGCGAGCTCGGCGGCAGACAGCTTGCCGGAGTCGGTAACCAGCAGCGCGGCGTACACGCGCGCGGCCATCCGGGGCATACCGGATTCGACCATGATCTGCGCGAACCGTTCCCGGAAATCGGCGATGGCATCCTCGTACGCTTGCGTCACCCAAGCTCCCTAAATCGTCGCGGACTCACCAGTTTAAGATAATCCAAAAACTTCACGAAATTCGTGAAATATGTGTAGTACCGTCGCTGCTGTGAAGGACAGCGAACTCGTCGGAGCGCAGAAGACCCTCAGCCCTGTTCTCAGGGCCAAGGCGCTGGACAACCGGCTGCCGGACCCGATTCTCGGCGACGAATACGCCGAGGAGGCGATGCGCCGCCTCGATCCTGACTACGACAAGCGCAGATTCGGCACCAGCCAGCTCGGCCTCGCGGCCGTGGTGCGTGCCAAGGCCCACGACGACTGGGCCCGAGGCTTCCTGGCCGATCACTCCGACGCGGTGGTGCTGCACCTGGGCTGCGGCCTCGACGCCCGGGTGTACCGGATCGACCCGCCCGCCACCGTCGACTGGTACGACTTGGACTACCCGGCTGTCACCGAACTGCGGCAGCGGTTCCTGCCGCCGCGCGAGCACTACACCCTGATCGACTCCAGCGTCACCAATCTGACCTGGCTGGAACGCGTCCCCCGCGGCCGGCCGGTGCTGATGATCGCCGAGGGACTGGTGCCCTACCTGACCGAGACTGACGTCCGGCGGCTGCTGACCAGCGTCGTCGACGCCTTCCCCACCGGCCAGATGCAGTTCGACACGGTGTCGGTCTGGGCGTGGCGCACCTCGAAATGGGACCCCACGCTGCGCAGATACGGCGCTCGGTTCCGCTGCGGCTTCAACGACCCAGCCGTGCTGGCCGATGGGCACCCGCGACTCGAATACGTCGATGAGGCACCGATGAACGACTCACCGATACTGATGGCCAAGGCACCCGCGAACGTGCGCCGTATATACCGCCTCATGAACCTACTGCCGGGCATGAAACGGTCCACCCGCATCGTGCGCTTCCGGTTCTAACGCGCCAACGGTCCGTGCAGGCTGGACAGCAGCGGGGTGAACGCGGAGATCTCGCTTGTTCTGGTCGCGATTTGACGCTGGGCGAACACGATCTCACCGACGCTATGCCCACCGCGACGGAAATTGCCGCCGAATAGCAGATCCAGATAAGAAGGCCACATCCTCCTTCTTGGTCATCGACGGGACGGACCCGAGGGGATGATGCCGGTGAGCCAGGACCCTGCCCGTAGACCCATCGCGAACCGGAGAGATTGCGACTCCGGGAGGCCAGCGTCCGGCATGCCTAGCAAACTAGGCGACACTCGCGGCTTTCCGCTGAGACCGGCAGGACGCGCCGGCTCGTACTCCAGAGCGCTCGTCATGGCCGGATTCGTCGTGCGACTGTGACCGTCAGGTCTCCCGGGCGCAGGCGCGCGGGCGAAGGTCTGGGACCACCCGGCTGACGTCCGCCGGGAGGAGCAGCCCGGCATCTGCCCGCGCGCCGGCCGGACCGAAATCCGGCAATCCCCGTCGCGTCGCCTGCCCTCAGTGCTCATCCGCCCTTAACCTGCGGAAACAGCAGTACGGGAACGGGAGGAACATCATGGGGGTTGTCATCGTCGACCGCGCCGGCTGGAACGCCCGCCCGCCGAGAGATCCGGACGACGTGGAGCACGTCGCGCTGTCCGCGCGCACCGAGTTCATCGTGCACCACACCGAAACCCCCACCACGCGCTCGCCGAGATCCATCCAGGACGGGCACATGGATGAACGGGGATGGAACGACATCGGCTACAACTTCCTGGTTCGCGACGACGGCACCGTGTACGAGGGCCGCGGCTGGCTCGTACGCGGGGCCCACGCCAAGGATCACAACGTCACCGGGCTCGGCTGCGCGTACATCGGCATGAACGCGCCGACCACGGCGGCCAAGGAATCGATCCGCGCCCTGTACGACGAGGCCTGCACCAAGACCGGTCACGCGCTCAGCCAGCTCGGCCACAGCCAGGTCGGCGACACCGACTGTCCCGGCACGAAACTGCTGGCCTGGGTGGAATCCGGCATGCAGGTCGCCCGCGACCAGGTGTGACCCCGGAGGGAGATCGGCGGGTACGGCCTCGGTGCCGTCCCGGTGGCTTGCCTGCCAGCCTGACGCCAGCGCCACTGCCGGTACGGCGGCACTCAGCAGTAGCCCGGCACCCAGGCTCGGTGACCTTGCTCGCGCGTGAAACCACGGCGATCTTCCTCTCGTGGCAAGGAAAAATCGAGGAGATAGGCTCAGACAAGGCCGCGAAGTAGCGTAATCCAGGTTTTCCGCATGCAAGCAACGCTGGAACATCACGGCTGCATGTCGCATATCCCTTCCATACACCGCACAACCAGGAGACCGCTACGGGCGCCCCAGCCCGGCGGTCCGTCGGTGGTGCAGGCAGCCGCTCGACCGGCCGAGCGGCATGTAACACCAATGCCGTCACCGCCTGACGTAGCGTCATCGATGTCGACGTCCCTGAACGTGCTCGACTCGCCGAACACCCCCACCACGGGCAGCCGCAACATCCGCTGCAGGCATGAGTGCGGTCTTTGGGGATGAACGACGCCGAACGCCTCAGTCAGTGTCTGGTAGGCGATCGTCAACGCCACCACTTACCACGCCTGAGCCCAGGAAGGGGGCGGCGTTGGGGCAGGGGTCAGGTCGCGCAGGTCGTGGGACCACGTCTCCGCCCACGTACCCGACCGCCGTTCAATGATCTTGACGGAGCCTTCCCAAGTGGCCATGAGCAACCGCCCCTTGCTGTCCCAATCGGCCCAGGCCGCCTCGGGCAGGGGCGTGAGGTTGCCGTCGTCCTCTTCGCGCAGGTAGCTGACCTGTACGCCCTCGATCCCGTGCCGCTGGAAATCGGTCCCGGTGTGGGCCAGCACCAGTGCGCGCTCGCCACCGGGCTGGACACGTCCGATAAGTACGGCTTCGCGTAGCGCGGGCGACAGCCGCTCCGGCTGGCCTTCGAGGGGACGCCAGCCGCGTTTGTACTCGTTCTGGAGATCTCGATAGGTCCAGTCGAGGGTGAGGTCTCCAACCGTCGCGCCGTAGGGATAGCGACCGTGAAAGGGCTGTTTGTCGATGGAAGCGGAGATCTTCAGACTGTTGTCCGACGCGAACTCGCATCCGCCGGTCCAGGTGCCGCTGGTGTGCCAGGCCACGAGCGCGGTGAGCCACGGCGTCTTCGACACGGCGAAGTAGGTGTCCCATGGGGGCTGCCCGTGCCCAAGTGCGAAGTACCCGAGCAGCTTCCCGTCGGGCGACAGGTCGCATCGGCGCGGGTAGAGCGTGCCCCGAAACCACGCGCCGGGTCTCACCTCACGGGCCCGCAGGTCCCATTCCAGCAGGTGCCACCAGCCGGAGGGGCCGCGGCGCATGATCAGCGCCGCTGGTGCCGTGGTGGCGACGAGTACGTAGAGACGACAGGGCGGAGCAGGGGTGGTCATCGGCCGGCTCCCTTGAGATCATGACCGGTGTTCGTGGCCCGGCGTGACCGGCCCGGACTCGTAGGGCCCCGAAGACGTGCCCGTCCAGGCCGAACGTGGTCAGTACGACAATCTTCGTCTGGGCGCGGGCCGGGTCGGCGGTGATGCGGCGGGTGGCCGGCGGCCTCGAGGTCGCCGGTGGCTGACAGCGGGGCCACGAATCCGGCCCTGACCAGCTTCTGGTCGTCGACGACCACGGCGTGCGGGGGCGTTGTCATGGGCTCACCCGTTCGTTGCCGCCGGCGGTGTGGCGTGGACGCGGAAGCCGCCGTCCGGGCGTGGGCCGGCCTTCGGCTTCCCGTCGAAGGGTGCCACGTGTTCACCCGTTCCGACCAGACCGAATCCGCCGCCGGTGGTGGGCGTGCCCGGGCCGTCGTCGATGCGGATGTCAATGCGGATGTCGTGTGTTCGTGGGCGGCCTGCACGCCGACGCGTAACGGGCGCTTTCATGGACGTGCGGTAGCAGAGGGTCGGTTCGTCATGGAACGGGATGGAACGCCAGGTCTAGTGAGGCTTGCAGAGAGAACGCGTAAGTTTCCGTATGCGAGGCGCCCCGATTCTCAAGGAGAATCCATGTTCAGGTCGCGAACCTCTGATGGGGCGCTGTCTCGCGGCCGTGCCCGGTTGCTGCGGCGATCGGTGGCACGGGTCGTGGTGGTCGTGGCGCTGGTCGTCCCGTACGCCGCCGTTGAGGCCTCAGCCGCGCCCAATTCCATCTATCGCATGGGGTCGGCGGCCTGGGGTGACAACGCGCAGGGGCAGCTCGGCCTCGGCGGCACCCAGACGGCGCACACCGCGGCGCCCATGCCCGGGATGACCGTGTTCAGCCAGGTCTCGGCCGGGGGCTCCCACACCATCGCTCTTGCCAAAGACGGCGCTGTCTGGACCTGGGGTGCTAACTACTACGGTGCCCTGGGCAACGGCACCACCGCCCCGAGCTCGTACCGACCCAGGTGCCGGGGCTGTCCGGTGTCGTCGATGTCGCCGCGGATCTCGACAGCAGTTTCGCCGTCGACGCCGCCGGCACATTGTGGGCTTGGGGGCTGAATCTGCCGAATGCCGGGAATCTAGGGCTGGGCGCCGGTGCGCCGGTCACCAATGTGGTGCCGCAGGCCGTTCCCGGCATATCCGGCGTGGCCGACGTGGAGGTCGGGTGGCACGCGGGCTACGCGCGCGATCTGTCCGGCTCGTTGTGGACCTGGGGTAGCAATCAGTCGGGGACGCTAGCGAACGGTACGTACAGTGGCTATCGGCCATACCCCGCCAAAGTCCCCGGTGTCGCGAACGTCATCGACCTCGCCACCTCCCGGCACGCCGGGATGGCCCTGCGCGCCGACGGCTGGGTGCTGGTCTGGGGCCACAACTTCAACCAGCTGTTCGGCGAGGACCCCATCAGCGCCACGCCGCTACAGCTGTTCAGGATCCCCGGGCTGCAAGAGATCAGCGCCGGACTGGACAACGGCGCAGGACTGCAGGACAACGGGAGGGTGTGGACGTGGGGGAACAACGAGCACGGCCAGGCAGGCGTGGACCTCAGCCGGACGAGCGTCTGGCCTCCTCATCTCATGCAACTCGGCCAGCGCGCCACCTGGATCGAGGTCGGCCTGGTCAACACCTACGCGCTGCGGGAGGACGGGACCGTATGGGCGTGGGGCGGGAACTCGTCGGGCAGCGTAGGCACCGGGTCGCTCGCCGAGGCCAACCACGATCCTGCGCCGGTCATCGGGGTGGCCAACGCTACCTACGTCGGTTCAGGGCCGACTGCTGATCATGTGGTGGTGGTCCAGCCGGTGCTCACCGACTTCTCTCTGACGCTGGATCCTGGTGCCGGATCGGTCATCCCGGGCGGATCGGTCGAGGCCGGGCTCTCCCTCACCCCACTGAACGGCTTCAGCGCCACCGCCGCCCTGAGCGTCACCGGGCTGCCGCCGCATGGGATCACCATCGAGCCCTCCGCCACACAGGTGAGCGCGGACAAGGCCGTCACCATCACCGTACGCGCCGCGCCCCCTCTGCCGCCGGGCGTGTACGCCTTCGCGATCAGCGGAGCGGTGGGCTCGACCGTCAGGTCCGTGCCCTTCTCCCTCACCGTCACGCCCCCGCCCTGACCGAAGCGCTTGGTTACCCGATTCGGGCGCGCAGTACCAGGTCGTGCAGCGCCGCCTCGGTGGTGGCCCGCTCGGGCAGGGCCGACGTGTCCCGGGCCTCCTCCAGGGTCTGGGTCATGCGTTTCACGTCCGCCTCGATGTCCGCACCGGAGGCGAGGTCGCCGGACAGCGCGCCGTGCTCGGCGGTCTGCTTGGCGGCGACGAGTTCGGGCAGGTACGCGGGCCCGTACGCGTACAACCGGGTCAGGTCGGCCTGGAGTTCTCCCGTGCGCATGAGGTGTATGCCCGTGGCCAGCACCCGGAAGGTGTAGAGCAGCGGCTTCAGCTCCCCCGTCTTCTCGAACAACCGCCACTGCGTACGGGCGAACCCCAGATAGTGATGGGCGTGATGCCGCGTCAGGCAGCCAGGCGCCAGTGCGGCCAGTTCCTCGTGCGTCGGTGCGGACGTCACCACCAGCGGCGACAGCAGTTGCTCCAGTACGTAGCCGTTGCGGCCGAGCAGCAGCCGACAGAACTTGACGACGTCGTGCGTGACCAGGTCCACTTCCGTGCCGTCGCGCGTCCACATGCGCGACAGCGTCTCGGGCCCGTGCCGCAGCCCCGCGACCTCCTCGACCGGTAGCACGTGCACCCCACGCAGATCCACGTCCGAGTCCACCGAGGGGAACCCGTACAGGTGCGCCCCGCTTACCGTCGCGAACATCACGGGGTACGGCTGCTCAGCCGGAATCTCCGCCAGCCACCCAGGCAGATCCACCATTTCTCCCATCACCCGCCGATCAGGAGATTCTCCACCTTTCCGGATCAGACCGCGCGGACGGTCGCCCTTGCTGCCGCGTTCACGTGCCGATCAACCGAGCCGGCGCAGACCTTGGACGACGGCGCGGATCGACGGGCGGCGGGAGGCGTCCGTTCGCCACACCGCGTAGATGTGGCGGACCAGGCGCGGGCGGATCTCGACGAACCTGATGCCCTCCGGCACGGGATCACGGCCGAGCCGAGGAATGATCGCGATGCCCAGGCCGGCGGCGACGAGGGCGAGCTGGGTCTGGTGCTCGGCGGCCATGCACGAGATGTCCGGCTCGATGCCGTGCCCGCGCAACGTGTCCCTCAGCCATCCGGTGCAGATCCAGCCGTCGCTCCAGGTGATCCACGCTTCGCCGTCGAGGTCCTTGAGGTCGACGACGCCTCGGGCGGCGAGCGGGTGTCCCTCAGGAACGGCGACGTCCGCCACGTCGTCGAGCAGCGCCGCTCGCGTCAACGCATCGGGGACCACGGCGGGCTCGTTCCACCAATCCTGCACGATCGCGAGGTCCAGGTCGCCGCGGGTCACCCGGGGCAGGGCGAGATGCGGCTCCACCTCCTCCAACTCGACCCGCAACTCCGGATGATCAAGCCGGAGGTCTCGGATCGCCGGCGCCACGAGGCCGCGTGCGGCGGTCGCGAACGTGCCGAGGGTCAGCCGGCCGGAGACCGTGCCGCGATAAGCCTCCAGATCCGACTCCGCCTGCTCGGCCAGGGACAACATCCGCGCCGCGTGTGCGGCCAGGCGTTCGGCTGCACCGGTGAGCCGGACGCCTCGGCCGCTCCGTTCCAAGAGTTGTTGTCCGATTTCCCGCTCCAGCTTGTCCATCTGCTGGGAGATGGCCGAGGTGCTCACATGCAGAACGTCCGCGGCCGCGGTGACCGAGCCGTAGGTGGCGATCGAGTGCAGGACGCGTAGTCGCTCAAGGTTCAACACCTAAGCAATGCTACGAAATCGTGCTAAGAAAATCTGCCTTGTGCTTTACGAATGAGGCGGGCATGGTGACGGCATGAACAGCGAGAAATTTCTGCTCGGTGGCGACCTGCCCGTTCATCGAATCGGTTTCGGGGCGATGCGGTTGACGGAATGGGACCCGCCTCAGGATCCGGCGCCGGCCATCCAGGTCGTACGGCGAGCCCTAGAACTCGGCGTCACCCTCATCGACACGGCCGACGCCTATGCCCTCGGCGCCAACGAGGAATTGCTCGCCGAGGCGCTGCATCCCTACCCGCAAGGGCTGGTCATCGCCACCAAGGCGGGGCAGAGCCGCCCGGGCCGCGGACAGTGGAAACCCCTGGGACGGCCCGAATACCTCATCCAGCAGGCAGAGCTCAGCCTGCGCCGGCTCCGGGTGGAGTGCATCGAGCTGTTTCAGCTGCATCGGGTCGATCCGCAGGTGCCGTTCGCCGATCAGATCGGCGCTCTCAAGCAACTGAGGGATGAGGGAAAGATTCGCCATGTCGGATTGTCGCAAGTCGGCGTCGATCAGATAGAAGAAGCTCGCCGCATTGTGCCGATCGCGAGCGTACAGAATCTCTACAACGTGAGCGATCGGCGGTATGAGGAGGTGCTCGACTATTGCACCGCCGCGCAAATCGCGTTCATTCCTTGGTATCCCATGGGCGGCGGTGCACATGCCGCGGCCGATGGGGCTCTGGCGCGGGTCGCGAAAGAGGTCGGCGGGACTCCGGCGCAGGTGGCGCTCGCCTGGTTGCTCGCTCGGTCAGACGTCGTCGTCCCCATTCCGGGAACCAGCTCCTCCATTCACTTGGAGGAGAACATGGCGGCGGCGGACATCGAGCTGACACCGGAGCAGTTCCAGCGGATCGCGTTCCCTTGAAGGTCAGGGGGATGTCAGTCGTGAGACGCCGCCGTGCGGAACACGTACCGTCCTTCGTCGAAGTCCAGCGTCCAGGCGTACGCCTTGAGGAAGCCGTGTGTCAGTACGCCGTCGACGCGTACGCCGCCGAAGGAGCGCCACGGCGTCGTCCTGGAGCTCGCGACGGCCACGAGCGGGGCCTGGTGGGTGAGCGGGCCGAGTGACACCGGCTCGGGGCTGTCGAAGTGCGGGCGGGTGGTCAGGTGGCGCGGGACGCCCCAGGCGCGGTAGCGGCGGGACGTGGCCAGCAGGCCGGCCTGGCGTGGGGGATCCACGGCGTCGTCCACGTGGACCAGGCCCGAGTCGATGAAGAAGGTGAGGTCGTCGCGCGGGCCGAAGCCGCCGCGCGCGAACATGTAGTGATCCGCCCAGAGGTGGAAGGCGAACTCCGCCGCCACGGGGCTGTCCGCGAGGAGGCGGGAGTGTTCGGCGGCGGCGCCGGGGTGGCGTCTCGGGGAGAGGATGAGGCGGTGGCGGGGGTGGTCGAGGGTGGACAGGAACTGTTCCAGCACGTTGGTGCCGATGATCACCAGGTCCTGGGGGCCGACGAGGGTGGAGAGCACCTGGACCGGCACGTTCGTCAGCGACGCGGCGCCCAGGCGCAGCTCGGCGATGGTGCCGTGACGCAGCTCGGTGCGATGTGACCCGTGGGAGCCGGTGCCGCTCGTGGTGGTCACCACGCCTGTCTCCGCGGCGCGCCGTGGTCCCATGACGACGAAGGGGGCGCCGGTGTCGAGATGTGCCCGTACGTCCACGCCGTCGATGGTCGCCGCCACGGCCGGGAGGTAGGGCGCGAGCTCGTGGTCGGCGAACGGAAGCATGGTGGTGCCGTCGAGTCGTACCCCCAGCGGGCGTCGCAGTCTCGCATCGAGCAGGCGCAGTGTCTGCTCGACGGCCCGTGGCCGGGCGAAATGCCGCCGTCGTACGTGCTCGACCGCCCGGTCGGGGCGGCCCAGGTGCAGCCAGGCCTCGACGACCGGCTCGTCCAGCGCTCTCGGCGCGCGGCCGGCCGCGGCGAGGGCGTCGTAGTGGGACAAAGCCTTCTCGTACGACTGCCGTACGGAGTGGCAGAGGAAGAGCAGGTGGTCCCGGGTAGGACCGGACAGGGTCTCGGCGTGACGTGCGCAGCCCGCCACGTCGCCCCTCGACCAGGCTCGCCAGGCCGGCCGTGAACGGGCGTCGAGTAAGCCGCCAAGAGCGCTTCTCATTCGGCCTCCTCCTGGGGCGACTCGGTGGCGCCGAGATCCATGGCGACGGCGACGATCGTCAACAGCGGCACCACGGCGTGGGGCGCGATCGCGTACTCGCCGCGCCGGGGCTGGATGAGCAGGCCCGCGCTCTGCAGGTCCTTGAGGTGGTGGTACAGGTGGCCGGTGGACGTCTCGCCGAGCGTCTCCTGAAGCTCCCTGCGGGTCCGCGGTTCCTTGAGGAGGGCGGCGAGCAGGGCCAGACGCGGCCCGCTGCCGAGGCGTTCGAACAGGGTCGCGGCCCGGGCCCAGTTCGCGTCGGCCACCTCGCCGGCCGCGTGTTCCATCGCCCACATGTAGTGGCGGTCCTCGAAGGTCACCGCGCCGCCGTACATGACCGTGTCCGGGCGGGTCTCCCCTTCGGCCCTGAACCTGATCAGATCGACCAGGTCGAGCGGCGGCGCTTGGGTGACGACGGGGCGTGGTGGCGCGTCCGCGGGCGGCTCTTCCAGGCGGGCGACCCGGCGTTCGAGCTCCGCGATCCGGTCTTCGATCGGTCCCATGGGCACCCCTCGTTCCCAATATTTCCGTATTTCCGGAATAACGGAACTATAGCGCCGCCGCCTGGGTTAGGAGGTCAGGGCGGACAAAAACGTGCGGACGTCGGCGGGGACGGCGCGGGTGAGTTCGCCGCCCATGCCGACCGCGACCGCCCCCGCCGCGATCCAGTCGGGCGCCGTACGCATGGTGACCCCGCCCGTCGGGACGAGGGGCGCGTGGGGCAGCGCCTGGCGGACGTCTCGCAGCACCTGGGGCGAGCACGGCGGCGTCGAAGTACGACAAGGTGCGCATCACGGTCTCGGCGTGCGCGCGGTGGAGCTTCACGTACCGGGTGATCTCCACGTACGGGGGCTGGTCGGTCAAGGTGGCGGCGCGCGGGAAGCAGCACAGGAACGGCACGTCGGGCAGGACCGCCCGCAGGCCGGGCGCGAGGCCGGCCACGGCGAGGGCGATGCCGCCGCCCTGGCTGGTGCCGGTCACCGCGACCCTGGCCGGGTCCACCGCCGGGTGGGCGCGTACGGCCGCCACGGCGCGCACCGCGTCGGTGTAGAGGCGCCGGTAGTAGTAGCGCTCGGGGTCGAGCACGCCGCGGGTGAGGAACCCGGGCGCGGCGACGCCGCCGGTCGCGACGTCGGGATCGGAGGTGTCGGCCCCCTGGCCGCGGCTGTCCATGACGAGGTGCGCGTAGCCGGCGCACGCCCAGAGCCGTTTCTCGTGCGGTACGCCGCGCGCCCCGGAACACACCGCTGAATCGGCCTGCCACAGAATCGAGATGTGCGGTAGACCTGGAGCCGTGGGCATCGGCAGGGGGCTGCGGTTCAGTGTGCTTGGGCCGTTACGGGTGGCAGGCGGCGATCGGCCGATCACGATCACCGCGGGGAAGCAGCGGGTGGTGCTGGCCACGCTGCTCCTCCACGCGGGACAGGAGATCTCCTACGACCAGCTGACGGATCGGGTGTGGGATCGCGACGCTCCGGACGACCCGCGTAGTGCCCTGTTCATCCACGTGACGCGATTACGCCGGGTGCTGGGCGACCGGGGCAAGGAGCCCCGGCTGATCCGTACGCACGGACACGGATACGCCATCGACGTCGAAGACGACTGGTTGGATCTGACCCGGTTTCGCCGGCTGGCCCGGGGGGCCGAGCGGGCGGCGGGAGAAGGTGACCTCTCCGGGGAGGCGGACCTGCTGGAGCAGGCATTGGGGCTGTGGCAGGAGCCGGTTCTGGGCAACGTACCGTCGGAAGTGGTGCATCGCGACGACGTCCCGCAGCTCGTCGAGGAGCGGATGCGGACGCTGGAGCGGTGGTTCGACGTCAGCCTGACGCTCGGCCGGCACGGTCAAATCGTCGGGGAACTGCTGGTGGCGGCGGAGGCCCACCCGCTGCGCGAAGGGCTGCGGGCGCAGCTGATGGTGGCGCTGTACCGGTCCGGCCGCCAGGCCGAGGCGCTCAAGGCGTACGAGGACCTGGCGACGCTGCTGCGCGAGGAGCTGGGCGTGGATCCCGGCAAGGAGTTGCGGGCGTTGCGGCACGCCATTCTGAACGACGACGCCGAACTCGCCACCCCTGGGATGGCCGGTCAGCGGGTGCACGCGCGGGTGGTGCCCCGGCAGTTGCCCGCTCCGCCCGCGCCGTTCGTCGGACGCCACGACGAGCTGGCGCGACTGGACGACGCCCGCGCCGCGGGCGGACCCGTGGTGATCACGGCCATCGCCGGCGGCGGCGGGATGGGCAAGACCTGGCTGGCGCTGCACTGGGCGCACCACAACCTCGACCGGTTCCCGGACGGGCAGCTGTTCGTGGATCTGCGCGGGTTCAGCCCGGACGAGGCGCCGATGGCGCCGGAGGTCGCGGTGCGGGGGTTCCTGCACGCGCTCGGCGTCGCACCGGGCCAGGTGCCGGATCAGCCGCACGCCCAGGCGTCGCTGTTCCGCAGCCTGGTGGCGACCAAGCGGATGCTGCTGGTGCTGGACAACGCGGTGGACACCGCCCAGGTCGCTCCGCTGCTGCCGGGCGGCGGGACGTGCGCGGTCGTGGTGACGAGCCGCAGCTGGCTGTCCGGCGTGACCACCCGGCACGGCGCGCGCCACCTGGCGCTCGACACCCTCTGCGACGACGAGGCCCATGCGCTGCTGACCCGCAGGATCGGCACGTCGCGGGTGGCCGCCGAGACCGCGGCCGTCACGGAGTTCGTCGCGTTGTGCAAGGGCCTGCCGCTCGCGTTGAGCATCATCGCCGCCCGAGCGGCGGCCCAGCCGCGCCAGCCGCTGATGGAGCTGGTCGCCGAACTGCGTGACGAAGGACTCGGCGCGCTCGACGACGACGATCCGTCGGCCAGCCTGCCCGCCGTCCTGTCGTGGTCACTGCGGGCACTCACCGCCGAGCAGGCCCGGGTGTTCGCGCTGCTGGCGATCGCGCCCGGTCCCGACCTCGGTCCGTACGCCGCCGCCGACCTCACCGGGTTGCCCCTCGGCCGGACCAGGACGGTCCTGCGCCAGCTTGAGCAGGCATCGCTGCTGAGCCGGGACGCGCACGCCCGGTACCGGATGCACGACCTGGTCCGCCGCTACGCCGCCGAACGCGGACCGGCGGACACCGCGGCGTTGCGCCGGGTCGTCGGCTTCTACCTGCGCACGATGAGGACGGTCGACATAGTGGTGCACCCGGCCGCCCCGGTCGTCGAGCTCGACCTGCCCGCGACCGGCGCCGACCCCGCTCCGCCGCACGACATCGCGGCGGCGCTGTCGTGGTTCGACAGCGAGTACCCCTGCCTGCTCGCCGCCCAGAAGACGGCCGCGGACCATGGCATGCACGTCCCGGTGTGGGCGATCGCCTGGTATCTGAACAACTACCAGGAGCGGCGGGGACTGCTCCGCGACCAGCTCGCGGTCGTCCAGGCCGGTCTGGACGCCGCCGCGCGCCTGGGCGACCCGGCCGCCGAAGCCCGCATGCGCAGGCTGCTCGGGAACGTGTCCGCCAAGCTCGGCCGGTACGACCAGGCGATGGAGCACCTGACCCACGCACTGAGGCTGGCCCGCGAAACCGGCGACCGGCTCGCCGAGGCCCGCGCCTACCGGGCGATCGCGGTGGTCTTGATGCACCAGGAGGACTACGAGTCGGCACTCGACCAGGTCACCCGAGCTCAGCAGCTCTTCCACGCCCTCGACGATCCGGTCGCGGAAGGCGACGCGCTCAACGACGGGGCCTGGTACGCCGCCAAACTCGGCCGCTACGACGTCGCCCGCGAGGGTGCCGAGGCCGCGCTGCTGCTGGCCCGCCGCACAGGAAGTCCTGGCGTCGAGGGAACCACGCTCGACACCCTGGGGTACGTCAACCATCTCAGTGGCGACCATGCTCGGGCGGTTCAGCACTACCGCGAGGCGCTGGAGATCCAGACCGAGATCGGCACTCTCTACTTCGTCGCCAACACGCTGGTACGGCTCGGTGACGCGTACGCCATGCTCGGCGACCACGACGAAGCCCGTGCCGCGTGGCAGCGGGCCCTCTCGATGTACCAGCAGCAGGGGCGCGCCCAGGACGTCGCCCGCGTGCGCCGCCTTCTTGGTCAGGACCCGAGCCGATAGTGCGCCGGCGACCTCATGGAAGATTCACGGTGCGAGCGGACCGGTGACGCGCGTACGCCTGCCGGATCTCCGGCCCCGGGTCGAGGCCGAGCTCCGCACGCAGCAGCTCACGGACCGTCCGGTACGTCTCCCGCGCCTCTGCCGGACGTCCCACGAGGGACAGCGCGAGGATCAACTGGGCCCAGAGCCGTTCGTGCGTGGGGTGCGCGTCCACGGCCGCCCGCAGGTCGGGGATCACCTCGGCGGGCTCGCCCAGTCTGATGCACGCCTCGAACCAGCGTTCCTGCGCGCGCAGCCGCTCCTCCTCCAGGAGCGGCGCCACCTCGCGGTGCAGGGATTCCGAGGTGATGTCGGCGAGCACGGGCCCGCGCCACAGCGCCAGCGCCTCACGCAGCAGCCGCGCCTCCTGCCCGGTGTCGTCCCGCGACCTCGCCGCCGCGGCCGACCCGGCGAGCCGGCGGAACCGCAGCACGTCGAGCGTCTCGGCACCGGCCTGGATCGAGTAGCCCAGGTCGTGGGTCCTGATCAGATTCCGGCCGGTCCGCAGAGAACGCCGGAGCCGGGCGATATGCGTGTGCAAGGAAGCCGGCGGGTCGGCGGGAAGGTCGTCCGCCCAGATCCGGTCGATCAGCTCATCCCTGGTGACCAGGTTGCCGGCCTGCAGGAGCAGCGTGACCAGGGCCACGCGTTGTTTGGCCGCCGCGATGACCACCGGCACTCCCCCTCCGACGATCTCCAGCTGGCCGAGTACGCCGAAACGCAGCTCATCGCCTGTCTGCTCCATCGCGCCGGAACACCCCCTCATCCCCTGGATCCCGCTCCGTCGACGGCAGGTGGTCCCCGCTCGTCAGCCCCAGGTGACAGGGCTCGATCGGCTGCCGGCGCAGGATCAGCGCCTGCACCTGCCGCATTTCCTCGCTCGGCTCCAGGCCGAGCTCCGCGCGGAGCCTGCCGCGTACCGCCTCGTACGTCTCCAGCGCCTCCGCCGGACGGCCCGACTGGTAGAGGCAGAGCATGAGCCGCGCGCACAAGCGCTCGCTCAGCGGGAAGGCGCTCAGTGCCGCCCGCGCCTCGCCGATGACCTGCGCGCCCTGGCCGGAGCGCAACGCGAGGTCGAACCAGCACTCCTGTACGCCCAGGCGCTCCGCGGCCAGAGCGGGCACCTCTTCGCGGTGCAGCACGTCGGACGGCACGTCGCCGAGCAACGCTCCCCGCCACAACCCGAGCGCCTCGCGCAGCAGCCCTTCGGCCCGGCCGTGGTCCCGGGCCGCCTCGGACACCAACTGCCGGAATCTCAGTAAGTCCAGCGATTGCGGGCATGCCCGCAGGAGATAGCCGCCCTGGCCGGTCTCGATCAGGGCCGGTCCTGGCCGGCCGTCGTCCAGCGCGTGCCGCAGCCGGGCCAGGTGCGTGTGCAGCGAGGAACGCGGATCGGCCGGGCCCTCGTCGTACCAGAGCCGGTCGATCAGCCGCTCCATCGACACCTGTCGATTGGCGTGCAGCAGCAGCGTCGCCAACAGGATCCGCTGCTTGCTCGCGGTGATCGCGAGCGCGGTTCCGTCGCGCTCGACCTGCAGCGGACCCAGCACCCGGAAAACCAGCACGTCCACCTCCTTCGGCACCGCGAATATAGACAGCCGCCTTTTCGCCGATCTTTCGTGCCGCTTTCGCGAAGTCGTCAGGTCAGGAGGTTCTGGCGGAGCCGCTCGCCCGTACCCATGCCAGCGACAGGCCGATCGCCAGGGCCGTTCCGATCGCTCCGGAGGCCGCGATCACCGTGGACGACATCGCGTACTGGGCGGCGAACCCGAACATCAGGATGGCGACGCCCTGCGTGACCCGCATGGTCGTGGTGAGCAGGCCCACGGCCTGCCCGCGCATGTCGTCGGGGACGGTCTGGGTGAACTCGGCGGCGAGCGGGATCCAGAAGTACAGCGCCATTCCTGAGACCACGATCAGCGCGGTCGCGACCGCCGCCCCCGGCACGGCCGCGAACAGCACCAGCGGCAGGCAGCCGAGGGCCGACAGGACCACCACGTGCGGCGGGCGCTGGTCGGGGATCAGCAGGGGCAGCAGCCAGAGTCCGATCACGATCCCGGCGGGGGCGGCGCCCATCAGCAGGCCGGCGACGGCCGTCCCCTGGCCGAGCTGTGCCGCGTACGGCGCCGCGAGCGCCGCGGAAACGAGGCAGGCGGCGATGGGCAGGGTGAACAGCATGATCACCCGCAGCCGTGGGTGCGCGGCGATGTAGCGGGTCGCGGTGCGGAACGAACCGAGCCAGGACGGCGCGGAGGCGCCGCCGCCGGCGGTGGCCGGCCGGGCCCGCACCCCCGCCAGGATCGCCAGGCCGGACAGGACGAAGGTCGCGGCGTTGAATACGAGGACCGCCGACAGTCCGGTGATCGCGACGATCACGCCGCCGAAGGCGTACCCGACCGTGTAGGAGACGTGGTTGACGACCTGCGTGACCGCGGACCCCTTCACCAGCCGCCGGCCCGGCAGCACCACCGACATGGTGGCCAGATAGGAGCTGCTGAACGGCGAGTCCAGCAGCCGGATCAGGAAGAGCAGGACCCACAGGGCGACCAGCGGCAGCCCGGGGATCGCCATGATGAGCAGGAGGAACGCCCTGCCGAGGTCGGCGGCCACCATGACGGCGCGCCGGGGGAATCGGTCGGCCAGACCGGCCAGTAACGGGCCGCCGATGAGGTCCGGGAGCGTGGTCAGGGCGAAGGTGACGCCCATGAGCGCCTCCGACCCGGTGTCGGCGAAGACCGCGATGACCAGCGCGGCGCGAGCGACGTAGTCGCCGACGGTGGCCAGCACCCGGCTGGTGAACAGCGCGCGGAACTCACGCACGCCGAAGATCTCCGCGTAGGTGACGCGGCCGGCGGTCATGCGCCCCCGCACCTCGTCCGGGGCATGCCGATCACCGAGCAGCCCATCACCAGCTCGCCGGCGGCGTCGATGCCCAGCATGTCTTCGAGCTGCTCGTCCCTGATCGCCGCGGTGAAGGTGACGCCGAGCCCGAGCGCGGCGGACAGCAGGTAGAGGGTCTGGCTGAGGTGGCCGACATCGAGGTGGAGCATCCGGTACGTACGCGGAGTCGAGTATTTCCACATGCTGCGCGCGAGCACACAGGTATAGAACACCACGCAACCGCTGGCCGCCACCCACTCCTGGCCTCCGAGCAGCTCCACGAGGGCGTCCCCGGTGCGCGGCGGCCCGACGCGTTCCAGCTCGTGGCGCCGGACGTTCAGGTGATAGAGCCCGGGAGCGAGCCCGCTGACGCGGTGCGCGTGGAGGTAGATCTCGGTGGGGTGCCGGCCTCCCCCCGAAGGGGAGGTTCTGAAGGCCGTCTGGGTGGGCTCGTCGAGTTCGACGATCCCGCCGCCCCAGCGCAGCAACGCACTGATCGCATCGAACGGCACCGGTTCCCCGCTGAATCGGCGTGAGCTGCGACGATGGGACAGCACGTCGAGGAAGCCGGAACGGGCCCACGGCGCCGTGCCGGCCTCGGCCAGCACGACGCGGTGCGGTGTCGGCACCTCCCGGCACACGGCGGGCGCCGGCTCGTCGTCGAGCCGTCGCCGCAGCCGCTCCTGTTCGAGCTCGGCCGTCATGAACGGCTGGTCGCGCAGGTTGCGGGTTTCCGCGTGGAACACGGCGGCGAGCCGGCCCCAGCGATGCCAGGCGGCCTCGCCGGCGGCCTCGACGCGGTGCCGTTCCGACTTCCAGGTGACGAGGACGTTGGCCGCACGCAGCCGCTCGACGATCGCGACCAGGAACGCGGCGTGATCATCATCGCGGGCGCACGTACGCACTTCGCTCAGTGGCCGCCAGGTGGTGAAGCACCGCAGCACGGCGTCGGCGTCCTCACCGAGGACGAACCGGCGATGAGCCAGGGTGTCGTGCCAGACCAGCTGATCGGCGTGCCACAGCAGCGCACCGCACGATGAGATCCGCAGTCGTGGGTCGTCCACGTGCAGCCCCGCCGGTCAGCCGATGTCGGGCGTGCGCTCGACCCAGCTCGTCAGGATCTCGGCGGGCGCGTATTCGTCGGCCAGCTCGATGACAGCCTCGTCCGCGGCTGATGTGTGCATCGCTTGCTCCTTCGCTTGGTCTGCCGGACTTCTTGTGGATGCGGCCGCGAAGGCCCGCACGGAGTCAGCGGGCCGCTCGCGACCTCACGTCGAGCGATTCGTCACCGGTCTTTACTGGGTTACCGGTCTTTACTGGTCCTTTCCTCTGATCGCCATTCTCGTCTCCTCCTTTCCGATTCTCGCCGGCCGATGGTGCCGGTGCGGGTTCACCAGTTCTGTCCTGGCTTTCTCATGGATTTCGCCTCCTCTCTTCGGATCGGGCGGCCGCCCATTCCCGGGCCGGGTACGTGCCGGCCATGATGCCGGCGACACCGGCCAGGGCGACCGCCGCGACGGGTCCCGTCCAGGTGGCCACCACGCCGCCGGCGAAAATGCCCAGACCTTGCACGGTGATGAGCCCGGAGGACATCACGCCCATTCCCTGGGCACGGGACGCGTCCGGAAGAATGCGTACGAACAATGCGCCCACCTGCATCTGGTAGCAGATCGAGCAGGCGCCGGAAAGCGCGAAGAGAATCGCGGACATCGTCAGTCCTGGCCACAGAACGCACAATGCCAGGGGCACGCCTGCCAGCAGGGCGAGCACCCCCACCGTTCTGTCGCGGACCGGCTCGGGAACGAATCTGCCGAAGATGAAAGCACCGATCACGCATCCGACCGGATCCGCCGCCATGATCACACCCACGGCCAGGGCGGAGCCTTCGTCCAGCGCATCAGCGTATGGAGCCGCGAGCCCTTCCGGCATCACGTAGAAGCCGGCCAGCCAGCTCAACGCGGCCAGTGACCGCAGCCGCGGATCCCGCCACACCATCGCCAGTCCGAACCCGCCCGCCAGCACCCTGGACCGTCCGCCACCTCCCGCCGCCGCAGGTCGCCGGCGCGTGCCGAACCTGACCAGCAGCGCGGACAGCACGAACGTCGCGGCGTCGACGGCCAGCCCCGTGGTGGAGCTGAGTCCTTGGGCGAGCAGTCCCCCGCCGAGGAAACCGCCGATCTGGGCGCTCTGAATGGTGATCTGCCGGATGGAAAGACCGAGCACGTAATGGTCGCCGGTCAGGACATCGGCGAGCAGGGAGAGTTGTGCCGCCTTGAACGGCCCGCTCAGCGCGGTCATCGCTGCCAGCAGCGCGGCCAGCACCGGTAACGGCATTCCCGGCAGCGCCATCGCCGCGACCAGCGCCGCGCGTACGAGATCGACGACGAAGATGACCTCGCGGCGCGGATATCGATCGCCGACCCAGCTCAGCGTCATTCCGCCCACCAAGGACGGAAGGTACGTCAACGCGTACGTCAGCCCGGTCAGAGCGGCCGAGGCCGTTCGCTGGTAAACCAGGACCGCGATCGACACCCTCGCGAACTGGTCCCCCACTTGGGAGAACAACTCCGCCGACCACAATGCCCTGAACTCGGCGACCCCCAGCACCGCGCGGAACGTCGCCTTCTCCCCCGATGCAACAGCATTCACAGCGAACTCCGTCACGCCCCGGAAACGATGCCGGCGAAAGAATCTCCCTCGAAGACGGCCGGCGCCTGCCTACTGCGCACCAATCTGCCGCATCGCCCTCTCGTCCCCCTGCCGTCCCGCTGTCGTCGACATCGCGGTGGACAGAACGCGAGCACCGCGTTCGTCGCCTTTCGTCGTCTTTCGTCGCGCCGTCACCCGCTCAGAGCGATCGCGACGAAGTTGACCAGCTGAAGGAGTAACTGCACGACGGCGAGAGCGGGCCCCGCCCATTTCGCCACCGGCCATCTGACCGGGAGCACGAGAGCGGAGATGCCCGTCACCGCGCTGCCGATGAAAGCCCAGAACGCCACCGTTCCGAGCAGCCCCGCATTCGGATTGCAGTCTCTCCCCCTCTCGAAGCAGATCCCCCACGACGGGGTGATGATCATGATGAACCCGGCCAGGATGACGGTCGGAATGAAGGTGCCAAGGCTGATCATCGCGGAAATTCGCCAGGCGATCCGTCGCCGTAAGACCGGGTTTTCTTGGTTCTCGGACATGTCGGCCAATCTGAAGGTCGTTTTCGGAGGCTCGCTGTCAGGAGGCGGCGGCCATGGTGAAAGGGGCGTCGGCGGGGAGGACGTAACCGAGGAGTGCTTCGCGTACCGCGCCAGGCGCGCCCTCGCAGTCGTCCCGGATGCTGGTGAATCTCTCCCTGGACGGTCCCCAGCTGCACCGATAGATGGCCTGGTACGCCTCCGAGGGGCGAGCCGTATGGATGTAGCCCTCCGTGCGACCGGCGCAGCCGGCGTCCCGGGTGACGAAGTGGTCGGTTCCGGTCAGGCAGCCGTACAAGGGCACGGTGCCCGCCGTCCGGGCGGGCTCCAGGTACCAGCTCCCCTCCCTGGCGTAGGCCGTCGTCACCGCACCCGAGGTCTCCCAGTGGTCGTCCCTGCTCGCGAACCGGGAGAACAGCACACGTGGGGACCAGAGCGCGTGGCCGAGGGTCTCGCTCGCGGTTCCGGCGCCCTCGCACGTCGGGTCGATCGAGACGTACGAGTCGCCGCCGGCCTGCCGGCAGCGGTAGAGCAGCGCGGACGGCACGTCGGGGGCGGTGGTGTGGATCCAGCCTTCCGTGTTGAGCAGGGCGTTGTCCTTGCCGCCGCAGCGGACGTCGCGGGTGATGAAATATCCCGATGTGCCCTCACGGCAGCCGTACAGAGGCGCCGTCCCGGCGTGCTTGGTGCGGTAGAGGCCCCAGATTCCGCCGTACTCCGGGTACGCGCCGGGCGATTTCACCTCCGTCGTGGTGACGCGGTGGCGCCCGTCCGGGAAGCGGTGACGGATCAGCGGGACAGTGGTGGTGGCCGATCCGGCGGTGCAGGTGATGAGATGCCGGACGAGTTGCATGTTCCGGAGGTTGGGCTGTTTGTCGAGGAACTGGGTGTTGTAGACGTAGAACTGCCTCCCGGCGACGGACGGGTCATCGGTGCCGACCGCAGTGACGTAGGCGTTGGTGTACTCCGGGTCCCGGAAGAGCGGAATGCGAGGAGTCCACCCGGTCAGGCCGTCCGGCGAGCTGGACATGACGATCTCCCGGTCGTCCGCCGCAGCGACCATGATGACGCCGCCCTCGGCGGCCCTGATCACGTTCGGCGCCCACGCGGACGGCATCCCCGGCTGCAGATCCCCCGCGTCGCCGCCGATGCCGGGCGAGGCCCATTCGCCCTGGTGGTATTTCCGCCACGGCGAGACCGTTCCCGACCGGGCGGCGGCGATCACCTCGCCCAGCGGCGCCCGCGCCGTGGACAGGCCCGTGACGGCCAGATTTCCGGCCACGTCGAAGGACGCGTCGGAGAAATAGACGTGCAGATAGCCGTCGATGAGCGTGAGCGAGGACGTTCCCAGGTCGATGTTGTAGCCGCGGCTCAAGGCCGCCTCCATGTCCACCCTGGGCCTGACCATGGGTCCCAGATAGGTGGTCCGCCCCGTCGCCACGTCGAACCGGCCCAGGTGGAGCTCGCCGTAGAAGCGGTCATGGGCGTATCTCTCCAGGTGGAGAACCTGGAGGACCAGGCCGCTGTCCGGATCGCGGAAAACCGGCCCGCCGCCGGCCCATTCATATCCGCCAGGAAGCTTCTCCACCGTCGTCGAACTCAGGACTCCGCCGGCGAGCGGGTCGGCCAGCGTGCCCCGTGTCACCACGTTGGCCTGCGGGCGCGTCATTGTCCCGCCGAACGGATTGACGCTCACGAAGCGATGGAACCCGCCGGAATCCGGCAGCACTCCGAGCGCGGTCTCCGGCCATCCACCCAATTGGTGCCGTTCCCGAGCCGCATTGGTGACGACCACTTCGGCCGGGCCCACCGAAACTTCCGCGCAGTTCTGCGAAGAAATGCCGGTCGATGCCGACGCCTCCCGTCCCGGCATGAACGGGAGTGAGAGCAGGCCGATGATCACGAGGGCTCGTTTCATGCCCGGCAACATACCTGACGCTCGAGAAAAAGGGCGGTGACTTTTTCGTGCTTTCCCGGCGGCAGAATGACGACAGCGTCAAGAAGTCCGCCCTGCCTAAAATGCGGCGCGGATATGGCCGGCGTTCGAGCGCCGGTAATATCCTGCTGCCGGACGCGCGCACCGAAATGACGGCTCAGAGACGGGGGTCAGCATGACGACACCTTTGTGCGATCGGCTGGGGATCGCGGTGCCTGTCATCCAGGCGCCGATCGGCTCGGCGGCCACGCCCGAGCTGGCGGCGGCCGTCTCGAACGCGGGCGGTCTCGGCATGCTCGCCCTCACCTGGGTCTCGCCCGAGGAGGCCGTCCGGCGGATACGGCCTCCACACCGTGGGGTCCGTGTCCGAGGCGTCGGCGGCCGTGCGGTCCGGGGTGGATGTGGTGGTGGCGCAGGGATGGGAGGCGGGCGGGCATGTCAGGGGGCGGGTGAGCACGATGGCCTTGGTGCCCGCCGTGGTGGACGCGGTGGGCCCGGTGCCGGTGATCGCCGCCGGCGGCATCGGTGACGGACGGGGCTGGCCGCCGCGCTGGCCCTGGGCGCGCAGGCGGGGTGGCTGGGGACCCGTTTCCTGACCGCCGAGGAAGCGGCCACCCATGACACGTACCGGCAGGCTGTCTGCCGGGCGTCCGCCGACGACACCGTTCACACCACGTGCTTCGACGGCGGCTGGCCGGACGCGCCGCATCGTGTGCTCGGCAACCGCACCCTGGAAGCGTGGGAGCGGGCGGGGCGGCCGGCGGCTCCCGATCGGCCGGGAGAGGGCGAGGTCGTGGCCGTCGATGCCCAGGGGCACGCTTATCGGCGCTACGACGACATGATCCCGGTGCCCGGCATGACGGGGGAACCGGTCGCTCTGGCCATGTATGCGGGGCAGTCGGCCGGGCTCGTGCACGATCAGGCGCCGGCCGGCGAGATCGTGCGGACGGTGGCCGCCCAGGCAGGTCTGTGACGTCCAGGCGAGGTGACGTTCGGGCAGGTCCGTGACGTACGGGCGAGGTGACGTTCGGGCAGGTCCGTGACGTACGGGCGAGGTGACGTTCAGGCGCGTGGCAGCAGGCCCACGAGTGTCGCGGTGAAGGCGGAGCGGAGGGCGTCGCGCAGGTCCAGGTGGAGCATGTTGAGTGCGGGCTCCTCCGCGTAGGCGGCGAGGACGCTGGGCGGCGGCGGGACGTACGAAGACAGGGCGCCCGCCGAGACCATGGCCATCAGGCAGAACAACTGCGCGTCGTCCCCGAGCTCCGGCAGGTGACGGCGGATGAGGTCGGTGATCGCGACGAGCCGGGCGAGGGAGGCGCGTTTGTGCCGCTTGACCACCTCGACCGAGACGTTGTGCTCAAGAACGCCGCCCTGCGCGCCGAAGAGGTCGCAGAGCACCTTCCGCTCCGCCAGCGACCGGCTGAGGATCTCGGCCAGCTGACGGGCCCGCGCTTCCGGGGTCGCCTGGGCGTCGATGCCCGCGGCCAGGGCGTCCGTCATCTCGGCTTCCCAGCTCGCCAGGAAGACGTCCAGCAGTTCGAGCAGCACCGCCTCGCGTGACTCGAAGTAGCGCAGGACGTTCGACTTGGCCAGGCCCACGCGCCGGCTGAGCTCGTTGAGGCTCACCTCGGCCACCGGCAGCTCGTCGAGCATCGCCGCCGCCGTGTCCAGGATCGCCTGGCGGCGGATCTCCCGCTGCTCCTCACTACGCGCCCGCTTGAATGTCACATCCATCACCCTAGCTTAAAGACCGGCGGTCTCTTGACAGAAGACCGGCGGTCTCTTATGTTGAAGCTCGTAAGAGACCGACGGTTCTTTAGGAGGACCTCATGAGTGGCAACTGGACCGAGCAGGACATCCCCGACCAGAGCGGGCGGGTGGCGATCGTGACCGGCGCCAACACCGGGCTGGGGTTCGAGACCGCGCGGATGCTGGCCGAACGCGGGGCCACGGTGGTCCTCGCCGTACGCAACGTCGAGAAGGGCAGGCAGGCGGCCGGCCGTATCAGCGGCGACGTCGCCGTCCAGGCCCTCGACCTGACCTCGCTGGACTCGATCCGGTCCGCGGCGGCCGACCTGCGCGCCACGTACCCGCGCATCGACCTGCTCATCAACAACGCGGGCGTGATGTACACCCCGCCGCAGCGCACCGCCGACGGCTTCGAGCTGCAGTTCGGCACCAACCATCTGGGCCACTTCGCCCTGACCGGCCTGCTGCTCGACCGGCTGCTGCCCGTGCCCGGCTCCCGCGTCGTGACGGTCAGCAGCACCGGCCATCGCATCCGGGCCGCCATCCACTTCGACGACCTGCAGTGGGAGCGCTCGTACAGCCGCGTCGGCGCCTACGGTCAGTCCAAGCTCGCCAACCTGCTGTTCACGTACGAGCTGCAGCGCCGGCTCGCCCCGTACGGCACCACGATCGCGGTGGCGGCGCATCCCGGCGTGTCCAACACCGAACTCGCCCGCAACACGCCCGCCCCGCTCCGCCTGCCCATCACCTGGCTCGCGCCGCTGCTCACCCAGGACGCCGACATGGGCGCCCTGCCCACCCTGCGCGCCGCCACCGACCCGGCCGTCACGGGCGGCCAGTACTACGGCCCCGGCAACCGGGGGGAGATCAGCGGCTACCCGAAACCGGTCACCTCCAGCCCCGCCTCCCACGACCAGGCCGTCCAGCAGCGCCTGTGGACGGTGTCCGAGGAGCTGACCGGGGTGACGTTCTCGGCGCCGGCAGCGCAGTGAAAGCCCTCATGAGATCCCAGTCTCGGCAGGGCGCCGGTGGGGCCGTCAGCCGGTGGTGAGGGCGGCGCAGGCTTCGGTGGCCATCACCGCGCTGAGCTGGGCCGAGAGTGAGACCTTCGGGCCCGGCGGGTGGTTCCAGTTCTGGCCGGCCAGCAGCAGGCCGTCCCGCAGGGACGACTTCCACAGCCGTTCTGTGCTGTCCAGCAGGAAGTCCCGGACCTCCGGCACGTCCTGGACCTCCAGCAGGCGGTGGGCGTACCGGTAGTAGATGCCCTTGAACAGGCCCTCGTCGCCGCCGTCGCCCTCGTGGGCGAAGACGCCGTCCGAGCTCAGCTCCGTGATGGCCGTGCGGGCCGTACGGGTGGCGCGGGACAGGTAGCCGTCCCGGTCGAGCGCCTGGGCGAGCTCGACGCAGGCACCGACGTACAGGCCCTGGTTGTACGTGAAGCGCCACTGCACGTCGATGGCGTGGTCCTCCTGGCGGTTGACGCCGTCCTCGACGAAGCCGTCCGGCCGCACCAGGGCGCCCTCCAGCCAGTCCATCGTCCTGACCGCCCACTCCAGGTAGCGGGGGTCGCCGGTGACGCGGTGGAGGCGGGCCGACAGGATGACGAAGGGGCCGTTGGCCGGGGTGTTCTTGTAGTACGGCTGCTGGACGCGCCAGGCGATGCCGCCGCCCTCGTGGTCGTTCCAGCCGTCGTCGAGCACGTGCTGCCAGATCACGATGGCGTCCTGGCGCAGGTCGGCGGAGCCGGTGGCCTCGGCCAGGCGCAGGGTCGCAAGTGCCAGCCAGAGCATGTCGTCGAAGTAGTCGTTGAAGAGCCGGCCGCCGTTGCGCCGGCGGATGCCCGCCAGGATCGCCGCGGCCTGGTCGAGCCGGGCCGGGTCGCCGGTCCGCCGGTGGGCGTCGATGCGCACGTCCATGGCGTGCGCGAGCCACCAGTAGTTGAAGGTGTCGTTGTCGCCGGGCTCCAGCGGGTGCCAGTTGTCGAACAGCTGGTCACCGGGGGCGGCGAAGTAGTGGTCGAGGCTGCGCTGAGTCAGGTCGGCGCGGTCGTTCCAGAGGTCGGGCAGCGACAAGGGTGGGTCCTCCGTGGATCAGCTGGTCTCGGGGTCGACGATCGAGAACGGGACGATGGAGCGTGGCGGCACCGGCTCGCCGCGCATCTGAGCCAGCAGCAGGTCCACCGCCTGCCGGCCCATCTCCCGCTGCCCCTGCCGCACGTGCAGAAAGCCCGGCCCGGCGACCGGGTCGAGGGGCGAGTCGAAGCAGGCGATGAGCGGGCGCGGCTCCGTGCCGGAGATGGCCCGGCCCATGACCCGCGCCAGGTTGTACTCGCACACCACGAACGCGGTCACCTCGGGCTCGCGGGCCTGGAAGGCGCGGATGCGTTCGACGTCGGCCTGCACGTTGTCGGGAGTGAACGCGCCCGGCAGCGTGCTGGACAGATCGGTCAGCTGGTGCACGAAGTCGAGGGACAGGCCGCGCCCGGTGAAGGCGGCGCGGAAGCCCTCCAGCCGCTCCTCGATGCTGGAGGTGTTCTCCGGCGGCGGGGAGACGAACGCGATGTGCCGGTGCCCCTGGTCGAGCAGGCGCTCGGTCAACGCGCGCGCGGCGGCGACATTGTCGGTGTGCACGGCGCACACCTGGATCCCGGCCAGATAGCGGTCCACGAGGACGAGCGGGAAGCCGTCGAGGATCGTGCGGAGCAGGCCGGCGTTGTAGTACTCGCCGTGCACGGGGAAGACGATCAGGCCCTCGGCGAGCCCGGCGTCGACCATCGACTCGATGGCCTTCTCCTCCTCTTCCTGGCTGCCGCGGGTCCGCTTGATCACCAGGGTGATGCCGCGCTCGGCGCAGCGCTCCTCGACCGCGCAGAGCAGCTCCAGCCCGTACGCCTCGGACGCGTCCGGATAGATCATCGCGATCGTGCCGGGCACCCGCTCGCCCTCAGCCGCCGCACGGACCGGCGAGAGCGCCAGGGAGTCGAGGTCGGGCAGCTCCGCGGCCACGAACGAGCCCTTGCCGCGGACCCGGTGCACGACGCCGGCCTGCCGGAGGATCTCCAGCGCCTTCTTCGAGGTGATCCGGCTGACCTCGAACCGCTCGGCCAGCTCCATCTCCGAGGGGACGCGGTCGCCGGGGGTCAGCGCTCCACGCCGGACCTCGTCCAGGAGGTAATCAATGATCCGCTCGTACAGGAGCGGGCCTCTCGCAGCCACTCTTCCCCTTCATAGCTTGGTATGTCAGCACGTCTAGGTATATATCATCTCATAAATTGAACCATCGAAACATATTGACTTATGCCAACTTGGTTCCTACGTTTCCCTCAGATGACATCTCGCGCACCTCATGAAGGGAAACGCGTGAACGCTGTCCCAACTGTGCTGCACGACGTGGCCGACCGCGTACGAACACTGCTGACGCCCCGGTTCCCCGAGGCCGCCGCGATGTTCGAGCAGTGCTTCCTCAACACGCTGGAGACCACGGTCAGGCGGCTGCCGGACGGGACCACGTTCGTGCTGACCGGCGACATCCCGGCGATGTGGCTGCGCGACTCCGCGGCCCAGATCGAGCCGTACGTCCGCCACGCCGCCGCCGACGACGACCTGCGGGCCATGGTCCGCGGGGTGATCCGGCGCCACGCCCGGTATGTCGCCCTGGACCCGTACGCGAACGCGTTCAACGAGGGCCCCGACGGCATGGGCCACCAGGACGACCGGACCGAACTCACGCCCTGGGTCTGGGAGCGCAAGTGGGAGCTGGACTCCCTGTGCCATCCGCTGCGGCTGCTGCACCTCTACTGGACGGTCACCGGCGACGCCGAGGTGTTCGACGAGGCCGTGCACCGCATGCTCACCGTCGCGGTCGCGACCATGCGCGCCGAGCAGCACCCGGAGTCGTCGCCGTACCGCTTCGTCCGCCCGAACCCCCAGCAGCCCACGGACACGCTGGTCAACGAGGGGCGCGGCCCCGAGTGCGGGTACACCGGCATGGTCCGCTCGGCGTTCCGGCCCAGCGACGACGCCTGCACCTACGGCTTCCTCGTCCCGTCCAACATGTTCGCGGTCGTCGTGCTCGGCCACGTGGCCGCGTTCGCCCGCGACTTCTACGCGGACGCGGCCCTGGCCGACGACGCCGCCGCGCTGCGCGCCGAGATCGAGGAGGGCATCGGCCGGTACGCGGTCGTCGACCATCCCGAGCACGGGCCCGTCTACGCGTACGAGACCGACGGCCTCGGCAACCACCTGCTCATGGACGACGCCAACGTCCCGAGCCTGCTGTCCATCCCCTACCTGGGCTACCGCCCGGCCACGGACCCCACGTACCGCAACACCCGGGCCTTCGTCCTCAGCCCGGGCAACCCGCACTACAGCTCGGGCAAGCACGCCCGCGGCGTGGGGAGCCCGCACACGGCGCCCGGCCACATCTGGCCGATGTCGCTGACCATGCAGGGCCTCACCAGCACCGACCCGGCCGAGCAGGCGGAGCTGCTGGACATGCTCGCCGCCACCACGGCCGGCACCGGATACATCCACGAGAGCCTGGACCCCGACGACCCCGGCGTCTTCACCCGCCCCTGGTTCGGCTGGGCCAACAGCCTGTACGCGCAGTTCGCCATGGAGGTGGCGCTGACATGACCCAGACGCTCGCCGGCCCCCCCGCGGTCGGCCGGGCCTCCCCCGGCCACGCGAAGCAGCGGCGGTCCCGGATGTCCCGGCATCAGGCGCGGGCCGGGGTGCTGTTCGCCACGCCGCCGATGGTGCTGTTCGTCATCTTCACCGTGCTGCCCGTGGCCGGCGCGCTCGGCTTGAGCTTCACCACGTACGACGTCTTCACGCCGCCGCAGTGGGCCGGCCTGCAGAACTACGCCAGGCTGCTCGAAGACACCACCTTCTTCACCACGCTGAAGAACATCCTGCTCTACTGCGCGATGTTCGTGCCGCTGATGATCGCCGGCTCGCTGCTCCTCGCGGTGGCGCTCAACAGCAGGCTGCCGGCGATAAGCGTCTTCAGGACCATCTACTACATCCCCGTGGTGACCTCGCCGGTGGCCGCCGCGACGGTGTGGACCTGGATGCTCAACAGCCACTACGGGCCGATCAACGAGATCCTCGGCTTCTTCGGCATCCCGGGCCCGGCGTGGGTGGGCGACAGCAGCACGGCCATGGTGTCGATCGTGCTGGTCACGCTCTGGCAGGGGGTCGGCTCCAACATGCTGATCTATCTGGCGGGCCTGCAGAACATCCCCACGCACCTGTACGAGGCCGCCGCCCTGGACGGGGCCGGGCGCTGGGCCACGTTCGTCCACGTCACCTGGCCGCAGCTGCGGCTGACCACGCTGTTCGTCACGACCCTGTCGCTGATCGGCGCCTTTCAGCTCTTCGACCAGGCGTACGTGATGACCAAGGGCGGTCCCGGCAACTCGACGCTGACGCCCGTCTACCAGATCTACGAGACCGCCTTCAACCGGCTGCAGATGGGCTACGCCTCGGCGCAGGCGTTCACGCTCTTCCTCATCATCGTGGCGGTCACCGTGATCAACATGCGGATCAACCGGAGTGACGAGACATGACCATGGCCAGGCGGATCAGGATCGCCCTGTTCTACGGCGTGCTCACGGTCGTCGGGCTGTTCATGCTGCTGCCGTTCCTGTGGTCGCTCAGCACGTCGCTCAAGCCCGACGACGAGATCATCGCACTGCCGATCAAGTGGCTGCCGAGCTCGATCACCTTCGAGCACTACTGGTCGGCGTTCACCACCGTGCCGTTCGCCCGGCACTTCGCCAACTCGATGCTGCTGGCCGTGGCGGGAGTCGTCACCAACCTGATGCTCGGGGCGCTGGCCGGGTACGCCTTCGCGCGACTGCCGTTCCGGGGCAGCCGGGTGCTGTTCCGGCTGCTGCTGGGCTCGATGATGGTGCCGGCCGTGGTGACGCTCGTGCCGTCGTTCGTCATCGTCCGCAGCATGCCGCTGGCCGGCGGCAACGACCTCATGGGGCAGGGCGGCGTCGGGCTGCTGAACACGTACTGGGCGGTCATCCTGCCGGGCGCGGTCGGCGCGTTCTCCGTGTTCATGATGCGGCAGTTCTTCCTCGCCCTGCCGAAGGACCTCGGCGAGGCGGCCCGGGTGGACGGCTGCCCCGAGTTCCGCATCTTCTGGAAGATCTACCTGCCCCTGTGCCGTCCCGCCCTGGCCACGCTCGCGGTGTTCACCTTCGTCGCGGGCTGGAACGGCTTCCTCTGGCCGCTGATCGTGCTCAACGACCCCGACATGAACACCATCCAGATGAGCCTGGCCGCCTTCTCCTTCAACAAGCAGACCGACTACGGGCCGCTCATGGCCGGATCCATCGTCGCCATGGCGCCCACCCTGCTGCTGTTCGCCTTCGCACAGCGCTACCTCACCCGGGGACTGGCCTTCACCGGCTCCGGTCTCCAATGACATGTCTTCACGAAAGGAAGTGAGCCGCCGATGCACGCGACCCTGACCAGGCGGCTGGCAGCCGCCGCCCTCGCCGTCGCCACGGTGATCACCACTGGTTGCGCCTCCTCCGGTTCGTCCTCCTCGTCCTCCTCGGGCGACGTGGTGCGGCTGAAGTTCTGGGGCGACTGGTCCGGAGAGGGCGAGCAGCAGTTCAGGACGATGACCGCGGCCTTCAACAAGACCCACCCCAACATTCAGGTCGAGTACGTCGTCCAGGAGGACATGCTCACCAAGTTCCTCACCGCCTCCACCTCAGGCCAGGCCCCCGACGTCATGTTCTGGGACCGCTGGCGGACCGCGAGCTACGCGCCCAAGAACGTGCTGGAGCCGCTCGACGAGCGGCTCAAGAAGGACAACATCCCGTCGGACCGCTTCTACGGCGAGGCCGTGCGCGAGCTCACCCACGACGGCAAGCTGTACGGGCTGCCGCTCACGGTGGACGCCCGCGCCCTGTTCTACAACAAGGCCCACCTCAAGGAGGCCGGCGTAGAACCGCCGAAGACCTGGGCCGAGCTGGAGCAGGCCGCGGTGAAGCTGACCAAGCGCGACGGCGGCAAGCTCGTCCGGGCCGGACTGTCCATGGACGACGCGGGCCTGTTCAGCATGTACCTGGCCCAGGCCGGCGGCCAGATGGTCACCGACGACTGCTCGCGCACCGCCTTCAACAGCCCGCAGGGCCTGCAGACGCTCGACCTGTGGAGCCGGATGATCAAGGAGGGCGTCTACCAGAGCGGCTTCGAGAAGGGCCTCGGCGAGGGCACCGACGCGTTCGCCACCGGCAAGGTCTCCATGATCCTCACCGGGCCCTGGAACATCACCACGTACAAGAAGTACGGCAAGGACCTGGACTTCGGCATCGTGCCGCCGCCGAGCGGGCCGCAGGGCGGCAACGCCAGCCTCATGGGCGGCTTCGGCCTGGTGATCCCGCGCGCCGCCAAGCAGAAGGACGCCTCCTGGGAGTTCGTCAAGTGGTGGACGGCCGAGAAGGACAACTCCATGTTGTGGGCCAAGACCAGCCTGAACATCCCCGGCAACGTCCAGGCCTCGGAGGATCCGTTCTTCTCCGGCGACCCGTTCTGGAAGCCGATCCTCGACACGCTGAAGTTCGCCAAGACCCGCCCCGCCTGCGCCGGCTACGCGCCGATGGAGGAGGAGGCGGTCATCCCGAACCTGCAGCTCTTCCTGGAGGGCAAGGCCGACGCGCAGAAGGCCCTCACCCAGGCGCAGCAGCAGGGCGACCGGGTGCTGAAGGACAACAACCTCAACTAGGGAAGCGCAGATGAGATTACGCGTCGCCGCTGCCGGTGTTCTGTTGTCGGCAGTCTTCATCCAGCCCGTCCAGCCGGCCCACGCCGCCGTTCCCGAAGCGGGCCGCCACCCGGCCCACGTCCCCGCCGATGCCGACGCCGCCATGTCGGCGTTCGTCGCGACCTTCTGGGACCCGGCGAAGAAGTACTTCTACACCAACAGCGACTGGCAGATCCACGAGCACGCGCACGGCCCCGAGAACGGCCTCTACACCGACTTCTGGTGGGAGGCCCAGCTGTGGGAGCTGGTGATGGACGCCTACGAGCGCACCGGCAACGGCACGTACCGCAGGATGATCGACGACGTGTACGCCGGCTTCGTCGCCTACTACCCGACGTTCGAGAACGACTTCAACGACGACCTGGGCTGGTGGGCGCTGGCCAGTGCGCGGGCGTACGAGATCACGCGTAACACCACGTACCTGGACCGGTCGCGGTCGTTGTTCGACCGTATCTGGGCCGAGCAGGACTCCACGTACGGCGGCGGCATCTGGTGGCAGAACAACACGCGCAACCAGAAGAACGTGGCCACCAACGCCCCGGCCGTGCTCACCGCCACCAAGCTCTACGCCGCCACCGGCGACGCGAGCTACCTCACCCGGGCGCGGAGCCTGTTCGACTGGATCAAGGAGAACCTCCAGGAGTCGGGGCACGTCTACGACCACCTGGAGGGCTCCGGCACCCTGGTCAAATGGGACTTCACCTACAACTTCGGGACCTACATCAGCGCCGCCGCCGCGCTGTACAAGGCCACCGGAACGGCCTCCTACCTGGCCGACGCCCGCGCGGCGGCCGACTGGGCCACGGCCAACCTGACCAACGGCGGCACGCTGCTGCACGAGGGCGTCAATGACGGCGGCGGCTTCAAGGCCCGGCTGATCCGCGGGCTCAACACGCTGGTCACCGAGCACGGGCAGCGCCAGTACCTGCCGTTCCTGCAGCGCAACGCCACCCAGGCGTGGCAGCACCGCCGCACGTCCGACGGCCTCGTGGGCCCTGACTGGTCGGCGCCGGCTCCGAGCACGTACCTGCAGAGCCTGACCGCGGCCGCCGCCGTCAGCACGCTGCAGATCGTCCAGCCGGACGGCAACTCCGGGCTCCAGCCGGAGAACGGCGTCTACGAGGCCGAGAACGCGCGGTCGTCCGGCATCGGCTCGGAGAGCAGCCAGCCGGGCTTCAGCGGCCGTGGCTACCTGGCCGGCTGGAACAACTCCGGCCAGACGCTCACGTTCCACGTCAACGTGGCCTCCGCGGGGGCGCACCAGCTGCGCTTCCGCTACGCCGCCGGCGCGGGCGACGCCACCCGCCGGGTCCTCGTGAACGGCGCCCAGGTCACCGCCGGCCAGCCGTTCGCCTCCACCGGCGGCTGGGGTACGTGGAACACGGCCGTGCTGAGCGGCGTCAACCTCGCGCGGGGGTACAACACGATCCAGCTCGAAATGGGGTCGAACTTCCTCAACCTGGACCGGCTCGACATCACCCGATAGCACCTGGCCGCGCCCGGCCACCCGTCGCTGGCGGCCGGGCGCGGCAGCCTGGCCGGCCTTCAGACGGCATCGACCAGGTGGTGTGAGGGGCCGTAGCGGATCTTGTAGTCCGCGCAGTAGCCGAGGAGCCCGTCGACCGTGCACCGGACGGCGATGCTGACCCAACGGACGTCGGAGTCCGGCGTGTCGTTGTAGAACGTGAAACCGACCGCCGTCTCGAACCGGTCCTCGCCGCACGTGCATTCGACGAAATACTCGACCTCCGGCTCTTCGGTGAGCCAGTGCTCCTCGGCGTCGAGCATGAAGGCGGTCCGGTCGCAGTTGGCGCAGGTACGGCGCACGCAGGTCGAGGACTCGTCGGTCTCCAGGACGAAGACCTGGCCCGCGCAGTGGGCGCAACGGGCCACGACCACCTGGTGTACGGCATATCCGTTGGGATCTGCGGCGAAGTAGGCGATCAGGTCGTCGATGTCGTCTCCGGCCCATTCGTCGTTGATCTGCCTGAGTGTCACCTGAGCAAGGTAACGGGGGCTCTCCGGCGGGCGCAGTCGGATGCCGACAGATCATGGCCGTTCTCGCGAGAGGAACGGCGGGCGAGGGGGTCAGCCGGCTTCCAGGGCGGCCAGGCGGGCTCGGGCGCCGGCCAGCAGGCCGGCGGGCTCGGGGTCGTCGGGGCGCCGCTCGGCGATCTCCTCGTACAGCTCGACCCTGCGGCGGGCCAGGCCCAGCTCCACCTCGTACCGTTCGGCGTCGGTCACCCCGGCGTTCCGGTACGGGCCGGCGCCCTTGAGCAGGTTGGCGGCCTCCGTGAGCAGCCCGGCCCGCTCGGCGTCGGTCATGGCGGGGAGGCCGAACGGGAAGTCCTCGACCTCGGCGGCCGACCCCGTTTCGACAGCGGTGCCGGGGCCGGGGCCGGGGCCGGGGCCGGGCGGGGTCCGGAGCCAGGCGGTCAGACGGGCCTGGGCGGTGTGGGGGTCGGCGAGGTCACCGAGCTGGTGGCCGGCGCGTTCGGGGATCAGCCAGGCCATCAGCGCCGCGCGGCGGAAGACGGTCTCGGCGGCGCCGTAACGTTCGTGCGCGGCCTGCTTGCTGATCTCGCCGAGGTTCGCGCCGATCGTCTCCCAGGAGGCGCCGGCCAGCCGGTCGGCGATGACGGCGGCCCGCAGAATGTCGCGAGCCTGCTCGAACAGCCGCCAAGCAGTACCGGCGAGCTCGCCCGGCTCGCGGTGGGTGGGCCGGCTGTCGGCGGCCAGGGTGCGGTAGCTGTCAGAGGCGGCGGCGGCCTCGGAAGCGACGGCCAGGCGGGCCAGCGCGGCTCGGGAGACGGCGCTGGTCCGGATCTCATGATCGGTCATGCGTCAAGCATTGCTTGACGAACGCCCTTCGTCAAGAAAACCTTGACGACAGGTGTGGCGGGCGTGGAAGGCCGTGGCTGCCTTGGCCCGCCTGGCCAGGCTCTCATCGTCCTCAGCCCTGACGGCGACGGTGACGGCGGTGGCGGCATGGCGCTGGGCATTGTCCAGCAGGTTGGTCAGCAGCCTGCCGAGCAGCACCCGTTCGCCGGCGACGAACACCCCGGCCGCAGGTCGGTGTGGACGGGCACCCGGCCGGGCAGGCGGTGCCTGAGCTCGGAGCGGACCAGGTCGGCCAGATCGGTGCGCTCGCGCTGCGGCGACCGTTCGGCGTCCAGGCGGGCCAGGGTGAGGATGTCCTCGGCGATCGCCTGCTGGCGTTCGACGTCGTTGAGCAGGTCCTTGGCCAGGCCCGGCCAGTCGACCGCGGCCGGGTCCATCAGCGCCTCCTCCAGACGCAGCCGGGCGCCGGCGATCGGGGTGCGCAGCTGACGTACCCCGGAGGCGCGGGCAGCGCGCTGTAGGCGATCAGGTCACCGCTCGCGGCGGGGACCCACATCGCCGCGATGAGCACGCAGCGGTGGGGGAACCCGGGCACGTCGCACAGCCGCCGATCCGTGGCCGAGGATCGCCGGGGCGGCACGAACGTGGCCATCCGCGGCTGGCCACGCATCCGGGGCGTCGCCGACACCACCTGCCCGGCGCGGTCGACCAACTGCATCGCGGGCACGTTCTCCAGGTCGATGACCTCCGGCACCGGGCGGTGCGCGAACCGGTGCACGAGCTCCAGGTTCGCCGCGTACAGGCGGGCGAGCCTGCGGACCGTCGTCTCGTCGTAGCGGTGGTTGAGGATCAACGTGGACGTGATCACGCACAGCACCAGCGCCACCACGGCGGCCAGCATCGTCATCCGTGCCCGGATGGACCAATGGAAGCGCCTGAGATGCGCGGCCACCCACGGCGCGAAGCGGGCGGCCCGCGGGTGGAGGTGTTCCATGGCCCCGGCCCTCCCAGCTGACCCGACTTTCCGGAACGTTCCCCTGACCAGCCAAAACAGTCAGTATGACGCTACGGGCGGGCCACGGGGCCCGAGAAGGCCGTCAGCGGCGAGCGGCCGGCCCGCCCGCACCGGTACGGCACACGGACGGGGTCGCCGCCTTGAGCGCCTGGCGGTGCAGCCGGTCCAACCGTTCCCGTGACGCCCCCGACGCGGTGGCCAGCGCCAGCTGCACCGAACACGCAACCGGCCTGTCCCGCACCCGCTCGGTGTTCTTCAGCTCGGCGAGCAGGTCCGTGGTCAGCCGGTCGAGCCGCTCGCGGATCTGGCCGAGGTCGGGGCGGGTCGTGGGCGCCTCCTGCGGATGCGCGGTCCAGCGGGCGAACAGTCCCTTCTGCACGACCTTGCTGGCGGTGATCTGGTCACGGAAGAACGCCACCGCCGCGTCCGGGTCCAGCTCCGCCGCGACGGCCTGCTTCCTGACCTGCTCCAGGACCTGCTGCTCGCGTACGGGGTCCTCGATGGGCGAGTCGGTGCCGAACTTGGAGGCCGCCACGTCGTCACCCACGCGGATGCGTTCGATGACCAGGTCCGTCAGGGGGCCGAGCCTGCCATGTGAGACGGTCGCCTCGACCGAGCTGCCGGCGCTCGCCGGGGCCACCGCGGCCGCGACCGGCGGGGCGGCCAGCCCTGTCGCCGCTCCGAACATGCCGACGATCATCGCGAAGCGCGTCATCCTTGTACGCAGGTTCATTTGCCTACCTATATTTGAATATTTTGGATATGAGGGAAGATTCACGACGGGTCCGGCAGCGGGATCGCGCGGAAGACGTGGTCCGGGTCGAAACGGCGTTTGGCCGCCAGCAGCCGCTCGGTGTTCGGGCCGTAGGCGTGCGCGATCCGTGCGACCTCGTCTTCCCCGAGCAGGTTGGGGTAACCGCCAGGCAGCGCGTCGGGGTCGAGGGCGCCGGTCAGCTCGGCGGCCCACGCGCGGTGCTCCGCCGCACGGGTGTCGCCGGGCTCCCAGAGGGCGATGATCTCGATCATGAGGTGCGGGTCGCGGTTGCCGAACGCCGTCTCCGTCACCGGTACGCGGGCCGCCGCCCCGTGCAGGCTGTGCACGGACACGGCCGAGTAGGGCGAGGTCAGGGTGGTGCCCGCGAGGCTCAGCGCGTCCCGTACCCCGGAGGTCAGTGACGGCACCCAGCGAGGACGGATCTCGACGTGCCGGCCGAAGGGGAACTGCGCGTCGATGCCCGCGAGCAGCTCGGGCATGGTGGCCGGGGCGATCTGGGAGACGAGGGGCGTGCCGAGGGCGTCGAGCCGGGCCAGCGCGCGTTCGCCCGCCGCCGCGTCGTCGCCGCTCCAGGTCGGCGAGAGGAACACCATGGGCCGGCCGTCAGGGCCCGCCAGGACGCCGAACTGCACGGTCAGCTCGTCGGTGCTCCCGGCCAGCACGTCCGGCAGCCCGGCCAGCACGGTCCCGGCCTGGTCCCACGGGAACAGCACCATGCCGGACAGCAGCATCGGCACGGCGTGCAGGCGTATCCGCATCGAGGTGACGACACCGAAGTTCCCGCCACCGCCGCGCAGCGCCCAGAACAGCTCCGGCTCCCGTTCGCGGTCGGTGGTGACGACCGAGCCGTCGGCGAGCACCACGTCGGCGGAGAGCAGGTTGTCCAGGGCGAGCCCGAAGCGTCCGCTGAGCGGCCCGTAGCCGCCGCCGAGCGTCAGGCCCGCCATGCCCACGGAGCCGGCGGAGCCGGTCGCGGCGGTCAGGCCGAAGGGCTGGGCGGCGCGGACGACGTCGGCGGCCGTGGCCCCGCCGGACACCTCGGCGACCTTCGCCTCGGCGTCCACCGTCACCTGGCGCAGACCGGACAGGTCGATGGTCAGGCCGCCGTCGCTCAGCGACCTTCCGCCCCAGTCGTGGCCGCCGCCGCGCACGGAGAGAGGCACTCCGGCCTCCCTCGCGGCCAGCACGGCGGCCCTGGCCTCGGCCGGGTCGGCGCACCGGACGACGACACCGGGGCGGGCGGTCACGGCGCCGTTCCAGACGGCCCGGCCGGCGTCGTAGTCAGGCCCGGTGGTGGCCACGCGGCCCCTGCGGATGGCCTGGCGCAGGGTGCCGGTCAGCGGGCCGAGCCGTGGATGTGGCGTGGTGGACATGGGACCCCTATCTCGAAACATCGGGTGCGGAACGCTTTCACCGGACGCTGCGGGCCGCGTCCTCGATCACCCGGGTGACGGCGTCAGGACGGCTGACCATCACCGCGTGGGAGGCGCCGACCTCCTCGATGTGCGCGCCCGCCCGCTTGGACATGAAGCGCTGAAGGTCGGGGGCGATCGCGTGGTCCTGGCGGGTGATCAGGCTCCAGGAGGGAACGGTGCGGTACGCCTCCTCCACGCTGGCGTCGGAGACCGCCTTGGTGTTGGCGGGCCGCTGGGTGGCCGCCATGTTGGCGGCGGTGGTCCTGTCGACGTCGCCGGCGAAGGCGTCACGGAAGTGGTCCGGGTCGATGGACACCTCCGTGCCGTCCGGGACGGCGACCGAGACCAGCGGGATGGGCGTCGAGGACTTGCCGGCCAGCTCGCCCACCGTCTCACCCTTCGCGGGGATGAAACCGGCGATGTAGACCAGGGCCTTGACGTCGGGGTCGGAGACGCCGGAGTTGGTGATCACGGCGCCGCCGTAGGAGTGGCCGACCAGCACCACGGGGCCGTCGACCGTGGCCAGGTAGCTGTTGACGTAGGCCGTGTCGCTGGTGAGCCCCTGCAGCGGGTTGGCGATGGCGCGCACCGGATAGCCGTCCTCGCGCAGGCGTTCCATCACCGACGACCAGCTTGAGGAGTCCGCCCAGGCTCCGTGGACGAGCACGACGGTCGGCTTCTCGGCAGCGGCGGCGGACGCCGATCCGCTGCCGTCCGCCAGCGCCACGCTCGGCGCGGTGGCGCCGATCAGGGCGAGGGCGCCGACGGCGAGGGCGACACGACGGAGAACGCGGTTGCGCATGATGTGGCCTTTCAGGTCATAGGTGCTTCGGGCGAAGCGGCTGCGACGTTCCTGACGACAGGTGCGGTCAGGTCTCAGACCTCACCAATGAGGTAGAACGTTCGGTCCCATCATTGGGCACGCCTGACCCATTCGTCAAGACCGAACGTTCTACCTCTTGCGCTGGCTCTTCGCCGGCAAGCGGCCATCTGGTTGTGTGATGCAACCAGATGGTTGTATGGTCGAACTATGTCGGGTGATCGTGAGCTCCAGGAGGCCGTGTCCCGGTTCGTCCGGGCCTTCGGGCTCCACCAGCCGGACCAGACCCCGTGCGGGCAGCCCATCCCGACCTCGGAGGCGCACGCCCTGGGCGAGCTGGCCAGGGACGGCGCGTTGCGCCAGAGCGAATTGGCGCACCGGCTGCGACTGGAGAAGAGCACCACCAGCCGCCTGGTCACGCAGCTCATCAACCGCGGCTGGGCCGAGCGCACCCCCGCGCCGGACGACGGACGCGGCGTGCTGGTCCGGCTCACTCAGCACGGCACGAACGCCGCGGCCCGCCTGGCCGAGGCCAGGGCGAAGCGGTTCTCCGCCGTTCTGGACCATGTCCCCGAGGGCGAACGCGCCGACGTGCTGCGCGCTCTGAACATCCTGACGAAGGCCATCGATGAAACGTGAGAATCGACGGGTCCAGGCGCTCCTCGCCGCCCTCGCCCTCGTCGCCGTCGCCGCGACGGCGTACGTGCTCATCAGCACGAACGAGCAGCGGGCGGTGGCCGCCCGGCAGGCCGAGATCGCGGCCAAGGGCCGGACGGTGATGCCGTTCGACCTGGAGCGCACCACCCACCGCTTCACCAAGACCGCCACCGGCGGCGTGCAGACCGTCAGCTCCGACGACCCGGCCGACGCCGAGCAGGTGACTCTGATCCGCGAGCACCTGACCGCCGAGGCGGCGGGGTTCAGCGCGGGCGACTACGGCGATCCCGCCTCCATCCACGGCGGCGAGATGCCCGGTCTGCGGGAGCTTGAGGCGGGCCACGACCGGATCGACATCCGCTACGCGCAGGCTCCCGCCGGGGCCGAGATCACCTACACCACCTCCGACCCGGCCCTCCGCGAGGCGCTGCACGCCTGGTTCGACGCCCAGGTCACCGACCACGGCCGGCACGCCGAGCACGGGTGACCCGGAGCCGGGCTCGCGGACGAGGGCCCCAGGCATGACGATGACCGTCGGCGGATCGTCGGTGGCCGGATCGAGGCGCTACTTTGCCGATTTTTCGGATGACCCTATCGATGAAGGAGACGTTCATGCCCGATACCAGCCCGCCGGTGCGGCGATCGCTGTTCCTGCACGCGCCCATCCGCCGGGGGCCGCGCAGAATGCTGGAGCAGATGCTGGCCCTGGTGGACGACGACACCCCGGCCGACGGGCCGCAGGGGCCCGTCGCGGTGCTGGAGCAACGGCTGGCCGAGCTGCTCGGCAAGGAGCGCGCGCTGTTCTTCCCCAGCGGCACGATGGCCCAGCAGACCGCGTTGCGGGTGCACGCCGACCGGCGCGGCCGCCGTACGTTCGCCGCCCATCCGCAGTCGCACCTGGACGTGTGGGAGGAGCAGGGCTACAACGCCGTCCACGGGCTGACGTTCCGCCGCACGGGCGACCTGCACGAGCTGATGACGGCCGCGGACCTGGCGGCCGTCGGCGAGCCGCTCGCCGCGGCCGTGTGGGAGCTGCCGCAGCGCGACCTCGGCGGCCTGCTGCCCACCTGGGACGAGCTGGGCGAGCAGGTCGCGCTCGTGCGCGCCACCGGCGCCGCCGCGCACCTGGACGGCGCCCGGCTGTGGGAGGCCCAGACCTACTACCGGCGGCCGTTCGACGAGATCGCCGCCCTGTTCGACACCGTCTACGTCTCCCTCTACAAGAGTCTGCAGGGTGTGCGCGGCGCCGTGCTCGCCTCCGACGAGGCCACCGTGGAGGCGGCGCGGGTGTGGCGGCAGCGGCTCGGCGGCGGCATCCGCGACGCCTGGCCGCTCGCCCTGGCCGCGCTGGTCCACCTCGACACCCTGGCCGAGAAGATGCCCGCTTACCGCGAGCACGCCATCGCCATCGCGGCCGCGATCAACAAGGACGGCGCCGCCCGCGCCCACCCCGACCCGCCGCAGACCCCGCTGTTCCACATCCACCTGCCCGCCGGCCGCGCCGCCGTCGAACGGGCCGGTCAGGAACTCCTCGCCGAGCACGGCATCCAGCTCTGGGGCCGGGTACGGTCGGCGTCCGAGCCCGGCCGGTGCGCGTTCGAGGTCAGCGTCGGCGAGAACGCCATGGAGTTCACCCCCGACGAGGTGGTGAGCCTCGTCCACGACGTGCTGGCCCGCGCCGCCGAAGGGCCGGTACTGAACGCGTGACCGCCGGCCGCGCCAGCAGGCGATCCTTGGTCTCGGGTCGCTCGTCTGGCGGGGCCGTTCAAGTGCTGCGGGCTCTCTCCGGGCCGGGCGCACCTGCGCACGCGGCCCGGGCGCGGGTAAGCGCTGTTCAACTGAGGCGCGCGATGATCGTCCGCGGGTTACTCTGCCTCCGGCTCAACGGAACGGAGACCGCGGATGTACAGATTAGCCAAGTCCGGATTCGCCCTGTCCCTGGTCGGGGCCGTGGTCGCGGCCACCCTGATCGCCACCGCACCGGCCGCGTCGGCCGCGCCAGCGCGCGCCGACGGGCACCGGGTCACGGTCATGGTCCACGGCTTCGATCGAGAGGCCGACATCAGCTGCTCCGGCGCCTGGAACAGCGCCGAGCAGGTGCTGAACGCGGGCGGCTGGGGCGACGTCGTCACCTTCGGCTACTACAACAAGGCCACCAACTGCGACCTCAGGCTCCGGGGCACCACGGACACGCGCATCCAGGAGGTCGGCCGCCAGTTCGCGTGGACCGTCTACTACCTGTACTCCAGCAAGGACGTGGCCATCGACGTGGTCACGCACTCCATGGGCGGCCTGGTCGCGAAGGCGGCCATCGAAGGCGTCAACAGGTACGGCGTGGGCAAGCCGGCGCCCGACCTGAGCGGGGTGAGCGTCGATCCGGACGACATCGGCGCGACCGACTGGCCGAGGGACTGGCCGCCGTTCCTCTACATCGAGGACATGGTCACGTTCGCCACGCCGCATCAGGGCATCGGCAGCGCGGTGGTGACCGCCTGCGCCATCACCCACGAGCAGTGCAGCGACATGCGGCCCGGCAGCGGGTTCATCAGCTGGCTGGGCAAGCAGCCGCTCTCCCAGATGGGTACGGACTACACGTTCCTCGCCTCAAGCCACGACGACACGGTCAGCTCCGACTCGGCGACCAACAAGCGCACCGCCCACCACTGGGCCCTCTACGGCTCGAACGCCGAAGGCGGCACGCTGAGCCACACCTCCATCCGCAACACCTCGACCGGCGACTGGCAGGCGTCGTACGGAGGACAGTCCAGCGACGAGGGCGAGGGCTCCTACCCCGCGCCGCTGCTGCGCATGAAGGACGGCCTCTACGACCAGCAGGCCCAGTAGCGAACGCCCTGCGCCGGGGCCTCAGAGCATCCGGCGCAGGGCCGTCTCCACGGCGTCGACGAGAACGCCATGGAGTTCACCCCCGACGAGGTGATCGGCCTCATCCACGACGTCCTGGCCCGCGCCCGGTGAGGAAGCGGCGCGGAGTGTCCGACCGACGGCGTCGCGATCGAACACGGCTTTGATAAGTCGTCGAGATCTTCCTCTGCGAAGATCACTTCCGGCCGTCTGTTACCGACGGCACGGAATCGAGCGGGGAGTGCATGGGCATGGGTCGATGGACGCTTGGGCCGGCTCTTGTGCTGACGGCCTCGATCTCGCTCTCGATCATCGGCGTGCCCGCCGAAGCCGCCCCCCGTCCCGATCCGGTCGCGGCGCTGAAGCGGAAACTCAACGGTCATGGCGGGGTGCGGGAGAGTACGGTCTTTCGCTCCGTCTCGGGGCCGAAGAAGGATCGCGTTACCAGCCGGGCCAAGACCGTGTTCGAATTCGGTGGCGGAGAGATCGTGGCCAGCGACCTCCGCTTCTCGTCCTCACTGGGCGACTCCCGGAGAATCGCCTTCTCCGACCGCGTCTACGTCTGGGAGCCCGGACGCCCTGACTACCTGCCGGCGGGCAAGTCCTGGATCGTGTCGACGACGAAGAAGAACGACCTGTTCATATCGTGCGGGAAGATCAGGCTGAGCGATCCCGCGGTCCTGCGGCACGTGCTGGCCACCACCACGGCCAAGCGCCCCGACGGCGTCTACGACGGCACCCGCACCACCCTCTACGAGGGCAGCACCACGATCGGCGAGCTGTACAAGCTGGATCCGAGCGTGTGGGTGGACAACGTGAACAAGCCCACCGGTCAGCACGCGAGCTATCGCAAGTTGCCGGTGAAGTGGCAGCTGTGGCTCGGCTGGGATCAGCTCGTACGCAGGTGCCAGACGCGTTATGACGAGCCCGACAGCATTTGGAACGTCGAAGACCGCCATCTGGTGATTTCCGATGAGCGGTACTCCGGCTGGCACGACCCGATCGACGTCAAGCCACCCCCCGCCGAACTCGTGGCGACGCGCGACGAACTGGTCTTCTCCGACGACGACTGAACGCGAGGGACCGCCGCACGCATGGGGAAAGCCTGGCCGTAGCACGCTGCCGAGAGCCCCGCTGCCTGACCGCCGGCGGTGTCAGCGGCGCCAGAAGGTGTCGTGGGCGTACTGGTCGGACACGTACTCCCAGCGTTCCGCGACCAGCCCGCGTTCGAAGCGGTAGACGATGAAGTTGTCCATCTCGACGCGCTCGCCCCTGCGCTCCGCCGTCCAACGGTGCAGCGTGACCGCGTGGGAGTCGTTGGCCTGGACGGAGAGCAGGCCGGTGCGGAAGGTGCCGGCCGTCTCCTCGTTCACGAGTTCGCCGAGCCTGACGATGGCGTCCTTGCCGCGATGCTCGCCCGTCACGACGCAGTCGCCGCCGATGTGAAAGACGACGTCGTCGGCGAGCAGGGCGAGATACCCGGGGAGGTCGCCGGCGCCGGCCAGCTCGTACAGGCGCCGGGTGAGTACGGCGTTCGGGTGGGTGTCTGGGCTCATAGGGCTACCATGACGCACCGAGGTGGCCGATGGTCTACGCCCTGTGCTCCAGCAAGGACGTGGCCGTCGACGTGGTCACGCACTCCGTGGGCGGCCTGGTCGCGAAGGCGGCCATCGAGGGCGTCAACAGGTACGGCGTGGGCAAGCCGCCGCCCGACGGCTGGGCAAGCAACCGCCTGTTCGACCATCAGGCCCGGTGACGCGGGCCGCTCAACCGAGGCTCAACAGAACCTCAATCCGCGCCGCCGTACGTTCCTCTCATCACACCAACGGGGAGGAATGCACATGAATCTCACCGCCAAACTGGGCGCGGCCGCCGTCGCCGGCGCGATCTCGCTGGCCGTCCCGGCGGCCGTGGTCCCCGCTCCTGCCGCCGCCACGGCGCAGGGCGGGTGCGGCCAGGTCACGCACTGGACCAGCAAGTTCAAGCACCACGTACGGGTCTCCAACAAGTGCAACTACTCGATCTCCTTCCAGGTCAAGCGGCGCGGACCTGACTCCGACTGCCAGATCCTGACCGCGTACGTCACGCGGACGTTGTGGTGGCAGCGGTACGGCCGGCAGTTCCAGGGCATCCGCTGGAACTGCGCCTAGGAACGAAGTGTGCGCCCGGACCGGCCGAGCCGCGTCCGGGCGCACAAGACCGGTTCAGAGCATCCGGCGCAGGGCGGTCTCCACGGCGTCGACGAGCGGATCGCCCGCGGTGCCCGGGTGGCGGGCGAGGCCGAGTTCGACGTCCGGCAGGGGCGGCAGCGCCGAGGCGTCGTGGCAGGCCATGGACGGTTCGAGGTTGGCGGGCAGGAGAGCCCCGACGCCGAGCCCGGCCCGCAGGGCGGCGAGCACCCCGGCGAGGCTGTTGCTCTCGAACGCCACCCGCCACGGGCGCCCCGAGCCCTCCATCGCGTCCAGCACCGCCGTCCGCCAGGCACACGGGTTCGCGAACAGCACCACCGGCAGCGGATCGGCATCGACGGCGACCCCCTGCCCGACCGCCCACACCAGCGGCAGCCGCACCGTCCACTTCGGCGCCCTGGGCAGCTCGGGGACCTCGTCGAGGACGAGCTGCACGCGGCCCGAGTCGTACGCCTCCCGCGTCGCCGCGCCGGTGAGCGTGAGCACCTCCAGCGTCGCGCCGGGGTGCAGCCGGGCGAGGTCGGCGAGGACCTGGTGCAGGCGGGAGGCGGCCAGGTCCTCGTGCAGCCCCAGACCGCAGTGCCCGGTGAGCGCCCGCCCGGTCTCGGCCAGCGCCTGCGCCGACAGCGCGAGGATGCGTTCGGCGTACGGCAGCAGCTCCTCGCCCACCCGGGTCAGCGTGACGCCGGACGGCGCCCGGAGCAGCAGCGGGCTGCCGACGGTGCGTTCGAGCTTGCGCAACTGCTGGCTGAGCGCGGGCTGGGTGCGGCCGAGCGCCGCCGCGGCCCGGCTGATGCTGCCGGCCTGGACGGTGGCGACGAACGACCGCAGCAGGGCGGCCTCAAGATCACGAGCCATAAGCAATCATTATGCCTGACCCTACGAGATGACGACTTCCTATGGCCTGGTCGGATGACTACCGTCGAACCGGTGACCGGATTTCGACAGGTGCTCGCGGTGCCGGGGCTGACGCCGCTGCTGGGCATCTCCCTGCTCGCCCGTACCGCCATCACCGCGGACGCGATGGCGCTGACGATGATCGTCGTCGTCACGCTCGACCTGAGTTACGCGGCGGCGGGAGCCGTGATGGCGGCGCTCACCGCCGGGGTCGCGCTGGGCGGGCCGCTGCTGGGGCGGATGATCGACCGGCGCGGCCTGCGCATCGTGCTGCTGATCACGCTCGTGCCGCAGCTCGTGTTCTGGTCGGTGGTGCCCGTGCTTCCCTACGCGGCCCTGGTGGCCGCCTCCTTCGCCGCCGGGCTGCTGATGGTGCCGGTCCAGGCGGTCACCAGGCAGGCCATCGCCGCGATGACGACGGTGGAGCAGCGGCGGGCCGCGTTCTCGCTGGAGTCGGTGGTGGGCGAGCTGTCGTACATGGTGGGGCCCGCGGTGGTGATCCTGTTCGCGACGACGGTGTCCCCCGGCGTGGTGGCGTGGGGAGTGGGCGCCGCGATCGTGGCCGGCGGGGCCGGGATCGCGCTGCTCGACCCGCCGCTGCGGGGCGAGGGCGAGACCACCGGAACGGCACCGGGCCGGCCCCGGCGCAGGGAGTGGCTGGGGGCACGCATGATCGCCGTCCTGACCATGGGGTTCGGCGTCGCGATGCTGCTCAACGGCGTCGATTTGGCCATCGTCGCCACGCTGCGGGAAGCCGGCCGGGCACCGTGGGCGGCCGTGGTGGTCGCCGTGTGCGGGGTGGCGTCCGTCGTGGGCGGGCTGGTCTACGGCGCGCTGTCCCGGCCGCTGCCCACCTGGCTGCTGCTCGGGCTGCTCGGGCTGGTGACGATACCCGCCGGGCTCGCCTCCGGCTGGCCGTGGCTGTGCGCGGCCGTCGTCGGGCTCGGGCTGCTGAGCGCGCCGACCCTGTCCGCGATCACCGACGCGGTGAGCCGGCTGACGCCCGCCAGTGTGCGCGGCGAGGCGACCGGGCTGCATTCGTCGGCGGCGAGCGCGGGGTTCGCGCTCGGGGCGCCCGTGGCGGGGATGGCGATCGACGCGTCCGCGCCGGCGGGCGGCTTCGCGGTGGCGGGCCTGGCGGGGCTGCTCGCCGCGCTGACGGGGTATCTGCTCTGGCGCTCGGGAACGACCACCGCGCCGCCGGTCGTCGATCTGACAAGGACCTGAAACTTTCACCGGACGCGGTCCGCGCGGTTCGGGCGGTTTCGCCGGCCTGACCTCTTTCACGTCGTCGTACGTGATCCTGCGCGACAACAGGAACGCTGACACCGGCGTTGACAGGTACCGGGGCGTGCTCTTTGCTGTGGGGCGATCACCGCCATCCCACGACGAAGGGGCGATACCTGATGTTAGCGCTAACAGATCTTGGAACGTTGCCCGGCCGGAGGACCCCGTCCCGGGTGGTCGCGGCGATCACCGGGCTGATGGCCGCCGCGGCCGGAGTGGTGTTCGGCGCGGCTCCCGCGTCGGCCGCCGCCTGCGGAGACGGCTCCTTCCAGTCACAGGTCACGGTCAGCGGCAGCACCTGGACGGCGCGGAACAGCGCCGGCGCGAGCGTCTACACCGGCACCGACTTCCGCGCGGCGGTCCAGGCCGGTATCGGGAGCCTCACGGCCGGGCGCACCTCGATCCAGCGGGTCGTGGTGCGCGGCAACGGCACGATGAGCGCCGGCAGCCGCATCTCGCTGCCCAGTCACACCTCCCTGTCGGTCTGCGGCACCGTCAACGTGACCGGCTCGGGCTCCGGCGACTACGCGCCGATCTACTCGCGCGGCACCACGAACGTCGAGGTCCCGTACCTGAACGTCACCGGCACCCCCGTCTACGGCGTCTTCCTGCGCAACGTCACGAACGTCTGGCTCGGCCAGATCGACCTGCGGCTCGGCGCGGGCCTCGGCGTGCGCGTCGACAACCGCGGCGACACCAGCCAGTGGAGCCGCAACGTACGGGTGGACAGCGTGTACGTGCAGGGAGCCAGTTCGCACGCGATGGAGACCTACGGCGTGGACGGTCTCACCGTCGGCACCGTGACGGCACGCAACGTCGGCGAGTCCGGCCTGCTGCTCAATCAGACGATCAACGCGACCGTCGGCACCGTGGACGCCGACAACGCCGGCGCGGGCACCGGGTACGCGGCCTTCCGCATGGCCAACCGCAACGGCCGGATCGGCAGCTCGTACCCGAACAACATCCGCGTCGGCACGGTCAAGGCGCGCGGCGGCGGCCGGGGGATCTTCTGCGTCTCCGAGAGCGGCGGCGCCACCATCGACCGGGTCGACCTCGCCAACACCGGCAACAACGCGGTCCTGGTGGAGAACTGCCACAACGTCGTCATCGCCGGCTCGTCGGGCACGATCAGCGGCGGTGGCGAGGTCCGCATCGCGGCCCGTACGGAGTTCGCCCCGTCGTCGGGGATCAGGTTCCAGAACCTGACGGTCTCCAACACCGGCATCAGGTGGAGTCCGTGCACCGGCAACAACAACACGATCAGCAACGTGACCAGGGTCAACTCCACGCTGACCTGGTGCTGACAGCGCCCTTGCTCGATCACGCCGATTTGAGGAGGTTCGACGGTAGGATCCCTCGTTATCCGTCGTGATCTGCTGCGGAGGCGCCGATGAGAGCACGGTTGCTGATCGTCGCTGCGTGTCTGGTCGCGCAGGGCTGCGCCGCCGCGCCGCCGCAGACCTCGGCGGACGCATCCGGGTCGCCGCCCGCGTCCGAGCCGCTGCCCGAGCCCTCCCTGCCACAGACGGAGACGGAGACAGAGACAGAGACAGAGGCGCCGGTCGACGAGGACGTCCCGATGTCGGAGCGGTGGGAGCGTGTCCCCGGCCTGCCCGACGACTCCGGCTGGGAGCGCGGCCTGTACGACGTGAGCGCCGCCTCTCCCGACCTGGCCTGGGCCGCCGGCTACCACGGCTGGGAGGACAGCGTGGAGATGACCCTGCGCCACTGGAACGGCTCAGGCTGGCAGGAGTTGCCCGCGGGTTACACCGGCAGCCTCGCCGCGGTGGACGCCGACGGGCCGGGCAACGTCTGGGCGGTGGGCGGCGGCTCGTTCGACAAGCCCGTCGCCCTGCACTGGGACGGCGGCTCGTGGCGACGCCATCGCTCCCCGATGAGCACGCGGGACGTCGCGGTGGACGGCGCTCGCGTGGTGCTCATCTCGTCCTTGCAGGTGATGGAGGGCGACGGGACCCGCTGGAGCAAGAAGCTCGGCGTCCGCTCACCGGAGGCCGAGCTGCGCGCGGTGAGCGCGGGCGAGGGCCACACCTGGATCGCCGGAACCCGCCTGGACCGGCCGATGATCTGGCACGGCTCGGCCGGCGGCTACCGGCAGGCCGAGCTGCCCGACGCGCCGGAGAGCGGCACGCTGGGCGCCGTCTGGCAGAACAGCCCGTCCGACGTGTGGGCGGTGGGAGCGACCGGGGAGAACCCCCTCGTCATGCGCTGGGACGGCTCGTCATGGAAGCGGGCCGCGCTGCCGCCGGACTGGCGGGGCAACGCCACCAGCGTGACGGCCTTCGGCCCTGACGACGTGTGGATCGCGAGCCTGCGTACCGAGACCACCCCGAAGCACGTCGTCCTGCTGCACTGGGACGGCCGGACGTGGACGCGTGAGCGCTCGCCGTCGCCCGGTGAGGTGACCAGGGCGGTGATCGAGCGCATCCCGGGCACGTCGCAGCTGTGGCTGGCCACCTCGATCGTGAACGGCGACTCCGAGTCGATCGTCCTCTTCCGCCGCCGCTGACGACCGGCCGGCCCCACCGAGACGGGGGTCATGTCACATTCGCGGCCTCTTCTTCCCTCGTATGTCGTACGAGGCGACGAGGAAGGAGAGCGACGTGGCGAAGCGTGTCGTAATAATCGGCGGCGGGCTGGCCGGGCTGGTGGCGGCCGTCGCCTGCGCGGAGGCGGGCGCGAAGGTGACGTTGTACGAGGCGCACAACAGGCTCGGCGGGCGGGGGCGGGCGATCGGCGGGCCGTACCTGGCTCATGGGGGCGGTCACGTCTTCTACGCGGACGACCCGAACTGGGCGTGGTTGCGGGAGCGCGGGCTGGTCGGAGCGCTGGGCAGGCCCGCGCCGCGGGACTTCCGGATGGGGTTCGTCCGCGACGGACGGCTGCGGGCGCTGCCGCCGGCCGGATTCGTCCGGATGATGGCGACGGGTCCCGCGACGGCGCCGGTGGACGTGGACTTCCACACCTGGGCCTCCGCCCGGTTCGGCGAGCGCACCGCCGGGGCGGCGGCCAACGCGATCAGCGTGGTCACCCTCGACGCCGACACGGGACGGCTGTCGGCGGCGTTCGTGTGGAACCTGCTGCGCCGGGTCTTCGCGTTGCGCGTGCCGGCGGTCCGCTGGGTGGTCGGCGGCTGGCAGGCGGTGATCGACCGGCTCGCCGCCAGGGCCCGCGATCTCGGCGTCGCCGTCGAGCTGGGCGCGCGGGTGAACGAGCTGCCGGACGGGCCGGTGATCGTGGCCACCGAGCTGGCCTCGGCCCGGCTGCTGCTCGGCGACCCGGGCCTGCGCTGGGAGAGCGGCGACTGCGTGCTGTTCGACCTGGCCGTGCGCTCGGCGCGCGGCGACCGGTTCGTGGTCTGGGACCTGGACGCCGGCGGCTTCCACGAGAGCTACTCGATGCAGGACCCCACCGCCGCGCCGGCCGGGGAGACGCTGTTCCAGCTCGACATGCCGATCAGGAAGGACGAGGGCAGGGCCGAGGCGATCCGGCGGGTGGAGGCGCTGGCCGACCTGACGGTGCCCGGCTGGCGCGAGCGGGTGACCTGGCAGCGTTCGGCCGCGGCTCGGCATCGCAGCGGCGCGCTCGACCTGCCCGGCCTCACCTGGCGCGACCGCCCGGCCGTCGACCGGGGCGACGGCGTGTTCCTGGCGGGCGACATGGTCGCGGCACCCGGCATGCGCGGCGAGATCTCCATCGGCAGTGCGCTCAGAGCCGCCGACGGCGCCGTGCGAGCCCTCCGCCTCGCCGACCACGCCACCCGCTGAGCCCGGAGCGCGCCCCGATGAGCCCGGGGCGCCGCGCGTCTTCCCCGCGCCGCGCCACGGGGCCGGTGATCGGTTACGGGCGGGCGGTCAGGTAGCCGCCCATGGTCCTGAACAGGTCGCCGGCCGGCAGGTCGGTGCCGTCCTCGGTGCGGACGCGTTCGATGACCAGGCCGTGGCTGCGGCCCTTGCGGGCCTCGGCGCCGGCCACGATGACGACGCCGTCGCCCTCGCGGATGAACACCCGGCCCGGCGTGCCGCCGTAGATCCCCTGGGAGACGGACGCCTTCAGGATGCGGACGCGCTCGCCCTTGTAGTGGGTGAACGCGTTGGGGTACGGGTCGGACTGGGCCCGGACCAGGCGTTCGATGTCCTCGGCCGGCCAGGTCCAGTCGATGTTGCTGTCCTCGATCGAGCGCTTGTGGAAGAAGCTGGCCTTCGAGCGGTCCTGGGGCGTCCGGTCCGTACGCCCGGAGGCGATGAGGTCCAGCGACTCGGCCACGATGGGCGCGATGAGGTCGACCGTACGGTGGAACAGGTCGGTGGCGGTGTCGGCCGGGCCGACGGGGACGGCGCGCTGCACCACGATGTCCCCGGCGTCGAGCTCGTCGTTCATCATGTGGGCGGTGACACCGACCTCTTTCTCGCCGTTGATGAGCGCCCAGATGAGCGGCGAGAAGCCGGCGTAGGCGGGCAGCAGCGAGTCGTGCACGTTGAGGATGCCGTGCCGGGGCAGGGTGATGAACTCCGGCGGTATCCACGTGCGCCAGTTGTTGGCGACGATGAGGTCAGGCTGGACTTCCTTGAGGGTGAGCAGCAGGTCGTCGTCGGGGCGGTTGGCCAGCACGACCGGGACTCCGTGTGCCGTGGCCAGGTCGGCCACCGAGTCGCTCCAGATCTTCTCGTACGCGTGGTCGCTCTGTGGGTGGGTGACCACCAGCGCCACGTCGTGCGCGGACTCCAGCAGGGCTTGCAGGGTGCGGTGCCCCCACGTCTGGTAGCCGAACATCACGACCCGCATCAGCTCTCCTCGCTCGGCGACTTCGGGGTAGGGGTGGGCTCGCCAATTAGGGAAGCCTAACCTAAGTTATAGAAGGATTCCAGCGCGGACTCCGATCTAGGACCCCCTCTAGAAAGGCCTTCCATGCCCACTGCCGAGCAGCCCGTGCACGACCTTGTCGGTATCGGTTTCGGCCCTTCCAACCTCGCCCTGGCCATCGCCTTGCGCGAACGCGGGGCGCGTACCGGCGAGCAGATCGACGCGGTGTTCCTGGAGAAGCAACTTTCCTTCGGCTGGCACCGCGGCATGCTTCTCGAAGGCACCACGATGCAGGTCTCGTTCCTCAAGGACCTGGTCACCATGCGCGACCCCACCAGCGAGTTCAGCTTTCTGAGCTACCTCAAGGCACGCGACCGGATGATCGACTTCATCAACCACAAGACGATGTTCCCGTCGCGCCTGGAGTTCCACGACTACCTGGAGTGGGCCGCGACGCCCTTCGCCGACCAGGTCGAGTACGGCTCGGAGGTGGTCGCGGTCACGCCCGTCACCGGGGGCGATCAAGGGGCGGTGGAGTGCCTCGACGTCGTGGTCCGCCAGGCCGACGGCGAGCTCAGCACCCGGCGTACCCGCAACCTGGTCCTCGCCGTCGGCCTGACCCCGGTGCTGCCCGACGGGATCGTCAGCGACGAGCGGATCTGGCACAGCGAGGAGCTGCTGGACAAGCTCCCCTCGCTCACCGACCCGCGCAGGGTGCTGGTGGTCGGGGCCGGTCAGAGCGCCGCGGAGGTGACCGAGCACCTGCACGGGCGCTTTCCCGAGGCCGAGGTGTGCGCGGTGTTCGCCAAGTACGGTTACACCCCGGCCGACGACAGCTCCTTCGCCAACCGCATCTTCGACCCCGCCGCTGTGGACCACTTCTTCGGCGCCCCCGAGGCGGTCAAGGAGCGGCTGCTCGCCTACCACACCTCCACCAACTACTCCGTGGTCGACCTCGACCTCATCGACGAGCTGTATCGCCGCCACTACCAGGAGAAGGTGCGCGGGAAGGAACGGCTGCGCATCCTCAACGCCTCCCGGCTCGTGGACGTGGCCCAGGACGCGGAGGGCGTGCACGCCACCGTCGAGTTCCTGCCCACGGGTGAGCGGACGGTGCTGGAGGCCGACGTGATCGTCTACGCCACCGGCTACCGGCCCGGCGACCCGCTGACCCTGCTGGGCGCCACCGGCGAGCACTGCGAACGGCTGCCCTCCGGCGGGCTGCGCATCGAGCGCGACTACCGGATCGTCACCTCCGAGAACGTGCGCTGCGGCATCTACGTGCAGGGAGCCGCCGAGCACACCCACGGCCTGACCTCGACGTTGCTGTCGAACACCGCCGTCAGGGCCGGGGAGATCGCCGACGCGGTGGCCTCCCGGCTGAGCAGGAGCGGGCGCGGCTCGTACGCGTTCTCGCACTAGGCCCGCGCCGTGGTGGCGGCCGGCCGGCGCGGGCCGGCCCGCCACCACGGCGCGTCTCACCGGCGTACCGAACCGGCACGTCCCAGCCGGCCCGCCTCACTGGCGCGGCTCACCCTTCGAGCACCCAGGCGACGTCTCTGAGCAGGGCGTGCCGCCAGCTCGCCCGGTCGTGGCCGGCCGGCGAGCGCGAGACCCGTACCGTCGCCCCCGCCCGCGCCGCCAGCGTCTCGACCAGCTCGCCGTGCGGCAACATGCGCGGCTCGTGCTCCCCCATGTCGAACGCGACCCGCAGGCCGGACAGGTCGGGCCGCCGCCGCAGCAGGTCGGCGACCACGCCACCGGCGGGGCCGCCCAGCGGGTCGGCCGGGGCCGCGGCCCCGGGTGTCCACCAGAACGAGCCCGACTGGCAGGCGACGCGAGACACGAGCTCGGGGAACTCCAGCGCCGCGTACACCGCGCTCAGCCCGCCGAGGCTCTGCCCGGCGACCACGAGCCGGCCCGTGTCGGCGGGCACGCCGCTGCCCGCCACCAGGGGCAGCAGCTCGTCCCTGACCGCCTCCCACAACTCGGGCCGGCAGCCGAACTCGTCCTCCCGGTCTAGGGCGGGCAGGAAGACGAGGGTGACGGGAGGCAGCTCGCCCCGGGCGACGGCCGAGTCGAACGCGGTCATGGCCGGGTGCAGGTAGAGCCAGTCGTCCCCGTCGAGCAGCAGCACGACCGGCCCGCCGCCGCCTGCCGGATGGACGCGCACGGTACGCCGCCGAAGCCGTTCGCCCAGCCGCCCGTTGAGCCGCTCAGTGGTCCAGCGCAGGCGGACACTCGGCAGAGGCAAGACGTCATCGGGGCCGATGGCGGGCCAGTGCGGCTGAGCGGGGGCGTCGGGAGTCGCCGCGATGGACCGTTCGCCGCCCGCGCTCACCGGGTTGAACGGGTCCGCGTACGCCACGCCGTCGCTCACCAGCCAGTACGTCACCCGCAGCCGAGCGGGCATGGCCACCTCGGCGTACCAGCAGTCCGTCTCCCCCCACCGGCGCAGCGCGACCGGCTCCGACCAGCTCTCGAAGTGCACGCTCGCCGGGGAGCCGCGCCACAGGAAGAGCACCGCCCAGCCGTCGTCCGACGGCACCGCGGCGGGGCCCTTCGCCGCCGTCCAGAACGCGCCGGTCCCCGGTTCTCCGAGCATCCCGTACGCGGCGAAGGTGCTCTCCATACGACCCTCCATCGAGACTGTAAGGTTAGCCTCACCTAAGCTACCCATGTTACGGTTTGCCTGCCCGGCAACGGGCGCATGACAGCAAAGGGATACTCCATGCCCCTCGACGTGTCCTTCCCCCGAGCCGCCATGATCCAGGCGTGAGCACCGCAGACCCGGTCATCCTGCGCACCGCGACCGGGCCCGAGGCCACCCGCTGGGTGACCGCGCACCTGCGGGAGGTGCCGGGGCTGACGACCGCCGCCGTGCTGACCACCGTGGCGGGAGCTGCGCTCCAGGTGGTGCCGGTGTTCATCCTCGGCCAGGTGGTCGACGGGGTGGTCGCGGGCGAAGCGCCATCGGTGCTCGTCACGATCGGGGCGCTGCTGGTGGCCGCCGTGCTGCTCGGCGCCGCGGCCACGGCCGTCTCGACGTACCTGATCGGGCGGCTGGGCGCGGACCTGCTGGCCAGGCTGCGCGAGGCCGCCGTCCGGGCGGTGCTGGCCATGCCGAGCGCGCGGATCGAGCAGGTCGGCCGGGGCGACGTGCTGTCCAGGGTCGGCGACGACGTGGCCGTGGTGTCGAAGGGCATCCGCACGGCCGTCCCCACGGTGTTCTCCTCCGGGGTGCTGGTCGCCATCGCCACGGCCGGCATGTTCGGGCTGGACTGGCGGCTCGGGCTGGCGGGGGCGGGGGCGCTGCCCGCGTACTGGCTGGCCCTGCGCTGGTATCTGCCCCGGTCGGCGCCGCTCTACCAGCGGCAGCGGGAGGCCCAGGCCGACCGCGCGCAGGCGCTGATCAGCGGGCTGAACGGGATCGACACCGTCCGTGCCTACCGTCTCGAAGCGGACTTCCGCGCCCAGGTCACCCGCGAGTCGTGGCGGGTGCGCGACCTCGGCATCGAGGTGTTCCGGTTCTTCGGCCGGTTCGTCGGCAGGGAGAACCGGGCCGAGTTCATCGGGCTGAGCCTGATCATCGTGGTCGGGTACGTGCTGCTGGAGGCCGGCGCCGTCACCCTGGGCCAGGCGTCGGTGGCTCCGCTGCTGTTCCACCGGCTGTTCAATCCGCTGGGCGCGATCATGTTCACGTTCGACGAGGCGCAGAAGTCGGGCGCCAGCCTGACCCGGCTGGTCGGCGTGCTGGCCGAGCCGACGGAGGAGCGGCTGGTGGGCCTGGCGGCGGCCGCGCCGGCGGACGGCGGGCCGTACCCGGTGACGGTGGAGGGGCTGACGTTCGCCTATCCGGGCACCGAGCGGCCGGTGCTGCTGGACGTGAACCTGGAGATCCCGGCGGGCGGCTCGCTCGCTCTGGTGGGGGCGACGGGCGCGGGCAAGACGACGCTGGCGGCGCTGATCGCGGGCATCGGCACCCCGCAGGCCGGCTCGGTGCGGATCGGATCGACCGACCTCGCCGGACTGGACGAGGCGGGGGCGCGGGCCCTGGTCAGCATCCTGACGCAGGAGACGCACGTGTTCTCCGGGCCGCTCGCCGACGATCTGCGGCTGGCCGCGCCGGAGGCGAGCGAGGCCGAACTGATGGACGCGCTGCGCACCGTCGGCGCGGGCCCGTGGGTCGAGGCGCTGCCGGACGGGCTGGACACCATGGTCGGCGAGGGCGGCGAACGGCTGGACGGCACCAAGGTCGCCCAGCTCGCGCTGGCCCGGCTGATCCTGCACCGGTCGCCGGTGGTGGTGCTGGACGAGTCGACCGCGGAGGCGGGTAGCCAGGGCGCCGCCGAGCTGGAACGGGCCGTGACGGCCGCGTGCGCGGGGCGGACCACCCTGTACGTGGCGCACCGGCTGACCCAGGCGATGGCGGCCGACCGCATCGCCGTCCTCGACGCCGGGCGCGTCGTGGAGCAGGGCACCCACGCGGAACTGGTCGCCCTCGGCGGCCGGTACGCCCGGCTCTGGCAGGCCTGGCAGGAAGGCTCCTAGAACATAACTATCGAAGGATGGCTGATGGAAGCGCGCCCTCGTCTCGTATCGCTCTCTCCCGCACGACTGGCCGACGTGCGCCGGCGGACCGGTGACCGTTCCGACAGGACCATCACCCTGGCCTGCGCCGCCGGACTCGCCTACTGGGCCACCGGCCAGCGCCCCGACCAGCTGGAACTCACCCCCGCGACCCCGTTCACCGACCTCCTCGACTGGGCGGACGCGGGCGGGGAGACCAGCGGTGGCGGTCTCGCGGGGTGGGAGGTCGGCGCGGACGGCCGGAGCATCGCCGTGCCCGGCGGCGTGGACCCGGCCGAGGCGCAACTGGCGCTGGACGACCTGGCCGACTTCCCCGACCGGCCGCTCGGCACCATCGGCCCCTCCAGCGTGGCGGCCCGGCTGGAGACCCTGGCCAGGTGGAACGACACCAGGGCCGGCAGGGAGCGCCCCACCATCGTGCAGCTGTTCCGCGAGCAGGCCAGGACCAGGCCCGACGCCGTCGCCATCGTGGACGAGCGGCGGTCGCTGACCTACCGCGAGGCGGCCGCCCTGTCCAACCAGCTCGCCCACCACCTGATCGAACGCGGCCTCACCGCCGAGCAGATCGTCGGCGTCTCGCTGGACCGCTCCGCCGAGATGGTGCTCGGCCTGCTGGCCGTGCTGCAGGCCGGGGGCGCGTTCGTGCCGCTCGACCCGCGCTGGCCCGCCGCGCGCCGGGCGGTCGTGATCGAGGACGCCGGCGTGGTGCTGCAGCTCGACGCCTCCGGCACGGGCGCGGCGGGCGAGCCGGAGGCCGTGGCCGTCGATCTCGACGCGTGGCGGTTCGGCGCATACCCGGCCAAAGACCCCGAGATGGACATTCCCGGCCCCGCGCTGGCGTACGTGATCTTCACCTCCGGTTCGACCGGGCGGCCCAAGGGCGCGATGATCCGGCACGAGGCGATCAGCGAGCGGCTGCTGTGGCAGAGCCGTGAGATCCTCGGTTTCGGTCATGACGACGCGTCGCTGTTCAAGGCGCCGCTGTCGTTCGACATCTCCATCAACGAGATCTTCCTGCCGCTGGTGTGCGGCGGCCGGTTGGTGGTGCTGCGGCCGGGCGGCGAGCGCGACCCGCACCACCTGCTGAGCGTGATCGCCGAGCAGCGCGTCACGTTCACCTACCTCGTGTCGTCCATGCTGGACGTGCTGCTGGAGATCGAGGGCGGCTCGGGGCGGCTGGACAGCCTGCGGCACGTGTGGTGCGGCGGCGAGGTGCTCACCCCCGACCTGTACGAACGTTTCCGCACCCGGCTCGACATCCCCATGTACCACGGCTACGGCCCGGCCGAGACGACGATCGGCGTCTCGCACGTGATCTACCGGGGCGCCGCCGAGCGGCTGTCCACCTCGATCGGCAAGGCCAACCCCAACACCGAGCTGTACGTGCTGGACGACGAGCTGCGCCCGGTCCCCGTCGGCGTCGGCGGCGAGCTGTACGTGGGTGGCTTCCTGCTCGGCCGCGGCTACGTCAACGCGCCCGGCCTGACCGCCTCCCGCTTCGTGGCCAACCCGTTCGCCGGCGACGGCTCCCGCCTGTACCGCACCGGCGACCTGGCCCGCTTCGCTCCCGACGGGTCGCTGGACTTCCTCGGCCGGGCCGACAACCAGATCAAGATCCGCGGCATGCGGCTGGAGATCGAGGACGTCGAGATCGGCCTGGCCGAGCACCCCCGCGTCCGGCACACCTGCGTCGTCGCCAGGAAGAACGCGGCCGGCGGCACCTACCTGGTCGGATACGTCATCCCCGTCTCGGGCGCCGGCGACCTGAGTCCCGACGAGGTCCGGGCGTGGGCCGCCGAGCACCTGGTCGAGTACATGGTGCCGGCCCACCTCGTCGTGCTGAAGGAGTTCCCGCTCACCGCGAACGGCAAGCTGGACCGCGCCGCCCTGCCCGAACCGGAGCTGCGTACCGGCTCGGTCGCCGCGCCCGCCACCGAGAACGAGCGCGTCGTGTGCGCGGCCGTCGCCTCCGTGCTGCGGCTGGAGGAGGTCGGCCCCGACCAGAACTTCTTCCGGCTCGGCGGCGACAGCCTCATGGCGATCTCCCTGATGAGCACGCTGCGCGACGCGGGCCTGCACGTCACCGCGACGCAGATCTTCACCAGCCTCACCGTGGGAGCGCTGGCCGCGGTGGCCACCCCGGCCGAGGCCGCGTCAGCGGACCTTGAGGACGTCGCGACCGGCCCCTTCGCGGGGACGCCCATCGTGCGCTGGCTCGCCGGCACCACGGACGCGATCGACGGTTTCGTGCAGTCCGTGGTGCTCAACACCCCCGACGGGCTCACCGCCGACGCGCTCGGCGAGCTGCTCACCGCCCTGGTCAGGCGGCACGACATGCTGCGCGCCCGGCTGGTCCGCGAGGAGCCGTGGGGGTTCGACGTGCCCGAGCCGGACACGGCCGTGGCGAGCTGGGAGGAGAGCGACCGGCCGCTCGACGGGTGCGTGGAGCTCGCCACCGCCGGGCTGAGCCCGGACGACGGCGTGATGCTGCGGGCCGTGTGGCGGCGCGCGTCCCGGCAACTGGTGCTGGTCGCCCACCACGTGGTGATCGACGGCGTCTCGTGGCGGGTGCTGATGGACGACCTGGCCACGGGGCGGCGGCAGCTCGCCTCGGGCGCGCCGGTCGAGCTGCCGCCGGTGGGCACCTCGTTCCGGCGCTGGGCGCACCTGCTGGAACGGGCCGCGTCCGAGGCCGATCCCGGCTACTTCCAGCGTCCCCTGCCGGGTCCCGACCGCCCGCTCGGCCGGCGTCCGCTCGCCGGGTCCGACGTCGTCGCCAGGGAACGGGTGCGCACGGTCACGGCCGGCCCCGAGGTCACGGCGGCGCTGCTCGGCGAGGTGCCCGCCAGGTTCCACGCCGGGGTCAACGACGTCCTGCTGACCGCGCTGGCCGTCGCCCTCGCGCGGTGGCGGCGCGATCTCGGGCAGGAGCAGACGTTCGCGCACATCGAGCTCGAAGGGCACGGCCGCGAGGCGGGGTTCGTGGCCGGCGCCGCCGGGTTCGAGCCCGACCTGTCGCGGACGGTGGGCTGGTTCACCACGTTGTTCCCGGTGACCGTGGACCCGGGCGCGGCGGCCGACCTCACCGCGCCCGCGTACCTGTCGGCCGCGCTCAAGGCGGTCAAGGAGGACCTCGCCCGGGTACCGGACAACGGGGTCTCCTACGGGGCCCTGCGCTACCTGGCCGGCGCCGCGTTCGACGCGCCCGCGCCGCAGGTGCTCTTCAACTACCTGGGACGCTACGACGCCGGCACCCCCGGGGACTGGCAGCTCGCCGGCGCCACCGGGCAACTGGGCGAGAAGCGCGATCCGAAGATGCGGCTGCCGCGCGCCCTGGAGTTCAACGCCATCGCCGAACCCGGGCCGACGGGCGCGTACGAGCTGGTCACCAGCATCTCGTGGCCGGACGGCATGTTCACCGACGAGGACGTCGCCACCATCGGCGGGTACTTCCTGCACGCCCTGACCGGGCTGGCCGCGCTCGACACGGGCGGCCACTCCCCCAGCGACTTCGCCGCCGTCGCCCTCACGCAGGCCGACGTGGACGCCCTCGACGGCCCGGCGCTGCTCGACGTCCTGCCGCTGACGCCACTGCAGGAGGGTCTGTACTTCCATTCGGTCTTCGACGACGACTCGGCCGGCAGCTACGTCGAGCAGCAGATCCTGACGCTCGACGGCGAGGTGGACGCCGTCCGGCTCGCGGCGGCGGCCGACCGGCTGCTCGCGCTCTTCCCGAACCTGGCCGCCCGGTTCGTCGCCCTCGCCGACGGGCGCGTGGTCTCGGTGCTGGAGAGCGGCGTCACGGCACCGTTCCGCACGCTCGATCGTCCGGGGATCAGCGGCGACGAGCTGCGCGACCTGGCCGAACGTGACCGCCGCGCCGGGTTCGACCTGGCTGAGGGGCCGCTGATGCGCTACACCCTCGTCCGTACCGGGCCGGGGCGGAGCGTTCTGGTGCAGACCGTGCACCACATCGTCGCCGACGGCTGGTCGGTGCCGCCGATGCTGCGCGCTTTGCTGGCCGAGTACCACGCGCCGGGGAGTGTGCACGTACGGGACGGTTTCCCTGGGCATGTGCGGGCGCTCGCGGCGCGTGACGGCGACGAGAGCGACCGGGTGTGGCGCGAGCAGCTCGCCGGGCTGCCCGGCCCGTCGCTGGTCGCCGAGGGACACACCCCGTCGGGCCGGTTCGCGGAGACCGGCGTCGATACCTCCGGAGAGCTCTTTGCCTCGCTGGACAGCGACATCGACGCCGCCGCGCGTGCGGCGGGCGTGCCGCTGAGCGTCGCCGTGCACAGCGCGTGGGCGGTGACGCTGGGCGGCATCCTCCAGGGGCGGGACGTGGTCTTCGGCTCCACGGTCTCCGGGCGCGACGCGGACGTTCCAGGCATCAAGGACATGGTGGGGCTGCTCATCAACACGATCCCCGTACGGGCCCGGTGGGAGCGCGGTACGACGGCGCGCGACCTGCTCGCCTCGGTACGGGAGCACCAGAGCGCGGTGCTGGAGCACCAGCACGTCTCCCTGACCAGGATCGGCCGCCTGGCCGGGAGCGGGACGCTGTTCGACACCCTGGTGGTCTTCGACGTGCCGACGGACGTGATGGCGTTGCGCCGGCCCGGGGACGAGTTCGTCATCAGCGACCTGGTGAACGAGGGCGCACCGCATTACCCGCTGACGCTGGTGGTCGAGCGGGAGCCTGGCGGGCGGGCGCGGTTCAACCTGATCTACGACGGGGAGCTGCTGCGGGAGTCGCGGGCACGGGCGATTTTGCTGACCTTCAGCCGCGCCCTGACCGGCGTCCTCACCCGCCCGGACGACCCGGTCACCGTGGCCGCGACCGGCCCTTCGCCGCACGCTGCTGGGATGATCCGGCCGGTGACCCCGGGCGAGCGGACCGCGCCGGTGACGCTGGGGGGCCTGTTCGATGCCGCCGCGCGCCGTGATCCGGCCGCCACCGCCGTCACCCAGTGCGCGCTCGACGGCGGCACCCGGTCGATGACCTACGGCGAGCTGGCCGCGGCCAAGGACGAGCTGGCGGCGGCGCTGCGCGCGGCCGGGGTTCGGCCTGGCGAGCGGGTGGCGGTCGCCGTCCCGCGCTCGCTGGAGCAGGTCGTCGCCCTGATCGCGGTCGTCAGCGCGGGCGGCGCGTACGTGCCGCTGGATCTGGCGTATCCAAACGAACGGCTGGCGTACGTGCTCGCCGACGCCGCCCCGAAGGTCGTCCTCGTGGACGGGGCGGAACAGGAGCGATTCACCGAGCTGGCGGCCAGAGCGGGATCGCCGGCCCGGCTGCTCACGCTGGACGGCGAGCCGCCGTCAGACACCGCCGAGGCCGAGGTCGAAGTCGACTGGAACGACCCGGCATACGTGATCTACACCTCCGGATCGACCGGCCGGCCCAAGGGCGTCGTCGTGCCGCACTCCAGCGTGGTGGCCCTGCTCGCCGGCACCCAGCCCGACATGGAGTTCGGTCCGGACGACGTCTGGGTGCAGTTCCACTCCTTCTCGTTCGACTTCGCAGTGTGGGAGCTGTGGGGCGCACTCGCGTACGGCGGTGAGCTGCTGCTGCCTGAGTACGCACTGACCCGCTCCCCGCTCGACTTCCACCGGCTGGTCCGCGAGCGCGGGGTGACCGTGCTGAACCAGACCCCGTCCGCTTTCTACCAGTTCGCCGAGGCCGACCGGCACGCCGGCGAGCCCGTCACGTCGCTGCGCCGGATCATCTTCGGTGGCGAGGCGCTCGACCTGGGACGGCTGCGCGGCTGGGTCGAGCGGTACGGCACCGCCTCGCCGGAGCTGGTCAACATGTACGGCATCACCGAGACCACCGTGCACGTCACCCACCGGGTGCTGACCGGCGACGACTTCACCGCCGGGGACGTCAGCCCGATCGGCGGCCCGATCCCCGGCCTGACCACGTACCTGCTCGACGACCGGCTCCGTCCGGTGCCGCCGGGCCGGGTGGGCGGCATCTACGTCGCGGGCGACCAGGTGTCGCTGGGCTATCTGGGCCGGCCGGAGCTCACGGCTAGCCGCTTCGTGGCCGACCCGTTCGCGGGTGACGGGTCCCGTATGTACCACACGGGTGACCTGGCCCGGCGGACGATCGACGGCGAGCTGGAGTTCGTCGGGCGGGCCGACGACCAGGTGCAGCTCAAGGGCTTCCGCATCGAGCTGGGTGAGGTGGAGTCGGCGATCAGGGAGCTGGACGGCGTCGTGGACGTGGCCGTCACCGTGGCGGCCGGCGGCGACCATCTGGTGGCCCACGTGGTGGGGCAGGTGTCCGACGACCTCACGGCGTCCCTGTCGTCGAAGCTGCCCGCGCACATGGTGCCCGGCCGGGTGCTGCGCGTGGACGCCCTTCCCCTGACGGTGAACGGCAAGCTGGACCGCGCGGCCCTGACCGAACGCGCGGCTCTGACCGACGCCGGAACGTACGCGACCGGCGGCGCATGGGACGACCTCCCCACCACGCTCGTGAACGGCCGACCTGCGTCTGCCCTCGACGGAACGATCCCCACCCTCGGCAGCCCCACGTCTTCCTTCGGCCAGCCCGCGTCCGCCCTCGATGGGACCGTGCCCGTCGGTGACGATGCGCTGGCCGCGCTGGTCGGGGTCTTCGGTGAGGCGCTTCCCGGCGTGGACGCGGATGCCGACACCGACTTCTTCGTCGCCGGTGGGGACAGCATCGTCGCCATCACCGTGGTCAACCGGGCCAGGGCGCTCGGCCTGCCGATCACCCCGCGCGACGTGTTCCTGCTCAGAACCCCGCGCGCGCTCGCCGGACACGTCCGCACCCGCACCCCGCAGGTCACGGCACCCGTCCGCCACGAGGACGGCCCGTTGACGCCCACGCCGATCATCCTGCGCCAGCGGGAGCTGGGCGGCTCACTGGCCAGGTTCGCCCAGGCCAGGACGCTGGTGGCGCCCGAGGGCACCCGGTTCGAGGACGTCGAACGCGCCGCGAACGCCGTCGTGGCCGCGCATCCGATCCTCCGGCTGCGGCTGCGTACCGAGCACGGCGTGTGGAGCCTGCGCACCGACCCGCCCCGCACGGTCACCGTCACCCACCCGCAAGCAGCCGCCGACCCGGCGGCCGTGGCCGACGAGCTGGCCGGGCGGCTCGATCCCGAGGCCGGGGAGGTGGTCGCGTTCGCGTGGCAGGCGGCGAGCCGGACGCTGGTGATCGTCGTGCACCACCTGGCCATCGACGCGGTGTCCTGGCTGATCCTGCTGGACGACCTGGCCGCCGCCCTGCGCGGCACACCGCTCACCCCGCCGACCACCTCCTACGCCGGCTACGCCGACGCCCTGGCCACGGGAGCCACCCAGGCCCAGGCGGTCGGCACCCTCGACCGCTGGATCACCACACTCCAGGCGCCCCCACTACTGCCCAAGCCGGAAAGTCTGCGCGACACCACCGTGGAGCTCCCGCCCGAGCTGACCACCGCCGTGACCCGTACCGCGCCCGCCGCGCTCGGGCTCGGGCTCACCGAGTTGTTGTGCGGTGCGCTGCGTGCCGCGCTGACGCGCGTCCAGCCCGCCCCCACCGACCTGGCGATCGAGCTGGAACGCCATGGCCGCGTCCCAGCGGGCGACCAGCACGACTACGCCCGCACGGTCGGCTGGTTCACCGCCATCGCCCCCGTACGGCTCACCCCGCACACCGACCCCGTCGCCGCGGCGCGCGAGGTCACCGAGCGTCAGCCGGACGAGTCCGATCACATCGCCTACGGCCGGCTCAGGTACCTCAACCCGCAGACGGCCCCGCTGCTGACCGCCCGCCCGCAGGTGCTGTTCAACTATCTCGGCCGGGCCACCGAGTCCCAGGCGCTCCCCATCACCGGCGGCGACCAGGGCAGCCCGTACGCGGTCGAGGTCAACGCCTGGATCGACGCGGCCACCGGCACCCTGCGGGCCACCTTCACCCTGGCCGACGCCGTACCGGGCGAGATCGTCGGACACTGGCGGCAGGCGCTGGAGCGGATCGCGGACGCCGCCGCGACGGCCGAGCGGACGGCCCCGGTGACCCCGTTGCAACGCGGCCTGTTCTTCCAGGCCCAGCTCGCGGGCCCGGCCGGCCACTACGTCGCGCAGAACTACTTCACCTTCGACCGGCGGCTCGACCCCGGCGCCCTGGCCGAGGCGATGGCGTACGTGATCGCCCGGCACCCGGTCACAGGCGCCGGCTTCACCACCGACGCGGCCGGGAACCCCGTCCAGGTGCTCGCGGCCGGTCGGCGGGTCGGCGTGCGGACGATCTCCCTGACGACGGACGCCGAGGTCGAGGCCCTGTGCGCCAGGGATCGCGACACCGGCTTCGACCCGGGCGAGCCACCGCTGATCCGGCTCACCGTGGTGCGGCGGCCGGACGGCCGGGACGGTCTGCTGCTGAGCTACCACCTGCTGCTGTGGGACGGCTGGTCGCGGGAGATCGTGCTGCGCGACCTGTTCGACGCCTACGAGGCGGCCCTCGCGGGCGAGCCGCTGAACCCGGTCCCGGCCACGCCGAGTTTCGAGGAGCACGCCCGCGCGCTCGACGCCAGGGATCCGGATCCGTCGCGGCGGTTCTGGGCCGAGCACCTGGCCGGGCTGCCAGGACCGACGCTCCTGGCCGGGCCCACGCCGTCCCTGACGGACGCCCTGCCGCGACAGCTCGTGCACACGCTCTCCGCCGAGCAGTCGGACCTGCTGCGGGAGGCGGCGCGGACCCACGCCGTCACCCTGAACTCGCTGCTGACCGGCGCGTTCGGCCTGCTGCTCGGCGCACACACCGGCCGTGGTGACGCCGTGTTCGGGGTGACCGTCTCGGGCCGCGAGGGCGAGGGGCTGGACGGCATCGTCGGCGTGCTGCTCAACACCGTGCCCATGTGGACGCGGCCCCGCCCGTACGAGAGCGTGGGCGAATACCTGGAAGGCGTGCAGGCGGCCAGGGTCGCCGCGATGGAGCACGAGCACCTGGGGCTGGGCGAGATCCAGCGGGCCGGCGGGCACGACACCCTGTTCGACAACCTCTTCGTGCTGCAGAACTTCCTCGACCTGGACGCGCTGGCCGCGATGAACGCCCGCCACGGCATCACCTCGGTCCGCGCCGACGACTCCACGCACTACCCGTTCACCTGGGTAGTGACGCCGGGCGAGCGGTTCACGATCAAGCTGGAGTACCGCGACGACGACACCGAGCGAGCCCACGCCCTGCTCGACGACTATCTGCGCGTGCTCGGCGACGTGGCCCGCGCGACCGGGCCCGTGGGCGGATTGCCCGGGTTCGGGGCGGAGCCGGAGCGGGGCCCGCGGACGGACGTCGGCTCCGACACCGTGGTCGACCGGTTCGACCGGGCGGCCGAGCGCAACCCGGAGCGGGTCGCGCTCGTCGCCGACGGCAGGACGATGACGTTCGGGCAGCTCCAGGAGCGCAGCCGGGCCGTGGCTGGGGTGCTCGCCGCGCGCGGGCTCGGCCCGGACAGGACCGTGGGCCTGGCGATCCCGCGTTCGCTCGACTCGATCGTGGCGCTGTTCGCGGTGCTGCGCGTCGGGGCCGCGTACGTGCCGCTGGAGCTGGACCATCCGGACGAGCGGATCGCCGCGATCGTCGCCGACGCCCGCCCCGACGTGATCCTCACCGTGAGCGCCGTCTCCCCCCGCCTGACCGGCTGCTCGGCCACCGGCGGCGAGCCGACCGAGCCGGACCGGCCGCAACCCGAGCCGACCGAACTGGACCGGCCGAGGCCGCGAGCCGAGCTGATCGAGCTGGATCGGCCGCTGCCCGAGGCCGAGCCGGTCACCACGTTCGCGCCGGACGACCCCGACCGCCTGCGCCACCCCGCGTACGTCATCTACACCTCGGGCTCGACCGGCCGCCCCAAGGGCGTGGTCACCGAGTACGCCGGGCTGACGAACATGCTGATCAACCACCAGCGCCGGATCTTCGGGCCGGTCCTGGCCGAGCACGGGCACCGCATCTTCCGGATCGCGCACACCGTGTCGTTCGCGTTCGACATGTCGTGGGAGGAGTTGCTCTGGCTCGCCGACGGCCACGAGGTGCACATCTGCGACGAGGAACTGCGCCGCGACGCGCCCCGGCTGGTCGAGTACTGCCTGCGGCACACGATCGACGTCGTCAACGTGACCCCCACCTACGCGCAGCAACTGGTGGCCGAGGGGCTGCTCGACGACCCGGGACGGCGGCCGCCGCTGGTGCTGCTCGGCGGCGAGGCGGTCACGCCGGCGTTGTGGCAGCGCCTCGACGAGACGGAGGGCACGGTCGGCTACAACCTGTACGGCCCGACCGAGTACACGATCAACACCCTGGGCGTCGGCACGTTCGAGTGCCAGGACCCGGTGGTGGGCGTGCCGATCGACAACACCGACGTGTACGTGCTGGACCCGTGGCTGCGCCCCGTGCCGGACGGCGTGCCCGGCGAGCTGTACGTGTCGGGCGTCGGCATCGCCCGTGGCTACCTGGGGCAACCCGGTCAGACGGCGCACCGGTTCGTCGCCTGCCCGTACGGTGAGCCGGGCGAGCGCATGTACCGCACCGGCGACCTCGTGCTCCGCCGGCCGGACGGGAACCTCGCCTACCTGGGCCGCACCGACCAGCAGGTCAAGATCCGCGGCCATCGGGTCGAGCCGGGCGAGGTCGAGGCCGCGTTCACCGCGCATCCCGCGGTCCGGTTCGCCGCCGCGGTCGCCCAGCCGGACCCGCAGGTGGACGGCGCGTACCGGCTGGCCGCCTACCTCGTGCTGGACGGCTCCGACCTGGCGGAGGTCGCCGCCGAGGTGGGCGCCGGGCTGCCGGACTTCCTGCGGCCCACCCACTACGCCGAGGTGGCCGCGATCCCGCTGACCGTGAACGGCAAGGCCGACGTCAAGGCGCTGCCCGAGGCCAAGCCCCTGGGCGCGCTGAGCACGGCGGGCGAGCGACGGCCGGCGACCGAGACCGAGATCACGGTGTGCGAGTTCTTCGCCGAGGCCCTGGACCTGGATGATGACGAGGTGAGCGCGGTGAGCGACTTCCTGTCCCTCGGAGGACACTCCATGCTGGCGGTGCGGCTGGTCGGGCTGCTCCGCCGCGAGTACGGCCCCAGGATCACCATCCGCGACCTGTACGCCCTGCGTACGCCAGAAGCGATCGCCCGGCACCTCGATGACTGACGAACCGGCCTCCCGCGCGGGGATCCTGCGGACCACGCTGCGGCGCAACCTCGGCGCCATGGCGGGCGGCACCCTGCTCATGGGCCTCTACCAGGCCGGCGAGACCGCCTTCCCGATCGCGCTCGGCCTGATCGTCGAGCACACGATGCGCGAGCGCGACGTGGGCCGGCTCGGCCTGTCGATCGCGGCACTGGCGGTGATCATCACCACCGTGTCGCTGTCGTGGCGGTTCGGCATGCGCGTGCTGCAGAAGGCCAACACGACCGAGGCCCACCGCTGGCGGGTGCGGGTCGCGGCCTGCGCGCTGCAGCCGGTGGCCAGGGACACCGGACTGAAGTCCGGCGAGGTCCTGACCATCGCGACCGAGGACGCCGACCAGACCGCCGACATCATCGAGGTGGTGCCGCTGCTGATCAGTTCGCTGGTCGCGGTGCTGATCACGGCGGTCGCGCTGGGCCTGGCCGACGTCCGGCTCGGCCTGCTGGTCATCGTCGGCACGGTCGCGATCCTGTCGATCCTGAGCGTGATGTCGAAACGTATCGGCGCGAGCACCCGGGAGCAGCAGGCCAGGGTGGCGCGGGCAGGGGCGAAGGTGGCCGACCTGATCAGCGGACTTCGCCCGCTGCACGGTTTCGGCGGCAACTACGCGGCGTTCCGGTCGTACCGGAAGGTCAGCACGGAGGCGAAGAGCCAGGCGATCACCGTGGCCAGGGTGAACGGCGCGTACGCCGGCGTCGCGCTGGCGCTCAACGCGGCCCTGGCCGCCGCGGTGACCCTGACGGCGGGCTGGCTCGCGTTCGAGGGCCGGATCGGCATCGGCGAGCTGGTCATGGCGGTGGGGCTGGCGCAGTTCATCATGGAGCCGCTCAGGCTGTTCTCGGAGATGCCGAAATACGTGATGATCGCGCGCGCGTCGGCCGAGCGGATGGCGCTGGTGCTGGCCGCGCGCCCGGTGACGACCCCGGGCACGCGGCGCCCGTCCGCCGGCGGCGGCCTGGAGGTGGACGGCGTCCGGTACGGATCGCTGCGCGAGGTGAAGTTCCACGTGGCCGCCGGCGAGTTCGTGGCCATCGCCGCCTACCAGGCGCAGGCGGCGGCCGACCTCGCGGCGATCCTGGCCGTGCACGTCCCGCCCGGCGCCTACGAGGGCGTGGTACGGGTCGGCGGGCAGGAGACGGCGGACCTGTCGATCGAGGCGGTCAGGGAACACCTGCTGGTCAACCCGTACGACGGGGAGATCTTCGCGGGCACCCTGCGCACGAACATCGACCCATCCGGCACCACCGGCCTGCTGCCCGAGGCCGTCGAGGCGTCCATGCTGACCGACGTCGTCGCCCTCCACCCGGAGGGCCTCGACCACGGCGTCCGCGACCGCGGCGCCAACCTGTCGGGTGGGCAGCGCCAGCGGCTGTCGCTGGCCCGCGCCCTCGCCGCCGACGCCGAGATCCTGGTCCTGCACGACCCGACGACGGCCGTGGACGCGGTCACGGAGCAGCTCATCGCGCGCAACCTCGCCCGGCTCCGCCGTGACCGCACCACCGTCGTGATCACCAGCAGCCCCGCCTTCCTCGACGCCGCGGACCGCGTCCTCGTCCTGGACGGCGGCGTCATCACCGCCGACGCCACCCACCGCGACCTGCTCGGCACCGATGCCGGTTACCGCCAGGCCGTGGCCCGCTGACCTCGCCATAAAGCGAAAAGGCCGCCCTCCCTTGGCGGGGAGGGCGGCCTGCTTGTTCCACCTACACGTCGAGGCACCACATGGCGCCGTAGCCCGGCACGTAGCAGCGGTACCAGCCCTCGGGCGGCATCGCCTGCGCGGGGGCGCTGGTGATACCGACGGTGAGGGTGGCAGTGGCGACGACGAGGGCCAGGGCCGCGGCGCGGCGTACACGAGTTCTCATGGGCATCATGCAACCGGGCCCGTCTTGTGGATCACTTGGGACCGGCTGGTACGGCGCCGCGCGCCCGCCATACCTGGAACATACTCGCCCCGACCAGAATGCCGATCGGAGGTGCACGATGACCCAGACGATGACCCAGACGATGTTCCAGCTGTTAGGACGCATGGCGGTGGTCGACGGCGGGGGCCGGGCGATCAGCGTACGGGCCGCGAAGCAGCAGGCGATCCTCGCCGTTCTCGTGCTGCGGCCGGGCGGGGTGGTCAGCGTGGACCGGCTGATGACGGAGCTCTGGCCGGACGAGCTGCCGGCCACCGCGCGGGCGAGCCTGCAGACGTACGTCTACCGCCTGCGGCGCACCCTGGCGCCGCTGGCCGGCCACGGCGTCGAGCTGGTCACACTCGGGAACGGCTACACCCTGACCGTCCCCGACCGGGCGGTGGACGTCAGGACGTTCGAGCAGCGCTTCGCCCGCGGGTCGCAGGCGCTGGCCGCGGGCGGCGCGGCGGAGGCGGCCGAGCTGCTGCGCGAGGCGCTGGAGCTGTGGCGCGGGCCGCTGGCGCCGGGGATCGAGGTCGAGACCGTACTGTGCGAGCGCCGCCGCCTCGACGCGATGCACCTGACCGCGTCCGAGCTGCGGGCGGAGGCCGAACTACGGCTCGGCCTGCACAACTCCGTCATCCCGGAGCTGGAGCGCCTGGTCGAGGCCCATCCGTTCCGCGAATCCCTGTGGGAGCTGCTGCTGCGCGCCCTGGCCGGGCGTGGCCGCCGCGCCGAGGCGCTGGCCGCCTACCGGCGCATGCGGGACATCCTCAGCACGGAGCTCGGCATCGAACCCGCCGACCGGCTACGCCGGCGCCACCAGGCCATCCTCAGGGGCGCGTCCTCCTAGCCCGGCGGCGGGTACGGGCCGAAGGGGAGCGCCTCTGGCCGGCGCCTGCCAGAAGGCCCTCCCCTCAGCTCCCTTTACTCACTCAGGCGCACTGCTTCCTGGTGTAGACGGAACAGTCCGTCCTCCAGCACTTGAAGACGGTGCAACAGATGCTGCCGGTACAGGTCGTGTTGACGACGATGCACCGCGCGGTGCAGGCGGCCTGCGCGTCGCCGGACGGCACGACGAAGGCGACGATCCGGTCAGCCAGGTCGGTGATGAGTTTCACCTTGCTCCACCTTTCCTCCCACGTCTTACTCGCACAGAGTGACCGTCCGGTAGGTGCAGTCCGCGTTGTAGCAACGCATCTTGTAGCAGCCGGTGTTGGGGTCGTAGCTGATCTGCACGCACCTCGGGGTGCACGCGGCGTCGGCCTTGACGGTCGGGATCAACCGGTCGATGAGCTTGTCCAGCATTCCTTCTTCACCTCCTCTCCCGTCTCGGGTTCCATGGGCGCGGCATCACGGTCAGGCACCTCGTGATAGCCGCGGGCTTGGAGGCGGAAGAGACGGGCGTATTCGCCGTCCACCGCCATGAGGTCGTCGTGCGAGCCCCGCTCGGCGACGGCCCCGTCCTTCAGCACGACGATCAGGTCGGCGTCGCGCACGGTGTTCAGCCGGTGGGAGACGAGCAGGCTGGTCCGGCCCGCGCGGTGCCGCCGCATCCGGGCGTGCACGTCGGCCTCGGCCTCGGGGTCGAGGCCCGAACTCGGCTCGTCGAGGATCATCAGGTCGCGCCCGTCGCGCAGGAAGGCCCGGGCCAGGGCGGTCCGCTGCCACTGGCCGCCGGAGAGCACGACGCCGGTGGCGGCGTCCGCGCGGTCCTCCTCACTGGTGAACATCCGGGTGAGCAGCGTGTCGTAGCCGCGCGGCAGGCCCGCCAGCAGCTCGTCCACGCCTGCCCTGCGCGCGGCGGCGCGGATCCGGCCAAGGTCGTCGCGCGCGCCGACGTCGCCGACGCCGATGTTGTCGCGGGCGGAGAAGTCGTAGGCCATGTGGTCCTGGAAGACGCCGCTGATCCGCTCCCGCAGTTCCTCCGGCCGCACGTCGCGCAGGTCGGTCCCGTCCCAGAGGATCGCTCCCCTGGTCGGGTCGTAGAAGCGGCAGAGCAGTTTGACGAGCGTGCTCTTGCCCGCGCCGTTGAGGCCGACGAGCGCGACCGAGGCCCCGTACGGGAGATACAGGTCGACGCCGCGCAGGATCCAGGGATGTTCGTCGCTGTAGCGGAACCACACGTCGCGCAGCTCGATCCCCCGGCGCAGCGGCGGCAGCGGGGCGGGGTCGGCCGGCGGGGGCAGGTCGGGCTCGGCCCTGATCACCGCCACGTAGTGGCCGAAGAGGCGCAGGTTGTGGTCGGTCGCCGCGATGCCGGTCACCAGCGCGTCGAGTCCGCCCTGGACCGCGACGACGGCGACGGTGAACATCGAGACGTCCCCGACGGTGAGCGTGCCGGTGCGGGCCGCGGCGATGGCCCAGACGAGCCCGCCCCCGGCCACCACGGCGGACAGCAGGGCGAGCGCCCCCTCCGCCGACAGCTCCTTCCTGTCCATCCGCCGCTTGCCCGCGTGCGCCGTCGCCAGCTCGGCCATGAGCCGGCCGCGCAGGAATCCGCCCGCGTTGAAGAGCCTGATCTCCTTGGCCGCCTCGATCGTGCTCAGCAGCGTGCTGTAGAAGAGCTGCCGCCGCTCCGCCGGGCCGATCTGCCACATCATCGCCGTACGCCGCCGCGACAGCTTCAGCTGCGCCACGAGGGCCGGCCCTGCCGCGCACAGCACGACCACCGTCATGACGGGACTGATCACCAGCAGCGAGCCGACGAAGCCGATCACGGTGACGGCGGAGCGGACCAGGCCGAACGCCTCGGTGACGATGCCCTCCGCGCGCGACGTGCCCTCCTGGGCCAGGCGCAGCCGGTCGAGGAAGCGCGGGTCCTCGAACGGCCGCAGCCCGGGAAAGCGGGCCGTGGCCGCGAAGAGCCGATCCGTCGTTGTGGCCGCCATGGCGCGGCCGATCTGGCCGCCGAGGTAGCGCGAGCAGTGCGGCAGGATCGCGGCGGCGACGCCGGTGCCGGCCAGCCCCGCGGCGAGGCCGAGCAGCCCGGCCAGGGAAGCTGAGCCGGTGAGTCCGTCGATGACCAGCTTGGTCAGCCAGGCCACCGCGACGGGCGCCGCGGCCGTGCCCAGCAGGGTGACCGCGTACCCGATCATGGGAGCGGCGGCGGCGTTCCAGCCGGTGGCGACCGCCTCACGCGCGGCGGCGCCCAACCGGGCCCCGTCAGCGGCCATGCCGCTGCCTCTCCAGCTTCCTGACGGTGACGGCGTGCAGGTCGGCGGCGTGGAAGTAGCCGTGCTCGCGGGAGTCGAAGCTGGCCTCGGTGTTGTCACCGATCAGCACGAACCTGCCGTCGGGGACGACGTCGCCGGCGACGGCCCACCTCACCTGCTCGGGCACCGGATCGCCGGGCACGGCGGCGACGCGCTTGATCAGGTACTTGCTGCCGGTCGGGCGCGGGCTCAGCACGACCGCGATCTGCCCGCTGCGCAGCTCCGCCAGGTCCGTGCGCCGGGACAGGAGCCGGTCCCCGTCGGTGAGCGTGGGCGCCATGCTGGCGCCGTGCACCCGGATCACCAGGTACGTCCTGCGCAGCCGTACGGCCATAAGGGCCAGCCCCGCGACCGCGCCCGCCGCCGCCAGATACGCCCACCTCATGACGCCCCCGCCGCGGCGGGCAGGTCGTGCCCGCTGGTGACGATCGTGTCGCCGGCGCCGACCGTGAGCACGGTCGGGAAGGCGTTGACCCCGAACGCCGTCTGAAGCGGCCCCTGAGGCGGCTCGGTGACGACGCGCGCCACCTCCGCGAGCAGCCCGGCCTCGGCGGCGGAGTCCTCGCCAGGGGCGGAGACGACCACGGCGAGCACGGCGTCCGACGTGCCGCGCGCCCGCTCCACGAAGAGCGGAAGCAGGTCCTCGCAGGGCCGGCAGCCGTGCGAGAAGAAGCCGATCAGCGCGGGCGTGCCGAGCAGTTCGTCGGAGATCGGCTCGCCGCTCGTGGTCGTGGCGGCGAACTGGGGGATCCGCGTGCCGGGCGGCAGGCTGTCCGCCGCCGACGCCGCGCTCTGCCGGCGCAGCCGGCGGATGACACCGACGGTCAGCAGCAGGTTCAGCACGCCCAGCAGACCGACCAGTACGACCGCGGCGACCAGGTACTGCATCTCACCCTCCCCGATCCGTCCATCAACGCCCCGGCGAGCTTCGCCGGCCGCGAATCTGGATATTTCACGACCCTGCTAGCCCGGCTCTCGCGCGCCGCTAGCCCGGCGGGAAGAAGGGGGACGACGCGCGGAGGCGCACGAGAGGGAGGCGGCGCGCCGGGCCGGTGACGCGCGGGGAGGTGACGCGCCGGGCCGGTGACGCGCAGGACGGCGACGCGCAGGACGGCAACGCGCAGGACGGCAACGCGCAGGACGGCAACGCGCGGGCAGGTGATCGACTCGGCCGGGGCGGCGACGCATGATGGGCTGTATGAGCGATTTCGACCCCGCCGACGTCCGCGTGATCGCCTTCGACATCTTCGGCACCACCTTCGACTGGTACACCGGCGTCTCCGAGCAGGTCTCCCTGATCGCCGCCGAGCAGGGCGTCACGATCGACGGCGGCCGGTTCGCCGACGACTGGAGGGGCCGCTACGTCCCCTCGATGCGGACCGTCAACAGCGGCGAGCGTGACTGGGCCTACCTCGACACGCTGCACCGCGAGTCGCTGGACGACCTGCTGGAGCTCCACGGCGTGGCCGACGCGTTCGACGAGGCGGCCCGCCGGCGCCTGGTCCGCGTGTGGCACCGGCTGCCCGCCTGGCCGGACGCGGCCACGGGGCTGGCCCGCCTGCGCCGGCGGTACGTGCTGGCGGCGCTGTCGAACGGCGGGTTCGCGCTGCTGACCAACCTGGTCCACCACTCGGGGCTGCCGTTCGACTGCGTCGTGTCGGCCGAGCTGGCCCGGGCGTACAAGCCGTTGCCCGCGCCTTATCTGACCGCCGCCGACCTGCTCGACGTGGAGCCGGGCCAGGTCCTCATGACCGCGGCGCACGCCTGGGACCTCGACGGGGCACGCGCGGCGGGGCTGCGTACCGCGTTCGTGGAGCGACCGCTGGAGAAGGGGCCGCACGGCGCCCCTGACCGCGCCGAGGACGCCACCAGCGACCTGGCCGTCACCGGCTTCACCGGCTTCGACGGGCTCGCCGACGCGCTCGGCTGCTGAGCCCGCCCGAACGCCTTGAAGATGTAGTCCGGCTGGGCGTCGTGGACGGCGGTATGCCGGAGGTATGCCGGATCCGAACGCCATGCCATGACGTCGCCCGGAAACGTCAATCCCCGGCTGCGCAACTGGTCATATTAGGACAAGCATTCGCATAGGGATCAGAAGTCCTGGATACCGTCAGCGTATGGCCGGGCTACGCTCTCCTCTCCGACCGCGGCGCCGCCCGTTCGTGAACTCCATCCGGGTGCGCTACACCATCGCGGTGGGCGTGCTGTTCCTGATGATCCTGACGGTGGTCGGCGCGCTGGTCTCCCTGGGCGTGCGCAACACCGTCGCGGCCGACCTCAACGAGGACATGCGCCTGACCATCGTCGACTGGGCCACCGAGATGCGGCCCGGTCACATCCCGTCGCCCAAGCCGAACGCCCGCGCGAAGTACCTCCAGCTCGTCGACTCCAAGGGACGCGTGGTGGTGTCCAACGCCGCGGCGGCGGGCAAGCCGCCGCTGAGCACGATCCGGCCGTCGCACGACAACCGCCTCCAGGACACCAAGTCCTGCCCGTCGTGGGAGTCGGGCAGGTGCCTGCTGGTCACGATCCTGCGGCTGGACGACAGCGCGGCCAGCACCCTGTTCGGCGGCGAGCCGCACTACGTCTACGCGGGCACGATGGAGCCGCCCGCCCTGGCCATGCGTTACCTGGAGGCCGGCATCGTGGCCGCGGTCCTCTTCGCCTCCGCGACGGCCTCGTGGAGCACCTGGATGGTGGTGGGCAGGACGCTGCAACCCGTACGGGCGATCAGCACGAAGATGCGCAAGGCCGCGGAGAGCGACCTGAACCTGCGTGTCCCGGAGCCGCCGGGCAACGACGAGATCGCCGAGTTCGCCCGCACCTCCAACATCTACCTCGACCGGCTGGAGAAGGCGGTGAGGGCGCAGCGCCGGTTCGCCTCGATGGCCTCCCACGAGCTGAGGTCCCCGGTCGCCGCTCTGCGCACCCAACTGGAGGAGGCGCTGCTGTATCCGGAGGACGCCGACCTCCGCCTGACCCTGCAGCACACGTTGCGCAGCACGGAACGCCTTGAGGCGATCATCGACGATCTGCTCGCCTACACCAGGGTCACTGGCGCCCTTCCTGCGGCGTACGAGCCGCTCGACCTCGCCGAGCTGGTGGAGTTCGAGGTGACCGCGCTCCCCCGCTACGGCGCCGAGGTCCGGCTGCGGGTGGTGGACCGCCCGATCGTGCTGGGCTCACGGATCCAGCTCTGCCGGGTGCTGACCAACCTGCTGGCGAACGCGCGGCGGCACGCCAGATCACGCATCGACGTCACCGTCGAGCAGTACGGCGGGCAGGCCGTGGTGAGCGTGCACGACGACGGCGCGGGCATCGCCCCCGAGGACCGGGAGCGGGTCTTCGACACCTTCGTCCGGCTGCGGGAGGCGCAGCTCCTGGATCCCGGGGGCACCGGGCTCGGCCTGGCCATCAGCAGGGAGACGTGCCAGGCCCACGGCGGGTCGCTCACCGTGGCGGACGACCCGGTCGGAGCGCGGTTCGTGCTGCGCCTGCCGTTGCCGGAACCGGCCCCCAAGGACGAGCACGCCGGCTGACGGCACGCCTGGGCCCGCCGTGGATGCGGCGATGTCCTCCGGGTTTGCACCGAGATGACATGCATTCCCAGTTTTTGGCGAGGTATTAACTCGCTTCATGCCGTCGCCGGGGCCCGGCCTGCACCTCCCGCTACGGCCCGTGTGCTCGACTGGGCGCATGAGGGCTGGGCGAGACTGGTCGATCATCACGCGCATCACGGTGTTCGCGGGCGCGGTGGCGACGCTGCTGTCGGCGCTGCTGGCCGTCTCGGTGATGCTCGCCATCCACAAGTACGTGACGCAGGACCACATCAACGAGATCGCCGTGGACGGCGGCCGGGTGGCTCACGAGATCGAGCACGACGGCGTCCACCCCCTCATAATCGAGGAGGACGGCCGCGATCTGCAGGTCGTCGACGCCACGGGCAAGGTCGTCGCCTCGACCCCGCGGCTGCGTGGTCAGCCGCCGATGGCCGACTTCACGCCCCTGCCCAAGGCCATGGCCAGCAACGTCGTCTGCGGCGGCGTGTTCCCCGACGGCGACTGCAGGCTCGTGGTCGCGCAGTCGGCCTACCGCGCGGGACAGGACTGGGTCGTCTACAGCTCCGGCCGCACGATCCCGCTCTACGTCGCCCCGTGGCTGTCCGCGACGGTGTTCGGCGCCGCCGCCCTGATGGCCGCGGCGATCACAGTCCTCGGCCATCGCATCGTCACCACCGCGATCAGACCGGTGAACACCATCCGCGCGGAGCTCGAAGCGATCGGCGAGAGCTCTCCACAGCGCCGGGTGCCCCTGCCGCCGACCCACGACGAGATCCACGACCTGGCCGAGAGCGTGAACCGGACCCTGGCCCGCCTGCACGCCGCGATGTCGCAGCAGCGCAACTTCACCTCGAACGCCTCGCACGAGCTGCGCACCCCCATCACGGCGATCCGCGCCGAGGTCGAGGACGCCCTGGTCGCGCCCGAGGAGACCACCGTGCGAAAACTGGGCGAGGCCGTGCTGGTCAGCGTGAACCGGATCGAGACGATCGTCGGCGACCTGCTGGCCATCGCCCGGCTGGAGGCGGCGCAGCCCGTCGACGGCGAGCCGGTCGACCTGGCCACGCTGGTGAGCGCGAAGTGCCGGGACGTGCCCGGCCGGCGCAAGGCGTTCGACTGCGCGCTGCAACCCGGCGTCGTGGTGACCGGCGATCCTTCGCAGCTCTCCCGCCTGCTCACCAACCTGCTCGACAACGCCGAGCGTCACGCCGCGGGCACCGTCACCGTCCGCGTCTCGCACGAACCGGCGTCCGGGCACGACGCCAAGCGCTTCCCGATGGGCGTGGCGCTGCTGGAGGTGATCGACGACGGGCCCGGCATCGAACCGGACAAGCGCGAGCTCGTCTTCCAGCGCTTCGCCCGCCTGGACACCGCCCGCGACAGGAACACCGGCGGCTCCGGGCTCGGCCTGGTGATGGCCAGGAAGATCGCCCATGCGCACGGCGGCACCCTCCGGGTCGAGGACAGCACCGCCGGCGCCCGATTCGTCCTGCGCCTGCCGCTGGCCGCCGTACCCGTTACTGCAGCCCCGCGCGGACGGACGTGATGCGCTGGGTGTTGAAGCCGAGCCAGTGCATCCGGCCCACGTAACGGGCGTGCTCGACCTTGATGCAGCGGTCCATGACCACCGTAACGCCGCCGTCCTCGGCGATCCGGACGCCCTCCTCGTTGATCACGCCGAACTGGCACCACATTGCGCCCGCCTTGATCGCCACGGCGTCGCGGGCGATGCCGGGCAGCGCGTCCGGCGCGCGGAAGACGTTCACCAGGTCCACCGGCTCGGGCACGTCGAGCAGGCTCGGATAGCTGGTCTCGCCGAGGATCTCCTTCTCGCGGGGGTTCACCGGGATCACCCGGTAGCCGTGCCGCTTGAGGTAGTAGCCGACGAAGTAGCTGGCCCGCAGCTCGTTGCCCGACAGGCCGACGATCGCGATCGTCCTGGTGGAGTGGAGCACGCGCTGGATCGTCAGCGGGTCCTGATAGCGAGCGAGATCGGTCATGCCGTCTCCACCTTCTTCTCGATCGTCGCGGCGACGCGGGCGAAACCCTGTTCAAGATCCCAGATGAGGTCCTCGACGGACTCGGTGCCCACCGACAGCCGCACCGTACCCGGTCCGACGCCGGCCGCGCGCAGCTCATCGTCGCCGAGCTGGCGGTGCGTGGTGCTGGCGGGATGGATGACCAGGCTCTTGGCGTCGCCGACGTTGGCCAGGTGCGACCAGATGGTCAGGCCGCCGATGAGGCCCTGGCCGCCGGCCCGGCCGCCGGCGCAGTCGAAGGAGAACACCGCGCCCGCGCCGAGCGGCAGGTACTTCTCCACCAGCGCCTTGTGCCTGCTGCCCGGCAGGCCGGGATAGGTGACGTTCGAGGCCAGCTCGTGCTCCTCCAGGAACGCCGCCACCGTGCGCGCGTTCTCGACGTGCCGGTCCATCCGCAGCGACAGCGTCTCCAGCCCTTGCAGGAACAGAAAGGCGTTGAACGGCGAGAGCGCCGCGCCCAGGTCGCGCAGGGTCTCGGCGCGCAGCTTCATCAGATAGCCGTACGTGCCGAAGGTCTCATGGAAGCGCAGCCCGTGATAGGCGGGCGACGGATCCGCGATCACCGGGAAGCGCCCGTTGGACCAGTCGAACGTGCCGGCCTCGACGACCACGCCGCCGATGCTGGTGCCGTGGCCGCCGATGAACTTGGTCGCCGAGTGGATCACGATGTCGGCGCCCCACTCGATCGGGCGGCACAGGTAGGGCGTGGCGAACGTGTTGTCCACGATCAGCGGCAGCTCGTGCTCGTGCGCGATGGCCGCCACGGTCTCGATGTCGAGCACGTTGCCGCCCGGGTTGCCGATCGTCTCGCCGAAGAACGCCTTGGTGTTCGGGCGGACCGCCTGCCGCCACGCCTCGGGGTCGTCGGGATCGACCCAGGTCAGCTCCACGTTCATCTTGCGCAGCAGGTGCTTGAGCTGGTTGACGGTGCCGCCGTAGAGAGCCGAGGAGGAGACGACGTGGTCGCCGGGCTCCAGCAGGGTGAAGAGCGCGGCCGCCTGCGCGGCGATGCCGCTGGCGAAGGCCACCGCGCCCGCGCCGCCTTCGAGGTTGGCCACGCGCTCCTCGAACACCGCGACGGTCGGGTTCATGATCCGCGAGTAGGTGTTGCCGTATTCCTGGAGGTTGAAGTAGGCCGCCGCGGACTCGGGGTCCTCGAAGACGTAGCTGGTCGTCTGGAAGATCGGCACCGCGCGGGCGCCGGTGTTGGGGTCGGGCCGCTGCCCTGCGTGCAGCTGGCGGGTCTCGAACCCGAACGCGCGGGCCTGTTCCTGACGGGAGGGCTTGTCGGTCACGAACGTCTCTTCCTCGATCTCACCTGGGCCCGCCCCGGGCCAGGAACTCCTTGATGATGGGCGTCTGCCGCGCCTCTTCCAGCAGGAAACAGTCGTGACCGTACGGCGCCTCGATCACCTGGAACTCGACCGGCTTGCCCAGCCCATCGAGCGCCTCGGCGATCTCGCCCGACGCGGACGGCGGGTAGAGCCAGTCGGAGCTGAACGCGATCAGCAAGGTCCGCGCCTTGACGCCTTCGAGCGCCCGCGCGAGCGATCCGCCACCGTGCTGACGGGCGAGGTCGAAGTAGGTCAGCGCGCGCGAGGTGTAGAGGTAGGTGTTGGCGTCGAAGCGCTTGACGAACGAGTCGGCCTGGTGGCGCAGGTAGCTCTCCACCTCGAACTCGGGCTCGGTGATCGTGTAGCGGACGTCGTCGGCGAACTGCAGCCGCCGGCCGAACTTCTCGTTCAGCCCCTGCGCGGACAGATAGGTGATGTGGCCGACCATCCGCGCCAGGCCCATGCCGGCGTCGGGCGCGCTGCCGGTGCCGTGGTATCGCCCGCCCTGCCAGGCCGGGTCGCGCATGATGGCGTCGCGGGCGATGGCGTTCCAGGCCACTCCCTGCGGGTGGAGCGCGTGGGTGCTGGCGATCGGGATGATCGCGTCGACCTGGTCGGGGAACCGGACCGCCCACTCCAGCGCCTGCATCCCGCCGAGCGAGCCCCCGGCCACCGCCGCGAGCCGTTCGATGCCGAGGGCGTCGAGGAACGCGCGCTCGGTGCGGACCATGTCCGCGACCGTGATCACCGGGAAGTCCGCGCCGTACGGCTGCCCGGTAGCCGGATCGATCGACGACGGGCCCGTGGTGCCGCGGCAGCCGCCGAGCAGGTTGGTGGAGACGACGAAGTAGCGGTCGGTGTCGAACGCCTTGCCGGGGCCGATCATGCCGTCCCACCAGCCGAGCCCCTTGCCGGCCGCGCCGTCGCGCTCCTCGGCGCCGAAGCCGTCGCGCGTGCCCTCCTCGGGCGGCGCCTTCGCGAAGCCGGCCGCGTGGGCGTCGCCGCTGAGCGCGTGGCACACCAGGATGACGTTGTCGCGCCGTGGGGACAGGACGCCGTAGGTCTCGTACGCGACGCGGACCGGATGCAGCTCCCGGCCGCAGTCGAGGCGCACCGGCTCGGGCAGATCGAGATGGCGCGTCTCCACCGTGCCGACGGAGCCGGCCGCGAGCGTAGTGGCTGGCTGCGACATGGGGCTATGGTAGCCCGCCACGGGCAGTATATGGTCAAATACCTACCGGGAAAGTGGGATCTCAGGCGAAGGGGCGGGACATGACCACGGTCGCCAACGGAGTCAACGTACAGGCACTGCTGGACGCGCGCGAGGCGCTGAAGGGCGCCCCCGAGGCCGCCCAGTTCGTCTGGCGAGCCTCCTCGAAATGGCAGGACGGCGTCCACAGCACGACGCGGGTCAAGGAGTTCTTCGGCCTCGGGCAGGAGCAGGAGCACAAGAACGAGGCGGTCTTCGACGCCGACCACCCCGAGGTCTTCGCGGCCCAGGACAACGGCATCACGCCGATCGAATACCTCCTCATCGGCCTGGCGAGCTGCCTGACGGCGGGCGTGGCCTCCGTCGCGCAGAACCGCGGCATCCAGCTCCGCTCGGTCGAGGCGGCGCTCGAAGGCAAGCACGACATCCGCGGCATCCTCGGCGTCGACAGCGACGTGCGCAACGGCTTCAACGACATCAAGGTGACCTTCACCATCGACGCGGACGCGTCCAGGCAGGACATCGAGGCGCTGGTGGCGCAGTCGCAGAAGCGGTCGGCCGTGTTCGACGCGCTCACGAACCCGACGGACGTCACCGTCGAAGTCGCCTGAGCCACCCCTTTCTTACCCCGAGCAGTACCGAGCAGTACTGAGGAGCAGAGCCATCGAGTCCGTCACCACCGTCGTCATCGGCGCCGGGCACGCGGGACTGGCCGCGAGCCACTTCCTCACCCGGCGCTCGATCGACCACGTCGTGCTCGAACGCGGCGAGGTGGCGAACTCGTGGCGGCGCGAGCGCTGGGACTCCTTCCGGCTGCTCACGCCCAACTGGCAGAGCCGCCTGCCCGGCCACCGCTACGACGGCCCTGACCCCGACGGCTACATGACGATGGCGGAGGTGACCGCGTTCATCGAGGGCTTCGCCGCCCGCTCGGGGGCGCCCGTCAGGACCGGCGCCGACGTCACCTCCGTACGGCGGGCCGACCACGGCTACCAGGTGACCACGGGCGGCGGCGAGTTCCGCTGCCGGACGGTGGTGATCGCCACCGGGGCCTGCAACGTGCCCGTGGTGCCGCCGTTCGCCGGCGCGGTGCCCGCCTCCGTCGAGCAGGTGACGCCGTTCGGCTATCGCGGTCCCGCGCAGCTCCCCGACGGCGGCGTGCTCGTCGTCGGGGCGTCGGCGACCGGCGTGCAACTGGCGGCCGAGCTGCGGCGCTCCGGCCGTCCCGTGACGCTCTCGGTGGGCGAGCACGTACGGCTGCCGCGCACGTACCGGGGGCGCGACGTGCTGTGGTGGATGGACGTCTCCGGGGTGTGGGACCAGCGCTACGACGAGATCGACGACCTCACCCGGGCCAGGCGGCTGCCCTCGCCCCAGCTGATCGGCACGGATGAGCGGACCACGCTCGATCTCAACGCGCTCACCGCGATGGGGGTCGAGCTGGTGGGCCGCCTGGCCGCCGTGCGTGACGGGCGAGCGCTGTTCTCCGGCGGGCTGCGTAACGTGTTCTCCCTCGCGGACCTCAAGATGGAACGTCTGCTGGACACGTTCGACGCGTGGGCGCGCGAGCACGGCTGGGACGGCGAGGTCGGGCCGCCCGAGCGCTTCGCCCCGACGCGGGCGCCTGAGCGGGCACGGCTCCAGCTCGACCTGCGCGGCGGCGAGATCCGCACGATCGTGTGGGCGACGGGGTTCCGGCCCGACTACGGGTGGCTCGACGTGCCCGTGATCGACGAGAAGGGGCGGCTGCGGCACGAGGGCGGCGTGGTGGACAGCCCCGGGCTGTACGCGCTGGGGCTGCCGGTGCTGCGGCGGCGCAGGTCCACGTTCATCCACGGGATCGAGTCCGACGCCCGCGAGGTCATCGGCCACCTCGCCGGCGTGACCCTCGCAGGACGCGCCGACGCCTGAGCCGGGCGGGCCGTGGCCCTCCGGATGCCATGACGCTTGACGCGGGCGGGCAGTGGCCCACCGGGCTGGGTGCGGGCCTCCGGCATCGGTCGCGGCCGTGGCGGGGTCAGCCGGGTGGGTCCGTGGTGGTGGCGGCGTGGCGTTCGTAGTGGCGGGCCACCCTGGCCCGGTTGCCGCAGGACGGTTTGCACCATTCCTGCCGCCCGTGGCTCTTGACGAAGTAACGCACGCACCGGGGCGCGTTGCACGCCCGCAGCCGCTCGCGTTCTGGGCCGCTGAGGAAGTCGATGGTCGCCCGGGCCAGGGCCGCGACCAGCCGGACGCCGGCGTCGGGCTCGGCCGAGAACACCACCGTCCTGGGCGGTGCGCCCTCGGGCCAGTCGAGGCGCGGCACCACGGTCTCACGGGCCGCCGCCGCATTGAGGCGGGCCAGCGCCTGCTCGACCGGCATCAGCCGGTGGGCGTCGGCCCGGCTCGGCGGCGCCGGGCTGACCGCGTGCGCGAACAGCGCGCGTACGGCCCTGCGCAGCTCGACGATCTCGTTCCAGAGCCCGGCGTCCACCACGAGCCGCGTGACGTCGACCTGCCCGCCCAGTGACTCGCCCCGCTGCCGGACCCAGCGGGTCGCGCCCTCCGGGGTGGCCAGGTCGTCGGCGACACCGCCGTCGCCGTCGTGGCGGATCGTGCTCGCCAGGTCCAGCGCCGGCCAGCTCCCCATCTCGCCTCCTCCTGTTGCCCGTGTCCCCTCCGTACCCTATCGTCACTAACGCTAAAACGGAATTAACCATTAGACGCCCTTGCGGGAGGCCCGATGACGTTGCTCCTGGCCCAGATCAGCGACCTGCACCTCGACGGCACCGAGCGGGCGACCCGGCGCGCCCGCCTGGTCATGGACTACCTGCGTGCGCTCCCCCGCCCGGTGGACGCCCTGCTGGTCACCGGCGACATCGCCGATCACGGCGCGGAGTCCGAGTACGAGGAGGCCGCCGAGCTCCTCACCGCCCCCTTCCCCGTGCTGACCTGCCCCGGCAACCACGACGCCCGCCCGGCCTACCGCAAGGCGCTGCTGGGCCGGCCCACCGGCTCGGGCCCCGTCAACGAGGTGCACCACCTGGGCGGGACCGCCGTCCTGATGTGCGACACCACGATCCCCGGCCGGGACGAAGGCCGCCTCGACCCGGAGACGCTCTCCTGGCTGCGCGCCACCCTCGGCGGCCTCACCCCGGACACGCCCGCCCTGATCGCCTTCCATCAGCCGCCCGTCGTGCTGCACCACCCGCTGCCCGACTGCTGCCGGATGGAGTCGACCGCCGAGCTGGCCGCGTTGCTGGACGACCATCCCCAGGTCGCCGCCGTGCTCACCGGCCACGCCCACACCGCCGCCGCCTCCACGTTCGCCGGCCGTCCCCTGATCGTCGGTCCGGCCGTCACCTGGACCCTGCGCATGCCGTGGGAGGGTGAGCGGCCCGACGACCGCGAACAGCCGCCCGGCCTCGCCTTCCACCTCCTGGACGACGACCGCCGCCTCACCACGCACTTCCGCGTCGTGCTCCAGGCATGATCTCTCTGTACGCGGCGGCCGGGTTCCTGCTGGCGATCCTGCCCATCGTCGCCACTCCGGGCGCCAGCATGACCCTGCTGGTCCAGCACGTCACGGCCGGCGGCCGGCGCCAGGCACTGCCCGTTCTGCTCGGAACGGCGACCGGCCTGTACGCCCACGCGACCCTGGCCGTCGCCGGCCTGTCGGCCCTGATCATGCACTCGGCCCAGGCGTTCACCGCCGTCAAGCTCGTGGGCGCGGCCTACCTCGTGGGTCTCGGCCTGTGGACCTGGCACACCGCCACCCGCCTACGGCCTCAAGCACCCGCCACCCGGTCCTTGTCTCCCGCGCCCGCCGACCAGCTCGAGCCTTCCGCGTCCACCGACCTGCCCCCGCCTTCCGACCAGCTCCTGCCTTCCGACCAGCCCCTGTCGTCCGACCAGCCCCTGTCTTCGACGTCCGCCGACCGGCCGGGGCGGGCCCGATCCGTCTACGTTCAGGCCGTGCTCGCGAACGTCCTCAACCCCAAAGCCGCCTCCATCTACCTGACCCTGGTGCCGCAGTTCGTCGTCCCCGGGTCTTCCGTCGCCGGGCAGATCCTCGCGCTGGCCACCGTCCACGCCGCGCTGATGGCGGTGTGGTTGCTCACCTGGGCGGCGCTCCTGCACCGAGGGGCCCACCTCGTCCGCGAGGCGCGTTTCCGGCGGATGATCGGCAAGGTGAGCGCCGTGGTGCTGGTCGCACTCGGCGTCAGGGCCGCCACGGCGTAGCCCGTACGGGAGCGACAGGGCGGGCCGCCGGAGGCCGCGGGGATGGCGGCGGCCTCCGGGGCCGCACCGGTCAGGCCGCCTTGGGGAGCATGCCGTTCGGGTCGAGGACGTACTTGCGGGCCGCGCCCTCGTCGAACTCGTGATACCCGCGCGGCGCCTCGTCCAGCCCGATCGCCGTGGCGTTGACCGCCTTGGCGATCTGCACCTTGTCGTGCAGGATCGCCTGCATCAGCCGACGGTTGTAGCGCATGACAGGGCACTGGCCGGTGGCGAAGCTGTGCGACTTGGCCCAGCCCAGACCGATGCGGATGGACAGCGACCCGTGCTTGGCGGCCTCGTCGGCGGCGCCCGGGTCGCCCGTCACGTACAGGCCGGGGATGCCGAGCGCGCCGCCCGCCCTGGTGACGTCCATGAGCGTGTTGAGCACGGTGGCGGGGCGCTCCACCTCGGCCTCGCGGCCGTGACCGCGCGCCTCGAAGCCGACCGCGTCCACGGCGCAGTCCACCTCAGGCTCGCCGAGGATCTGCTCGATCTGGTCCCTCGGTTCGCCCATGGCGACGTTGACGGTCTCGCAGCCGAAGCTGCGGGCCTGGTCCAGACGTTCCTTGTTCAGGTCACCGACGATCACCACGGCGGCCCCGAGCAGGTGCGCGGACGCGGCGGCGGCCAGGCCGACCGGTCCCGCCCCGGCGATGTAGACCGTGGATCCGGGACCCACTCCCGCCGTCACACAGCCGTGGAAGCCGGTCGGGAAGATGTCCGCGAGCATGGCCAGGTCGAGGATCTTCTCCATCGCCTGGTCCTTGTCGGGGAATTTCAGCAGGTTCCAGTCGGCGTACGGGACGAGGACGTACTCGGCCTGCCCGCCGACCCAGCCGCCCATGTCGACGTAGCCGTACGCCGAGCCGGGCCGGTCGGGGTTGACGTTCTCGCAGATGCCGGTGTTGCCCTCCTTGCAGTTGCGGCAGCGGCCGCAGGCGATGTTGAACGGGACCGACACTAGGTCGCCCTTTTTGATGAACTCCACGCCTGGGCCCGTCTCCACGACCTCCCCGGTGATCTCGTGACCGAGGACGAGGCCCTGGGGGGCGGTGGTGCGCCCGCGTACCATGTGCTGGTCGCTGCCGCAGATGTTGGTCGCGACCGCCTTGAGTATCGCGGCGTGCGGCAACTTGCGGCCGACGTTGGCCGGATTCACGCCGGGGCCGTCCTTCAGCTCGAATCCGGGATAGTCGATCTCGTGGACCTCGACCTTGCCTGGGCCTTCGTAGATGACTCCCTTGTTACCAGGCATGGTGCTTTCTCCCTCGCGTCGGAAGTGATGGGGCATGCGTTCGCGGCACAGGCTCGCGGACCACCTCCTCCCCGCCGGGGACGAAGACAAACGACGGACGTTTTGTCCTCTAAATCCGAATATATCCCTATAAGTCGGCGGAGACCTGGGGGCGGGTGAAGGCGTACAAAAGGGGCTTTGTTAGATCTTCACCGTTTCATGCATGCGGCGCGGTCGCGGCGGCGGGAAGGGTTCCGTGGGACGCCGGGAAGGCGTGAGACGGGGGTAGCCATGGGGATCAAGCAGACCGTTCCCGACACCAGGCTGGCGGCCGAGGCCACCGACTTCGTGCGGCAGGCCACCAGTGACCTGATCTACCACCATTCGCGCCGGGTCTATTTCTGGGGCGTCCTCCAGGGCCGCGAGCGCGACCTCAGCTTCGACCCCGAGTTGCTCTACCTCGGCGCCATGTTCCACGACCTTGGGCTGAACGAGGAGCACCGCGGCAGCGGGCGGCGCTTCGAGGTGGACGGCGCCGACGCCGCCCGCCGCTTCCTGCGCGAGCGCGGTGTGCCCGAGGACAGCGTCCGGCGGGTGTGGACCGCCATCGCGCTGCACACGACTCCCGGCATCCCCGAGTACATGGAGCCCGAGGTCGCCCTGGTCACCGCGGGCGTCGAGTACGACGTGCTCGGCCTCGGCTACTACGACCTCACCGACGAGCAGCGCGCCGAGGTCACCGCGCTGCATCCTCGGCCCGGCTTCAAGCAGGCGATCCTGCGGGCGTTCACGGAGGGCATCGCGCCCAAGCCGGAGACCACGTTCGGGAACGTGAAGGCCGACGTGCTCGAACGGTATGTGCCCGGCTATCGGCGAGGGAACTTCGTCGACACGATCCTCGACTCGCCGTGGCCGGAGTGACGCCTGACATTTCGGCTATTCGGTAAATGAGGGGAAGCGTCCGGCGAGCTCACTAGGCTGCCGTGCCATGACCGGCCCCACACACCACCGCTCACTCCCCCGCCCCAGCCTCGTCAGGGGCCTCACCACTCGTCTCACCATGGGGCTCGCCTGCGCACTCCTGCTCACCGTGACGGCCGGCTGCGCCGCCGAGGACGATCCGAGCCGGGCCACGGTCGGCTCCTGCCTCGAAGCGCAGGGCAAGGGCGGCAAGACCGTCCGGGACGACTTCCGCCTCGTCCCGTGCACGAGCCCGCGGGCCGCGTACAAGATGATCGAGAAGAACGACCAATGCGGTGACAGCACCAACGGATATCTGGAGATCGGCACCCGCCGGTCGCGCACCCGCCTGTGCCTGACGCTGAACGCGCAGGAAGGCGACTGCTTCTACCAGGAGATCGGCTTCCCGACCGGCCGGGCGTCCAAGGTGAGCTGCGGCCCCTCCGCGACCTACCGGGTCACCAAGGTGTCGGACGGCACCGCCGACGCCTCGGTCTGCGGCAAGGACGTACCGAACTGGACCAAGACCCCTGACGTGCTGCCGCGCGCCATCGTGTACCGCCACCCACCACTCACCCTCTGCGCCGACCGCCCCTAGCCTTTGCCGCCTCCCACCTGCGCATTCGGCCCGGCCAGATCTCTAATTCCCGCCATAGCCGACATGTGTGGTAAATCTCCGTAACCACATTTGTCACGGAGGCCCCATGCGTATCCTGGCCGTTGCCGGGTTGACCACCATGCTGCTCGGGTCCGGCGCCATCGCCGCACCCACCGCCTTTGCCGCGCCCGCCGCTCTGGCCGCGCCCGCCAAGGACGGACCCGTCGAGCATCGGCTCGCGGCCACCTTCGCCGCGGGTGACGACTACTGGACGCCCGAGCGCATGCGCGCCGCCCAGCCGCTGGCCGCCCCGGCCGGCTCGGCCAAGGCGGCGACCAGCCGCGCCACGACGTCGGCCGCGGCCGGAGAGCCGGTGGAGTTCGCGCCCGTCGCCGGCCCGCGCCCGGGACCCAAGCCCACGAACGGCTTCCCCTTCGTCGCCAAGGCGGCCGCCCAGCAGACGTGGAAGGGCGGCGGCCTGATCGCCAAGACGGCCGGCAAGGTGTTCGGCACCGGCGGCAACGGCAAGAACTTCGTGGCCTCCGGCACCGTGGTGAACAGCGCCGACGGGGACGTCATCGTGACCGTCGCCCACGCGATGATCGACGGTGAAGGGCGCTGGAGCACCAACCTGGTCTTCGTGCCCGCGTACAAGGACGGGGCGGCGCCGTACGGGAAGTTCACGGCGCGCACCATGTACATCTGGTCCGGCTACTACAAGGACAACGCCCACCAGCCGCCGCTCGACTTCGGCATGCTCGTCGTCAACAAGGTGAAGAGCAAGACCCCGGTGCAGACCGTGGGCGGGCAGGGCATCAGGTTCAACGTGACCACCGAGGGCACGTCCAACACCCTGTTCGGCTACCCGAGCAACGGCAACGGCGGCAAGACCCTGCAGTACTGCAGCGGCGCGTCCGTCAACCCGTCGTACGGCATGAAGTACGCGATGCTCTGCGACATGGGCGGCGGCTCCAGCGGCGGGCCCTGGTTCCAGGAGTTCAACCGGACCACCGGCACCGGCTACGTGATCTCCGCCCACGCCCTGCGCAACACGACGACCAGCTACGGCGCCTACTTCGGCCCCGAGGCCCTGGCCACCTTCCGCGCCGCCGTCGCCGCCTGACCCACCGGCTGCTGGTCGCCGCTTTTGTCCCTCCGGCCATCTCGACCCCCGGCACCCTCGGCAGCTCAGGCCGGGTAGGCGTGGGTTTCCGTGGCCTTGACCGAGGCCCAGATCCGCTGGCCGGGGGTCAGGTCGAGGTCGGCGAGCGCGGCGGGCGTGATGTCGGCGAAGGCGGCGATCGGACCGTCCAGGTGGACGCGGACGTTGTCGCCGTGCCGTTCGATCCCTCCGATGCGGGCCTGCCACAGGTTGCGCGGGCTGCCGTCCGGGCGGGTCCGGTACAGCGCCACGGCGGCGGGAGGAAAGGCGACGAACGCCGCCCCGTCGATCGGAGGTTCGGAGGTGTGCAGCAGCAACTCCCCCACCTCGACCCGGCCCCCGCCGGCCACGCCGCGATACAGGTTGAGCCCGACGAGCCGGGCCACGTAGTCGGTACGGGGCCGCCGGGCGACCTCGGCCGGGGCGCCCTGCTGGACGACGGCGCCGTGCTCGATGACGATCAGCCGGTCGGCCAGCACCATCGCGTCCAGCGGATCGTGGGTGACCAGCACGGTGACGCCGTCGAAGTCGGCCAGATGCCGCCGCAACTGGGACCGGATCTCCAGCCGGGTGTGCGCGTCGAGCGCCGCCAGAGGCTCGTCCAGCAGCAGCAGTTCGGGCTGTACGGCGAGCGCGCGGGCGAGCGCGACCCGCTGGGCCTGCCCGCCGGACAACTGCCGCGGCCTGGCCGCCGCCCGATCGCCCAGCCCGACCCGTTCCAGCAGCACAGCGGCGGCGGCCCTGGCGTCGGCCTTGGGTCTCCCCTGGCAGCGGAGACCGAACGCGACGTTGTCCAGCGCGGACAGGTGCGGGAACAGCAGGTAGTCCTGGAACACCATGCCGATCGGCCGGCTCTCGGCGGGCAGGGTGTGCAACTGCCTGCCGCGCAGGGTGATGTGCCCACCGGACAACCGGGTCAGCCCCGCCAGGCCACGCAGAGCGGTGGTCTTGCCCGCACCGTTGGGCCCGAGCAGCGCCACCACCTCGCCCGGCCGTACGTCGAGCGTCAGGTCGAGCGTGAAGGCGGCCCGCTCGACCACGAGCCGAGCGTCAAGACTCACGGCGCACTCACCCACCGGTCGCGCAGGCTGGCCAGGATGACCACCGACACGGCCAGCAGCACCAGGCTGAGCACGATGGCCGCCTCCGGCTCGGTCTCCAGCGCCAGATAGACGGCCAGCGGCATCGTCCGGGTCGTACCGGGAAAATTGCCGGCGAATGTGATCGTCGCCCCGAACTCGCCCAGCGCCCGCGCCCAGCAGAGCACCGCCCCCGCGACGACCCCCGGCATGACCATGGGCAGCGTCACCCGCCGGAACACCGTCCACCGTGAGGCCCCAAGCGTCGCCGCAGCCTCCTCGAACCGCCTGTCGGCGGCACGCAACGCACCCTCCACGCTGATCACCAGGAACGGCATCGCCACGAACGCCTCCGCCACGACCACCCCCGCCGTGGTGAACGGCAGCGTGACCCCGAAACCGGCCTCCAGCCACTGCCCGACCAGCCCCCGCCGCCCCAATACCAGCAGCAACGCGACACCCCCGACCACCGGCGGCAGCACCAGCGGCACGGTCACCAGAGCCCGCACCACCCGCCGGCCAGGAAACTCCACCCGGGCCAGCAACCACGCCAGCGGCACCCCCAGCACCAGGCACAGGACGGTGGCGACGGTCGCGGTGACCAGCGACAACCGCAACGCCTCCAGCACCTGCGGCTCGGCCAGCCGTTCCAGCAACGTCGCCCAGGGAGCCCGGACCAGCAGCCCCGCCAGCGGCAACACCAGAAAGACCAGCCCCAGCACGGCGGGCACCACCAGCACCCACGGCAACCGCCCGGAGATCCCACGCCCTGACTCCGAACGCCGAGCGGCCCCGTCACGGCGTCCATTACGGCGTCCATTACGGTGTCCGTCTCGGGCGCCGTGGCGGAGGCCGCCACCGGGACCGTCGTGGGGCCCGGCGTCTGGTTCCGGTATGGGGCTGCTCATCAGCGGACTTCGCAACCCGCCTCGGCCGCCGCGCTTGACCGCGACACCACCTGGGCTGCGGACAGCGTCCGGCACCGCCGCAGGGAACCGGCGCAACCCACGAACCGCCTCCTCACACCTGCCCGGCCACACGGTCGCGCCCGGGAACCTCCACGACGACGTTGGTGGACTTGATCACGGCGACCGCCACCACGCCGGGCTCCAGCCCCAGCTCGTCGGCGGCCTGGCGGCTCATCAGCGACACCACCCGGAACGGCCCCGCGGCGATCTCCACCTGGGCCATCACCGCGTCGCGGATCACCTCGGTGACGATCCCCCGGAACCGGTTGCGCGCCGACGAACGGCCGCCGTCGTCATCGGCCCCCACCTGCGCGCGGGCGAAAGCGGCCAGATCGGCCCCATTCACCCGCCGGTGACCGTGCTCGTCCCGCTCGGCCCCGAGGCGGCCCGCGTCAACCCAGCGGCGGACCGTGTCGGAGCTGACGCCGAGCAACGCCGCGGCCTCACTGATCCTGAACGTCGTCACAGCCCCACACATTACCTACCGCACGTGCCAGCCATAACCCCCGCCATCCCCGCAACAGCGGCACCGTACCCACGAAAGCCATCGCATTTGGGACACCGGCCCGCACGCCCGGAAGGCCCGGCCGGGTCACCAGGTCTTGCCGGCCTGCTCCCTGATCGTGTGGTTGATCCGGTTGAAGAAGTTGGTCAGCGCGATGTCCAGAACGACAGCCGACAACTGCCGCTCGTCGAAGTGCTCGGCCGCGGCGGCCCAGATCTCGTCGGTCACCCCCGGCGACCCGTCCTGGATCCGGGTGGCCGCCTCCGCAAGCGCGAGCGCCGCCCGCTCCGCCTCCGTGAAGAAGGGCGTCTCGCGCCACGCGGCCACGCTGTGCAGCCGTTCGTCGCTCTCCCCGTGCTTCCTGGCCGAGTGGATCCCGGCGAAGACGCAGGCGGAGCAGCCGTTGATCTGGCTGGCCCGCAGATGGACCAGCTCCAGCACGCGCGGGTCCACCCCGCCCGAGTACATAGCCTTGTAGAGCCCCTTGATGGCCGCCATGACGTCGGCGTCGGCCGGGCTCTGCATCCGTGCTTGCATCGTTGTCGCTCCTTCGTTCCGGTTACCCGGGCCGGTCCTGGCCCGTCATCACCTATGACGGAGCGGTTTCGAGGAAGGTAACGACATGTCCGACCACCGCCAGGCAGACCTGGTGACCGAGGCGTTCGAGGCGCAGCGCGAGCGACTGCGCGCAGTCGCCTTCCGCATGCTGGGCTCGCACGCCGACGCCGAGGACGTGGTCCAAGAGGCCTGGCTGCGGCTCTCCCGCCAGGACGCGGCGGCCGTCCACAACCTGGCCGGCTGGCTGACCACGGTGGTCGGCCGGATCAGCCTCGACGTCCTGCGCTCGCGGAAGACCCACCCCGAGGCGTCCTACGGTGACCGCCTGCCGGGCGTCGTCGTCCTCGACGAGGAGGCGGAGCCGGAGGACGAGGCGGTGCTGGCGGACTCGGTCGGGCTGGCGCTCCTCGTCGTCCTGGAGTCGCTCACGCCGGGCGAACGGCTGGCGTTCGTCCTGCACGACCTGTTCGCGGTGCCGTTCGACGAGATCGGCCGGATCCTCGGCAGGTCGGCCGACGCGGCCAAGATGCTGGCCAGCCGCGCCCGCAGGAAGGTGCGGGCGACGGAGGGTGAGCTCGTCCCCGGGCGGGAGCAGCGGCAGGTGGTGCGGGCCTTCCGCGCGGCCGCGCGGGACGGCGACTTCGAGGGGCTGCTGCGCGTGCTCGACCCCGACGTGAAACTGACCGTCGACGCCCCGGGTGGCGAGGTCGTCGTGCTCGGGGCGACCGAGGTCGCCGGCCGGGCGCGGCTGTTCTCCGGCGCGGCGGCACGGATGCGGGAGGTGCTGGTGGACGGCCTGCCGGGGTTCATGTCCTGGCGTGCTGACGGCACCCCGCTGTCGATCCTGTACTTCACCGTCACCGGCGACCGGATCACCGCCATCACAGCCCTGACCGACGGCGCCCGCCTGGCGGCGATGAACCCGCCGGCCTGAGCGTCCCGAGACGGCCCCCGTGCACAAGACCAACACAAGATCCCAGGCCGACGGACCACCTCCAGCACGGGGATTAAGATCCACTTTTATGATCATTCGCTTATTAGCCGGCACCGCAGTGGGCCTGGCACTCGTCTCCGTCCCGGCCACCGCGGAGCCGGTCAAGGGCGCTCCCGAGCTGACCCACAACGACCTCTACAAGGCCAAAGCCCCCAAAGCCGCCTGCAAGCTCACCAAGGGGACGAGTAGGGCGTCCACCAAGAAGTACGTCACCAAGCTCGTCGACTGCCTGAACAAGGCGTGGAAGCCGGCCATCAAGGACTTCCAGCCCGTGAAGGTGACGTTCAAGAGCGAGGACGACAAGGAGTCCTGCTCCACCGGCGTGAGCCTCTCCCGTTCGTTCTCCGAGATCTGCTTCAGGGAGATCCGCGTCAGGGTGGCCGACGACTGGATCAGGGCCAAGAACGACTTCGCGGTGTTCACCTCCATCGCCGCCACCTGGAGCGGGGTCGTGACCGGGCAGACCGGCATCGGCTCGGCCTGGTGGGCGCTGCCGAACGGCGCGTCGGAAACCGTCCTGCACGAGCACAACCGCCGCTACTACCTGCAGATCGACTGCTTCCACGGCGTGTCGGCGAAGGCGCTGGGGCGCCGGGTCAAAGACTGGAAGCCCGTCACCAAGGTGCCGGACATCTGGAAGCACAAGTTCCACGGCAAGCCCGCCAACCGCCTCCACTGGCTGGAGACCGGCTACAAGAGCGGCAAGCCGGGCGCCTGCAACACCTGGAAGGCCACCTCCGCCAAGGTCGCCTGACCGCGCCGACGTGAACGCTCGTCGTCTTCGACCGGCTCAGGTCTGTTCCGGCGGCTCGCGCGGGGCGGGCGACCGGTGCCGGGCTCGGGCTGGCTAAGCTGCGCGCATGGCGCGGATTCTCCTCTTGCACTCGATGTACGGCCTGCGGCCCGCCGTCCACCAGGCGGCCGACCGGCTGCGGGCGGCCGGTCACACCGTGCACGTCCCCGACCTGTACGACGGCCGGGTCGTCGACACGCCCGAGGAGGGCATCGCGATCAAGGACGAGATCGGCCGCGACGAGCTGCTGAAGCGGGCCGTGGCCGCGGCGGCCCCGCTGTCGGCCGACGGCCTGGTCTACGCGGGCTTCTCGCTCGGCGCGGCCATCGCGCAGAACCTCGCCCTGGGCGACGAGCAGTCGCGCGGCCTACTGCTGCTGCACGGGACGTCCGACATGGCCGAAGGCGTGTCCGCCGACGACCTGCCCGTGCAGTTGCACGTCGCCGACCCCGACACCTACGAGCCGGTCGACTGGCTGAACGCCTGGTACCTGCGGATGCGCCAGGCACGGGCCGACGTGGAGGTCTTCCGCTACCCGGGCGTCGGCCACCTGTTCACCGACCCCGACCTGCCCGATTACGACGCCGAGGCCGCCGAACGCGCCTGGGCCATCGCCCTGGACTTCCTCGCCGATTGAGCTCGCCGGCAGGACCGGCGCGGAGCTGGAGGCGGCGTGGCGGCTGCGGCTGAGCGACCTGTTGGAGGACGATCCCGCTGCCGAGGCCGAATTGCGGGTGCTGGTGGCGACGTTCGGGACGTCGACCTCCGCCTCCGGGCCTGGGTCGATCGCGATCAGCGGTGACAACAGCGGGATCGCCTCCACCGGCGACAACACGACGAACGTACAGATGCGGGCAGAGGCATCGGGGTCGGGCCGCGTGTATCAGGCCGTCCGGGACCAGACCATCAACGAGACGGTGCTGCCGGAGGCGGTGGTTCGGCCGGTGGCCGAGGTGGTCGCACCGCCGCGGCTGGTGAATCTGCCCCGGCACACGCGCACGTTCGTCGGCCGCGGTGAGGAACTGGCCCGGCTGGAGGCGGCGCTGCGCGGCGGGGGTGAAGTGGTGGTGGCCGCAGTGCATGGCCTGGGTGGGGTGGGTAAATCCACGCTGGCCGCGCACTACGCACTCGCCCAGGCAGCGCGGCGGGATGGCGGAAGCCTGAATCCGGTGTGGTGGGTCACGGCCGACTCCGCCCAGGCGGTCGAGACCGGCCTGGCGGGCCTGGCGGTCGCACTGCAGCCGGAACTGGCTACGGTGTTGCCATTGGAAGCGCTGGCCGAGCGGGCCACCGCGTGGCTGGCCGCCCATCAAGGATGGCTGCTGGTACTCGACAACGTGGTGAACACGGCCGACGTGCAGCCGCTGCTACAGCGGACCCTGACCGGCCAGGTGCTGGTAACCAGCCGACTGAGCGAGAGCTGGCACCGGCTGGACGCCCAGCTGCTACACCTGGACGTACTGGGCAAACGAGAAGCACTCGAACTCCTGGCCCGCCTTGTTACCCCTGGCCTCGTCTCCTCCGCAGTCCAGGCCGTCCTCGACGGGCACCCGCCGCAGGAGCTGGACGGAGCAGCCGACCTGGTACACGAGCTGGGCCATCTGCCCCTGGCGATCGAGCAGGCAGGCGCCTACCTGCACCAGACCCGGCTGACCCCGCACGCCTACCTGGAACTGCTGAAAAAGCAGCCGGCGGTGATGTACAACCGAACCGCCCGCGGCGCCGACGCCGAACGCACCATCGCCCGCATCTGGCGCCTGACCCTAGACCAGCTGACCGGCACTCCCCCGGCCGACGACCTGCTGCGCATCCTGGCTTGGTACAACGCCGAACCCATCCCCCGCACCCTGCTCGACGGACCGCTGGACGACCTGGACGCCGAGCCGAGCGAGGTGCAGCACGCGTTGGGCGAGCTGGCCGCCTACAACATGATCACCCTCGACGGCCAGGCGATCACCGTGCACCGGCTCGTCCAGGCCGTCGCCCGCACCCCCGACAGCCAAGACCCGCACCGGCAACCCACAGCCATCGACACCCGCCCGCGACCGGGCCACCCACCTGCTTGACAATGTCGCCCCCGAGCCGCTGTGGGATCCAGCCGGATGGCCACTCTGGCGAGCGCTGCTCCCCCACATCGCCACCCTCGCCGATCACACCAACCCCATCACTGACACCTCCACCACTGCCCGTCTACTCAACCTCACCGGCATCATCCTCAGAGGGCAAGGCACCATCAACAGCGCGATCGGCGTACTCACCCGCGCTCGTACGGCCTCTGAGCGGGCGCTGGGCGCCGACCATCCCAACACCTTGACCTCCCGCAACAACCTCGCCGCCGCCTACCAGACGGCGGGAGACCTGAGCCGGGCCATCCCGCTCTACGAGGCCACGCTCGCCGACTGCGAGCGGGTGCTGGGCGCCGACCACCCTACGACGAAGACGGTGCGAGCCAACCTGGAAGCAGTCAGGTAACCCACGGCTCGACGAAGACAACGGGCCGGCCCAAGCGGGCCGGCCCGAGTCAAAACGGGGACGATCAGGCGATGTCGAACCGGTCGAGGTTCATGACCTTGTCCCATGCCGCCACGAAGTCCGTGACGAACTTCTCCTTGGCGTCATCACTCGCATAGACCTCAGCCAGCGCCCGCAGCTCCGAGTTGGAGCCGAAGACGAGGTCGGCGCGGGTGCCGGTCCACTTGACCTGGCCGGTGGCGGCGTCGCGGGCCTCGAACGTGTCCTCGTCGCCCCCGACGGCCGACCACTCCGTGCCCAGGTCGAGCAGGTTGACGAAGAAGTCGTTGGTCAGGACGCCGGGCGTCTCGGTGAGGACGCCGTGCTGCGAGCCCTGGTAGTTGGCGCCCAGGACGCGCAGGCCGCCGATGAGGACGGTCAGCTCCGGGGCGCTGAGGGTCAGCAGGTTGGCCCGGTCGAGCAGCAGGTATTCGGCCGGCAGCCGGTTGCCCTTGCCCAGGTAGTTGCGGAAGCCGTCGGCGGCCGGCTCAAGGGCGGCGAACGACTCGACGTCCGTCTGCTCCTGCGTGGCGTCCACGCGGCCGGGACGGAAGGGCACCTCGATCGCGTAACCGGCGTCCTTGGCGGCCTTCTCGACGCCGGCGACGCCGGCCAGCACGATCAGGTCGGCCAGCGAGACCTGCTTGCCGCCGGTCTGCGCGCCGTTGAAGGACTGCTGGATGCCTTCGAGCGTGCCGAGCACGGCCGCGAGGCGGTCGGGCTCGTTGACCTCCCACGAGCTCTGCGGCTGCAGGCGGATGCGGGCGCCGTTGGCGCCGCCGCGCTTGTCGCTGCCGCGGAAGGAGGAGGCCGACGCCCACGCCGTGGAGACGAGCTGCGACACCGTCAGGCCCGAGGCCAGGATCTGGCCCTTGAGCGCGGCGACGTCGGCGGCGTCGATGGTCTCGTACGTCGCCTTGGGCAGGGGGTCCTGCCACAGCAGGACCTCGGCCGGGACCTCGGGGCCGAGGTAGCGCTCGATCGGGCCCATGTCGCGGTGGGTCAGCTTGTACCACGCCTTGGCGAAGGCGTCCGCGAGCTCGTCGGGGTGCTCCAGCCAGCGCCGGGTGATCTGCTCGTAGATCGGGTCGTAGCGCATCGACAGGTCGGTGGTCAGCATCGTCGGGGCGTGCGTCTTCGTCGGGGCGTGCGCGTCGGGCACGGTGCCGGCGCCCGCGCCGTCCTTCGGCCGCCACTGGTTGGCGCCGGCGGGGCTCTGGAACAGCTCCCATTCGTAGCCGTAGAGGATCTCCAGGAAGCTGTTGTCCCAGGTGATCGGGGTGTTGGTCCAGATGCCCTCAAGGCCGCTGGTGATGGTGTCGCCGCCCTTGCCGGTGCCGAAGCTGTTCTTCCAGCCCAGGCCCTGCTGCTCGATGGAGGCGGACTCGGGGTCGTCGCCGACGTGGTCGGACGGGCCCGCGCCGTGGGTCTTGCCGAAGGTGTGGCCGCCGACGATCAGGGCGGCGGTCTCCTCGTCGTTCATCGCCATCCGGCGGAACGTCTCGCGGATGTCGCGGGCGGCGGCGATCGGGTCGGGGTTGCCGTTGGGGCCCTCGGGGTTGACGTAGATGAGGCCCATCTGAACGGCGCCGAGCGGGTTTTCCAGCTCGCGGTCACCGGTGTAGCGCTCGTCGCCGAGCCAGGTGGTCTCGGGACCCCAGTAGACGTCCTCCTCGGCCTCCCATACGTCCTCACGACCGCCGGCGAAGCCGAAGGTCTTGAAGCCCATCGTCTCCAGGGCCACGTTGCCGGACAGGACGAGCAGGTCGGCCCAGGAGAGCTTCTTGCCGTACTTCTTCTTGATCGGCCACAGCAGGCGGCGGGCCTTGTCCAGGTTCGCGTTGTCGGGCCAGCTGTTGAGCGGGGCGAAGCGCTGCTGGCCCGCTCCGGCGCCGCCGCGGCCGTCGCTGATGCGGTACGTGCCCGCGCTGTGCCAGGCCATCCTGATGATGAACGGGCCGTAGTGGCCGAAGTCGGCCGGCCACCAGTCCTGCGAGGTGGTGAGCACCTCGGCGATGTCCCGCTTGACGACCGCGAGGTCCAGGCTCTTGAACGCCGCGGCGTAGTCGAAGTCCCCGCCGAAGGGGTTGGCCACGGCGGGGTTCTTGGCCAGGATCTTCAGGTTGAGCCGCTCCGGCCACCACTGACGGTTGCCACCACCCTGCGTCGGGTGCGGTGCGCGCGTATGCGCGACCGGGCAGCCGCTTTCGCCCTCCGGCTGCGGGTCTGTGACGATCGCGTCATGGTTCTCGGACATGGGCATCCTTCCGGACTGTGGAGATCACGTTTGCTCAGGTACTGATGTCGGTGGAACAGGCGGGGCACAAGCCCCAGTAGATGACCTCGGCCTCGTCGATGACGAAGCCGTGCTCCTCGGACGCGCTCAGGCACGGCGCGTGGCCGACGGCACAGTCGACGTCGGCCACGGCCCCGCAGGACCGGCAGACGATGTGGTGGTGGTTGTCCCCGACCCGGCCTTCGTAGCGGGCCGGGCTGCCGGCCGGTTCGATGCGGCGGACGAGGCCCGCCGCCGTGAGGGCGTGCAGGGCCTCGTAGACGGCTTGCAGGGAGACGTGGCCGACGCGTTCGCGCACTCCGTCGGCGATCGCCTCGACGCCGAGATGATCGCCTTCTCTGACGGTGTCGAGCAGTGCCACGCGGGCGGCCGTGACCCGCAGGCCCGCGCCGCGCAACTCCTCGGCGGTGGTCGGAGTGCTGGATGCGGTCATGTCGTCAAACCTACCGCCACAAAGACGAACTGTACAAGATAATGAATCGTCCAAGTCTGGGGCGCGGACAGGTAACCGACGGCGTTTCCCGAGCCGTGCCGGTCAGGCCGCGACGGCCGCGCGTACGGCGCGGTAGAGACTCGCGGCCCGGTCGTCGGGGACGCCCTCCCTGAGGCGGTTCATCACGTAGCCGAAGGCGATCCCGCTCTCCTGGTCCGCGAAGCCGATGGAGCCGCCGAGGCCTCCGAAGCCGAACGCGGAAGGCGAGTACCAGTACGCGTCCTTCGCCGGCAGGCCGAACCCGGTGCCGATCCGTACGGGCATCCGCAGGATCCGGTCGATCCCGGCGGCCCGCTCCTCGATCGCGGCGGCCAGGCTGCCGGGGGTGAGGATGCGGCGGCCGTCCACCTCGCCGATGAGCGCCGCGTAGAAGCGGGCCAGGCCGCGGGCCGTGCAGATGCCGTTGGTCGCGGGCAGTTCCGCGGCCTGCTCGGCGGGGTCGTTGTGGTCCAGCGCGGGCTTGACGACGCCCATCGCACGTGAGGTGAGCGAGTCGGGGTCGGCGTAGACGGCCAGGATCTCGCGCATGGGCTCGGGGAGGGCGTCGAGGTCGATGGCGCTCGGGTCGAAGGCGGCCTCGTCGGTGAGGATGCGGCTGACGCGGTGGTGCTCGGACTCGGGCAGGCCGATCCAGAAGTCGATGCCGTACGGCCCCGCGATCTCCTCGGCGAGGAACGTGCCGACGCTCCTGCCGCTGACCCGGCGTACGACCTCGCCGACGAGCCAGCCGTACGTCATCCCGTGATAGCCGTGCTCGGTCCCCGGCTCCCAGTACGGCTTCTGCGCGGCGAGCGCGCGCACCATGGGCTCCCAGGCGATGGCCTCGGCCGGGGTGATCGGCCGGTCGACCGCGGGCAGTCCGGCCTGGTGGGTGAGCAGCCACCGCACCGGCAGCCGTTCCTTGCCCTGGGCCGCGAACTCGGGCCAGTAGCGGGCCACGGGCGCGTCCAGGTCGAGCTCGCCCCGCTGGGCCAGCAGCAGCGCGCAGGCCGCCGTGACGGCCTTGGTGGTGCTGTAGACGACCTGAAGGGTGTCGCGCTCCCACGGACGCCCGGCCTCGGGATCGGCGATCCCGCCCCACAGGTCGACGACCTTGCGGCCGTGCACGTAGACGCTCACCGCCGCGCCGACGTCCTGGCCGGAGTCCAGGTTGGCGGCGAACGCCGTGCGCACCGCCTCGAATCCCGGTGCGACGTCCCCATCGATCTCGGGCATGACTCATCTCCTCTCGTCAGGTCCGCGAAGAAGACGCGAAGAAGAAAGGGGTCAGCGGCGGAACTTCTCGACCAGCCAGGCGCACAGCTCAGGCTCGGTCATCTCGGGGAACTCCGCCGCGAACGTGGACAGCGCGCGCATCGCCTCGTCCCGGTCGAGGCCGCGGGCCAGCGCGGCCTCGAGGTAGTCCTGCCGGGCGGCCGTCGGACGTCCTCCGCCCGCGCCGCGCCCTGGCAGCCCCTCACGCCAGCGGACGATCTCCGCCAGCCGATCGGCCCGCCAGCCGGGGGCACCGTCCACCTCGACGTCAGGCGCGGGGAACGGGTGATCGGAGTCGCCGGGGAAGCGGGTGCGCCACTTGTGCACCGCGTGCCGGGTCACCCCCAGGGCCTCGGCCAGGCCGAGGATGCCGAGGTAACGCTCGGTCATGGATGCACCTGCTCGTCTGTCCGGCCTCCTTCGCGGATCTCCACTACTACCACGGAAAAGCGCCCTGCTTCACGAGCGCCGGAAACATTGTCTCTATGAGAGACTAAGTTGGCAAGTACGGCTCCACGCCGTCGTACTCGACCAGGAGATGACGCGGCCCGCGCAGGACGGGGCTCGGCCGGTAGGGAGGCGGGTCGGTGACGAGCCTGGGCGCGCGCAGCCTGCGGACGAGCTCCGTCAGCATGATCTGCCCCTCCAGCCGGGCCAGCGGCGCGCCGAAGCAGTAGTGCACGCCGCCGCCGAAGCCCAGATGCTCGTTGCGGAGGCGGTACGGGTCGAAGCGGCCCGGGTCGCTCACGTGGGCCGGGTCCCGGCTGCCCGCCGCCAGCGCGAGCACGACGGGCGCGCCGGCCGGGATGGTGACGCCGGCGATCGTGATGTCGTCGAGAGCGACCCGCGAGGACAGGAAGTGCACCGGCGGCTCGTAACGCAGCAGTTCCTCGACGGCGGGGACGATCAGGCCGGGATCGGCGCGCAGGCGTTCGAGCAGGTCAGGATGGCGCAGGAAGGTGAGCATGCCGTTGGCGATGAGGTTGATCGTGGTCTCGTGGCCGGCGATGAGCAGCAGCACGGCGGTGGACATCACGTCCTGCGGCGTCATCCCGCCCTCAGGGCCCCGATACGTGACGAACCCGGACAGCAGGTCCTCCCCCGGCTGCCGGCCGCGCTCCTCGGCCAGGCCGCCGAGGTAGCCGCGCAGCTCGGCCGCGACGGCCTCGCGTTCCCGCTCCCGCTCGGCGCGGTCCTCCTCGCCCGGTTTCAGCGTCTCGACGAGTGCGTCCGCCCAGACGCTGAAGCGCGGCTGGTCCTCCACCGGCACGCCGAGCAGCCGGCAGATGATCGCGACCGGCAGCGGGTAGACGACCTCGTCCACGAGATCGGCCCTGTTCCTGTCCGCGATGCCGTCGATCAGCCCGGTGGTGATCTCCAGCATCGCCGGCCGCAGCCCCTCCACCACGCGAGGCGAGTGCGGCGGCCCGAAGTGGCGCATGGCGAGGCGGCGCAGCCGATCGTGCTCGGGCGGGTCGAGCCCGATGAAGGCGGGATTCTGGTCGAGCGCCTCGGTCGGGGCGGCGAGGTTGCGGCGGTCGGAGCTGATCCGCGGGTCGTGCAGCAGCGCGACGATCTCCCGGTACGTGCTCACGACGTACGTGCCGTCCTCCTGGCGCGCCACCGGCGTCTCGCGCAGCCGCTCGTAGAGCGGATAGGGGTCGGCGCGGCCCGAAGGGTCGAGAATCCGCTCGAAGAGGCTCTGCGATGACATGACCTGAACTCCTGCTCCATCTGTGCGGCGGTCAGCGTTGCGGCGGGTGGACCAGCGTGGCGCGGCGCTCGGCCGGGTCGTGGCCGGTCACCACGACGGTCGCCCCCGCCGTGGCGACCGTCCGGTCCGGGACCTGGGCCGGCATCGGCCGCGGGGCCTCACGCCGGTCGACGTGGCGGGACGCGGGCGGGAACGGCGCGGCCCGCTCGATCAGCCCCTGGTAGTACTCCAGCCACATCCCCTGGTCGAAGGTGACCGCCGCGGTGACCCGGCCCTGGTAGCCGTAGACGGCCACGAAGCGGCGCTCGTCCGTCGAGCCCTGCGCGATCACGATCTCGTCGGCGAACGTGGGTACGCCGACCGACTTGATGTTGACCCCGAACTGGGTGGACCAGAAGACCGGCACCGACAGGTGCGGCCAGCGGTGGGCCTGGTCGCTGACCATGTTGTGGGCGGCGATCTCGGCCTGGGCGACCGCGTTGCCCCAGTGTTCCAGCGTCATGAACTGGTACTGGTAGAGCGGGTGCGGGAAGCGGGCGATGTCACCGGCGACGAAGACGTCGTCCGTGACCAGGCCGTTGGTGTCGACGGCCCGGCAGCCGGCGTCGCACGCCACGCCCCACACGCCGGCGGCCAGCCCCGAGCCGTGCAGCCACTCGACGTTGCGGATCGAGCCGAGCGCGACCACCGCCACGTCGGCCTCCACCGTGCTGCCGTCCGACAGGCGGGCGCCGCGCAGCCGGCCCTCCGCGTCGCCTTCCAGGGCGGTGACGGTCGTGTCGCAGCGCAGGTCGACGCCGTGGTCGCGGTGCATCCGCGCGGCCACGCCGCCGATCACCGCGCCGAGCGCGCTGACGAGCGGGCTGGGTCCGCGTTCGACGACCGTCACGGGAAGGTCCAGCTCGCGGCAGACGGAGGCGATCTCGCTGCCGGTGAAGCCCGCGCCGAGGATGAGCACCCGGCGCGGCCGGGCGGCCAGAGCCTCTCTCAGGCGGGCGGCGTCCTCCAGCGTGCGCAGCGTGTGCACGCCCTCCAGCGCGGCCTCGGCCTCGTTCGGCCAGGGGCGGGCGCGGGTGCCGGTGGCCAGCAGGACCCGGTCGAAGCCGATCTCGCGGCCGTCGGCCAGGTAAACGCGCTTGTTCGCCACGTCCAGCCCCGTCGCCGGGGTGCCCGCGATCCACTCGGCCTCGAACTCGCGCAGCCGGGGCAGCATGGTGTGGCCGGACGGCACCTGCCCGGTGAGCACCTGTTTCGACAGCGGCGGCCGGTCGTAGGGCTCGTGGATCTCGTCGCCGATCACGGTCAGCGTCCCGCCGAAGCCCTCCCGCCGCAGCACGCCGGCGGCGCGCGCGCCGGCCAGCGAGGCTCCCACGATCACGATGTGGCCTTCGGTCATCTTCGCGGCCGGCGGCTGCTCGGCGGGCGGCCGCGCGGCCGAGGACAGGCCGACCCGGCGCGTCTGCGTCCAGTCGAGGTGGATGGCCTGGACGGGGCAGGCGGCGGTCGCCCGCAGCACGTGCTCGCGCTGCTCGTCGCCGGGGTCCAGGTCGTACAGGAGCGCCTCGTCGCGGACGGTGAAGACGTCGGGCGCGAGGAAGGCGCACTGGCCGTAGCCCTGGCAGCGGGTCAGGTCGACGATGACTCTCACAAGGCCACTCCCCCGTCGAGCGAGCACGTTCCCGCTGGCCGGCGGCGGGTCCCGGCGTGGGACCTACCCGCGCTGCCGAGGGCCGTAGCCCGCCCCGCGCGATCCTGCCCTGCTCTTTGCATGCCGGGTGCAGGCGCCTTGACAGGCGAACTTGTATCGATACAAACTTGCGTCGCCTTCATGACGCACGAACAACGCGAGGTAGTCCAGGATGAGTGCCGTCCCCGCCGTCATCAACGTCGACGTCCCCGGTCCCTTGATCAACCGGCACCTGTACGGGCACTTCGCCGAGCACCTGGGCCGGTGTATCTACGGCGGGTTCTACGTGGGCGAGGACAGCGACCTGCCGAACGAGGGCGGCCTGCGCCTGGACGTGGTCGAGGCGCTGCGCGCCCTGAACATCCCCAACCTGCGCTGGCCAGGCGGCTGCTTCGCCGACGAATACCACTGGACGGACGGCATCGGGCCCAAGGACCGGCGCCCGGTCATGGTCAACACCCACTGGGGCAACGTCGAGGAGAACAACCACTTCGGCACGCACGAGTTCATGGCCCTGTGCGAGCTGCTCGGGGCGGAGCCGTACATCAGCGGCAACGTCGGCTCGGGCACGGTCAGGGAGATGAGCGACTGGGTCGAATACCTCACCCGCGACGGCGACTCGCCGATGGTGCGGCTGCGCAAGGAGAACGGGCGCGAGGAGCCGTGGCGGGTGCGCTTCTGGGGGCTCGGCAACGAGGCGTGGGGCTGCGGCGGCAACATGAGCGCCGCGCAGTACGCCGCCGAGGCCCGCAGGTTCGGCACCTACTGCCGTGACCACGGCGACAACAAGCTCTACCGGATCGCGGCGGGAGCCAACTCCTTCGACTACGCCTGGACCGAGACGCTGATGAAGCAGCTCGGCGAGCTGGGCTGCGCCTACCGCCCGGCGCCGTTCATGCAGGCGCTGTCGGTGCACTACTACACGCTCACCGGCACCTGGCAGGACAAGGGCCAGGCCACGGACTTCGGCACCGACGACCACTACCGCACGATGGTGCAGGCGGCCCGGGTGGACGAGCTGCTCACCGGCCACTCCAACGTCATGGACTGCTACGACCCGGGCCGGAACGTGGGCCTGGTGCTGGACGAGTGGGGCACCTGGTGGAACGTCGAGCCGGGCACCAACCCCGGCTTCCTCTACCAGCAGAACACGCTGCGCGACGCCCTCGTGGCCGGGCTGCACTTCGACGTCTTCCACCGCCACGCCGGCCGCCTGGTCATGGCCAACATCGCCCAGACGGTGAACGTGCTCCAGGCCATGATCCTCACCGATCCCGAGTCGGGCGCACTGGTGCTCACGCCCACGTACCACGTGTTCGAGATGAACAAGGGGCACCAGGACGCGGCCTCGCTGCGGGTGGACCTCCCCTCGGGGCTGCCCACCCGCGAGGTCGGGGAGGACCGGCTGGCGACCGTCTCGCTGTCGGCCAGCCGCAAGGACGGCCGGCTCCTCGTGTCGCTGTCGAACGTGGACGCGGACGAGGCGGCGGACGTCGAGCTGGACCTGCGCGGCGGCGCCGTGACCGAGGTCGGCGCCCGGATCCTCACCGCGGGGCGGCTCCAGGACCACAACACCCCCGAGGCCCCCGCCGCGGTCGCGCCCCGCCCGTACGAGCAGGTCACGGCCACGGCGTCCGGGCTGCGGGTGCACCTGCCCGCCCACTCCTTCGTCACCGTGGAGGGCCGCCTGGACGGCCGGTGAGGCTACGTCTGCGACGGTTCGCGGCTGCCGCTCCGGCGGGAGATGACGAAATACACCACGCTGACGATCACGAAGAACGGGACGCCCGCCCACCACGCCGGCCGCAGCGGCTCGATGAACAGCGTCGAGACGAGCACGGCGGCCAGGAACAGCATCACCACCACCGAGGTGACGGGCGCGCCCCAGAGCCGGACCGGCGACGGCGCCAGCCCCTGGGCGGCGCGGGTGCGGCGGAAGGCGTGGTGGGTCACCAGGATGAGCAGCCACACGACCAGCGCCCCGAACACCGACACGCCGAACAGCGCCAGGTACGCCTCGCTCTCGCTGGCCGCCGAGACGATCGCGGCCAGCGCCAGGCCCAGCGCCGACAGGGCGAGCGCGTTGCGCGGCACGCCGGAGGCGCTGAGGCGGCCGGTCCAGGCGGGGGCGTAGCGGTGGGCGGCCAGCGAGTGCATCATCCTGGTGGTCAGGTACAGGTTCGTGTTGGCGCTGGAGAGCGCGGCGGTCAGGACCACGAAGTTCATAATCGTGGCCGCCGCCGGGACGCCCGCCGCGGAGAAGACGCGCACGAACGGGCTCTCGGTGACGTCGCCGCCCTGCGCGGTGGTGGTCCAGGGCACCACGGTCAGCACGACCGCGATGGCCAGCACGTAGAACAGCGCCAGGCGGGTGACCATGCGGCGGGCGGCGCGCGGGATGTCGCGCGTGGGGTTCTCGGACTCGGCGGCGGTGACCGAGACGACCTCGGTGCCGATGTAGCTGAACAGCACGAACACCATGGCCAGGAACAGGCCGTTGATCCCGTTGGGCAGGAAGCCGTCGTGCGCGGTCAGGTTGGACACGCCGGTCGCCTGCGCGCCGGGAAGCCCGACGGTGACCAGGACCACACCGAGCAGGATGAACACGACGATGGCCACCACCTTGATCATGGCGAACCAGTACTCGACCTCGCCGAACAGCTTGACCGCGGCGGCGTTCGTGATCAGCACGACGGCCGAGAAGACGGTGACCGGCAGCCACAGCGGCAGCGACGGCCACCAGAACTGCACGTAGATCCCGGCCGCGATGACCTCGCCGCCGATCGCGATGACCTGGATCGTCCAGTACGTCCAGCGGACCACGAACCCGGCCCACGGCCCCAGATACCGGTGGGCGATGACCCCGAACGCGCCCGCCTCCGGATGCACCACGACCATCTCGGCCAGCGCCCAGCCGATCACCAGCGCCACGCCGGCGCAGATCACGTACGCGACGACGGTGGCCGGGCCTGCCTGGGAGATCGCCAGGCTGGAGCCGAGGAAGAGCCCGGTGCCGATGGCGCCGCCCAGCCCGATCATGGTGAGCTGGCGGCCGGTCAGCCGGCGGCGCAGCCCGGTTTCGTTGTCCACGGAAGAGTCCACGGAAGACCTCTCGGGGGGATGATCAGGTCCTGCGGCAGTCCCTGATGGCTTCGACGGCCGCGTCCACGTCGGACCGGTCGTTGTAGTAGTGGAACGACAGCCGCAGCAGGTCGCCGCGCGGCGCGGTCCAGATGCGGCGCTCGGCCAGCCTGGCGGCCAGCTTGTCGGGGTCGGGGTCGGCGATGGCGACCTGCGGGCCGCGTGCCCCCGCCGGGCTCACCACCCGCTCGCCGTCCTCGGTCAGCCGCTGGGCCAGCTCCTCGACCAGGGCCGACACGTGCTCATGTACGGCGACCAGGTCGACCCGTTCGATCAGGTCGAACCCTGCGTTGGCCGCGTACGCGGACGGGATGGGCGGGGTGCCGGTCTCGAAGCGGCGGGCGTCGGCGGGGAAGTCGAGCAGCCTGGGGTCGAAGGCGAACGGCTGCGTACGGCCGAACCAGCCGGTCAGCTCGGGCTCGCGCTGCTGCTCCATGCCGCCCCTGACGTACAGGAAGGCGATGCCGGGCAGGCCGAGCAGGTATTTGAGCGACCCGGAGGCCAGATAGTCGCAGCCCAGCCGCTTGACGTCGATCGGGACGACGCCGGTGGCCTGATAGGCGTCCACGAAGACGCGCGCGCCCCGGTCGTGCGCCAGCCGTACGACGTCCTCGACGGGCAGGCGGGCGCCGTTGCGGTAGGTGTGCAGCGGCACGGAGACGAGGTTGACCCGCTCGTCGATGACCTGCTCGTACGCCTCGGCCGCGACGTTCTCGCCGGTGTCGGCGGCCACCCGCACCTCGGCGCCGCGCTGGCGCTGGGCCAGCCACACGTGCGCGATCGAGGGGAACTCCAGGTCGTTGGTGACGATGCCGGGCCGGCGGGACCAGTCGAGCGAGGCGGCGGCCTGGAAGGCGGCCTCGGACGCGCACGACAGCACGGCCACCTCGCCGGGCTCGGCGCCGATGAGCCGGGCGAAGCGCTCCCTGGCCCGGCCGACCTGCTCCATCCAGGTCTGCCACGGGGCGCCCTCGGCGCGCAGCGAGTGGCCGATCTCCTGGAGCGCGTAGGCCAGCCGCGACGACAGCGCGGCCTGGCTGCAGCTGGCCAGGTGCACGGAGTCGGCCAGAGAGGGGAACTCGGCCCGGAACTGGGTTGCGTTCAACATGCGCGACATTTCGGGCACACTATCGGGCGGGATTTAACCTGGTCAATGGGCGTTAAATGGTGTTAACAATGGATATGATCCCCGGGTGATGGGCGCCAGGATCCGGAAGCTCCGTACCGAACGGGGGCTGACCCTCGCGCAGCTCGCCGCCGCGGCCGGCGTGTCGAGCGGGCTGATCAGCCAGGTCGAGCGCGATCTGGCCGATCCGAGCCTGGAGACGCTCAGGAAGATCGCCAAGGTGCTGGACCTGCCGCTGTTCAGCCTGTTCCAGGAGCCGGACGCGGCTGTCGTCGCCGTGGTCCGGCAGGACAAGCGCATGCTGGTCAGATCCCCCACCGGCGGCGTCACCTACACCCGCGTCTCCCCGGGGCACGGGCGGCTTGAGGTCCTGGAGGGCCGGCTGGAGCCCGGCGGCTCGTCGGCCGCCGAGCCGTGGTCGCACCCGTCCGAGGAGTGCGTGCTGGTGCTGCGGGGGCGGCTCGTCGTGGAGGTGTCGGGGGTCGAGCATGCGCTGGAGGAGGGCGACAGCTGCTACTTCGACTCCGCGCTGCCGCACCGCTACCTCAACCCGGGCGAGGAGCCGGTCGACTTCCTGATCACCGCGACCCCGCCCAGCTACTGAACCTTTCCCCTGCGCCGCGCGTACCTTCGTACATGCGTTGGAGAATGGCCTTGATCGCCTTCCTGGGACTGCTGGCGGCGGGCGCGTGCTCCGCCTCGGCGGAGACCCAAGCCGGGTACAACCAGGCGGACGTGCGGTTCAACCAGCAGATGATCACCCACCACCGCCAGACCATCCAGCTGGCCGAGCTCGCGGCCGAGCGGGGCGGCGGCGACTACGTGCGCAAGCTGGCCAAGGAGATCATCCCGAACGAGCAGGCCGACATCCAGAAGATGTCCGGCTGGCTCACGTCGTGGTCGGAGTCGGTGCCGGCCGAGGAGAAGACGGACGAGGGCGCCGAGCTGAAGGCGGGCGACGGGTTCGACCGGGGGTGGCTGACGCTGCTGAAGGGGCACCTCGAACACGGCGTGCACATGGCCAAGGAGATCCAGAGCACGGGCGAGCACGCGGCGACGCGGGAACTGGCCGACCGGATCGTGACCGTGCAGACCGAGGAACTGTCCGCCATCGGCAAACAACTGGCCATCTGAGGCTTGCGACCGCCGCCCCGCCGCCGGCTGGGGCCACCCGCCGCCTGAGGGCCGCCGCCGTCCAGGTTCCCTCGGGGACATGGGCGGCGCGCGGGCGTGTCCCCGCTTCCCGGCGCGCGTCCGGTGGATACCGTGATGGTGCGGTTCCGGGGCTGACTGACCCGCCCTGAATCCGACTCTCCCTCCGCAGCTTGTCACCGAGCGACGGAGGGGAGCCCTGTGCGACGAGGTCCTGTGGTGGTCGTCGGGGCGGGCCTGGGCGGACTGGCGGCGGCCGTCCGCCTGGCCGCCGCCGGGCGCGAGGTGGTGGTGGTCGAGGCCGGGCGAGAGCCCGGCGGCTGCTGCGGCACCGGGCGCGCCGGGGCGTACCGGTTCGACGTCGGCCCGTCCGTGCTGACGATGCCCGGCGTGCTCGCCGACGTCTTCGGCGCGGCCGGGGAGGAGCTGCGGGACTGGGTGCCGCTGCGCCGCCTCGATCCCTCGTACCGGCTGATCTTCCACGACGGCTCGCGGCTGGACGTGCGGGCCGGGCGCGCGGAGATGACCGAGCAGGTCCGCGCGCTGTGCGGGCCCGCCGAAGCGGCCCGCTACGAGCGTTACCGGCGGCTGCTCGACGAGCTGTTCGCGGTGGAGTGGCCGGCGTTCATCGACGCCGACATGACCAGGCTGCGCGCCCTGGCCAGGCCGGCGGCGCTGCTGCGGCTGGCCGCGCTGGGCGGCTTCCGCCGGCTCGACCGCCTGGCCGCGCGCCACCTGACCGACCCCCGGCTGATCAGGGCGCACACCTTCCAGTCCCTGTACGTGGGGCTGTCGCCGCATCGCGCGCTCGGCATCTACGCCGTCGTCGCGCACATGGACACCGTCGGCGGCGTGTACTTCCCCGAGCACGGCGGCATGCACGCCGTTCCGGTCGCGATGGCGGCGCTGCTGGAGAAGCTGGGTGCGGCCATCCGGTACGGCGCGCGCGCCCACCGGGTCGAGGCCGACGGCGACGGCGTCACCGGCGTCCTGCTGGAGGACGGCGAACGGCTGCCGGCCGCCCACGTGGTGGTGGCCTGCGACCGGCTGGCGGCGCGGCGGCTGCTGCCCGGCCGGGCCGACGACTGGCGGCTGCGCCGTCCCCGCCACTCCCCCTCCTGCCTGGTGCTCCACCTCGGCCTCGACCGTGACCCGCCCGGCCAGGCCCACCACACCGTGCACTTCGGCCGGACCTGGCGGGAGACGTTCGCCGCACTGGAGCGGGGCCGGCCGCAGCCCGACCCGAGCCTGCTGGTCACCTGCCCGGACACCGGCGGGCCCGCCACGCTCAGCGTCCTGGAGCCGGCGCCCAACCTGCGCGCCGCCGACTGGGGCCGCCTGCGTCCCGAGCTGGAGGAACGGCTGCTCGCCCGCCTTGCCGAGCTCGGTTACGGCGATCTGTCGGGCGCGCCCAGGCTGGTGCTGGACCCGCCCGCGTGGGCGGCGCGCGGCCACAGCGCCGGGACGCCGTTCGCGCTGGACCACCGCTTCACCCAGACGGCGTGGCTGCGGCCGTCCGGCGTCGCCCGGCGCGTTCCCGGCCTGCACTTCGCCGGCATGTTCACCGCGCCGGGCGTGGGCGTGCCGCCGGTGCTGATCTCCGGCCGCCTGGCCGCGGAACGCATCCTCGGGGAACCCTCATGACGCGCACCACCGAACCGACGCTCAGAACGTGTACCACCGAGCCGGCGCTTTGGGGGCTTTGATGACGCTGACCTCCGGCTACGAACGCTGCCGGCGGCTGCACGCCCGCTACGGCCGCTCCTACTACCTGGCCACCCGGCTGCTGCCCGGCTGGAAGCGGCGTCATGTGCACGCCCTGTACGGTTTCGCCCGCTACGCCGACGAGATCGTCGACTCCTTCACCATGACCGGCGACCGGACCAGCGCGCTCGACCGCCTGTGGGCCGGGGTCGAGGCCGGGCTGTCGGGAGCCGAGGTCCGCGATCCGGTGCTGCCGGCGTTCCTGCACACCGTGCGCTCGTTCGGCGTCGACCGCGACGACGTGCGCTCGTTCCTGACCTCGATGCGCGCCGACCTGTCGGTCACCCGGTACGCCACGTACGACGACCTGCTCGGCTACATGGCCGGCTCCGCCGCCGCCATCGGCACGATGACGCTGCCGCTGCTGGAGCCGGTGCCCGGGTGCGAGGAGCGGGCCCGCGAGCCCGCTCGGCAGCTCGGCCTGGCCTTCCAGCTCACCAACTTCCTGCGCGACGTGGCCGAGGACCATGCCAGGGGCCGGATCTACCTGCCGCTGGAGGACCTGGCCAAGTTCGGCGTCGAGCCGGAGCACCTGGGCGCGCGGCGTACCGGGCGGGCCCTGCGGGACCTGCTCGCCTTCGAGGCCGAGCGCGCCCACGCCCACTACCGCGCCGCCGCCGAGGGCGTCGAACTGCTCGTCGCCTCCTCTCGGCCGTGCGTGAGCGCCGCCCTTGAGCTGTACGGCGGCATCCTCACCGAGATCGAGCGCCGCGGCTTCGAGGTCCTGGCCACCCGGGTACGGCTGCCGCACCACCGCAGAGCCGCCATCTTCACCCGCCACCTGCTGACCGCCACCGCAGCGGCCCGGGCCGAGCGCCAGGTCCGGGTGGAACTCTCGTGAGCGCGGCCCGGAGGTCCACCGGGGATATGGGGGGAAGTTCGGCCTGGAGTTCCGCCGGGGGTCCGGCCGGGAGCTCCGGCGGCGGGTCCGCCGGGCCCGTGGTGCTGGACGCGATGGGCGGTGACCACGGGCCGGCCGAGGCGGTGGCGGGCGCGGTCGAGGCGCGGCGGGCGCACGGGGTGCCGGTCATCCTGGTCGGCGCTGAGCCGCAGCTGAGCAGGGAGTTGTGGCGGCACGGCGCGGAGGGCGAGATCGCCGTGGTGCACGCCCTGCACGCCGTGCCGATGTCCGAACGGGGCGCCGCCACGGCCGCGCTGGCCGGGTCCAGTCTCGCGGTGGGCTGTGACCTGGTACGCCAGGGCGTGGGCGGCTCGTTCGTGTCCGCCGGGTCCACCGGCGCGGTGGTCACCTGTGCCGTACGCGGCATCGGCCGGGCCGCCGGCGTGCTGCGGCCCGCGCTGGCGGTGGCGCTGCCGTCGCTGCGGGGCGGCGCGACGGTGCTGGTGGACGCGGGTGCGACGGCCGACCCCAGCCCCGCCATGATGGCGCAGTTCGGCCGGCTGGGCGCCGGGTACGCGCGTTCCGTGCTCGGCCGGTCCGACCCGGCCGTGGGGTTGCTGTCCATCGGGTCCGAGCCGGGCAAGGGCAACCGGCTCACCTGCCAGGCCGAGGAACTGCTGGCCGCCCTGCCGCTGCGCTTCGCGGGCAACGTCGAGGGGCACGACGTGCTGTCCGGCCGGATGGACGTGATCGTCACCGACGGCTTCACCGGGAACGTGGTGCTCAAGAACGTCGAGGGATGCGTGCGTACGGTGCTCGCGATGGTCGCCCGCGAGGGCGTCGCCGCGCCCGAGCGGCTCGCCGGGGTGGCCCGCCGCTACGACCCGGAGGCCCACGGCGGCGCGGCCCTGCTCGGGCTGCGCGGCACGGTCGTCGTCGCACACGGCTCGTCCCGCGCGGCCACCATCGCCAGGGCCTGCGTGGTGGCGCACACCCTGTCCGGAGCAGCACCCGGCATCGAGACGATGACACCATGAGCACCGGCTCAGCACGAGGGGCCGGTGCCGTGGTGCGGCGGCGTGCGCAGGGGATTGGTGCCGTTCCAGGTGCCTTCGCTCGCGTACGGGATGAAGCGGGCGAACAGCTCTTCGGCGTACCAGTCGTGGGAGCGTACGCGCTCCACGACCCGCCGGTGCGCCGCCCCCCGGTAGGCGAACCCGCGCATCGCGTCCTGGTCGCGCCACAACGAGAACGTGGCCTGCCGGGCCAGCGGCCACTCCCCCATCCCGATCGAGGCCAGGCACCCGTCCTGCCGCCGCAGCAGTTCGTCCACCGGCGGCACCGACCGGTAGAACGCGACCAGCCGGCGCACCCGGATCGACGCCCTGGTGAGCACCGCCACCGGCCCGCCCCGTGCGGCCACCGCACCGCCGCCCGAGCCGCCGAACGGGCCCACCGGGGTGCCACGCGAGTCACCCAACGCGCCCAACTGGGCACCACGCGAGTCGCCGGACGGGCCCGCCTGGGTGCCGGGCGGGTCCGCGAAGGGGTTTCGGCTCGTCCAGGTGCCGCGCGAGGACAGCGGTGCGAGCCGTACCTGCCAGGTCTCCGACGCCTCGGCCCGCCAGCGGGCCGCGATCGGGGACGAGCGCAGGAACGCCTCCAGGTCGCCGGCCGAGCGCCAGACCGCGAACAGCGCCCAGCGGCGCAGGTCGGCCCCGAGCGACATCGAGCGTCCCCTGCCCGTGCCCAGCAGCCGCCAGAACAGCAGCCCGCCGCAGTCACGCAGCAGCGGCCGGTCGAAGGCCATGTGGCGCATCGCGCTCGCGGTGTCGTACCGGACGAGGTGGAACGACGCGATGGTTGAGGCGGGAGCCGGATCGGCGCTTGAGTGGGCGGTGGCGGTCATCGCCGGCTACCTGCTCGGGTCGGTGCCGGTCGCGGTGCTGGTGGGCCGCGTCCACGGCGTCGATCCTCGGGACGTGGGAGATCGCAACCCCGGGTACTGGAACGTCAAGGAGCGGCTCGGCCGGCGGGCGGCGATGCCGGTGTTCGCCGGCGACATGCTCAAGGGCACGCTGGCCGCCCTGCTGGCGCTGCTGGTCAGCGGCGCGCACACCTCCTCGTCCGGCACGGTCTCGGGTGCGAGCGCGGCACCGGTGTACCTGGCGGTGGCGGCGGCGATGGCCGGCCACGCCTGGCCGGTGTTCGCCGGGTTCAGGGGCGGTCGGTCGGTGCTCACGTTCGCCGGCGGGATCGCCGTCATCTGCCCGCCCGCGTTCGGGCTGGCGGTGGCGGCGCTGGTGGTGACGGCGCTGGCGACTCGCTCGTTCGCGGTGGGGGCCCGGGTGGCGGTGTTCGCCATCCCCGTGCTGCAGTGGCCGTTCGCGCCCGCCGGACTGGTCGCGGCCACCGGCGGGCTGATGTGCCTCATCGGGCTCCGCTTCGGCCTGGCCACCCGCCACCACTGACCTGAGCGTCCATACGATCCCCAGGCGACCCGGCAGGACAGGAACGCGAGTCCGTACGATCCCCAGGCAACCCGGCAGGGCCGGATCGGGGGTACGTGCGGCCGCGCCAGGTCCGTGCGGGACGGAGGGTGGCGTGGGTCAGGCGGGCGGCGACCGCGGGATCGAGGAGCGGTGACAGCAGCAGCTCGGCCCCCGGCCCCCGGTAGCTGCCGCGCAGCGCGCCGGCCACCAGCAGCCGCACGGCCAGCAGCGCCAGGTCCAGCCCGGACAGCCGCCCGGACGTCAGCCGCAGCACCGGCAGGGCTCCCGTCAGCCAGATCACGGCCAGGTCGGCCGCCTGCCGGCCAGGCCCGGTCACGTCGCCCAGCGACAGCGAGCGGCCCCACTCGCGCCACAGCTCGCCCGCCGAGTCGTGCATGTCGACCTCCAGCAGGTCCGCCGCGTCCAGGAAGCCCACCTTCCAGCCCTGCCCGGCCAGGTGACGGGCCAGCGCGACGTCATCGGTCATCCGGTCGCGCACCCGCGCGAACCCGTCCGCCTCCACCATCCGCGCCCGCGGGAAGGCCAGGCACTGGCCGTTCGCGATCGTCCGGTGCGGCGGGGGCGCGGTCGGCGGGCCGATCGGGCCGAACCGGTAGACCAGGCCGGCCAGCATGGAGGCGTGCAGGGCACGTTCGAAGCGGCTGTCGCAGCGGAAGCGGGGGCCTGCGCTCACCAGGTCGTACCGGTCCAGGGCCCGCGTCAGCGCCCAGAACAGGCCCGGCTCGGGTCTGGTGTCGGCGTCGAGCGTGACCACCACCGCGCCGCGCGCGGCCGCCACGCCCTGGCGCAGGGCCCACTGCTTGCCGATCCATCCGGGCGGCAGCGGCGCCGACGTGACGACCTTGGCTCCGAGCCGCGCCGCCACGTCCGCCGTACCGTCGCGGGAGCCGTCGTCGACCACGATCACCTCGCTGACCCCGGGATCGGCCAGCACGGCCCGCAGGCACGGCCCGATCCTGGCGGCCTCGTCACGAGCCGGGATCACCACGGACACCTCGACACCGGCCGGCGGACACGCCCGGAGCGGCGGCAGTCTCCGTCGCCCGCGCGCCAGCCGAGCGACCACGACAGCACCGGCCACGGCCTGAGCCACGCTGAGCACCCTCACCGGCCACCCCGCACGGTGTCACACAGGTTCCGCGACGGGTCCCGGTCAGAGGTGGTGGGCGGGAAGTCGCGGGCGATGAGGCGGCTGACGATGCGGGCGCCCAACACCACCATCGGCAGGCCGCCGCCCGGATGGGCCGAGCCGCCCACCACGTACAACCCGTGTCGAGGCCCCCTGTTTCCCGGGCGCAGGAACGACGAGAGCCTGCCCCGGTAGGCGCTGCCGTAGATCGCGCCGCCCCAGGCGCCGTAGCGGTCGCGCAGGTCGGCGGGGGTGAGGACGTCCACGAAGCGCAGCCGTCCCGACAGGTCGTGCCCGCGCTCGGCCAGCCGTTCCAGCACCAGATCCCGGTACGCCGCCACCCCCATCGGCCACCGCACCGGGTCGCGGGCCGGCACGTTGACCAGCATCGTCCAGTTCTCGGCCCCTTCGGGCGCCTGTGTGGCGTCGTCCACGGCCGAGCAGCCAAGGTAGATCGTCGGGTCGCCGGGCGGCCGGCGGTGCTCGAAGAGGTCGGCGAACTCGCGCTCGTAGTCGCCGGAGAACAGCACGGAATGGTGCGCCAGGCCGGGCGTCCTGCCCTCGACCCCGGCCATCAGCAGGAACGCCGACGACGAAGGGCCGAGCCGGGCGATTCTGCGCAGCCGCCGCCGGTCGGGCAGGAGGTGGCCGTACAGGGCGGCGGCGTCGGTGTTGGCCACCACGATGTCGCAGGGCACGGCGCGCCCGCCCGCCGGCCGGACGCCGGTGACGCGGGAGCCTTCGCAGGTGACGGCGGCGATCGGGGTGGACAGATGGAGCTGCACGCCCGCCGCCTTCAGCAGCAGCGTCAGGTCCTCGGCCAGCCGGGGCAGGCCGCCCGGCGCGTACCAGACGCCCTGCCCGTGCTCCAGGGCCGGGACGCAGCCGAGCGCGGCCGGCGCCCGGTACGGGTCGGAGCCGGCGTAGGTGGCGTAGCGGCCGACGTACTGGCGCAGGCGCGGGTCGCGGAAGAAGCGGCGGGCCAGCCCGTCGAGGGTACGGGCGGGCGCCACGGCCAGCAGGTCCGAGAGCCGGGCCCGGCCGGGCGGGCCGAGCAGGGGGCCGGCGAAGGCGGTCCGGCCGGCCGCGCGCAGGCAGCCGTGGGCCCAGTCGTGGAAGGCGTGCCAGGCGGCCCCCTCGCCGGGGGCCAGCCGGTCCACCGCGGCGGCCATCTCGGCCAGGTCGCGCCGGGCGTCCAGCACCGTGCCGTCGGCGAACCGGTAGCGGCACAGCGGCTCGGGTTCGATCAGCTCGCGGCGCAGCCCCAGCTCCCTGAACAGCTCGGGCATGGTCAGCAGCGAGGGGCCGAGCGAGAAGGTGAAGCCGTCTCGGTGGTGCTCGGCCAGCTTCCCGCCCAGTCTGGGCGATCGTTCGTACAGCCGCACGTCGTGGCCCTGTCTGGCCAGCAGCAGCGCGCTCGTCATGCCGCCGACGCCGCCGCCGATCACCGTCACCGCTGCCACAGCCGCCTCCAGGCGGGCGCGGCGAACGCGCCCATCGTGATGCCTCCGGCGGCGGCGACCAGCGGATCGGGCGGCTGGAACACCGCCAGGAAGCCGACCGTCTCCATGACCGCCATGACCGTGTAGAGGGCGAGCAGCCCGTATCCCGGCTCCCGGTCGCCGGCGAAGCGCTGCACGACCAGCATGACCAGCGCCGACACCAGCAGCCAGCCCGCGTAGTTGCTCAGCGGCACGCCCCGGTACGGCCCGTCCTGCGCCCACGTCCACAACCCCATCCGCACCATCTGCGGATCGAGGAACAGGTCCCACGCGGTCAGCGCGCCCGCCCCCACCGCGACGCGCCGCCAGCCCGGTACGGGCGCCACGGCGGCGGCCACCGCGTACGCGGCCAGCCCCATGCCGCCCCACGCCACCGCCACCGCCACCGGCACCCCGCCGGCCTGCGGCCACAGGACGTCGCCGTAGGCGTAGTCGCCGAACGGGAACCCGGTCAGCACCCCGGCGACCTCGGCCGCGTACCCGGTCAGCACCGCGCCGCCGAACGCGCCCGCCGCCCTGACCGGCCCCCAGACGGTGGCGGCGAAGGCGAGCGCGCCGGCCGCGAGCAGCGCCACGATCGCCCCGGTGAACCGCTCGGGCCTCGCGTCCAGCCCCGACATCACCTGGCAGGCCGTCATGGCCAGCAGGAACACCACGCCGAGCACGCGCACCGGCCCGGCGTCCACGGACCTGACCTGTTCACTCGCCTGTTCCAACGCCACCCCCGGGATTCCGCCGCGGTGAAGGGTTCCCGGTGACGTCCCAAGCGAGCCCCACGGCCGTCCGCGCATCGGGGCAAGATTCCGGGTCCCCGCCGGCGTCCGTGCGGGTGGCGTCCGTCAGGGGCGGTCGCGGCCGACGCGGCGCAGGGAGCGGTCCGCGACGGTGGTCGTGAGCAGCAGCGCCGAGACGACCAGCAGGAGCAGGCCGAGGTCGTGCAGCCCGCCGGTGCTGGCGCCGTGCCGGTAGAAGGCGGCGTTGGCCGCCGAGGCGAGGAGCGCGCCGAGGTAGGCGAACGTACGCAGCAGCCCGGCCGACGAGCCCATGCGCGCCGGGTCGGACTGGGCGTAGAGGGCGTTCTGGTTGGCCAGGCCGATCAGCCCCTGCGGGATGCCGACGGCGGTGGCGATGACCACCGGGACCCAGACGGGGACGGACACGTCGAGCAGCAGCAGCCCGACGCAGCCCGCGATCTGGATGAGCGCGCCGGCGACGAGCTTGCCGCGCACCCGAGGCCGCCGCCCGACCAGGACCGTGGCCACGATGGCCGCTCCCGACATGGGCAGCAGGATCAGCCCCGCCTGCGACGGGCTCAGCGAGCGGCTCTCCTCCAGCCACTGGGTGAAGCCGTACAGGAAGGCGTAGATGGTGGTGAAGGCCAGTAGCTGGCGGGCGTACGTGGCCAGCAGCGGCGCGTTGCCGCGCAGCACCCGCAGGTCGATGAACGGCTCCCGCTGCCGCAGCTCCCACCACGCGAAGCCGGCGCCGGTCACGAGGGCGACGGCGGGCAGGTAGGCGTGGTCGAGGCCCGGCTCCATCAGGAACAGCATGAACGCCACGATCGTGCCGGCGAACAGCACGATGCCCACGACGTCGATCCGCTGACCGGGCGTGAGGCGCAGGTCGGCGCGGCGCGGCAGCCGCATCCCGCCCAGGACCAGGCAGGCGGCCGACAGCGGGACGTTGATGGTGAAGATCAGGTGCCAGCCGCCGAGGCCGATCAGCAGGCCGCCGAGCGTGGGGCCGATCACCGAGATGACCTGGTTGGAGACGGACAGGGCGGCCAGGATGCCGCTCGGGTTGCGCAGGCCGGTGCGCTCGGCCTCGCTGCGCAGCAGGTACATGGACGCCGGATAGGCCGCCGAGGTGCCGATGCCGAGCAGCACCCGGGAGGCGATCAGCAGGCCGAGGCCCGGGGCGAACACGGCCATCAGGCCGGCCAGGCCCACCAGCGCGGTGCCCGTCAGGTAGAGCGGGCGCGGGCCGTACGCGTCGACGAGCCGGCCGATGACCGGCTGCGCGACCGCCGTGGCCAGGTAGAGGGCGGTCACCAGCCACGCCGTCTCGGACGGCGGCGCCCCGAAGGCGGCGCCGATGGGGATCAGCGCCACCGCCAGCATGGAGGAGTTGACCGGGTTGAGAATGGAGCCGAGGATCATGGGCGCGACCAGCTTCCGGTCGAACCCGCCCGCATCGGGCGGCCGCCCGCGCCGCACCCGCCCGGCGACGCCCCGGCAGTCCGTCACGAGTGCGCGACCTCGTCGAGGAGCGCCATCGCCGTGATCACCGCGGCCAACTGCTCCTCGTCGCCCCGCTCGTGCAGGGTCCTGGCCAGCCACGCCTCGCGCGCCTGACGGTCGCCCTGCCGCCGCGTACGCCCCGCCTCGGTCAGTGTGACGAGCTGGCGCCGCCCGTCCTCCGGATCGGGATGACGTTCGACCAGCCCCGCCTGCTCCAGCGCGGCCACGATCTTCGCCATCGACTGCGGCCTGACCCGCTCGGCGGCGGCCAGTTCGCTGGCCGAGGCCGGGCCCTGCTTGCTGAGCCGGGCCAGCACCGACGCCTGCGCGGGCGAGCTGCCGCCCTCCCCCTCCAGTGCCTGGAGCCGGCGGCGCAGCCGGCTGAGGACCACCCACACCTCGGCCGCCGCGTGCGCGGCCTGCTCGGAGACCTCCTGCACCTCGTTCACAGATCCACGCTAGAACGACAGCCTGGACTGTGCAATCCAGACTGAACAGCCTGGGCTGTCTATTCGGTCACGTTCACACGGTGATCACGACCTTGCCCCTGGCGTGCCCCCGTTCGAGATAGCGGACCGCCTCGGCCGCCTCGTCCAGCGAGAACGTCCGGTCGATCACCGGCGTGACCCGGCCCGACTCGATCAGCCCCGTCATGACGTCCAGATCGTCCGGGCTCGCCTCCGCCAGGAAGAACGTCGCCCGGGGCAGCAGCATGACCTTGGCGACCCCGAGCAGCGGGCCGATCCACTGGCCCTTGGCCGGCGCGCCCGCGACGAGGACGCCGGTGTCCGCCAGCACGCGCCGGTTGGCGAGCAGGCCGTGGTTGGCCACGAGGTCGAGCAGCACGTCATACCGCCCGCCCGTACGGGTGTAGTCCCGCTCGGTGTAGTCGATCACGCGGTCGGCGCCGAGCGAGCGGACCAGTTCGACGTTCCGCGTGCTGCACACCCCGGTCACCTCGGCCGCGCCCAGCGCCTTGGCGAACTGCACCGCGAACGTCCCCACGCCGCCCGCCGCCCCGTTCACGAGCACCCGCTGCCCGGCCTTGAGGCCGCCCTTGTCGCGCAGCGCCTGCAAGGCGTAGACGCCGGCCACCGGCACGGCCGCGGCCTGCTCGAACGTCAGCCCGGCCGGCTTCCTGGCCAGCCAGCCGTCCTGGCGCAGCGCGGCGTACTCGGCGAAGCCCGTCCTGCCCGGGGTCAGGTCCATCGCGCAGCCGCCGTACACGTCGTCGCCCGGCACGAACCGGGTGACCTTCCTGCCCACGGCCTCGACGGTGCCCGCCAGGTCCGCGCCCAGCCCGCTGCGCTTGGGACGGCGCAGGCCCATGTCCAGCCGGGCCACGTACGGCGCGCCTCTCATGGCGTGCCAGTCCAGCGGGTTCACCGAGGCGGCGCGGACGCGGATCAGCACGTCGTCGTCCCCGACGGCGGGCATGTCCGCGTCCTCCAGCCGCAGCACGTTGGGTGAGCCGTAAGCGTGGTAACGAATCGCCTTCATACGATCAGCGTGAGACGCCGCCCTTGGCTGGATAAATCACGTGAATTCGTGATTGCGAGGCTCCGGCCGGGCCCGGGGCGGTAGTAGTGTCCGAGCCACCATGGCCAGACCGCCGCGCCGTACGGGCAACCTGCCCGCCGAGGCGACCAGTTTCGTGGGCCGACGCCGTGAGCTCGCGGTGATCAGGCGCAAGCTCTCGGAGTCCCGGCTGGTCAGCCTGGTCGGTCCCGGCGGGGTCGGCAAGACGCGGCTGGCGCTGCGGATGGCGGGCGATCTCGGGCGCGGGTTCCCCGGCGGGGCGTGGCTGGTCGAGCTGGCCGAGGTCGGCGATCCCGGGCTCGTCGGCGACGCCGTGACGGCGGCCCTGGACCTGCGCACCCAGACCGCGGCCGAGCCGGTGGCGCTGCTGCTGTCGTACCTGCGGGACAAGCGGCTGCTGCTGGTGGTGGACAACTGCGAGCACCTGCTCGGAGCCGTCGCCCCACTGGTGGCGGAGGTCATGCGGGCGGCCCCCGGCGTACGGGTGATCGCCACCAGCAGGGAGCCGCTGTCGGTGCCGGGCGAGCACGTGGTGCCCGTACCGCCGCTCGACCTGCCGCCGCCCGCCCGCGCGCCGCTCGCGGAGCTGCGGCGGAACGAGGCGGTCAGCCTGTTCGCCGAGCGGGCCGCGGCCGGCTCTGGCACGTTCGAGCTGACCCCGGCGAACCAGGCCGCCGTGGCCGACCTGTGCCGCCGCCTCGACGGCCTGCCGCTGGCGATCGAGCTGGCCGCCGTCAGGACGCGGGTGCTGTCCGCCGAGCAGATCCTCGAACGCCTCGACGACCGGTTCGGGCTGCTCACCGGGGGCAGCCGGGCCGCGCTGCCCCGCCATCAGACGCTGCGCACCACCGTCGACTGGAGCCACGACCTGCTGGCGGCGGGCGAGCGGGCGCTGCTGCGGCGACTGTGCGCGTTCGCCGGCCGGTTCACGCTGGAGGACGTCACGGCGATCTGCGCGTACAGGGACGTATCCGCGGCGGGCACGCTGGACCTGATGGCCTCGCTCGTGGACAAGTCCCTGGTGATCAAGGAGGACGCCGGGGGGCTCGCCTGTTACCGGCTGCACGAGACGATGCGCGAGTACGCCGTGCTCAAGTTGCGTGCGGCGGGCGAGGAGGAGTTCCTGGCCCGGCGCCGCAACGATCACTACATCGGGCGCTGCCTGGAGTCGGCGCCGCGGGTGCGGCAGCGGCTCGGCGAGTGGCTCGCGTGGATGGACCTGGAGATCGACAACGTACGGCACGTGCTGCGCGACTGCGTGACGCGGGGGGACCTGCGGGTCGGGGTCCTGCTGGTGTACTCCCTGGGGTACTACTGGATGACGCGCGGGCTCGGCGAAGGTGTGCGGTGGTTGGATGAACTGCTCGCGTACGGGGGCGGCGGTGCGCGGGAGTCGGGCTTGGGGCCTCAGGAGCTGGCGCTGGCCTGGTACATGCGTGGCTTTCTGGCTGTACTGCAGTCCGACCCGGCCACGGCGCGACCGGCGCTGGACAGGGCCGTGGACGCAGCGGGGACCACGGCCGGGGCGGACAGGGCGGGCGGGGCGGCCGGGATGCGGTCCGTGCTGGCGCAGTCGTTGTCGCTGACGTCGATGGCGGCGGCCATGGCCGGGGACCGGCCGGCGGCGGCGCGGCTGGGCGAGCGGGCACAGGCCGCCACCGAAGGGCTCGGCGATCACACCGCCCTGCTCATGTACCTGCAGTCGCGCGCACTCACCGGTCTGCTCGGCGGCGACCTCGCGACGGCCGGATCGGCGGCGGAGGAGGGCGTCCGCCTCGGCCGCGAGACCGGCGACCTCTACAGCCTCGGCATGATGCTGCTCAACCTGGGCGCGACCAGGCTCATCGCGGGCGCGCTCGACGAGGCCGGGCCACTGCTGGCGGAGGGGCTGCGGGTGGCGTACCGGATCGACGACCGGGTCGGACAGTACGCCCTGCTCTACGCCCTGGCCTGCCACGCCGCCGGCACGGGACGGGCACGACCGGCCGCACGGCTGCTGGGGGCGGCGGAGACCGTGCGTGCGGGGACCGGCGCCGACGTCCTGCCCTACCTCGCCCCACTGCTGGTCGAGGCGGGGAGGTCGGCGCAGGCGGCGCTCGGGGAGCCCGGGTTCGACGAGGAGTTCGCGACCGGGGCGGCGCTGGACAGGGACGCCGCGGTCGCGCTGGCACTCGGGGAGCCCGCTCCCGGCGCCGCCCAGGAACCGTCGGATGAGGGCGCGCCGCCACTCGGCCGGCGGGAGTCCGAGGTAGCCCGGCTGGTCGCGGAAGGGCTCAGCAACAAGCAGATCGGGGCGCGGCTGTTCATCTCCGAGCACACCGTGGACAGCCACGTACGCGCGATCATGAACAAACTGGGGTTCAACTCGCGAGCGCAGATAGCCGCATGGACGGCCACCGCACGATCATGAATCCCGCCGCGTGCCCGGCGCTGCGCCCGGTGGCGTGCTCGGTCTCGGGCTCGATGGCGTGCGTGGCAGCAGCAACGCCGCCGCGCACATCACCGCGGCCGCCGCGTACAGCGCCGACCGGGTGCCCGCCCACGTCGCCACGAGGCCGCCGAGCAGGATGAACAGCGGCTGCGTCACCGTCGTCGCGAACGACCACAGCGCCGCCACCCTGGCCATCAGCTCGTCGGGAGTCTGCCGCTGCCGGTAGCTCGTCATGGTGGAGTTGGCCGCGCCGGCGAACAACAGCACCATTCCGAACCCGAAGCCGCACATCAGCAGCCCTGGCACACCGGGCACGGCGGCCGGGATGAGGAAGTACCAGGGCCCGCGCACCATGCTCGCCCACCACAGGGCCCGCACGTCACCCAGCCTGGCCACCAGCCGAGCCGCCGCCCGTGCGCCGATGAAGCCGCCCAGCGACGGCACACCCATGATCAGCCCGTACTGCCAAGGCTCGAACCCCAGGTCGCGCAGGTAGAAGACGGCCGACACCGACGCCCCCATCGAGCTGGCCCCGGCGAAGGTCACCCAGCTGACCAGCATCGGCCGCAGGGCCGGATGCCGCCAGGCGAAGCGCCAGCCCGCGAACAGCTCCTCCCGCCGCGACGCGCGCCGCTCCCGTACGGGCGGGGCCGGCTCCGGCGTGCGCAACGCCCTGATCACCGACGCGCTGACCAGGAACGACACCGCGTCGATCACCAGCGACCCGGCCGCGCCGAACAGCCCGATCAACGCGCCGCCCGCAGAGGGCCCCGCCGAGACGCTGAGCCAGCGCGTCGACTCCAGCCGGCTGTTGGCCTCGACCAGGCCCGGCCCCGTGACCAGCGCCTTGAGGTGCGCCTGGGAGGCGGCGGTGAACGCGATCTGGCACGAGGCGTTCACGACGGCGATCACGCACAGCTGGGCGAAGGTCAGCACGTCCACGACCGCCGCGACGGGAACGCTCGCGATCGCGGCGAACCTGACCACGTCCGTCACGATCATGATCGGCCGCTTGCGCCTGAACTCGACGTGGGCGCCGAGCGGGAAGGCCAGCAGCGCGGTCGTGACGGCGGTGAACGCGGCCAGCAGCGCCACCTCGAACGCCGACGCCCCGACGACGGTGACGGCCACCACAGGCAGGGCCACCATGCCCACCGCCGACCCGAGCTGGCTGACGGCCGTCCCCGCCCAGAGCCGCCGGAAGTCCCGGCCGGACGCCGGGCGAAGAGAGGACATCCGGCCCATTCTGCCGCAACCACGAACAAGTCGATCAGCCGAACGGGAGACCGCACGAGCAACCCGACCGGCGACCGCACAGGAGGCCGAACGGGAGACCAGACGAGCAACCGGACCAGCAACCGGACCGGCAACCGGACCGGCGCCCGCACAGGCAGCCAGACGAGCAACCGGACATGGAGCCGGACCGGCGGCCGGGCCTCAGCCGATCATCGGTGGGACGATCAGCCGGCCGGGGTGGCGCACAGTTCGGCGAAGCGGCGGGTGTCGATGTTGCCGCCGGAGACGATGAGCCCGACCCTGCGCGGCAGGTTCCCGGCCCGCCCCGCCAGCAACGCGGCCAGCGGGGTGGCGCCGCTGGGCTCCATGACGATCTTCATGCGTTCGAACGCCATCCGCATGGCCGCGCGGATGTCGTCCTCGCTCACGAGGGCGACGTCGTCCACCAGGTGCCGGTTGATCGAGAACGTCAGCTCGCCCGGGATCTCGCTGGCCTGGCCGTCGGCGATCGTGCGCGGGATGGGGATGGACACCCGCCGGCCCGCGCTCAGCGACCGCTTGGTGTCGTCACCGGCCTCCGGCTCCACGCCGATCACCCGGATCCGGGGCAGCACCCCCTTGGCCGCCGTGGCGCTTCCCGCGATCAGGCCGCCGCCGCCGATCGGCACGAGCAGCGCGTCCAGCTCGCCGACCTCCTCGATCAGCTCCAGGGCCGCGGTGCCCTGGCCGGCGATGACGTGCGGGTGCTCGTACGGGGGGATCAGGGTGAGCCCGCGCTCGGCGGCCAGCGCCTCGCCGATGGCGACCCGATCCCCGCTGTAGCGGTCGTAGGTGACGATCTCCGCGCCGTAACCGGCGGTGGCCTCCCTCTTGGAACGCGGGGCGTCCTCGGGCATGACGATCACCGCCGTGCTCCCCAGCTCACGCGCGGCCAGGGCGACGGCCTGGGCGTGGTTGCCGGACGAGTACGTGGCCACGCCCTGCTCAAGCTGGGCCGGGGTCAGGCGGGAGACGGCGTTGTAGGCCCCGCGGAACTTGAACGCCCCGATGCGCTGCAGGTTCTCGCACTTGAGGAAGACCTCGGCTCCCACCAGGGCGTCGAGCGTACGGGAGCGCAGGACGGGGGTCCGGTGGGCGACGCCCTTGAGCCGGGCGGCGGCGTCGTGGACGTCACCGAGGGTGACCGGCAGCGCGTTCGGCATGTTCTCTGTACCTCCCAGTTGATCACCGAAGACATCCCTATATCACCACTATTTCCGGCATCGGTGGAGAAATTCCGGCAACAGGGAGGCGTACCCGCTCCTCAGCTATCGGCGAAATGGCGCGGCAGGCCCCGTCCTCCGGGGATACGGCACGCGGATCCACCGGGCATCAGCCCCTGGACCTCGGGCCCCGCGACAGCGTCCTGAGCGGTACGGTCAGCAGCCTTCACCACATTTCGCCAATTACTATTAATTAAGCACCAGGAAAATATTCGTTCGGAAATCCAGCCGAGTGGCGATAGCGTTTGTCATCCGTCCTTCCGCCCGTCGAAATCGGGAGACACAACGATGATGAGCGAGGAAAAGGCGAAGAATGTCGGTCCGTCCAGGATCGAGATGACCTACGAACGCTTCGGCGACCCCCAGGCCCCGCCCGTCCTGCTGATCATGGGCGCCGGTGGTCAGCTCATCCACTGGCATGAGGACTTCTGCGCCGAGCTGGCGGGCCTCGGCCACCACGTCATCCGCTTCGACAACCGCGACGCCGGCCTGTCCACCCACTTCCACGACGCGCCGCCGCCCGACCTGCCGGCCGTGATGGCCGGCGACCTGTCCTCGGCCTCCTACACGCTGTCCGACATGGCGGGCGACACGGTCGGGCTGCTCGACGTGCTGAGGCTGGACAGCGCCCACCTCGTCGGCGCCTCGCTGGGCGGGATGATCGCCCAGACGGTGGCGATCGAGCATCCCGCCCGCATCCGTTCACTGACCTCGATCATGTCCAGCACCGGTGCACCCGGGGTGGGCGGGCCCACGCCCGAGGCGCTGGCCGCGCTGGCGGGGCCGCCGCCGGAGGGGCGCGAGGCCGTGATCGAGAGCTGGGTCGCGGCGTTCCGCGTCATAGGCTCGCCCGGCTTCCCCACCGACGAGGCCGAGGTGCGTGAGCGCGCCGGGATGGCGTACGACCGGTCCTACGATCCCGTCGGGATGCTGCGCCAGGCCGTCGCGGTGCTCGCGTCGGGCGATCGGACCGCCCGGCTCCGTACGGTCGGCGTACCGACGCTGGTGCTGCACGGTGCCGAGGACGCGATGTGCGACGTCAGCGGCGGCAAGGCGACGGCGGCGGCGATCCCCGGGGCGGAGCTGGTGATCATCGACGGCATGGGGCACGACCTGCCCAGGCAGTTGTGGTCCGACACCGCCGCCCACATCGCCCGCCTCGTCCACCGCGTCGAGACCTGCTGACCACCCGCCAGCCCGCAGACGGCACCACGAAGACGGCTCTTCCCTCTTACCCCGGACCGGAGACAACCGGCGCCCGGACCTGAGCCGCGGGGTGGAAATGCCCGCCGAGCAAAGCGCCGTCCCGCAGCAAGACCGCGCTCTGCTCGGCGGGGATCATGGTGACCCGCGGCACGGGCCTGCCCAACTGATCCGTCCTCGGCAGTCGGTCGGCGCTGTTGCTCTGTGCCGGAGATCGGCCTGTCGCGCAGGCCCTCGTGCTGCGCCACAGGCCGCCGGCACGGCTACCTGTCCGACCTCCTGCCAAAGGATGCTGCACTCGTAGAGAGCGGGCGTATAGGGAGAAATACCGGTTCGCCGCAAAGTTCCGGATCAAATTCCGGCGGGCACCGATCAGGCCCAGTTCGTTACGCGGCGGAGCACGTACTCGATCGGTCCATAGCGGTGCGAACGCAGCCACATCGCGCTCAGCCACAGCAGCAGCGTGTAGATCAGCGCGGCCACACCCATCACGGCGAGCGGCGACAGTCTGCCCGCCAGCCCCAGCCCGTACCCGGTGAAGATCAGGCACGCCAGCACCGACTGGCCCACGTAGTTGGAGGCCGCCACCCGGCCGGCGGGGGCCAGCGCGCGCCCGGCGGCGGGGAAGCGCCTGATCACCCGCAGCAGCGTGGCCACGTAGGCGGCGGCCAGCAGGATCGAGGTGACGGTGTTGAGAGCGGTGCCGGCCAGCTCCCACGGGCCCGCGCCGCCGGACGTCCACGCGAGCAGGATCCCGCCGGGCACGCCGATCCCGAACCCGGCCCACTGGATCCTGGGCAGCACCCGCGCCCACCGCTCGGTGTCCTCCAGCAGCCCGCGCTTGCCCGCCGCCAGCCCGAACAGGAACATGGCCAGCGCCATCGGCCCCTGGAACAGCCAGACCATCGCCACGATGGGCGGATAGAGCTCCAGTTGCAGGGTCACGAAGTCGAGCGGCCCACCGGTGGCCAGACTCAGCGTCCTGGCCGCCAGCGCCGGGTCGGCCGCCGGGGCCTGGCCGGCCGTCGGGTCGAGCGTGGACAGCCAGGCCAGCGCCCCGAGCAGCAGGGTGATCACGCCGACGATGGCGGAGCCGGTGACGACGGCCGTCCTCGGCCTGAGGTTACGCATGGCGAGCAGGGCCAGTCCGAGCACGGCGTACAGGGTGAGGATGTCGCCGATCCACAGCAGGATCCCGTGCAGCACCCCGATCACGAACAGCCCCAGGCACCTGCGCAGGGTCCTGGCCTTCACACTCGCGCCCGCCCGTTCCGCCGAGCGCATTTGCAGCGTGAACGAGTAGCCGAACAGGAACGAGAAGATGATGTAGAACTTCGTCAGCACGAAAGCCGTGATGGCCAGGGCGACGGGGCCGTCCGGGATGGGCATGCGGCCGTCCGCCACGGCGTAGCCGGGGTCGGCGAGGAAGCCGATGTTCGCGACCAGGATGCCGGCCAGGGCGAATCCCCGCACGGCGTCCACCTCGTGGATCCGGGTGCCGGGAGGCGTGCGTAGTTCCGTCATGGGCCGAAGCTACGATCGGCGCGCATGCCGCGACATCAGACCTTGGTCTCCGCCGAGTCGACCAAAGCATTCCCACCGGCACGCTGACCCACTATGACAATTGGTGGGGTACTTGAGGCAGAAGGTAATAGCCTGCCCCACAATGGTGGGATGGCATACCCTCCGCAGCCACCCCAACCCCAGCCGTACCAGCCAGAACCCTGGGACGGCGCACAGGGCCAGGCTGCGCCGCAAGGGTACGACCCACCCCAGCCCCCGGCCCCGCAGCACCCGGCTTATGGCACCCCGCAGAATCCGACCTACGGCGCCCCGCAGCACCCGGACGGTGCCCCGCAGAATCCGGCCTACGGCACCGCCCAGAATCCGGACTATGACACCCCGCAGCACGCGGGTTACGGCACCGCACAGCACCCGGGCCACGGCACGCCGCAACCGCCGGTCTGGGGTCCTCCGCAGCACCCGGCCTACCTGTCCCAGCAGGACCCGAGCCAAGGCTGGCCACCTGCCGCTCAGTCCGGTAACGGCCCGTCCCACCCTCAACCCGACTACACCACACCACCGAGAGGGTCCGCCGCCCCCGGCTACAGTCCCTCACCGACCACCTCGGGACACCACTGGGGCCCACCGCCGAGCCAGCCCACCACCCCACAACCAACTGGCTGGGACCCGCAACCAGGCCAAACCACCACGCCACAACCCGCCTGGGACCCGCAGCCAAGACAAACCGCCGCCACCCAGCAATCCGGCTGGGACCCGCACCCAGGACAGACCGCTGCCACCCAGCACGGATACGGCCCCTCCCCAGCCCAAATCGCCACCAATCAGCCCGGATACGGTTCACCGTCGCCCCATGCCGCCGCCACCCAGCCGGCCTACGCCCCTTTGCCGGGTCAGACCGCGCCCGCTCAGCAGGGCTACGGCAACCCGCCGTACGCCGGCCAGCCGGGCGGTGGGCCGTTCCAGCAGCCGCCGGGCTATGCGCCCGTACCGGCGACCCGGAAGGGCAACAGCGGCCTGATCATCGGGCTGGCCATCGGCCTGGCCGTGATCCTGCTCGGCGGCGGCGCGGTGGGCGCGTTCCTCTACCTGAACGCGCCCGGCCCCACCATCCCCGTAGCCCTGCCCAGCGACGACCCCGCCACCTCTCCACCGTCGCAGCGCCCCGAGCCGACGGACCCGCCCGCGTCCGCGACCCCGGACCCCACGACCCCCGACCCCACGACCACGCCCAGCAGCAAGCCGACCAGCTCCGCGTCCGCCTCGACGCAGGTGCAGCCCGGCTCGCCGCTCACCCACAGCGAGTTCAAGGACTGGAACTTCGCCCTGGGCGGCGTCAAGTTCCGGGCCGACAAGGTCGGCGGCTGGACCTACCCCTCGTGCGCCCCGGTGGACGGCGAGGGCAGCGTACTGACCAGGAACAAGTGCGAGAGCGCCGTCCAGCTCGCCTACTCCGCCTACAGCGGCCACATCAAGGCGGTGCAGCTCCTGATGTCGTTCCCGAGCGAGCAGGCCGCCAAGACCGCCGCCACCCGCCTGGCCAAGCTCACGTCGAACGCGGTCAGGTGGCGCCAGAACGCGACCCTCACCAACTACTCGTACGGCAAGATCCTCTCGGGGGCGTCCAAGAACTACGTGGTCGTCACGATCGTCACCGCCGACAGATCGGCCCGCTCCCTGGCCCCGAACTTCCACGCCTACCTGCAAACCGACCAGGCCAGCTACTTCCTCCTGCGCGACAAAACGATCACCAGCTGAGCCCTGCCCGGCACCCCACACAGCCATCCCGCCTCCACGTTCCCCCGCGCCCATCACCACGGCACGGAGACCCCCGGGCCTCACCGCCACCACACCTGGCGCTCACCGCCACCGGGGCATGGGGACACGCATGCGGTCGGGCGCGGTCGTGAGCGCGGTCGTGAGCGCGCTCGGCGTGCCAGGCGGGCGGGGAGATCGTCGCCGTGTCCTGCCTGGACACCCGCACGACGCAATCGAGGAGCTGGAGGAGACGGTGAAGCTCGTCCTGCCCACCCGCCCGCTCACCCCCGAACAGGCACGGACACCGGTGTCCCAGCTCAAAGGGCACACCATCGGCGTCAACACGCTGAACAACATCGCCACCCTCACCATGAGCGCCCTGCTCAAGCCCGTCGGGCTCGCGCCGCAGGACGTCAAGTTCATTGAACGGCCCTTCCCCGAGATGGCCGGGGCGCTCGACAGCGGTCAGGTGGAGGTGGCGTTCCTGCCCGCGCCGTTCAGCCAGGCGGCGGCCGGTCAGTCGGGGGCGGTCGCGCTGGCCGAGCCGTTCGCCGGGCCGCTGGCCGACTTCCCGATCGCCGGCTATCTCACCACGGAGACCTTCACCGCGCAGAACCCGAAGGTCGTCGCGGCCTTCCAGCGGGCCCTGCGCAAGGCCGCCGAGCTGGCCCTGTCGAACCCGGCCGAGGTGGCTCCCGCCCTGGAGAAGTACACCAAGATCGACCGCGCCACAGCCGCCACGATGAAACTCGGCGGCTTCGCCACCGCCGTCGATCCGGCGAAGGTGCAGCGAGTGGCGGACCTCATGCTCGAATTCGGCTACCTGAAGCAGAAGTTCGACGTCACTTCGCTCATCGCGCCGGCCCCCGGCTCCTGACCAACCCCCCGACCCGCGACTGGACGCGGCTGCCCCTGCCGTGGCGGTCGATGAGGGTGTGGGTCGGTGAAGGTGCGGGCCGGTGAAGGTGCGCAGGGTCGCGTCGGCCACCCGCGACCGGGCCCGGCCACCCACCCCCGCCAGCCTCCACCGGGCGTGGCAACCTCCGCCAGGCACCACCTGCCACTGTGCGCGGCCACCGGCGACCGGACGCTGCCGCCCCCCGCCGTGGCGGTCGGTGTGTGGGTGCGGGTCGGTGAGGGTGTGGGTGAAGGTCGGTGTGGGGGCAGGTCGGTGTGGGGGCAGGTCGGTGTGGGGGTGCAGGGTCGCGTCAGTCACCCGCTACCGGGCGCGGTCACCCTCACGAGCCGCCACCCGCGACCGGGCGCGGTCAGTCCAGCAGGCCTCGTTGCCGGGCTGTCGCCGCGGCCTGGGTGCGGGTGGAGACCGTGAGTTTGCCCAGGATGTTGGACACGTGCACGCTCACCGTCTTCTGCGCGATGAACAGCCGCTGCGCGATCTCCCGGTTGGTCAGCCCCTCGGCCACCAGCCGCAGCACCTCGACCTCCCGCGCGGTCAACCCGGCGTCACCCGCGCCGTCGACGGAACCGGCGCCGCCGAACCGGGCCCGGCGGCCGAACTCCAGCAGGGCGTTCTCCAGCGGCACCGCCCGCAGCTTGCCCGCCGTCTCCCTGGCCGACTCCCACTCCGCCTGCGCGGACTCCCGGTCGCCGGCCGCCAGCAGTGCCTCGGCCAGGCGCCACCTGGCCCGCGCCGCCTCGTAGACGAACGCGACGTCGAACGTCTCCACCACCCGCCGCCACAGCGCCACGTCGAGCCGCCCGTGCACGCGCTGCCACTCGGCCTCCACCTGCAGCTCCCAGGCCCGCCCCTCGAGCCCCATGTAGCCGCCCTCGCCGGCGGGCCCGGCCTTGAGGGTGGCGTGGGCGTGGGCACGCAGGTCGTCGGCGCCCTCGGTGGTGCCCAGCTCGGCCAGCGCCCACAACCCGATGGCGATCGGCCGCAGCGCGCCCACGTCGTCGGGGTCGATCACCGCCAGGACCGCGCGCACGTGGTCGAGCGCCGTCGCCGGGTCGCCGTGCCACAGCGCGTGCTCGGCTGCCAGCGCTCTGGACATGTAGGCGGCCAGCGGGTCGGACCAGAAGGGCCGCAGCAGGGCGAGCCGCCCCTCGACCGCCGGCAGGTCGCGCCCGACCTCGACGAACAGCGCGAACGACGACAGGATCGCCTCCGGCACGGTGCCGACCCGCGCGCCGAAGCCGGCGGCCATCGACTCGGCCTGGTCCCACTCGCCGGCCGCGTAGTGGATGAGGAAGCGCAGGAAACGCAGGTCGGTGCCGTAGGTGCTCCATTTGAGCCCGGTCTCGAACGCCATCCGGATGCCGTCGTCGGCCACCTCGGCGGCGCGGGCGAGCAGCCCCTGCTCGTAGTGGATGCGGGCGTGGTTGAAACGGGCCCGCAGGTCCATCGCCAGGTCGCCGGTGCGCCCGGTGGAGGCCGCCTGGAGCAGCGCGTGAGCCCGGTCGAGGTCGCCGCGGAGCTCGACGAAGCTGGCCAGCGACACCAGCGCGCCCACCTCGGCGTCTCTGGCCCCGGCCGCGCGGGCGGTCTCCAGCGCCCGCTCGGCCAGCGGCTCGACCTCCTGGTGCCGCGGCGACCACAGCAGGGTGCGGGCGTGTGTGGCCAGCGCGCGGGCGAGCGCGACCTGGTCCTCCGCGCTCGCGACGGCCCGCTCGGCCGCGGCGATCGCGGCGTCCTGGTCATTGGTCTCGTAGAGGTAGTAGGCCAGCCGCTCGCACACCTCGGACGTCGGCGGCAGCGCGCGCAACCGGACGACGGCCCGGTGGTTGTCGCCGCTGTCGGCGGCCATGACCGCGCTGCGGAAGGCCAGCCCGGCCCGGCTCTCCCCGGCCAGCCGTTCGGCGTCGTCGACCCGCTCCCACAGGCTCAGCGCCCGGTCGTAGTGGCTGTGGGCCTCGGCGGGCGCTCCGATCCGCTCGGCCACCCGCCCCGCCTCTATGGAGGCCCGCAGCGCCCCGGCGAGGTCGTGGCCGGCGAGATAGTGGTGGGCCAGCTCGGCCGGCGAGGTGAGCAGGCGGGCGAACGCGGTATGGAGCCGGGTGCGCTCGCCCGGCAGCAGGTCGGTGTAGACGGCCTCCTGCAGCAGCGCGTGGCGGAAGGCGTAGCCGTGGCCCTGGACCCTGAGCAGGCCGCGCGAGACGATCTCGCGCACCGCCTCCTCGAACTCGGCCAGCGGCAGCCCCGACACCTCGCGCAGCAGCTCGTCCTCGACCCGGCGCCCGGCCACGGCGGCGGCGCGCAGTACCCGCTGCCCCGCCTCGGAGAGCACCTCGACCCTGGACATCAGCAGGCTGGCCAGCCCGTCGGGCAGGGCGTCGCCCTCGGCCATGGCCGCGAACAGCTCCTCGGCATAGAACGGGTTGCCGTCGGCGCGGGTGACGATGAGACCGAGCCCCTGGGCGTCGACCTCGCCCAAAGTGGCGACATAGTCGGACATCTCGCCGGTGCCCAGCGGCCCCAGCTCCACGTTCATCACCGTGGGCAGGCGCTTCAGCTCGGCCAGCACCGATCTGAGCGGATGGCGGCGGTGCAGGTCGTCGGTGCGGTAGGTGCCGGCGACGCAGACCCGCTCGCTCTGCACCATGCGGCTGAGGAAGACCAGCAGGTCGCGGGTGGAGCGGTCGGCCCAGTGGAGGTCCTCGATCACGAACAGCACGGGCTGGAGCTCGGCGAGCAGCCCGAGCAGCGAGCCGAACAGCCGCTGCTGGGTGAGCCCGGCCGAAGGCGGGCTCTCGGTGCCCGGCAGCAACTGGCCGAGCAGGGGATGGGCGGTGGCGGCGGCGCGCACGGCGGGCTCGGCCCCGCGCAGCGCGTCGGCCAGCGGCAGGTAGGGCAGCGAGTCGCCGAGCTCGGCGCACTGGCCGACCAGCACGTTGAAGCCGCGCTCCTTGGCCCGGACGGTCAGCTCGGTGACCAGCCGGGTCTTGCCGATGCCGGCGTCTCCGCCGACGAGCGCCACCCCGGCCACGCCGTCGGCGGCGGACTCGAGCACCCGCACGAGTCCGGCCAGCTCAGAGGAGCGCCCGACGAGAAGACCGTTCACGCCATGAAACTATGCCATGTCGCACCGACAACTGATTGGTCCAGTCATCCGGGACGGGATTGGCCCTGACCGGAGGACCAACGCCGTCCTACGCTGCCGTTCGTGATACCTCCCGCGACTTTCGCCCTCTTCGTGACGGCCTCCATCGCCCTGGTGCTCATCCCCGGCCCCAATCACCTCTACATCACCGCCAGAGGGCTCGCCCAGGGCCGGGCGGCGGGCCTGGCCAGCGCGCTCGGCGTGGAGGCCGGCACGCTCGTGCACATCGCGGCCGCCGCCGCGGGCCTGTCGTACGTGATCTCTCAATCGGCCACGCTCTTCGCGGTCATCAAGTGGGCCGGCGTCGCGTACCTCGTCTACCTGGGCGTCCGATCGTTCACCGGCAAGGACGCCCGCGCCGGACGGCCGGAGCCGCAGCCGCTGCGCAAGGTGTTCCTCGAAGGCATGCTGGTCAACGTGCTCAACCCCAAGGTGGCGCTGTTCTTCGTGGCGTTCCTGCCCCATTTCGTGGACCCAGGCGCGGGTTCTCCCGCGCTGCAGATGGCTGTGTTCGGCCTCACGCTGCTGCTCCTCGGGCTGATCTCCGACCTCGTGTACGCCGTCGCCGCCGGCGCGCTCGGCCGCCGCCTCGACCGGGCGGCCAGAACGCTCCGGTACGTCAGCGGCGTCGTCTACCTGGCCCTGGGCGTGGCCACCGCGTTCGCCGGGAGAAAATGAGCCCCATGGCGCCCAGGAAGCAGCAGGAGATCTTCGACGCGACGTTGCGGCTGGTGGCCGAGAAGGGCTACGACGGCCTGACCGTCGAGGGGGTCGCCGAGCGCTCCGGCGTCAACAAGACCACGATCTACCGCTGGTGGCCGTCGAAGGCCGCGCTGCTGGGCGCCGCGCTGGTGGAGTCCGACGTGCTGGGCTTCGCGGCGCCCGACACCGGCAGCCTGCGCGGCGACCTGGTCGCGCTGGTGGAGGGCATCAGACGGCTGCTGACCGAGCGGCCCGCCGCCGACATCGCGGTGGCCGCGCTCGCCGCCGCCGTACGCCATCCGGAGCTGGACGGGCGCCGCTTCTTCGCCGACAGGTTCGCCAGGGAGCGGGAGATCTTCGAACGGGCGGCGGTCAGGGGTGAGCTGAAGGAGTCGGCCGACCCGATGCTGATCGTCGATCTGCTGGCCGGAGCTGTGTGGATGCGGGCGGTCTTCAGGGACCTGAACGTGAGCGACGACTTCGCCGCCGAGGCGGTCACGGCGGTCCTGGACGGCGTCCGCGCCGGCTGAGCGCCGTTCGGCCACGGGCGGGCCAGGAAGCGCCGCACGTCAGGAAGCGCCGCGGGCCAGGAAGCATCGCCGGTCAGGAAGCGCCGCCGGTCAGAGTGACTCCGACAGCGCCGCCGGGATGCGGTCGAGCACAGGATGCGGCGCCAGCCCGTACGCGTAGAAGTCCACGGCCAGCGCCCCGGCCGCCTTGGCCCCCCGGGCCTTGGCCACCAGCCGGTCGGCGGAGTCGCTGTCGGGGTAGCCCGGCCGCAGCACGGCCCGCACCTCCCGGTCCTTGCCCACAGACCGCAGGTAGGCGCCCACGTCGTCGGCCACCCGCGCCGCGTCACGCGCGTACGCCAGCACCCCGAACGCCGGCACGAGGTCGCCGAGCGCCACCAGGTCGACCCCGAGCTGCCAGGCGTCATGGGCGGCCAGTCCCGGCGTGGGCAGCCCGTCGGTGTAGCCCTTGACCGCGCCCGTCGAGTCGATGAAGACCAGTTTCGAGCCCTCGTCGGCCACCGCGGAGGCCACCTCGGACACCAGCGTGGTGACGGTCTCGGAGCGGGCGCGGGCGTAGGCGACGACGTCGGGCCCCGCGTACGCGGTCAGCGCCGCCCTGGTCACCTCACCCTGGGCCGGCGGGTCGCCGTCGAAGACGCCGCCGACGATCCTGGCGCACTCGTCGCGGGCCACTTCGGCGTTGACGCCCAGGTCGGTGGCCCGGCGCATGCAGTAGTCGCAGAAGCAGAGCCCGAACAGGTAGGCGTCCATCGGCCCCAGCGGCACGAACGAGCGCTGCGGCTTGAGCGGCCTGAAGTGCAGCGACTCGGCCACCACGCTGTCGACGCCGAGCCTGGCCACCGCCCTGGCCAGCGCGACGGCGTATTCGCGCACGTCGGGGTGGGCGGGGCACAGGTCGGTGAGCGAGCCGCGGTCGCCGAAGCAGTCGCGTACGGTCACATCGGGGTGGCGCTCGCCGAGCGTGGCGTTGCGCAGGAAGACCGTCCACCCGTGGAGCTTCATGGACCGTTTCGCGCACGCCTCGCGCAGCCCGTCGAACGCGTCGAGGTGGCCGGGCACGGGGGTCAGCCTGAGCCCGTCGAACAGCTCGGGCGGCGGGACGAAGTGGGCCCCGTCGTGGCGCAGGGTCAGCCTGGACAGCCCGTGGGGGGTGACGTCGCGGGAGGCGTGGTGCACGGCGCCGACGGTGATGCCGCGCACGCCGTACGCGCTGATCCTGTCGAGCACCCGCTCGACGCCCTCGCCGCGCAGGTCCTCGACGAAGACGTACACCGAACTGTCCACACCACGACCTTAAGCGCTCTTGTGCGCGACGAAGTCGATCTCCACGAGGATGTCCATCAGCTCGGACCCCACGGTCGTGCGGACCGGGTAGGGCTGGTTGAAGTACGACTTGTAGACCTCGTTGTACGCGGCGAAGTCGCGCTTGAGGTGCTGCAGGTGCACGGTGGACTTGACGACGTCGTCGAAGCCGAGGCCGTGCGCGGCGAGGATGGCGCCGAGGTTGCGCATGACCTGGTGCGTCTGGGTGGCGACGTCGGTGCCCACGACCTCGCCGGTCTTGGGGTCGAGCGGCCCCATGCCGGAGGTGTAGACGAAGTCGCCCACCACGAGACCCTGCGAGTAGGCGCCGACCGGGGCGGCGCCTTCGGTGGTCCTGAGCTCCTTTTTCACGAAATCTCCCTAGAACTTGGTGCTAATCGTGCCTACGACACGGTAGTCCCGGTCCACCAGCGGCAGCAGCCGCCACTTGTCGAAGGCCGTGCACGGATGGGAGATGCCGAAGGCCAGCAGGTCACCGGGCTTGAGCCCGGTGGCGCGGACCACGGTGTGCTGGTCCTGCATCTTCACGATCGTGACCCCGCCGCGGCGCGGGATCGGCAGGCCCTCGTCGTAGGGCGCGTCCCGCTTGCCCATACCCACGATGGCCAGCCCCGGCTCGGGGGTGGACAGCACATGCGCCCACACCTCCAGCGCCGGGCGCAGCTCGCCCTCGATCCGGTTGAACGGCGTGCGCTCCCGGTAGAAGCCGTCGTCGTGGGTGACGTAGGCGCCGCTGCGCAGCAGGATCCTGGCCTGGGTGGCGACGAGCTCGCGGCCGATCACGTCGAACCACTGGCTGCCGCCCACGGTGAGGATGGGGTTTCTGACGCGCAGGTGCTCGACGGCCTCCTGCAGCGAGCCCAGATAGTCGCGGACCTCGTCGGAGGACTTGAGCCCGCCCTCGTATCCGGCGACCCCGGCCAGCTCGACGCCGGGCGTCACCTGCACGTGGGCGGCCAGCTCCAGCAGCTCCTTGACCGACCTGCACCCGGCTCTGCCGCCCTCGTGGCCCAGCTCGACCAGCACCCGGAACGGCCGCGGCCCGGCGTGACCCGCCAGGATGTCGACCCCGGCCGTCGAGTCGGCGAAGCTCAGGAACTCGAACTCGGGATCGCGCTCCAGCTCGTGGGCGGCCCAGGTGAGCCCCGCGGGATCGACCACCTGGTTGGCCACCATGATCCGCCGGACCCCGAACCCCCTGACCGTCTGGGCCTGCCGGGGCGTCGCCACGGTGAGCCCCCAGGCTCCCGCGGCGAGCTGCATCGCGGCGATCTCGGGCGACATGTGCGTCTTGGCGTGGGGCGCCAGCTCCATGCCGTGATCGCGGGCGAACGCCGCCATCGTGGCCACGTTGTGCGCCAGCGCGCCCCTGTGGACCAGCATGGCGGGAAATTCGAGCCCGCCGTCGAAGACCGACTGGCCGAGGTTCGCCGGCACAACACCCCCTTCGTCCGCGTCCGACCCTATCCGACCGCCCGGGCGCTCAGGGCCGGAGCGCCCGCCCGGGGGTGGCCCCGGTGAGCTCGCCTCCGGCCAGCACGCGCACCCCGGAGACGAGCACGTCGTCCACGCCTTCCGCGAGCGTGCGCGGCTCCTGGTACGTGGCCAGGTCGCCGACCACATCCGGGTCGAACACCACCACGTCGGCGGCGAACCCGCGGCGCAGCAGCCCCCGGTCGGTCAGCCCGAAACGCCGGGCCGGATGGGACGAAAGGTGCGTCACGGCCTGCTCCCACGTCCAGTCGCCCAGCTCCCTGACGTGCCGGCCGAGGAACCTGGCGAACGCCCCGAACCCGCGCGGATGCGGATGGCCGCCTACGTAGATGGCGTCGGAGCCGCCGGTATGGGACGGGTGGCGCAACATCCTGCGTACGGACTCCTCGCCCAGCGGGCCCTCGTCGGGCCTGGCCGAGACCACGCCGGCCTCCAGGTTCGTCTCCGTCAGGAGCCGACGGCAGAACGCGGCCGGATCCGTCCCCGCCCGCCCGGCCGCCTCGGTGATGGTCAGCCCCTCGGCCCACTCCAGGCCGGGCGCGTGGGAGACGGTCAGCCGGGGCCAGGTCGAGGCCAGCGTCGGCCACCAGTCGTCGAGCGCGCCGGAGCCGATCATCTCCACGGCCCGGCCGGGCTCGGCCCCCGGCACGGACGGCGGCAGCACGATCATGGCCAGGATCGTGTTGCCGCGCAGGTAGGGGTAGGTGTCGAAGGTGAGGTCGACGCCCTTGCCGAGCGCCTCCTCGACCAGCGGCATCAGCACGTCGGCGGGCCCGTGCAGGTGCGAGACGTGCACGGCGGCGCCCGAGCGGCCGGCGATGTCCACGACCTCGGCCATGCCGACCCCGGCCCGATCGCCGTAGGCGCGCATGTGGGTGACGTACGGGAGCCCGCCGAGCGGGGCGCACAGGGCGGCCAGCTCCTCGGCGGTGGCGTAGCCGCCCGGCAGGTATTCGAGCCCGCTCGACAGCCCGGCCGCGCCCTCCGACAGCCCCCGCTCGACGTGACGCAGCATGCCGGCCAGGTCGGCGGGCGAGGCAGGGTCGGGCGACGGGCCCATGACGTCGTAGCGGATGGTGCCGTGGGGCAGCAGGTAGGCGGTGTTGAGCGCCACGGCGCGGTCGTAGCCGTCGAGCAGCTCGCCCACGCTGAGCGGCCCCTCACCGAGGTCGGACACCGGCCCGCCACCGGCCGCACTCCCCGGCCCGCCGTCACGCTCCGGCCCGCCGTCACGTCCGCCGTCGCGCTTCAGCTCGCCGTTGACGGCGGCGAAGTAGCGGGAGACGTAGGCGACGGTCTCGGCGGAGCCCGGCGCGTACGACAGCCCGTCCTGCCCCATCACGAACGTCGTCACCCCCTGCCGCAACGCGGCCAGCTGCACGCCGGGGTCGAACACGACCGCGTCACCATGGGAGTGGCAGTCGACGAACCCGGGCGCGACGAGCCGCCCCGTCGCGTCGATCACGCTGCCCGCCGTCGCGCCGTCGAGCCTGCCGACCGCCGCGACCCGATCCCCCTCGATCGCCACATCCGCCCGGTACGGCGGGGCGCCCGACCCGTCGAGCACCCGCCCGCCGCTGATGACTACGTCGAAGCTCACCCCAAGATTCAATCAGAGCGGGGCAAGTACGCCGGAGCGCATCCCACGCCGTTCACCACGGGCCGCTCGGCCAGCAGGTCGCGGGCCCTGGAACGGGCCAGGTTCCAGCCGTTCCACGGGTCGGGCCGGTTCAGCCGGTTGGTCGCGATCACGTCCGCCAGCACGCAACTGCGCTGCGGCTCCGGCAGCCGGTCCAGAGCCGGCACGGCCTCCGCGCCGAGATCGCCGAGGTAGTCGGAGTCCATCTTGGTCACGCCGCGCACCTGCACCTGCGACTCCGCGACCCGCAGATCGGGGTTGACCATCGAGAACGCCACCAGCCCCAGCCCGGTGACCAGCACGATCGTCCTGGGCAGCCAGCCGGACTGACGGCCGGTGAGCCGGGCCGCGCCCGCCAGCAGCACCAGGGCGAACAGCGCGCCCAGCCACCACACGGTGGCCTCCACGGACAGCCGCAGCCGCGACAGGCCGTAGGCGTCGGTGTAGAGGTTCATCCGGTGCAGGGCCGAGGCCAGCACCACCATGGTGAGCCCGCAGAGCACGCCGAGCAGCACCGCCAGCAGCCAGCGCTCGGCCCGCTCGACCCTGAGCAGCCCCGCGGCCACCGCCACGATGCCCAGCACGAACACGCTGACCACCACGAGCTGGAAGAACCCCTGCCTGGCGTACTCGGCGTAGGTCAGGCCCGCCGTCTTCAGCACCAGCGTGTCACCGCCGAACAGCGCCGTGATCTGCACCGCCACGAACGAGGCGAACAGCATATTCACCGCCGTGAGCGGCACCGCCCAGATGCTCCGGCTCACCCTGAACCTCGTCCCCGGCCCCACCGGGTCCACGACCGGCCGCAGCGCGACCAGGACCACGGCGGCCAGCAGCGCCGCGAACAGCACGAACAGGAAGATCCGTCCCGGAAGCGAATCCGCCCAGGCCGGGGTGGTGGTCAGCCGCTCCACGTACGAGGCGAAGATCGCGTCCGCCGAGGCGAACAGCAGCCCGAACACCAGCAGCAGCACCGCCGTGATGCTCAGCGCGATCACCATGGGCATGACGCGCCGCCGCGCCGTCAGCCGCTTGAGCGGCCCGGCCAGGAACCACGGCACCGGGCCGAACGCCAGCAGCACCGACATCCCGCCCCTGATCACGCCCACCCAGCCGGCGCCCGCTCCGGACACCGCGAGCGCGCCCAGCCCGGCCCCCGCCACGAGCAGGATGGCCACCAGCCAGTCGGCGTCCCGCACCGCCGCCATCGAGATCAGCCAGTACGCGGTCAGCCCGAACGCCAGCGTCCACGGCGTCATCCGCTGCCTCATCGCGGGCAGCGCCGCGCCGCCCACCACCATCGCGACCAGCACGCTGCCCAGCCCGACCTGCGCCTCCGGCAGCGCCACCGCGGCGAACACGCCGGCTCCGGCGGCGGCCGGCAGCAGCCAGCGCGGCGGATCGGGCACCTCGGGCCTGGGGAAGAGCGGCGGCGGCACGTAGGCCGGCGGCGGCCCCATCTGCCCCCGGGACGGCTCCCCTCCCGAAGCCCCAACGGGGGTGCCGGCCGGAGTACCGGTGTGCAGGCCGGCCTGGCTCGCCCGGTACGCCTCCATCGCCCTCCTTCCGGACCCCGCTCCCAGAGAGGCGCCGAGGGCTCCTATGAGCGTGGTGCAGCCGATGAGCGTCACCAGCGCCGCCCCGTCCCCCACGGCCACGCTGGCCAGGACGGCGGCGAACATGCCGACCAGCAGCCCGACCAGCAACCCGACGGCGCCACCACCGACCATCCGCCCCAGACCACCGGCGAACGGCTCGCGCGGCGGCGGATAACCCGGGATCCCCACAGGCGGCATCCCTCCCCCGCCCGGCGCGATCGGCCAGGCGTTGCCCCCGGCCGGACCGGCCCCGGCAGGGCCACCACCACCCGGAACCTCGGCCCGCACGACCGCCGCGCCACTCCGGCCGGCCGCCATCGCGATCTCCGCACCCACACCCGCACCCACACCCGCGCCCACATCCGGGCCCGCGCCCACAAGGGACGCGGCGCCGGTCGCCGGGACCTTCTCACCGGACACACCGTCCGGCGACGCACCGGCCCCGGCGGGTTCAGGCTCACCCGCCGTCAGGACCGGACTCGCCGGCCCGCTGGACGCGGGCACCGCGTCAACCGGTTGCCCGGCCGGGTCGGGTGCGGCGGCCCCCGCCGCCTCCCCCGCACCGGCGGGCAGTGGCCGTTCCACGTCCCCCGTGTCGCGTCCACCCTCTAATGGCGCCTCAGCCATCGTCGTCCTCCCTGGTAGATCGACGACCATCCGGCAGCCCGCACAGTCCTCGATGCGAATGGATCCCCCGTGCAGCTCGACGATCTCCTTCACGATGGCCAGCCCCAGCCCGGCCCCGCCGGAGTCGGCCGCCCGCCCGGCGTCCAGCCGGGAGAAGCGTTCGAACACGCGTGCCCTGGCCGACGCCGGAATGCCGGGCCCCTGGTCGGCGACCTCCATCCGCACCGAGGCCCCCGACGCCGCGGCGCGGATGACCACCTCGCCCGAGGGCGGGCTGTGCCGTACCGCGTTGTCGAGCAGGTTCGCCAGCACCTGGGCGAGCAGGTCGGGGTCGGCCCGCACGACCAGGTCGGCCGGCACGGACGAGCGGATCACGACGTCCTCGCGCGCCAGCGACGCCTCACGCACCGCCTGCTCGATCAGCGGCGCCAGCTCGACGGCCTCGGCCTCGATCGGGCGGGTGCCGGAGTCCAGCCGCGACAGGTCGAGCAACTGGGCGACGAGCCGGCCGAGCCGCTCGGTCTGGGCGAGCGCGGTGCGCATGGTGACGGGGTCGGGCGCGGAGACGCCGTCCACCACGTTCTCCAGCACGGCGCGCAGCCCGGTGATGGGGGTGCGCAGCTCGTGGCTGACGTTGGCGACGAGCTCGCGCCGCTGCCGGTCGACCTCGCCGAGGTCGGCCGCCATCGCGTTGAACGCCCTGGCCAGCTCGCCGACCTCGTCGCGGGAGGTGGAGTTCACGCGCAGGGTGTAGCTGCCCTTGGCGATGGTCTGGGCGGCGCTGGCCATCTGGCGCAGCGGCTTGGTCATGCCCATGGCCAGCACCTGCACCATGATCAGCGCCAGGACGACCGCGACCGCGATGCGCGTCTCGCGGGAGAGCCCCGACTGGATGCCGACCTCGTTCACCACGAACGCGGTCCCGACGGCCAGCACGATCACGATGCCGAGCTTGACCTTGATCCGGCCGAGGAAGTCGAGTGGGTTCATCGCCGGACCAGGGCGTAGCCGACGCCGTGCACCGTGCGCACGACGTCGGAGCCGAGCTTGCGGCGCAGCGCCCGCACGTGGCTGTCGACGGTCCTGGTCGCCGCGGCCTCGGAGAAGCCCCACACGTCGGACAGCAGCCGATCGCGCTCGAAGACCTGCCCGGGGCGTTCGGCCAGGCGGCGCAGCAGGTCGAACTCGGTCCTGGTGAGCTGGGCCTCCGCACCGCGCACGAAGACGCGGCGCGCGGCGGTGTCGATCTCCACCTCGCCCACCCTGATCACGGTGTCCTCGGCCGCGAGCTGGGCCGCGCGCTCGACCCGGCGCAGCAGCGCGTGAATCCTGGCTACCAGCTCACGCATGCTGAACGGCTTGGTCAAGTAGTCGTCGGCCCCTACCCCGAGCCCGACGAGCACGTCGGTCTCCTCCCCCAGCGCGGTCAGCATGAGCACGGGCACGGGCTTGGCGGCCTGCATCCTGCGGCACACCTCCAGCCCGTCCATGCCGGGCAACAGCCGGTCGAGGATCACCAGATCCGGTTCCGCGCTGCCGTACTGAACAAGGGCGTCCTGCCCGTCGCCGGCCACCCTGACGTCGAAGCCCTCGGCGGCCAGCCTGTTCCGTACGGCGAGCGCGATGGTCACGTCGTCCTCGACCACGAGAATGCGTCGCTGCTCTGCCACGTACGAAAGACTACGAGCGCCCTGTGCAGACGACACTCCCCGATTCGTGCACAATCCGTGCAGACTTGGCGGCGTGAACACCGCCGGATACCTCCGCCGTCTCGGCCTGCCCGCGCTGCTCGGCGCTCCCGCGAGCGCGGAGGGGCTGCGCGCCCTGCACGCCGCCCACATCGAAAAGGTCTCCTACGAAGCGCTGGAGATCTGGCTCGGCCGGGCCACGACCGTCGATCCGCTGGAGTCGGCCGAGCGCATCCTGCGCGGCAGGGGCGGCTACTGCTACCACCTCAACGGCGCGTTCTCCGAGCTGCTCGCGGCCCTCGGCTACGAGGTGACCCGGCACGTGGGCGGCGTGCAGAACCGGGGCGGCGAGCCCGGCGTCACCGGCAACCACCTGGTGCTCACCGTGCGCGGGCTGCCGTCGGAGGCCAACCCTGGCGGCGCGTGGCTGGTGGACGTGGGGCTCGGCGACGCCCTGCACGAGCCGCTGCCGCTGGTCGCGGGCGGCTATCGGCAGGGCCCGTTCCGGTACGTGCTGCGCCCGTCGGAGGTGGCGCCCGGCGGCTGGCGGCTCGACCACGACCCGGGCGGCTCGTTCGAGGGCATGGACTTCACCCTCGAACCGGCGCGGATGTCGGCGTTCGCGGACATGCACCGCCACCTGACCACGTCGCCGGCCTCGGGTTTCGTGCGCGTGGCCACGGTGCAGCGGCGCGACGCCTACGGGGTGGACGTCCTGCGCGGGCTGCGGCTCAAGCGCCTCGGGAACGGCACGCAGTCGGTGACGCTGTGCACGTCGCGCGACTACTACGCGGCGCTGGCGGACGTGTTCCTGCTGCCGCTGGACGACGTGAGCGCCGAGGAGAAGGACGAGCTCTGGCGCAAGGTGCGCGCGGCCCACGAGAGCTGGTTGAAGAGCGGTTCGGATTGACGGCTCAGGCCCATGGTCATGAGGCGGTCGCGGCGCTATCGTGCGACTCGGAATGGCTGATGAGACCAGGAAGCTGAACGGTCGCTACCGGCTGTTGAATCCCTTGGGGGCGGGATCCGTACGGCTGGCCTTCGACGAGACGGAACACCGCGACGTCGCGGTCAGGCGCCTGCGGGTGCCCCCTGAGCTGCGCGAGGCCGCGCTGCACGAGGCGCGCAGGGCGACCGCGCTGCGGCACGCCTTCGTCGTGCGGGTGCTCGACGTGCTGGTCGAGGACGGCGAGCCGTGGCTGGTGATGGAGTTCGTCTCGGGGGCGTCGCTGGAGCAGACCGTCCGCTCGCGGCGTCCGCTGCCCGTCCCGCAGGCGGCCAGGATCGGCGTCTGCGTCCTGTCGGCGCTGACCGCGGCGCACGCGGCGGGGATCGTGCACGGCCGGGTCGATCCCGGCAACGTGCTGCTCACCACGACCGGCCGGGCGGTGCTCACCGGGTTCGGCTTTCCCAGCCTCAGCATGCTGCCCTCCGCGGACCTGTGGTCGCTGGCGGCCACGCTGCACTTCGCGGTCGAGGGCCGCCCGCCCGGCCAGGCGCCCACCGAGGCGGCCGACCCGTTCAGGTCGCTGGTCAGGGCGATGCTCCGGCCGTCGAAAGGCTCGTCGGGGAGCTCGGGGCCGCCGCCGGCGGAGGTGGTGCGCGAGACGCTGGAGCGGCTGGCGGTGGACCGGCCGCTGGACGCGGTGGTCAGGGCGTCGGGCCCGCTGCCGCCCGACCAGGTGGCCGCGATCGGGCTGGCCGTGCTCGACCGGCTCGCCGACTGGGGCGGCTTCCACGGCGGGGTGCAGCCGGGGAACGTGCTCATCGACGTCTGGGGCCGGGCCCGGCTGACGCCGCTGCCGGGGCCGGGAACGCTCCCGGCGTACACGGCTCCCGAGCGCGCCGCCACCCAGGCCGCCGATCTGTGGTCGCTCGGGGCCACCCTCTTCACCGCCGTCGAGGGCGCCGCACCCGCGCCGGGCGCGCCGCTGCGGCGGGCTGGCCCGCTGGCTCCCGTGCTGTTCCGGCTCCTGTCGGGCAACCCGTTGGAACGTCCCACACTGGACGAACTCCGCCGCGACCTGCTCAGAATCGCCGCGGGAAGTGCTTGACCTCCGGCACAACAATTGCGATACATCGCGAACGGAACCTCAGCGACGGGTTCACACGTTGGACAGAGGACGCAGAATGTGGGAGAGGCGGGGCGCGCGCTCCGCGTTCGGAGGAAGTTGGGGATGTCGCCAGTTCAGAAGTACGCCATCGGCGCGGGCGTCGCGTTCTTGTTCTCGCTGTTCTTCTTGCCCGGTTGGGTCACCTTGCTGGTCGTCCTCGGCCTGGTCGCCGCCCCTGTGGTCGGCTACCTGATGCTCGATCCGTCGCAGCGCGAGCGGCTCAAGCGGGCCCGCAGGCGCGGCATCGGCCGCTGAGGCTCCGGCGGCGGGGGCCCGACAGGCGCATGCGGTCAGGCCTCCGCCGCGGCCAGCGTCGTCTGCACGCGCTGGGTCACCCTTCGCTCCACGTAGAAGGACAGGAACGGCACCGTGCCGCCGAGCATGACACCGAGCATGTACGGCCACGACCAGCGTGCCTTCATGCCCAGATTCATCACCGTGACCAGGTAGATCATGTAGAGCCCGCCGTGGATCGGGGCGATGATCTTCGACATGGCCGGCTGGTCGAAGCCGTAGCGCAGCACCATGCCGACGCAGAGCACGAGCAGCATGACGCCGACCACGTACGCGAGTGCCCGGAAGGGCTTCAGAGCCGATTCCACCGTTAACCTTCCAGAACCATCTCAGGGGACGACTTGCCGCGGTCCCGATCCGCGCGTACGGCGTCGCGGACGAAGTGGAACCACATGAAGACGGCGAATCCAGCGAAGATCCACCAGTTGGCGGCATAAGCCAGATTACGCCAGGTGAACGTGCCTCCGACCACCGGCGGGCTCGCCTGGACCTGCGTCAGCGAGCCGGAGGCCGGCTGCGCCACGACATAGCCGGTGCGCACCCGCTGCCCGCTCCACAGGTTGACCAGCTCGCCCGTGGACACGGTCTGCACCTGGCCGGCGGGCAGGCCCTCGGCGCGCCGCTGCACGCTGTCGGTGCCCTGCTGCGGCCGCAGCCGTCCGGTCACCGCGACCTTTCCCTGCGGCACGGCGGCCACGGCGGGGTCGTCGGCCTTGGCCGTCCAGCCGCGTACCACGGGCACGAGCGTGCCGTCGTCGAGCCGCAGCGGCGTGAGTACCCAGTAGCCCTCATCGCGCGAGATGTTGCCGCCGGGGGCGTCGGCATCGGGCTTGCGGTCGGCGACCAGGAGCTGACGATCGGCCTCGTAGACGCCCTGCGCGGTGACCTGGCGGCCGACCGCCTCGCCGGTCATCTGGGTGCCGACACCGGCGAGGGTGGCGACCGTGACAGGCGCAGGATCGGTGGCCGCCTGAGGCTTTCCCGAATCTTGGAAGACTCCGAGCTGCCAGCGCCCGAGCAGGATGAAGGCGATGAGGACCCCGATCGTGAGCAGGTGCAGCCCCAGGATGCGGGGTGAGAGCAGGGTCCTCAGCATGCCTTCAACGTATCCGCCGGGTGGGGCGGTCTGCCAATCAGGCCATGCCTACGGATCACACCAAAAGGCACAAACGGAACAGGCGATCACGCTAGGCTGCTGCCCATGTCTGACCAGCATATTGACCCGGCGGGCAACACTCAGGCCTTCCGCGCGTTCGCGAACGCGCGCGAGCAGGAGGCCGTTGCCAAGCCCAAGAAGTCGCCCCTCATCCCCATCATCGCGGTCGTCGTCGCGGTCGTGATCGTCGGCGTAGCCGCCTTCCTGCTGCTCCAGTAGTCAGCCGACAGCATCACCCGCCGCGGAGGCCGTGGCGGGTTTTCGTCGTTCCCGGGCGTGGCGGGGTTCAGATCGTGACGGGTATCACTCTGGACCGGGACGGGCGGCGCTTCTTACATTGGATTCAGCGTCCAATAAGAGACGTCCGATAAGCGCCGACCTTCAGGAGGGCCCGTGGGCGAGCCAGGACTGGTGATCGTCGGCTCCGGCTTCGCCGGCATCTGCATGGCCGTCAAGCTCAAGGAGGCCGGCTACCACGACTTCGTCATCCTGGAGAAGGCCGCCGAGCTGGGCGGCACGTGGCGGGACAACACCTATCCCGGCTGCGCGTGCGATGTGCCGTCGCACATGTACTCGTACTCGTACGAGCTGAATCCGGACTGGTCGCGGATGTTCGCGCCGCGCGAGGAGATCCAGGACTACCTGCGCGCCTGCGCGGCCAAGTACGGCATCACCCCGCACCTCCGCTTCGGCAAGGACGTCGTCGCGCTGGAGTACGACGACGGCCGGCGCGGCTGGACGGTCACCACGCAGGACGGCGAGGTCCTGCGCACCAACGCGGTCGTCTCGGGGATAGGCGCCCTCCATATCCCGAAATTTCCGGAAATTGTGGGGCGCGAGTCCTTCACCGGCCCCGCCTTCCACTCCGCCGAATGGGACCACTCCGCCGACCTGACCGGCAAACGCGTCGCCGTCGTCGGCACCGGCGCCTCCGCCGTCCAGTTCGTCCCCCAGCTGGCCCCCGATGCCCGCCACCTGACCGTCTTCCAGCGCACGCCGCCCTGGATCCACCCCAAACCCGACTTCGCCTTCTCCCCCGCCGCCCGCCGCCTCCTGCGCCTGCCCGGCGCGGCCAGAACCCTGCGCGGCGGCATCTACTGGGCCCTGGAGAGCAGGGCGCTGGGCTTCGCCGTGGACCCGCGCCTGATGAAGGGCCACGAACGCCTCGCCCTGCGTCACCTCGAAGCCCAGGTGCCCGACCCCGTCCTGCGCCGCGCCCTCACCCCCGACTACGTGATCGGCTGCAAGCGCATCCTCGTCTCCAGCGACTACTATCCGGCCCTGACCAGGCCGAACGTCTCGCTGGTCACCGACGCGATCACCGAGATCCGGCCGCGTTCGATCGTGGACGCCGCCGGGGTGGAGCACGAGGCCGACGCGATCGTCTATGGCACCGGCTTCAAGGTGGTGGACGCGCTCACCGACCGGCACATCACCGGCAGGGACGGGCTGAGCGTCCAGGACGCGTGGAAGGGCGGCGTGGAGGCCTACCACGGCATCACGGCCGCCGGCTTCCCCAACCTGTTCTTCCTGCTCGGCCCCAACACCGGCCTCGGGCACACCTCGGTCGTGTTCATGATCGAGTCTCAGGTCAGGTACGTCATCGAGTGCCTGCGCCTGCTCTCCCGCACCGGGGCCAGAGCCCTGGACGTGCGGCCGCAGGCGCAGCGCCGCTACAACGACCGGCTGCGGGCCCGGCTCGACCCCCTGGTCTGGAGCGCGGGCGGCTGCCGGTCCTGGTACCTGGACGAGCACGGCGTGAACCGGACGCTCTGGCCGGGCTTCACCTTCGAGTACTGGGCGCGTACGCGGAGGGTGAAGCCCGGCGCCTACGAACTCATCTTCTAGGCGAGACCACCAGGGCGCTGCCGCCGCCGCGCCTGGACGGCTCGGCCACGGCCTGGATCCGGTCCCGGCTCAGGAACTCCAGCGCGGTGGCCGCGCCGATCTCCGGGTTGGGCGCGAACGTGTGCCCCTTGGCCTCCAGCTCCGCCTGGTGCGCGGCCAGGAACGCCGGCTCGGCCTGCGTCTGCGCGGTGTTGCGCTGCGTGGCGCGCGGCGCGGCCAGCGCTTCCGGCAGGTTCATCCCGAGCTCGTACCGGTTGACCAGGATCTGCAGCACGGTCGTGATGATGGTGGAGCCGCCGGGCGAGCCGGCCGCCAGCACCGGCCTGCCGTGCTGGAAGACCAGCGTCGGGGCCATCGACGAGCGCGGGCGCTTGCCGGGCGCCGGCAGGTTCGGGTCGCCGGGCGCCGGGCCGAAGGTGAAGTCGGTCAGCTCGTTGTTGAGCAGCACCCCGCGCCCCGGCACCACGATGCCGTTGCCGCCGGTGGACTCGATGGTCAGGTTGTAGGCGATCACGTTGCCCCAGCGGTCGGCGACCACCAGGTGGGTGGTCTCCGGGCCCTCCTGCGCGGGCGGGGCCGCCTCGCCGGTCGGCCGGTCGCAGCCCTCGTAGCGGCCGTCGGGGTTGCCCGCCGCGGCCGGGTGGGCCATGGCCGTGTCGCCGACCAGGCAGGCCCGCTCCTTGGCGAAGCCGTCGGACAGCAACTCCTTGAGCGGCACGCCGGGGATGTCGCCGACGTACTTGCCGCGGTCGGCGAAGGCCAGGCGGGACGCCTCCAGGTATTCGTGCAGACCGACCTGCGGCAGGGCCTCCAGGATGTTGAGCGCCTCGCTCACCGTGGAGCCGCCCGAGGAGGGCGGGGCCATGCCGTACACGTCCATGCCCTTGTAGGAGATCTTGGTCGGCTCGCGGAACAGCGCCCGGTAGGCGCGCAGGTCGGACAGCTCCATCAGGCCAGGGCGCACATTACGGGTGCTGCCCGGGGTGACCGGCGGCTTCTTGACCGTGGCCACGATCTCCTGACCGAGCCGGCCGCCGTACAACCATTCGGGGCCGCGCTTGCCGAGCTCGCGGTACGTGGCCGCCAGCTCCGGGTTCCTGAAGACCGACCCGACCGGCGGCGGGGCCCCGTTCGGCAGGTACAGCTTGGCCGTGGAGGTGATGTCCTTGAACCGGTCGGCGTTGGCGGCGGTCTGGTCGTGGAAGGTCTGGTCGACCACGAAGCCCTTGGAAGCCACCTCGATGGCCGGCTGGAGCGCCTGTTTGAGGGACATCGTCCCGAACCGGCGCAGGCCCAGGTCCCAGTTCGCGACCGTGCCAGGCACGCCCGCCGACAGGCCGCTGGTCACGCCCTCGTCGAACGGGATGCCCTCCAGCGTGGTGGCGGTCATGGCGCGCGGCGCGGTCTCGCGGCCGTCGATGGTGAAGACCTTCCGCTGCCTGGCGTCGTAGTAGACCATGAAGCCGCCACCGGCCAGGCCCGACGAGTACGGCTCCGTGACGCCGAGCACCGCGCCGGCGGCGACGGCGGCGTCCATGGCGTTGCCGCCCTTCCTGAGCACGGAGATGGCGGCCTTGCTGGCGTCGAGGTCGACGGTGGCGACCGCTCCGCCGTACCCCTCGGCCACCGGGACCTTCTGGGGCGGCGGCTGATGATGGGGCGGCCCGGCCAGCGCGACCTGCGCGGGCACGAGCGAGATGAGGACTGCTGCTGCGGGAATGAGCACACGGCGCATGATTCTCACCTTGGACCACATACCCCCATAGTGGTAGGGCCCCCTCAGACGTAGGGGTGATGCGCTGGTCGGAGGGGTGATCTAGCGTGGGTGAGGTGCGCAGGAAGTACGGTTTCGATCCTTATCTCGCCCTGATCGTGGCGGTCGCCCAGATGGTGATCGGCAGGGGCGCCAGCTGGGGGCAGCGCACGTTCCGTGAGCCGCTCGAAGGCCCGTACCCGCACCTCCTGCTGCTGGTCGGCCCGATCGCGCTGCTCGTGCACCGCCGCTTCCCGCTGCTCACCACCGCCGCCGCGCTCGCCGCGTGCGACCTGTTCCTGATCGGCGGGTACGCCTACGGCCCCAGCTTCATCAGCCCTGCGGTCCTGCTGTTCCTGCTGGTCACGCGGGGCAAGCGGTGGATGGCCTGGTTCATGGCGCTGATGACGTTGCTGTCGTTCCTGTCCTACGCCTGGCTGGTGGGCCGCCCCGACCTCTTCCACAGCGTGTGGGTCCTGACCGCGATCATGCTGCTGATGGTGGTGGGCGAGCTGGTCAGGATCGTCCGCGAGCGGCGCATGGAGCAGGAGCGGATCGCCGAGGAGGAGGCCAGGCGGCAGGCCAGCGAGGAACGCCTGACCATGGCCCAAGAGCTGCACGACGTACTCGCGCACAACATCTCGCTCATCCACGTGCAGGCCTCCACCGCGCTCCACCTCATCGACGCCAACCCCGAGCAGGCCAGGACCGCGCTGGCCACGATCAAGACGGCCTCCAAGGAGGTGCTCGGCGAGATGCGCTCGGTGCTGAACGTGCTGCGCGAAGGCGCCCCGCGCTCCCCGACCGCCGGCCTCGACCGGCTCGACGAGCTGATCGAGCGTTCCGGGCTCCGGGTGTCGCTCAAACGTGTGGGCTCCCGGCCGCTGCCGCCGCAGGTGGAACGGGCGGCGTACCGGATCGTGCAGGAGTCGCTCACCAACGCCGCTCGCTACGCGCCCGGCTCCGAGGTCGGCGTGCGCCTGGAGTACGGCGAGCGCGAGCTGGTCGTCCAGGTCTCCGACACGGGCGCCACCACCCCCGCCGTCCTGGCCGAGGCCGGCAGCGGCAACGGCATCCCCGGCATGCGCGAGCGGGCCTCCGCGCTTGGCGGCACGCTGGTCGCCGGGCCTTCCGGCGGCGGCTTCCAGGTCGAGGCCCGGCTGCCACTACCCGACGAGGAGACCTCATGATCAACGTTCTGCTGGCGGACGACCAGGCGCTGGTCCGGGCCGGGTTCAAGGCGCTGCTCGACGCCCAGCCGGACATGACCGTGGTGGCCGAGGCCTCCGACGGCGCGGAGGCCGTCCGGCTGGCGGGCGAGCACCATCCTGACGTCGTGCTCATGGACATCCGCATGCCGGGCACCGACGGCCTGACCGCCACCCGGCAGATGCCGCCGGGGCCGCACATCATCATTTTGACCACGTTCGAGCTGGACGAGTACGTCTTCGAGGCGCTGCGCGGCGGCGCCAGCGGTTTCCTGGTCAAGGACACCGAGCCGGCGGAGCTGATCCAGGCGGTGCGGGTGGTGGCGGCCGGCGAGGCGCTGCTGTCGCCCAGCGTGACCCGCCGGCTGATCGCCGAGTACGCCTCCCGCGCCAAGGAGCCGGTCGCCGCCGACGGCCTCGACCAGCTCACCGAACGCGAGCGCGAGGTGCTGGCCCTGGTCGGCACCGGGATGACGAACGACGAGATCGCGGCCAAGCTGTTCATGTCGCCGGCCACGGCGAAGACGCACGTGAGCCGGGCCATGATGAAACTGCACGCCCGCGACCGGGCCCAGCTCGTCGTCATCGCCTACGAGTCGGGCCTGGTCAAACCCGGCTGGCTGTGACCGCCGGGAATCGTGGGGTGGCGGGCCACCACCTGGCGGCCGAGCAGGGCCGGACGGCCGGGCAGGGCCGGACGGCCGGGCGGGGGCTGTCGGCCGGACGGGGCCGCTATGGGAGCGTGGCGAGGCCGAACCAGTCGCGGGCGGCCTCCTCGATGCCGTCCGCCCCCGCCCAGGCCACGTAGCCGTCGGGGCGGATCAGCAGCGTGTCGGCGGGCGGGTCGTCGCAGCGGGCCCTGACCACGTCGATCCAGTCATCGCCCAGCAGCGCCTCCGAGCCGGCGCCGCCGCCCAGGTCGAGCAGCACGGGACGGGCGGCGTGCATCAGCTCGGCCACCCGGGCGCCTCCCTCCAGCGCCAGATCGGGCACGAACCGCCCGACGACCTCCCCGCCGTCCTTCGACCCGCCGCGCCCGCCGTCGTTCGACGCGCCTGGCGATCCGTACCGGACGCCCGAGTCGTGCAGCAGCGTGGCGAGGTGGCGGGCGGGCTCGGCGAAAGCGAACACCTCGCCGAGCAGCTCGCGCAGCGCCTCGCCGTCCTCGCCCTCGACCCGGTCGATCGCGGACTGTGCCCGGCTGTGCATGAGCGTGCGCTCGCCGAGCGCCCTGCGCTCCACCTCGTACGTGTCCAGCAACGACTCCCGCACCCGCCCGCGCAGCACGGCGGCCAGCTTCCAGCCGAGGTTGACCGCGTCCGTCATGCCGACGTTGAGCGCCGAACCGCCCGCCGGGAACAGGTGGGCGGCGTCCCCCGCCAGGAACACCCGCCCGGCCCGGTACCGCTCGGCCAGCCGCCCCTGCGCGACCGTGCTCGACATCCAGATGGGCTCGCCCAGCGGCACGTCCACGCCCAGCACGTCGCGGACGGCCGCGCGAAAGTCCGCCAGGCTGACCTCCTCATCGGTGTGCCCGCCAGGCGCCCGTACGCCGGCGATGAGCACGCCGTCCTGCAGCGAGGTAAGCAGCACGCGCCCGTTCGGCCGGCGGTTCCAGCCCGGTTCGAGCCCTTCGCCCTCCAGCGACTCGAAGACCTTGATGTCGGCCTTGAAGTGGCCGAACAGCAGCCCTTCCGCCTCGGTGGTGCCGGGGAAGCCGATCCCGGCCCGCTCGCGGACGACGCTGCGCGCCCCGTCGCAGCCGACCACGTACCGGGCCCTGATCGGCCCGTCCCCGGCGCCGAGCGTCACCCCCTCCTCGTCCTGGGCGAGGTCGCGTACCTCGCAGCCTCTCCTGATCTCGACGCCGAGCTCCCGCGCCCGGTCGGCCAGCAGCCGCTCCAGCCGGGGCTGCTGGATCAGCAGCAGCCGCAGCGGGATGTCGTCGATCCCGTCGAACCGCAGCGGCACCGCCCCGAACGGGAATCCGGGGGCCCGGCCCGAGAACGGGCTGCCCGCGCTGAAGCGATCGAGCAGCCCTCTGTGGTCGAGTAACTCGACGATCTGCCCGCCGAGCCCGTTGGCCTTGGGCAGCTCGCTCGCCTCGGCCCTCTTCTCCAGCACGATCGGGCGGGCTCCGGCCAGGCTCAGCTCGCACGCGAGCATCAGCCCGACGGGTCCCGCCCCCACGATCAGCACATCTTCCATGCCTGTCAGGCTAGATTGACACATCCAGGCTGTCAAGCTAGCCTGACAAGCGTGGACGTAACAGAGCTGTCCGAGCGGATCAGGGCCAACGACCCGGCGATGGGCCTGCGGGCGGTCGGCGCGCTGCACCGGCTGGCCGAGCAGGTCGAGGCCGTCTCCGTGGCCGTGGCCAGGGAGCAGGGCTGGACCTGGGAGCAGATCGGCGACGCGCTCGGCATGTCACGGCAGTCGGTGCACGCCAAATACGGCAAGTGAGGGGATGACGATGTTCGGCAAAGAGAAAAGCCCCGTGTCGGTGATCATCAAGGGCGCGCTGAAGGAGGCCGAGCAGCGCGGCGACCGCCGGATGGGCACCGAGCACCTGCTGCTCGGCCTGCTCCATCACGAGGAGTCCGCCCGCGCGCTGGGCGTCGACCTGGCCGCCGGCCGCGCGGCGCTCGTCGAGCTCGACCGGGCCTCGCTGCGCATGCTCGGCCTGGAGGTGGGCGATCTGCCCGAGCGGCCGCGCAAACATCCGCGCGTCCCCGGCACCGCGCTCACGTCGAGCGCCCGCGCCGTGCTCAACGAGGCCATCAGGGCCACCACGATGAAGACGAGAGACGCGCAGGCGCCGCGCCACCTGGTGCTCGGGCTGCTGGAGCAGAAGCGGCCCGACCCGGCCGCGCAGCTCATCGACCAGCTCGGGATCGACCGGGCGGCCGTACGCAGCCGTATCGCTTGACGAAATTTGGTTGATCGGCGGGCCCGGCCGTTGAGAGGGTCGAGGGATGCGGCGCACGTACGAGGACCTCGTCCAGGAGGCCGACAGCGTATCCGTGGACGGCTGGGACTTCTCCTGGCTCGACGGGCGGGCCAGCGAGGAGCGTCCCTCCTGGGGCTACGCCCGGCTGATCGGCGAGCGCATGGCGGGGGCCAGGGCCGCGCTCGACGTCCAGACCGGCGGCGGCGAGATCCTGGCCGGGCTGCCCTCCCTGCCGCCGGTGACCGTGGCCACCGAGGGCTGGCCGCCCAACCTCAAGCTGGCCGCCTCCCGGCTGCGCCCGCGCGGCGCCTGGGTGGTCGCGAGCGACGAGGACGCCCGCCTGCCGTTCGCCGCCGGCACCTTCGACCTGGTGACCAGCCGTCATCCGGTGAAGACCTGGTGGGAGGAGATCGCCCGCGTGCTGGAGCCCGGCGGCACCTACCTGTCCCAGCAGGTCGGGCCGCGCAGCGTGGCCGAGCTGTACGAATACTTCCTCGGGCCCCAGGGCGCGGGCCAGCGGCAGCCCGACGACGCCGTGATCGAGGCCGAGTCCGCCGGCCTTGAGGTCGTCGACCTGCGCTACGAGCGGCTGCGGATGGAGTTCCGCGACATCGGGGCGGTGATCTACTTCCTGCGGAAGGTGATCTGGACCGTGCCCGGGTTCTCGGTCGAGCGCTACGCCGATCGGCTGCGCGAGCTGCACGAGCTGATCGAGGCGGAAGGGCCGTTCGTGGCCCACTCCGCCCGGTTCCTCATCGAGGCGAGGAGGCCCGATGGCCAGGCTGCATGACGTGGTGGTCGACTGCCGGCATCCCGCCTCGCTGGCCCGGTTCTGGGCCGAGGCGCTCGACGGCTACGCGGTGGCGCCGTACGACGAGGCGGAGCTGGAGCGGCTGCGCAGTGAGGGCATCGACGACCCTGAGGACGACCCGACCGTGCTGGTCGAGGGCGGGTCGCCGCGGCTGTGGTTCCAGCGGGTGCCCGAACGCAAGATCGTCAAGAACCGGCTCCACCTCGACCTGCGCGCCGACGACGTGGACGCGGAGCTCGACCGGCTGATCGGGCTCGGGGCCGTGCTGCTGGAGACCCACGACGACTGGGTCGTCCTGGCCGACCCCGAGGGCAACGAGTTCTGCGTGGCCTGATCTGCGGGGCCTGAGTTGTCCCGCTCCTCCGGCATGAGGCCACCCCCGTCCTGAGGACGAGGAGCCACGCCGCCCCGCTACCGCCGCCGTCGTACGCGCGGCTCCGCCGAACACTCCCATGGGCGCAGCCGCGACAGCGCCCGTGGTGCGATTCGCTGCGCCTCCTTCCGGCGGACCCTTGAGGTACACGTCAAGGAGGAGGAGACATGAACACGATCGCCCTGCTGGTTCCGCACTGGGGTCCCGGCGTCGGCTTCTCGCCGATCTTCCCGGCAGTCTGGGGCCTGTTCTGGATCGCCGTCATCGCGCTGGCCGTCACGGGGTGGCGCAAGGGCTGGTGGGGGCCGCGCCGCGGACCCGCCGTACACACCCCGGGCGGGCCGACCGGCGCTCCCACCGCGTCGGCCGAGCAGATCCTGGCCGAACGGTACGCCCGTGGCGAGATGAGCGACGACGAGTACTTCGAGAAGATGTCCGTGCTGAGGGGCGGCGCCGCCTGACGCTGAGGGCGCGGTGCCGCGAAACGCTGAGGACGGCGCCGCCTGACGCTGATGGCGGTGCGGCATAAACGTCACCTTGAGTGCGACAACTGTCACTGGTCGTACTTATGAGGCCGCGTTACGTTCCGGGTGAGGGCTTCAAGGAAGAAGTGGGGACGACAGATGCGGTCCATCACCAAGTTCTGCGGCCAATGCAGCTGCGGTTGCCCGGAGCTGTTCGTCGACGCCACGGCGCCCGGCGAGCGCCAGGTGATCATCGTGGACGACTTCGGTCAGCGCGTTGAAATGAGCCACGACCAGTTCGGCTCCATCGTGGAGGCCGCCAAGAGCGGGGCTCTGGACAGCCTGGCGCTCGTCCACTGAGCGGCCAGGCCGTCACACTGCTGGCGGGCGGGGTCGTCGCCGGCCTCGTCGCCGGCGCGGCCACGTGCACCGCCACGCAGGGCGGGCTCCTCATGGGGCTGGCCGACGGCCGTCATGGGCGGGACCGGGCGCTGGTGGGCTGGTTCCTGGCGGGGCGGCTGGTCTCGTACACGCTGGCGGGGGCGCTGCTCGGGCTGCTCGGCTCGGCCGTCAGCCTGCCGCCCCAGGCCCGGGCGGCGCTGCTCGTCGCGGCGGGCGTCACGGTCGCCGGCTTCGCCGTCAGGCTGCTGCGGCGCGGCCACGGCGCCTGCGCCGCACCGGAACCGGCGGCTCCGTCCCGCCGCTACAAGGCGCCCCTGCTGGGTGCGGCCACCGTCCTGGTGCCCTGCGGGGTGACGCTCAGCGTGGAGATGCTGGCCGTCTCCAGCGGCTCACCGCTGGCCGGGGCGGCGGCCATGGCGGGGTTCGTGGCCGGCACCGCGCCGGCGTTCGCGCTGCTCGGCTACGTGTTGCGGCGCGTCTCGCGGACCCGGCTGGCGCGGCTGGCCGGGGTCGTGGCACTCGCCGCCGGCCTCTGGACGGCCGGAAGCGGGATCAGCCTGGGCGGCTGGGCGGCCACCGCCGCCGTCCCCACTCCCTCCATCACCACGGGGGGACCGGGCGCCGTGCGGTCGGTGACCGTGTGGGCCACGCGGGAGGGCTACCGTCCGGCCATGGTGGAGGCGCGGGCGGGCGAGCCCGTCGACGTGGTCTTCAAGCTGCTCGACCGCGGCTGCACCGGCACCGTCGTGATCGGCGGGCGCGACGTCGCCGTCCCCGCCACCGTACGACTGCCGCCCCAGCCACCCGGCCTGCTGCGGTACGTATGCGGAATGGGGATGTACACGGGCTTCATCAACTTCTCCTAGCGCCTTCGGCGATTACGGTTCGCGATCGGGCGATCACGTGCCACGCTGTCGCCATGTCCTGGCAAGGAGAGGCGGCGGTGCCGGCCGTACCGGCGCCGCGCGCGGGAGACGAACCCGAGCTGCTGGCCGCGGCGCAGGCCGGCGACGCGCAGGCGGCGCACCGGCTCGGCCGGCTCTACGCCCAGCACGGCGACCGCGTGGCCGCCCGGCTGTGGTGGGAGCGGGCCGCCGCGGGCGGCAGCGTCGACAGCGCCTACAACCTGGGCATCTGGCACGAGATGCACGGCAGCCTGGAGGACGCCGTCACCTGGTACGAGGCCGCGGCCAGCACCGGCGACGCCGAGGCCGCGACGAACCTGGCCACGCTCCTGCTGGAGCAGCGCGGCGACGCCGGTGCGGCCAGGGTCTGGTACGAGAGCGCGGCCGAGGCCGGCTCAAGGACGGCCGCCCGCAGGCTGGCGCTGATGTGCGAGGAGACGGGCGAGCTGGGCCTGGCCCGCGAGTGGCACCGCAGGGCGGCCATCGACGGCGACGCGGCCTCCGCCCACGACCTGGGCTTCCTGGCCTACTGCGCGGGCGAGGAGGCCGAGACCGTGCACTGGTGGGAGTGCGCGGCCAGGGGCGGGCACGCCGAGTCGGCCTACTGCCTGGGCCTCTACCTGCACGCCTGCCGCGACCCCGAGGGGGCCGAGGCGTACTACCGGCTGGCGGCCAGGAGCGAGCATCCGGGCGCGGCCTCGCGGCTCGGCGGGATCGCGCTGACGCGGGGCGACCTGCGTACCGCGCGGGGCTGGTTCGAGCAGGCGGCCGGAGCGGGGCGGGCGGAGGACCAGCGGATGGCCGGGTTCGTCTGCGTGGAGCTGGGCGACACGGCGGCGGCCAGCCACTGGTTCGGCCGCGCGGCGGCCGGCGGGGACGCCGAGGCGGCCTTCAACTACGGCCTGCTGCTCATCGCCGAGTTCGGCGACCTGGCGGGCGGCCGGCACTGGTTCCGGCAGGCGGCCCGGGCGGGGCACCACGGGGCCGCGGTCGAGCTGGGCGGGCTGCTGACGGTGGCCGGTGAGCACGGCGAGGCGCAGGAGTGGCTGTCGGACCCGCCGCCGCCCTCCTGGGACCGTCCGGCCGAACCGGAGCTGACCGCCAGGGCGGAGCTGGCCGCGGCCGCCACCGCCCGAGGGGGCGGCGTCCCGCTGGTCGCGGCGGAGCTCGCCGAGGTACTCAGCACCTGGGACATCGTGACCAGGCCGCTGCACGACCTGTCCGACGTGCTGGCGTGGCTGGCCGAGCGGAGCGGGGTGCACGAGAGCGCGGTCGAGCACCTGGCGTCCGTACGCGGCACGCTGGTGCGACCGGGCAGCGCGCCGTGGCCGAGCCCCGGCGAGCTGCAACACGTCCTGACCACCGCCCGCGACCTGCGCCGCCGGCTGGGCCTGCACTAGACGCCTGGACCGGCACTGAACGGCAGGTGACGGCCGGGCCTGCACCGGAGACGGGCAGGCCCAGGCGTCACACGAACTCGGCGACCGGCGTGTACGGCAGCCCGAGCGCCTGCGCGACCGGCTCGTTGGTGAGCTTCCCGTCGTGCGTGTTGAGCCCGCCCGCGAGCCCCGCGTCCGCCTTCAGCGCGGCACGCCAGCCCAGGTCGGCCAGCTTGACCGCGTACGGCAGGGTGGCGTTGGTCAGCGCGTACGTGGAGGTGTTGGCCACCGAGCCCGGCATGTTGGCCACGCAGTAGAAGACCGACTCGTGCACCTTGTACGTCGGGTCGGCGTGCGTGGTCGGGCGCGAGTCCTCGAAGCAGCCGCCCTGGTCGATGGCGATGTCCACGAGCACGGAGCCCGGCTTCATCCGCGCGACCAGGTCGTTGGAGACCAGCGTCGGGGCCTTCGCGCCGGGGATGAGCACCGCGCCGATGACCAGGTCGGCTTGGAGGACCTCCTGCTCGATCGCGTACGAGGTGGAGACCAGCGTCTTGAGCCGCCCCTGGTAGACGGCGTCGATGAAGCGCAGGCGGTCGATGTTGGTGTCGAGGACGGTCACCTCGGCGCCCATGCCGACGGCGATCTGCGCGGCGTTCAGCCCGGAGACGCCGCCGCCGATCACGACCACCTTCGCCGGCGCCACGCCGGGAACGCCGCCGGGCAGGATGCCCCTGCCGCCGTTGAAGCGCATCAGGTTGTACGCGCCCACCTGCGGCGCCAGCCGGCCGGCGACCTCCGACATCGGGGCCAGCAGCGGCAGCGAGTGGCCGACCTGCACGGTCTCGTACGCGATGGCGGTGGTCTTGGCCTCCAGCAGCGCGTCCGTGCAGGGACGAGAGGCGGCCAGGTGCAGGTACGTGAACAGCACCAGCCCCTCGCGCAGCCGGTGGTACTCCTCGGCGATGGGCTCCTTCACCTTGAGCACCATGTCGGCCTGCGCCCACACGGCGTCGGCACTGTCGAGGATCTTGGCGCCGGCGGCCAGGTATTCCTCGTCCGTGATCTGCGAGCCCAGGCCCGCGCCCCGCTGAACGGTGACGTCGTGCCCGTTGCGCACCAGCTCGTGCACGCCCGCCGGGGTGGCGGCGACACGATACTCGTGGTTCTTGACCTCGGCTGGAACGCCGATCTTCATTGCGGTGGATCCTTTCGGGAACCGGCACTCCCTCGTGCCGGGCTGAGGGCCGGATTGAGGGCCGGATTGAGGGCCGAAATACGGGGTGTCACAGTCGCGCCCACGCTTCCGAGAGCACGCCGCGCAGTATCGAGCCGATCTCGTCGAACTCCTTCTGGCCCGCGATCAGCGGCGGGGCGAGCTGGATGACGGGGTCGCCGCGGTCGTCGGCGCGGCAGTACAGGCCCGCGTCGAACAGCGCCTTGGACAGGAACCCGCGCAGCAGCCGCTCGGACTCGGCGGCGTCGAAGGTCTCCTTCGTGGCCTTGTCCTTGACCAGCTCGATGCCCCAGAAGTAGCCGGCGCCGCGCACGTCGCCGACGATCGGCAGGTCGCGCAGGTCGTCGAGGGTCTGGCGGAAGACCGGCTCGTTCTTGGTCACGTGGCCGAGCAGGTCTTCGCGCTCGAAGATGTCGAGGTTGGCCAGCGCCACGGCCGAGGAGACGGGGTGGCCGCCGAAGGTGTAGCCGTGGGCGAACATGGTGTCGCCGTCCTTGAACGGCTCGAACAGCCGCTCGTGCGCGATCATGGCGCCGATGGGCGAGTAGCCGCTGGTCAGGCCCTTGGCGCAGGTGATGATGTCGGGGACGTAGTCGAACTTCTGGCCGCCGAACATGGTGCCCAGCCGGCCGAAGGCGCAGATGACCTCGTCGGAGACGAGCAGGACGTCGTACTCGTCGCAGATCTCGCGCAGGCGCTGGAAGTAGCCGTCAGGGGGCGGGAAGCAGCCGCCGGCGTTCTGCACGGGCTCGGCGAAGACGGCGGCCACCGTGTCGGGGCCCTCCATCTCGATCGCGCGGGCCACGCGGTCGGCGGCCCAGATGCCGTACTCCTCGGGCGTCATGCCCTTGACGCCGGTGATCTCGTCGGCGCGGTAGTGGTTGGTGTTGGGGACCCGGACGGATCCGGGCACCAGCGGCTCGAACATCTGCTTGAACGCCGGGATGCCGGTGATCGACAGCGCGCCCTGCGGGGTGCCGTGGTAGGCGATCTGGCGGCTGATGACCTTGTGCTTGAGCGGCTTGCCGACGAGCTTGTAGTACTGCTTGGCCAGCTTCCAGGCGGTCTCGACCGCCTCGCCGCCGCCGGTGGTGAAGAAGACGCGGTTCAGCTCGCCCGGGGTGTAGGAGGCCAGGCGCTGCGCCAGCTCGGCCGCCTTGGGGTGGGCGTAAGACCACAGCGGGAAGAACGCCAGCTCCTGGGCCTGCTTGGCGGCGGCCTCGGCCAGCTCCTGGCGGCCGTGGCCCACCTGGACCACGAAGAGCCCCGCCAGACCGTCGAGGTAGCGCTTGCCGTGGATGTCGTAGACGTAGGATCCCTCGCCCCGCACGATCGTCGGGATCTCGGCGGTGTCGTAGGCGCTGTGCCTGGTGAAGTGCAACCACAGGTTGTCCTGCGCGGCCTTGAGGACGTCGTGTTCCGGCAGCGTCATGGTTATCTTCCCTCGTGTCTGAACTTCCCACAGTCTGCCTGCTCACGTGCACCTTGCCAAGCGAATCGGTCGCAGCACTATGCAAGAAAATCGAGATCCGCAGAACCCCTTTGTAACGGCAACGAAATCCGCAGGTACATTGGCCCGCATGGTCACACGCGTCCCGGCCCTGTCTCCGCAGCGCAGGACCCGTTGTGATCCAATGAGACAAACTGCTGTTAACTCGTGTGAACAGCCATGCACTGTTGAGAACGACCCCCGGGGGACCCTCCGTGACTCCTGACCAGATCGAGAGCGCCGTCTCCGCCGCGATGCCACAGGCCATCGACGAGCTGAGACGGTTCGCCGCCATACCGTCCGTGGCCTTTCCCGGTCATCCGGAGGAGCCCGTCTTCGCCGCCGCCGCCATGACGGAGGAGCTGTTGCGCTCCACCGGGCTGCCGCGCGTGCAGCAGGTGCCCGTCGACGGCAGCTTTCCCGCCGTCTTCGGCGAGGCTCCGGCGCCTCCCGGCATGCCCACCGTCCTGCTCTACGCGCACTACGACGTGCAGCCGGCGGGGGACCCGGCCGCATGGCGTACGCCGCCATTCGAGCCGACGCTGATCGACGGCCGCCTGTACGGGCGGGGCTGCGCCGACGACAAGTCGGGCGTGATCTCCCACGTCACGGCGCTGCGTGCCTTCCAGGGGCGCTTCCCCGTGGGCATCAAGGTCATCATCGAGGGCCAGGAGGAATACGCCGGCGACCGGCTGGAGGCGTTCGTCGAGCGCAACCCCGACCTGCTGCGGGCCGACGCCATCGTGGTGGCCGACACCGGCAACCCGCGCGTGGGCGACCCGGCGGTCACGACGTCGCTGCGCGGCATGGCCGCGTTCACCGTCGAGGTCCGCACGCTGCGGGAGGCCGTCCACAGCGGCTCCTTCGGCGGCGCGGCGCCCGACGCGCTGGCGGCGCTGATGCGCATGCTCACCTCGCTGCACGACGACAACGGCGACATCCGGGTGCCCGGCCTGCCGCGCGGCTCCTTCCTCGGCCAGGGGCCGTCGGAGGAGGAGTTCAGGAAGACGGCCGGGGTCGTGGACGGGGTGTCGCTGGTGGGCTCCGGCTCGCTGGCCGACCGGCTCTGGTCGTCGTACGCGATCACCGTCACGGGCCTCGACGTGCCGTCGGTGTCGGGGGCGATCAACGCCGTCCAGCCCGCCGCCAGGGCACGGGTGACCGTGCGCGTGCCTCCGGCCGGCGACCCGAAGACCACGGTGAACGCGGTCGTGGAGTTCCTGCGGCAGGTGGCGCCCTGGGGCGTGCAGGTGTCGTTCGGCGACTTCACGGTCGGCTCGGGCTTCCAGGCCGACTCGGGCGGCACGGCCCGCGCGGCGCTCAACCGGGCCATGGAGCGCGCCTTCGGCCGTCCGCCGCGTGACGTGGGCGCGGGCGGGTCGATTCCGCTGGTCAGCACGCTGCTCAAGCAGTTCCCCGCGGCGGAGATCCTGCTGTTCGGCGCGGAGGACGAGGAGGCGGCCATCCACGCGCCCAACGAGCGGGTCGATCTGGAGGAGTTGCGCAGGGTGGCCACCACCGAGGCGCTCTTCCTGAACGAGCTGAGCCTGCCCTCGGCCCTGGGGGTGTAGCTCCGGCGACTCGGGCTTGGTGTTCGTGCGGCGTGCGTGCGGCGCTTCAGCAGGCGTGCGGGGCGGGGAGGCGGCCGGCGAAGAAGGCCGCCGGGGTGACGCCCATCAGGCGGCGGAACTCGGCCGCCATGTGCGACTGGTCGTAGTAGCCGCTCGCCACTGCCACCTGGGCCCACCCCTGTCTCCTCCACGGCGGACCGGCGCTCGATCCGCCCGGCCAGCGCCGCTCCGAGCCGGGCGAGAACGCGCCGGGGATCGCCGCCGGCCTCCACCAGCACACCTGTCAGCGCGCCCGTCGGGCCGTCCCACAGCTCCTCCAAATCGATCACCCGGTCGACCAGCTCGTTCACCGGCACTCCGAGCAGGGGCCGGGCGGCGCCGTGCGCGACGTCGGGAGTGTCTTCCTGCTCAGCGCGCCGGGACCCTGGGTCGTCCGGCACGACGAGGCGATGCTGGCGGCGGCCCGGTCCGCCGGGGTGCGGAAGGCGGTGAAGGTGTCGGCCATCGGCACCGGTGAGCGGGCGGGCGCCAGGGTCGGCGACTGGCATCTGCCGGGCGAGGAGGCGCTGCGGGCGAGCGACCTGGAGTGGGCGGCGCTGCGGCCGTCCAGCTTCGCGTCCAACGCGCTGAGCTGGGCGCCGCGGATCCTGGCGGGCGAGCCGGTCCCCAACATGAGCGGGGACGGCAGGCAGGGCGTCATCGATCCGCTGGACGTGGCCGAGGCCGCGGTACGGGCGCTGACGTCGTCGGAGGAGAGCGTGCGGGGCGTGCTCACGCTGACCGGGCCCGAGCTGATCAGCGTTCCCGACATGGTGAAGGTGCTGGAAGAGACGGTCGGGGGACGGGCGCTGGGGACGGTCGAGGTGCCGTTGGAGGCGTACCGCGAGCAGTTGCTCGGGGCCGGGCTCGGCTCGGACTTCGCGGAGATCGCGGTCGACGGCGCCAGGCTGGTGGCGGAGGGCGGTAACGCTCGGCTCACGGAGGACGTGGAGCAGGCGCTGGGACGCCCGCCACGCGCCTTCCTGACCTGGGCGCACGACCATCGCGCGGCCTTCACCCGGTGATCGACGCGGGGGCACGATCAGGCGCATGGCCCACGAACGCCTGGTCAGGGGCTGCGTCTGATCAGGCGCTCCAGTCCACGAGCGCCAGCAGCCGTTCGGCCTGTGCGCGGTCCGTGGCGGTCAGGGTGATGCCTCTGACGAGCGTGAGCAGGTCGCGTACGTCAAGATCGGCTCGTACGAGACCGGCCTGCCTGGCCTCCTCCAGCAGCATCGAAGCGGCCTCGATCATGGTGCGGTGCCAGGCGGCGTGCAGGGCCGTGTCGTCCGTCGCGGCCAGGGCCAGATCGCGCTTGGTGGTCAGGTGGTCCATGAACAGCCGCAGCCACGTGTGCAGCGCCTCCCCCGGAGGCCCGGCCGCCCGCAGTGACTCCGCGCTCGCCCGGAGCTGTTCCACCTCGTCGGCGTAGACGGCGGCCAGCAGGTCAGAACGGGTCGGGAAATGTCGGTACATCGTGGCGTTCCCAACCCCGGCGCGGCGGGCGACCTCGTCCATCGGCGCGTCGGCGCCGCGCTCGGCGAACACGTGAGCGGCCGCGGCGAGCAGCAGGTCGCGGTTGCGCTGCGCGTCCGCCCGCAGAGGACGTGGCATCGTTCTCCTTGCTAAGTGGGGACTTCCCCGGTTAGTGTAGCGGCGACCCCGAAACGGGGAGTTCCCCACTTAATTCAGGAGCACATCAGAATGACGACCGCAGGAGAGGTGCATCGCCGGATAGTCGAGCTCTACCCCCAGGTGCTCGCCACCGGACGGATGGACGAGGCGCTCGCCCTCATCGACCCCGACGTGATCGACCACCGGGGCGGAACCGCCGGAGACCACCACGGGCTGGGGGCGTGGCGGGAGAAGTGGGAGCTGATGAGGTCGGGAGAGACGGGCTTCCACGACCTTTCGGTCACGGTCGAGCGGAACGTCTCGGACGATGAGCTGTCGTCCAACGTCTACCTCAGCCGGGGCACCCACACCGCCTCCGGCCGGCGGTACGAGGTGCGTGGGCTGGACATGATCCGCGTACGGGACGGCCGGATCGTCGAGCACTGGGCCGTCATGGACGCGGCGGCCAGACGCCACCAGCTCGGCCTCGACACCTGACAGCCCGCATGTGGGCGGCGGGATCAGTAGTCGACGGCGCGGCGATGCACCAGCCGCAGCCCCGCCTCCACCAGCACCCAGCCCAGGCGTGTCTCCAACCCGCGGACCAGCGAGCCACGCCCCTCAGCACGACCCTCCGCATGGCGCCGGCCTTGGCGGTGGCGCTCGGCCTCCGCCCGCAGTTCCCGGCCTCTCGCCCGTTCGACATACAGATACAAGTCCGGATACATCCCTACCCCTCCTCCACAACGTTCGGGTGAGCGCGTCCGACCACGGACGGGTGAGCCCTACGTACGGAACGGGAAGCCGTGCGCCTGCACGGCCACGTTCTCCCGCCCCTGCGTGTCGCCCGCCTCGCGAGCCGCGTTCCCATGCCGGCGCCACCGCAGCACGACCTCGTCGAGCTCCTCATGCAGCCGCTCCAGCTCAGCGGGCGTGAGCCGGAGCAGGTATTCGGAGGCGAAGGCCGCGCTACGCCAGTCGGCGGGCCAGGCCTGCTTCTCGTCGAGGTAGCGCTCGTAGAGCTCACCCCGCTGGCGCGCGTAGACCCGCGAGACGGCGGTGTGGACGGCGGCACGCTCAGGCGCGTCGAAGTCCTCGTCCTTGGTGGTGATGACGGTGGACACCGACTGCCACCAGCGCTCCCTGGCATCCCCGCTGCGCCCCTCCGTCTCCTCGATGATGCCGTGGGCGGCCAGCTTGCGCAGGTGGTAGCTGACCAGCGACACGGCCTCGTCGACCTGGTCGGCGAGCTGCGAGGCGGTGGCCGTGCCCGCGACGGAGAGCGCGCGGTAGAGCTGGATGCGCAGCGGATGGCCGAGGGCCTTGAGCGTGTCGAGGTCCTTGACGCGGTGGGTCTTCTCGGTGGGCGCCATGACACCCACCCTAGAAGCGAAAATAAATTTGCGCAAATAAAATTTCGCATCTGCGCGGGGCCGTACGGAGACGTCCTGGCGAGGGATGGACACGTTAGGGCAGTCCAGGTCAGGGCGGAGCAGGTGGCGTAGGGTGGCGACCCGACGAGGTGACCGTGTCGGAGCGGTTGCTCAACGGGGAGGCCGCGACGGGGCGGCTACCTGACCGGGAGGTCGTAGACGCGGCGGATGCTGCTGCCGAGCCGGGCCACGTTCGCGCCGTAGATGTGCAGCGACACACCCACCTCGTCACTCGTGTTGCACACCTTGTGGATGTCCCCGGGCGGGGCGAACCCGCTGACCTCCCCCGGCCGGTTGTCGGCCCGGCCGATCTCCACGAGGTGATCGCCCATGTCCCGGTAGAGGGTCTCGTGCTCGATCCCGCTGAGGATGCCGAACGTGCACCACGACACGTGGTCGTGGACCACCGTGTCCTGGCCCGGCCGCCAGACGACGGCCGCGATCGAGAAGTCCTCCTCGGCGTGCAGCACGTGGGAGACGTACCCGTCGGGTGAGCCCGCGCGCTCCTGCGGCGTGAGGATGTCGAGGGCGGGCAGGTGCTCGCGCAGGAACGCGGCCACGGCCAGCGCGCTCTCGTGGCGGCCGAGCCGGCGGGCGGCGATGCGGGACACGCCGTTCACCAGGACGTCCAGTCCGGGTCGGACGGTCGTGGCGGCCAGGTTCATGGCTTTCTCCCGGGAGCTCCAGCGGTTCTTCCTTCTCTCCCTACGCTCCTCCCTTCCGAACGATAGGTCCAACAGAAGTTTTCTGGCTGATCAATAGATATGATTGATGGATGCTCGACGTCGTACGCCTGCGTGTCCTCGTCGCGGTCGCCCGCAAGGGCTCGCTGACCGCGGCGGCCAAGGAGCTGCACTACTCCCAGCCCTCGGTCAGCCACCACCTGGCCAGGCTGGAGGCCGAGACCGGTGCCAAGCTCGTCCAGCGCGCCGGGCGCGGCATCAGGCTCACCGAGGCGGGCCGGCTGCTGGCCGAGCGGGCCGCGGAGATCATCGGTCGGCTCGACGCCACCGCCGAGGAGCTGGCCGCGCACGTGGGGCTGCGTTCGGGGCGGGTGCGGCTGGCCGCGTTCCCCTCGGCGCTGGGCACCTTCATCCCGAAGGCGGCCCGGCTGCTGGCCGGCGCGCACCCCGGGCTGCGCCTGCAGCTCACCGAGACCGAGCCGCCGGAGGCGCTGCGGCTGCTGCGGGCCGGGCGGGTGGACGTGGCGGTGATGTTCCGTTACGACGACACCGCCCCCGAGGACAAGGGCATCCACATGATCCACCTCCTCGACGACCCCAGCTACCTGGTGTCCAGCGCACCGCCCGGCGACCTCGCCGACCACGCCGAGTCGTCCTGGATCGCCGGGTGCGACCGGTGCCGCAGCCATTTGCTCGACATCTGCGACAAGGCGGGGTTCGAGCCGCACATCTCGTTCACCAGCGACGACATCGTGGCCGTGCAGGCGCTGGTGGCGGCCGGGCTGGGGCTGACCATGCTGCCGGGGCTCGCGCTCACCGCGCACCGCCATCCCGAGGTGGAGGTCGCTCGGGTGCCCGGCTCGACCAGGCACGTGTACGCCGCCGTCTACGGCGAGCCACCCCACCCACCCGCCGTCGAAGCGCTCCTCTCAGCACTTACAGAAAGCTTTTGACGCCGTATTTAGGATGTCCTCATGCCGGAAATCACGACGCTCGCCGTCTTCTGCGCGGCCACGCTCGGGCTGCTCATCGTGCCCGGGCCCGCGGTTCTCTACATCGTCACCAGGAGCGTCTCCCAAGGCCGTTCCGCCGGCCTGATCTCCGTACTCGGCGTGCACACCGGCTCCCTCGTCCACGTGGCCGCGGCGGCGCTGGGCATCAGCGCCCTGATCTCGGCCTCGGCCACGGCGTTCACCGTGGTCAAGTACGCGGGCGTGGCCTACCTGCTCTGGCTCGGCGTACGCAAGCTGATGCGCGGGGGCGACGGCGGCGAGACTATCGAGCTCAAGGTCCAGTCGAAGCGGCGGCTGTTCTGGGAGGGGTTCGTGGTCAACGTGCTCAACCCCAAGACCGCCATCTTCTTCCTCGCGTTCCTGCCGCAGTTCGTCCACCCGGAGGTGGGGCCGATCGGGCCGCAGATCCTCCTGCTCGGCGCGGTGTGGATCCTGCTCGGGATGGCCTCCGACGGCACGTACGCGATGCTCGCCTCGGCCCTGGCCGGCCGGGTCCGTCAGTCCGTACGCGCACGTCGGCGGCTGGATGTCGGGAGCGGGATCGTGTACCTCGGGCTGGCCGCGTGGCTCACAACCGAGAAGGCGTGACAAGCCGGGAAATTTCCTGGCCATAGTGCGATAGTGAGATGGGATCAGGCACTGACCAGAAAGACGGCACGCCGGGACGTGGCTAAGACGTAGCTCATAGGCGGACCCATGGACACGCCACCGCACCGCCTCGGACTCGAACGGGTCGTCGAGGTCTTCTCCGGTCATGACGACCTCGTCGGCGTGACCGGCTCCGGCTATGTGATCGGCCCCGACCTCGTACTGACCTCCGCCCGCCTGGTGCCCGCCTCTGGGCGGTCGGCGTATGACGGCGATCGGTCGGCTGTGCTGCCGACAGGAGACGGCGAAGGGCAAGGGGGAAGTGGCCGGGCCTCGTGTCACGTACGCCTGCCCGGGTCGGCGCGCTGGACGGAGGCCGAGCCGGTGTGGCGCGGACGCGGCAGCGCGGACGCGGTGCTGCTCAGGACCGCCGAACCGGTGTGGGCCGACCTGCCGGGCATCGAGCACAACCGCTGGGCCCGGCTCGCGGGCGACTCCACTCCCCTGCGCTGTGTCGCCAGGGGGTTCGCCCAGGAGGTTCGGCGGGGCGGCCTCCGCATAGCCGAGACGCTGTCCGGCCTGGTTTCCCCACCCACGGGCGCGGTCTCGAAAACCCTCACGTTCAGCGTTCTGCCCCCTGCCTCGGCGGGACCGATGGGGAGTGCGGAGGCAGCCGGCGGGACGAGTCCCGGGCCCGAACGAACAATCGGGGGCGCCGCCAGAGGAGCGAGCGCCGGGGACGAAGAGGTGCCGGAGGCGCTCTGGCGGGGAATGTGCGGGACCGTCGTGGTCGCCGAGCCCGCCGGGCAGCTCATCGGAGTGGTCACCCCGACGACGGCCGGACACGCCGAGGGACGGCTGGACGTCGTTCCCGTGACCGCGTTACTGGGCGACGAGCGGTTTCGAGAGCTGGCGGGCGTGTCTCCCGGCGCGCTGGAGACGCTAGCGGGGAGCGACCATGCCGTCCCCTTGCCCGCTCTGATGACACCCGCCCGCGAGAAGCTGCCGCCGGACTGCCCCGACTGGACGTTGTTGATGGCGCGGCACGCGGTGGTCCCGTTCCTGGGCCGACGCGAAGAGCTGACCGAGCTACGGACGTGGGCCACCGACGAACCGGGCTCGCTGTCGATCGCGGTGGTGAGCGGGCGCGGCGGCATGGGGAAGACCCGGCTGGCGGGCGAGCTGTGCGTGGAGCTGGAAAGCGAGGGCTGGGACGCGGGTTTCCTGCCCCTGGACGCGTTGGCAGGCCCCCTGGCCGGCCGGGACACGATGAAGGATCCCCTGGCCAGTCGGAGCACCTCGCTTGAGGCGCTGCGGCCGACCCTGATCGTCGTCGACCGTCCCGAGCCGTCGGCACCGCTGGTGGGCGAGCTGATCCGGCGGCTGGCCAAGCACGGACACAACCCTCGCGTACGCCTCCTGCTGCTGGTCCGCGAGCCCGGCGAGGCGGACTGGTGGCGGCGGCTCGACACGGCGGCCGGAGGGTGGCTGCGGCGGCTCAACACCACGACCGTGCGCCTCAACAGCCGCCCCCTCACGCTGCAGGAACGGACCGAACACGCACTCGCCGCCATGAAGGCGTTCGCACCGAGCCGCGCCGCACTCCCCAGCCCGCCACGCCTCGACGACCCCGAGTACGGCCTCCCCCTCCACGTCCACCTGGCCGCCCTACTCCGCCTGTGCGACAGCGACGGGGACGGCAGAACGGGCACAGGCCAGGTGACCGACGAATACACCGATGGAAGCGCACGTACCAGCACGAACGAGCACCCCGACGTGGACGGACGCACCGACACAAGCGGACGAACCACCAACACAGGCTGGCCCACCGACGCAGGCGGACATATCGGTACCGGTGGACGAATCAGCACAGGCGGGCGAACCGACCCGGGCGGGAGCGGATCGCTGGGGCGGTTTCTGATTCGGGAGTGTGATCAGTGGGCGCGGGTCTGGCCGGACGGGCAGGAACGTCTGGCCGACGTGACGGCACGCCGAGCCGTAGCGGTCCTCACGCTCACCGCACCCACCCCCGCAGAACTGCCCGGCCTGCTGACAACGGTGCCGGGGATCAGCACCCGCGCACTCGGCGGCGCGTTCGGCCTGCACGGCAGCGCCGCCTCGAACGCCGCCGGCTGGCTGGGCCGCCTCTTCCCCCCTCCCCCACCTACCCCCGTCTCGCGCCGGGACCCGCGGCTGACTCCGCTCGGGCCCGACCTCCTCGCCGAGCAACTCCTCGCCACGACGGAGGGCCTGGACGCGCTGGTGCTCGCCGTACACGACCATGAGGGCCGGACGGTCGAGCAGCTCGTACGGATGCTGGACGTCCTGCGATCGTGCGCCGGCCGGGAACGAGTGCGGGCGGCGCTGTGGGCCCTGATCGCCGACCGGCTCGGCCCTCTGGTCGCCCAGGCGGAGGCGAACCCTGCCGCCCGGCTCGGCGACATGCTGAACGCCGCGCTCCTGCTGTTCGCCACCGACCAGCGGCTCGCCGCGTCCGTGGCCGCACTGCCGCCCCCGCGACGGACGCCGGACACCGCGCGACCGGACTCGCCTGCCGCCACCGGGCCGGGGCTGCGGGCGCTTGAGGTGACGCTGGCCGAGCTGAGCGTGCGGCACCGGCGGGCGAGCGGCGAACGGATCGCGCTGGCCAAGGCACTGACGAAGCTGTCGGCCGCGCTGGCGGCCGTGGGGCGGGTCGGTGAGGCGGTCGTCGCGGTGGCGGAGGCGGTCGAGGTGTACGCGGGCGCTCCCCCGTACGAGGAGGCGGCCGGGCGGGCGGAGGCGGCGTTCGGGCTGGGATCGTGCCTGCTGCTCGGCGGTGAGGCCGACGGCGCGCTCAAGCCGACGCAGGAGGCGGCGGCCCGCTTCCGCATCCTGGCCGAGGACGACCCCCGCTACCTGGAACAGGCCGCGCGGGCTCACTACAACGTCGCGTGCGCGCTGCTGGGGGTCGGACGGCTGGGGGAGGCGGTGGCGGCGTTCGAGGCGGCGGGCGGTGACGCGGGCTTCGCGGCGAACGTGACGAGCATCCTGTCGGTCCTGCCACCAGCCGACTCCCCCACGGCAGACGATCCTCCGGCCCGCCAGCCGCCCACAGACACGCCCGGCTCAGCCGAGCCGCCTCTCGTAGGCGCGCCCGCTCCAACCCAGCAGCCTCCCGCAGGTGAGCCCGGCCTAGATGGGCTGCCGCTCGCAGGCAGGCCCGGCCCAGCCGCGCAGCCAACCGGAGGCATATCCGCCCCAGACCCGCACCCATCAGCACCTATGCCCACCCCACCCTCAAAGGCGACCATCCGTGGATCCGTTGGAGAGGCAGGGGCCGTCGGGGGTGGGTTCAAGGCGTTCACGCCCCCGTCCCGGACGATGGCAGGGCGGGTGCCGGTGGCTCCGTCCCTCCAAGCCCCCGAGCCGCTGACCCCCTTCGAGGGGATCGGCACCGCCGCCGCGCTGCCCGAGCTGGCCGCCTGCATCGCCGTCGCCGTCACCTCCGCTGTCAGAAGCGTCGCCCCCACCAGCAGGGACGTGGCCCACCGGCTGCACCTGATCGCCACCTGGCTGGAGGCACACGGCAGACCGGCCGACGCCCTCCGACCGGCCACCGAGGCGGTCGGGCGGCTGCGGACGCTGGCGGCCGAGGAGCCTGGGCTGCGGGTCCTGCTGGCGTTCGCCGCCTCCGTCCTGTCCAGGCTGCACGCCCGGCTGGACGATCTGGACGCCGCCGTCAGGTACGCCGCGGAGGCCGTACGCAACCTACGGGCCCTCGTCACCCTCGAACCGGATGAGCACCGCCCCGCCCTGGCCGGGCAACTGCTCGATCTCAGCGAACTGCTGCTGGTCGATGACCGCCCTGAGGAGGCGCTGGGGCCGTTGCAGGAGGCCATGGCACTGCCGTCCGAGCCGGATCCGGCCACCCGGGTCAGGGGCACGTGGCTGCTGGGCCTCTGCCTGGACGAGCTGGGCCGCACGACCGATGGCCTGGCGCAGTTGGAGCTCGCCGCCGAGCGGTATGAGCTGCTGAGCGCCGAGGACGCCGGCTACGCCCGCCATCACGCCGAGGTACGGGCCAGGATACGGAGGAGGCCGGAGCCCGGCCCGCCATGCTCATCGGCCTCGCCAGGTCCATCGGGCCGGCCAGGCCCGCCGGGTCTGCCAGGCCTATCGAGTCCGTCAGGCCCGTCCGGTCTGACAGGTCCGTCGGGTGTGCCAGACCTTTCGGGTCCGCCGAGTCCGCCGGGCATCGGACTGCCGTGGCTGCTGACGGTGTTCCTCGACCGGCCGGAGGAGGCCGTGAGCAAGGCCGAACAGCGGCTCAGATCACAGGGCGAGATTGACGGTACGGCCGGGGTCGAGCAGGTTCATGCGCAGCTGTCGGCGCTGGCCATGCTTGCGCGGGCCTGGGCGGACGCGGGGCGGCCGGCGGACGGGTTCACGTTGGCGACCCGGGCGGCCGAACTGCTCCAACAGCATGCCGCGCCCGACGGGCCGCACGCCATCGCCGTGGGCATGGTGGCAGCCGCGCTCGGCCGCTCGCTCGTGGGGCTCGGACACGCCGAGGAGGCTCTCCCGTATCTGCGGACCGCCATCGAGTCGTACGGGCCACACGCCGCGACGAGCGCCGAGTTCCGTACTGAGCTGGCCGAGCTGATGATCCTTGAGACGACCGCCCTGTCGCGCACCACCTGCCCACCGAACGCGGAGGTCGCTGCGGTGGGGACGGTGGAGGCGGAGAGGGCGGCGGATCGGCTGGTGCGGCTGTGTTCGGCGCTGGTGGCGGAGGAGTTGCGGGCGCCGCTCCTGCTGGCGGGGGCGTTGCGGCTCCAGGCGGAGATCTGCTGGAACAGGCGTGATACGGATCCCGGTCAGAAGGCCGAAGCCGCGCTCCAGTCGATCACGCGGGCGCTCGGTCTCCTGCCGTCCTCGCCGGAGGAGCAGGACGAGCGTGAGCAGTTGCTCGCCGCCACGTGCTGGGAGCTGGCCGGCCTTTGTCTGGCCGAGCTGCACGAGAGCGACGCGGCCAGGGAACGGCTGACGGCAGGGACGTCGGCGATGGCGCGGCTCGGGCCTGTTCCTGGTGATCTGTCCGGGGTGCATGTGCACGCGCTGCTCCGGCTGGCGGAGTTGCGAGTGGAGGAGGCGGGGCCGGCTGCGGCCACCGGCCTGTACGCCCAGATGCTCGGGGTACGTCCGCTTCCCGGGATCGAGGTGATCGACGCGGTTATCGACCGGCTCTCCTGGTTCGCGGACGCGGGCGAAGAGGCGGCCTCCGGGCTGGTGGGGCCGCTGACGGGATTCACCGAGGCGCTGGAGCGTGAGGTACCGCTGATGCCGTCCAGGGCGGCAAAGCGCAAAGGGCCGGTGACGGCGTCCACGCCGACGGAGCACGAAGGACCAGTGACGGCGCCCAAGACGGCGGAGCACGAAGGGCCTGCGGCGGCGTCCGTGCCAGTAGGGCACGGGGGGTTGGTGGGTGGTGGGCTGGGGGTGCATGCGAGGTTCGGTCGGTGTCTGGGTGCGTTTGCGGCGGCTGCGGAGCGGGCTGGGGACGTTGCGACCGCCGTTCACCTCCATGAGCTGGCTGTACGGGTCCACCGGGGGCTTGCCATCGTCTCCGGCGCCCATCGGGAGTCGCTTGGGTCGGCGCTGGCGGCGCTTGTCACCGTGGCGGCGCGGGAGCGGGGTGGGGCTGGGGGCAGGCGGGGTGATCGGGTCGGGCCGGCCGTGGTCGAGCAGGCGATCGATCTTCTCGGCGCGCGCCAGGACCGTACGCTGGCCATGGCGCTGAACCACTACGCGGCCGGGCTGCTCGAACAGGGCCGTGGTGTGGAAGCGCTGGCCCACTGTGAGCGTGCCGCTGACCTCTGCGACGAGCTGGACGATCCGGCCGTGGCCGCCGTCACCTACGCGCAGCTCGGCTCGACCCTGGCCGCGCTGGATCGCCCGCAGGCCGCCCTTGAGGCGATCGCCTGGTCACTGGCCGAGCTGGACCGAGCCGAGCTGGATGGGGCCGAGCTGGGACGGGGCGGGACGGCGGGGGTGGGGCTGCCTGCCGTGGCGGGGGTGGAGCTGGTGCGGGTGCGGGCGCAGGCTGTTCAAGTTCGGGGGCGGGTGCTGCGGGCGTTCGGGCGGGAGCAGGAGGCGATGGCGCATCTCGTGGAGGCGTTACGCCTGTTCAGCGGGCTGCCTGAGCCGCTGGCGGCGGCCGAGACTGCCGGGCTGATCGCCGACGATCTTCTCGCGTCCGGGCGGCCCCAGGACGCGGCCGAGTACGCGCAGATTGCCGTGAACGGTCACGAAGCGGGCACGGTGAAGCGGGTGCTGGCGACCCAGCGGCTGGCCAGGTGTCACATGATGCTGGGTGCGCTGGAGCAGGCCAACGCCCTGGTGGAGGAGCTGATTCCGGTGGCCAGGCGGTCGCCCGACGACCTGACGTACCGGGCGGTCCTGGCGGACTCCCTGGCGCAGAGCTCAGAGCTGCTGCCCCTGCTGCGGTTGGACGACGGTGTCGAGGCCGAGGCGAGGGCGCGTGAGGCGATCGCGATCTACGACGAGCTGCTGACCACGGGCATGGACGCGCAGGCCGTGCACACGAGCAGGGCGGGCGCCTGCCTCACGCTGGCCGGGGCGCTGCGGATGCGGGAGCTGGCGGCCGAGGCGATCCAGCCGTTGCGGGAGGCGGTGGCGGCGCTGGAACGGTTCTCGCCGGGCAACCCGATGCAGGGCGGGCTGCTGTCCCGGGCGATGCTCATGCTGGGCGACGCGCTCATGGAGGCGGAGCGGGCGCTGGAGGCCGGGCTGGTCTTCCATCGCACCACACAGGTGACGCGGGACGAGCTGACCAGGGCCGTGGCGCACGCCCGGCTCGGCTTCTGCCAGCAGGAGCTGGGCCGGGACGACGCCGCCGACGCCGCCCTGCGCGTCTCGGCCGACCTGCTCCGCGAACTGTCCGGGGCCGAGAGCGACCTGCTGCGGGACGTGCTGCTCGGCCGGTTGAAGCTGCTGGAGAAGGCGGGAAAGGGCGCGGAAGTGAAGGCGGTTGAGGCCGAGCTGCGTCGCCTGGCCTGATCTGGCCTGGCCTGATCTGGCCTGGCCTGATCTGGCCTGGGCTGGGCTGGGCTGGGCTGGCCTGACCTCCGCCCGGCCCGACGCGCCCCCAAGGCCCGGGGCCAACGCGGCCCCGGGCCCGACGCGGAAGGCCCCTCAGCCGCCGGCGTTCTCGACGGTTTCCCTGGCCCAGCGGTAGTCGGCCTTGCCGGCCGGTGACCGTACCATCTCCCCCACGAACGCGTACGTCCGCGGCACCTTGTACCCCGACAACAACCCCCGGCAATGCGCGTCCAGCTCCGCGGCCGTCACCTCAACCCCAGGCCGCGGCTCGATCACGGCGGCCACCTTGGTGCCCCACCGCTCGTCCGGCACCCCGGTCACCACCGCGTCGAACACGCCAGGGTGCCCTTTGAGCACCGCCTCGATCTCCTCGGGGAAGACCTTCTCGCCGCCGGTGTTGATGCACTGCGAGCCCCGGCCGAAGACGTTCACGGTGCCGTCGGCGTCCACGGTGGCCAGGTCGCCGGTGAGCAGCCAGCGGGTGCCGTCCTCGTCGGTGACGAACGTGCGCGCGGTTTTCTCGGGGTCGTTGTAGTAGCCGAAGGCCACCCGCCCCGACCTGGCCACGGTGCCCATCTGGCCGGAGCCGGGCTCGACCGGCCGGTTCTTCTCGTCGAGGACGGCCAGGGTGACGACGGCGTTCGGCTTGTAGCGCAGGCCCTTCTCCGGTGAGGAGCCGGCCACGCCGGAGGCGGTGTAGCCGGACTCGGTGGAGCCGAAGCTGTCGAGGATCATCACGTTCGGGAGCAGCTCCTGGAGGCGGTCGCGGACCGCGCCGGTCAGGATCGCGCCGGTCGAGCTGATCACGAACAGGGAGGAGAGGTCGTATTCGCCGCCCTCCAGCGCCTCGGTGAGGGGTCTGGCCATGGCGTCGCCGGTGATGTTCATGGTGGACACGCGCTCCCGCTCGACCGTCCGCCACACCTCGGCGGCCTCGAACTTGCGCACGAAGACGGTGGTCGAGCCCATCCACCAGGAGATGAACGTGGTCATCTGCGCGGCCCCGTGCATGAGCGGCGGCACCGCCATCATGACCATGGGGGTGGCCTTGACGGCCTCGTCGACGACCTCCTGCGGGGTGGTGCGCGGCTCGCCGTACGGGTTGCCGCCGCCGAAGCCCATGAACAGGTCCTCGACGTGCCACATCGCGCCCTTGGGCATGCCGGTGGTGCCGCCGGTGTAGATGATGTAGACGTCCTGGCCCGACCGGACGGGGAAGCCGCGTTCCGGCCTGCCGCGTTCGAGCGCCGTGCCGTACGGCACCGCCGAGCCGATCGCCGAACTGATCGACGAGCCGCTCGACGGGGGCCCGCCGACCGAGATCAGGTGCTCCAGCAGCGGCGCCTGGCCGGCCACGGCGGCCACCCTCGGCTCGAACTCCACGTCGTAGATCAGCGCCCGCAGGTCGGCGTCGCGGTAGAGGTAGAGCAGCTCGGCCTCGACGTAGCGGTAGTTGACGTTGATCGGCACGGCTCTGATCTTGAGGGCGGCGAGCATGCCGGCGACGTACTCGACGCCGTTGTAGAGATGCAGGCCGACGTGCTGGCCCGGCTGGACGCCGAGGTCCATGAGGTAGTGGGCGAGCCGGTTCGCCTCCGCCTCCAGTTCGGCGTACGTGCGCCGCTCCTGGCCGCAGACGATGGCCGTCCTGTCCCCGATCGTGTCCGCGAGCCCTTCGAACAGGTCAGCGTGGTTGAACTCCATCAGGGTCTCTCCCGTCCGACGATCCACATCGCGAAGAACTGGGCTCCCCCGCCGTAGGCGTGGCCGAGCGCCGTACGGGCGCCGTCCACCTGGTGCTCGCCCGCCATCCCGCGCACCTGGAGCGCGGCCTCGGCGAACCTGATCAGCCCCGACGCCCCGATGGGGTTGCTGGACAGCACCCCGCCCGAGGCGTTCCACGGGATGTCACCGTCGAGTGCCGTGGCGCCCGACTCGGTGAGCTTCCATCCCTCCCCCTCTGCCGCGAACCCCAGGTTCTCCAGCCACATCGGCTCGTACCAGGAGAACGGCACATACACCTCGGCCACGTCGATCTGCCGGCGCGGGTCGGCGATCCCGGCCTGCTGGTAGACGTCGGCGGCGCAGTCCTTGCCGGCCTGCGGGCTGACCGTGTCGCGGCTCGCGCGGAAGATCGGCTCGGAGCGCATGGCCGTCCCGTGCACCCAGGCGGGGGTGCCGGTGACCGCCGACTCGGACGACAGCACCATCGCGCAGGCGCCGTCGCTGGACGGGCAGGTCTCCAGATAGCGGATGGGCTCCCAGAGCATGGGGGTGGATTCGACCATCTTCTGGTCGATGCCCGGGATCCGCAGGTGCGCGTACGGGTTCTTCAACGCGTTCAGCCGGTCCTTGACCGCGACGAGCGTCCCGATGTGCCCGGGTGCTCCGGATCTGCGCATGTACTCGCGGATGTGCGGGGCGAAGTAGCCGCCCGCGCCCACCACCAGCGAGGCGCTGAACGGCAGGTGCGTGGACAGCGCCCAGGTGGCGTTGGACTCCGACTGCTTCTCGAACGCCACCACCAGCACCCGCTCGTGCACGCCGCCCTGGATGAGCGAGGCGCCGACCAGCGCGGTCGAGCCGCCGACGCTGCCCGCCGTGTGCACGCGCATCATGGGCTTGCCCGCCGCGCCGAGCGCGTCCGCCAGGTACGCCTCCGGCATCATCACGCCCTCGAACAGGTCGGGCGCCTTGCCGATGACCACGGCGTCGATGTCCTTGAACGTCAGCCCGGCGTCCTCCAGCGCCCGCAGCGCGGCCTCGCGGACCAGGCCGGCGATCGAGACGTCCCTGCGCTTGGTCGTGTAGTGCGTCTGCCCGACGCCGATGACCGCGCACCGGTTTCCCATGGTCATGCCTCCAGGACGGTCACGAGGTTCTGCTGCAGGCAGGGGCCGCTCGCGGCGTGGGCGACCGTGCGGCGAGCCCGGCCGTCGTGGATGTGCCGGGCGGCCTCGCCGATGCGGATGAGCCCCGTGGCCATGACGGGGTTGGCGGCCAGCGGCCCGCCCGACGGGTTGATCAGGGTGCCGCCGCCGAGTTCGAGCGCCCGCCGCAGGATGACCTCCTCGTGCGGGAACTGGGCGTGCAGCTCGGCCACCTCGACGGGGGCCTTGCCGACTCCGGCGGCTCGCCCGGCGTCGGCGGCCGACGCCGATGCCGACAGGTCGCGCAGGCCCAGGTAGTGGGGTTCGGTGCGGTGGGCGATGCCCCTGATGTAGGCGGGGTTGGAGCAGATCCGGGTGGCCAGGTCGCCGGTGGCCAGCACGATCGCGGCGGCGCCGTCCGTGATGGGCGGCACGTCCGTCTTCTTGAGCGGTTGCACGGCGAAGTCCTCGCCGTCGGGTTCGGGCAGATCGAGCGCGTACGGGTTGCCCCTGCCGTCGGCCCGGCTGCGCCGGACGATCTCGTCGAGCTCCGTACGGTCCGCGCCGACGGCGTTCGCCTGGAGCGCGGCGTAGGAGAGCTGGTCGAGGCCGAGCGGAGCCAGATAGTACGGGTCCAGCTGCAACGTCATGATCGTGCGCAGGTCGCCGAGCGACGACTTGCCGAACCCGTAGACGAGGGCCGAATCGATGTCGCCGTGCTGGAGCCGCACCCACGCCTCGTACAGGGCCCAGGCGCCGTCCATCTCGACGTGGCTCTCGGAGATCGGCGGCCAGGCGGCCAGCGCGTCGAGGGCCGAGACGAACGAGAACGGGGCGCCTGCGAGGTAGTCGCAGCTGCCCGAGCAGGTGAAGCCGAACCGCTTGAGTCCGGTGCGCTCCTTGATCTCGGCGATCACGGGCGCGATCAGCTCGGGCTCGGTCAGGCCGGTGTCGTGATCGGTGTGCCGCGTCTGGGCGAACGCGACGATCGCCACATCTCTCATGACAGCTCCACGTCGGGCTCGCCGGTGGGGGCGAACCAGCGGATGTTCGCCATGGACGCCGTGCGCTCGCTCTCGGGCACCCAGACCGCCTTGACCCGCATGCCCTGGCGCACCTCGTGTGCGGGAACGTCGCCGATGAGGGCGATCATGGGGATGTCGGTGGTGTCGAGCAGAATGTACGCCGAGACGAACGGCACCTCGGGGGCCCGGGGATCGGGCAGGTTGTTGATGGCGAACGTGGTGATCGTCCCGGTATCGGGCACCTCGAATGTGTCCCCAAGGCTTTGACCACATTCGGGGCAGTTGAGCCGGTAAGGCACGTACACCTTCGCGCACCGTTCGCACCGGCCGGCCAGGAAGACGCCGCGCTCGACGCCCTCCAGGAAGGTCCGCAGCGCGCCGCCGGCCTGGAGGCGGTACTCGGCGCGGACGTTCGACACGATCTTCGTGACCTCGGGGGCGAAGTGGGAGATGTCGGTGATGTGGCCGGTGGGCCGGTCGCTCCAGACCGGCCAGACCCGCATGCCCGCCGCCATCGCCTTGGGGTTGTCGGCGGCCACGGCGTGCAGCAGCGCGGTATCCGCGCCGTCCAGCTCGATCAGCGCCCAGGCGAAGGGGCGATCGAGGGGGTGGCCGTCCAGCGGCTCCTCCACCCAGGCCCACGTCTTCACCGTGCCGGCCGGGCCGACCTCGGTGTACTCGCCGGTGACCGGCTCGCCGGTCTCGGGGTCGTACTCCAGGGGCGGGACGAGCACCCGGCCCTCCGCCGTCCTGACCCCCACGATGCGGCGAGCGCGTAATTCGGTCAGGAACCGGCCGATCACCGGCCCCGTCGTCCGCGTGTAGCCGCCGGGGAACTCCAGGACGTGCTGAGCGACGAGGGGATCAGATGGCACGGTCGTGTCCCTCCCAGTACGGGGCTCGGAGTTTGCGTTTCAGCAGCTTGCCGTTGGGTTCGCGGGGCATCTCGGCGATGAAGTCGATGCTCTTGGGCCACTTCATCCTGGCCAGGCGGCCCTCCAGGGAGGCCAGCAGTTCGGCCGCCAGCTCGGGGCCCGGCTCCGCGTTCTGGGCCGGCTCGACGACGGCCTTGATCTGCTCGCCCCACTCCTCGTCGGGGATGCCGAACACGGCCACGTCGGCCACCTTGGGGTGGATCATCAGCTCGTTCTCGATCTCGGCCGGGTAGATGTTCGCCCCGCCGGAGATGATCATGTCGGCCTTGCGGTCGCACAGGTAGAGGAAGCCGTCCTCGTCCAGGTAGCCGATGTCGCCGACGGTGAAGTAGTCCTTGAGCCGGCTCGCGGCGGTCTTGGCGGGGTCGCCCTTGTACTCGAACGTGGTGCCCATCATCTTCATGTAGATCGTCCCTGGCGTCCCGGTGGGCACGGGTTCGCCCTCGTCGTCCGCGATGAGCAGCTCGCTGATCGGCCAGGCCGAGCCGACCGTGCCCGGATGCGCCTTCCAGCCCTCGGGCGTGGCCAGGGTGCCGCCGCCCTCGGTGGCCGCGTAGTACTCGTACACGCAGTCGCCCCACCATTCGAGCATCGCCCACTTGACCGGGACGGGACAGGGGGCGGCAGCGTGGATCATCCAGGAAAGCGAGGAGAGGTCGTACTTCGCCCTGGTCTGCTCCGGCAGCGCGAGCAGCCGCTTGAAGTGGGTGGGGACCAGGTGCGAGTTGGTGACGCGGTGCCGCTCGCACAGCGCCAGCATCTCCTCGGCGTCCCATCTGTCCATGTAGACGAGGGTGTGGCCCATGTGCAGGGCCGTGCCGCCGAACTGGGTCACCGCCGTGTGGTAGCTCGGCGAGGTCACCAGGTGGGCGTTCGGGCGGCCGGGGGTGATGCCGAACAGGCTGAGGAGGAACGTCATGAGCTCGGCTGACTCGTCCGGGTCCATGCCGCTGAGTGGCCGTCTGACGCCTTTGGGCTTGCCCGTGGTGCCGGAGGTGTAGTGCATGGTGGCGCCGGCGGTGCGGTCGGCGGGGGCGGTGTCGGGCTGCCCCTCGGTGAGCTCGCTCGCGTCCCGGAAGCCGTCTGAAGCGTTTCCGATGAGGAAGCGGCGCTCGGGCTCGATGGCCTCGGCGCCTCTGACGCCCTCGCCCAGGAAGCGCGGATGTACGAAGAACGCCTTGGCCTCGCTGTCGGAGACGATGTACGCGATCTCGGGCCCGGTCAGGTGCCAGTTGACCGGTGTGTAGTACCAGCCGGCCTGGAGCGCGGCGAGGTACAGGACGAGCCCGTCGGCGCCGTTCGGCATCAGGCCGCAGACGCCGTCGCCGGGCTGGAGCCCTAGCTCACGCAGCCCGTGGACGAGGCGGTTGGAGCGGGCCAGGAGGTCGCCCGCGCGGTGCTGCGTACCGTCGGGGTCCACCGCCGCGATCCACTCGGGATCCGCCTGCGCGAGCCTCCAGAAACCGAGCGTGCCCATCTGTCTCTCCTCTGCTCATGGCTTCACTCCGTGAAGCCGGCTCGGTCGCCCTTGATGCCGCCGTCTTCCCCCGCTCTGGTCGCTCCGCTCTCGCCGCTCCTTCAGACGACGGCGCTCCCTCGCGTCGTCGCGCGAGCAAAACAGGAACCTGTTCTCGTTTGCTGGTGGGAGCGTATCCTGGGCCAAAGTCCGTAGCAAGCGCTTGATTAAGTCACTTCGGAGGCATCCGTGGAGCTCCTGCCGATCAGCACCCCCCACTGCCGGATCGAGCGTGACGGCCACGTCCTGACCGTCACCATGAACCGGCCGGAGGCCCGCAACGCCCTCTCCTCGGACATGCTGATCGGGCTGGCCTCGGCGTGGGCGTACGCGTCGGAGGAGCCGGGGATCAGGGTCGCGATCCTGACCGGGGCGGAGGGCACGTTCTGCGCCGGCGCCGACCTCAAGGCCATGGGCCAGCCGTCGGCGGACCCGGAGGTGCAGGCCAGGGCCGCGCAGATCGCCAACTTCCACTGGAAGGGCCTGCTGCGCGAGGACCTGCCGACCAAGCCGATCATCTGCGCGGTCGAGGGCTACGCGGTCGCCGGAGGCACGGAGCTGCTGGTGGGCACGGACCTGCGGATCGTGGCCGAGTCGGCCACCCTGGGCCTGTTCGAGGCCAAGCGCGCACTGTTCCCCATGGGCGGCAGCGCCGTCCGGCTGCCCCGGCAGATCCCGTACTGCCACGCCATGGACCTCCTGCTCACCGGCCGCCCGATCACGGCGGCGGAGGCGCTGTCGATGGGCCTGGTCAACCGCGTGGTCCCGGACGGCCAGGCGCTCACGGCGGCCCGCGAACTGGCCGAGAACGTGGCGTCCTCGGGCCCGCTGGCGGTCCAGGCGATCCTGCGCACGTACCGGGACACGCTGGGCATGCCGGAGCCGGAGGCCCTGAAGGTGTCGGACGAGCTGGGCTGGCCGGTGATCGGCTCGGAGGACGCCAAGGAAGGCACGAGAGCCTTCCGCGAAAAGCGCCCGGCCACCTACCGCGGCCACTGAGGTCGGGGGTCAGTCGTTGGTGAGGCGGTCGAGGCGGGCCAAGGTCTCGCCGTACTCCTCCAGCAGGTCGTACACCACGTCCTTGGCCGGCCGGACCTGGTTCATCACGCCGATGATCTGGCCGGCGGGGAAGGTGGCCAGTTCGGTGGCGTCGGAGCGGCCGATGCGGCGCAGGGCGTCGGAGACCAGCATGAACTGCAGCGGCATCGGCAGCGTGCCGGGCGAATCCTCCGACTCCCACGCCTGCGTCCACTCGTTCTTGAGCAGGCGGGCCGGCTTGCCGGTCCAGCTGCGGGAGCGGACGGTGTCGCGGGAGGTGGCGGCCAGGATGCGGCGTTTGGCCATCTCCGGGGTGTCGGCCTCCTCGACCGTGAGCCACAGGGAGCCGGTCCAGACCCCGTCGGCCCCGAGCGCCATCCCGGCGGCCATCTGGCGGCCGTTGCCGATGCCGCCCGCCGCCAGGACGGGCACGTCCACGGCGTCCACGACCTGCGGGATGAGGACCATGGTGGAGATCTCGCCGGTGTGGCCACCGGCCTCCGTGCCCTGGGCGACGACCACGTCCACCCCCACCTCCACCTGCTTGAGCGCGTGGCGGGGGGTCGAGGCGAGCGCGGCGACCTTGACGCCGTGGGCGTGCGCGAGGTCCACCACGTCGGCGGGCGGCGGGCCGAGGGCGTTGGCGAGGAGCGCGATGGGATGGCGCAGGGCCACCTCCACCTGGGGGCGGGCGGTGGCGTCCGTCCAGCCGAGCAGCACCCGGCCGGCCTCGGCGTCGGCCGACAGCGGTGGGACGCCGTGCTTGGCCAGGAGGTCCTCGACGAAGGCGCGGTGGCCGTCGGGGATCATCGAGCGCAGCCGGCCGACCAGTTCCTCGGGGGCGAAGTCGGCGCCCTCGTACGAGGCCGGCATGACCACGTCCACCCCGTACGGCCGGCCGTCCACGTGGTCGTCGATCCACTTGAGCTCCTGTTCGAGCTCCTCCGGCGTGAAGTAGAGCGCTCCGAGCACACCCATGCCGCCCGCCCGGCTCACCGCGGCGACCACGTCCCTGCAGTGGCTGAACGCGAAGATCGGGAGTGCGATTCCGAACATGTCCGTGACACGTGTCCGCATGGCCCGACCATACGTCTGGAAACCAGCAAACTGCAACGCGTTCTAGACTAGAACTTCTCGTCTGGTACTCGCGGGTAACCTTGCGTTATAACTTGTTCTAGTTTGCTTTCCGGCAAAAGAAAAAGGGCCCGTTCGCACGGGCCCTTGGAATATGCGCGGACGTCACTCGGCGGCGGCCGGGCGGCGGCGGCCCACGACGACCCCCGCGAGGACCAGGAAGACGCCCACGACGAGCAGGACCAGCGGGATGGTGTTGCGCAGCAGGTTGATGGTGCTCTTGCCCTCCTGCGCGTCCTTGACCAGCCCTTCCACGGTCTTGTCGGTCATCTTCGCGGTGGCGATGAAGGCCGCCGAGCGCTCGACGCCGTCCTGCGTCTTCAGCACCTCGTGCCGCTGCACCTCCTGGCGCACGGGCGAGCCGGTGACCGGCTCGATCCAGTACGTGGTCTTGCCGTCGTACCAGCGGTCCACCTGCACGTCACCGGTCGTGCCTGTCATGCCGAGCACGTTGGCGGGGGCGGTGCGGGTCTCGGTCTTGGTCGGCGGCACGGACTGCTCGAAGACGTAGACGGGCAGGCCGTTGACGTTGTCCTCGCGCACGAACGTGGCGTCGAACGCCTTGCCCGCCGTGGCGTTGAACACCTTGTACGTCTTCTTCTCCACGTCGAACGGGAACTTGTAGACCTGTCCCTCGATCGTCACCGGCGCCTTCTCCACGCTGGTGCCGCAGCAGTTCACGCCCGCGCCCGTGTAACGGTCGAAGGCGCTGCGCCGCTCGGAGATGTCGATCTGCGGCCGCTTGTTGGTGACGTCGTTGACCACCATGGCCTCGTCCCAGACCACCCGGTCGCTGGTGGCCTCCTTCACGTCGCCGCGGGTGGTGACGATGATGTCGAGGTCGCCGGTCAGCACCTTGAGGTCCTGCAGCGAGAAGTACTGAGCGCCTTTGGCCTCCAGTCGCGAGATGCCGAACTGGTCGGCCGGGGCCGAGATGATCTGGCCGGCCGCCCAGAATTTCAGCAGTGGCGCCAGCGCGATGAAGAAAGCCCCGAACCCGATGAGGACGAGCGTTGAGATACGACCCATCGAGGCCTCCGCCTTAGTAGAACACGTTGTCGTCTGGTGCGATCGTCGAGCAACAAAGTATGACAGGGGGTGATGTCCGTCACCGGCGCCCCTACCACCGCAACCAAATCGATAGAAACAAGTTCTATCGTGGTTTCGGCTCGGAAGGCGAGAAAGTGGGAGCAGCGATGAGGAGCAGGGACGCCGCGCTCGACGGCATCCGCGCGTTCGCCGCGCTCGGCGTCTGGCTGCTGCACGTCGGGAGCAACACCGGGGTCATGTACCGCGAGGGCATGTTCCCCTGGATGATGAGCCGTCTCGGCATCGCCGTACCGATCTTCTTCCTCCTGTCCGGCCTGCTCCTCTACCGCCCGTGGGCGCGCGCGGTGATCGAGGATACGCCACGCCCGGGTCCGCTGCGTTACCTGTGGCGCCGGGTGCTGCGCGTCATGCCGGTCTACTGGCTCGTGACCGGGCTGGCGCTGTGGGCGTGGAGCTCGTTCGACTGGACGGGCTGGCTCAAGTGGATGCTGCTGCTGCAGAACTTCTTCCCGGGCGACCCGGTGCCCGACGGGCTCTACCAGATGTGGACGCTGCCCATCGAGATGTCCTTCTACGTGCTGCTGCCGGTGCTGGCCTGGGTGCTGCACCGGTGGGCGCGCGGCGGGAACCGGCCGGTGCGGCTGCTGGCGGGCATCTCCGTGCTGCCGGTGATCTCGGTCGCCGCCGTGGTCGCGGCCAGGGAGCTCGGGCAGCCGCAGCTCGCCCTGCTGCTGCCGTACCATCTGGTCTTCTTCGCCTGCGGCATGGCCATGGCGGTGCTGTCGGTGTGGATCGGGCACAGCCGGGTGATCGACTCGCTCGCGCCGCAACTGCTCGTGCTGGCCGCCCTGCTGTACGCGCTGCTCAGCACCGGGCTGGCCGGGCCGCGCACGCTCACGCTGCCAACCCTGTCGCAGTCGCTCTGGCGGATCAGCCTGGAGGCGGCCGTGGCGGTGCTCGTGGTGGCGCCCTTCGCGCTGGCGTCCACGCCCGGTTCCCTGCGCGACCGCGTGCTCGGCAACCCCGTCTGCGCCTACCTGGGCCGCATCTCCTACAGCTTCTTCCTGTGGCACGCCCCCGTGATCACGCTGCAGCTCAAGATCATGGGCGCGCAGCCGTTCCAGGGCGACTTCGCCAGCGTGGCGGTGGTGTCGTTCGTGGTCACGATGCTGCTGAGCGTCGGCAGCTATCACCTCGTCGAGGTGAGCGCGCTCAAGCTCAGCCGACACCGGTCAGCACCTGCTCGGCCGCCGGCCGCTCCTGCTCCACTGCCGGCCGCGCCGGCTCCGTGACGAGCTGCCCGAACAGCACGCCCACGGCCGCGCAGGCCGCCAGTTGCGGCACCCCGTCCATGAGATAGGCCACGTCGATCCCGTACTCGCGCAGCACCAACGCCGCCGCCAGCGAGACCGTGGCGGCGCCGAAGACGCCGGCCGCCGCCCAGTGGGCGGGCAGCCTGCGGGCGCGCAGCAGCAGGGTCACCAGGACGGCCGCGAGCACCGCGATCATGCCGGGCCAGTTCGCCACCCAGCCGCCGAAGGCCAGCGCCAGCAGGATCACGTACGGGGCCCGCGGCCTGGCCAGCCGCGCGGCCGACGCCGGGGCGGTCTCGCGTACGTGCTCGGGCCGGGGCCCTCGCAGCACGAGCGCGGCCAGCGCGAGCAGCGCGATCCCGGCCAGGCCGAGCAGGAGCGCGAGCCGGTAGGCCCGGTCGGGCAGGTATTCGAGCCTGGCCGTCCCCGACGTGCCGGCCGGCAGCTCCCAGCCCTGCTTCCAGCCGTCGATCCGCACCGGTTTGAGGGTCTTGCCGCTGATCTGGGCGCGCCAGCCGGCGTTGTAGTTCTCGTTGACGACCAGGAAGGCGTCCTTGGGCGCGCTCACCTTGACCTCGCGCTCCGCGGCGGTCCAGGTGCTCTGCACCGCCGCGCCCTCCACGCCGCGTGGCTCGTCCGCCAGTGAGCCGACCACCAGCGAGTCGATCGCGTACGGATCCCAGCCGGCCACCCGCACCCGGTTGTCACCGGCGGCGAGCCTGGCCCTCGAGCAGCCGATGATCCGCACCGGCCGCTGTTCGAGCAGGTCGGCGTGGGTGCCGACGACCCTGGTGGCCACGCTGCGCCCGTTCACCTCGATGTTCGGCCCGAGCCCGCAGTCCAGCCTGAGCGGGATGTCCGCGGGCCGGCCCACCGGATCGACGCCGGGCACCACCAGCTCCGTCACCTGCAGCCGCTGCGAGAACGGGGTGAAGCGCAGCTTGATCTTCGAGGTCCTCATGGGCTTGAACGTGAGCACGTTCCGCTCGTCCACCCGCCCGCCGCGCACCGCGCCGCCGTCACCGCTCACGATCACGTCCATGGGCTGCTTGTCGCCGCCAGGACGGCCGATCTGGATCCGGGAGATCGTGCGCCTGCCCTTCCAGGCGATGGTGAGCGTGGGCTCGGTGTCGCCGGCGGCGGGGATCCAGGTGGTGCTCCCGTCCGCGTCGAAGGCGGATCTGGGCGACACCACCGCGTCCTCGCTCAGCTGGGACGAGCCGGTCACGGTGGTCAGGTCAGCACGGACCCGGGTGAACCGGTCGACCAGCTTCGCATCCCTCAGCACGGCCGTTCCCCGCACGTTCGCCGCCGAGGCGGACTCCGCGCGGAAAGTCCGGTCGAACCCGGTCTCCTCGCCCTGCTTGGCCAGCACCACCTCGTTGCAGACCCACCGGTACGCGTTGCGCATGCACGCGGGCCGCTCGTCCAGCCCCCGGTCCATCACGTACGCGTCGCCGCCCTGGCCGGGCAGCCGGATCGAGCGGCCAGCGGAGACGCCGGGGATCGACAGCTCGACGACGCCGACCCGCTGCCCGTAGCTCCACTCCTTCGACGCCGTGCCTGCCACCTTGATCCGCAGCCAGCTCGTGGGCCCGTCGGGCACCCGCAGCCGCTGCGGCTCCGTGGTGCGCCGCACGTCCTGGACCAGGCTGCCCGCCTCGCTCTCCACGGCCACCCGGGTGACGACCTGGCCGAGCAGCAGGTCTGGGGCGAACATCACGTTCACGTACGGGATCCGCGTGCTGCCCGGCAGGTCCACCCGCAGCCACTCGCCCACCGGGCGCTTCGAGCCGTCGCTCTCCCAGCCGGTGCGGACGTTGCCGTCCATGGCCGCCCACGGGCTGCGGCCGGTCGAGCTGATCCCCGCGATCGCGTACGGGTCGGCGACCGAGGAGGAGGCGCTGATGCCGGCGATGCCGTGGTACTCGGCCACGGCCGTCTCGTCCAGCCAGCCCTTCTCCAGCAGGTCCAGGGCCCTGACCCCGCCGAAGTCCGCCTTGCTGCCCGCCGTGAGCGTGGGCGACAGGTTCGTCCTGATCTCGCCGAAGGAACGTTCGCGCAGCCGAAGCGCGTCGCTGACCACGGTCGGCGCCTCGCGGGTGCCCGCGTCGCCGTTCACCAGGACCGGCGCGTCGCCGAGCAGGCCGAGGTCGCCCATCGCGAGCAGCGAGTCGGGCCCGCCGCGCACGGCCACCGCGTCGGCCGCGGCCTGCACGGAGACCAGGTCGCTGCTGCCCGCGACCTCGTACAGGTCGAGCGCGGGGAACGGCGCGTCGAGCTGGTTGACCGCGTCGTCGGTCTCCCTGTCCCCGACCGGCTCGCCGAACGAGCGCACCTTCGTCAGCCCCGGCGTCTCGCGCAGTGCCTCGTGCACGCGGGACGGCCAGGCGCCCTGGAGGTTCTGCCTGATCAGGTCGTTCCTGACGAGCAGGTAACGCACGCCCAGCCGGCGCAGCACGGTCGTCACCCCGGTCGAGCCGTGCCCGGCGGCCAGGCGCTGGTCGATGGCGTCGAGCAGCCTGGTCAGGCCCACGCTGCCGGGCGGAGTGATCTGCCTGGCGGTCCAGCGCGCGGTGGTCAGGGCCTGCAGCGGCTCGTCCATGGGGCGGCCCCAGACGTACTCGCCGAACTTGGCGCCCGGCACGATCAGCACGCCGTCGTCGCCGGCGTTGCGGTTGAGCCAGTCCGCCGCCTCCTGCCAGTGGGACGGCACCCGCTCGAAGTCACCCGGCGCGGCCAGCCCCTGGTTGAAGACGGGCAGCACGAGCGCCGCGGCGGCCGCCACCGCGACCGTACGCAGCGGGATCCTGGCCCTGACCAGCAGGTGGGCCAGGCCGAACGCGAGCGCGAGCCGGATCAGGGGGTCGAACTTGCGCAGGTTGCGCAGCGGCGCGAGCGGCCCGTCCAGCAGCCAGCGCACCGGCTCGGCCAGCACCGGCTCAAGCGCGCTCGCGTGCCCCGCCACGAGCGCGACCACACCCACCAGGAACATCGCCACCACGAACCCCTTGGCGGGCAGGTCGCGGCGGGCCAGCCCGGCCAGGCCGAGCGCGGCGAGCACGCCGGTGACCACGACCATCGTGGCGGAGGTGGCGATGGCGAAACCGGGCGGCTGCTCGAAGACGCCGTTCAGCGGCAGGTACCGCACCCAGTCGGAGGCGCCGCGCAGCACGTTCGTGAGCGAGGTGACCGCGGTGGTCGTCTCGGAGGTCTCGGTGTACGGCAGGAACGAGAACGCGTAGCGGCCCACCAGCAGCAGGGGCAGCGACCAGAACAGGGTGGCCACGGCCACCGCGCCCGACCACCAGGCGAGCAGCCGCCAGCGCGGCACCGGGCGCGGCCGGGTCAGGATGTACAGGACGGGCGCGACCAGCACGGCCAGCACGGCGACCGCGTTCACGCCGCCGCACAGCGCCACCGCCAGCGCCGACCTGATCGCCCCGCGCGCCCGCTGGCCCGTCTCCGACGCGGTGAGCAGCGGGATGAGGATCCACGGCAGCATCGCGGCGGGCAGCCACTCGATGGAGATCTCGCCGAGGATGGACAGCGTGCGCGGGGCCAGCGCGTACGCCAGCGCCCCCGCGATCCGCGTGCCCGGCGTGCCGATGCCGAGCTGCCGCGACAGCCGCTCCACTCCGAGGAAGGCGACGCACATGAGCAGCGTCAGCCAGAGCCGCTGCGTCACCCACGGCTCGACTCCGGCCAGGTCGCCCAGAGCGAAGAACGGGCCCATCGGGAAGACGTAGCCGGCCACCTGGTTCTGCAGCTGGCCGAAGTGCTGGATGTCCCACAGGTGGGCGGCGCGCTCCAGCCAGCCGACCGGGTTGAGCGCCAGGTCCATCTTGGTGTCGGAGATGAGGTGGCCCGGCTTGGTGGTGAAGGCCATCAGGGCGAAGCCGAAGCAGCTCAGCAGCAGCCAGAGGCGGCGCCTGGCGGGCTCGCCGACCGGCCGGCCGGCGCCCGTGCGGCGTCCGGCGACGAGTTTGTCGGTGGGGAGCAGGCTCATGACCCGCCGCGCGGCCGTCGGCTCGCTCACCGCACCTCCCCGCCGGGGCCGGAGTCGGGGGCGGCGGCGAGGCCCGGACCGGGCCTGACGTCCGGAGCGGGATCGAGGCCGGGGGCGGGGCCGGGGTCACGGCCGTGCATGAGCGCGATGAGGCGTTCCGCGCTGCGGTCCCAGGAGAAGCGGCCCGCCCATTCCCGACATTTCACGGTATAAGTGTGGTCCAGCTCGTCGAGTGCCGCGCCAATGCCCTTGGCCAGGTCCGTCCCCTCGGGCAGGAGCCAACCCGTCTCACCGTGCCGTACGGCGTCCCGCAGCCCATCCACGTCGAACGCCACGGTGGGCACGCCGAGCGCGGCCGCCTCCAGCACGCTCAGCCCCCAGCCCTCCCCCTGCGAAGCGCTGACGTGCAACCACGCCCGCGCGACGAGGCGCGCCTTGTCCTCCTCCGGCAGGTACCCGTGCAGGGTCACTCCCTCGGGCAGCCGCTCCCGCAGCGCCGCCTCCTCCGGCCCCCTGCCGATGACGTCCACGACCAGGCCGGGCCAGCGCTTACGCAGCTCCGGCACCGCGTCGAGCAGCAGATGAACGCGCTTGTGCGCGACCAGCCGCCCGAGGCAGACAAGCCTCGGAACCCCGCTCTTCACGGGCTCGCCGGGCGCATCGGGCTCCCCGGGCTCCCCGGGCTCCCCGGGCTCCCCGGGCTCGGGGACGCTGACCCCGTTCGGGACGATGTGCACGGGACCCGTCCACCCGAGCCGCTCGCGCATGGCCAGCACCGTGGACGGCGAGACGGCCACGCTCTCGTGCCGCCGGTAGCTCCACCGCGACACCGGCCCCTCAAGGAAGCGCCCGACCGCCGCCAGCCACCCCGGCATGTGCACCCCGAACTGCCGGTCGTGCACGTGGTGCACGACGCACAGCACCCTGGTACGCCGCCGCACCACCCACGGGGTGAAGAACGGGATCCCGTTCTGGCAGTCGAGCACCGCGTCGAAGCGCCCCAGGCGCAGCAGCAACCAGCCCAGCACCAGCGGATAGACGGTGAAGACCCCGCCCATGCGGACGAAACGCACCCCTTCCACGCTCTCGCTCCGGCTCTGTCCCGGCGCCCGCGCGGTGACGAAGCACACCGGGTGCCCGGCCCGCGCGAAGCGGCGGGCCAGCTCCCAGGCGAACGTCTCCGCACCGCCCGCCTGCGGATGCCAGGGGTCACGCCAGTTGACAACCGCGATCTTCACGGATATCCGACGGGGTCGAGCGGCGGCTCCCACGCCGGGCGCGCGGCGGGCCGTGGCCGGGCGCGCAGCCGCAGCCAGATCCGGCCGAGCTCCAGCACGATGCCGAACGTGTGCCGGGCCGGGGAGAAGCGCGAGCCCGGCATGTCCCGCCAGCACACGGGGATCTCCATCACGGCCGCGCCCTGCCGGCGGCAGCGTGCGAGCAGTTCGACGTCGAAGGCGAACCCCGGCGTGCGCAGCTCGGCGGCGATGTCGCGGGCGAGCACGCCGTCGAAGAACTTGAAGCCGCACTGGGTGTCGCTCACGCCGTGCACGAGCACGCCGGCCAGCGCGCGGAAACCGAAGGCGCCCAGCTCGCGGACCTTGCTGTGCCGGTTCTCCACGAGTGAGCCGTCGTGTCCCCTCGATCCGATCACGACCCGTTCACCCGACAGCAGCAGCCCGAGCGCCACATCGACGGCGCCGAGGTCGGTGGCCATGTCGGCGTCGAGGAAGCCGACGAAGGGCGCGCTCGTGCCGAGCAGCCCGGCGCGTACGGCGGCGCCCTTGCCCGGGGTCGCGCACCGGATCAGCCGGACGGGAACGGTACCGCTCGGCCAGGTCTCGACGATCTCGGCCGTGCGGTCGGTGCTGTCGTTGTCCACGACGATGACGGAGCTGGGGAACGGCATGCGGGCAAGCTTCGCGCACAGCTGCAGGAGCCCCCCGGGTAGTCGCCCTTCCTCGTTGTAGGCGGGAATGACGATCTCAAGCAGTGGTGGTCGACTCGTCCGCTCGTCCCCTTGCGGAGAGGGCGGCATCTCGGCTCGGGTTACCGGTCGCCGTAGTTGTAGAGCGGCTGGTTGACCGGCGTTGCGGTGGCGCCGGTGAAGGTGACGGTGGTGACCGTCGCCACGAGTGCCGCGACGGCGATGCCGATCATCGCCGCTAAGAGGATCTTGATCACCGGGGTTCCTCCTCAAGCGGGCAAGCGGTGCGGGCGTCCCTCAACTTAGAACCAATTCTTGCTACTCGGAAGTAGCTAGCGGAAATATTAACAAAGAGCCTGATCAGGGTCCGATCCGGAGTAAGACTCAGCGACCAACCCGTTCGAATCTGTACAACCCCAGGTCACGGGTATCGACCAGAACCCTCGCGCTCCGTAGCCAGAGACCGAACCGGCGCCGCTCCTCAAGTGTCCCCGCGTCCACAATGACGTAGCGGAATCCGGCCGCCGCCAGGTCCGGCGAGGATCCTTCTAGTACGCGTTCTACCTCGCGGGCGCGGGGATCCTCGCTCCTGACGACCAGCCCGCCGACCCGTACGGCGTCGCTGGAGACCACCCGCCGGCCCGGCACCGCGAAGAAGCGCTGGGCCGGATCCAGCACCGCCCGGCCCCCGTTCCACGGGAACTGCCGGTACGACTCGAACGGCAGCACCAGCACGTCCCCCGGCACGGGATCACGCCTGATGATCTCCCGCGCGGCCGTCCAGCTCGCCGGATAGGACACGCTGCCGAGCTGCCCCAGCGACCCCCACGCCATCGTCGGCAGCACGGCCAGCGGCACCAGCACCAACGCGACCGTCCACGCCCGCCGCCCCACCACCGACCCGGCCACCGGCCCGGCCGCCGGCCCCGCCACTGCCCCCGTCGCCGACCCCGTCGCCGACCCCGTCACCGACTCTGCCAGCGCGCCCAGCCCGAGCGCCGCGACCAGGGCCAGCGGCGCGACGAACTGCTGCGCGTCGCGGAACACCGCGAACCCGCCCCACACCTCCACGAGCCACTTGAACGCCTCCCGGCCCGGCTCGCTCACCCCCGCACACGCCACCGCCAGCCCGGCCCCCGCGGCCACAGTCAGCCCCGTCCGGTACGGCGCCCGCGACCGCAGGAAGGCGACGACCCCGGCCAGCGTCAGCACCAGCCTGGCCACGGCCCCCGCCACGCTCTCGTAGCCGGGCGGGACCGCGTACCTGTTCCAGATCCCGCCCAGCGACAGCAGGCTGCCCACAGTGCCGAAGGGCGTGTCCGCCCGCGCGGCGAAGGCGTCGATCCCCACCGGATCGCCCTCGATGCCGTGCGGCCTGAGCGCGGTCGGCACCAGCCACGGCAGGCTGAACAGCGCCAGCACCCCGGCCACCCGCACCACGCCCCACCAGCGCGACTCGCCCTTCACCCGCGACTCGGCCTGGTCACGGGGCTCCCCCTGATCACGCGGCCCGGCCTGATCACGCGGCCCGGCCTTCCAGCGCGACAAGGCGACCGGCACCGACGTGATCGCCGTGACCGTCATCGCCGCGAACCCGCCCACCGCCGCGGGCAGCATCGCCAGGGCCACCCGCCGCCCCGACCACACGGCCCGCACCACCCAGGGCAGCCCCGCGTACCCGAGCAGCAGCGCCCACTGCCCGATCAGCAGCCGCTCGGCCACGTACGGGTTCCACACGTAGAACGCCCCCGCCACCAGCCGCGGCCCCAGCGACCCCGACGGCAGCAGCAGCGCCGCCCCCGAGCACCCCAGCACGAAGACGGCCAGCAGGATCGCCTTCTGCACCAGCTCGGCCGGCAGTACCTGCGCCAGCGCGGTCACCACGGCGTCGCTCGGCACGACCCGCGCCGCCCCGCCCGCCATCCCGAAGGTGAACGCAGAGAACTCCGGCCCCGGCACGAACACCATGTCCTGCAGCAGCGTGAACCCCCAGCCCAGGGCGGGCCCGAGCGCCAGGCAGCCCAGGGCCAGCCCGAGGAGGGCGGAGGCGGGCCCGGCCCGGACGGTACGCGGCATTGCGCTATGACATCACAACCGGGACATCACAACCGGGCATCACAACCGGGACACGACCATTCCACCGACGACCTCGACGTGACTACGCTGCGCCGGGGAGGACGGGGCGATGACGACGGCGGAGGCGGCACCAGAGGTGACCCACCGGCCGCGCGGAGCCGACGCCGTGCTGGCGGCCGGGCTGGCGATGGTCGTGGCGCAGCTCGTGTGGAAGTTCGAGCTGGTCAGGCGGACCTACTTCCGCCAGGACGACTTCCACTACCTCATCAGGGGCCAGGAGAGCGGCTTCACCTGGGACTACCTGATGTGGGTCGACGTGGGCCACCTGCTGCCCGGCGGGTTCGGCATCTCGTGGGCGATGGCCAGGCTCGGCGGCTACGACGAGGTGCTGGCGCACACGATGACGATGACGTTGCAGGCCGGGGCGAGCCTGGCGCTGCTGCGGCTGCTCGTGGTGCTGTTCGGGGCGCGGCCGGCGATCCTGGTGCCGCTCGGCTTCTACCTGCTCACGCCCATGACGGTGCCGTCGCTGTCGTGGTGGGCGGCGGTGCTGGAGACGCTGCCGCTGCAACTGGCGCTGCCGATGGCGCTGGCGTCCCACGTCCTGTACGCGCGCGACGGGCGAGCGCGGCACCTGGTGGCGGCGTGCGCGTGGACGGTGTTCGGCCTGGCGTTCTTCGTCAAGGCCGCGTTCATCCCGGTGCTGGCGCTGGCGGTCACGGCCGGCTGGCTGACGCCGTCGTGGCGGGGCCTGTGGCGGCTGTGGCGGGCCTGGGCGGCCTACGCGGCGGTCCTGGCGGCGTACTCGTGGATCTTCTTCACCGGCCTGTACGGCTCCGTCCAGATCAACCAGGCGACCCAGACCCCGACGCTGCCGTCCCTGGAGGTGGCCGGCGAGTTCGCCTGGCTGCTGGGCTCGCGGGCGCTGGTGCCGTCGGCGCTCGGCGGGCCGTGGGCGTGGCAGCCGGTCGGCGACGACTACGCCATGGCCGCCGCCCCTGGGCCGCTGGTCTGGGCCGGGCTCGCCGTCGCGGCCGTGGCGATGGCGGTGTCCGTCCGTCATCGGCGGCGGGCCTGGGCGGCGTGGCTGGTGCTGCTCGGTTACTTCCTGGCGGCCGACGTGGTGCCGGTGCTGCTGGGCCGGATCGAGGTGCTCGGGCCAGGGGTGCTCGGTCACGAGCTGCGTTACCTGGCCGCCACCGCCACCGTCGTCGCCATCATGATCGGGCTCGCCTTCATCCCGCTGTCCGGCGAGGAAGACCAGTGGCTGCGCCCGCACGGTCGGCTCAGGTGGCTCAGGTGGACGTGGCTCAGGTCGGCGTGGCTCAGGTGGGCCTGGGTGCCGCTGGCGGCCACGTTCGCGGCGGGCTCAATCTGGTCGGTGGCCGCCTACGCCGACCGCCCGCTCGGCGCCCCCGTACGCGCTTACGTGGAGACCGCCAAGCAGGCGCTCGCGCGGGTGCCGGAGGGCACGGTCGTGCTCGACACGTACGTCCCGCCCGGCGTCGCCGCCGCGGCCTTCTTCCACGAGTACGCCCGCCACTCCAAGCTCCTCGGCGTACCCGATCCATGGCCGGTGACCTGGACGAACAGCCTCTCCGGCCCCCTGCGGAGCCCGATGACGTTCGACCCGCACGGCCGCCTGCGACCGGTGACCATCAAGGGCCTGACGATCCCGCAAGAGCCGGCGTGCGTGCCGGTCGGCGCGCAAGAGGTCCGCTTCCGCCTGCCCACGCGGCTGCCCGGGGGCGAGTACACCGCGCAGATCTCCTACCTGAACGCGGCCGAGACCACCCTGTCGGTACGCCTCGGCCTCGGCGTCGCCCAGACGGCGGCCGGCAAGGACCTGGGCAGGACGTTCGTCAGGATCGCCGGAGAGGGCGCCGAGCTGGCCCTGCGCACGACCGGCGGCCCCGGCGCCTGTATCGGCGAGATCAGGATCGGCACCCCGATCCCCGACGAGGACGCCACGGCCATCCCCCCGCGGCCGGTGGGGGGATGACCGCGGCCGGTCCAAGGCACTGCTCGCCCGGGGCCGTCGCGGGCAGCGGTTACTTGCCCGGCTCCGGGTCCCTGGGCAGGCCCAGCATGCGCTCGCCGATGATGTTGAGCTGCACCTCCGTGGTGCCGCCGTAGATGGTCATCGCCCTGGTCGCGAGCACCGCCCGGTTCCAGTAGCCGGCGTCGCCGAGCTTCATGTCCGCGGCGACCACCGCGGCGGGGCCGAGCAGCTCCACCGCGGTCTCCGAGACGTGCTGGGCGTGGGAGGTGGACAGCAGCTTGCGTACGGAGGCGTCCGCGCCCGGCTCCGCCCCCGCGAGCTGCTTGAGCGTCACCCGCAGCGACAGCGCGTTGATCGAGTGGCCCTCGCAGACCACTTCGGCCACCCGCTGCGCCTCGACCGGCGTCAGCTCCCGCCCCAGACGGCCGACCAGGCCGAGCAGGTCGGGGACCGACGAGCCGGTGCCGCCCGAGCCGGACGACAGCGAGACGCGCTCGTTGGACAGCGTGTTGCGGGCGACCTTCCAGCCCTCGCCGACCTCGCCCACGACCAGGTCGTCCGGCACGAAGACGTCGTCGAGGAAGACCTCGTTGAACAGGTTCTCGCCGGTCATCTCGGTCAGCGGCCTGACGGTGACGCCGGGGGCCTTCATGTCGACCAGGAAGTACGTGATGCCCTCGTGCTTGGAGCCCTCGCTGGAGTTGCGGGCGATGCAGATGCCCCATTCGGCCACGTGGGCGACGGAGGTCCAGATCTTCTGGCCGTTGAGCTTCCAGCCGCCCTCGACCCGCTCCGCCTTCATCTGCAGCGAGGCCAGGTCGGAGCCGGCGCCGGGCTCGGAGAACAGCTGACACCAGATGATCTCACCGCTGAGCGTCCTGGGCAGGAAGCGCTCCTGCTGGTCCCGCGTGCCGTACGCGGCGATCGACGGCACCACCCAGGCGCCGATGATCATCGCGGGCAGGCGTACCTTCGCCGCCTTGAGCTCCTGGGCGATCAGCACCTGCTCCAGGGGCGTGGCGTCGCGGCCCCACGGCCTGGGCAGGTGCGGCATGACGAACCCGGCGTCGGCCAGGGCCCGCTTCTGCTCCTTGCCCTCCAGCTCGGCGATGCGGGCGATCTCGGCGCGGATCGACTCGCGCAGCTCCTCGGCGTCCTCGGGCAGGTCGATCTCCATCTCGCGGGAGACGCCCTGGAGGGACAGCGCGGTCACGGCCGACGCCCACTCGGCCGACGAGCCGAGCAGCGCGCGCAGGGTGAGCGCGCGGCGGTAGTAGAGGTGCACGTCGTGCTCGAAGGTGTAGCCGATGCCGCCGAAGGTCTGGATGGCGTCCTTCGCGCACTGCACGGCCGCGTCGGGGGCCATCACCCCGGCCACGGCGGCGGCGAACTCCAGCTCCTTGTCCGCGCTGACGGCCGCGCTGTCGCCGCCCTCCGCGGCCCGCTCGGCCCCGGCCCGCCGCTCGGCGGCGCGGGTGGCGTCCCACACCGTGGCGCGGGCCTGCTCCAGCGCGACGAGCATGCGGGAGAGCTTGTGCTTGATGCCCTGGAACTGGCCGATCGGGCGGCCGAACTGCACGCGTACCTTGGCGTAGTCGGCGGCGGCGGCGACGCACCACGAGGCCAGGCCCGCCGCCTCGGCGCCGAGCAGGATCGCGGCCAGGTTGCGCACGTCGGCGCTGCCGACGCCGCCCAGGATGCCCTCGGCGGGGACGACCACGTCGGTCAGCTCCACCTTGGCGACCGGCCTGGTCAGATCGAGCGAGGGCAGCTCGGTGACGGTGGCGGCGGAGGCGTCGATCAGCACCCACTCCTCGCCGTCGGCCGTGGCCACGGGCAGGACGAGCGAGTCGGCCAGGGAGCCGCCCAGCACGGGCTCCGCCGTGCCGGAGACGACCAGGGAGCCGTCCTCGCGGCGGGTGCCGCGCAGCGCGCCGCTCAGCGCGACGGCGCCGGTCAGCGTGCCGTCGGCGAACGACTCCAGGTGCTCGGGACGCTTGGAGGCGTTGATCACGGCACTGGCCAGCACGGTCGGCACGTACGGGCCCGGCGCCACCCGCTCGGCCAGCGCCTCGATCGCCACGGCCGCCTCCAGCAGCCCGTAGCCGGAGCCGCCGTGCTCCTCGGGCACGTGCAGGCCGAGCAGCCCCTGCTCGGCCAGGCCAGGCCAGAACGCGGGGCGTCCGCCGGCCCCGGCGCGCAGCAGCTCCGCGGGGATGTTCCGCTCGGCCCAGCCGCGCACCGACTCGCGGAGCGCCTCGTGCTCCTCGCTCAACCCGATAGCCATTGCTCATCCTCCAGCCAGGTCCGGGAGTCTACCCAGAACCATATTCTAGAGGATGCTTCTGGCGTGTCAGCCTGTCACAGCGGGCGAACTTGCTGGACGAGCGTGTTCAGGTCGCGCCAGTACTTCTTGTTCGAGTCGGGGATCGAGGCCAGCAGCATGGCGGGCTTGGTCTTGCCCACCTCGATCACCGTCACCACGGCCTGCGCCTCCTGCTTCTTGCCGTTGAAGGTGTAATCGACCTTGTAGCCGAGCGTCCAGCCCTTGCCGACCGGGAGCTTCTGCGACGCGGTCCACTCGTCGAGCTGCGCGCCCTTCGGGTACTGGGTGCGGATCGCCCAGCGGACCGCCTCGGTGGCGAGCTTGCGGTAGTCGGCGTTCGACGAGGGCTTCTTCTCCGGCGAGTCGCCCGGATACATCGCCGAGGCGATCACCGTGTGCGGGACCGCCACCTTGCCGATCCGCTGCGCGATCGAGAACGGCGGGAACGACTTGGCCTTCCACGGCGCGGCCAGCCTCGGGTAGGTGATGCCCACGGTCTTGTCGGTGATGACGCCGCTGACCAGGGACGCCGTCCCCGAGAGCGTGTCCAGCGTCTTGCTGGCCGGCACCGGCGGCAGCACGACCGGGCTCACGGTCGGGCTGGCGCTGGCACTGGCGGTGGCCGACGGCGTCGCCGAGACCGACGCGCTGGGCACCGGCGCCACCGAGACCACCTGCTCGCCCGCCTGCTGGTTGGCGGGCACGTCGCCGGAGAACACGACGAACACCAGGAGCACGGCCAGGACCGTGGCGAGGATGGCGCCGAGCAGGTAGACGGCCCTGATCGGGATGTCACCGAGACGGCGCGCCGGAGGTGCGGCGGGGAGCGGGGGGACGGGCGGGATGGTCGGCACCGGGTGCTGGTGCGCCTGCTGCTGCCCGAACACCTGCCGCGGCTGCATCCCCGGCCCCATCGGCCCCGGCCCCTGCATCGGACCAGGCCCTTGCATGGGACTGGTGCCTTGCCCCGGCCCTGGCCCCTGCGCCGCACCCGGCCCTTGCGACGGCCCCTGACCCGGTCCTGGCCCCTGGCCTGGTCCTTGACCCGGGCCTTGCGCGGGTCCTGGTCCTTGAGACGGGCCCGGCGCTCGGCTCGGCGCTTGTGCCGGGCTCGGGCCCGAGGACGGCGGCGGGCCCTGGCGCGGCGGAGCCGGGGTGGGTGTCGGCTTGGACGGCGCGGTGGGGTTCGGGCCGGACTGCTTCGGGGGCGCCGGCTTCGGACCCGACTGCTTCGGAGCGACCGGCTTGGGAGCCGCGGGCTTGGGAGCCGCGGGCTTGGGAGCGGCCGGTTTCGGGGTGGCCGGCTTGGGGCCTGACTGCTTCGGGCCTGACTGCTTCGGAGCGGTCTGGTCGGGGGTGGACGGCGCGGACGGCGGGCTCTGGGGCGGGGTCTGCGGCTTCACCGGGGCGGACGCGCCGGCCGCCGGCGGCCGGGAGATCCTGATCGTCTGCTCGGCCTGCTGCTCCTCGGGCACGACGATCTTGCGGAACGGGGTGGTGGGTGAATCGTAGGTTCGTCTGCGCTCGCCGTCGTCCGCCATGGCCTTGAGATTACGTCACCACGGAGCGGGATAATTCCTCTATTCCCCCTGCAGAATCTAATTCTGTAAGGTCTGCGAACATGAGGGGTTTCTACGAGATCGCGGCCGAAGACCCGGAACGCCCTGCCCTCCTCGGCGACGCGGGCATGACCTACGGAGCGCTGCTCGACCGGGTCAACCAGGCCGCGGGCGGCCTGACCTCGCGCGGAGTCCGCCCCGGCGACAGCGTCGTGACCGTGTTGAAGAACGGGGCCGACGCCCTGACCATGATGCTGGCGACGTACCAGATCGGCGTCTATCTCGTACCCGTCAACTGGCACTTCACAGCCGAGGAGATCGACTACATCGTCGCCGACTGCGGCGCCCAGGTGGTGATCGCGCCGGACGCCCTCACGGTCGCCGAGCTCGTCGAGGGCCGGCCCAGCACCCCGCCCGGCCACCGGCGGGCCGGATCGATGATGCTCTACACCTCCGGCACCACCGGCCGGCCCAAGGGGGTACGGCGGCGGCTGCTGGACCTGACGCCGGAGGAGCTGTACCCGATCCTGATGCGCAAGAGCTGGCGGCACTTCGGGCTGCCGATGGGCGGCGTGCACCTGGTGTGCTCGCAGCTCTACCACTCGGCGCCGTACGGACAGGCCATGATGGCGCTGCAGTTCGGGCACTCGATCGTGGCGCCCGAGCGGTTCGAGGCGGCCGCCGCGCTGGAGCTGATCCAGCGGCATCGGGTGACGAACGCGTTCATGGTGCCGACGATGTTCCACCGGATGCTGGCGGTGCCGGACCGGGAGTCGTACGACCTGTCGTCCCTCACCCACCTCTACCACGGCGCCGCGCCCTGCCCGCCGGCCACCAAGCAGGCGATGATCGACTGGCTGGGGCCCGTGGTGTGGGAGTACTACGGCTCCACGGAGGCGGCCGTGGCGACCATGGTGTCCTCCCAGGAGTGGCTGGAGCGGCCGGGGACGGTCGGCAGGGCGCTGGACGGCATGTCGTTCACGATCGTCGGCGACGACGGCGAGGAGGCGGCCCCAGGACAGCCCGGACTGGTCTACATCGGCGGGATCAACCGCTTCGAGTACCACGGCGACCCGGACAAGACGGCCTCGGCCATGCGCGGGCGGGACTACACGCCGGGCGACATCGGCTACGTCGACGACGACGGCTACCTGTTCCTGCTGGACCGGCGGACCGACCTGATCATCTCCGGCGGGGTCAACATCTACCCGGCCGAGATCGAGGCGGCGCTGCTCGAACACCCCTCGGTGGCCGACGTGGCCGTGATCGGCGTGCCGGACCCCGAGTGGGGGCACAAGGTGGTGGCGCTCGTCCAGCCGACGGCCGGGGTCCGCGGCGGCGAGGAGCTCACGGCCGAGCTGCTGCGGCACTGTGCGCCCCGGCTGGCCAGGTTGAAGCACCCGCGGCTGATCGAGTACCGGGAGACGCTGCCCCGTACGCCGACCGGCAAGCTGAGCAGACGGAACGTCCGGGAAACGTATCTTTCCAGCTGAGCTGGGCAGTGAGCTGCCATGAGGGAGATCGCCGCCGGACTGGTCGCCGCCGCCGTACTGCTGACCGGTTGCGGCCCTCCCCCCTCGACCACGCGAACGGCCTCGCCGACCGCGGCCCCCACCTCCGCGACGCCTTCGGCATCTCCGACGGCGTCCGCGTCGCCGCAGACCCTGGAGGCGGCGTACGAGCGGGTCATCGCGGAGGCGCTGCCGTCCATCGTGCAGATCAACACGAAGGTCGGGCTCGGCTCGGGCATCGTGTTCGACGCCCAGGGACACATCATCACGAACGCCCACGTGGTCGGGCAGGCCACACAGATGAACGTCACCATCGCCACCGGCGGCGCGCCCCGGCCGGCCAGGCTGGTGAAGTCGTTCCCCGCCGGGGACCTCGCGGTGATCAAGGTGGACCGGCCCGACGGGCTGAAGCCGGCCAGGTTCGGCGACTCGTCGAAACTTCGGGTGGGGCAGATCGTGCTGGCGATGGGCAACCCGCTGGGCTTGTCGGGCAGCGTGACGAACGGCATCGTCTCCGCGCTCGGCCGTACGGTCACCGAGCCGCAGAACCCCGGCTCGCCCGGCGCCACCATCGCCGGGGCCATCCAGACCTCGGCCGCGATCAACCCCGGCAACAGCGGCGGCGCCCTCGTGGACCTGTCGGGCCACGTGATCGGCATCCCGACACTCGCGGCCACGGACCCCGACCTGGGCGGCGGGGCCGCGCCCGGGATCGGCTTCGCGATCCCGAGCAACACCGCCACCGACATCGCCCGCCAGATCGTCGAGAAGGGCAAGGTCACCGACAGCCACCGGGCCGCGCTCGGCATCCGCGGCAGCACGGTGATCGGCTCGGACGGGCAGCCGAGCGGCGTCGGGGTGGCCTCGGTCGAACGGGGCGGCGGCGCCGAGCGGGCCGGGATCCGCGCCGGTGACGTGATCGTCTCGATCAACGGCAAGGAGACGCCGACGATGGCGGCCCTGGCCGAGACCATCACCACGCTCAAGCCGGGCGATCAGGCCCGGGTCGGGCTGATCCGGGCGGACGGGGCCAAGGAGACGGTCAACGTACGGCTGGGCCGGCTGCAGGGCTGACGTACGGCGGGCGACTACGGCCGGGTGATCCGCCTCCGAGTGGTCATTGCTTGGCGGTGAAGACGATCTCGACGCGCCGGTTCTTGGCCCGGTTCTTCTCGACGGGCTTGCCCCCGATCAGGTTGGGCAGCTTAGGGCGGCTCTCGCCGAACCCGCGCGACTCCAGCGTCACGCCCGCGTTCGTCAGCTGCCCGCTCATGGCCTGCCGCACGGACTGCGCCCGCCGCTCGGACAACGTGCGGTTGTAGGCGTCGGTCCCCTGGTCGTCGGTGTGCCCCTCGATCGTGACCACTCCGCCGGCGCCCTCGGCCTCGACCTTCTCGGCCACCTTCGCCAGCCGCTGCCTGGCCTTGCCGGTGAGCTGCCACTTGTCCAGCGCGAACAGCACGTCGCTGGTCACGGCCACCCGTACCTGCCGGCCCTGCTTGGTCTCGCTCTCGGTGCCGTCCATCGACTCGACCTCGCCGACGATGTCCTCGATGGGGAACACGAGGTCCTCGACGGCCCCGGTGGCGTCCGGGGGCGGGCTGGGCGGCGGCGTCGGGGACAGCAGGAGCGCCAGCGCGACGCTAAGAGATCGGAACATCGGTGAACACGCCGATCATCGGCATCTCGATGTTGACCTTGGTGACGTCCGCGGGCGGGGCGGCGAACACCGCGTACAGCGTGGACGACTCCTCCGGCTCCAGGAACTGGCCCTGCGTCCCCGAGCAGACGCACTCCGCGCCTTCGCCGGTGCCGTTGCGGGCCACGCGGTAGCGCTTGGCGTTGACCGGGTCGATCAGGGAGACGCCGGAGACGGTGAAGTCGAGCCCGCCGCCGCCCAGGCCGTTGTGCACGTTGACCTTGCCGTCGAGGCCGGTGACCGTCCAGTTGAGGCTGACGGTCCTGCCCTGGCGGGTGAGCGCGGTGATGTCCACCCGGGCCTTGCCGTGCGTGCCGCTCGCGCCGGTGCTGACCTCGCGGGTGGCGATCACCTTGGTGTCCTGGGGCGGTGCGCTCTGCGCGGGTGTCGTCTCCGTCGCGGCGTCCTGCTCGGGGGCGGCACTCTGCTCGGACGCGGCGGCCGGAGCGGTTTCCGGCTGCCTCTCCTCGCCGCCCGCGCCCTGCTGGCCCGGGATCACGCCGCAACCGGCCAGTGCGGCGGCCGCGAAAGCCAGTGCGATCGTCTTTCGCATGATGTGGTCACCTTCGTGGATTTGGGATGTGACTCTCACCCTAGAGAGGCGACCTTCAGGATCCGCATAGTCCGCTAAATATGCTGATCAGGCCGCCTGCGGGCTTCCTGTGCGAGGCGTTCCGCCTCGGCTCTGCCCTGCTCGTCACCGATAGCGGCAAACTCTCCCATAGTGCGGGTAAGTGTCACAACAGCGGCATCTGGCTCGCCTGCCTGCAGCTCGGCTCGGGCGAGGGCCAGCAGGGCTCTGGCGGCGTTCCTGCGGTCGCCGTACGCGGTGAACGTCTCCACCGCCGACCGCGCCGCCTCCGTCGCGGCCCGCCCGTCGCCGCGCGCCGCCTCGATCTCGGCCAGAACGAGCAGCGCCACCGCCTCCGGCAGCCGGTCGCCGAGGCGGCGATTGACGCTCAGCCGCCGCTCGACACAGTCGCGGGCCACGTCGGGCCGGCCGGCGGCCAGCTGCAGTCTGGCCAGATCCAGCAGCGCCTCGGCCTCGCCTCTCGGGTCGCCCAGCTCCTGGTAGGCGGCCAGGCTCCGGCGCAGCGCGTCCTCGTCCTGGCGCAGGGCGCCCAACGCGCGCAGGGTGTCCGCCCGCCCGCGCCGATCACCGGCCTCCTCGAAGACCCGCAGCGCCCGTACGAACGCCCGCTCAGCCTCCCTGACCCGGCCCGCACGCCGCTGTTCGCCCACGTCGGCGAGCCCACCTTCGGCCGCGCCTCCGGACCCCCTTTCGGATCCGCCTCCGGACCCGCCCTCGCGCCCGCCTCCGGGCCTGCCTTGGGGGTCGGCCGCCTGTGCCTGCACCAAGCCGAGGCGGAGCGTGATCCTGGCCAGTTCCAGGCCCTCCACCAGCGGCTGGGCCGCCCGGAGCGCGGCGGCGGCCGCGTCCGTACGGCCCTCCGCCCGGTGCAGGTCCGCCAGGCCGCGCAGCAGCAGGGCCTCGCCGTGGCGGTGGCCCGCCGCCCTGGCCGCGTCCAGCCCGGTGGCCGTCGTCGCGTGCCAGTCGTCGTGGTGGGCGCCCAGCTCGAACAGCGGGGTCAGGTAGAAGGCCAGCCGCCACGCGGCCTCGTACAGACCGGCTCGGTAGAAGTCGCCGACGCAGGCGGCCAGGAACCGGCGCTCGGCGCTCAGCCACCGCGCCTCCTGCCGCAACCACCCCGTCGCCAGACTCGCCTCTTCGAAGAAGACCGTGGAGGAACCGGGCGGGTGGACCTCGGTGCGGCCGGTGCCGGGTTCGGCCGGGAGGAGGGAGGCTCTGGCCTGACGGGCGCGTTCGAGGATCTCACCGGCCACGGCGGCGAGCACGCCGGCCGGGCCGCCGTCCTCCTCGGACAGGCGTTCGGCGGCGTAGAGGCGGGTCAGGTCGTGCCAGCCGAACCGCTCCTGACCGGCCTCGTCCAGCCCGCGCGACTGCAGCAGCCCGGCCTCCGCCAGCGGCTCAAGGTCCGCCCCGAACACCCAGGGCGCGAAGTCGGGAGCGGACAGCGCGCCCAGCCTGCGCAGCAGCCGCCGCTCCTGATCCGGCAGGCCGCGGTAGCCGAGCGCGAGGCTGCCCCGTACGGCCAGGTCTCCGGCGCTGAGCTCGTCGAGCCTGCGCCGCTCGTCCCCGAGCCGCCCCGCCAGGTGGTCGAGCGTCCACCCGGGCCGCCTGGCCAGCCGGGACCCGGCGATGCGCAGGGCCAGGGGCAGGTGGCCGCAGAGCCGGACGATGCGCAGCGCCGCCTCGGGCTCCGCGCCGACCCGCTCGTGCCCGGCCACGCCCGCGAGCATCGCCACGGCCTCGTCCTCGTCGAGCAGGCCCAGCTCGTACGCCCGCGCCGCCTCCAGCCCGGCCAGCGGCGACCGGCTGGTCACCAGGGTGAGACTGCCCGGCCCCGTGGGCAGCAGCGGCCGCACCTGGGCCTCGTCGGCGGCGTCGTCCAGCAGCACGAGCAGCCGCCTGCGGGCCGTCGTGCTGCGGTAGAGCCGTACCCGATCGTCGAGGGCGGGCGGCACCGCGCCGTCGGGGCAGCCGAGTGAGCGCAGCAGGTCTTCCAGCACGGCACTGGACGGCCTGGCGCCGAGCGAGGCGTAGAGGCGGCCGTCGGGGAGGTCGAGCGCGGTGGCGGCGTGCACGGCGACGGCGGACTTCCCGCAGCCGGGCGGGCCGTGCAGGACCAGGTGCACGGGTGCGGCGGCCTGCTCCCCCGCCATCGCCGCGATCCACCCGAGCACCGGCTCCCGCCCGGCGAAGTCGGATATATCCGGCGGCAACTCATTGACCACCACCTCCCGCCCCACCCCTCGCGGCCCCCGCCCCGCACCCGAACCACCCCTGGGCTCCACGCCACCAAGGTCACCGCCCGGCTGCCCCGCGCCACGGAGATCTCCGCCCCACCGGCCCCTCCCCACACCGGAATCGCCACCCCAGGGCCCCTGCTCCACCCCAGGACCGCCACCCAGGGCAGGACCTTCTCCTGGGCGGGGCAGGCCCGTGCCCGCGTCCAGGGCGTCGTTCAGCACGCGCTGATGGGCGGCGACCAGCTCGGCGCCGGGCTCCAGCCCCAGCTCCTCCACCAGCGTCCGGCGCGCGTCCTGGTAGGCGGAGAGCGCCTCAGACCTGCGCCCGGCCTGGTGCAGCGCCTCAATGAGGCGTACCCAGGCACGCTCACGCAGCGGATGCGCCCCGACCAGCGCCCGCAACTCGCCGACCACCTCGGCGCCCCGGCCCAGCCGCAGGTCCAGCTCCACCCGCTCCTCCAGAGCGGTCAGACGCAACTCCTCCAGCGGTACGCCGTACGTCCGGCGCAGCACCGACGACTCCACGTCCGCCAGCGCCTGCCCCCGCCACAGCCCCAGCGCCGCCCCGAACCCACCGGCCGCCTGCGCCACCCGGCCCTCGGCCCGCGCCCGCCTGGCCTCGCCGACCATGCGCTCGAACCGGTGACAGTCCACGTCGTCCCGCTCCACGTCGAGCAGGTAACCGCCCGGCACGGTACGGATCCCGTCCACGACCTTGCGCAGGGCGCTCACGTACACCCGTAACACCGACTCCGCCGACGCCGGCGGCCGGTCGTCCCAGACCACGGACATCAGCCGATCAACCGGCACCTGCTCCCGCGCCGACAGCAACAACGCGGCCAGCAGCGTCCGATGCTTGGCGGGGCCCGGAGCCTGACCCCCGTCGATCCGCAACGGCCCCAGCACCCCGAACCGCACCTGCGACCTCACGTGCCGGTCACCGGTCTGACGGCGAAGGACTCGAACCGCACCTGTATGGCCTCAACACCGACCCCCACCCCGGCCCCACCGGCCCGCACGACACCCGACCGCACGGCAGCGGACTCCGCACCACCGAACCCGATCCCCCCGGACCTCACACCACCGAACGCAGCACCACCAGACCGCACGACGCCGAACCCCGTACCGCCGGATCCGGTGTCAACGAACCGCGGACCGACAGACTTCGTGCCGCCGGGATGTGGGCTGCCCTGGATGCCTGAGCCGGGGGTGGTGGGCTGTTGGGCCGATGGGGCCGCGTAGACGCCTGTCTCGCCGGAGCCGTGGGGGTCGTCGGTGTCGGATGCCTCGCCGACCAGGGTCTCGTTCAGCCACATCCGCAGCGTCACCTTGCCCCCGCTCCGGCCGCACTCCGCGACGACCCGGTTGGTGGCCGTCTTCGGCGTGTTCGTGGGGCCGTAAAGGACCTTGGCCTCGGCACCGGAACGGCGCTTGACGATCGTGACCTTGCCCTCGCCGCTCACCCCGAACTCGTAGCGATCGCCCGAGCCGGCCGCGCCGTGGCACCACACGCCGTACTCACCCGTGCCCTGCTCCAGGGTGGCCTTCGCGCTGACGATCACCCCCTTCGCCGGCTCGCGCACGGGCGCCGACTTCCACAGGCGCCAGCCCGGCTTGACGGTGAGCCGGTAGCCGGAGCCGTCCAGGCGAGCGTCACCGCCCTCGGACGCGCCGGTGTCCCAGGACTCGAAGCCCGCCTCGTACGGCCAGGTCTGCTGGGTGAGGCCCGGAATGTTCACGGCGACGACGACGGCGGTGACCAGCAGCGCACCCGCCCCGACGGCCCACGGCAACCACCGCCTCCGCCCCGGCGCCTCGCCCACATCCCCACGACCGACATCCGCCCCGCCACCCTCAGCACCACCAAGCCGCCCGGCCCCCGCGCCAAGCACAGCGGTCCCGCCCTCAGCAGGCCCCGACCCGGCGGTCCCGGACGCACCAGCCGCGGCCGCTCGCGGGTCGGCGGGCGGTCGCGGGCCGACATGAGCACTCCCAGCCCCAGACGGTCCCGGGGCGGCTGGGGGACGGACGTCGGATGTGATCGACTCCGTCCACGTGCGTTCCACCACCTCCGTCGCCGCCGCCAGCCGCGTCCCTCCCACCAGCTGCCCCAGCAGCTGCTGCGCCGTAGGCCGCACCCGCGCGTCCTTGGCCAGGGTGCGTTCCACCACCCCCCGGATGCCGTCGTCCAGCCCGTCCAGTCGCGGCTGGGCGTGCGCGATCCGGTACAGCACCTCCCCAGGCGCCCCGCCCCCGAACGGCAGCCGCCCGGTCCCGGCGTACGCGATCACCCCGCCCCACGCGAACACGTCGGCGGCGGGGGTGAGCGGGTCGCCGCGCACCTGCTCGGGCGCCATGAACGCGGGCGTCCCGAGGATGGCCTGGCTGGCCAGGCTGGCCTGGTCGACGATCTGCGCGATGCCGAAGTCGATCACCCGGGGGCCGAGCGGCGAGAGCAGCACGTTGGAGGGCTTGAGGTCGCGGTGGATCACCCCGGCCCCGTGGATGGCGCTCAGCGCGGTCGCGATGCCGACGGCCAGCGCCTCCAGGTTGCCGCCCGACAGGGGCCCCTGGTCGCGGACGGCCTGGGCCAGGTCGGGACCCTTGACGTACTCGGTGACCAGGTAGGCGACGTCCCCGTCGATCCCGGCGTCGAGCACCGGCGCGGTGCAGAATCTGGCCACCCGCCGGGCCGCCGCCACCTCCCGTTCGAAGCGCCGCCTGAACGCCGGGTCGCGGGCCAGCGCCGGGTGGATGAGCTTGACCGCGGCCAGGCCACCGGTGGGCGTGGCGGCGAGGTGCACCTCGCCCATGCCGCCCTGGCCGAGCAGGCGCCGCAGCGCGTACCCGCCTATGACCCGGTCTCCGTTCATCGCAGACACATTAGCCAGATTCGAGGTGATGAGCCGGAATCATCCGACTGCGGGTGCCTGGGCCAGGCGGTAGCGGGAGGGCGGGATGCCGTACCGGTCGATGAACGCCTGCCGCAGCGTCTCCGCCGTGCCGAACCCGCAGCGCACCGCCACCGCCGCCATCGGCAGCGATGTGGAGGCCAGCAGATGGGCGGCGGCCTCGGTACGGGCCTGCCTGACGTAGCGGCCCGGCGTCAGCCCGAGGTGCTTGAGGAACAGCCGGGTCAGGTGCCGCTCGCTGACGCCCGCCTCGGCCGCCAGCGCGGGGGTGGTGAGGTCGTCGCGCAGGTGCGCGGAGATGTAGTCGATGGTCCGCTTGACCAGGCTGTTGGCCGGGGACGGCGCGTCGACGAACATGCTCATCTGCGCCTGGTTGCCGGGCCGCTGCAGGTAGGTGACCAGGTTGCGGGCGACGGTCCTGGCCAGTTCGGTGCCGTTGTCCTCCTCGATGAAGGCCAGGGTGAGATCGAGCGCGGCGGTGATGCCGGCCGAGGTGGCGACGTTGCCGTCCCTGATGAAGATCGGGTCGGGGTCGACGATCACGTCGGGGTAGCTGGCGGCCATCCGCTGCGCCTGGTCCCAGTGGGTGGTGGTGCGCCGCCCGTCGAGCAGGCCGGCCGCGGCCAGGACGAACGAACCCGTGCAGACGGAGGCCACACGCCGGCTCTCGCGGGCCAGCCGGCGCACGTGACCGACGATCAGCGGGTTGGCGGCGGCGTCCTCGTGGCCGATCCCGCCCGCCACCACGAGCGTGTCGAGCGGCCCTGTGACGCGTTCGAGGGCGAGCTGGGCGTGCAGGGTCAGCGCCGTCGCGGTGGTGACGGGGTGGCCGCCGGGGGTCGCCACGCGGTATTCGTAGTAGGGCTGGGCGCCGTGCCAGTTGGCGCTCTCCAGCGTCGTGCTGACGGAGGCGACCTCCAGTAACTCCGCCGCCTCGTACGCCACCACCACGACCCGTCTCGGCTCCATGACCCCGACTGTAGGTCCGAAGGACGTGGATCCCAAGTTTCCGGACCTCCTCAGCCTCCTTCCTTGGCCTCCCCGGCGTGCTCCGGCCACAGTCGGAGCATGACGACGACGACCACCCCCAAGTCAGGCCGCCGCTGGGGCAGATTCGCCCTCCACTACGTCGAGATGATCATCGCGATGTTCGTCGGGATGTTCGCGCTCGGCATGCTCAGGTCCGCCGTCGGCCTCGGCGTCTCCCACGTCGAGCAGCCGGAGCTCTGGTACCTCGCGATGGCGTTCGACATGTCCGTGGGCATGGCCGCGTGGATGCGGTGGCGCGGGCACGGCTGGGCGCCGACGCTGGAGATGTGCGGGATCATGTTCGCGCCGATCGTGCCGCTCTTCCCCATGCTGTGGCTGGGGATCATCGACGGCGGCGTCCTCATGACCGTCTCGCACGTGGTGATGTTCCCGCTCATGCTGGTGGCGATGCTGCGCCGCCTCGACGAGTACGCCGGCTGCGCCCACTGAGCACCGCCGGCTCCCCGCCGGTCCCCCGCCGAGTACGCACCTCAGCGACGCTCGGGCACCGGCTCGCGTGTCGTCCGCTTCCTGATGGCGCCCAGCACGGCGTGCCGGTCCCGGATGTCGGAGATCAGCACGTGCGCGACCAGCATCAGCCCGAGACACAGGATGTCGGCCGCCCACCAGGGGATCTCGGCGAGCAGCAGATACCCCTGGCCGTCGCTCAGCGACCTGATCACCACCGTGACCACCGCCACCACCAGGGTGACCAGCAGCCAGCTGCGCAGCCGGGGCAGGTTGCCGTTGTTCCACAGCCGGACCCGCCAGTTCATGAACACGGTCAGCACGCCGAGCAGGGCGCAGAACCCGATCAGCCACCACGGCAGGGCGAAGGCGTTCTGCTCGGCGATCTGCTCGCGCGTGGTGCGCAGCTCGGTCTCGGCCTGACGCTGGGCCTGGACGGCGGCGTCGAGCTCCCGTTCGAGCTGCGCCACGGTCTTCTGATCGCGGGCGGGCGGCGTGGCGTTCTCCGTGGGCAGCATGCGGGCCACCACGGTGAGCATGATCGCCACGAACGACAGCGCGAGCACGATGGCCATGAACAGATCGATGAAGCGCAGGTCGAGCGGCGGCGCGAACGCCCTGGGCGGCCGCCTCCTCACGGTTCCCTCACCAGCGTGTACTTCTGCGGCCGGGTCTCGGCGGCGCTCAGCCGCTCGACCGCCGTACGCAGCGCGTCCATGCCCTTGATCAGTTCCTCGGTGCCGCCCCTGGACAGCGCCAGCTCCTGGGTGAGCCCCTGCATGTTGCCCATCTCGCGGGCGAGCCCCTGGATGTGGGACAGCTCGCGCGTCAGCCCCTGCAGCGCGGGACCGGTCTGCTTGGCGGGCAGGCGCGCGATGTAGATCAGGAAGACCTCGTCGGCCTCCATCACCGCGGCCCGCTCGGCCCGCTCGACCAGAGCCATCGACCCGAACGCGAGCACGCTCAGGAACAGCGCGATCATGGTGACGCCGAACGCCGACGCCAGCTCGGGCAGCACGTGCTGCTTGAGCGCGGTGATCAGCACGCCGGGGTCGCCGCGGCTGTCGAGAGCGTTGGAGAACGAGCTCACCATCGCGGCCATGGTCAGCGCGGTGCCGATGAACCCGAACACCGGCAGGGCCCAGATGAGCGCGTGATCGAGATGATGCTTGTTGGTCATCTCGCTCTCGTCCAGCGCCGAGCGGGCGCTCAGCACGGACTCGCAGTCGTTCCCGGCCTCGGCCGCCTCCTTGAAGAGCTTGAGCCGCCGGGCCACCAGCGTGTCCTCGTTCGGCTTCACCGACCCGATGTTGGTCCTGGCCCGCTCGGTCGCCTCATCCTCCCGCCGGATGTCCGGTACGGCCCTCGCGATCCTGAGCACCGTGATCAGGAACACCGCGATGACGAGTGTGACCACGAGCTCCGCCGCCGCCGGGGCCGTGGTGGCGCCCACGAACTCCAGCAGCGCTTCGACCGCTCCCGCCACCATCAGGACGGCGGACACCAGCAGGCCCACCACCGGTGCGAACACCGAGTGACGCCAGTCGTACCTTGACACCCTTCAACCCCACTCCGCACACGACTTGTCAGGGGAACACCTAAGCACACGTACAGCAATATTTGGTTACGGAGTGGCAGTTCTGTGACCTATTGTCCCCCAGCCGCCACACCCCTCGGCACCACAAGGTGTCCGGCAAGCGAACGCGCACGGACGTTCTTCGGATAGTGCGCCCGGGTGGGCGACCATATTCTCGCAGGAACACCGGTGTGGGGGCGCATCGCGCATCCGTCGCGATCCCGGCCGGAGCAACGGGAATGCCGACAAAGACAGAGGTGTCTCCTGACGACGAAGGCTTCATCGATCGGATCTCCGCGCCGGCCCGCGACGCCCGCGTGGGTCACACCGTGATCTTCACGATCCTGGGCCCCGTCGGCGTGCTGACCCAGGGGGAAGCCGCGCGGAAGACGGCAGAAGAACAGCTTTCCGAGCATCGGGTACGCGGTCTGCTGGCCGCCCTGCTGCTGCGGCCCAACAGGTTCGTGGCCCACACCACGCTGGCCGGGCTGCTCTGGGACGAGCCGCCGGCCGGATACCGTTCCAACCTGCGCACGTACGCTTCCCGCCTGCGTCGTTGCCTCAACGCGGCAGACCCGTCGCGGATCCGGCTGGAGTCGCGGAAAGGGAGCGGCGAACAGGGCGGAGGCGGCGCGTACCTCCTGCGCGTCGGGGAGATGGAGCTGGACGCCGACGTCTTCCTCCGGCTGATCGCCCGCGCGCAGACCATGTGGCGCGACGACAACCCCGAGTCAGCCATCCACCTGCTGAAGATGGCCCTGGAGCTCTGGCACGGCCCGGCCGGCGGTTGCGACATCGCCGGATCCGGCCGGCTGCTCGCCCAGCTCGACGCGTTCAACGACCTGCGGTTGATCACGCACGAGGACCTGATCGCGGTCCGGCTGCAGCGTGGGGAGCACCGGCTCGTCATTCTCGAGCTGAGGGCCCTACTGGCCGACCACCCCTACCGGGAGGGCGCCTGGGCGCAGCTGATCTACGCCTTCCACCGCTCCGGGGACGTCGAGAAGGCCCTGCGCACCTACCGTGAGCTGCGTGACATCCTGGCCAAGGAGCTGGGGGTGGAGCCGAGCGAGGAGCTGAACCGGCTGCACCGCGCCGTCCTGGACCGCGACGACGCCGGCGCGCGGAGCGTCATCTGGCCGAAGCGGGACTCTCTCACGGTGCGCTGACCGGTTGTGACCCGCCGGCGACAGGGGAACCGACCCGCTCGACGCCGGTACCCGATCATCGGCCGATACGCCGGGAGGCGCGGCCGTCCAGCCCGGCTCGATCGCCAGCCAGCTGTCGCGGACCGGCCTTTGACGGACGAACGCGTACGGCAGCCACCCGTAGCCGTCGTCGCCCCACCCCCGCCCCCAGCTGTTGCGCACCCGGAACGCGCCGGTGAGCCCGGGCCCGCATGGCCGGTCGTCGTCATAGCCGACGAGCAGCACCACGTGCGCACCGAGGAGCGCCTCCCCGGCGCGCGGGACCGGAAAGATCCCGTCGGCGAACGACCTGGTCGTCGAGAGATGCAGCGTGACCTCGAAGACGACGGGAACGCCCACCGCGAGCGGCTCCTTCAGCAGTGTGATGAGCCTTTCCCGCCGACCCGCGCCACCCGCGCCGGCGTCCCCCGCGTCAGCGGCGAGCCGCCGGAACTGCAGCCGCGGCGCGCTCGGCGGGTACGCCTCCTCGGGCGGGTCCTCGTTGACCCGGCTCGGGTCCAACGGCCAGCTCGCCTCGTCAGCCAAGCCGTAGCGCGCCCAGGCGGCGAGGCTGAAGAGGATGTGCGAGCCGTCGCGGTCGGGATCCCCGCCGAGCCCACGGGAGAGGCGGTAGTTGAAGAGCACCGAAGGCTCGAACTCCCGTCCCTCGGCCCGTCTGGCGTAGTAGGAGGCCATGGCGGTGACCACCGCGGAGGTGCACAACGGGCGTTCCCCCTGGTCGATGACGGCGGGGAACCACCGCTCGACGGGATCCGTCGCGGGTGGCAGCCTCATCAGGTCGCGCGCCGCCCACGGAGGCGCGAGCCCTGTCCCGGTAGTGCGGAAGCCGCCCTTGACCACGACCTGCCAGCCGGTCACCCGGCCCGCCCGGCGTGAGCTTCGCGCATGACCGCGACCAGCCGGGCGTCCCGCATCCTCACCGCGGCGCGAAAGCCGCGCAGCGCCTCAGGGGCGAAGTCCGCGGCAGGGCGCTGCTCGGGAAGGTAGTACCCGTGACGGTCCTCGCCACGCACCAGCAGGGCGCTGTCGGCGCCATGGACGGGCCGCACGGCGGGGTCGATGTAGTCGACGGCGAAGCAGAGCCGCTCCGTCTCGCCCGTGCTGGGTCCCGAGCTGTGGACGGTCGCGGGGGTGTGCACGGCGCACTGCCCGGGTTCGAGGTCCACGCTGAGCACGTCCTCCCGCGCGATCTCGTAGTCGGCCCGCTCGCCCTGGAGGAGATCGTTCACGGAGGAGCCGGTGAAGCCGTGCGGCACCAGCCCGCCCGCGTGCGATCCGCGGCAGTACACCATCGTGCCGTTCGCCCTGCTCGTGGGGGTGAGAGCGATCCAGACCCGGATCGCGCGGCCCTCGAAGCCCTCCCATCCGTAGTACGGGGCGTCCTGGTGCCAGGCCAGGCGGGCAGGGCTGTGCTCGGGCCGCTCAAAGATGTTGGTGGACCACACCAGGAGATCGGGGCCGATCAGGCTCTCGGCGAGATCCACCGCCGCCTCGTGGTGCACCAGCGCGTCGGCCCATCGCGTGAGCAGGTGGATCTTGGGATAGTTCCAGCGCTGCCGCAGCAGCCCGCCGGCCCGCCGGGTGATCTCGCGATAGGTCCGCAGCGCGGTGGCGTACTCCCGCGCCTCCTCACGCTCCAGCAGGTCGACGGGGAAGAGGAATCCGTCGGCACGAAAGCGGGCGAGCCGGTCGTGCCGCGTCGCGGGACGGTCGCTCATCCCAGGTACTCCCTGATCGCGCCGAGCAGCAGCCGGGCGTCGTCGGCCTTGGTGTCGGGCGCCTCGGTGGCGAAGAACCGGGTGAGCGCCTCGTGCTCGCCGGCGGGCAGAGCGGGCTCGACGACCCGCAACACGTTGCGCGCGGTGCGGTCGGGGAAGTACAGCTGCTTGGCCGCGTCGACGAAGACCGCTCCCGTCCCGGCCGTGACCAGCCCGCGTTCCACCGCCGCTTCGACGGCGAACCGAAGATTGATCATGGGATCGGACACGGCCGTCCCGGTCTCCTCGTCGTAGACGATCGCCACCTCGTCGTCCGCGTCCACGGCCCCGGACGCGTACGCCTCGTAGATCCTGCCGACGCCGATCATGCCCCAGGGAGCGCACTCCACGGCGCGCAGAGCGCCCATGCTGGACGATCCATAGACGCGTACGCCCTGGTCGACGGCGGAGAGAACCTCCTTCGGCGAGATCGACAGCGACGACAGGAACCGGCCGTCCACGATGCCGATCACCTCGGGCGGCTCAGGCCGGCTCAGCAGGGCGTCGATGTCGCCGCGCTGGATCGGCGGCAGGTACTCCGCGTCGAGCTCCTTCGACGCGAGGGCCGGGCTCAGGCTCGGCCCGAGAAAGACCGCTGCGCGCATGGCATTCCTTTCTGCGGTCATAGGGGTCATGGCGGTCGTGGGGGTCGTGGGGGTCGTGGGGGTCATGGCGGTCAGCCCGCCTCGGCGAGGGACAGGCGGCGGTCGAGCTCGGCGGCCGTACGGACGGAACGGTTCCACGCGGTGGCGGCCCGGCGGCCGAGCCTGCTGTGATCGACGCCCCAGGACTCCAGCCCGGGCACCAGCAGCCGGACCACGGAGACCGGGATCTGCGGCGGGGACAGATCGACCACGATGGCCCGGGTCATCCCGATCGCCCGGAGGCGGTCGAGCATGAAGCGCACGTCGTCCATCACGTCCCCGTGCCGGAAGGAGGGGATCTCCCGGGCGTCGAGGATCTTGTTCGCCGGCTTCCAGAGCCAGCCGTTCGCGTCCACGGTCGCCGACCGGTGTACGTGCAGCATGTGCTTGGGCACCTTCGTGCCCGGCAGCGAGATGTCCTCCCGCATGGCCTGGATGTCCACCGCGCGTCCCTGGGCGCACTCGCTGATCGCCCGCACGATCGCGACCTCGGCGTCAGGGTGGGTGCCGAAGCCGGCGTGGTTGTGCGCCGAAGCGGCCGTCAGCGCCTCGGTGGTCGCCGCCGCGAAGGTCGGCACGCCGATGTCGTTGGTCAGCTGGACGACCCGCATCTCCAGCCGTGCCTCGCGGACGCGGGCGACCAGCTCCTTGGCTCGCGGCGGCAGCGTGTCGATGTCCACGTGCGGGTGCTGCTCCTTGAGCCAGCCGGTGATCGCGGACGTGTGCTCCGCGCGGTCGTCACCCTCCAGCACCCGGCCGAGCTTCGTGCTCAGCAACTCGGAGATGGTGATGGCGTCACGCTCGATCACCTCGCACAGCGCGTGGCACACCGCTTCCTCCAGGCTGTTGCCGGAGGCGAGCCCATTGGTGGTGGTGATGCGGTAGCAGGGCGCCTCGTGGTACTTGGCCACGTAGCCGGCCGCGTCCTGGGGAACCAGGACCGGTTCGCCGGAGAGCAGGTCGTGGCCCTCCGCCCAGGAGAAGGGCAGGTCGTCGGAGTAGTGCGGGGCCAGTTCCAGCAGGTACTCGGCGGGGTGCATCACGCTCCGCCCCTCGGCGCGCAGTTCCCGGTACGAGGCGATGACGGCGGGCATGCGGGGCAGCCACGCGGAGAAGCGCTCCATGGCCTCCATCACGGCCGAGGTCTTGGCCTGCAACGGGGTCATGCCCTTGCCGTTGTAGACGGAGATGATGTCGTTGGAGCGCGGGGAGATCGCGTTGTAGACGGGGATGCCGATCCGGTCCAGCCAGGTGATGTCGGCGACCCGGGTGACGCCCGCCCGCAGGAGATGCGGCTCCACGCGCGACCAGGTCTCTTCGGCGGTGATCTCCCGGTGCACGCCATGGCCGTCGACCTTGGGCACGTGGGTACGAAGCTTCATCATTCCCCCTCTGTCGGGACGAGTTCTGGCTGGACGAGTTCGACCCGCGCCCGGCCGTCGCCCTCGTACCGGTAGCTCAGCGTGATCAGGTCGCCGGGCGCGACCTTGCGCTCCTCGGGGAAGGCCCAGCCGGCGCAGTACCAGTGGCTCTTCTCGCCGCCGTCCCAGGGAGCTGTGGAGAGCACGGTGGTGGGACCGAGTTGCGCCTCGAAGTAGACGAGCGCGGTGTTGAACAGGCCCGCCCTGGTGACGGGCACGCTCACCTCGTTCTCGAAGTGCCGTACGTCCTGGTGCAGGTCGACCGTGAACAGGGGCACGGGCTCCGAGAGCGGCTCCCACTCCCGCACGTGCTCGGGGCGTTCGTAGAAGCCCGCGGAACGGGAGAGGTTGCCCTCCAGCATCGGCGAGAAGTCGATGCCGTAGCGGCGCTGCCAGCGCACGATGTGCGCGGGCAGGATCCGGTGCCGGGAGCGGAAGCCGTCCGGCATGTGGGCGAGGTAGATCTTGGCGCGCAGCGAGCCGGGGATCAGGCGGGCGTCGTCGGTGAGCAGGCGCCGCCGCGCGTCCTGGAGGTTCTCCCAGATGACCATGTCCAGGCCGTCGTTGCCGATGATGTCGGTGGTCAGGACGGTCGCCTTCTCGGGCAGTTCGGTGGTGGTGGACCAGCCGCGCACGATCGTGACCCGGTCGGCGAAGCCGTTGCGCTCGACCACGCGGGCGGCGATGTCGCCGGTGCGCGCGGGCTCGACCGCGTACACGTGCCTGGCGCCGGCGCGGGCCGCCGCGACGGCCAGGACGCCGCAGCCGGTGCCGAGGTCGAGGACCACGTCGTCCGGGCCGACCACCTCGTCGATGGCCTTGAGGAACTGTGTCTTGCGGACCGGGTCGTCGAGCATCGTGATGTCCAGGTACGTCTGTCCGTACCCGCCGATGGGGAACATCAGCTCCGAGTGGCCCTCGGCCGGGTCGGGGGTGAGCAGTCCGGCCCCGGCCATGGTGGTGAGCGTCGTGAGCAGCTCGTCGACGGCGCGCCTGCCCTTGAGCCGCGGCCGAAGCCGCCGGAGGGCCTCGGCGACGGTCACGGGCTCGTAGAACACGTCGAGGAGAGACAGCGCGTGCGGGCCGAACTCCCAGATCCGCCGGTCGTGGTGGACCCGCACCCGATGGGAGCTCTCCACCTCGACGAGCAGTTCGGGGACACGACGCAGCGTCACGTCGGGCGTCAGGGTCAAAGCTTCCTCCTGTTCTCACTGCTTGCGGCGGCGGCCAGAGCGGCGATCAGCGGCGGCAGGTAGTCGCCCATCGACCCCTTCTCGTCCGCGTCGGTGGCGAGCGAGTGGCCCGTCCGCGGCTCCACCACTTCGAGGCCGTCGGCTCTGAGTTGCGCGATGTTGCGCCGCATGACCGGTTTGTTCCAGGTCGTCTCGCTGGTGGAGGGCACGACGACGGTGGGGCACGACACGGCCATGAGCGTGGAGCTGACGAGGTCGTCCGCGATGCCGTGGGCGAGCTTGCCGACCAGGTCGGCGGTGGCCGGCAGCACCAGGGCCACCTGCGCCCACCGGGCGACGGACACGTGGGAGCGATCCTCCAGGGGGAGGTCGTCCCAGTCGCACATCACCTCGCAGCCGACGACCCGCCGGAACGAGTCCTTGGTGACCAGCCGCAGCGCCATCGGCGTCAGCAACACCCTGATCCGTCCCAGCCCGAGCCGGCCCGTCAGCCAGAGCAGGATGTGCGGCACCGCCAGCGCCGCGACCGAGCCGGACACGCAGACCAGCAGCCGCACCCCGCTCAGGTCGAGGCGGCTCCCAGCCTCGGCGTCTGCCTCTGGCTCCGGTCGGGGCTGGGGCTCAGCGTCGGCCTCGGGCTCGGCCTCGGGCTCGGGTTGGGGCTGGCGCTGGGGCTGGGGCTGGGGCTCAGGGTCGGCCTGGGGCTCGGGCTCGGGCTCGGGTTGGGGCTGGCGCTGGGGCTGGGGCTGGGGCTCAGGGTCGGCCTGGGGCTCGGGCTCGGTCGAAGGCCGGGTCACGCCGTCACCGCCGTCGCGAACCGCCGCCAGTACGCCTCCAGCCGCGGCAGCGCCACGTCCAGCCCACCGTCCGGGCCACCCCCGGCGGCCTGACCCGCGGGCCGCCACAGCGTGCTCTGGGCGCAGTGCTCCAGCAACCGATCGGCGACGAGACCCACCAGCCGATCGGCATCGGGCACCGCGCCGTACCCGTCGAGGAACGCCACCGCCGCCGGATCGTCCGCCAGCTCGACGAGCGCGGCCGCTTCGACCAGCTCGGCCAGGAAGAAGGCCAGATCACGCAGGGGGTCGCCGAGCCCCGCCTCCCGCCAGCCGAGCACCGCCGGCCGGTCGGTGTCGGCGCACACGCCTGTCGAGAACCGGCCGTGCACGACCACGGGGTCACCGCTGAACGGGGTGACGCCCGCCGCGGCGCGGGCGAGCCGTCCGCCCTTCAGCCGACGCCGTACGGCCTCGACCTCCCTGGCCGCCTGCGATCCCTCGGGCAGCCAGGCCGGGGCGGACCGGCGCGGCAGGTCGGCCGGCGGCGCGGCGTGCAGCAGGGCGAGAAAGCCGCCCAGTGCCCGGCAGACGCGTTCGAGGTCGCCGCGCCCGGCGCCGTACGCCCGGTCGCAGAGCAGCGCGGGGGTGGGCAACGTGGGCCACGTGGCCAGGCCGGAGGCGGAGAGCGTGGGGACGGCGGCGAGCACGGCGGCGTCCTGGGGCAGCACGGCGCGCAGCGCGCCGAGCCCGCGCGCGTCCAGGTAGCGCGGGTTGCGCTGCTTGTCCTGTTCCGCCCAGCGGTAACCGGACGGGGTGCGCACGCAGACCCGGAGCACGAACGGCCCGTCCATGCTCCGCACGAGACCTCCGACGGCCGGGGGCGTGCGGCCGGTGCCGCTGCGCACGAGACCTCCGACGGCCGTGCGGCCGGTGCCGCTTTCCGCGGGCCCGGCCGTCCGGCCGACGGCGTCGGTTGTCCCGCTTTCCGCGCGACCGGCCGTCCGGCCGGCCGCGTCGGTCATCCCGCTCACGGCACCGGCACCGACACCGACACCGGCACCGGCTCGGCGTACGGCGTCTCCACACTCAGCCCCTCGCGCTCGTAGCGGTCGCGGATGGCGGCCAGCCGGCCGGCCGCGTCACCCACCCCCCGCTCGTGCGCCTCGACCAGCGCCTCGGCGACGAGCAGGCAGCGGTGTTCGCCGAAGCTCAGCAGGCGTCCGGGCACCTGGGGCTCGACGGCGAAGGAGACCCCGAACGCCAGCGGCAGCGCCAGCCTCGGATAGTCGTCGCGCAGGACGGCGCGCGCCTGCGCGCACATCTCCAGCAGGGTCGTCCGGTGCCGCGACCACGCCTCCGAGCTCAGGAAGAGCACTCCGGCGTCGCGCCGGGCGTAGGCGGCCGGGTGGTTGGCCATCTTGAACTGGAAAGGGATCTCCAGCGTGTTGAGCGTCGAGGTGACCGCCTTCATCAGGACGGGGGCGCCGGAGTGCCCGTCCAGGCTGAAGTAGACGCGGACCAGCCCGTCCTCGCGTTCGGCGACACCCTGATCGCCGATGGCCAGGTACCAGCCGAGCAGGGCGTACCGCATGCTCGGCGGGAACCGCACCGACACCGGCGCGCCCACCGTCAGCTCGCCGTCCGGTCCGGTCGCGACCAGCTCCTGCGGGGTGGCGCGAAGCGTGATGCCGTCCGCGTGCACCAGGAAGCCCTGCTCGTCGTACCCGGTGATCCGCCAGCCGGGGGTGAAATGCCCGCGTCCGGCGTTGTGGCCGTGCAACTGCTCGCTGAAGGCGTAGTCCTCGTAGTCGGGGATGGTGGCGACGGCCTTGCCGCCGTCCATGAGGATCCGCGCGGCCGCGTCGTCCCCCGCGTAGTACGACAGATAGATGAGCTTCGCCAGGTAGGTGACCACCGGATGACCGTCCCCTGCGGCCATGTCGCGTGGCGGCTCCAAGATTCCGAACCGCGGGTGGGTGAAGGTGAAGGCGTCCTTGATCACCACTTCCTCCGCGATCTCACGAAAAAGGCGGAGATAGGGGTTGTCCGGCTCGTCCGTCATCGCAGGATGGCCTCCGGGGCGGGATTTCGGATGAGCTGCTTGCCGTACAGCAGGCAGAGGTAGCCGATCCGGCCGAGGGCGCCCAGGAGCTGCAACCGGCTCACCGCCTGGACCAGCAGGAGGATGCCCGCGTACCGGAAGATCCGCTCCTCGTGCGCGTGCTCCTGCTCGGCGAGCCGCCGGTAGGCGCGCAGGAAGGCGCGGATGTTGTGCCGCGCCGCGCGGGGTCCGTCCGGGTCACCGTGGCGGCGCAGAGCAGCGGCGAGGAACTGGCCCACCACGGTGCCGAGGTCGAAGCACGGGTCGCCGAATCCGGCGGCCTCCCAGTCGATGACGCGGACGGGCGCGGACGCCCCCGGGTCCCGGGCCAGCAGGACGTTGTCGTCACGCAGGTCGAAGTGGATCAGGCTGTCCGGCCGCCAGCCGGCGTGAATCTCCAGGAAGTCCTGCCCGAGCTCCTGCATCGTGCGCAGGTACGCGTCGAAGTCGATGCCGCAGCCATGGGCGAACTCGTGCGGCGTGGGGATCGTCGACTTCGGCACCGGCGGACGCAGCAGCCAGTCGGGGTACTCGGCGTACGCCTCCCCGATCGGCGTGCGGTGCAGCCCCGCCATCGCCGCGGCCAGATGGACCAGGTACGCGGTGTCCACCACGTGGGTGTCCCTGATCACGTCGCTCAGGCGTACGCAGTCCCGCATCACGTCCAGGGCGATGGTCCCGCTCCGGGGGTCGGCGGCGAGCAGGCGCGGCAGCGCGGCCCGGGTCCTGGCCGGCAGATCGAGCCGGTCGATCAGGCTCAGCATCACGTACTCGTAGTCGTGGTCGTGCTCGGTGTCAGTGTCCGGCCATTTCAGGAGCTGGGCGCTTCCGTCGGCGAGTTCGACCATCAGCACGAGCCGCCGCGAGACGCGCCGGCTGACCCGGACCACCCGATCCGGATCGATGCCCAGCGCCGTGAACACCGGGGCAAGCTCCGCGCCGCGGTGGTCGAACTGCTGCGTCTGGCGGGGCGCGCTACGCCGACCCGGACGCGGGATGTGAAAACCCAGCGTCCGGGCGCGCAGGAGCTCGTCAGCCCCTGACTGCGGGACCATCTAGCAGTGCACCCCGGCGGTGACGATGATGCCGGTGAAGCTGCCCTGGATGCCCTCGTCGGGCGACAGCCCGACCTTCTCCTCCAGGAACTGCTGCAGGTCCTCCGGGGACACCCCGGCCAGCTCGCTGAACGCGGCTTCGGACGTGTCGAAGTCCGCGGCCGACTCCTCGGCGCGGATCTGGGCGACGATCTCGTCGAGATTGTGCTCGGGCACGATCGCTGTCATGGCCTCTCCATGGTTCGGCGTCCGCTGGAAGCGGGAGGAACGGTGAACGGCTCCAGTCTGGGGACGGAGCGCATGCCGAACGCATGGGCGCGAGAATCACCCTCGTGAGGAGGTCCTGTTCCGACAGGTGCGTGCCCCAACAAACACGAAACCGCCCCTTTCCTGCGATGTTTCCGCAGGTAAGAGACGGTCTGTGATGGTGGAGGTGGCGGGAATCGAACCCGCGTCCTTCAACCCCAAGTCAGGGATTCTCCGGGCGCAGCCTGCTGTGCTTTTCTCAGCCCCGGCGATCACGCAGGCGAGTCGCCGACGGGCTCAGCCACTGTTAGATTTCCCGATCTTCCCCGTGGCCGGGTCGAACGGTTGAGCCTTCTAACGATGCCAGACACCGGGCCGAAGGCACTCCCGGGCTGACAGTGGTTTCGCTACTTAGGCAGCGAGCGCCAGGGAGTCCCTGGCAGCCACAGTGCTCTTGGAATTGGCACTTGTTGTTTGCGGTCACAGGATTAACGAGGTTATGTCCGCAGTCCTCGGCCCGCTTCACCTGGCTTGCAAGGCCAAAGTCGAAGCCAGTCACCCCCTGTGCAGTTGTCAACACGCCCTGGGACCGGAGCCCCAACGACGAGCAACATGAATCTACAGCGGACAACGCCCTCAACGCCAACTTAATTCCGAACGGCGAAACCCCCGGGAGCGCGGCGCAGAGGCACACGCTCCCGGGGGCCGACCGGCAGGGTCGAGCCGGTCCGGACGGCAGGACTTCCCCCGAGATGAAGTCCTGTCTCATCACGGCGACTGGGACCGCAACCCCCCGAGCGGGCCCAGTCATCAGGTAAGACGCAACCGGGCCCGCGAATGGTTGCTCCGCGTAGCGACTAATTCACGAAGAGCTGCCGAGGCCCGCGAAGAAGCTGCCCGCGACGGCCCCGGCGTTGTAGTTCTTCGCCAGCACCGCGAGGGCCACGTCGCCCTGCCAGCCGACGAACCAGGTCTGCTGGTCGCCGGCGGACGCCGTGACCCCGTAGACCTTGCCCTTGCCCGCCTGGGCGGGGGTGCCGGCGGCGCCGGCCCGCATCATCGCCGTCAGCGTCGCGCGGACCTTCGGGTCCATCGGGATCGGCGCGGGCTGGGTGGCCGGCGCCGGCTCGGCTGCCGGGTCGGCCGTCTTGGGCTCGGTCACCAGCACGGGCGGCCGCCAGGTGCCCGAGGCGACCGTGGCCGCCACCAGGGCCATGCTGAGCGGGCTCACCTGGACGTTCTGGCCCGCGATGGCCTTGGCCTTGTCGGCGTCGCTGGACAGCGCGGGACGGGCCCCGCTGAACGACTTCAGCGGCAGCCGCCACGGCTGCCCGATGCCGAAGCCCTGAGCGCTGCGGTCGAGGTCGCCGGCCGAGACGCGGCGGGCCAGGGAGGCCAGCGCGGTCACGCAGCCCTTGGCGAAGTGTTCCTGGAACGTGGCCGACGTCGTGACCCCCGTGGTCTGGCCGACGTGCACGAACTTGGCCCCGCCCACCGTGCGCTCCTGCGGGCAGGCCAGCCGCTGCTTGGGGCTGACGCCGGCCTTGAACAGCGCGTCGGCGGCCACGATGGAGAACGCCGTGCCGGCCGGGAACTTGCCCGCCAGCGCATCGCGCTCCTGGTGCAGGCCCTTGGTGCCGACCGCGAGGATCTCGCCCGTGTTGCGCTGCACCGCGACCAGCGCGCTCGTCTCGGTGTCGGCCACCGCCTGTTCGGCCGCCCGCTGCGCGGCCCGGTCGATCGTGGTCTTCACCGAGACGTTCTGGCGGCCGGGCCACTCCTTGAGCTGGGCGACCTCCTTGCCGGTCTTGAGGTCGAGGATGACGACCTTGGTCTCGGTCGAGCCGGTCAGGTAGTCCTGGTAGGCCTGCTGCAGCCCGCTCTTGCCGACCGAGTCGCCGGCCCGCTGCGGGCCTCCCAGCTTCTGCTCGGTCTCGGGGGTGAGCGCGCTCACGCTGCCCACGATCTGCCGGGGCGGATCGGGGTTGACCGGCTGGTCCTGCGGCTGGACCTCGATCCCGGCGATGGCGTCGAGCTTCGGCTGCATCGACTGGTAGCGCGAGCGCCCGAACGTCACCAGTTGCACGAACTTCTCGGGCGGCGACGACCTGACCCGGCTGAGCAGCCGGTCCTGGGCGTAGCCGGTGACCTCGGACAGCCGCGCGACGACCTCTTCTGCCCGGTCGCCCAGCTTGGCCGGGTAGACGCCGGCGACGTAGAGGACGGTGTCGCTCTGCAGCGGGTCGCCGGCCTTGTCGACGACCGGCATGCGCGCGTTGGGCTCGGTGTCGACCGCGAAGCGCTGGCCCTGCTTGAGCTGCGGATGCAGCACGGACGGCGACCAGCGCACCCGCCACATCCCGTCGACCAGGTGCAGCGGCAGCACCCCGTCGTATTCCCACAGGGGGTTGTTCTCGCCCAGGTCGACCTCGGCGTGGAAGTTGGCCTTGGACTCCTCGCCCTCTACGCCCAGGCTGGTGATCTTGAAGCGGAACGAGGCCGCGTCGAGCTCCAGCTTGGTGTCGGCCAGCGCCTTGCGCACGGTCGCCGGATCGCCGTCGGTGCGGCCGGCGGCCAGTTCGTAGTCCTCGGTCTGCCAGCCCACGAGGAAGTCACGCACCGCGTCGTGCGGCGATGGCTCCTCGAAGCAGCCGGTCAGCGTGGTGCTCGCGACCGCCAGGGTGACGGTCGCGGCCAGGGTGCGGCGGGCGCGTCTCATCGGTTGCGGTGCCGCCGTCTCATCGGTTGCGGCCGCGCAGGGCCCGGGCCATCTCCCGCTTGGCCTGCTGCTCCGCCAGCGCCTGCCGCTTGTCCCAGTCTTTCTTGCCCCGGGCGATGCCGATCTCGACCTTGGCCCGGCCGTCCTTGAAGTAGAGGACCAGCGGCACGATCGTCAGCCCGCCCTCCTTCGTCTTGGCGGCGAGCTTCTCGATCTCCTTGCGGTGCAGCAGCAGCTTGCGCTTGCGGCGCGCCGCGTGGTTGGTCCACGTACCTTGCGAATATTCGGGGATGTGCACGTTGAGCAGCCACGCTTCGTTCCCGTCGATGCTGGCGTAGCCGTCGACGAGCGAGGCGCGACCCTCGCGGAGCGACTTCACCTCGGTGCCCTGGAGCACGAGACCCGCCTCGAAAGTGTCCTCGACGTGGTAGTCGTGCCGAGCACGTTTGTTCTGGGCGATGACCTTCCGCCCGGTCTCACGTGGCATGGTTCGACTTTACCGGCGACCGGGGCGGGGACGACCCATGTGCACGGCTACACCCTCAGGTAGCGCCGCAGCGTCACGAACGAGGCCAGGATACAGATCACGACACCGATGATCATGGTGATCGTGATCGTCTGGGCCACGTCGTTCCAGCCCAGCAGGGCCGTGGCGCCGCCGAAGAAGCCGACGATCTGGTCGAACAGGAACACCTTCGCCACGATCAGGATGACCGCCGCGAACACGCCGCCCACCAGGCCGGCGATGACGCCTTCCATGACGAACGGCAGCTGGATGTAGAGGTTGGAGGCGCCGACCAGCCGCATGATGCCGGTTTCTCTGCGCCGGTTGAACGCCGACAGCCGGACCGTGTTGCCGATCAGCAACGCCGCCGCCAGCACCAGGATGATCGCCACGGTGAGCGCGGCGAAGGCCAGTTTGTCGAGCATGCTGAAGAACGGGGCGATCAGCTGTTTCTGGTCCATCACCTGGGCGACGCCGGGCTGACCGGTGACCGCCTGGATGACGGACTCGTAGTTGTCCGGATCCTTGAGCGCGATGCGGAACGACTGGGGCAGGTCCTCCACCTTGGTGGCGTCCACGAGGGCCTTGTTGGACGAGAACGACTGCTTGAAATTCTCGTACGCGGTCGTCTCGTTCTCGAAGAACACCTGCTTAACACCCTGGGTGCCCTTGATGTGCGCTTCGAGCGCCTTGGTCTGCGCGGGCGTGATCGCCTTGCCGTTGCAGGCCGGCATGGCCGTTCCCTTTTTACACAGGAAGACCGACACTTCGACCTTGTCGTCCCAGAAGTTCTTCATCAGCCCGACCTGACTGTTGATCATCAGGCCGACGCCGAGCATCGCCATGCCGACCGCCACGGTGATGATCACCGCGATCGTCATGGTCAGGTTGCGACGGAGGCCGATCCAGACCTCGGAGAAGATGAAATTCGCCCGCATGTCTTGTCTGCAGCTCCCTGTCAGTACGCCTGGCCGTACACGCCACGCGACTGGTCACGGACGATCTTGCCGTCCTCCAGCTCCACGACACGCTTACGCATGGAGTCGACGATGGCCGCGTCGTGCGTGGCCATGACGACCGTGGTGCCAGTCCTGTTGATGCGGTCGAGCACCTTCATGATGCCGATGCTCGTCGCGGGGTCGATGTTGCCCGTGGGCTCGTCGGCCAGCAGGATCATCGGCCGGTTGACGAACGCGCGGGCCATGGCGACGCGCTGCTGCTCGCCGCCGGACAGCTCGTCGGGCATGCGGTGGGCCTTGCCTTCCAGGCCGACCAGCTCGATGACCTCGGGCACCACCTTGCGGATGAACCGCCGGGGCTTACCGATGACCTCGAGGGCGAACGCCACATTCTCGTAGACGTTCTTGTTCGGGAGCAGCCTGAAGTCCTGGAACACGCAGCCGATGCGGCGGCGCAGGTGCGGCACCTTGAAGTTGGACAGGCGGGCCAGATCCTTGCCGGCGACGTGGATCGCCCCGGAGTTGGGCCGCTCCTCCTTGAGGATCAGGCGCAGGAACGTGGACTTGCCTGATCCCGAGGGACCGACGAGGAACACGAACTCGCCCTTGTCCACGTCGACGGAGACGTGGTCGAGAGCGGGCCGGTTCTGGTTCGCGTAGACCTTGGTGACATTATCGAAATGGATCACGAGAGCATCACGGCATGCCAGTCTAGGGGTCAGGACGGAAGCGAGGGTGGCACATGCCCACTTCCCGCCACCGGCCGATCGGGGGCGTCTCTTTACTGATGATCGACGTTCCGATTGGCCAGACGACAGTCTAGGGGGAAGACTGGCATGGAACGTCCATAACGGAAACAAAACGATTGTGCGGCTAGACTTGGGGCTGACATGAGTTGCCAACACCTCGTATGCGCGCAGTGCGCCCACCCCGTGATCGAGGGCCGCTGCCCCCTGTGCCGCGCCAACAGGGAGCGGCTGCACAACCACGGCTTCGCCGGGCTGTCACCCGCTCTCGTCGTCGGGCTGCTGCTGGTCCTGCTGCTGCTGAGCCTGGTGGCCGAGCACCTAGTCGGTGCCTGACTCCTGACGCCGCATCCAGCGGATCTCCGACTCGATGAACTCGTCGAGGTCGCCGTCGAGCACGGCTGAGGGGTTGCCGGCCTCGGTGCCCGTACGCAGGTCCTTCACGATCTGGTAGGGGTGCAGCACGTAGTTGCGGATCTGCGTGCCCCACGACGTGGTGGTGGCGCCGCGCAGCTCCGACATCTTCTCCGCCTCCTCCTGCCGCTTGCGCTCCAGCAGCTTGGCCTGCAGCACGTTCATCGCAGTGGCGCGGTTTTGCAGCTGGGAGCGCTCGTTCTGGCAGGAGACGACGATGCCGGACGGCAGGTGCGTGATGCGCACGGCCGAGTCGGTGGTGTTGACGCCCTGGCCGCCGGGGCCGCTGGAGCGGTAGACGTCGACGCGGATCTCGTCCTCGTTGATGTCGATGTGGTCGGTCTGCTCGACCACCGGCACGATGTCGACCCCGGCGAACGAGGTCTGGCGCCGGCCCTGGTTGTCGAACGGGCTGATGCGGACCAGCCGGTGGGTGCCGTGCTCGCCGCGCAGCGTGCCGTAAGCGTAGGGGGCCTTGATCGTGAACGTGGCCGACTTGATGCCGGCCTCCTCCGCGTAGGAGGTGTCGTAGACCTCGGTGGCGTAGCCCTTGCGCTCGGCGTAACGCAGATACATGCGCAGCAACATCTCCGCCCAGTCGGCCGCGTCGACGCCGCCGGCCTGGGAGTTGATGGTGACGAGCGCCTCGCGGGCGTCGTATTCGCCCGACAGGAGGGTGCGCACCTCAAGGGCGCCGATGTCGGACTTCAGCGTCTCGAGCTCCTTGTCGGCCTCGGCACGCGTGTCGTCGTCAGCCTCCTCGGCCGCGAGCTCGTAGAGGACCGTCAGGTCGTCGAGCCGGCGCGCCACGCCCTCGACTCGGTTGAGCTCGCCCTGGAGGTGGGAGAGCTTGCTCGTCACCTTCTGGGCCTGGTCGGGGTCGTCCCACAGGTCGGGCGCGGCAACCTGCTGCTCCAGCTCAGCGATCTGCTTGCGCATCGCGTCGAGGTCGAGCACGTCCTGGATGCTGCGGAGCGTGCCCGCGAGCTCGTTGATCTCTTCTGCCGGATCGATGCCTGCCACGTCTCCCAAGGGTACGCGACCCTCGCGGGCCCGAATAACATGGCGAGGTGCGTGCTTACGGTCGGCGGAAGATGCTGGCGCTCGCCGCCGGCCTGCTCGCCGGGGTGACCGCCTGCAGCGGTGGCGCCCCGCCCGCCCCGACCAAGGCGGCCGGGTCCAGCTCGGCCCGGCCCTCGCCTTCGGCGCCGGAGCCGGGCGTCACCCGCGAGGAGGCGGCTGAGGCGTTCGCCGAGTTCATCGCCGCCGACGACCTGCTGCGGGTGCGCAGCGAGCTGCGGGGCCGGCTGCAGCAGGCGAAGGACCTCACGGTCGGCGGCCAGGCCGCGCTCACCGTGGCCGCCTACTCCACCACCGACTACGCGCCGCCGCGCTACCGGTGGGGCTCGCCGACGCTGCTGGTCCCCCGGTTCCCGCCGGAGGAGCGGGCGCCCTGGTTCAGCGCGCTGGTCACCCGCGACGACCAGCCCACGCTGGTGACGTTCGCCAGGTCGGGCGACGACTGGCAGCTGAGCTCGGCCGCGCGGCTGCTGCCCGGCCAGGAGCTGCCGCCGGTGGCGCTCGACGCCGACGGCTACGCCACGGCGGTGGCGGCCGACGACAAGTCGGTGACGATCAGCCCGCAGTTCATGGGTCCTGTGCACGCCAGCGTGGCCGAGACGGGCAAGTCGGGCGTCACGGCGGGGCTGCTCGCCCCCGGGCCCTACACGACCGAGGTGGCCGAGCAGATCGCCACGCTGCGCGGCGACGCCAAGTTCAACGAGCTGAGCTACGACTCGATCTTCAGCGCCGACAACTACCCGGTCTACGGGCTGCGGACGGAGAACGGCGGGGCGCTGATCCAGTACTCGCTGTCGCGCACGAGCACGACGAAGAACATGGTCGACAAGTCCTACAAGATCCCGGTGCCGGAGGAGGCCAGCCGCTGGCTCACCGGCGGCACGGTCAGGCTCAGCCTCAAGCTCACCGAGGTCCACCAGTACGCGACGGTGGTCCCGCCGCTCACCGCTCCTGCCGCCGCGGCTGTGATAGCTCACGACGGCGGCCTGACTGGCGCCGTCGGCCAGTAAAACCCTTTCATCCTTTACGCGCTGCCGTGGCCGGCCACCCGCCGTCATGGGCTGGCGCCTGTCCAGGGAAACGCCCTCTGACCGGTCTGTGGCGCACCGCCGTAACGGAGCGCACTGTCGGCCCCGTTCCGTGGTCGTTCGCCGCCTGACGGCCCCATGGAGCGCCGCGGCACCACGTCCGAGCCGGCACCGGCGCCTGGCGAGACAGACCTGAAGCCGGCCGGGGCAGCGTGCGTGCTGCCCCGGCCCTGAGCGTCAGGCTTCTGTGTGGGGGAGGTTGCTCGCGGCCACCAGCGTGCGGATGGCACGCAGGGCGACGGAGAGGGTGGCCAGGTCGAAGTTGTCGCTTTCCCAGATCTCCGACAGCGTCTGGCGGGCGCGGGACACCGCCGCCGAGTTGGCGTCCGACCACCGTGCCAGCCGCTCCTCAGGCGGCAGCCCCGGCTTGCTGTGGGCCAGCACGTCCCGGGTCAGCGAGGCGTGCGCGGCGTACAGGTCGTCGCGCAGCGCCGAGCGGGCGATCGAGTTCCACCGGTTGTCGCGGGGCAGCGAGATGATCCGTTCGCGCAGCCGGGCCAGCTGCAGCCGGTCGGCCAGGTCGAAGTAGACCTCGGCCGCCTCGCTGACCGGCCGCCCCGTCAGCGACGAGATCTCGACCAGGTCGAGCGTCGAGTACGCGGGCACCATCCCCGCGACCCGCTCGGCCAGCTCCAACGGCACGCCGCGGGCCACGAACGAGTCGCGGCGGTCCTCGTAGGCCGCGAGGTCGGGCCCGGTCAGCAGCTTCGGGATGTGGGAGAGCAGCCCGTTGAAGCCCTTCATGAAGAAGCTGACCGACCCGGCCAGGTCGAGCGGGGGCCGCCGGTTGACCAGGAGCCAGCGGGCGCCGCGCTCGGCCAGCTTGCGCGCCTCCAGCAGCATGGCGATCTGGGTGGCGGTGTCGACCTCGTTGTCCAGCGACTCCACGGCCCGGTAGAAGCTGGGCAGGTCGAAGACCTCCCTGGCGACCAGGTAGGCCCGCACGATGTCCGGGGTCGATGCGCCGGTCTCCTCGCCGAAGCGGAACGTGAACGTGGTGCCCGCCGCGTTGACCAGCTCGTTCACCACGCAGGTGGTGATGATCTCGCGGCGCAGCGGGTGCTCGTCCATGTACGTGCGGAACCGCTCGCGCAGCGCCGACGGGAAGTACGACACCAGCCACGACGCCAGGTAGGGGTCGTCGGGCAGGTCGGAGTTCAGCAGCTCGGCGTCGGCCACCAGCTTGGTGTAGGCCAGCAGCACGGCGAACTCGGGCGCGGTCAGCCCGAGCCTGGCCTGCCGTCGCTCGGCGAGGGTCTTGTCGGACGGCAGGAACTCTAGCTCCCGGTTGACCAGCCCGTCGCGCTCCAGCTTGCGCAGGTAGCGGGCGTGGATGTGGAGCATCTCGACGGCCTGGGAGCGGGAGGCGGCCAGGACCACGTTCTGCGCGTAGTTGTCGCGCAGCACGAGGTCGGCGACCTCGTCGGTCATCGAGGTGAAGACCTGGTTGCGCTGCTTGTCGGTCAGCTCGCCGTCGCGGACGACCTGGTCGAGCAGGATCTTGATGTTCACCTCGTGGTCGGAGGTGTCGACGCCGGCGCTGTTGTCGATGAAGTCGGTGTTGACCAGCCCGCCGTTGAGCGCGAACTCGATCCGGGCGAGCTGGGTGAAGCCCAGGTTGCCGCCCTCGCCGATGACCTTGCAGCGCAGGTCGGAGGCGTTGACCCGGAGCGCGTCGTTGGCCTTGTCGCCGACGTCGGCGTTGGACTCGGCGCCCGACTTGACGTAGGTGCCGATGCCGCCGTTCCACAGCAGGTCGACCGGGGCCTTGAGGATGGCGCTGATCAGGTCGTTGGGCGCCATCGAGGTGACGCCGGCCGGGATGCCGAGCGCCTCGCGCATCTGGGGCGTGATGGGGATGGACTTGGCGGTGCGCGGGAAGACGCCGCCGCCGGCCGAGATCAGCTTGGCGTCGTAGTCCTCCCACGAGCTGCGCGGCAGCTCGAAGAGCCGCTGCCGCTCGGCGTAGGTGCGTTCGGCGTCGGGGGACGGGTCGACGAAGATGTGCCGGTGGTCGAACGCGGCCACCAGCCGGATGTGCCGCGACAGCAGCATGCCGTTGCCGAACACGTCGCCCGACATGTCGCCGACGCCGGCCACGGTGAAGTCGGTGCTCTGCACGTCGACGCCCATGGTGCGGAAGTGGTACTTGACCGACTCCCAGGCGCCGCGGGCGGTGATGCCCATGGCCTTGTGGTCGTAGCCGATCGAGCCGCCGGAGGCGAAGGCGTCGCCGAGCCAGAAGCCGTACTCCTTGGCCACGCTGTTGGCGATGTCGGAGAAGGTGGCGGTGCCCTTGTCGGCGGCGACCACGAGGTAGGTGTCGTCGCCGTCGTGCCTGACCACGTCGGGCGGGGGCACGACCTTGCCGTCCACCAGGTTGTCGGTGACGTCGAGCAGGCCGGAGATGAACATGCGGTAGCAGGCCACGCCCTCGGCGAGCAGCTCTTCCCGCGAACCAGACTTTGGCGGATGCTTCACAACAAAGCCGCCCTTGGACCCAGTCGGCACAATAACGGTATTTTTCACCATCTGTGCTTTGACCAGGCCGAGAATCTCCGTCCGGAAATCCTCCATCCGGTCCGACCACCGCAACCCGCCGCGGGCGACTTTCCCGAAACGCAGATGCACGCCTTCGACGCGCGGCGAGTAGACGAAAATCTCGTACTTCGGCCGCGGCAGCGGCAGCACGCTAATGGCCCCGGGGTCGAGTTTGAGCGATATGTACGGTTTGCGACTGCCATCCACTGTTTGGAAGTAATTGGTGCGCAATGTCGCCTGAATCATCTCCAGGTACGCCCGCAGAATGCGGTCCTCGTCCAGCGAGGCCACCGCGTCCAGCGCCCCGAGGATCTCCTCGTGCAGGGCGTCCACCAGCTCCACCCGCACGTCCTCGCCCCGCCGCGGATCCAGCTTGGCCTCGAACAGCTGCACGAGCAGCCGCGCCAGCCGCACGTTGTCCCTGAGCACCTGCTCCATGTACGGCTGCGAGAACGTGCTCCCGGCCTGGCGCAGGTATTTCGCGTAGGCCCGCAGGATCTCGACCTGCTCCCAGGTCAGCCCGGCGGCCAGGATCAGCGCGTTGAAGTCGTCGGCCTGCACCCGCCCGTGCCACAGCGCGGTGAGCCCGTCCTGGAAGAGGCGCTTGAAGTCGTTCCTGTCGACCTCTTCCGAGGGGATGTAGCGCAGCCCGAAGTCGTAGATCCAGGCGTTCTTGGTGCGCGGGTCGTTGTCGCGGTCGATCTCGTAGGGCCGCTCGTCCACGACCTCCACGCCGAGCCGCTGGATCAGCGGCAGCGCCTTCGACAGCGAGATCGGCGAGCCGACCTTGTAGACCTTGAGCCGCCGCTCGCCCTCGGTGGCGTCGTACGGCTCATAGAGGTTGATCTCGACCCGTTCGCCGTCGCCCTGCTCGACGAGGTGTTCGAGCCGCCTGAGGTCGACCACGGCCACCTTGGGCGGAAAGTCGGCCTTGTACCCCTCGGGGAAGGCGGAGGCGTACCGCTTGATGAGCGCGGGGGCCTCCTCCTCGGAGGCCATCTCCCCCAGCGCCGCGGCCAGGTCGTCCTCCCAGGAGCGGGTGAGGCCGGCCAGGCGCGCCTCCAGCTCCTCCACGTCCACGCTCGGCCTCGGCAGCGGGGTGCCGCGCTCGCCGCGCACGACCACGTGCAGCCGGGCCAGCACGGACTCGCCGATCATCGCGCTGTAGTCGAGCGACTTGCCGCCCAGCGCCTTGAGCAGCACCTCCTCCATCTTCAGCCGGACCTTGGTGGTGTAGCGGTCGCGCGGCAGGTAGATGAGGCAGGAGATGTAGCGGCCGTAGTCGTCGCGGCGCAGGAACAGCTTGACCTGCTTGCGCTCGCGCAGCCGCAGCACGCCCATCGCGATCGGCAGGAGCTGGTCGACCGAGGTCTGGAACAGCTCGTCGCGCGGGAACGTCTCCAGGATCTCGATCAGGTCCTTGCCGTCGTGGCTGTCGGCGGGCAGCCCGGCCGCGTCGAGCACGTCGCCCAGCTTGCGCCGCAGCACGGGGATCCTGGAGATCGACTCGCTGTAGGCCACGTGGGTGAACAGGCCGAGAAAGCGCCGCTCGCCGATCACCTCGCCGTCGGGGGAGAACAGCTTGACCCCGATGTAGTCGAGGTAGGTGGCGCGGTGGACGGTGGCCCTGGAGTTGGCCTTGGTGATGATCAGGAGCTGCTTCTCGCGCGCCTTGGCCCGCACCTCGGCGGGCAGCGCCGCGAAGCTCTCGGAACCCACCTTGTCGTCGCGCAGGATCCCCAGCGCCGCCCCTGGCAGCGCCCGCAGCGTCTCGCCCTCGTCGGTGTGCTCCAGGCGGTACTCGCGGTAGCCGAGGAACGTGAAGTGCCCGTCGGCGAGCCAGCGCAGCAGGTCGAGGCTGTCCTCCACCTCCGCGGGCTCAAGCGGCGGCGGGTTCATGCTCAGGTCCTCGGCCGTCTGCACCGCCAGCGCCCGCATCTTCCTGAAGTCCTCGACCGCGTGGCGCACGTCGGTGAGCACCCGCTGTAGATCGCCCTCGACCCGCTTGAGCACCTCGGGGTCGGACTGACGGTCGATCTCGATGTGGATCCACGACTCGACCAGCATCTGGCCGGTGACGTCCTCCTGGCCGCGGCCGAGCATCCGCCCGGTCATGTCGCGGCGCACCCGCATCTGCGGATGGACCACCAGATAGGTGCCCAGGTCGTGCCGGTCGAGCTCCATCGTCACCGAGTCCACCAGGAACGGCATGTCGTCGGTGACCACCTCCACCACGGAGCGGCCTGGGTCCCAGCCGTGCTCGTCGAGTGTGGGGGTGTAGGCCCGCACCACGGCCCGGCCCTGGGGGCGGACCTCGGCCAACTGGCGCTGGGACATCGCGGGGCCGTACACGTCAACGGGGTTGCGGTCGAGCAGGTCCTCCGGCGCGACATGCCGGTAGTAGAACCGGAGGAAGGACAGAGCCTCCTCGGCGCTCACATGCTCGCTGCCCACCGCGCAACTCTCGGCGGCTCTCTGGAGCAGCTCGTCCTTGGCCTCGTCGAGCGGCATTTCGCTCTCACTCCTTTGTGAGGGTTCGCCATGGCTGTTCATAGCCAGGCCCTTGGTTCCCACAGCAGCGGGAAGTCGTCGTGAGACCCGCGGTCTCTCGCCACGGCCGGCGGCGCGGCCACGATCCGGTCGTCGCAGACCGGCAGGCCACGCTGGGTGAGGGCGGTCGGGCAAGCATCCCACAGCGCGGGCTCGGAGAGCTCGCGGCGCTGCTGGGCGAGGAGCTGGGGCACACGAAGACGGCCGCTGTACGACAGCCGGCCGCCTTCCTCACCGCACTGCCGACGCGGGGGAACGGGCGCATCGCCTTCGATGCCCACCGAACACCTCCCCGGACCGCCCGGCCGCGTGGGCCGGGCGCAACGCCTCGCCGTACCGATACCACCCGAAAAGGACATAAACGTCAATGTGACATCGACATCGGGGGGTCGTCGCCTGAGGTCGAGGAGGGGGAGTTCTTGAGCTCGTCGAGCTGGTCCGGCAGCTCGACGAGCTCGACCAGCTCCGCCTGGCAGCGCTCGCACGTGTCGAGGTGGCGTTCGAAGGCCTCGTGCTCCTCATCGTCGAGGACACCGAGGACGTAAGCGGCCACCCCGTCATGCATCAGCCGGCTACCCCCTTGTCCCGCAGCAGCTCGCGGAGAGCCCGGATCCCGTAGTAGAGCCGGGACTTCACCGTGCCCGGCGGGATCCCCAGAATCTCCGCCGCCTCACTTATCGTACGGTCTCGGAGATAGGTGTGCTCAATGACTTGGCGGTGTTCTTCGGACAGCGATCGGAGAGCGTCCGCGACGACCATCGCCGACAGCGCTCGCTCCGATCCGTCCGGGACCGACATCATGTCGACTTCGGGCGGCTCGACCTCCTGCGGCCGGACGCTCTTACGCCGACGCCCATCAATGACTATGCGGCGGGCCACGGTAAGCAGCCATGCCCATATGAGGCTCGGTTCCCATTGCAGTCTTGCCGAGTTCCGCCAGGCTCGGACGAGCGTCTCCTGCACAACGTCTTCGGCCCACTGAAGGTCGTTACCTGTGGATTTGCGGACGTGTCGCAGCAGAGGGCCGCCGAACTCCTGGTAAAGCACCGCGATGCGATGCTCCGCCTCGGCATCCGCACTCTCGAACCTGCCGTCGAGGTGACCTAGCACGGGGCACATCTTTACACCTTCGTTATCCAAGCGGTAGCCACTCCGATAACTCCAGTCATTTCTAACTATCTCCGGCCATACGTGAACCAGGACCGGTACAGGCGCGTACCTCCGACCATGCACAGGCTTTTGCGCGGCGAGTTGTTCATGCTCGGCGGCTTCGTCGTAGCCGCCGCCGTGACGATCGTGCTGGTCATGCCACCATCGATCGATCCCGCGGCCGCCCAATGGTCACAGACGTCGTCAGGACCGCTCACAGCTGCCGACCGCGATCTGCTGATCAAAGTCCGTCAGGCAGGGCTATGGGAGATGCCCGCCGGCGAGTACGCCCAGACGCGCGCCGAGTCCCAGCGCGTGAAGGAAGTCGGCAAGTTGATCATGAACGAGCACATGGACCTCGATCTGATCACCCGCCAGACCGCCAAGAAGCTGGGCGTGGCACTGCCGGACGAGCCCAATCCCGACCAGCAACGCTGGATGGCCCAGATGGCCGCCGAGAGCGGACCGGCCTTCGACAAGGACTTCGTGAACCTGTTGCGTGCAGCACACGGCAAGGTCTTCACCGTCGTGGCAAGCGTACGAGCCGGAACGCGCAACTCCGACATCCGGAAATTCGCCCAGGAAGGCATCAACTACGTGATGCGCCATATGGCGTACCTGGAGTCGACCGGCCTGGTGGATCACAACCAGTTGCCCGAACCCCCGACTCCCGCACCCGCTCCACCCGTCGCAATGGCGGTTGAAAAGAGGAGACACACATGAGGAGATCCAGACGCATGGCCGCGGCCGCATCCGCTCTGGCCATGGCGGCAGGCGGCCTGGTATCGGCGGCCGTCATCGGCGTGAGCAGCGGCCCGGCGTTCGCCGACCACTGCGACCCCGCCGAGCAGTCACCTCAGGCGAGCCAGTCGCAGCAGCCGAACCGCGACCAGCGGGGCCAGCGGAACCGGAACCAGGATCAGGACCAGCAAGGACAGCAGGACCAGGACCAGCAGGACCAGCAGGGGCAGCAGGACCAGGACCAGCAGGGGCAGCAGGACCAGCAGCAGCCGGACCAGCAGGGCACCGGCGACCAGCAGGGCACCGGCCAGAACGGTGACCAGCAGGTGGACCAGCAGGGCGATCAGCAGGCCCCTCAGGGCGGCGGCATCGCCCTCGACCCGGCTCAGGACCCCGACGCCCAGGACCAGGGCCAGAACCAGGATCAGGGCCAGGACCAGGACCAGGGGCAGGACCAGGATCAGGGCGCTGACGCCTCCCAGACCGCGCCGGAGGACAACCCCACCGTCCAGTCCCGCCGTCGCGGTGGCGGCAACGGCGGCCGGCCCACCAACTCCCCCAGCCCGAGCCCCAGCCAGACCCAGAACCCCGATGACGGGGGCGACGCGGACCCGAGCGCTTCCCCCTCGGCCTCCCCGACCGCGACCGGCGGCAACGACGAGGAGGCGGAGTGCGCCGACCTCGGCCCGTTCCCCGAGGACTTCGTGAACATCCGCCAGGTGGCGCCGGTGCGCCTCGACGCGCGGCCCGGCCGTAACGGCTCCCGCGGCACGTTCACCTCGCAGTGCGGCACGAACCGTAACGGGCACAACAACCCCGACAACTTCATCGTCGCTCCCGGTGTGAGCAACGGCGCGCACCACCTGCACGACTACGTGGGCAACCTGTCGACGGACGCGTTCTCCACCGACGAGAGCCTGGCGGCGGCGGGTACGACCTGCCGGCAGGGCGACAAGTCCACGTACTTCTGGCCGGTGCTCAGGGACCGCAAGTCCGACGCGAACTCCAACGACCCCGATGGCAACGTCGGCACCGTGCTCCGTCCGCGCTTCGTGAGCCTGGAGTTCGGCGGCAACGCCACCTCCCGCGTGGTCGCGATGCCGAGGTTCATCCGGATCATCACCGGTGACGCCAAGGCGGCCACGAACGGCACGGCCAACGCCCGCGCCGGCTGGAGCTGCTCGGGATTCCAAAACCGCATAAGTCCGGACAAATACACGCTTTGCCCGCGCGGCAGCCAAGTGCTCCGTATTCTGGACTTCCCCAGCTGCTGGGACGGTCAGAACACCGACAGTGCGAACCATCGAACCCACGTGGTCTTCCCCGGCCAGAACGGAGCATGCCCGCAGGGCACCAGGGCGATTCCGCGACTGCGCATGACCCTCGGGTACACCGTGCCCCAGGGGGCGTCGTACGCCGTGGACGCCTTCCCGGAACAGAAGCACAACCCGGTCACGGACCACGCTGACTTCGCCAACGTCATGCCTGACCGGTTGATGCAGACCGTCGTCTCGTGCATCAACCGGGGGCGCCGTTGCTGACCTGAACCCTCCGCCCGCAAGGGCGGCGCAGCCTTCCGAGTCGCACCCTCACTCGACCCTGGAGGGAAATACATGCTCCACAGACGTAGCCCCCGGCACGCCCCCACCAAGCTGGACACCAGGAGTGTCCGGCTGGGGGCGAGCGCCCTGATCATGGCGCTCCTCCTGTCGGCGTTCGCGCTGACCAGGACGGAGCGCGGGATCGGGATGCTGGGCCAGGGGGTCGGCTTCCTCGAGTTCTACGCGGGCGTGTTCGCCCTGGTGCTGCTGACCGCGACTGTCGCGCTCGGCCTGCTCACCACCGAACGCGTGTTCCTGTCCCCGGCCAACCGGGTCAGGGCACAGCTCGCGCACCGGGCCACCGCGCTGATCGGCCTGGCGTACCTGATCACCCACATCACGCTCATGATCAGCCTGGGTCACGTGCCGCCGGGGGCAGCGGTCGTGCCGGTCGCGGGCATCTACGTGGGGTTCGGCACCCTGGCCTTCGACCTGATGGTCGTGGCCGTGGTGACGGGAATGCTCAGGGGGCGGTTCGCGACACGGAGCAGGCCATGGATGTGGCGGATCCTCCACTCGGCCGCCTACCTGGCCTGGCCCGTCGGGATCATGCATGGCCTGACGGCCGGCCGTCCGCCGGCCGGCTGGGTGGCCTGGTCGTACGTGGCCAGCATGGCGGCGGTCGGCGGTGCGCTGATCGTCCGCGTGCTGGCCTCGCTGCGACGGCCGCCGATCGTACCCGAGAAGGTCGAAGCGCCCCCGGTGACCGCGGCCGCCGCCATGGGCGTCCCGTCAGAACGTCCGATGAAGGCTCCTGTCGCCGCCGGCGCGGCGGCGACGGGACCGAGAGCGGCCGCCGCACCCGTGAGCCTCGCAGAGGCCCGGCGCAGATATCGGGAGGCAGGATGACCACCGTCCTGCTCGCGCATCCCAAGGAGCGACTGTGATTCCGGCCAGAGTGCCACGGGTCTTACGCATGGGTCCGGCCCGGCTCACCGCCGGGCTGGACCACTGCCGACGGCTCGACCTGCCCGCCCACCGCACGCTCCACGGGCTCGTCGAGCCCAGGGAGCTGGGCGAGCTCATCTCGTACGCCAACGAGGTGGACATGCGCGGGCGAGGGGGAGCGGCCTTCCCCTTCGCCCGCAAGTTGCGTGCCGTGGCCGACGCGACCGGCCCCGGCGGCGAGTGCGTGGTGCTGGTCAACGGCGCCGAAGGCGAGCCGGCCAGTTCCAAGGACGCCATGCTGCTCACCCGCAACCCGCACCTCGTGCTGGACGGCGCGGTGCTGGCGGCCGAGGCGCTGGGCGCCCGCGAGGTGGTCGTGGCCACGGCCGGCGGCGAGGTCGCCGAGGCGTCCGTGGCCGCCGCCGTGGCCGAGCGCCGCGCCGCCAACGTCTCCGGCGGAGCCGAGAGCCGGGTCCCGATCCGCGTGGTCGGGATCAAGGAACGGTTCATCTCCGGCGAGGGCGGCGCGCTGGTCAAGGCCGTGAACGGCGAGGAGGGCATTCCTCCCGGCCGCAAGAAGCGGGCCGCGACCAGCGGCGTGGACGGGCTCCCCACACTGCTGTCCAACACCGAGACGTACGCGCAGTTCGCGCTGCTGGCCGAGTACGGGCCGGAGAAGTACGCCGAGGTGGGCACCGCGAAGGAGCCCGGCACCATCCTGCTCACCGTCAGCGGCGGCGCGGCCAACGGCGCCGTCATCGAGGCGCCGACCGGGACCTACCTCGCGGACGTGCTCGGCCTCTGCGAGGCCGACATCGGCGACGGCGTCCTCATCGGCGGCTACCACGGCGCGTGGCTGTCGGCCGACGTCGTCGAAACGGCCGTGCTCTCCCGCGAGGGCATGAAGCAGGCCGGCGCCACGCTCGGGGCCGGGATCATCGTCCCGCTCGGCGAGGCCACCTGCGCCCTGGGCGAGGCCGCCCGGGTCGCCGCCTACCTCGCGGCCGAGTCCGCGGGCCAGTGCGGGCCGTGCCGGCTCGGCCTGCCCGACATCGCCAGGGCCATGTACGCCCTGGTCGAGGGCACCGGCTCGGTGGACGCCGTACGGCGCTGCGTCCGCGGCGTCGAGCGGCGCGGGGCCTGCTTCCACCCGGACGGCACGGCCAAGTTCGTGCTGTCCGCGCTGGACTCGTTCGAGGTCGAGATCACCCAGCACCTGGAGCAGGGCTCCTGCGGCCGCCCCGTACGCGGGGTGCTGCCGATGCCCGAGCGCGAGCCCGAGCCGGAGTACCGGCTGGAGGTCGACTGGTCCCGCTGTGCGGGGCACGGGCTGTGCGCGCACCTGCTGCCCGAGTTCGTGGAGCTGGACGACTACGGTTTCCCGTCGTTCAACAAGATCCCCGGATTCATGGCCAAGGAGGCGCGCAGGGCCGTCGACATGTGCCCCGCGCTGGCCCTGCGGCTGGCCCAGACCGGCGGCGACCACGGCGGCCCGCCGAAGCCCGCCCCCGGCAAGCAACTGCGGCTGGTCAAGGACGGCGTGCTGAAGAAGGCGGGAGAGAGCGTGCCCAGGCTCACGCGCGTGGGCATCCCCCGGATCTCCGGCGTCGGAGGAACGGCCTGACCTGACGTAGCGCAAATGTGACGAACCCGGCGGATCGCACGGGCCTCTCCTCGATGGCCATCGGGGAGGTGCTGCGACCGTCGGGTTCTCGCATGTAGCGGAGATGTGCCGTGCGTATTCCGCCCTACGGCACCGTGGCAGGCAGCCGGGTTCCACAGGATGCGACGACTCCGGAAATGGAGACGATTCATGCGCAGTGGCTCACAAGGTTCATGGCGACGGCGATGCTCGCTTCGGGGATGGCAGCCGGAGCCGGCGGGATGCCGGCCGCCGCTTCCGACACCGCCAAGCCTTACCTCGGGTGGCAGGACGCCTTGGGGCAATGCGGTGGCGTGTGGAGGAGGTACGTCGGGACGAGGAGCTACCAGAAGCCGGAGAAGCACAGCGTCAAGCGGCACAAGAAGACCGAGACGTCCTCGACCAGCAGGACGGTCATCTACAACCAGAACGGTGTACGCAGCGTCAAGATGTACGACGCCTGCCGGTCCGGACGCGTCATCCGCAGCTTCAACCACGCGTTACGCGCACCGGTCGATCAAGGTGAGCGCCGTCTGCTTCGCGGGGCGCTGCACAACCACCAGCGTTCTCTACGGCCGCTGGCTGAACGGCACCGGCAAGCCGATGTAGCGAGTCATCCGCCCTCTCGCCGCCGCGGATCAGCGGACGGTGCGGGGGCGGATGGCGTTCGGCGCGGCCGTCGTCCCTTTTCGGCGCGCGCCCGGCCTGGTGAATATCGCCGGGCAGCACGTCCCGATATTTCCCGGGTTATCCGCATGCTGGCGATATCACGGCGAATCCGGATATTCGGCGAAATGCTTATCACCGGGCTCACATGATCTTGCCGCGGACGTACACGGGCTCGCCGATTTTCACGATTTCGTACAGGCGCTTGGACGTCTCGATCGGCAGGCGCACGCAGCCGTGGGAGGCCGGGCGCAGCGGCACCTGCGACGAGCCGTGCATGGCGATGCCCCCCGTGAAGTAGAGCGAGTTGAACATCGACCCCAGCCGCCCGGTGGTCCAGCCCGGCGCGCGGCTCTGCACGCGGAAGTCGCCAACCGGCGTGATCGCGTTCCCGCAGCGCCCGCCCTCGCAGTAGCGCACCTCGGCGCCCGTGGAGATGTGCGAGAACAGCACCGGCCTGCGGTCGCGGTAGACGGTGAGGAACTGCTCGCGCAGGTTGATCTCCACCCGGTCCGGGGGGCCGTTCGGGACCAGCGGGCGGTGGCGGGCGGGCTTGTCGAGCGCCTTCCAGACCTGGCGATCGACCTCGCCCTTGGGCGCCATCCTGCGGTTCTTCTGCAGCGCCCAGACCGCGAACTTGGTCTGCTCGTCGTAGACGCCGTTGATCTTGCCGTAGTAGTAGTGGCCGGCGTGCAGCCGCCGCTGCAACAGCCTGACGGCCTCACCACGGGCACCCGGCCGCAGCAGCGTCCCCTCGACCGCCCCCGTGGACCCGCTCCCCGCCTGCCCCGTGCCCGTCCGCCCTGTGCTCGTGCGCCCGGTGTCCACGCGCGCCGTGTCCGTTCGCGCGGTATCAGCCCGCGTCGTGTCCGTCCGCGCTGTGTCCGCCCAGGTCGGGCCCGTCTCCGCCGGATCCGTCTGCGCCAGATCCGTCCACAGCGTGTCCACCCTCCTGGCGTCCGCTCCCCTCGTGTCCGTCCCCCTGGGGTCCGCCCGCCTCGTGTCCGTTCGCCTCGGTTCCGCCCACCTGGCGTCCGCCCGCGACGCCACCGCCCGGCCCGTGCCCGGTCTGTCCTGCTCCGCCCATCTGGAGTCCGGCCGGCCCGCGTCCAGCCACCTGGTCTTCGACCTCCGCGCGTCCGTACGGTCCGCGCCCGCCCGACCCGTCTCCGCACGCCTCGCGCCCTGCCTGCCGAAGTCCATCCGGCCCTCGCCCGCCCGGCCCGTGTCCGCACGCCTCACGCCCTGCCTGCCGGTGTCCATCCGGCCTGCCCACGGCCGACCCGTCTCCGCCCGGCGAGCCCCTGGCCGGTCCGCCTCAGGCCGACTCGACTCCGGCCGGCCCGGACCCAGCCGGCTCGACTCCGGCCGGCTTGTGACTGCCTCAGCGACTGCCGGGAGTCCGCAGGCGACCACGGTTCCGAGTCCTAGAGCGGCTATTCTTTGAAGCTTTATCCTCATAAATCAACGCCTACCCCCACCACCGAGAATTCATGGGCTTTGTCAAGCAAAAGTCCCGGCTAATAAGCCGATCCCGCTAAATCGGCCTTTAGTGGAAAAATAGGCAGCGATACCGCGAAACCACCCCCTTACTCCTGGACGCACTCCAAAACCGTGCGACGGTACCGTCCGGGCGCGACGCCGTAGTCCCGCTTGAACGCGTTGGCGAAGGCGAACTCCGACCCGTACCCCACCTGGCGGGCGATCTCGCTCAGCGGCGCGTCCGTCTCCCGCAGCAGCCGCCCGGCGCTGGCCAGCCGCCACCAGGTGAGGTACGCCAGCGGCGGCTGCCCCACCAGCGCGGCGAACCGGCGCGCGAAGGCCGCCCGCGACAGCCCCGCCCGCGCCCCCAGCTCGGCCACCGTCCACGGATGGGCCGGATCGCGGTGGATGGCGTCGAGCGCGGCGCTGACGCCCGGATCGGCCAGCGCCGCCGCCCAGCCGTCGACCTGGCAGGCGCCGTGCGGATCGGTGAACCAGGCGCGCAGGATGTAGAGCAGCAGCATGTCGAGCAGGGACGACACGACGGTGTCCGCGCCCAGCTTCGGCTGGTGGATCTCGGCCCCCAGCAACTGGACGGCGGCGCGTACCTCGGAGTTGAGCCCCGGCCCCGCGGGCAGGTGGATCAGCTCGGGCAGGTCGCGCAGCAGCGGATGGGCCCGGTCGGGGTCGTGCCGGTAGCCGCCGCACAGCAGCACCGTGCTCGCGCCCTGCCCGCCGGCCGACGCGGAGGCGAACAGGCCGTCCTCGTCCGAAGGGTCGCACGCGGGCTCGGTCACCGGCGTGGACGGGTGGTCGGCCATGGCGTAGCCGTGGCCGTGGGGGAAGAAGACCACGTCTCCCGCGGACAGCGCGACGGGCGGCTCGTCCGGCGGCAGCAGCCAGCACGACCCTTGCAGCACCACCTGGAACCCGGCGGATCCGGAGGCCGAGGGGAAGCGCTGCCCCCAGGGGGCGCGCCACTCGACGCGGGCCGAGCGGGGCCGCCCGGTCCGCATGATGGTGATCACGTCGCTCAGCACGTCCATGCCGAGAACTCTAATCGTCAAGACGCTCGCGTATGACAGCGAGACGAGAACACATTGGACATCTCATCCCATCCTCCTACGGTTTCAGGCGACGCAGGTTTCAGGCGATCGGGAGGAGAGCGTGATGGGACGGATTCTGGTCACCGGGGCGACCGGCACGGTGGGGCGGTCCGCGGTGGCACTGTTGCGGCAGGCCGGAGCCGACGTGGTGGCGGTGAGCGGCGCCACGGGCGACCTGCGCGACCCCGGCACGCTGCCGCTGGACGGGGTGAGCGCGGTCCTGCTGGTGTGGCCGTTCGCCACGGCCGAGGGCGCGCGGGCGGTGATCGAGGCCATCACCCGGCGGACCGGGCGCGTGGTCTACCTGTCCTCCGCCGCGCGCCGGGAGCACGAGCGCGAGATCGAACGGCTGATCGCGGAGACAGCCGATGAGTGGACGTTCCTGCGCCCGCACGCCTTCGCGGCCAACACGCTGCGCTGGGCCAGGCGGATCAGGGCCGGGGCGGTACGCGGCGCGTACGGGGCGGCGGCCATGCCACCCGTGCACGAGCGGGACATCGCCGCCGTGGCCGTAAGGGCGCTGCTGGACGAGGGCCACCACGGCGCCGCCTACGACCTGACGGGCCCCGAGACGATCTCCCAGGCCGACCAGGTGCGAGTCATCTCCGAGGTCACCGGCATCCCGGCACGCTGGGTGGAGGTCCCACCCGAGCAGGCCCGCGCGACCCTGGAGGCCGACGGCCTGCCGCCTGAGGCGGTGGATGAGGTGCTGCGGGCACAGGCGGAGCCGGCGCACCGGCCGGTGCCGGTTACCTCGGTGGTCGAGGAGGTCACGGAAAGGCCGGCGACGTCGTTCCGGCAGTGGGTGGAGGAGCACGTGGAGGACTTCCGCGTGCCCGTTCCCACCCCCACCATGCCGGCGGCCCGCATGCACGGCTTCGGGGACGCCTCGGTGATCCGCCTCGACACCGTGCGCACGCCCGAGCCCGGGCCTGGAGAAGTGCTCCTGGAGGTGGCCGCCACCTCGTTCAACCCGTCGGAGATCGGCCTGCGTTCCGGGCTGCTGCCGGAGGTGTTCCGGGTGGAGCCGCCGCACACGCTCGGCTGGGACATCTCCGGCACGGTGGCGAAGATCGGGGCGGGCGTCACCGGCCTGGCCCCTGGCGACCGGGTCTTCGGGATGACCGGCGGCGCGGCGGCCGGGTACGCGGTGGCCCCGGCGGAGGCCCTCGTCAGGGCGCCGCGCAGGCTTCCGCTCGCCGACGCCGCGGCCGTGCCGGTGGCCGGGCTCACCGCCTGGCAGGCGGTCCACGAGCACGCCCGCGTCACTCCCGGGACGCGCGTGCTGGTCAACGGCGCGGGCGGCGGCGTCGGCCTGTTCGCCGTCCAGCTCGCCGAACTGACCGGCGCCCACGTCACGGCCACGGCCAGCCCGCGCAGCACCGAAGCGGTGCGCCGGCTCGGCGCCGACGAGGTGATCGACTACACCACGGCCCCGCTCCCCCGCGACATGGATGTCCTGCTGAACCTGGTCCCGCTCGCCGACGAAGCGGCGGCGGTGCTGGCCGGGCTCGCCCGCGTCACGGTCTCGATCGCGACCCCGATCGAGGGCGGCGCCCACTTCGTGATGCGCGCCGAGCCCGCTCAGCTCACCCGCCTCGCCGAGCTGATCGACGCGGGCGAGCTGACGGTCGAGGTCGCGGAGACGCACCCGCTCTCCGAGCTGGCCCGCGTCCACCGCAGGGCCGAGGCGGGCGATTTGCGAGGCAAGGTCATCCTCGTCCTCTGACGGAGGCAAGGTCGTCCTCGTCCCCTGGCGTACGAGGCGGACGACCCGTACAGCCAGGTCATTCCCTGACGAAGTGGCGCAGCACCTCGGGGTTGGCCATGGCGTCCGGGTTGGCCGCCTGCTCGACCGGCGTCCCCAGCAGGATCTTGCGTACGGGCACCTCAAGCTTCTTGCCCGACAACGTACGCGGAATCCCCGGCACGACATGGATCTCGTTGGGCACGTGGCGCGGCGACAGCTCCGTCCGCAGGGCGTCACAGATCGCCCGCTGCAGCGGCTCGCCGAGCTCGGCCCCCTCGGCGAGGGTCACGTACAGCAGCAGGCGCCCCTCCTGCCCGAGCTGGCCGGTGTCGATGACGAGGCTGTCGGCGATCTCCTCGAACCGCTCCACGACGCGGTAGAACTCGCTGGTGCCCATCCGGACCCCGCCCCGGTTGAGCGTGGAGTCGGAGCGGCCGTAGATGACGCAGCTGCCGTCCTCGTTGATCTTGATCCAGTCGCCGTGCCGCCACACGCCGGGATAGACGTCGAAGTAGCTCTCGGTGTAGCGCTCGCCGCCGGGGTCGTTCCAGAACTTCACCGGCATCGACGGCATCGGCTGAGTGATCACCAGCTCGCCCACCTCGCCGACGACCGGCTTGCCCGCCGGATCGTACGACTCCACCCGCGCCCCCAGCGACCGGCACGGGATGATGCCCGCACGAATCGGATGGAGCATGGTGGCCCCGACGAACCCCGTGCACACGTCGGTGCCACCGGAGAACGAGCCGAGCGGCGTGCCGGGCAGCTCGGCGGCGAGCCAGGCGAACCCCTCGGGCGGCAGCGGCGAGCCGGTCGAGCCGACCCCGCGCAGCCGTTCGAGGCCCTGGGGATGGATGCCGGCCTTCAGCGAGGCCATGATGTACGGCGCCCCGACCCCGAAGTACGTCACATCCTCCGAGTCGGCGATCCGCCACAGCGCGGCCGGCGAGGGGAAGGTGGCCGAGCCGTCGTAGAGCACGGGCGTGGCCCCCACCAGCAGGCCGCCGATGAGGTAGTTCCACATCATCCAGCCCGTGGTGGTGTACCAGAAGAACACGTCGCCCTCGCCCAGGTCCTGGTGGAAGGCGAGCGACTTGAGGTGCTCCAGCACCACGCCGCCGTGCCCGTGCACGATCGGCTTGGGCAGCCCGGTGGTGCCGCTGGAGTAGAGGATCCACAGCGGATGGTCGAACGGCACGCGTTCGAACTCCAGCGGCCCCTCCTCGGCCCGCAGGCCCTCCCAGCCGATCACCTCGCCGTGCGGCAGCTCCTCGGTGTGCCCGGGGCTCGGTTCGGCCTGCTGCGGCGCCTGGCCCTCGTCGGCCGCCGCCAGGTAGGGGATCCAGACGGTCGCGCGGAGCGTGGGCAGCGCGGCGGCGATCTCGTTGACGGCGGCGGAGCGGTCGTAGCTCTTGCCGTTGTAGTGGTAGCCGTCGACGGCGATGAGCACCTTGGGCTCGATCTGCTTGAACCGGTCGACGATGCTCGGCACGCCGAAGTCCGGCGAGCCGGCCGACCAGATCGCGCCGAGCGAGGCCGTGGCCAGGCAGGCGATCAGGGCCTGCGGGATGTTGGGCAGGTAGGCGGCCACCCGGTCGCCCCGGCCCACGCCGAGCCGGACCAGCCCTTTCCTGACGCGGGCGACCTCCTCGCGCAGCTCGGCCCAGGTCAGCTTCTGCCGGCCGCCGTCCTCGGAGACGAACACCAGCGCGGTGCCCTCCGTACGGCGCAGCGCGTTTTCCGCGTAATTGATCGAGCCGCCGGCGAACCAGGTGACGTTCGGCATCTCGCCCGACAGCACGGGCCCGTCACCCCGGTCGCCGATCACGTCGAAGTAGTCCCAGATCGACGTCCAGAACTCGGCGGGATGCTCGACCGACCAGCGCCAGGCGTCCTCGTAGTCGCCGGACCGGCCCAGCCACCGCAGGTAGCGGGTCAGCTTCGCCGACGCCACGATCTCTTCGCCCGGTTCCCACAGCAGCTCGCCCTCAGCAACCATGTGTCCCATCCTGTCGCCCGTTCAGGGGAATGTCATACCCGCCTTTCCCCATAACTTGCTACCTCCGTAGGTGGTCCACCGCCATACGCGCCGAGGTTCCGATCACCGCGTCGGCGCGCGGCTGGTTGAGCGCGGTGCTGAACGAGCGGGTGAAGACGGACACGGCGTACCGGCCGCCGTCGGGGTAGTCGACGACGCCCGACTCGCAGCGCAGGGTCGGCAAGGTGCCGGTCTTGCCGCTGACGGCCACGTCGTCGTACGGGAATCCCGAGGCCAGGCGGTGCGGCCACACCTGGCCGTTGAGCACGGCCCGCATCCAGGCGCACGAGGCGGCGGAGGCGGCCTCGTCCCGCCAGATCATGCCGAACAGCCGGGTCATCTCCCGTGGGGAGCTGCGGTTGGACCGGGCCGGATCCAGCGCGCTCAGCCGCTCTATGTCGTCGGGATCCACGAACGGCCACCCGTGGCCGGTGTCCCGGCCCAGGCTGTCGACGCTCTCCCCCGCGCCCTGCACGACGCGCGTCGCGTCCAGCCCGAACGAGTCCAGCATGGCGTTGATCGCGTCGTGTCCGACCCGCGCGAGCAGCGTGTCGGCCGAGGTGTTGTCGCTCACCGCGATCATCAGGTACGCCAGGTCGCGCAGCGAGATCGTCACCTCGTCGAGCATCGCCGAGATGCCTGTCGGCCCGGGCGAGCGGCCGGACGGCGGCACCGTGACCCGTTCGGCCGGGTCGAGCAGGCCGGCGTCGGCCTGCCTGCACAGCGCCACCAGCAGCGGCACCTTGAACATCGAGGCCATGGGCAGCGGATCGTCGGAGCCGAGCCCGATCTCGCGCCCGGTGTCGATGTCGGCCGCGTGCAGCCAGCCGGTGACGCCGGCCGTGCGGAACAGGCTCTCGAAGTCGGGCGCGCTCATGCCAGCATCCCCGGCCTGCGGCTGACCCGCCGCGCGGTCGCGGCGCCCTCGTCCGTCATCCCGGCGCTCTCCTTCAACGTCCGTACGGCCATGGCCGAGAAGTCGGCGGTCGCGGCCGTCACCGCGCGCCAGGCGGTGGAGACCCGGCTCGCGATCGGCGAGCCTAGCAGCGGCCGCCAGGCCAGCCCCGGCAGCTCCATCCGCGGCCCGAACGCCACCGCCGCCCCCGCCAGCACCAGCCCGAGCCCGGCGCCCTCGTGCACCTGCTGGGGGACGAACCCCTGGCGGCGGCACTCCGCCAGGACCTCGGCGTGCCAGCCGGGCTCGCCCTCCTTGGGCGGCATCAGCAGCTCGCGCCCCGCCAGGTCGGCCAGGTGCACCTCGCCGACGCCGGCAAGGGGGTCGGTCGCGGCCAGCAGCACGCCATGGGCCTGCACCAGGAGTTGCCCGAAGCGCAGCCCCGGCGCGCTTACCGGGTGGCGGACGAGGCCGACGTCGATCGTGCCCTCGGCCAGGGCGGTCACCTGGTCGGCGGTCCAGATCTCGGCGGGCGCGAGGCGTACGTCGGGGCTGGTCTCGCGGAAACCCGCGACCAGGGCGGCGAGCACGGTGGCGGCCAGGTCGGGCGGCACGCCCACCTTGAGCACGGCGCCCTCGCCCTGCCGGGCCAGCTCGTGCAGCCGCTCCACCCTGGAGACGATCTCGCGGGCCTCGCCGAGCAGCAGCCGGCCCGCCTCGGTGAGCCGGACCTGGCGGGCCGAGCGGTCGAAGAGCCGGACGCCGAGCTCCTCCTCCAGGCGTTTGACGCGCTGGCTGAGCGGCGGCTGGGCCATGCCGAGCCGGATGGCCGCGTTGCCGAAGTGGAGTTCCTCCGCCACCGCGATGAAGTAGCGAAGGTGCCGGACCAGGTCCATGACCAGCCACTATATCCAGCTTTATATCTATGTGACCCTCATATCAGTATTGGACACCTATGTCGCATCTCTGATGTCCTCTGCGTCATGGCACCACAAACGGGGACAAACTACGCCCACCTGCGGCCGGAACGGCCGGTGCGGCGCCGCAGGAGATGGCCGTGGATCGTGGCGGGGGTGCTGATCCCGCTGCTCGCGGCCGGCGGCGTGGTCTGGGCGCTGCGTACGGAGGGCACGCCCGAGCAGACGGCCGACCGTTACCTCGCCGCCTGGGCCGACCAAGACTACGCGGCGATGCGCGAGCTCGTCGCGGACCCGCCGGCCGACTTCGAGAGCCGGCACCGCCGCTTCCGCGCCGACCTCAAGCTCACCCGGGCGAGCTTCACGCGTCCCCGCCCGACGGGGGTCTTCGCCAGCGAGAGCTCCCCCGACGGGAAGGTCTCCTTCCACGCGAAGCTGGCCGGGCCGCTCGACTGGGACTACGACGGCGAGCTGCGGCTGGTCGAGCGCGGCGGCACGTGGAAAGTGGCCTGGACGCCCGCCGCGCTCCACCCGCTGCTGAAGAAGGGCCTCTCGCTGCGGGTGACGACGCGGCGGGCCGATCCCGTACGGGTGCTGGCCGCCGACGGCACCGACGTCGGCGGCGCGGACGCCCCCGGCTCGGTGCAGCAGCTCGTCGAGGGCATGAAACAGACCTTCCCCGACCGCTTCGAGTCGCCGATCCGCTACGGGATCGCCCTCTACCAGGGCGACCGGCTGGTCAAGAACGTCGTCGAGCCTGGCGGCTACCGGCCGATCCAGACCACCATCGACCTGAAGGTGCACCGGGCGGGGGCCCAGGCGGTCAAGGGCGTGGACAAACCGGTCTCCCTGGTGGCGCTGCGGGCCTCGACCGGGGAGATCCTGGCCGTGGTCAACGCGCCGGGCGGGTTCAACCGGGCGCTGCTCGGCAAGTATCCGCCGGGCTCGACGTTCAAGGTCGTGACGGCCTCAGCGCTGGTGGCCGACGGTGTGCGGCCGGATCGGCGGGTGTCGTGCCCGGCCGAGAAGAACATCGGCGGCTTCCCGTTCCACAACGCGGGCTTCGAGGACTTCGGCACGCTGTCGTTCCAGAACGCGTTCGCGCACTCCTGCAACACCACATTCGGGGAGATGAGCGTGGCCCGGCTGAACGGCGGACGGCTGGCCGAGGTGGCCAGGAGCTTCGGCTTCGGCTCCGCGATCACGCCGGGGGTGCCGGCCGTGCGGGCCGAGTTCCCCGACCCCAAGGACGACACCGACCTGGCCTCGGCCGCGATCGGGCAGGGCAGGGTGCTGGCGAGCCCCCTGAACATGGCCTCGGTCGCCGCCGCCATCGCCTCGGGCGCGTACGTGCCGCCCCGGCTGGTCACCGCCGAGCACATCCCCGACCAGCAGCCCGACAACCCGCGCCCGCTGGAGAAGGGGGTGGTGACGGCGCTGCGCGCGCTCATGCCCGCCGTCGTCACCGACGGGACCGCGCACGGGGTGAGCTTTCCTGCCGGTACGGCGGGCAAGACGGGGACGGCGGAGTACGGCTCGGGCGAGGAGCCACCCGCGCACTCGTGGTTCATCGGGTATCGGGGGGATCTGGCGTTCTCGGTCATCGTGGAGGGCGGCGGGGCCGGCTCGGCCGTCGCGGCCCCGATCGCGGCCCGCTTCCTCAAGGCCGTCGGCTGACCAGCTTCCGGCGGCGACGGCTGGCGACGGCCTGCGGCGGGTTGTGGCGGCCTGTGACCGCGTTCGTTCAGCCTGCCTTGCGGTCCAGCGGTGAGGTCAGGCCCGCGACCGCGGCCACCACCTCGGAGGCGTTGGACAGGTCGGGCAGCACCACGTCGGCCCCCGCCTCACGCAACTCGGCCGCCATCGACCGCCCGGAGGCGACCCCGATCATCGCCGCCCCGCCGATCTTGGCGGCCTGCACGTCACGCGTGGAGTCGCCGATCACCACGGTGTTGGCCGGCGTGAACGGCGTGCCGTAGCGCTGCTTGGCCCGCGACTGCGCGACCTGCAGCAGCGTCGCCTTGGGATAGACCTCCTCGCCGTAGCCGCCGAGCTCGAAGTCGATGTGCTTGTCGAGCCCGAACGCCTTCAGCTTGTGCACGGCGTTGCTCTTGATCGTGCCGGTCAGCACGGTCTGGACCACGCCGTCGAGCCGCGAGACGGACTTCAGCGCGTCCTTGGCCCCCGGCATCATCCGCCCCTCCTTGGCCAGCCGCCCGCGCCGGTCGGCGAACGCGGTGGCCAGGGCGGCCAGGAACTGGGGCAGATGACCGTCCTCGGCCACGACGCCGTTGACGGCGAGCGTCTCGAAGACGATCTCGGAGTCGGGCCTGCCCAGCGGGGGGACGAGCTTGACCAGCGGGCGCCCGGTCACGAATCGGAACGCCTCGGCGTAGGCGTCCCTGGTCACGATGGCCACGTCGACGAGGGTCAGGTCGACGTTCCACAGCACAAGGCGGTTGATGGCTGCCTCCTGAGTAATCCCTGCAAGGGTACGGCCGACGCCGTCCTCAGGGCTCCTGCCTCAGGAATTCAACCACGATCAGGCATAATCCATGGCCTCGGCCAGGGTGTCGACCACCGGCAGCCCCATGCGCTCCAGCTCTGCCCTCGGCGTCATGCCGCCGGTGTAGAGCACCGCCCGCGCGCCGACGTGCTGGGCGGCGAGCCCGTCGTCCACGCTGTCGCCGATCACCAGGATCTCCGCCGGGTCGACGCCGATGGCCGCGATGTGGGCGGTCATGTGGGCGGCCTTCTCGCCGCCGGTGGCGCCGGTGAGGCCGTCGACCCTGGTGAAGTGCCGGGTGATGCCGAACGAGTCGACCTTGGGCACCAGGTGGGCGTGGGGTGCCATCGAGCAGAGCGACTGGGTGCCCGTCCATCCGGCCAGCGCCGTCTCGGCGCCCACGGCCAGGCCGCAGACGTCGGCCAGCCGGAAGTAGTGGTCGTGGAACCCGGTGTCGAGCAGCTCCCATTCGCCCTCGTCGAGGGGCCTGCCGAGCATGCGCTCGTAGGCGAGCCAGATGGGGCGGGTGTAGACCGCGCGGAATCCGTCGGCGGTCAGCGGGGGCAGTGCGTACGGCTTGAAGACCTCGTTGGTGGCACCGACCACGGCGTCGATGTCGTGGAAAAGGGTGCCGTTCCAATCCCAGATGATGTGTTTCGTCATTTCCCGCCAAGCGTAGACGGCGGCTATGACATTCCGGTGAACCGGGGGGCCGCGGACCATGCGGCCCGGGGGCCGCGGACCTTCCGGCCGCCGCCCCCGGCCGGTGCCTACTTGCAGGCCTTGGGGGTGGTGCCGGAGCCGTTCTGGCCGCCGCGACCGCCGTTCCACTGGACGGAGACGCTGCCCCAGGCGCACATGTTGTTCGCCCAGAGCATGTTGCCCCAGTGGCGGCCGGCGTTGCCGCGGTTGAACCGGAACGCGTCGTGGCGCCCGTCCTTGGTGTACACGTGGATCGTGCCGGTCATGCTGGTGCCGGTCTTGACCTCGATCCAGTTGGTCTTGCAGCGGCCCGACCACATGAGCTTGATCGTCCCGACCTCCCCGTTCACCCGACTGGTGATCTTGGCCGACTTGACCACCCGCGCGGCGTTGCCGCAGCCGCTCTTGTAGGGGTCCTTGTGGTCGTACGGCTTCGCGGACTGAGCGTGCGCGGGCGAACCTGCCAGCAACGTCACCGCTCCTACAGCAATCACCGCAAATCGACGCAACACGTGGAACCGACTCCTTTGACCAGAAAACAATCTTCCCGTCCGGACCTTAGCGAGGCTTGACGCGGCGTGGTCAGGAAGCTCGCCCGGCGTGACCTCACCGTTACGAACGCAGCAGGTCGGGAATCTCCTGGGTCGCGTACCACATCAGCTCGTGGGCCTCGGCACCGTCCACGGTGAAGCGCGCGTCGTCGTCGCCCGCGTCGGCGGCGGGCAGGGCGGCGATGGCGGCCTCGATGTCGGCCGCGGCATAGTCGTCGTCGATGTGCACCGCGGCCACCTTGGCCAGCGGGATCGGCTCGGCGAGGCGTACCCTCGCCCGCTCCTCCAGGTCGGCGCCGGCGCCGGCGGCGCGGTCGGGCACCTCGGCCGCGACCACCACCCGCTTGGGCGGGGCCGCGACGCCGTCGGCCCGGTCGGCGGCCAGCATCCGCAGGGAGGCGCGGGCCGCCTCGGTGAGCGCGACGTATTCGAGCTCCTCGGTGTCGCCCGAGGCGTACCACTCGGTCAGCGCGGGGGTCACCGCGTAGCCGGTCAGCGGGGCCGGGCCGAGCTCTCCCGCCTCGACCGCCGCGGCCAGGGCCACGAGAGTGCACGGCAGATAGACGCGCATGAAGAACCTTTCCAAACCACGGGGAAGCTGCCTCACCAGATCGCAACCTTACTCATTGCGCCTGGTCACGAGCGTGCGGACGGGACTACTTCCGGTCTCTTTCGCGCAGGGTGAGACGCAGGACGCCCTCCAGCTCCGCGATGGTCGTGTCCGCGTCGCGGTGATGGATGCCGTTGATGCCCAGCGCGCGGGCGGCGACGATGTTGGCCTCGATGTCGTCGATGAACACGCACTCCTCGCCGGCCAGCCCGATCCGGCTCAGCGCGTGACGGAAGATGCGTTCCTCCGGCTTGCGCATGCCGACCTCGCCGGAGATCACGATCTCGTCGAAGAGCTCGTCCCAGTCGTCCCTGGGGTAGGTGTGCGACCAGGAATTGGACAGCAGGCAGGTCCTGACGCCGTTCCTGCGGACGTCGCGCAGCATGTCGTGCATGGCGTCCACCCGTTCGAAGCCGGCGAACATCCGCTCCAGCAGCCCCTCGGCCACCGGCGGCACGCCGTCGAGGGTCACCAGGCGGGCGGCCAGGTCGCGCTCGAAGGAGGACGCGTCGAGCTCGCCGCGTTCGAGCGCGTGCACGACGTTCTCGCCGTCGCCGCCCTTGTAGGCGTGGTCGATCAGCTCGCGCATCACGGCGTAGTAGTGGTCGCGGTCGATCCTGTCCGCCACGATCCAGCGCGCGATGGAGTCGGAGAGGCTGGTGGTCAGCACTCCGCCCCAGTCGATGAGCACACCGGTAACCATCGTTCTAGGGTAGAGCGTCGCGGAAACGAGTCATACCGCCGGGTACGCCATTGTATTCCGGATTTAACCCCATAAAAAGGACGTCCTATTTGTCCGGTTAGGGTGACCCTCCAGCGTTCATCGCTCACCAGAAGGGACCGCCGTGCGGACGACGATCCTGATCACCTCCCCTGACCAGTGGACCGCCCCCGGGCTCGACCTCTTCCAGTTCGCGCCGATCATTCCCGGAGGCCCCGAGTGGTTCACCAAACCCGTCCTGATCGCCCTGCTCAGCTCGGTCATCGTCATGGCCGTGTGCTGGGCCGCGTTCGCCAAGCCGAAGATCGTGCCGCGCGGCTGGCAGAGCCTCGGCGAGTACGCCTACGTCTTCGTCCGTGACCAGATCGCCCGGCCCAGCCTGGGCAAGGACGCCGACCGCTGGATGGGCCTGCTCCTGACGGTCTTCCTCACGGTGCTCGGCTGGAACCTGATGGGCGTCGTCCCGCTCGTCCAGTTCCCCGTGGCCGCCCACATCGCCTTCCCCGCGGTGCTGGCGATCAGCGTGTACGGCATCAAGCTCTACCTCGGCGTCCGCCACCACGGCGTGCGCGGCTACCTGCGCGGCATCGTGCACCTGCCGGGGCTGCCCGGCTGGGCGTACGGGCTCTACGCGCCGATGATCCTCGCCGAGGTGTTCCTCACCTCGCTGTTCACCCACTTCATCCGGCTGTTCGCGAACATGTTCGCCGGCCACATCATCGTGGCCTTCTTCAGCTCGGTGGGCTTCTGGTTCCTGTTCGAACGGCTCACCCCGCTCGGCGCGGGGCTCGGCGTCCTCGGTGTGCTGATGGCGATCGTGATGACGGCCTTCGAGCTGCTCGTCCAGTTCCTGCAGGCGTTCCTGTTCGCCATGCTCGCCGGCATGTTCATCGCCAGCGGGCTGCACGGCTCGCACTGACGCCTGCCTCGAACGCCGCCTACGAACGCCGCCTACGGACGTCACCTCGGACGTCACCTCGAACGCCGCCGCCACCGTGAGCAGGCGCGCCGCGCCGCGTCGGGTCGCTACGGCTAGCCTCCGGCGCGGGCGGCCAGCTTGCGGTGGGCGGCCGAGCGGAGCACGCCGGCCGCCCGCTCCGCCGACGCCACCGGCGCCCCGGCCAGCAGTCCCCTGTTCTGCTTGAGCGTCAGCAGCCTGGTGACCGACTGGTCGAGGCGCTCGCGCGAGATCCGCCCCGACTTCACCGCCGCCAGCACCGCCTTGTACGCCTTCGGCAGATCGTTCGGCATGAGCAGCAGGTCGGCCCCGGCCAGCACGGCCCGCACCGCGATCTCCCCGTCGTCGTACTTCTTGCGCGCCCCCGCCATGTTGAGCGCGTCGGTGGAGATCACGCCCTTGAAGCCGAGCTTCTCCCGCAGCAGGCCGGTCAGGATCGGCTTGGACAGCGTCGCCGGGTCGCCGGACGGGTCCAGCTTGGGAAAGACGATGTGGGCGCTCATCACGGTGTCCACGCCCGCCGCGATGGCGGCCTTGAACGGCGGCGCGTCGATCCGCTCCCACTCCGCCTTCGTGTGCTTGATCACCGGCAGCCCGGTGTGGCTGTCGACGGAGGTGTCACCGTGGCCGGGGAAGTGTTTGGCGGTCGCCGCGATCTTCGCGTCGGCGAAGCCCTTGACCGCCGCGCTCACCATCTTGGCCACCCGCTGCGGGTCGTCACCGTAGGCGCGGCGGCCGATGACGGGGTTGCGCGGGTTGATGTTCACGTCGGCGACCGGGGCGAAGTCGAGGTTGACGCCGAGCGCGCGCAGCTCCTCCCCTGTCGCCTTGGCCACGGCCCGCGCCAGGCCGGTGTCCTTGGTCGCGCCGATCTGGGAGGCGCCGGGGAAGTCCGTCATGAGCGCGGACATCCTGGACACCAGGCCGTTCTCCTGGTCGGTGCCGATCAGCAGCGGGACCTTCTTGGCGCCGCGCTGCAGGCCGTTGGTGAGGCCGACGACCTGGCCGACGCTCTTCACGTTCTGCGGGAAGAGGATCACCCCGCCCAGGTGGTATTTCGCGACCACCTTGGCCGGGGTGCCGGCGGCGTAGCGGGCCTGGTTCTCGCCGGAGACCGTGTCGGCCGTGGTGCCGTACAGGACCGGCATGAAGAGCTGGCCGACCTTCTCCTCGACGCTCATCCCCGACAGGGCGCGCTGGGCCGGACTCGGCGCCGCGGGCGTGCGCTGGGCCGGGGTCGCCGGCGGCGTGCTCTGCGCCATCCGGGCGGGCGGCGCTGCCTTGCCTCCGGTCGGATCCGCCCCCGCGGAACCGCCGCCACCGCCGCACGCAGTGAGCGCGATCACCAGGAGCCCTGTCGTACCGATCCGTCGAAGCATGCCTCCAAAGGTATCCATCCGACGACCCGCCCGGGTCCGCAGCCGCCCGGGTCCGCAGCCGTCCGGGTCCCGCAACCGTCCGAGTGCGTCGCCGCCCGGGCGTCCGGGCTACAGCCCCAGACCGGCGAGGCCCGGCAGGTGGACCAGGGCCGCCGCGCGCGCGTCCGACGCCGACGGTTGCGCCCGCGCCGCCCGCGCCGCCGCACGGCACTGCTCCAGCGAGTGCGCGGCCAGCCCAGCACGTACGCCGGCCAGCGCGGACGGCGCCATCGACAACGACGAGACCCCCAGCCCGACGAGCACGCAGGCCAGCGCCGGATCGGCGGCCGACTCCCCGCAGACCCCGCACGGCTTGCCCGCCCGCGTTGCGGCGTCGGCGGTCATGGCCACCAGGTCGAGCAGCCCCGGCTGCCAGGGGTCAAGCAGCGCGCTGACGGCCCCGAGCCGGCGGTCGGCGGCGAAGGCGTACTGGCTCAGGTCGTTGGTCCCGATCGAGACGAAGTCGACCATGGCGATCAGGTCCGCGGCCCGCAGCGCGGCGGCCGGGACCTCGATCATGACGCCGACGTCCGAGAGCCCGTGGTCGGCGCACTCCCTGGAGAACCAGGTGGCCTCCTCGGCGGTGGCCACCATCGGCGCCATCACCCGCAGCCCCGCGCCGCCGGCCTCGGCCGCCGCCGCGGCCAGCGCGGCGAGCTGCACGTCCATCATCCCCGGCGACTTCATGAACCTGCGCAGCCCGCGCTCACCCAGCGCCGGGTTCGGCTCCGCGGGCGCGGGCAAAAAGGCCAGCGGCTTGTCCGCGCCGACGTCGAGCGTGCGCACGACCACCTTCTCCCGGGGGAACGCCTCCAGCGCCGCCCGGTAGGCCCGCCGCTGCTCCTCCTCGGACGGCGGGTCGGAGCGGTCGAGGTAGAGGAACTCGGTCCTGAACAGCCCGATGCCCTCGGCTCCCGCGGCCACGGCGGCGTCCAGCTCGGCCGGGCCGCCCACGTTCGCCAGCAGCGGCACCTGATGACCGTCGGAGGTCGTTCCTGGACCGTTCCAAGAAGCCAGCGCGGCCCGCCGGGCCGTCGCGGCGCCGACCGCGTCGGCCACGTCGGACTCGGCGGGCGCGACCCGCACCTCGCCGGAGGTGCCGTCCACCATCACCTCGACGCCCGCCGGGATGCCGGTCGCGCCCGGGCAGGCCACGACGGCGGGCACGCCGATCGCCCTGGCCATGATCGCGGTGTGACTGGTGGGGCCGCCCTCCTCCGTGACGAACGCGACCACGTCGTCCCTGGACAGCAGCGCCGTGTCGGCCGGGGCCAGATCCCTGGCGACCAGCACGTACGGCCGCTCGGGCGCCAGCGGCAGCCCCGGCATGGCCTGTCCGTAGAGCAGCGCGATCACCCGGTCCCTGATGTCGCCCAGGTCGGCGGCCCGCTCGCCCAGGTAGCCGCCGGACCCCGCGAGCACGTCCCGATATTTCGAGAACGCCTCGAAGACCGCCCTGGGGGCGGCCAGGCCGCGGTCGATCAGCGATCGCACCTTCACGACCACGCCGGGGTCCTCTGCCATCAGCGCCTGGGCCTTGAGGATCTCCTCGGCCTTGCCGCCCGCCTGGTTGCCGCGGGCCTCCAGCTCGCCCGCGACCTGGGTGAGCGCGGCCATCGCGCGCTCCTTCTCCTGCTCCGCCTCACCGGTGTACGTTGCGCCCTCGGGGGGTTCGGGCACGGAGACGGTGAGCACATAAGAGGGGCCGTGCCCGATTCCCGGGCTGACCCCCACCCCCCGCAGGTTCATGGCGTACTGGCTATCGCGGCCAGCTCGTCGAGGATCTCCTCCGAGCCCTCGCCGTCGGCGGAGATCACCACGGTCTCGCCCTGCCTGACGTCCAGGGCCATGATCGCGAGGATGCTCTTGCCGTTGACCGCGTCGCCGCCGTGGGACTTCGTCACCGTGATGTCCATCGGGGCCAGCTTCGCCCGCTGGACGAACGTCGCCGCGGGACGGGCGTGCAGCCCCACTTCCGCCGCCACGGTGACCTTGCGTTCACCCATTGTCGTCGTTCCTCCTTCGCTACCGGTCCAGACCAGCCGGACCTCCGTCTGCCGCTGCCGCCCGGTCCGGGGCGAAACCTGGCGGTACTGCCTATTGTGGCGGGTCCTGCCGGTAACCCTTCGCGTACTTGCCCGCGACCGGCGTCCTTGCTCGCGCGACCGGCGCCGCGTCCAAGCTGATGAGGACGTTCCCCTATTCCCACCGGAACAGCTCGTCGCCCACGTGCACCGCGCCCTCCGCGAACCCGGTCAGGGCTCCGGAGAGCGCGTCGAGCGCGACGATCGGGCAGACGGGCGAACGCCCGCCGGCCTCGATGGCGGCGGGGTCCCAGGCCACCACCGGCTGCCCGGCGCCGACCCGGTCACCCTCGGCGGCCAGCAGCCGGAACCCCTCCCCTTTGAGCTGAACCGTGTCGATGCCCAGATGCACCAGCACGCCCCGGCCGTCGTCCCCCACGATGACGTACGCGTGCGGATGCAGTTTCATGATTTTTCCCGCTATGGGGGCCACGGCCTGGCCAGGCCCCCGCAACGGATCGATCGCCGTTCCCGGACCGACCATGCCCGCCGAGAAGACCGGATCGGGCACGGCGGCCAAACCCACAGCTGCCCCCTCAACCGGGGCGAGAACAGTCGTCATGGTCTCGCCCTTTAGCCGATGATGTCCTCGATGTCGCTGGCGATCGTGTCCGCCTCCGGCCCGACGACGACCTGGACCACGTTCCCCGTGGCCATCACGCCATGCACGCCGGCCGCCCTGAGTGCCGCCTGGTCGATCTTGGACGCGTCGTGCACCTCCGTACGCAGGCGGGTGATGCAGGGCTCTATCTCGATGATGTTGTCGGCGCCGCCCAGCGCGGCGATGATCGCGTTCGCGTCGGCCGCCATCAGGCCCTCCCTCGGATTGACACTCCGACCAGGCTAGATCAGTCGGTCTGGGTGACCTTGTTCAACCCGCGCGGCGCGTCGGGGTCGATGCCGAGCCGGCGCGCCAGGGCCTCGGTGAGCAGCTGGCCGGGCACGATCAGGCCCATGGGGGCCAGCCACTCGGGCAGGTCGGGGCCGTTCAGCGCGGCCGTGCCCGCCTGGGCGAGCGCGGTGCCGCCGCCGATCGTGTACGCCGCCGCGCCGGCCGCCACCACCCGCTCGGCCAGCGCCACGGTGCCCTGCAGCGTCGGGCTGTTCTCGGCCGCCACCAGCAGCGCGGGCGTGTCGGCGTCCACGACGGCGATCGGGCCGTGCAGCAGGTCGGCGTACGACAGGCCCATGGCGTGCAGGTAGCAGGCCTCCTTGAGCTTCAGCGCGGTCTCCAGCGCGGTCGAGAACGCCAGCCCGCGCCCCGAGACGACCACGCCCGGCTTGTCGAGCAGCCCCTCGACCACGGCCTCCAGGTCGCCGGGCTCGGCGATCAGCTTCTCGACCGCCTCGGGCACCCGCTGCAGCTCGTCCACGTCCACGTCCGCGCCCAGGCCGATGGCCAGCACGGCCAGCGCCGCCAAAGCCGTCGTGTACGTCTTCGTCGCCGGGACGGCCTTCTCCTCGCCCGCCACCGTGCACAGCGCGACGTCGGCCGCGCGGGCCAGCGGGCTGTCCTCGCCCCCGTTGGTCACCGCGACGGTGCCGGCCCCGCACTCCTTGGCCCAGGCCAGCGTCTCGACGATCTCCTCGGTCCGCCCGGACTGCGAGATCGCGACCGCCAGCACCCCGTCCAGGTCGAGCTTGCGCTTGTACGTGGTCGCGATCGACGGCGCGGCCAGCGCCGACAGGCGGCCGGCGTGCGATTCCACCAGGTAGCGCCCGTACACGGCGGCGTTGTCCGACGTACCGCGGGCGATGAACAGCAGCTGGCGGGTACGCTCGCCGATGCCGCTGATCTCGTCGATCTTGGGAAGCAGGGAGTCCAGTGTGGCCCGCAGCGCGGTCGGCTGCTCGGCGATCTCGCTGCGCATCTTCGTGGTCATCTCGGGCTATCCCTCAACTCATTACGGATCTGACTTGACCGTCTTTCGCGACATGTGGTCTAGTCCGGACTAGACCAGTACGAACCATAGCCCATTGCCCAGGTAGTGACGAGGGGAGGATCCGTGGCGCACATCGATCCGGACAGCCCGGTGCCCAAGTACTTCCAGCTTCGCGAGATCCTGCTGGACCTCATCGACAGTGACGAGCTCAGCATCGGCGCGGCCATTCCGTCCGAGCGCGAGCTGTGCCAGCGCTTCGGCCTGTCCAGGATGACCGTACGACAGGCCGTCGACCACCTCGTGTCCGAGGGACGCCTGCACCGCGTGCCCGGCAAGGGGACGTTCGTCGCCCGGCCGAAGATCGAGCTGGCCCTGCAGCTCACGTCGTTCACCGACGACATGCGGGCCAGAGGCATGATCCCGGGCTCGCGCGACCTCGACCGCCGCGTCGTGCGCGCCAGCGCCCACCTGGCCAAGGAGCTGGGCATCCAGCCGGGCGAGGAGGTCCACTTCATCGAACGGCTCCGCACCGCCGACGGCGAGCCGCTGTCCATCGAACGGGCCCACATCCCGGTCAAACTCGCCCCCGACCTGGCCGAGCACAATCTTTCCGACAGATCGCTGTACGAGCTGCTGGAGAGCAGGTACGGGCTCGTCATGGACGCGGGCGAGCTCACCATCGACGGCGGCATCGCCGACCCGAGCGACGCCGACCTGCTCAAACTTCCCCGCGGCGGGGCCGTGCTGCTGCTGCAGCGCCGGTCGTTCTCCGGCGGCATGTGCGCGGAGCTGGGGGTGTCCACGTACCGCGCGGACCGCTACCAGCTGCGTACCATGCTGGAGATGCCTTCACGACGAGGCTGACGCTCCGGCTCCTGAGGCGACCCCACCCCGCCGCTCCTGGAGCCGGCCCTCCGGGCACCCCCTGGAGTCAGCCTTCCTTCCCCCTTGAGCTCCGGCCCCGAGACCGGCTCCAACACGCCTCGGAGGAACGCCCGGTGAACGAGACCAGCGCCGCCGCCCGGCCTTCGCCGTTCGCTCGCGTGATGTCCGTGCTCCAGCGGCTGGGCCGCTCCCTCATGCTGCCCATCGCCGCCCTGCCCGCCTCCGCCCTGCTGCAGCGCTTCGGCCAGCCCGACATGCTCGGCTCCAACGGCGCCGCGCCGGGCGGCCTCGCGGACGTGGCCGGGCTGTCCTGGATGAACCAGGTGGCCGAGGTGCTGGAGGCGGCAGGGGCGGCCCTCTTTGAGAACCTGCCGCTGCTGTTCGCCGTCGGCGTGGCGATCGGCTTCGCCCGCAAGGCCGACGGGTCCACCGCGCTCGCCGCCGTGGTCGGCTACCTGGTCTTCGACCGGGTGACGAAGGTGATGTTCTTCGGCTCCGACATCAGGGACACCGTCCTGCTCAGAGAGGCCCAGCCCCAGGGCGTCAAGGAGATCATCAACTACGGGATGCAGAACCCCACCAAGGTCCTCGGCGGCATCGTCATCGGCCTGGTCGCCGCCCTGCTGTGGCAGCGTTTCCACCGCATCAAGCTGCCGTCCTGGCTGGCGTTCTTCGGCGGCCGGCGCTTCGTGCCCATCATCACCTCCATCGTGGCGCTGCTCATCGGCGTGGGCTTCGGCTGGCTCTGGCCGGTGATCGGCGAGTGGATCCGCCACGCCGGCGAGGCCCTGGCGGCCATCGGCCCGATCGGCACCGGCATCTACGGCCTGGTCAACCGCCTGCTCATCCCCCTCGGCCTGCACCACTTCGTCAACTCCGTGGTCTGGTACGTGGTGCCGCAGTGCGAGGTGAACGGCCGGGTGCTGGGCGGCGACTGGAACTGCTACTTCGGCGGCGACCCGACCTCGGGCCAGTTCATGGCCGGATTCTTCCCGGTCATGATGTTCGCGCTGCCGGCCGCGGCCCTGGCCATGTGGCGGGCGGCGCCCAAGCACCGGCGGGCCACGGTGGGCGGCATCATGCTGTCGGCGGCGCTGGCGTCGTTCGTCACGGGGATCACCGAGCCGATCGAGTTCGCCTTCATCTTCGTCGCGCCGCTGCTGCTGGTCGTCCACGCGATCCTCACCGGCCTGGCGATGGCCCTGACCACGCTCATCGGCGGCCAGCTCGGCTTCGGCTTCTCCGCCGGGCTGCTGGACCTGCTCCTGAACGCCGGCAAGTCCAACACCCAGAACCTGGCGGGCATCCTCATCCTGGGGGTGATCTACGGCGTCGTGTACTACGTCGTGTTCACGTTCCTGATCCGCAGGCTCGACATCATGACGCCGGGCCGCGAGCCCGAACCCGACCTCGACTCCGGCGAAACCTGACCCCGCGCGTTTCCTGGAGATCCACTTCCGGGTAGTAACCGTTCAACCCCCGCGACCCGAACGGATCGACGCACGCGCGTGGGGGTGAGCACGACCATGCTCTGTCCCCGGATGTCCCACGGCGCTGCGCTCCCGCTCCGGACGTCCCACGGCGCTGTGCTCCCGTCCTCGCCGGCGCGGCGGCGGGCCGGGTGAGCACGATCAAGCTCCCGTCCTGGGCGTCATCCGCGCTCGCGGTGCTGCAGCGGATCGGGCGTTCCCTGATGATGCCCATCGCGGTGCTCCCCGCGGCCGGCCTGCTCTTCCGGTTCGGTCAGGACGACCTGCTCGGCCAGGACGGCCTGGGCGGCGCCCTGCCCTGGCTGCTGCCCGTGGCCGGGGTCATGGCCGCCGCCGGCGGCGCCCTCTTCGACCATCTCGCGCTGCTGTTCGCCGTGGGCGTGGCGATCGGCTTCGCCCGTAAGGCCGACGGCTCCACCGCGCTCGCCGCCCTGGTCGGCTATCTCGTCTTCGACCGCGTGACCAGAACCATGTTCTTCGAGTCCGGTCCAGGCGCCGTCCACGACAAGGTCACCGTCCTCCTCAGGAACGGCACCCCCGCCCTCGACCTGGGCGCCCAGAACCCCACCGGCGTCCTCGGCGGCATCCTCGTCGGCCTGGTCGCCGCCCTGCTGTGGCAGCGCTTCCACCGCATCAAGCTGCCGTCCTGGCTGGCTTTCTTCGGCGGGCGCCGCTCGGTCCCCATCATCACCGCCGTCGCCGCCCTGCTGCTGGGCGTCGCCTTCGGCCTGCTCTGGCCGCCGATCGGCGACTGGCTGACCCGGGTCGGCGACTGGCTCTCGGCCCACGGCACAGCGGGCACCGGCATCTACGGCGTGGCCAACCGCCTGCTCATCCCCGTCGGCCTGCACCACGTGCTCAACACCATCGTCTGGTTCACCCTCCCGGTCTGCCACGCCGGCGTGAACGGCGCGACCCGGGACGCGGCGGGCGACCTCAACTGCTATTTCGCCGGAGAGCAGGGCGCGGGCGTCTTCATGACCGGCTTCTTCCCCGTGATGATGTTCGGCCTGCTGGGAGCCGCGCTGGCCATCTGGCGGGCCGCCCCGGCTCCGCGCCGCCGCGCGGTCGGGGGCATCATGCTCTCTGCCGGGCTGACGGCCTTCGTCACGGGCATCACCGAGCCGCTGGAGTTCGCGTTCATCTTCGTCGCTCCGGTGCTCTTCGCCGTCCACGCCCTGCTGACCGGGCTGTCCATGGCGCTGATGGCCGAGTTGGACGCGCGGCTCGGGTTCACGTTCTCGGGCGGCGCCATCGACCTGCTGCTGAACGCCGGCAAGTCCAACACGCACGGGCTGGGGCTGATCATCGGGTTCGGGCTGGCGTACCTGGTGATCTACTACGCCCTCTTCACCCTCCTGATCCGCCTGCTCAACCTGCCCACCCCCGGCCGCGAGCCCGAGGACGACACCCCGCAGACCGACACCCCGCAGATCCAGGACCCGCGGGCTTAGATCTGGCCCATTTTGGGTCGCCCGCAAAGCACCGGATCACGCCCGAAACTCTCCCGCACCCCTCACCACGAGGACTCCAACTCCACGAAATCACCCCCGCCGAATATGGACGAACACGGGCGCCGAAAGCGGAAGTTGGTGCGGTCTGTATTCCTGAGCCGGGCCGAAAACTCCTTATAACGATTCTTTCTTTCACTCCTATCGAGCATTCGGAGGTTCCCCATGCCCGGCATCGGCGTCACCCCCGCCCCCGAGCCGCCCTACGACGAAGAGCGCGGCCGTGCGCTGACCCACGGCGCGCTGGCCCTCAGCACGCACCCCATCGTGTGGGGCCCGCCGGGCGCCCTGCCCGACGAACGCAAGCTGCGCCACCTGGCCCAGGCCCTGGCCGAGGTCCTCACCGGCCGCCGCGCGCCGGAGACGGTGGCCGACCGGCTCACCGACCGCGCGTACCGGGAGCTGACGCGAGCGGGCCGGATGCTCAGGGCCGGGCGGCCGCCTTTCGTCGGTGGCGTGCACATGAAGGAGCCCCGCGAGGGTGCCATTGAAATGTGCGCCCTGGTCCATTGCGGCGACCGGAACCACGTACTCGCCGTACGCCTGGAACGAAGAGGACTGCAATGGCTGTGCACCGACTTCGAAACAGCCTGACCTCAGCGGCGGAGAACCTCGGAAGAACCCGGAGGAACACCGAGAAACGCGGAGACCCCCGCTTCCCGCACGGAAAGCGAGGGTCTCCGAAACCCCGGACCGAAGGTGGACTCGCCAGGCGTCAGGCGGCGTTCTTCGGGTCGCCGTGGCAGCGCTTGTACTTCTTGCCGGAACCGCACGGGCAGGGAGCGTTGCGCTCCACGTTGCCGTACGCCGCCCGCTCGGCCTGCGTGGTGCGGACCTTGACGTGCTCGACGTCGCCCTGCTCACCGGGCGCCGAGTATTCGAGCTCGGCGGGCCGGTCCGGCCCGCGCAGCCCGCGCGCGATGATCGAGCGGGTCTCCGCCAGCACCGCGTCCTCTTCCTCGACGATCGGGTTTTCCTGCACCTCGACCTCAAGGTTGAACAGGAACCCGACGGAGTCCTCCTTGATGCCCTCAAGCATCGCGGCGAACATCTCGAAGCCCTCGCGGGCGTACTCGATCTTCGGGTCCTTCTGCGCGTAGGCCCGCATGCCGATGCCCTCGCGCAGGTAGTCCATCTCGTAAAGGTGCTCGCGCCACTTGCGGTCGAGCACGGAGAGGATCACCCGGCGCTCCAGGTCGCGCATGGTCTCCGCGCCGAACTCCTCCTCGCGCCGGTCGTAGGCGGCCAGAGCGTCGGCCTTGATCTTGTCGACGAGCAGCTCGGCGGTGAGCTCCTCGCGGCCGCCGGCCTCCTCAACGACGTCGTCGATCCGGATGGAGATCGGGTAGAGCTCGGCGAACGCCTTCCACAGCTTCTCGAGGTCCCACTCCTCGGCGAAGCCGTCGGCTGTGGCGCCCTGGACGTAGCCCTCGATCACCTCGCCGACGAAGCCGCGCACCTGCTCGTGCAGGTCGGCGCCTTCGAGCACGCGGTGGCGCTCGGCATAGATGACCTTGCGCTGGCGGTCCATGACCTCGTCGTACTTCAGAACGTCCTTGCGGATCTCGAAGTTCTGCTGCTCGACCTGGTGCTGGGCGGAGGCGATGGCCTTGGAGACGATGCCGGACTCGATCGGCTGGTCGTCGGGGATCTGCAGCCTGGTCATGATCATCTCGACCCTGGCCGAGTTGAACAGGCGCATCAGGTCGTCGCCGAGCGAGAGGTAGAAGCGCGACTCGCCGGGGTCGCCCTGGCGGCCGGAACGTCCGCGCAGCTGGTTGTCGATGCGGCGCGACTCGTGCCGCTCGGTGCCGAGGACGTAGAGGCCGCCGAGCTTGGTGACCTCGTCGTGCTCGGCCTTGACGGCCGCCCTGGCCTTCTCCAGCGCCTCGGGGTAGGCCTTCTCGTACTCCTCCGGCGTGTCGACCGGGTCAAGGCCGCGCTGGCGCAGCTCCAGGTCGGCGCGGAACTCGGAGTTGCCGCCCAGCATGATGTCGGTGCCTCGACCGGCCATGTTGGTGGCCACGGTGACGGCGCCCTTGCGGCCCGCCTCGGCGATGATCGACGCCTCACGCGCGTGGTTCTTCGCGTTGAGCACCTCGTGCTGCACGCCGCGCCGCTTGAGCGCCTTGGACAGCCGCTCGGACTTCTCGACGGAGGTGGTGCCGACGAGGACCGGCTGCCCGGCCTCGTAGCGCTCCTTGATGTCCTCGACGACGGCGTTGAACTTGGCGTCCTCGGTCTTGTAGACCACGTCAGCCTGGTCCTTGCGGACCATCGGCCGGTTGGTCGGGATGGGCACCACGCCGAGCTTGTAGGTCTGGTGGAACTCGTTGGCCTCCGTGGCCGCGGTGCCGGTCATGCCGGCCAGCTTCCCGTAGAGGCGGAAGTAGTTCTGCAGGGTGACCGTGGCGAGAGTCTGGTTCTCGTCCTTGATCTTCACGCCCTCTTTGGCCTCGATGGCCTGGTGCATGCCCTCGTTGTAGCGCCGGCCGTGCAGGATGCGGCCGGTGAACTCGTCGACGATCAGGACCTCGCCGTCGGCGACGATGTAGTCCTTGTCCTTCTTGAACAGCTCCTTGGCCTTGAGCGCGTTGTTCAGGAAGCCGACCAGGTGGGTGTGCTCGGGCTTGTAGAGGTTGTCGATGCCGAGCCAGTCCTCGACCTTCTCCACGCCGGACTCGAGGATGCCGACCGTGCGCTTCTTCTCGTCGACGATGTAGTCGCCGGTGCTCTCCTCGCCCGGGTTCTTCGCCTCGATGCCCCTGCGCAGACGGGGGACGATCTTGGCGAACTCGGTGTACCACTTGCCCGACTGCTCGCCGGGGCCGGAGATGATCAGCGGGGTGCGGGCCTCGTCGATCAGGATCGAGTCGACCTCGTCGACGATCGCGTAGTTGTGGCCCCGCTGCACGCACTCGTCGAGCGACCAGGCCATGTTGTCGCGCAGGTAGTCGAAGCCGAACTCGTTGTTGGTGCCGTAGGTGATGTCGGCCTGATACTGCTTGCGCCGCTCCTCGGGCTGCTGGCCGGAGATGATGCAGCCGACCTCGAGGCCGAGGAAGCGGTGGATGCGGCCCATGGTCTCGGCGTCACGCTTGGCCAGGTAGTCGTTGACCGTGATGACGTGGACGCCCTTGCCGGAGATGGCGTTGAGATAGGACGGGAGCGTACAGGTCAGGGTCTTGCCCTCACCCGTCTTCATCTCGGAGATGTTGCCCATGTGCAGATTTGCGCCACCCATGATCTGCACGTCGTAAGGCCGCTGGCCGAGCACGCGGCGGGCCGCCTCGCGCACGGTCGCGAACGCTTCGGGAAGCAGATCGTCGAGAGATTCGCCGTCAGCATGGCGCTGTTTGAATTCGTCCGTCAGCGCACGCAACTCCGCGTCGGACAGGCTCGTGAAGTCGTCCTCGATGGAGTTGACCTGGTCTGCGATCCGCTTGAGCTTGCGCAGGATCTTGCCTTCGCCGGCACGTAGGATCTTGTCGAGAATGGCTGCCACTTTATGTAAAGCTCCTCGCAGGTCTACCCCGGCGGCGCCGCCAGGAGGAGAGGCCGAGACAAACTTCCCCGCTTGCCATCGTAGGCGGTTCTGCAACCAGACACAGCCACCGTGACGGCGAGGGCGCGGAACGGGTCTGGGAGAATGACTCAAGGCAGAGGGTATGCCGGTTGAGAGCCGGCTCGCACCAATAGCGCGATAACCGGCAAAGGAAGGATTAGTCATGGTTGAGGGGAAGAAGTCGGAGCAGACGGAGCATCTCGGCAGCCACGGCGGGCGGGCCTCTTCGTGGCTCGCGGTGACGGTGATGCTGGTGGGAACGGTCGTCGCCGGCTTCGGGCTGACGGCGGCCAACTGGACACTCGTCTGGATCGGCGCCGGCGTGTTCGTCGTCGGCGGAATCCTCGCCCTGGTCTTCGACATCTTCACCGATGTCGTGATCGACGCGCCGCGGGTGGGCATGCGCGCCGAAGACCACCGCTGACCCCCACCGCCACCCAGACCCGCTCCAGCCACCGGCCCCGGCGGGCGCCCCTCCTTCGGGCCGCCCGCCACCACGCTCTAGGAAGCCCCACGTGTGGGGGCGGCGCACTGGGGACCAGGTCCAAGCATGGAGACCAGCCCCACATGCGGGGGTGGGCGGATACCCGGGGTCGGCCCCACAGTGCACGTCCAACGCACGGGGTCAGCCCACGCACAGGGATCAGCCCCGCATGGGTATCAGCCCACCGCGATCCACGCATGGCGCCCATTTCCGCCCATCGGGCCATCACCCCGAAATGGGCGAGCCCCCGCGAAGCGGGCCATCACGGCGCATGGGACGACTCTCCAACACACATCGAGCCGCCCCGCGCACATCACCGCCACCACTGCACCGCATTTGGGGAGTCTCCGGCGCATCGGGCTACCCCCGCACACATCAGGCCGCCACCACCGCACATAGGGCCGGCCCCCTCGGGCTGTCCCCACGCATTTGGACAGCTCCCGCAAACCGTGCCATTTCGCGCGCTTCCGCCACACCGTCCCATCCCGCGCGCTGAACGAGTCCCTACCCACCGCGCCATCCCGCGCGCTGAACAAGCCCCTGCCCACCGCGCCATCCCGCACAGGGGCACATGGGGCACCACACGCCGCACCATCTCCGCACGTCGGGCGAGCTCCCGCAGATGGGGGCCAGATTAACCCCGCACCTCGCCGGGCCTGAGCGAGCCACCAAGCCAACGGAGAAGCGGACGGAAAAACCGCACCGCCCTGTGGGCCGTCACCCACCCGGTCCGATTCTGTCGGTGCCCGCCGCTAGATTTCACGCATGCACTTCCGTATGGACGGCCAGCCATGAGCGATGTGATCGGCGCGACCAGCGTAACGGGCGGGACCGACGGGATCGACGCGGGCGGCGCAAGCAGCGTTACCGGTGGGAGCGGCCGGACCAGCGACCCCAGCAGCCCCAGCCCGACCGGGGGGATCAGTCGCAACGTCGAGACCGGCAGGACCGCCTCCCCTGCCCTGGGTGGGCTCACGGATCTGACCGCTGACGAGGCGCGCCGGATCATCCTCCGCTCGCAGGGCTTCATCGGCGCCGACGTCCGCAAGGGCGGAGTGCATGCCATGCTGCGCAGGCTGGGCGCCGTGCAACTCGACACGATCTCGGTCCTGGCCCGTTCGCACGAACTGGTCGCCTATGCGCGGCTGGGCGCGGTCGGCCGTCCCAAGATCGAGCGCGCCTACTGGCACAATCCGGCCCAGAGCTTCGAATACTGGTGTCACGCCGCCTGCATCCTGCCCATCGAGCACTGGCCGCTCTACGCGTTCCGCCGCCAGGCGTTCCGTGACAGGCGCCAGCGCTGGCACCAGGTCCCCGACGGCGTCGAGAAGCTGCTCGACCAGGTGCGCGAGTCGGGCCCGCTGACAACCTCCGACGTGGGCGGCGCGAAGAACGGCGGCCCGTGGTGGGACTGGTCCGACTCCAAGATCGGCCTGGAGTGGCTGCTCGACATCGGCGAACTGGTCTGCACCCGCCGGGTCGGCTGGCGCCGCGTCTACGACCTGGCCGAGCGTGTCGTCCCGGCGGAGCTGCTGGCCGAAGACCTGTCCGACGAGGAGTGCATCGTCCGCCTGGCCGCGATCGCGGGCCGTTCGCTGGGCGTGGCCAACCGCACCGACCTCATCGACTACCTGCGCCTCAAGGGCCGTTACGCGGCGATCCTGGACGAGGTCCTGCTGAGCGGCGCGGCCGGCCTGGTGCCCGTGACCGTGGCCGGCTGGCCGGGCAAGAAGGGCCAGGCCAACGCCTGGGCCGACCCGGCGGCCCTGGAGTCGGAGCCGCGCGGGCGTCACCGTACGACGCTCGTGTCACCGTTCGACTCGCTCATCTGGCATCGGGGCCGCACGGAGCGGGTGTTCGGCTTCAACTACACGCTGGAGCTGTACGTGCCCAAGCACAAGCGCGTACACGGCTACTTCACGATGCCGGTGCTGGCCGGGGGCCGGCTGATCGGCCGCGTCGACCCGGCCCGCGAAGGCTCCACACTGGTGGCCAGGCAACTCAGCCTGGAACCCGGCCTCTCCCCCGCCAAGTGGACCGACGCCTTAAGAGAAGCTCTGTGGTCAGCAGCCGAGTGGGTGGGCTGCGACGCCGTACGCGTCGAACGCACCGACTCCCCGGACCTGCTCTCAGCCCTCAACTCGCCCAGAACCCCCTGACCCCAGCCCCGACTTCACCTGTCCGCCCGGGGCTCCCGGACACCCGAGCGGAGGCGAGGAGGACGTTCGAGAGCGGCGTGGGGCGCGAACGTCTGAACGCCGAGCGGAGGGTGAAGGTCCGAACGCAGAGCGGGGCACGGTTCATCGCTCCAACGCGGCGCAGGACGATGCGGCGCGCAACGGTCGGCGCAGGATGATTCGCCTCCGTCTCGGCCTACACCAGTCCTGTGCGCGTCCGTCTCCGCCTGGACCGAGGACTGGTCGCCATCGCGAGCGCGGCGTCCCTCCAGGGCTGAGCGCGGTGGGCAACGCGGCGTATGGCGGGCGACACGAGGGTGGGCCTGTTGGAGCCCCCTCACGGTCGGCGCCCCAGACGGTCAACGTCGAAGCCTGGTCGCCTTCGGCTCGGCCGGTGTTGGGGCCAGGTCGCGTGCGGGCTCGCCGGCGTTGGAGCCCTGGAAGCCTGGTTGTGGCGCCTCGGCCGATGTCGGAGCCTGATCGCGGCCCGGGGTAGCCGACATTGGGACCGCGTCGTGTGCGGGCCCGCCGACGTCACAGCCCAGGAGGCTTTGGTTGTGTCGCCTCAGCCGGCGTCGGAGCGTGATCGCGGTCGGCTCAGCCGACGTGGGGGCCTGATCGCGGCCGGGGCAGCCGGCGTTGGGGCGGGGGCGACCTTGGCCAGGGGTGGAAAGTGGTTCTGGCCGGATGGCGGTTGGATGCTTTTGTTGTGGCGGGCTGTGGCGCGATTTCCAGCCCGGCCAGGTCAGGTGATTTCGAGCATTCGTTCCCGTACCGCGTAAACCACGGCCTCCATCCTCGAATGCAGTTGCAGCTTGTCGAGGATGTTGCGGACGTGGTTCTTCACCGTGTTCTCCGAGATGAACAACTGCTTGGCGATCTCGCGGTTGTTCATCCCCTTGGCCACGAGGCGCAGCACCTCCATCTCCCGCTCGGTCAGCCGGGGGACGGGGAGTTGGGGCGGGCGCTCGGCCTCCTTGCGGCTCATGTTGGCGAACTCGCTGATGAGCTTGGCCGCCATCGCCGGGTTGATTAACGACTGTCCCTCGTGGACGCCCCGCACCGCGGCGGGTACGTCGTTGATCTGGACGTCCTTGAGCAGGTAGCCGGTGGCGCCCGCCTTGATGGCCTCGAAGAGGTCTTCTTCCTCGTCGCTGACCGTCAGCATGATGATGCGGGTGCTCGGGACCGAGGCCTTGATGCCCTTCGTCGCCTCGATCCCGTCCTGCCGGGGCATGCGGACATCCATGAGGGCGACGTCAGGCATGAGGCGATCGGCCAGTTCGACCGCCTCCTGCCCGTCGCTCGCCTCACCGACCACCTCGATGTCTGGCTCCGCGGCCAGCGCCAGCGCCAGGCTGCGCCTGATCAGCTCGTGATCGTCGACGATCAACACGCGGATCGGCTCGCCCGCCGGCGTACGGACCTCGCCGGACTCGGTCACCAGGCCTCCCTGATCCGCCTCGCGACCTCGGTCCGACTGGCGACGATCCGCCTCGCGCCTGCCTTTCCCTCGCTTCGCTCGCTCATCTGCGCCTGACTGAGCTCGCTCACGTCTCCTCCTCGTCGGGGGGCCAGAGCCGTTGAACCGCCATGATGGCACGTACCCGCGGTTCTCGGGTGGTCGAGAAGATCTTTTAGCGCGCGATCAGGGCTCTACGAGCCGCAACACGCCGTAGTTGTACCCGCGTCTGTTGTAGACGACGCACGGCTGGCCGCTCTCCTTGTCACGGAACAGATAGAAGTCGTGTCCGACCAGTTCCATCTCGAGGAGGGCCTGGTCGATGGTCATGGGCTCGGCCCGGTGGTACTTCTCCCGTACGATGAGCGGCCCGTCGCCGTCCATCTCGATGGGGACGATGTCGTCGTAGAGCTGGTCGCGCTTCTCCCGCAGTTCGTCGTCCTCGGCGTCGGGCTGCTTGGGGACGGTCGTCTGTTTGGCCTGGGCCAGGTCGGCGGTGTCGGGAAGGGTCGCGGTGATCTCCGCCACCGAGGGTGGGCAGTGGTTGCCGTGGTGAACCTTGCGCCGATCGGCCAGGCGCCTGAGGCGGCCTTCCAGCTTGTCGAGTGCGAGGTCGAGGGCTGCGAACCGGTCGTCGGCCGAGGCTTCGGCGCGAATGGCCGGTCCTCGCGAGTGAATGGTGAGCTCGACCCGCTCTCGCTGTCCGGCAAGGCGCGGGTTGCGTTCCTTCGACACCTCCACATCGACTCGGATGAGTTTGTTGTCCAGACGTTCGATCCTGGCCAGCTTGGTCGTCACGTGGTCTCGGAACCGGTCACTCACTCCTGTGTGCCGGCCCTTGACGATGATGTCCATGCAACAGCCCCCCTTCGGTCTAACGACTGAGCGAGAGCGCCCGACGACGTGCGTGCCGGACGAGGTTCTCTGTCTGCCTTCCTGTCACCGTTACCCTCTTCCGACTAGGCATCACCGGGAACTCGGAAGGCACCCGCCCGGCCGACCTGGTCTTCGACCCCACATTCGCCTGCTGAGGGTCTCGCAGCTCTGTTGCCACTACTGCCCTTCTCTTCTGGCGGGGGACATCTGGACCCCCGGGAAGGCAGGACTTACCCCTAAGCCGCACCGTGATCGGTCGACAAAGAGTCGCCTTACGTGGACCGTTTTGCCTGCGGCTGGCATCGGCTAGCAGAGCCGGGAACCCCGACCCTGCGCAACCACGGACCCGAACGGGTGCCATGTCAGAACGCTATCCGTATCCAGCACGAATGTCAGCCGGAGGATCGGACGACAGATCACTTAGCGTGAGATTCGGCGGGCCGGAGAGCGCCTTCCGGCGCCCTGTTTAACCGATCGGCAACCCCTATCGGCACGGGCCTCCCATACGCTGAGCTGCTATACCACAGCACGGGGGGTAGCGACATCTCACCTTCCGGTTAGAGGCACGAATTGGATCTTTCTTTACCGACCGTCACCGTAATTGATTTGAGATCTTCGGCGTGTCGCTCCGACGGTCACCGCCAGCGGCACGCGCAGGCCCGACGACCGCAGTGCCCTCGCGGCCTCGGCGAGGGTGGCGCCGGTCGTGACAATGTCGTCCACGAGCAGCGCAAAGGCCCCTGGAGGGCCGCTCGCGGCCGGAACGACCTGGAGTGACCCGGCGAGGTTGGCGACCCTCTCAGGGCCGCTCAGGCCCGCCTGATCGGCCACCCGGCCGGTCTGCCGCAGCCCTCGCCACGCCTCGGTCGCCAGCCCGGCCTCCCGCAACCGCCCGGCGACGAGCCCGGCCAGCCTGCCCACGTGGTCGTGCCCCCTGCCCCTGCGGCTCCGCCGCGCGCTGGGCACCGGCACGACCACGAGCCCTCCATCCGCCCACCTCCCATCTGGTCGGTGCCATCCCTCGCGTACGGCCGCCAGGACCGTGTGGGTCAGCGCCTGCGCCAGGACTGCCGCCAGCACCACGGCGCCCCGCTCCTTGTACGCCACCACCAGCCGGCGCACCGCCCCCTCATAACGAGCCGCCGACCAGCAGTCGGGCAGCCCGGGCGGGACCGGGTCGGGCATCCGCCTGACGGGCACGGCGGTCAGAGCGTCGAAGCAGCGGGGGCAGCACGACGCCCCCTGGGCGCCGCAGCCGGCGCAGGAGGAGGGGAGGATGAGATCCAGTACGGCGCTGAGCACGCGGCCCAGCATGCCCGCCGCCACCGACAGTTCCAGCCTCAGGAACAGCGCAGGAGCAGAAATCAGCCGAGAGGGAACAGCGGTGCGCCCGCGTCGGAGTCGATCTTGGGGGTCCAGGTCTGCCGGTCCTGGCCGAGTTCGAGCAGCTTGGCCCCCTTGTCGGTCTCCGCCAGCACCCGGTCCCCCAGTGCCGCCACCGACCTGAGCCGCTCGGTCAGCGGCACCCCGGTGCTCTCCCCGTCGCCCACGTTGATCTCGGTGAGGATGTGCCCGGCCTGGCTCTGCACGAGGACGAGCAGGTGCTCCTCGTCCCCCCACGCCACGTCGATGATCTTGTCGGCCTCGTTCGTGGCGGTCAGCGCGCGCAGGTTGCCCAGCTTCATCTGCGGTCCCTCCCCGGTCAGCGCGCTGATCTGGACGGTGTTGCGCCCGGTCATCACCATGACGCGCACGCCGTCCCTGGCGATGCGCAGCCTGGTGACGTCGAGCCCGGCCAGGTTGGGCGCCTCGACCGGCTCGGCCCCGCGTCCGCTGGAGGGGTCGTACCGCAGCAGCACGGAGTTCTTCCTGTCGTAGGTCCACAGGGAGCCGTCACGATGCCAGGTCGGCGCGGTGAAGTCGTCGCCCTTGCCGTGGATGACCTCCTGCCAGCGCCCCTGCGGCACCATCGCCGCCACCGAGATGCCGGTGGAGGTCCTGGCGGCGACGAGGGAGTTGCCGTTCTCCTCCTTGGAGACGGCGAAGTCGCTGTAGCCGTCGCGCTGCTCTCCCGCCGCGCCGGCCACGACGCCGCCCGGGCCGTCCTTGCTCAGGTAGTGGATCGCGCCCTTGGTCACGTAGTAGGCGGTCTTGCCGCTGTCGTCCAGCCAGCTCTCGTCGGTGTTGGGCAGGGCGGTGGTGTACGGCTCGCCGTTCGTCTGGATCTCGATCGTGCGGCCCTTGGCGACGTCGTTCGCGTTCAGGCTGTACTTGATCTGGGCCCTGAGCGCGTCTCTGGAGCTGAGGTCGAGCGGGCCCGACAGGTTGACCACGACGCGCTCGCCGCCCTCGCCCGACCTGATCGACTCGATCCTGGTGCCCTCGGGGAGGCTGGTGGTCACCGCGTCCTTCAGGGTCGCGGTCGGCGGCTTGAGCAGCCGTTCGAGCACGGTCTGCGCGAACGACTCGGTCGTCTTCAGCCGCAGCCGCACCCGGTCGACGACCAGCCGGTCCTGGAGGCTGCGGTTGAGGTAGTAGAGGGTGGTCGGACGGTACGCGCGCCGCACGTCGGCCCTGGTGAGCACGAGCCCCTGCGGCAGGCTCTTGACCAGGTAACCGCCCTGGGGCGCCTTGACCAGGTCGAACGGCTGCTCCCACGACCCGCCGGTGGGCGTGTAGGTGTCGTCCTCGTCGATGCGGGCGACGTACTTGCCCTTGAGCACGACCTTGAGCACCGGGTCGGTGGCCTCGCGCGGCGGCGGCGGGACGACGTCGATCGCGTCCTCGACCACCGTCACGGGCCCGCCGGCGCTCCACTTGGCGCGCGCCTCGGGGGTGAGGTAGCTGAGCAGGATCGACGGGTCGTCCGCGTAGGCGGCCATGGCGGCCTGGAGGCCGCGCATGGTCTCGTCGATGCCCCAGTTGGGCTGCGGCTTGATGGCGATCATGCGGTGGAACGGCTTGCTGAGCGGATCGCCCGCGCCCTGGTCGTTGACGGTGTACGGGCCGCTCACGGGGATCACGGTGCAGCCGGAGCCCGCCCAGGCCACCGTGACCGCGAGCGCGACCGCCGTGCCGAGCCGCCTAATCCTCGTCATATCCGGCCCTGTCGTATCCAGCGCCATCGAACGCGGCACCGTCTCCCGAGGCGGGCAGCAGCACGGGCGTCATGGCGGTGCGCCAGGTGCGGCGCATCTCGATCTCGGGCGGCACCAGCGACAGCGGCGAGCCCTTCAGGTCGGATCCGGCGACCCTGGGCAGGGTCAGCCTGAACTGGGAGCCCTCGCCGGGCTGCCCCCATGCCTGCAGCCAGCCGCCGTGCAGGGTGGCGTCCTCGCGGGAGATCGCGAGGCCGAGCCCGGTGCCGCCGATGGTCCTGGCCCGCGACGGGTCGGCCCGCCAGAACCGGTCGAACACCATCGTGTCCTCGCCGGCCTTGAGCCCGATGCCGTGGTCGCGTACGGCGACGGCCACCGCGTCCCTGTCGGCCCCCACGGTAACCACGACGTCCCTGCCCTCGCCGTGCTCGATGGCGTTGAACAGCAGGTTGCGCAGGATCCGCTCGACCCGCCGGTTGTCGATCTCGGCCATGCACGGCTCGTTGGGCAGCCGCAGCTCGAAGCGGGTGGTGTGGCGTTCGGCCAGCGCCTCGGAGTCGCCGATCGCCCGCAGCACCACGTCGCGGACGTCCACGGAGTCGAGGTCGAGCGTGGCCGCGCCCGCGTCGTAGCGGCTGATCTCCAGCAGGTCGGTCAGCATGGACTCGAACCGCTCCAGCTGCGCCTGCATGAGCTCGGCCGAGCGGGATGCCATGGGGTCGAAGTCCTCGCGGGCGTCGTAGAGCAGGTCGGCGGCCATGCGGACGGTCGTGAGCGGCGTGCGCAGCTCGTGCGAGACGTCGGAGACGAACTGCCGCTGGACCTGCGACAGCTCCTCAAGCTGGTGGATCTTGAGCGCCAGGTTGGCGGCCATTTCGTTGAACGAGTTCGCCAGCCGGGCCAGGTCGTCCTCGCCGCGTACTTTGAGTCGTTCGTCGAGTTTGCCGGCGGCCAGCCGCTCGGCGGCCTCGCGCGCCAGCCGCACGGGGCTGACGACCTGGCGGGCGACGAGATAGGCGATGGCGGCCAGCAGCAGCACGAGCCCCAGGCCGACCACGACGATGGCGAGCCTGACGTTGGTCAGCAGCTCTTCTTCCTCGTTGAACGGGAAGAAGTGGTAGACCTCGTAGTTCTCGCCGGTCGGGAGCACGTGGACGATGCCGCCGACCACGAACCGCAGCTGCGGCTGGCTCTCGCCCGCGAGCCTGATCGACTGGATGAACCCGACGGTCTTGTCGTACTTGTACTCGCGGATGTTGCGCTGCAGGCTGAGCCGGAGCCCCACCGGCACGTTGGCGGGCTCGACGCTGTTGGACGCCCGCGACTTGCCGGGGTTGGTCAGGTTGAGCACCAGCACCTCGTAGCGCTTCTCCGAGGCGTCGTCGCGGGAGCCGGTGATGGTGTCCATGACGTCGTCGAGCGGGTCGGCCGCCCCCTTCTCGCCGCCGTCGGCCGCCTTGGCCGGATCGTCGGTCTCGGGGGCCAGCGCGTCGGCGATGCGCAGCCGGTCGGCGGTCGCCTCGCCGGAGGAGGACTGCTGGCTGCTCTGTACGACCGAGTTGTTGATCTGCTGGAACAGGAACGTCCCGAGCACCACGACCACGATCACCGAGATCACGAGCGTGCTGGTGACCACCTGGAGGTGCAGCGAGCGCCGCCAGATGCTGCGCGTCCTGCCCGCCGCACGGCGAACCCGCCGGCGAACGCCTCCGAGAATCTGACGGAGTGTGCGTCGGCGAGTTCTCTTCTTCCTGGTCGGGGGCATGGCAGGGCGCTACGAGGGTTAGGCGGGGCCGGCTTTGTAGCCGACGCCGCGTACCGTCACCACGATCTCGGGGTGCTCGGGGTCCTTCTCGATCTTGGCCCTGAGCCGCTGCACGTGCACGTTGACCAGCCGCGTGTCGGCCGCGTGGCGGTAGCCCCACACCTGTTCGAGCAGGACCTCGCGGGTGAACACCTGGCGCGGCTTGCGGGCCAGCGCCACCAGCAGGTCGAACTCCAGGGGCGTGAGGTTGATGGTCTCCTCGCCGCGCTTGACCGAGTGGCCGGCCACGTCGATGGTGATGTCGCCGATCTGCAGGATCTCCGGCGTCGGCTCATCAGTGCGGCGCAGCCGCGCCCGCACCCTGGCCACCAGCTCCTTCGGCTTGAACGGCTTGACGATGTAGTCGTCGGCGCCCGACTCCAGACCGAGCACGATGTCGATCGTGTCGCTCTTGGCCGTGAGCATGACGATGGGAACCCCCGACTCCGCCCTGATCCTCCGCGCGACGTCGATGCCGTCGGCCCCCGGCAGCATCAAATCGAGCAGCACCAGGTCCGGGCGTGTATCCCGGAACGCGTCGAGGGCCTTGTCGCCGTCGGACACAAATGACGGCTCGAAGCCTTCCCCTCGCAGCACGATCCCCAGCATCTCGGCGAGAGCGGCGTCGTCGTCGACGACCAGCACGCGACCTTTCATGGCCCCTCATTCGTTCTACGCATTGTGGGACATACCCGCACGATCGCTGAAGGTTACCCTTGGTCGGCCCATGAGTGTGACCTGAGCCGTGCAAAAGGCGAATTTTAGGTCCGCCCCCGCGACCGCAATCTCAGTCTGCGGTAACACAGCGACTTTCGGCCATCCCCGGACGCGAACCTTGCCCGGATTCGTCGGTGAATGCCGTCAAGATGACATCGCGAATCCTTCCCGCGACACCAATGCCCCGCCCAGCGTGCCAGGATTGGGATATGTCAGACGGTCACGGTCCCACGCCCGAGACGCCATCAGGCTGGTCGGCCGAACAGCCCCCGCCCTACAGCGCCCCGCCGGCCTCGCCGTGGACCGCGCCCAGCGCTCAGCCGCAGCAGCAGGTGCCCTACGGGCAGCCGTACGGGGACACGCCGCAGCAACAGCGGCCCGACGCGCTCGGACCCCAGACACCGTATCCGCCGCATCCGCCCCAACCGAACCAATCGAACCAACCGAACCAGCCGAACTATCCGAACCAGCCGAACCAGCCGCACCAGCAGCCCCCGCAGGGCTGGGGCCCGCATCCGGCCCCCGGCTACGGCCCCCATGCGCCGGCCCTGCGCCCGGGGATCATCCCGCTGCGCCCGCTCGGCCTCGGCGACATCCTCGACGGCACGATCAAGCTGATCCGGTCCAATCCCAAGGCCGTGCTCGGGCTGTCGGCCGTGGCCGCCCTGCTCGCCGCCGTGCCGCTGGCCATCGGCCAGGTGTTCGTGCTCAACTCCATGAGCGGCATACTGTCCGACCCCGGCAGCGTGAGCACCGCCGAGAGCGAGCTCACCACCATCTACGGCGTCGCCGGGCAATACATCGGCTCGATCATCTCGTACGCCATCCAGTTCGTCGTGGTGACGCTGCTGACCGGCGTGCTGACCCGCATACTCGGCCGGGCCGTCTTCGGCGGCAACATCACCGCCGGCGAGGCGTGGCGGCTGGTCAAGGGCCGGGTGCCCGCGTTGTTCGGCGTGGTGGGCCTGATGGCCGTCATCATGCTGGTGCCGCTGATCGTCTTCGTCGGGCTCATCGTGGCGCTCGCGGCCAACGCCTCCAGCTCGGACGCCGGCTGGATCGCCCTGGTGTCGATCCTGTTCGTCATCGTCTACCTCGCCTACTACCTGTACTTCAGGACCCGCTTCGCCCTTGCCTCCCCCGCCGTGGTGCTGGAGGGCAGGGGGCCGCTCGACGCCATGCGCCGCTCGTGGCACCTGGTCAGCGGCGACTTCTGGCGGTGCTTCGGCATCCTGCTGCTCACGTCCCTGCTCGTGGGCCTGGTGGCGAGCATCCTGACGGTGCCGTTCACGCTGGCCGGCACCATGTTCGGCATGTTCGGCGCGGGCTCGGCGGCCACGACCGTGGTCTCCGCGGTGCTGATCACGATCGGCGCCACGCTCGGGTCGATGTTCACCTACCCGTTCGAGGCCGGCGTCTCCGGCCTGCTGTACGCCGACCGGCGCATGCGCAGTGAGGCGTTCGACCTCGTGCTGCAGACGGCCGCCATCGAGCAGCAGCGCCAGGGCTGGGTGCACGCCTCGGCCGACGAGCTCTGGCACCCGTCCAACTCCGCCGGGTCGTGAACCCGGTCGACAGGGGGGAGGCCGCGGGCAGGGCCGCGCGGGAGCTCCTCGATCCCGGCTACGAGCACGAATCGCTGTTCGACCTGATCCACCGGCGGGTGACGCAGTTCCTCGGTGACCTCGTCGACGCGGTCGGCGGGGGCGGCTCGGCGGGCGGGATCATCGCCGCGGCGCTGATCGTGGCGATCCTGCTCGGGGTGATGACGCTGATCACCTGGCGGCTGCGCAGGACCGCCCGGCAGCGGGCGCCCGGCACGAGCGGGCTGTTCGGCGGCCGGACGATGAACGCGGCCGACCACCGGCGGGCGGCCGAGCGGCTGGCCGCCGAGGGCGCCTGGACGGAGGCGGTCCAGGAGCGGCTCAGGGCCATCGCCCGCGACCTGGAGGAGCGGGCGATCGTGGACGGCATGCCGGGGCGCACGGCCCACGAACTCGCCAACGAGGCGGCGTGGTCGCTGCCCGGCTTCGCCGGGGAACTGGCGGCGGCCGCCCGGTCGTTCGACGACGTGACGTATGGCGGGGTCTTGGGGACGCGGGAGGCGTACGAGCGGATGGCGAGCCTCGACGACCGCCTGCGCCAGGCCCGCCCGGCCCCGCTCGCGACAGCGGGCGCCCAGCTCGGACACGCCACGGGCGAAAGCCTCGCGGGCGGGTCCGGCGGAGGCTCCACGGGCGAAAGCCCCGCAAGCGGACCCGGCGGGGGCTCCACGCCCGCGGCCGGTGGGACGGGGGGCGGGGCGGGATGAGCATCTTCGCGCGTCCTGCCGACGCCGGAGCACCGCCTCCGGCCGGCCCCGCGACCGCGCCGACGCCGCCGGCCCCGCCGCCAGGTGCGGACGGGCGGGGCTCCTCCTCGACCTCCCCCACCGCCCGCTCCGTCTGGCGCTCCGGCCGCCTGATCGTGCTGCTCGGCGTGCTGGTCGTGCTCATCGCCGTGATCGGCGTCCTGCTCAGCCCCAGCCGCGGCGAGTCCCGTCCGCTCGACCCCGGCGACACCTCCCTGGCCGGCTCCAGGGCCCTGGCCGAGATCCTGCGCGACCGGGGCGTCCCCATCGAGCGGGTCGACTCGATGGAGGCGGCGGAGGAGAAGGCCGCCGCCGGAGACAAGCTGCTGGTCGTCACCGACATCACGTACTTCGACGAGGAGCGCCTGGCCAGGATCCCGGGTGACCGCCTCGTCGTCGGCCCGCTGCCGTACCTGGAGGTGCTGGCTCCGGGGGTGCGGGTCGAGCCGGGCGACAACCGCGCCCGTTCCCGCGAGCCCGAATGCGGCCTGCCGGCCGCCGCGGCGGCCGGCAGCGTGCACATCGGAGGGCTCGCGATGAACGGCCCCACCGGCACGATCGGCTGCTTCCCTGTCGAGGACGGGCATCTCCTCGTCCGCTTCCAGCGCGACGCCGGCTTCACCACGGTGGTCGCCGACGGGAGCTTCATGAGCAACCAGCGCCTGGCCGAGGACGGCAACGCGGCGCTGGCGATCAACCTGTTCCAGACGGGCAAGAGCGTCCTGTGGCTGGTACGCCCGGCCACCCCGCCCGCCGTGGACCTGCCCGGCGAGGGCGGCAAGTCGATGGAAGACCTGATGCCGGAGAGCATCCGCTGGGCCGTCTACATGGCGATCATCGCCGTGGCCGTCGCCGCGTTCTGGCGGGGCAGGCGGCTCGGGCCCGTGGTGACGGAGAAGCTGCCCGTCGTCGTCAGGGCGGCCGAGACCGTCGAGGGCCGTGGCCGGCTCTACCGGGCCAGGCGGGCCAGGGGCCGGGCGGCCGCGTCGCTGCGGGCGGGCACGATCGACCGGCTCGCGCCCAGGCTCGGGCTCGGGTCGAACGCCGGGCAGCACGAGGTCGTCGCGGCCATCGCCGCCCGTACCGGACAGGACGCCCACCAGGTCGGCGCCGCGCTCTACGGCCCGCCCCCGCCCGACGACGCGGGGCTCGTCGCGCTGGCCGGATATCTCGACCTCATCGAAAGGCAGTTGAGTGAACTCTGAGGATGCATACCGGGTGACGGCCTCGGGCGACTCGGCCAGAGAGGCGCTGGGCGCGCTGCGGGCCGAGGTGTCCAAGGCCGTGGTCGGCCAGGACGCGGTGGTGACGGGGCTGGTCATCGGGCTGCTGTGCGGAGGGCACGTGCTGCTCGAAGGCGTGCCTGGCGTGGCCAAGACGCTGATGGTGCGGACGCTGGCGGCGGCGCTGTCCCTGGACTTCAAGCGGGTGCAGTTCACGCCCGACCTGATGCCGGGCGACGTGACGGGGTCGCTGATCTACGACACGCGCACGGCGGAGTTCGAGTTCCGCGAGGGGCCGGTGTTCACGAACCTGCTGCTCGCCGACGAGATCAACCGCACCCCGCCGAAGACGCAGGCGGCGCTCCTGGAGGCGATGGAGGAGCGGCAGGTCAGCGTGGAGGGCACGGCCAGGCTCCTGCCGAACCCGTTCATGGTGTGCGCGACGCAGAACCCGGTCGAGTACGAGGGCACCTACCAGCTGCCCGAGGCCCAGCTCGACCGTTTCCTGGTCAAGCTGACGGTGCCGCTGCCGCCGCGCGAGCAGGAGATCTCGGTGCTGGAGCGGCACGCGCTCGGCTTCGACCCGCGCGACCTGTCGGAGGTCAAGGCCGTGGCCACGGCCGCCGACCTGGCGGCGGGGCGGGAGGCGGTCGCGCAGGTGCGGGTGGCGCCCGAGGTGCTCGGCTACGTCGTGGACGTGGCCCGCGCGACCAGGAGCTCCCCTTCGCTGCAGCTCGGCGTCTCGCCGCGCGGCGCCACGGCGCTGCTGGCCGCGGCGCGGGCGTGGGCGTGGCTGTCCGGGCGGCCGTACGTGACGCCCGACGACGTGAAGGCGCTGGCCAGGCCGGCGCTGCGGCACCGGGTGCAGTTGCGGCCCGAGGCCGAGCTGGAGGGGGCGACCGCCGACGGCCTGCTCGACGGCATCCTCGCCTCGGTCCCGGTCCCGCGCTGATGCCTGGGGACGAGCCGAATGGACTGGTGCCGCTGATGCCCGCGAACGAGCTGACCGAGCGGGCGGGCCGACAGGGCGGGTGGGGCCGATGGCGCTGACCGGACGTACCGGGCTGATCGCGCTGGCCGGGATCGTCGTGGTGCTGTTCGCGCCGCGTCCCGGCGCCGCGCTGGCCGGGGTGTGCCTGCTGCTGGCCTCGGGGATCGTGGTCGATCTGGCGTTCGCCGGGGCCGTGCGCCCGCTGCGGCTGCACCGCTCAGGCGAGACCCTGGTCAGGCTGGGCGGCCAGGCGACGGTGGAGCTGGTGGTCGAGAACCCGGGCAAGCGGCGCGTACGCGGCCTGCTCAGGGACGCCTGGCCGCCGTCGGCGGGCGCCACGCCACGTGAGGCCGAGCTGGACGTGCTGAGCGGCGAGCGCCGCAGGATCGTCGTGACGCTCACCCCGACCAGGCGCGGCGACCGCTCGTCCGTGGCCGTGACCGTGCGCTCCGTCGGGCCGCTGGGCCTGGCCGCGCGCCAGGGCAGCCACCGGGCCCCGTGGACGGTACGGGTGCTGCCGCCGTTCCTGTCGCGCAAGCACCTGCCGTCCAGGCTGGCCAGGCTGCGCGAGCTCGACGGGCAACATCCGGCGCTGGTGCGCGGGCAGGGCACCGAGTTCGACTCGCTGCGCGAGTACGTCGTGGGCGACGACGTGCGCTCGATCGACTGGCGGGCCACCGCGCGCCGCCACGACGTCGTCGTGCGCACCTGGCGCCCCGAACGCGACCGCCGCGTGCTGATCGTGCTCGACACCGGCCGCACCTCGGCGGGCCGGGTGGGCGACGCGCCCGTCCCCATGGCGGGGACGGAGGCGAACACCGGCCTGCTCGCGCCCCCCGATTCCCGGCCCGCGCCCGGCTGGCCGCGCCTGGACTGGTCGATGGACGCGGCGCTGCTGCTGGCCGCGCTGGCGGCCAGGGCCGGCGACCAGGTCGACTTCCTCGCCTACGACCGCGCCGTGCGCGCCTGGCTGAGCGGCGCGTCACGCACCGAGCTGCTGTCGATGCTGGTCAACGCGATGGCGCCGATCGAGGCGGAGCTGATCGAGGCCGACGCGCAGGGCATGGTGGCGGCCATCCTGTCGCGGGCCAAGCGGCGCTGCCTGGTCGTGCTGCTCACCGACCTCAACTCGGCGGCCATGGACGAGGGGCTCATGCCGGTGCTGGCGCAGCTGTCCTCGCGGCACCTGGTGCTGGTGGCCGGCGTGTCCGATCCGCGGGTGGCGGCCATGGCGGGCCGCAGGGGGTCGGTCGAGGAGGTGTACGACGCGGCGGCGGCCGAGCAGGCGCAGCTCGGGCGCAGGCGGATCACGGCCAGGCTGCGGCGGCACGGCGTGGAGGTCGTGGACGCGCCGCCGGAGGAGATCGCGCCGGCGCTGGCGGACGCCTACCTGGCGCTCAAGGCGGCCGGCCGCCTCTGACCCGGCCCTATCCGGCTGATGGGGCGACGTCGGGGGCGCGTTCGATGTCGCCGGTCTCGTTCTGCCGCAGCGCTCGCCGCCCGAAGACGATCACGTACGTGAGGAAGACCGCCTCGGCGAGCACCCCGATGCCCACGCGCGCCCACGTGGGCAGCCCCGACGGGGTCACGAACGCCTCGATCAGCCCCGACACGAACAGCACCACGACCAGCCCCAGCGCCACGCTCATCACCGCCCGGCCGTTCTCCGCCAGCGCCTCGACACGCCTGCGGGGGCCTGGGTCGATGACCGTCCAGCCGAGACGCAGGCCCACGGCGGCGGCCAGGAAGACGGCGGTCAGCTCCAGGAGCCCGTGCGGCAGGATCAGGCCGAAGAAGATGTCGAGCTTGTCCCTGGAGGCCATCAGCCCGCCGGAGACGGCGACGTTCGCGGCGTTGGAGTAGAGCGCGAACGGGATCGGCAGCCCGAGCACCACCGAGTACATGATCATCTGGGCCGAGACCCAGGTGTTGTTGATCCAGACGCGGTTGGCGAAGGAGGCGGCCGGGTGCTCGGAGTAGTAGTCGGCGAAGTCCTCGTTGACCAGCTGGGTGATCTCGTCGGGGCTGGCGATCGTCGCCTGGACGTCGGGGTTGGCCGCCACCCACGCGCCCATCGCGAACGCGACCGCGAGGAAGGCCAGCGCGCTGGCCAGCCACCACCACCGCGCCCGGTAGGCCACCACGGGGAACGACACCGTGAAGAAGCGCGCCAGCTCCCGCCAGGCCGGGGTGTGGGCCCCGGTGACCGCGGACCTGGCCCTGGCCACCAGCGCGGACAGCCGGCCGACCACCATCGGGTCCTGCTCGGCGGAGCGGACGATGGACAGATGCGTGGACACCCGCTGGTAGAGCTCGACCAGTTCGTCCACCTCGTCGCCGGTCAGCGAGGACCGGTTCTTGACCAGGTGGTCGAGCCGATCCCACACGGGGCGGTGTGCTGTGACGAACGCATCGATGTCCACCCGAACATTCTGGCCGCTCAATCACGGGGGCAGAGCCGTTAGGCTCCACATATGTCAGAGGTTGTGACCGGCGACGCGGTCGTCGTCGAGGTGCGGGTGGCCCAGATGCCCTCCCGCGCGCTGGCGATCATCATCGATCTGGCCACGCAGTTCGTCATCCTGGTCGCGATCAACGCGATCTTAGGTGCGTTCGCGGGGGTCACCGACTTCGCCATGTACGCCGCCGTCATGATCCTGCTGACGGTGCTGGTCCTGGTCGGCTATCCGGTGATCTTCGAGACCCTGTCCAGGGGGCGCAGCCTCGGCAAGCTGGCGCTCGGGCTGCGGGTGGTCGGCGACGACGGCAGTCCCGTGCGCTTCCGTCAGGCGTTGTTCCGCGGGCTGGCCGGGATGCTGGAGTTCTGGCTGCTGGCCGGAGCGCCCGCGCTGATCGCGTCGCTGGTCTCGCAGCGGGGCAAGCGGCTCGGCGACGTGTTCGCCGGCACCATCGTGATCTCCGACCGGGCGCCGCGCGAGTCGGGCCAGCTCATCGCGATGCCGCCGGACCTGGCCCACTGGGCGACCTCGCTGGAGCTCTCCCAGTTGCCGGACGACGCCGCGCAGGCCGCCAGACAGTACCTGGCGCGATGGCACCAGCTGTCGCCGCAGGTCCAGCACGAGATGGGGGTGCGGATCGCGACCCAGGTGGCGGCGTTCGTCTCGCCGTCCGCGCCCGCCGGGGTGCCGCCGCACGCGTACCTGAGCGCCGTGCTCGCCGAGCGGCGGCGCAGGGAGCAGGTGCGCTTCGCCCAGCGGATGGGCACCGCCCCACCGCCCCAGAGCCCTCCTCCAGGGCCGTACGCGCCTTCCGGGCCGTACGGGCCAGGGCCGTATGCGCCGCCCTCCGGGCCGTATGCGCCGCCCTCCGGGCCGTACGGGCCTCAGGCGCCTTCGCCGCAGGGGCCGCCTGCCGGGTATCCCCCGCCGCAGCCGGCGTCGCCCGCACCCGCACCGGAGCCGCCGAGGGCGACTCCGGGCGGGTTCGCACCGCCTCAGTGAGCGCGGTCAGAGGGCGGACGAGCGGTCACCTCACCAGCCGCCGTGCCCACCACCGTGGCCACCGCCGGGGAACGACTCCTGCGTCTGGACGTTCAACCTGTCGGTACGAACGTGCCTGGCGCCGTCGGTGAGCCGGTCGTCGATCTTGATGACGTCGAGCCCCTCGTTGAAGTCGGCGCCGTAGATGTAACCGTTGTAGTAGTAGGCGGACCAGATGCCGCCGCCGCTGCCGTCCGAGCGGGGACCGCGCTCGAAGTAGCCGATCTCCCTCGGCCGCGAGGCGTCGGTGAAGTCCCAGATCGACAGCCCGCCCATGTACCAGGCCTGAACCATGATGTCGCGGCCCTTGACCGGGATCAGGGAGCCGTTGTGCGCGACGCAGTTCTCGCTGTCGGCCTGGTAGCGCGGGATCTTGAAGTAGCTCTTGAACACGAGCTTGCCGCGGACGATCTCGTAGATCGCGTCCGCGCCGCGGTTCGGCCCCGTCGCCTCGTTGCAGGTGGCCGCTCCGCCGCCGCCGAGCTCGTCGGTGAAGACGACCTTCCTGGCGTCGTTCGTGAACGTGGCCGAGTGCCAGAACGCGAAGTTCGGGTCCGTGGTCCTGGCCGTGACCCTCGGGTTCAGCCGGTCGCGGATGTCGAACAGCACGCCGTCACCCATGCACGCGCCCGCCGCGATGTCCTTCTCGGCGTAGACGGTGATGTCGTGGCAGCCGGTGGTCGGAATCAGCAGGCCCGGCTGGGTCTCGTTGCCGCCGTCGGGGAAGACGATCGGGGTGGAGGCAACCGCGGCCGCGGTCGGGTTCCGCAGCGGCACCTTGATGATCGAGATCTTGTCGTGCGGCGGCTGGCAGTCGGGGAAGTCCGCCTGCGGCAGGTACGACGAGACGTAGAGGTAGACGTTCTTGTTCTTGTCGCGGCCCTTGCCCGGCACCAGGGTCAGGGTGTGGGAGCCGCAGTTGGTCTCGACGGACTTGATGTAGCGCGGGTTCGCCTTGTCGGAGACGTCGAAGATACGGACGCCCTCCCACGATTCCTTGATCGTGGCGCTCTGCCCGGTGCTGCTGCACGAGTCGTTGTTGCGCGAGGAGTCGACGGCGGTGAACAGCAGGTTGCCGTAGACGCTGACGTCCATCTGGGAGCCGGGGCAGACGACCGAGCTGACGGCCCTGGCCCGCTTGGGGTTCCTGATGTCGTAGATCGAGAAGCCGCCGTAGTTGCCGACGTAGGCGTAGTCGCCCTGGAAGGCGATGTCGGTGTTGATGGTGGCGGCGATCGGGGCCGGCTTGGGGATGTTCAGCACGTGGGTCACGTTCGGGCTGGTGACCACGGCGTCGGGGGGCGGGATGTCGGCGGCCGACGCGGGCATGCCCGCCAGCGCTAACGCTGTGGCCGCCGCCGCCACGACGATCGAGCGGCGAAATGGGAACACTCGGGAGCCTCCTTGATTGCATTACTCGGGAACTGTGGCGGGAAAAGCCTGAGCGGCGAGGGCTCCTTCCGGGCGCCCCCGCCGCTGGGGTCTGTCAGTGGTGGCCGCCGTCGTGACCGTCACCGTGGCCGTCACCGTGGCCGTGGCCTCGTTCGGGGTACGACTCCTGCGTCTGCGCGTTCAGCGAGCGCATCTTGACGCCGTTGGCCTTGTTCGTACGCCAGTCGTTGAGCTTCAGCACATCGAGGCCGAGGTTGAAGTCGGAGCCGTAGATGTAGCCGTTGTAGTAGTAGGCGGACCAGAAGCCGCCGCTGAGCGCCGGCGCGGTGTTGTCGGGGCCGCGCTCGAAGTAGGCGATCTCCTGCGGGTGCGCGGAGTCGGTGAAGTCGACCACCGAGATGCCGCCCTGGTACCACGCCTGCACCATGATGTCGCGGCCCTTGACCGGGATCAGCGAGCCGTTGTGGGCCACGCAGTTCTCGGTGTCGGCCTGGTGCCGCGGGATCTTGAAGTAGCCCTTGAACACGAACTGCCCGTTGACCAGGTCGTAGTAGGCGTTCGCGCCCTTGACGGACCCGATGGCCTCGTTGCAGGTGGCCCTGGTGCCGCCGCCGAGCTCGTCGGTGAAGATGACCTTCGTGCCTTCGTTGTTGAACGTCGCCGAGTGCCAGAAGGCGAAGTTCGTCTCGTCCCGGACGGTGGCGGTGACCCTGGGCTGCTCGGGGTTGCGGATGTCGAGCAGCACGCCCTCACCCATGCAGGCGCCCGCGGCGATGCCCTTCTCCGGGTAGGCCGTGATGTCGTGGCAGCCTGTGGTGGCCGACTTGCCGTCGGGGTACTGGCCCGGCACGCCGGGGAAGCCGCCGTCGGGGAAGAGGTTCGGCGTGGCGATGACCGAGGCCGCCGCCGGGTTGCGCAGCGGGACCTTCACGATGGTGATGAGGTCGTGCGGCGGCTGGCAGTCCGGGTACGTGGCGCTCGGGCTGTAGGAGGAGATGTAGATGTAGACGTTCTGCCGCCTGCGGTCGGGCACGAGCGTGTGCGTGTGCGAGCCGCAGTTCGTCTCGACCGCCTTGACGTACGTCGGGTTGGCCTTGTTCGAGACGTCGAAGATGCGGATGCCCTCCCACGATTCCTTGATCGTGGCGCTCTGCCCAGTGCTGCTGCACGAGTCGTTGTTGCGCGAGGAGTCGACGGACCCGAACAGCAGGTTGCCGTACACCGACACGTCCATCTGGCCGCCGGGGCAGACCACCGAGCTGACCAGGGACGTTCGCTTGGGGTTCCTGATGTCGTAGATCGAGAAGCCGTAGTAGTTGCCCACGTAGGCGTAGTCGCCCTGGAAGGCCATGTCCGTGTGGATGTCGGCCAGAGCCTCGGGTTTGGGCACATTGGTGACGTGCTTGATGTTCGGGCTCATGACGATCTCGCCGGGAGCCGGGATGTCCGCAGCCTGCGCCGGCGCGATGACGCCGGACATCGCGACGAGCGCCGCGAGCAGGATGAGAGCCCTGCGGGGGGTGAACACGCGGGAACCTCCGATAAAGGGAGCATAAATCTAGGCAATCCTCACCTTTCTTCGCTTCCGTGACCAGCGTCCAACGTGTCAATTTTTGTCACGGTTCGCCCTCTTTTCTTCGGCGGGCTTATCACCTAGAGTGCGCATTCTGAACCGAGTCAGTCAGGAGGTTGGGTGCGCGCTGCGCTCATCGTGTTCGCGAGCCTGCTCGTCGTCCTCACCGGCTGCACCTCCAGTACGGCGCCCCAGGCTCCACGGGCCGGCTCGACCGCCCCCGTGATCGCGCCGGGCCGTCCGGGCGAGCAGGCCAGAACGCTCTCCCCGAGCGAGGCCGCCACCGCCGTACCCTCCGAGACGCCCAACGCGGCGGACATCACGTACGTCCAGGACATGATCGTGCACCACCGGCAGGCCATGGACATGGCCCTACTGGCCCCCAGCCGCGCCGAGTCCGCGAAGCTCAAGAGCCTGGCCGACCGCATCAAGGCCGCGCAGGGCCCGGAGATCCAGTTCATGACCTCGTGGCTGCGGGAGCAGGAGCAGAAGGTGCCCGAGCATCACGCGGCGCACGAGGGCATGCCGGGAATGGCCACGCCGGAGCAGATGGAGGCGCTCAAGGCGGCCACGGGCCAGGACTTCGACCAGATGTTCCTGCAGCTCATGATCAACCACCACCTCGGGGCGATCAAGATGTCCGAGCAGGTGCTGGGCGGCGGGAAGCACATCCGGATCGAGGAACTGGCGAGCGACGTCAGCGTCACCCAGGCGGCGGAGATCCGCCGCATGCAGGAGCTGCAGCGGGCGCCGTGAAGCCCGGAGCCTACAACGTTTCCGCAGGTCATGGCGGTGGGTCGTCCGTCACCTGAGAGCCACGGCAATACATCACTCTGAGTAGTTATCTCGTCGCTGTTCGTGTACGAGAGTGTGGGGCGTCAGCATCGAACCGCCCTCCCGAGGAGGCATCTTGCCGTCCCTGAGCACCGCACTCGCCCGCGCCCTGACCGTCACCGCCGCCACCGTGGCCCTCGCCGGCGTCACCGCCCTGCCCGCCGCGCCGCCCGCCGCCGCCGCGCCGCTGCCTCCGGGCGTGATCCAGCTCGGCGACGGCGAGCCGTGTCCGCCCGGCACGCTGTGCCTCTACCGCGACTACGGCTTCTCCGGCCCGGCGTACGGGATCGGCGCCGGCTACGCCATCGACCTGCGCTGGCTGCCCATGCCCGGGCACGGCGGCCCCACCGCCGCCGACAACGTCTCGTCCTGGGTGAACCGCACGGCAGGCGTCGCTGTGCTGATCGACGAGCAGAGCGGCCGCACCCGCCCGCTGTTCCCCGGCCAGCACCTGGAGGAGCCGGTCCTGCTGAACGACACCGTCGACCGGGTCGTCTGGTAGGGCCGGGCGCGGCGTCCGCGGCAGCCCCCTGCCGCGGACGCCGGCGTCAACGGCAGGCCGGCTCGGGAGAGGGCCGGCGCCCGCGTTCACGAGCCGACGCGCCACGAATGCAGGTAGTCCTCCTGCTCAGGGTTGAGCACGTCGATGCCGATGCCGGCCGCGGCCAGCTTGAGCCTGGCCACCTCATGGTCGATCTCCTCCGGCACGTCGTACACCCCCGGCGCGAGCCCGGCCCGCTCACCGGCCAGCCAGGCCACGGCCAGGGCCTGGGCGGAGAACGACATGTCCATGACGGCCGCCGGATGCCCCTCGGCGGCGGTGAGGTTGACCAGGCGGCCCTCGGCCAGCAGCAAGAGGCGGCGGCCGTCGGGCATGACGTATTCGTCGGTGTTGGGGCGCACGCCCCGGTGCACCTCGGAGGCCAGCTCGTCCAGCGCCCGCACGTCGATCTCCACGTCGAAGTGCCCCGCGTTGGCCAGGATCGCGCCGTCCTTCATCGCGGCCAGGTGCTCGGCCCTGATCACGTCGCGGTTGCCCGTCACGGTGACGAACAGGTCGCCGATCAGCGCGGCCTGCGCCATCGGCCGCACTTCGTAGCCTTGCAGGGTGGCGTCGAGCGCCTTGACCGCGTCGATCTCGGTCACGATCACCCGGGCGCCGAAGCCCTTCGCCCGCTCGGCCACCCCCCGCCCGCAGAAGCCGAACCCGGCCACCACCACGGTTCGGCCCGCCAGCATGGTGTTGGTGGCCCGCATGATGCCGTCGAGCGTGGACTGGCCGGTGCCGTAGCGGTTGTCGAACATGCGCTTGGTGCGGGTGTCGTTGACGGCCACCACGGGGAAGCGCAGCGCGTCCTCGGCGGCCATCTGCCGCAGCCGGATGATCCCGGTCGTGGTCTCCTCGCAGCCGCCGCTCACGCCTTCGAGCAGGTCGGTGCGCTCGGTGTGCAGGATGTTGACCAGGTCGCACCCGTCGTCGAGCACGAGGTCGGGCGCGAGGTCGAGCGCCTGGTGGATGTGCCGGTAGTAGGCCGCCCGATCCACCCCGGCCCGCGCGTGCACCGCGATCCCGTAGCTCCGCAACGCCTCGGCGACGTCGTCCTGCGTGGACAGCGGGTTGGACGCGGCCAGCGCGATCTGCGCGCCTCCCGCCTTCAGTGCCCCCATCAGCACGGCCGTCTCCGCGGTCACGTGCAGGCACGCGGCTATCCTCAGCCCGTCAAGCGGGCGTTCGAGGGAGAACCGCTCACCGATCGCGGTCAACACCGGCATCGACCGGGCAGCCCAGGAGATCTGCCGCTCACCGCTCGCACTGAGATCCATGGCCAGCCCCCACCGAAGAACACGGCCAAGATTACGCGTCGTCACGGCGCCCGGCCCGTGAGCCTTCACGACCGGCCATGACGGACGGAGGTGGCGTCGGCGCGTGCGGGTAACCTGGCCCGCCGTAAAAGATGAAAAAACGGATAGCTCCGAGAGACGATCTCCCGGAGCTATCTCTGAGGAAGATCTAGTACCGGTAGTGGTCGGACTTGTAGGGGCCCTCGATGTGGACGCCGATGTAGGAGGCCTGCTCCTTGGTCAGCTCGGTGAGCTTGACGCCCAGGGCGTCGAGGTGCAGGCGGGCCACCTTCTCGTCCAGGTGCTTGGGCAGCGTGTAGACGCCGAGCGGGTATTCGGCCGTCTTCGTGAACAGCTCGATCTGGGCGATCACCTGGTTGGTGAACGAGTTGGACATGACGAAGCTGGGGTGGCCGGTCGCGCAGCCCAGGTTCATCAGGCGGCCCTCGGCCAGCACGATGATCGAGTGGCCGTCGGCGAAGACCCACTCGTCGACCTGCGGCTTGATCGTGTTCCTGACGATGCCGGGCAGCTTGGCCAGGCCGGCCATGTCGATCTCGTTGTCGAAGTGGCCGATGTTGGAGACGATCGCCTGGTGCTTCATCTGCGCCATGTGCGCGGCGGTGATGATGTTGAAGTTGCCGGTGGCGGTGACGAAGATGTCGGCGATGCCGACGACCTCCTCCAGCGTGGTCACCTGGAAGCCGTCCATGGCCGCCTGGAGCGCGCAGATCGGGTCGATCTCGGTGACGATGACGCGGGCGCCCTGGCCGCGCAGCGCGTCGGCGCAGCCCTTGCCGACATCGCCGTAACCGCAGACCACGGCCACCTTGCCGCCGATCAGCACGTCGGTGGCGCGGTTGAGGCCGTCGATGACGGAGTGGCGGCAGCCGTACTTGTTGTCGAACTTCGACTTGGTGACCGAGTCGTTGACGTTGATCGCCGGGAAGAGGAGCTGGCCGTTCTTGTGCATCTCGTAGAGACGGTGCACGCCGGTCGTGGTCTCCTCGGTGACGCCCTTGATGCTCTCGGCGATCCTGGTCCACCGCTTGTCGGCGCCGACCGTGCGGGTGAGCAGGTCGATGATGACGTGCCACTCCTCCGGGTCGTCGGCGGTCGCGGGCGGCACGGCGCCGGCCTTCTCGTACTCGGCGCCCTTGTGCACCAGCAGCGTGGCGTCGCCGCCGTCGTCGAGGATCATGTTGGGGGCGTCGCCGTCAGGCCAGGTCAGCGCCTGCTCGGTGCACCACCAGTACTCCTCCAGCGTCTCGCCCTTCCAGGCGAAGACGGGCACGCCCTTCGGGTCGTCGGCGGTGCCGTCGGGGCCGACGACGACGGCGGCGGCGGCGTGGTCCTGGGTGGAGAAGATGTTGCAGCTCACCCAGCGCACCTCGGCGCCGAGCGCCACCAGCGTCTCGATGAGGACGGCGGTCTGGATGGTCATGTGCAGGGAGCCCATGATCTTCGCGCCGCGGAGGGGCTGGGAGGCCGCGTATTCCTTGCGGACCGCCATGAGGCCGGGCATCTCGTGCTCGGCGAGCCGGATCTCCTTGCGGCCGAAGTCGGCAAGTGAAAGGTCGGCGACCTTGAAGTCCATCGGGTTTCCCCTCGCGTCACTGATGTTAGTCACTGATGTTGTCGCCGACGAGTTTAGGCGGCCCTCGTACGCGGTCGCACCCCCGGCGGCCGGAATCTGACGTAAGAATGTAAGAATGCGCATCACGGAAGCGGCCAAGCGACTCGGCATGTCCCCCCGAATGCTCCGATACCGGGAGGCTCTCGGCCTGTTGCCGCCGGTGCGGGAGCAAGGGGCCCATCGCCGGTTCGGGCCGGACGAGCTGTCCGCCGTGGCCCAGGGAGTGGAGCTGGAGAAGCGGTTCGACGTCTCGCCGGCCGAGCTGGCGTTCGCGCTGCGGGTGCTGAGCGACCCGGCGGTGGCGGCGGCCGTACGCGACCTGGGGGTGCGCATCGGGCGCATCCAGGTGCCGCGCAGGGCGCTGGACTTCGAGAAGGAGAAGGCCCTGCGCCTGCTCCGCCACCGCTGAGCAGGCCGCGAGGCGGGGTGCGGACCCGCCAGGAGCCTCGGCCCGATCAGGCCGAGGCTCTTCAGATGGGCTCAGGCTTCGGATGAGGTCAGGCGGAGGTGGAGGCGTTGCTGGAGCTCTGACGGTCGAGGTCGGGCTCCAGGTAGATCACGCGGGCGATCGGCACGGCGTCCCTGATGCGGCGCTCCGCCTCGTCGATGCCGTGGGCGACCTCCGCCGCCGTGTCGTTGTGCTCGACCGCGATCTTCGCCGCCACCAGCAGCTCTTCGGGCCCCAGATGCAGCGTGCGCATGTGGATGACCCGCGCCACCTCGGGCGCGCCCTCCAGGGCGGCGCGGATGCGGGTCTCCATCTCCGGCGCGGCGCCCTCGCCGACGAGCAGCGACTTCATCTCGACGGCCAGCACGATCGCGATCACGGCCAGCAGCACGCCGATCATCAGGGTGCCGACGCCGTCCCAGCGCCCGTCGCCGGTGACGACCGCCATCGTCACGCCGAACAGGGCGAAGACCAGGCCGAGCAGCGCGCCCAGGTCTTCGAGCACGATGACGGGCAGTTCGGGCGACTTGGAGCGGCGGATGAAGGCGACCCAGGACTGCTTGCCGCGCACGGCGTTCGATTCCTTGATCGCCGTACGGAACGAGAACGCCTCGGCGATGATCGCGAAGATCAGCACGCCGAACGCCCAGAGCGGCGCGTCCACCGGGTGCGGATCGGAGAGCTTGTGCACGCCCTCGTAAATCGAGAACGCGGCGCCGATCGTGAACAGCACGACGGCCACCACGAAGGCGTAGAAGTAACGCTCGCGCCCGTATCCGAACGGATGCTCCTTGGTGCTGGCCCTGGCCGCTCTCTTACCGCCGACCAGCAGCAACACCTGGTTGCCCGAGTCGGCGACCGAGTGGATGCCCTCCGCCAGCATCGAGGAGGATCCGGTGAAGAACGCGGCCACGAACTTGGCCACGGCGATGGCCAAGTTCGCGGACAATGCCGCAATGATCGCTTTGGTTCCGCCGCTCGCGCTCACCGATCTGCTCCACTCATAAAGATCAACTACAAAGGCCTGATAGGGGATCCTATTGCGAAATTCGGGCCTTGAGTTCAGTGATCGCCGACACAGCGGTGGGATCGATGGCATAACCCAGTGCCAGGTAGGTGCTGGCGTAATCACCGAGCCCGATGAGCGTGGCCATCCGCTCCAGCGGGTGCACGCCCTCGGCCACGAGCTCGGTGACCGGCACCCCGCGCTCGCGCGCCAGCCTGAGCGACGCCTCGCGCCGCCGCGTCACCTGGGGATGCTCCTCGACGTCGCGCAGGATCACCAGCCGCAGCGTGCGCCCGGAGACGTCGGCGAAGATGTCGCGCTCGGCCACCGGCCCGTCGAGGGCCGCGACCTGGAGATGGCCGGCCTCGGGCAGCTCGCCGTGCATCGCGGGATATTTCGCGTTCGCGTGGAGCTGGCCGGCCAGCCGGTGCGCCGCGACGGCCGCGGACGGCGACGAGCCCCAGATCATCGGTACGGACTCGGCCAGGTCCATGGCCAGCGACTTGCCCGGGTTGATGAACGACTCGCTGGCCGGCCGGCACCGGTTCGCCATGTCCTCAAGCGCCGCGGCCACCCGTTCGAACAGCTCGGGCTCCGCCGTCACCAGCCGCAGCTCGGCCGCGGCCACGATCAGCGGCACGGCCAGCAGCCACAGGTTGGCCCTGGACTGGCCGCTGACCGGCACCGGGACGTAGACGGCCGACGCCTGGGTGGCGATGGCCTCAAGCGGCGAACCCGGAGCGCCCACGCCGAGCAGCGTGCAGCCGCGCCGCACGGCCTGGGTGGCGACGGACAGCGTCTCCTCGGTGTCGCCCGAGCCGGAGACGGCGATGACCAGGTCGGTCGCGCCCACCCAGCCGGGGAGCTGGTAGGAGCGCAGGGTCACGATCGGCAGCGGGGCGCCGTTGCCCGCCACCGCCGCCAGCATGTCGCCGGCGATGCCGGAGCCGCCCATGCCCGCGACCACGATGGCGCGGGGACGCCCCTGGCCGGCCAGGCGGTCGACGCGGGCCTCGACGGCGCTGCGATAGCCGGTGCGTACGTGGGCCGCCGCGCCGGCCACCGCCGGCAGCATGCCCGAGGGATCGCCCTCGCTGAGATGACGCTGGTCGTCGAGCCGCTCCGGCTCCCAGGTCACGGCTTCCTGGCCTCGTCGACGAGCAGAACCGGGATGTCATCCCTGACCGGGTAGATCAGCCCGCATCCGGTGCAGGCCAGCTCTTCCGCCTCGGTCTCGGCACGCAGCGGCGCCTTGCACGCCGGGCAGGCCAGGATCTCCAGCAGCCAGTCGTCGATCTTCACTCTGACACCTTTCCCACAATGGCGAGGACCTCGTCCCTGATCGCCGTCATCTTCGTCTCGTCGGCCGCCTCGGCGTTGAGCCTGAGCAGCGGCTCGGTGTTGGAGGCGCGCAGGTTGAACCACCAGCCGGAGCCGGTCACGGTCAGCCCGTCGAGCTCGTCGAACTCCCCGCGCCCCGCGAACTCCTCACGCACCCGCCTCAGCGCCTCCGCCTGGTCGGACACCGCGCTGTTGACCTCGCCCGAGGCGTGGTAGCGCGAGTAGGCCCCGACCACCTCCGACAGCGGGCTGTCCTGCTCGCCCAGCGCGGCCAGCACGTGCATCGCGGCCAGCAGGCCGGAGTCGGCGTACCAGAAATCCCTGAAGTAGTAGTGGGCGGAGTGCTCGCCGCCGAAGACGGCGCCGGTGCGCGCCATCTCGGCCTTGATGAACGAGTGTCCGACCCGCGTGCGCACCGGGACGCCGCCGTGCTCGCGCACGATCTCCGGCACGCCGAGCGACGTGATCAGATTGTGAATGATCGTCGCCCCTGGATGCTTGGCCAGCTCGCGCGCCGCCACCAGCGCCGTGATCACCGAGGGCGAGACCGACTCGCCGCGCTCGTCGATCACCCAGCACCGGTCGGCGTCGCCGTCGAAGGCCAGCCCCAGGTCGGCGCCCTGCTCGACCACCGCGCGCTGCAGATCCACCAGGTTCTGCGGCTCCAGCGGATTGGCCTCGTGGTTGGGGAAGCTCCCGTCGAGCTCGAAGTAGAGCGGGGTCAGCTCGATCGGCAGCCCGTCGAACACCGCCGGCACGGTGTGGCCGCCCATGCCGTTGCCCGCGTCGACGACGACCTTCAGCGGCCTGATGCCGCGCAGGTCGACCAGCGTGCGCAGATGGTCGGCGTAGCCCGTCAGCAGGTCTTTGCCGATCACCGAGCCGCCCGGCGCGAACGTGGCCCCGACCAGCTCGGCCGCCCGGTCGCGGATCTCGGCCAGGCCCGTGTCGCCGCCGATCGGCACCGCGCCCGACCGGCACATCTTCATGCCGTTGTAGCGGGCCGGGTTGTGGCTGGCGGTGAACATCACGCCGGGCAGCCCGAGGCTGCCGCTGGCGTAGTAGAGCAGGTCGGTCGAGCCCAGCCCGGCGTGCACGACGTCGGCGCCACGCGAACGGGCGCCGCGGATGAACGCCTCGGCCAGCGGGGGTGACGACTCGCGCATGTCGTGCGCGACCACGATCGATCCGGCACCCGTCACCTCGACGAACGCCGCGCCCACGGCCTCGGCGGCCGGCTCGTCCAGCTCGTCGGGCACCACTCCGCGAACGTCGTACGCTTTGAAGATCTTGGCGAGGTCGCCCACTCTCCAGCTCCGCCCTAGGTCGGTTCCGCCTTACACAGGGAGCCTACCGGTCACGGTGCTGCTGGGCCGATCTCAGAACGCGCAGGTGCCCGCGACGGCCGACCTCGACGCCCTGACCGACCGGCTCACCGCCGCTTGACGGCGTCGGCCGCGCGGCCTCCCTGACCGCGTTGGCCAGCGCTTCGAGGTCGTCGGAACTGGGCGAGGCGCCGTCCGTCGGCAGCCGTACCACCTCCCAGCCGCGGGGAGCGGTCAGCCGCTCGGCATGTTCGGCGCACAGGTCATAACAATGTGGCTCCGCGTACGTCGCCAGGGGGCCCAGAACAGCGGTCGAGTCGGCGTACACGTACGTGAGCGTGAAGACGGCAGGCTGGCTGCAGGCGGTGCGGGAACAGCGGCGGACGGGGCTCACGGAGGGACCGTATCTGGTAAGAGTGCGAGGCGCCACTACCTGAGCGCTCTTAACGAGCGTGTCGCCACAATTCGGACACCTGTCGCAGGTTTTCCACCCACATGCCCCGAAGAAAACGCCCCTTCCCCCGCACTTCCCTCCCCGGCTTCCCCACCTCCCCTCATGAGCAACCTCTCCTGCCTCCCCTTCCTTGGCCAAGAACCCGCATCGGAGCCGCCCGGGCGTAACCCGTACGTGCTCCCGGTGCGCGGGGGACGCGCCCCGTACACTGGCTGACGTGACTCAGAAGCGCGGGCCCAGACGGCGCGATCGCCATGGTCGCGGCCTGCGCGGCCCGCTCGCTCCCTCCCATGTCCCCATCGCGAAGTCGCGCAGCGAACGCTTCGACGACCTGGTGCTCGACGCGGTCGACCGGCTCAGGCCGCGCTGGGAGAAACAGCTCGCGGCGGTGGAGTTCGCGGTGGAGGAGGTGCCGCCGCTGAGCGAGCTGGGCGACGGGCCCCGGCTCGGCTCCGACCCGATCCCGTTCGGCCGGGCCGACGCCGCGGCCGGGCAGTCGCCCGCGTCCGTCGTGATCTACCGGCGGCCGCTGGAGGCCAGGGCGCGTGATCGTGACACGCTGGGGGCGATGGTCCACGACACGGTGGTGGAACAGGTCGCCACGCTGCTGGGCCTGGCCCCCGAGACGGTCGACCCGGGCTACGACGACCGCCGCTGAACGCCCGGTGCTCAAGGGAGCGGCCCGCCGAGGGCCGGCGCTCAGGACGGCGGCGCGCGGGGCGTGTCCCGCCTGAGTCCCTGTGCTCAGGGGAGCACCACGCGGGGGGTGTCCGTCAGCGGTCGGAGCATCGTCCACATTCGTGCGGGAGCCAGCGGCTGCGCCGTCAGCAGGACGCCCGACTTCAGGCGTTCGCGCACCACCCGCCCGCCGTAGACCTCCCCCGACACCGGCGTGACCACGACCGCGAAGTCCCCCTTGGCCTTGAGCTTCACCGCCCACGTCCGTCCCGCCGCCACCTCCACGTCGAACGGCGCCTGCTCCGCCCCCTCCCCCTGCACCACCTGGACCCGCACCGAGCCGGGGCCGCTGACGGCGGTGAGGAGGAGTTCCGAGCCGGCGCCGTTGCGGGCCACAGCGCTGCCCAGTTCCAGGGACGGCGTCCCCGCCGTGAAGGCGACGTCCGAACGCGCGCCCGTGCCGGTGATCATCAGCCCGGCCACGACCGGCGCGGACGAGGTCAGGACGAGGGCGGACGCGCTGCCGGCGATGCCGGTGGTGACGTCGAGGGCGACCACGCCGCCGGCCGGCACGTCCAGCGACTCCTTGCCGCGCATCGCGAACTCGGCGTCCTCGCTCACCGCCCTGACCTGCACGGTCGCGTCCTCTTCGCCGGGCGCGGCGACGAGCAGGCGGCGCAGGCCGCCGCCCCCGGGGATGCCGGGCACGACCACGCGCGTGGCCGGCGGCGCCGCAGGTGGGAGCCAGTCCACGCCGCCCGTCTCCAGCGTGGTCCTGGCGGCCACGGCCACGCGGCCGAAGACGGTGGTGACGCTCAGGGCCATGATGTCGGCGGACGGGGCCAGCGTCTTGAGGTCGATCTCCCTGTGCTCGCCCGGCGCGATCTCCAGCCCGACGCCCGCGTCACCCGAGATCGGGCCCTCCGCCGCGTAGACCTGCACGTCCGCCAGCGCGGGGGCCTTGTCGGCGTTCGTGAGGTGCAGGCGTACGTCGGCGTTCGCGGGGCCCGGCCCGACCAGCCAGGTGGCGGCGGACGGCTCCGTGCAGCGGACGCCCGCCAGGCCGCGGCCCGCGCCCTTCGTGACGCGGGTGAGGTAGCCGGCCTCAAGACCGGCGGGGCCCTTGGTCACGAACGGCTTCGCGTCCTCCATGGTCTCGCCGTTCACCGTTCCCGGCAGGTAGACGCCGGTCCGCTCGCCCTTCGCCCCCGGGCAGACCGCGGTGACCGACTCCACGGACACCTTCCTCGGGGCCGAGGGCGGGGGCGGGATCGGGGCGGGGGTGGTGACGTACGCGACGCCGTACAGGGCGGTCAAAGACACGACGACCAGCACCAGCAGCCCGACCCTGTGCTCCACGAAGGCCCTCATCGCGCCACCTCCGCCCGCCCGCACACGCCCGCCTGTGCCACGTTTGCCCGGCATCAGGCGCCCGCCAGTGCCACGCCGGCGGGCTCCGCCGTCTCCTGTCGCTGCCGGCCTGGTGCCGCCATCAGCAGCACCACCAGCAGGAACGCCCCCTGCGCCCACAGCAGCGGCACGTGCATGACGCTCACCGGCTGGGCGGGCACGCGGGTGACCGGCTCCGCCAGCCGCCACAGGCCGCCCGACTCCGACAGGCTCAGGCGCTGCAACGACGGCTGCGAGTCGAGGGTCCTGGCCAGCTCGAAGGAGACCGGAGGCGCCAGCGCCACCATGCCGATGCCCTGCTGAGCCAGCGTGGCCGCGTCGCCGCCGCGGCCCCCGACCAGCCCTTCCGCCGCCGCGCCCACCCGGGCGCGGGCCTGGGGGTCGGCCGGCAGCTCCGCCTCGCCGATCAGCGGGATGCGCCCGTGCAGCACCGTGAACGCGGAGCCCTTGATCACCAGGGTCCGTTCCCCCTGCGTGGTACGGGCGGCGGCCAGCGCCGGCATCACGTCGGGCGCGTCGCCGAGCAGCGGCCCCCGTACGCCACCGGCCATCCAGTACCCGGCGGCCAGCAGCGGCGTGCTGAACGCCACCGCCACCACCGCCGTCGCCCCCAGCCGCCGCAGCCCGCCACCCGCGCGCAGCTCGGTCAGCCGGTGGGCGGTCAACCCGACCAGCACCACCAGCCCCGCGCCCGCGAACGCCAGCGGCACCCCTGGCCAGGCCCGCGCGCCTTCGACGGTGATCCGGCTGACCAGGACGCCCGCCAGCACGCCGTAGAGCGCGATGCCCCAGCCGACGGCGACGATCGTGCGCTGGCGGCGCATGAGCAGCGCGGCCAGCGCCGCCGCCACCAGCCCCGCGCTCACCCAGAACGGCGGCAACCCCGGCCCGCCCGGGCTGATCGCCAGCAGGGACGCGGTGGGCAACGACGGGTCCACCAGGGCCGGATCGTGCAAGCCTGCCTCAAGGAGCAGTCGCCAGGGTTCGCCCAGCAGGTCCATGAGCCAGGGCAGCAGGAGCAGCGGCGGCACGGCGAGCGCGATGCCCATCGACCCGGCGACCCCGCCCCGCACACCGTCTCGCAGGTCACTCCGCACGCCACCCTGCGCATCACCTCGCGCGCCGCCCTGCACACCACCTCGCGCGCCGCCCGGCGCGTCATCCCGGCCGGCGGAACGCGACCGGCCGCGGACGCCGCCGAAGGCCACCGCGCCGAGCACGCCGAGGACCGCGAAGAGCGGGTAGACGAGGGGCACGAACGCCGTCCCCACGGCCAGCAGCAGGCCAAGACCCCACGCGGCCCGCCTGGCCGGTCGCGGCTCGGCGGACAGCAGCCGGGCGCAGAGCCAGGCGTACACGGGGACGAGGACGAACACCACCGCCGTCCCCACCCGCCCCGCCGCGATGGCCCCGGTGCCGACGGGCAGCAGCGCGTACGTCCCCGCCGCCCAGGCCCGGGCCGGCACCGCGGGGACGATGTGCCGCGTGGCCAGGTACGCCGTGACCCCGGCCAGCGGCACCGAGCCCAGCAGCAGCACCGACACGGCCACCCAGGTCTTGCCGAGCGCGAGCGTGGACAGGGCGGCCAGCACGGCCACGTACGGCGGCGCCCAGGCGGTGGAGCCGAACCCGACGTCGTGGTAGCCCTCGGTGTAGAAGGCCCACAGGTCGCTCGCGCCGCCGGTCACCGGCACGAGGGCGCCGCCGCCGAGCCGTTCGCCGCCGAGGAGCGAGCGTTCGGCGATCAGTGAGACGACGGTCAGCGCGAACATGAGGATGACGCCGGGCCGGCCGATGAAGCGCTGGAAGGCGCCGGTGTCGGGCGGCGGGACGACGTCCTGCTCCTCGCCCGAGGCGCCGGTTGGGTGGGCTGTGGAGTGGTGATGCCGGCCGGCGGAGTCGACGGGCGCCTCGCCGGCCAGGAAGCTCTGCACCATGTCGGTGAGGCGCCGGTAGGCCGCACCCCGAGGGGTCATAAGCCGCTTTATGCGTATATATCCCCTCTTGCGGCCGTGACGGCGGGCCCGGCGCGCCCGCAGCAGCCGGAACGGATGCACGAGGATCGAGCAGATGGCCACGACTTCGTCCAGCGCGTTCGCCGGCTGTTTGCTCACGATGAACAGCACCGTGCGCACGATGGAACTGATCACGTTCCGCAGCAGCGCCCACAACATCGCGCGGAACGGCAGGTTCGCCATGACCACGAAGATCGCGTTGCGCCGGTCGAGGCGGCGCGGATGGTCGCCGCTGACCGTGATGCGCCGGCGCCTGCGGGCCGCCGCCTCGGCGTGCCAGGCCACCGCGGACGTCACGATCAGCACCTTGTGCCCGGCGTTGCGCACCCGCCAGCACAGGTCGAGGTCGTCACGGAAGATCGGGAAGAACGGGTCGAGGCCGCCGGCCTTCTCCCACACGTCGCGCCTGATCAGCATCCCCGCCGTGGACACCGACAGCACCTCGCGGGTGCCGTCGTGCTGCCCCTGGTCGAACTCGTGCGGCTCCAGCCCCGTGTCCCTGCGTCCCGTACGGCCCACGGTGACGCCGATCTCCAGCAGCCGCCTGCGGTCGAGCCAGTCGCGTAACTTCGGGCCGAGCACGGCGGCCTTGGGATCCTGCTCGGCCGCGGTGAGCAGCAGCTCCAGCGCGCGCCTGTCGGGGGCGCAGTCGTCGTGCAGCAGCCAGATCCATTCGTCCCGTCCGGCGGACGGAAGTTTCTCCAGCGCCGTGGCAACCGACTCGCCGAAACCGGTGGAGCGGGGCAGGGAGATCAGGTTGCCGCGCCCGAGCGTCTGGGCCAGCAGGTCGGCCGAACCGTCCCTGCTGCTGTTGTCGACGCCGGCCACGCGGTCCGGTCTGCGGCTCTGGTTGATCAGGGCGCGCAGCGTCTCCCCGAGCCAGCGCGCGCCGTCATGGGCGACGACGATCACGGTGACGTAGGGACGTGCCATGGGTGGGTGACTCCTGGGGGGATGATCAGCGGCCCCACCATACAGGTGCGCGGCTGTCAGGAGATGCGAAAAGGGTCACACGGCGGACCGCGTGACCCCTTCCCCCCTATATAACGATAAGAAACCGCAGGTCGGACTGCCGTCCGCGACCCACGCCGCAGCGGCGGCCCGCACCGGATCTCTCATTCGGCCTAAACGGCCTGACGCTTGATCCGTCTGCGCTCCCGCTCGGACAACCCACCCCAGATGCCGAACCGCTCATCGTGCTCGAGTGCGTATTCCAGGCACTCGGCACGGACCTCACACGATCGGCAGACCTTCTTGGCCTCTCGGGTGGAGCCGCCTTTCTCCGGGAAGAACGCCTCCGGATCAGTCTGCGCGCACAACGCGCGCTCCTGCCAGCCGAGTTCTTCAGCGTCAAGCTGATCCTGTGCGATGACCGGATCGGTCACTGCACACCTCCCTGCCGCCCGCCCGCAATGGAGCCCCCCATGGACGCCTTCCTTATTACCCACCCACAGGAAGGCGTAACAACATGGTTGTAATTACACGCGCGTGCCGTGCGTGACGTCAAGCGGCATGCAGCTATCCGGGGAAAGACCAGATCTCGCCCCGGTGTGCTCGGCATGTGATGTTCGCACCCGGCCGGCGCCTCGCACGCATGGCGTCGGCCTGGCTCGTTCAACGCTGTCTGCGGTCGGAACCGTACCAGGGCGGGAAACACGCCCGCCCATGGCCCACCTTCTCTCTAGCCGTCCATTGCCGGTCCGTTACCTGCGGGGTTCGTTGGGGGTGTATATGGCCGTCGGGTCGATCGGGTCGTCACCGGGGCGGCGCTGGTCGCCGCCGAAGGCGTTGCCGCCGAACGCCGCCGGGTCGAGCCGCATCGTGGACTCGCCCTGGTCCGGCCATCCCGGCTGGGCGGCGGCGGCCTGCGGAGCCTGGTGGGTGGGCCGGTACTGGCCCTGCTGGGGCTCGTACCCGCCGTTCTGCTCCTGGACCTGTCGCAGGAGCTCCTGCTGCGGGTGGCCGAACGGGTCGCCGCCGTACTGGCCGCCGCCCTGGCCGTAGTCGGGCACGCGCAGCTCCGGCTGGGTGCCCGCGTTCGGCTGGCCCGCATTCGGCTGGCCGGCGTTCGACTGGTACGTCTCCGCCTGGTGGTAGGCGTCGAGAAGCTGCTGCGAGCGCGGGTCGACCGGCGGGTCGGGCTCCTGGTAGGCGGACGGGGTGGCGAACTCGGCGCCCGAGTAGCCGGTGAACGGCTGGCCGCCCTGCTGTTGCTGCTGCTGCTGGTGGTCGAACGCGCTCTGGCCGAAGTACGACTGCTGCTGCGGCTCGGCCGGCGGGAACGAGGTGTTGGGGGCGGTCTCGCCCGGCGTGTACGCGTTGTCGGACGGAGGCGCGTACGGGTTCGCCTGCTGCTGGTCGGCGGGCGGGGCGAAGGAATTGGCCTGGTCGTTCGCGGCGGGCGCGTACGGGTTCGGGCTCGGCTGGCCGTAGATGTTCGGCTGGCTATCGGCGGGCACGTACGGGGCGGGGGTGTACTCCCCGGCCGGCGGCGTGCTGTAGTCCTGGCCCGCCGGGGACGTGTCGACGGAGGCGTAACCCTGGCCGAAACCCTGCGGCGGGAAGGACGGCTCGGGCTGCTGCTGGTCGGAGGGCGCGGCCGGCAGCGCGCCCCTGATCTGCGGGTATGGCTGCTGCGGGTTGGTCTGCGGCTCGGGCTGCCCGCCGAAGCTCGGGGGCTGCTGGCCGTAGCCGGGCGTCGAGGGGGGCTGCTGGCCGTATCCGCCGGGCGTCTGGTCGTATCCGGGGGCGGACGGCTGCTGCTGGTCGTACGCGGGGGCTGAGAGCGGCTGGGGCGCGTAGCCGGGGGTGGAGGGGGGCTGCTGCGCGTAGCCGGGGGTGGACGGCGGCTGCTGGCCGTAGCCGGGCTGCTGGCCCGACATGGGCTGCTGGCCGTACGGGGCCTGCTGCTGGTCCTGGGGACCGCCGAAACCGGGCTGACCGGGACCCTGCTGGCCGGGGCCCTGCTCGCCGAACCCCTGCTGCCCGGACATCGGCTGCTGACCGTAAGGGGCCTGCTGGTCCTGGGGACCGCCGAGAGCGGCGGCCTGGTCCTGACCGAAGCCGGGCTGACCGGGCTGCTGGCCCGACATGGGCTGCTGGCCGTACGGGGCCTGCTGCTGGTCCTGCGGGCCGCCGAAACCGGGCTGACCGCCGGGGCCCTGCTGACCAGGACCGCCTGGACCCTGCTGGCCTGGACCCTGCTGGCCTGGACCCTGCTCCTGGCCGAAGCCCTGCTGACCGGGCTGCTGGGCGAAGCCGCCCGCCGCCTGGTCCTGGCCGTAGCCGGGCTGGCCGGGCTGGTCCTGGCCGAAGGGCTGCTGGCCCGAGGGGGGCTGCTGCGGGTAGCCGGGCTGGCCGTAACCGGGCTGGGGCTGCTCGCCCTGGCCGAACTGCTGGGGCTGGCCGGCGAAGAAGCCGGGCTGAGCGCCGAACTGGCCGTGGTAGACCTGGGCCGCCGGCCGCTCAGGCATCACCTGCGGCAGCAGGTAGACCAGCGCGATGGCGGTCAGAGCGAGCGTGGGCACGCCGAGGAGCACGTACTCGATGGTGGAGCGGGCGCCGAGGCCGGAGAACAGGCCGAGCAGCAGCGCGAGCATGCCGAACACCGAGGCCAGCAACAGTCCGGCGGCGGCGCCGTACGTGATCGGCTTGGCCTTGGCCGACGGCTCGCCCACCTTCGTCACCAGCAGCACGGCGCCGAGCAGCAGCGCCGTCACGACCGGGCTGGTCACGCTCGAAAAGTTCCCCGCCGCGCGTTCCATGAACGACGACGACGCGGTCGACCCGATCAGGATGTGGCCGATCGCCAGCACGACCTGCATCAACCCGGTGACGAGCATGATCCAGGCGGCCGGCTCCTTCAGCCGAGCGACGTCAAGTTTGCTCACAACTACCCCCATCGGGACCCTTTAGCCCGAAGGGAGTTTGCCACATCACCGACCCACCTGCCGGGAGTCCCAGCAACCTCTTCCATCTCAATTCATGCAGTACCAGGACGTACGCCGCCGACAAAAAGGCGAAAACCGGTCCCCCGGAAGGGTTGTCGGAGCCCGGTGAAAGACTGGGGCGCATGCACATCGTGTCACTCGCCGGCGGCATCGGCGGCGCCCGCTTCCTGCGCGGCCTGCGCGCCACCGCGCCTGACTCCTCGATCACTGTCATCGGCAACACGGGTGACGACATCACCCTGTTCGGCCTGCGGGTCTGCCCCGACCTCGACACCGTGATGTACACCCTGGGCAACGGCATCGACGAGGAGCAGGGCTGGGGCCGGGCCAAGGAGTCCCACGTCGTCAAGGAGGAACTGGCCGCGTACGGCGTCGAGCCGCAGTGGTTCGGGCTGGGCGACCGCGACTTCGCCACCCACATCGTGCGCTCGCAGATGCTGGAGGCGGGCTACCCGCTCTCGCAGATCACGCAGGCGCTCTGCGCGCGCTGGCAGCCGGGCGTGCGGCTGCTGCCGATGAGCGACGACCGCTGCGAGACCCACGTCGTGATCGAGGACGAGCGCGGCAAGCGCGCGATCCACTTCCAGGAGTGGTGGGTGCGACTGCGCGCCTCCGTTCCCGCGCAGTCGTTCGCGCTGGTGGGGGCCGACACCGCGAAGCCGGCCCCGGGGGTCCTTGAGGCCATCGAGCAGGCCGACGTGGTCGTCCTGCCGCCGTCCAACCCGGTGGTCAGCATCGGCACGATCCTCCAGATTCCCGGCATCCGCGAGGCGCTGCTGCCCAAGACCGTCGTCGGCGTCTCGCCGATCATCGGCGGCGCGCCGGTCAGGGGCATGGCCGACGCCTGCCTGACCGCCATCGGGGTCGAGACGACCGCGCAGGCGGTGCTCGATCTGTACGGCTCCGAGCTGATCGACGGCTGGCTGGTGGCCGAGGAGGACGCCGGGGTCGCGCTCGACGGCGTGCGGGTGGTCGCCAGGCCGATCCTCATGCACGACGCCGAGGCCACCGCCGCCATCGCCCGCACCGCCCTCGACCTCGCTCTGGAGCTCGCCCGATGACCACCCCTTCACCCGGCGCCCCGACGCCCGCCACCCCTGCCGCGACCCGGCCGCAGGGCGACCCTGCCTCGACCCCGCCGCACGATGCTCCTGCCGTGTCCCTGCCGCAGGGCGGCCCCGCCGCCCCGCCGCACGACGGCTCGGTGGTGCCCGAGCGGGTCGAGGTGATCGCGGTGACCGGGATCGGCGAGGTCCGGCCGGGTGACGACGTGGCGGCGCTGCTGGCCGGAGCCGGGCTGCGTGACGGCGACATCGTGGTGATCACCTCCAAGATCGTGAGCAAGGCCGAGGGCCGGGTGCGCCACGCGCCCGACCGCACCCGGGCGATCGAGGAGGAGACCGAGCGGGTGGTCGCCAGGCGCGGCGACACCGTCATCTCCCAGACCCGCCACGGCTTCGTCATGGCCGCCGCCGGCGTCGACGCCTCCAACACTGAGCCCGGCACCGTCCTGCTCCTGCCCGAAGACTCCGACGCCTCGGCCCGCCGCATCAGGGCAGGGCTCAGCGGGCGCGACGGCGGGAGCGACAGCGAGCCCGGCGACGGGCGCGACGATGGACGCGACGGCAACCACGACAGCGGGCGCGACGGTGGGCACGATGGCGGGCACGATGGCGGGCGCGGTGGGGTGCGGGTCGGGGTGATCGTGTCCGACACGTTCGGACGGCCGTGGCGTAACGGGCTCACCGACGTGGCCATCGGGGTGGCCGGCCTCCGCCCGCTCGACGACTACCGCGGCACCTCCGACACCTACGGCAACCAGCTCAGCGCCACGGTCACAGCCCTGGCCGACGAGATCGCGAGCGCCGCCGAGCTGGTCAAGGGCAAGCTCGCCGGGGTCCCGGTGGCGATCGTGCGCGGGCTGTCCCACCTGGTGACCGAGGACGACGGTCCCGGGGTCAGGCCGCTGGTGCGGCCGGCCGACGATGATCTGTTCCGGTTCGGGTCGCGTGACGTGGTGTTCGCCCGCCGTACGATCAGGGAGTTCTCCGACCGGCCCGTCGATCCCGAGGCGGTGCGCAGGGCGGTCGCGGCGGGCATCGCGGCGCCGGCGCCGCACCACACGACGCCGTGGCGGTTCGTGCTGCTGGAGTCGCCGCAGACGCGGACGAAGCTGCTCGACGCGATGCGCGAGGCGTGGATCGCCGACCTGCGCGGCGACGGGTTCACCGAGCAGTCGATCGCCAAGCGGGTCAGACGGGGCGACGTGCTGCGTAACGCGCCCTATCTGGTGGTGCCGTGCCTGGTGATGGAGGGGTCCCACACCTACAGGGACGAGCGGCGCAACGCCTCCGAGCGGGAGATGTTCATCGTGGCGACCGGCGCCGGGGTGGAGAACTTCCTGGTGCAGCTCGCCGTCGAGGGGCTGGGCTCGGCGTGGGTGTCGTCCACGATGTTCTGCCGGCCCGTGGTGCGCGAGGTGCTCGACCTGCCCGAGTCGTGGGACCCGATGGGCTGCGTGGCCGTCGGGCACGCCGCCGCGCCGCCGCGCGACCGGGCGCCGCGCGATCCCGGCGACTTCATCCTGACGCGATGACGACTTCTTCCGCACACGTGACGGCTTCATCCGTCACGCGGTGACGGCTTCGTCCTGACGCGTTGACGGCGGTCCGGACAGCGGTCAAGTCGAGTTTACCGTTAGGAAAGTTTCCTTTACATTAGGGGTCACCCCCCATGTAAAGGAGCCACTTCATGCGAAGGACTCTCTCAGTACTCGCCGTGGCGGTGATCGCGGTCGCCACCACGGTGTTCAACACCACGCCCGCGTTCGCGCACGGGTACGTGCTCACGCCGCCCAGTCGCCAGGCCAACTGCCACCAGGGCAAGGTCTCCGGCTGCGGCAACATCGTCTACGAGCCGCAGAGCGTGGAAGGCCCCAAGGGCCTGCGCAACTGCCACGCCAACCTCGGCCAGTTCGCCCAGCTCAGCGACGAGAGCAAGCCGTGGCCCGCCGCGTCGGTGGGCAGCACCGTGACCTTCACCTGGACGTTCACCGCCAGGCACGCCACCTCGAACTTCGAGTACTACATCGGCAACACCAGGGTGGCCAGCTTCTCCGGCAACAACCAGCAGCCGCCGGCGACGGTCTCGCACCCGGTCAACTTCTCCGGCTACTCGGGCCGGCAGAAGGTGCTCGCCATCTGGAACATCTCCGACACCACCAACGCCTTCTACTCCTGCATCGACCTGAACTTCGGCGGCGGTGGCGGCAACCCCACCCCGACGCCCCCGCCGACGCCCACTCCCACCCCGACGCCGACGCCGACGCCTCCCCCGACGACGCCTTCCGGCACCTGGCGGGCGGGCACCGCGTACAGCGTCGGTAGCACCGTGACCTACAACGGCGTCAGCTACCGGTGCGTCCAGGCGCACACCGCCCTCGCCGGCTGGGAGCCGCCGAACGTGCCGGCGCTCTGGCAGCGCGTGTAGTCACTCCGACCCGGCCCGGCCGCCCAGGACTCCCCTGGGCGGCCGGTCCACGTTCTCCCTGGGGCGGGCGGTCAGGTGGTGGGTTTGCAGGTCGGATGGCAGAGGCGGCGGGCCAGGGCGGCGAGGAACACGTCGATGATCTCGCCGGGCTCCTGGGCCTCGTGCAGTGAGCCGTTCGTGGCGGCCGTGATCTGCGACAGGGCCGCCCGGTCCACGTCCTTGCCGAACGCGATGACGATGATCTGTACGGGCTTGTCCGGGTTCCACTCACGCCGCAACTGGTCGAGCAACTGGCGCAGGTTCACGCCCTTGCCGTCGTCCCGGCCGGCCGTGATCACCAGGAGCGCGTTGTTCATCTCCTCCCGGTACTCCTCGCTGACCTCGCGAAAGCCGCTGTGGATGGCGTCGTACAGGGAGCTGGCGAGCTTGGGATGGGCGGCGATCGTGCTGGTCAGCTCGTCCAGGCGGCTCTTGCGGATGACCTGCCCGCTGTCGGGCTCGCTGATCGGGCCGAGGGCCACGCGTTCCTGATACCCCTTGATGCGCCCGACCTTGTCGGCGAACTCCCACAGACCCATGTGCGTGGAAGCGGGGAAGAGCTGCAACCCGATCTTGGCCGCCGCCAGCGCCACGCTGACCCGCGTGGTGCCGTTCAACGGCTCGGCCATGTGCTTGGAGGTGTCGGCCAGCACGAGGATGTTGGTCGGCGGGGCCAGCCTGCTCCAGGCCAGCAGCGCGTCGTCGATGTCCTGCGGCGACACCGAGGCCCTGGTCCTGGGCGCCTCCGTGGGGATCTGCGGGCCGGGCGAGATCGGCCCTTGGGCGCCGTCGCCCGACCTGAACCCCGCCCTGCGCACGATCTCCTGCGCCTGCGCGCCCTTCAGCCAGCCCGCGAAGACGCTCGACGCCTCGGCGACGGAGGGATCGGTGGCGGTGACGACGTACGGATAGTCGAGGTTGATCGTGCCCTCGCGCGGATGCAGGGCCACGACCGGATCGGCGGAGGGCCGCAGGTTGTGCTGCCACACGGACTGCTCGGGCACGATCACGACCGGGCGCTGCCAGAACGTACGGTCGTCCACCGCGGCCAGCATGCTGCGGTAGTCGGGCGCCGAGCCCGCCTGCGCCCACCGAACGAACGCGGTCAGCGCCTTGTCCGCCTCGGGCCCCTTCCCGACGACGTCCCGCGCGGCGGCCACGGTCGCGATGCCGGCCCCGGCCAGCGACGGGTCGGGCACGCGTACGACGTCCGGTTCGTCCGCGTTGGGCGTCAGCCGCCCGCGCACGGTCGAGGGGAAGACCATCCGCCAGTTCATCTCGGTCCGCCCCACGGAGAAGCGCTGGGCCAGCGACGACCGGGTGGCGAACACCAGCGGCGAGGTGGCCACCACGCTCTCCCCCGCGGGCAGCGCGCTCGCGCCCTGCTGGCGGGCCAGCCTGATCCAGGCGGAGGAGTCGGCGATCCAGCCGTCGGGCCGCTCGCTCAGCACGCCGGCCCGGTCGCCGATCAGCGTGCGCAGGACGGTGGCCGGCGGCTGCTCGGTCACCTGGACCAGCACGCACCGGCCACCCACGGCCGTCTTCGTCCCGTTGAACCGGCTCGCCGCCTCCATCACGGCAGGAGCCACGTCCACCGCTGCGGCCACGTCGACCAGAACAGGCTCTCGTGTGGTGCACAGCACGCCGCCGCTGCCGAAGATCACGACCAGGCCGGCCGCGACGATGGCCACGGCGGACAGCCCGGCCAGGATGCCGCGCTGGAGTGCCTTCCTCCGCCGCTGCTCGGGGGGCAGCGCGGCGCGGTGTCGACCCAACCGCACGGTGAACCTCTCTCCCAGGGGAGTGACGATTCTCCCAGCGACTCACTGGGCGGACGCAAGTGCTTGTTAGAACATGTTACAACTAGGCCAGCGGGAGCACCCTTCTGACGCTCTGGCAGACGCCGTCGCTGGCCGCCGAGGCCGCCAGCCGCTCCTCGCTCGGGACGCCGTACTCGGTGGTGCGCTGCCTGGCCGGCCTGCCGGTGACCGCGACCATCTCGCGCAGCTCGCTGATCGTCTTGTACGAGCCGTTCTCCGACCCCGCCATCCGGCTGATCGTCTCCTCCATCAGGGTGCCGCCGAGATCGTTGACGCCGCCCGTGAGCACCTGGCGGCACAGGTCGTCCTGGAGCTTGACCCAGGAGCACTGGATGTTCCCGATCGCGCCGTGCAGCAGGATCCTGGCCAGCGCGTGCACGGCCCGGTTCTCCCGCGCGGTCGGGCCCGGCCTGGCCACGCCCGCCAGGTAGATGGGGGCGCTGGTGTGCACGAACGGCAGCAGCACGAACTCCGAGAACCCGCCGGTCTGCTCCTGCAGCCGCCTGATGAGCTTGATGTGCCTGACCCAGTGCAGGTGGTTGTCGACGTGCCCGTACATCATGGTGGCGGTGGTGGGCAGGCCGACCTGGTGCGCGGTGGTGATGACCTCGACCCACTCCTTGGCGGGCAGCTTGCCCTTGGTCAGCACCCAGCGCACGTCGTCGTCGAGGATCTCGGCCGCCGTCCCCGGCAGGGAGTCCACGCCGGCCTCCTTGGCGGCCTCCAGCCAGTCGCGGATGGACAGGTTCGTCCGGCTCGCTCCGTTGATCACCTCCATCGGGGAGAACGCGTGCACGTGCATGCCGGGCGTCCTGGCCTTGACCGCCTTGGCGATCTCGAAGTACGCGGTGCCGGGCAGGTCGGGGTGGATGCCGCCCTGCATGCACACCTCGGTGGCGCCGGCCGCCCACGCCTCCTCCGCGCGGTCGGCGACCTGGTCGAGGCTGAGCGTGTAGGCGTCGGCGTCGGTCCTGCGCTGGGCGAAGGCGCAGAAGCGGCAGCCGGTGTAGCAGACGTTGGTGAAGTTGATGTTCCGGTTGACGACGTAGGTGACCGCGTCGCCGGCCGCCTCCGCGCGCAGGGCGTCGGCGATGGCGGCCAGCTCGTCCAGCTCCTCGCCGTCGGCGCTCAGCAGCGCCACGGCCTCCGCGTCCGTCAGCCCGGCGGGATCGGCGGCGGCCCTGGCCAGCGCCTGCCGCACCTCACCAGAGAACGCGGCGGCGGGCGAGGGGAGGCGGTCGCGGAGGGCGTCCCAGTCGCCGTAGACGTGGTCGAAGTCGTCCCTGCGGTCGGCGGTGCGGCCGGTGGTGTCGACCTCGACGTGCAGATCGACCCGGCCGGACGCGGTGAATCCGCCGTCGGGCTCCTGCCAGGGCCGGCCTTCGAGCACGGCGTCCTCGCGGGCCAGCCCGGTGGCCGGGTCGGCGAGCGCGGCGACGTGGGCGAACAGGCGGGGGTCGAGCCAGGGCTCCCCCGCCTGCACGTATTCCGGATAGATCGTCAAACGCTCGCGGAGCTGGAAGCCGGCGCCGGCCGTACGATCCGCGAGGTCGTCGATCTGCGGCCACGGCCGTTCCGGGTTGACGTGGTCGGGGGTGAGCGGGGACACGCCGCCCCAGTCGTCGATCCCGGCTCTGATCATCAGCTCGTACTCGGAGTCCACCAGGTTGGGCGGCGCCTGCAGCCGTACGCGGGGGCCTAGGACCAGCCGCGCGACGGCGATCGTGGCGGCCAGCTCCTGGAGGTCGGCGTCCGGCAGGCCGCGCATGGCGGTGTCGGGCTTGGCGCGGAAGTTCTGCACGATGACTTCCTGGATGCCGCCGTACTCCCTGGCCACCCGCCGGATCGCGAAGATCGACTCGGCCCGGTCCTCGACGGTCTCGCCGATGCCGATGAGGATCCCGGTGGTGAACGGCACGTTCGTCCGTCCCGCGTCCTCCAGCACGCGCAGCCGCACGGCGGGATCCTTGTCCGGCGAGCCGTAGTGGGCCTGCCCCTTCTCCTCGAACAGCCGCCGCGACGTCGTCTCCAGCATCATCCCCATCGACGGCGCGACCGGCTTGAGCCGCTGCAGGTCCCGCCAGCTCAGCACCCCCGGGTTGAGGTGCGGCAGCAGCCCGGTCTCCTCCAGCACCCTGATCGCCATCGCGCGCACATAGGACAACGTGTCGTCATAGCCGTGCGCGTCGAGCCACTCCCTCGCCTGGTGCCAGCGGTCCTCCGGCCGGTCCCCCAGCGTGAACAGCGCCTCCTTGCACCCCATCGCCGCCCCCTGGCGGGCGATCTCCAGCACCTCGTCCGGGCTCAGGAACGGCGCGGGCAGCTTGTGCGGAGCCGTGGCAAAAGTGCAGTATCCACAACGGTCCCGGCAGAGCCGGGTCAACGGGATGAACACCTTCCTGCTGTAGGTGATGACCCCCTCGCGCCCGGCGGCACGCAGCCCGGCGTCGCGCACGCGGGAGGCGTGGTCGAGAAGCGTATCGAGGTGCTCGTCCCGGGCGTGCAGGAGGACGGTCGCCTCGGTGACGTCGAGGGTCTTGCCGTCCCTGGCGCGGGCGAGGGCGCGGCGGAGCGCGGAGTCAGAACTCATAGAGGCACAGTACGTCCGCCTGAGTTCGCCGTACGCACCCAGGGTCGGCTCACCACACCGGGCTCAGAACGCGCGGTAGTCGCGGACCGGCATCCGGGGCCCCCGCGCCGGCGGGCGCACGCCGCTGAGCCAGACCAGGACCGTGGCGCGGTGCCGATGCCCGGTGTACGGCTCAAGCAGCCGCATCATCCCGGAATCATCGGTCTTCTCCCCGGTCAGGGCGTAACCGACCAGCTTGGCCAGATGGAAGTCACCGACGCTGACGGCGTCGGGGTCGCCGAAGGCGCGCTGGCGCACCTCGGCCGAGGTCCACACCCCGATCCCGGGCAGCGCGCGCAGCAGCCTGTCGAGTTCCTCGCTGGTGGCGGCGGCCTCCAGCTTGGCGGCGTGCCAGGCGGCGCCCGCGATGGTCCTGGCGCGTACGGCCTCGGCGCCCGCCTGGTGCCAGTGCCAGCTCGGGATCTGCCGCCACACGTCGCTCTCCGGCACGACCCGCATGCCCTCGGGCGCGGGCCCGGGAGCAGGCTCGCCGTAGCGGCCGAGCAGCCACCGCCAGGCCCGCCACGCCTCCCGCCCGACGACCTTCTGCTCCAGCACCGCCGGCACGAGGGCCTCCATCACCCGCCCCGTACGCCCGATCCGCAGCCCAGGATTCCTCCTGACCGCCTCGGCCAGCACGTCGTGCTCGACGCTGAACCCGGCGACGTCGTCATCGGCGCCCAGCAGCGCCGGCAGGGTCTCCAGAGCCCAGACCGCGCCCGGCCCCCACGCCTGCCCGTGCACGCACCCGGCCTTGACGCTCACCCTGAGCGTGCAGGGGCCGTCGGGGGTCCTGGAGGTGCGCCACACGACGCCACCGCTCTCACGGCGCCAGGTGGGGTCGCCGCCGCCACGCCGGTGGGGCATCAGCGTCAGCCCCACGTCCAGCGGCCCCGCGGGCACCCACCTGCGCTCCATCACCCCACCAGTCTGCCCCTGCCCCTCACCTGCTCAGGCCGGGCTCAGCGCGCGGCGAACAGCCTGCGCCCCAAGCACAAGCAGGGCCGCGGCCGAGACAAGGGGGTCAGACGTCGCTGGAGTAACGCAGGGCCCGCTCGGGCAGCTCGATGCCCGGCCAGACGCGTACGCCGTGCTGCAGCTCGTTGCCGGGCCCCACGACGGCGTCGTCGCCGATCACCGCGTCGCGCACCACCGTGCCCGCGCAGATGCGCGCCCGCTGCCCCACGACGGAGTCGGTCACCCGGGCCCCGGTCTCCACGACGCAGTCGTCGCTGAGCACCGACCCGGCCACCGTCGCCCCCGCCTCGACGACCACGCGCGCGCCGACCGCCGTGCCGTCCTGGATCTTGGCCTCGGGCGAGATCCTGGCGCCGTCGAGCGCCAGGTATTCGCCGGTCGGGCCGGGCAGCGCGGGCGAGGCCAGCCGGCCCAGCACCAGGTCACGCGAACCCTGCACGTAGGCGCTCGGCGTGCCGACGTCGAGCCAGTAGGTGCGGTCGGCGTAGCCCATGATGAGCTGATCCGACTCGATCAGCCCGGGAAACGTCTCGCGCTCGACCGACACGACCTCGTCGCGCGGGATCGAGTCGATCACCGAGCGGGTGAAGACGTAGCAGCCGGCGTTGATCCGGTTGGTCACCGGGTTGGGCGTCTTCTCCAGGAACGCCGTCACCCGCCCCGCCTCGTCGGTCGGCACGCAGCCGAAGCGAGAGGGATCGTCGACCTCTGTCAAATGGAGCGTTACAGCGGCCTGCCTGTCACGGTGCAGGCGCACCTGCGCGCCGATGTCGTGACCGGAGAGGATGTCGCCGTTGAGGATGAGGACGGGGTCGTCGGGGCCCGCGTCGAGCGCCTCGCCGGCGTTGCGGATGGCTCCGCCCGTGCCCAGCGGCGTCTCTTCCGTCATGTATTCCAGCGAGAGCCCGAACGCCGCCCCGTCGCCGAAGGCGGGCTCGAACATGGCCGCCTTGTACGACGTCGCGAACACGATCCGGCGTACGCCGAAAGATCGCGCCCGGGCGAGTTGGTGCGCCAGGAACGGCACCCCGGCGGTGGGCAGCAGCGGCTTCGGCGTGCCCAGTGTCAGCGGACGCAGGCGCGTGCCCTGCCCCCCGACCAGGAGGATCGCCTCGAGGTCTGGCAAAGAGCTCTCCATCACTCCGTGAGGTTACCGAACTATTCGATCGCGCGTTGGTAGGAGCTGAGATGCGCCTCGGCGCTGGCGTCCCAGGTGAATTCGCGGGATCGGGCCAGGCCCGCCTCCCGCAACTGGTGCCTGCGCTGGGGAGATGCCAGCAACTCGCCGAGCGCCGTGGCGATGCTGTCGGCGTCCGGCTCGGTGTAGGCGACCGCGTCGCCGCCCACCTCGGGCAGCGAGCTGCGGTGTGTCGTCAGGACCGGCGCGCCGCAGGCCATGGCCTCAAGGACCGGCAGCCCGAACCCCTCGCCACGCGAGGGGAAGGCGACCACGAGCGCCCCGCCGAGGAACCCGGGCAGGTCGGGCGCGCGCAGGTAGCCCGGCCTGATCACCCTGACGGTGGCCTCCACCTCCCGGCAGGCGGCGTCCACGTCGTCCTCGTGCACGCCTCCGCCGAGCACCAGCGCCGGCGGCTCGTCCAGCCGCTTGACGGCGGCGGCGAAGCCCCTGATGAGGTTGGGCACGTTCTTGCGCGGGTCGAGGGCGCCGAGGAAGGCCACGTACGGCTGGTCGTGCAGCCCGCACCTCATGGCGGACCTGCGGATCTCCTCGCCCGTCGGCGGGTGGAACTGGGTCAGGTCGACGCCGTGGTAGGCGACGTCGATGCGGGTGGGGTCGGCGGACAGTACCCGGATGAGCTCGTCCCTCGTCGCCTTGGACGGCACGATCACCCGCCTGGCGTGGCGGACGGCGGTGCGGGTGGCCGAGCGGAAGAACGAGGCGCGCGGGCTGAGCTGGTCGGGCTCGGTGAACCACGTCGTGTCGTGCACCGTCACGACGGTCGGCAGGCCCGCGCTGAGCGGAATGGAGTAGTAGGGGGCGTGGATCACGTCGGCGCCGGCCTGGCGGGCGAGAAGGGGCAGTCCGCTCTGCTCCCAGGCCAGCCTGGCGGCTCTGTTGGTGATCGAGACCGGCCCGGGGATCACCTGGGCCGAAGGTGCGAGGCGTCTGTAGCGTTCCGCTTCGGCCCGCTGGCAGACCACCGCGATGTCGGCGCCGGCCCGGTCGAGCGCGGCCACCAGCCCGTCAACGTATCTGATCAACGCGCCGCGGTCCGCGGGGACCGCTACCGCGTCGACGAGCACTCGAGGCATACGAAGATCTTCTCCCCTCAAGATCAACGTGGGACTGGTCGTCCCCCTCTGAAGTTCACCTTATGACCAGCCTCCCCTAAATCGTGGGCCAAATCACACCGAGTCGCGACGCGCCGCGATTCCCGCCAGTCCGGCACAGATCAGATCCCCCACGATGATGACGATCCTTGACGAAAGCGCCACCGCGATGGCGGCGCCCTGATCGAGGTGGGGCGCCAGGATCGCCACCATGGCCAGCTCCCTGACCCCCGCCCCCGCCGGGATCACGAAGGTCAGGATGCCCAGGCACCACGACAGGGCGAAGGCTCCGATCGCGAAGACGAGGCCGCCCTGGGGGGCGACGAAGTAGAGGTGCACACCGTAGGCGATCCAGCCGGTCAACGCCCAGCCCAGCGCCGTGAGCATGCCGCGCCTGGTCAGCGGCCGTTCGAGGGGCTCGCGCTTGAGCCGGCGCAGGGCGTACCCGATGACGGCGTTGATCACCTTGGGTTCGAGCAGGACCAGCAGCAGCGGGATGAACAGCAGCAGCCAGCCGTAGCGGTCCCAGCCGAGCGTGACCAGCGTGACCAGCAGGCCGGTGGCCAGCTGGATGGGCATCATCAGGAAGAACGCCGCCGCGCTGCGCGCGCGGGGCACGCCGAGGTCGCGGCCCATCTCCATCTGGGCGAGCACGGGCCAGATCGTGCCCGGGATGTATTTGCCGAGCTGGCCGACGAAGAACACCTTGGCCGCGGGCCTGGGAGGCAGCGGCGAGCCCAGGTCGGCCAGCAGGGTGCGCCAGGTGAGCATGGCCCCGAGCAGCGCGGCGACCACCGCCACCAGCGCGCCCGCCAGCGCGGCCGGGGTCAGCCGGGAGAACCCGGCCACCACGTCGTCCCACTGCCGGGCCACCGCCCACGTGCCGAAGCCGAGCGCGACCGCCAGAAAGCCGTATCTGACCAGCCGGCGACCCATGGACCGGCGGCGCGGCACGGGCTCCACCGTCGTGTCTTCTTCGACGCTCACAGCGGGCGGACCAGTTCGGGCGGCTGCGGCAGCGTCGCGCCCACCGGCCGGCGCGGCGTCTTTGTCGCCACCCACAGGTACGTCGGCACCACCGGCAGCAGCAGTTTGAGCACCCCGCGCGGGGCCCGCGACAGCACCGCCTTGACCACCTTCCCCGGCATCCCGGGAAACAGCTCTCCCCCGGCGAACTGCGTGGGCGTGGCGAGCACCGGGAACGTGTAGTCCCACACGTGGAAGGCCCGCAGCATCCTGCGCAGCCCGCGCCGCGTCCTGAACCGCTCGTAGTAGTGGTCGGCCCGCCCGAAGGCGCGCACGTAGCGGTCGGCCAGGCCGGGCGGCAGGTAGGACAGGAACGGCAGCTTGTAGTGGGGCTCCATGATCCCGAGCCGGTTGCCGAGACCCAGGTAGAGCGCCCCGTCGTCGGACAGCACCCGGTGCATCTCGGCCACCACGGCGTCGGGGTCGACCACGTGCTCGTAGATGTGGTTGAACACCAGCACGTCGATCGAGCCGTCGGGGAACGGCAGCGCCGTGCCGTCGCCGCAGACGAACGCCACCCGCTCACCGAACCGGTCGGCCGCCTTGCGCAGCCCCGGCACGTCGATGTCGATGCCCAGGGTGTGGCCGGCCCCCGCGCCCGCCAGCTCGTCGGCGATGAACCCGGCGGAGCAGCCCACGTCGCCCACGGTCAGCCCGCTGAGCGGCCCGTGGAAGTGTTCCAGCACCGCGATGATCTTCGCCGCCTTCCGCCTGCGCTTCGCCTCGTCGAGCATGGCGGACTGGAACTCTGAGTATTCGAGCTGCGCGACCCGTTGCTTCACCACGGTTCCCCACCGTACCGACCTCCACCCGACCTCGACGCCACTCCGACGTCAAACGCCTTTGGTACGGTGGCCGACCGGCGAAACCAGCACGGACGGGGGCGAAGTGGCGCTGTTCGACAAGATCCGCGGCGAATTCATCGACATCGTCGAGTGGCTCGACGACACCCGCGACACCCTCGTCTGGCGTTTTCCGCGCCACGACAACGAGATCAAGATGGGCGCCCGGCTGATCGTGCGCGAGTCGCAGACCGCCGTCTTCGTCAACGAGGGCCGGATCGCGGACGCGTTCGCGCCGGGGACCTACACGCTGGAGACGCGGAACCTGCCGGTCCTGTCCACGCTCAAGGGCTGGAAACACGGCTTCCACTCGCCGTTCAAGGCCGAGGTGTACTTCGTCAGCACCCGCCAGTTCGCCGACTTCAAGTGGGGGACGCAGAACCCGGTCATCGTGCGCGACCCCGAGTTCGGGCCGGTGCGGCTGCGGGCGTTCGGCTCGTACGCGGCCAGGGTGACCGACGCCCCGGCGCTGTTGCGCGAGCTGGCGGGGACCGATCCGCAGTTCCGTACCGAGGAGGTGGAGGGCTACCTGCGCCAGCTCGTCGTGGGCCGGCTCGCGCCCGCCCTCGCGAGCGCCGGCGTGCCCCTGCTCGACCTGGCCGCCGACCAGCACGAGATGGGACGGCGGCTGGCGACGGCGCTGACCGCCGACCTGGCCGGCGTGGGGCTGGCCGTCCCCACGTTCACGATCGAGAACATCTCGCTGCCCGAGGAGGTGGAGCGGGCGCTGGACAAGCGGTCGCAGATGGAGATCGTGGGCGATCTGGGCGACTACGCGAGGTTCCAGGCGGCGAACGCGCTGGAGAACGCGGGCGGGGCGGCGGAGGGCATGGGGCTGGGCATGGGCATCGCCGCCGGCCGGCAGATGGCCGAGTCCCTGGCCCCCCAGAAAACCCAGCCGTCCCAGCCTTCTGACGGGCCGCCACCGTTGCCCGGGAACGTACGCTGGTTCATCGGGGTGAACGGTGCACAACGAGGGCCGTTCGGCGCGGCGGAGCTGCCCGGCAACGGGCTCACGCCGGAGAGCCTGGTGTGGAAGACCGGGATGTCCCAGTGGGTTCCGGCCCGCGACGTGCCCGAACTCGCCGCCCTCCTGCACGACACCCCGCCCCCGCTCCCACCCTCCTGATCCACCATGACCTCACCCGCCCAGACCCCCGCCCGCCCCTGCCAGGGCTGCGGCGCGAGCGTGGCGTTCGCTCCCGGCACCGCCGTCCTGCGCTGCCCGTACTGCGGCGCCGAGCAGCGCATCGCCTCGCCCGCCAGGCCGGTACGCGAGTTCTCCTTCGACGCCTTCATGGCCAAGCCGCGCGTCCGTTCCCTGGCCAGGCACCAGTACAGCTGCCCGGGCTGCGGCGCCCGTACGGACAGCGACGCGCTGTCGCGGGCCTGCCAGTTCTGCGGCACCAATCTGGTGGCCGATCCGGTGCACGACGACCAGATCGCCCCCGAGGCGGTGCTCCCGTTCGCTCTGGACCGGGCAGGCGCGCGGAACGCACTGCGCGTCTGGGTCAAGAGCCGCTGGTTCGCCCCGAGCCGCCTCAAGAAGGTCAGCGAGGCGGAGACGATGAAGAGCACGTACTTGCCGCACTGGACGTTCGACACCCAGACGGTCTCCGACTACACCGGCAGGCGTGGCGAGCACTACTACGTGAGCTCCAGCTACACCGACTCGAACGGCAACCGGCGCACCCGCCGGCAGCGGCGCACCCGCTGGCGTCCGGCGGCGGGCCGGGTGGCGCGCGGGTTCGACGACGTGCTGACCGTGGCGACCGGCCGGGTCCCGCCCGAGCGGCTGACCGCGCTGCAGCCCTGGCCGCTGGGGTACGCGCTCCCCTACGACCCCGCCTATCTCGCCGGGCACCACACTCTGCGCTACGACTACGAGCCGCAGACCGGCTTCGAGCAGGCCAAGCAGCTCATGGCCGAGGTCATCCACGCCGACTGCCGCCGCGACATCGGCGGGGACGTGCAGCAGGTGTCGTCGGTGCGCACGACCTACTCCGGCGTCACGTTCAAGCTGGTGCTGCTGCCGGTGTGGGCGGGCAACTACCTGTTCGCCGGCAAGACGTACCAGGTGCTGATCAACGGGGCGAACGGGGAGGTGCAGGGCGACCGGCCGTACAGCGTGGTCAAGATCTCGATGGCCGTGGCCGCCGTCGTGCTGATCGTCGCCGTGGCCGTCTGGCTATACCTGGTGAACCACGCGTAACCTGAGCCAATGCTCCGCCGCCTGCTGCGCATCGTGCTCGCCCTGGTCGCGCTGGGTTTCCTCGGCTACGGGCTGGCCGCCAACTGGGACGACACGACCACGGCCCTGGCCGCGATGTCGCCGTGGGCGGTGCTCGGGGCCTTCGCGGCGGTGCTGCTCGGCCAGTTCTTCATGCTGCTGGCCTGGCGGGAGATCCTGGCGGGGCTCGGCACGCGGGTGCCGGTGCGGATCGCCGGGCGGATCATGTTCGTGGGGCAGCTCGGGAAGTACATCCCGGGGGCGGTGTGGGCGTACGCGGCGATGATGGACCTCGGCCGCGACCACGGGAGCCCGCCGCGGCGCACGTTCGCCACGATCTCGCTCGGCCTGGTGATCAACCTGGGGGTGGCGATCTCGATCGCCGCGGCCACGCTGGGCCGGCTGGAGGCGGTGCGCGAAGCCTGGTACCTGGTGCTGCTCGTGCCGGCGATCATCGTGTGCCTGCATCCGAAGGTGCTCACCTGGGGCCTCAACCTGGCGTTGCGCGTCGCGCGGAAGGAGCCGCTGGAGAGCGTGCTGCCGGGCCGCACGGTGGTGGTCGCGGTGGCGTGGACGGCCCTCGGCTGGTTCGTCTACGGCGTGCACATCTGGCTGGTCGCGGGCAGCACCGACCTCTACCTCGTCGCGACCGGCGCGTACGCGTTCGCCTGGGCGACCGGCATCCTCACGGTCGTGGTCCCGGCCGGCGTCGGGGTCAGGGAGGGCGCGCTGGTGCTCGTGCTCGGCCCGGTCATCGGCACGCCGGCCGCGCTGGCGGTGGCGATCGTGTCGCGGCTGGCGTTCACGCTGGCCGACGCGGCGGCCGCGGGCATCGCGTTCCTGCTGGGCCGTCAGGCGCCGAGCAGCGCCCCGGCGTACGCCGACCAGAACGGCTCGGGATCGACCGCCTTGACCCCCGACCGCAACCTCTCGGGCTCGCCTGAGGCGTAGAACCGCTCGATGGCCGCGCGCAGCGCGTCCACGTCGCCCGGCTCGACCAGCAGCCCGTCGACGCCGTCGGTGACGTGGTCGGCCAGCGCCCCCACCCGGGTGGCGATCACCGGCACGCCGTGCTCGTGCGCGAGCCAGACGTTCTGGCTGGCCGTGGCGTTGCGGTAGGGCAGCACGAGCGCGTCGGCCGCGGCGAACAGCTTCGGCACGTCGCCGGCCGCCACGTAGCCGGGCCGCAGCTCCACCCGCTCGCCCAGGCCCAGCTCGGCGATCAGCGCCTTCGTCTCGTCGAGCCCGCCCCAGAACTCGCCCGCGACGGTCAGCCCTATCCCCTCGGGCAGCGCCCGCAGCAGCAGGTCGAGCCCCTTGTACGGCCGCACGATGCCGAAGAAGAGCAGCCGCCGGTGCACCTCGGCCGACCGCTCACCGGTCGTGGAAGGAAGGTGCGGCGGCAGCGCGGCCACCTCGACCGGACTTCCGGTGAGCCCTCTGGCCAGTGCCGCCTGCTGCTCGGAGTGGGTCAGCACGGCGTCGACCCGCTTGAGCAGGGCCGTCATCAGCGGCCGGTCGTACGGCTTGCGCTCGTGCGGCAGCACGTTGTGGCAGAGCGCGATCGTCCTGGTCCTGCGCCCGATCCCGAGGAGAATGCCCAGGTACGCGGGCACCTGCACCGGGCTCAGCACCGCCAGCACCAGCAGGTCGGCCGAGCGCAGCCGCCGCCCGGCCGCCACCCAGCCGTCGGGCCGCCGCCAGTCGAGCCGGCGCGCGGTCTTCTCGTACGGTGTGCCCTCGGGCGCGGAGATCGTCTGCTGCCCCGGATAGAGGAAGGACGGGTATTGCGCCCGCCACGACTCGATCACCACGTCGTGGCCCAGTGCGGCGAGGCGGTGCGCCAGCTCGGTCGTGTGCTGCGCCCCGCCCCCCTTGTACGGATATGTCGGGCCGACGATCGCGATCCGCAACGTCACTCTCCCCGCGAGCGCACGATCAGGTCGGCCAGCAGCGCCACGGACCCGATGAGCATGCCCGACAGGAAGATCATCACGGTGTTGGCCGGGAAGTAGAACGGGTGCTGGACCATGTCCCAGACGCCCTTCACGAACCCGATGCCCACCAGCCACAACGCCGGCGGCATGAGCACCTTGAGCGGGTTGAAGTACATGATCATCCGCAGCACCTGGAGGATGTAGCGGTAGGCGTCGGAGACGAAGCTGAACTTCGACTTGCCGGCCCGCTTGGCGTATTCGGTCGGCAGGTAGTAGACGTCGTGCTGGTTCGACAGGAACGACAGCGTGATCGTGGTGACGCAGGAGAACCCGGGCGGCAGCAGCCGCAGGTAGGGCTTGGCCACCGACTTGCGGAAGGCGCGCAGCCCGGAGTTGAGGTCGGGGATCTTCTGCCCGGCCAGCATCTCCGCCACCTTGCGGATCACGAACTTGGCGGGCACGCGCAGCAGCTTGTGCGAGCCCTCCTCGCTGGTGCGCGCCCCGACGACCATGTCGATGGCGGCGTCCTTCTCCAGGATCTGCACCAGCTCGGGGATGCGCTCGTTGGCGTAGGACATGTCGGCGTCGGTCCAGACGACGATCTCGCCCTTGGCCTCCTGCGAGCCGATGCGCCGCACGGTGCCGGCGCCGCCGTTGCGGTGGAAGGCGCGGATGCGCAGGTGGGGGTAGTCGGGCGCGGCCTGCTTCAGCTTGGCCAGCGTGTCGTCGGTCGAGCAGTCGTCCACGGCGACCAGCTCGTAGGTGTAGCCGCTCGAGTCCATCGCCTTGGTGATGCGCTCCACCTCGTCGATGACGTGATCCTGCTCGTTGTAGCAGGGCAGGACGATCGTGACGTACGGCGCTTCTTCCACGGCAATTCCACTCTTGGGGGTCTCAAGCGTGCTCACGGGGGTCGAGGTTACTCTGCCCAGCCGAAAGGCGAGTCCACATCGGCCTACCGGGAGCTCCTGATTCGGGACAGCTTCCAGTCTGGACCATACGATCAGGCGACGGCCATCCACACGTTCATCCGCAGGGACCACGTGGCGTTCGGGGCGTCCACGAGTGAGCGTTCGTCCTGGCGGGTGACCAAGCCGAGGATCTGCGTGGCGGTCCCGTACGGGGAGACCTGGCCCTGCTCGGCCCCGAGCACGACCGGCACGCGCCCCGCCGCCCGCACCCGCCCGGCCAGCCTGCGCACCTGCTCGGGCGGCGCGGTCTGGCCCTGGTCCGGCCTGGACACCTGCGCCGCGGGCAGGCCGCACATGCCGCGGACGACCTGGGTGAACCGGTCGGCGGTGACCCGCTCCACGATCAGCACGGAGGCGTCGCGCGGGATCCGCGCGCACATCGCCTCGACCGCCGCCGCCTCGCCCCGCTCGACCGGGGTGAACGCGGTGCCGATCGAGGTCACGGCCGGCGGCACGAGCACGAGCGCCACAGTCAGCACCGCCCCCCACTTGCGCACCAGCGGCCCATGCCGGTCCGCCAGGACGTGCAGCCGGGCCAGCCCGTACGTGGCCAGCAGGATCAGCCCGGGGATGACGATCGGGACCAGGCGGCGCGCGGCCCACGGATGGTCGGGGGTGATCTCGGGGCGCAGCAGCGTCGTGACGGTCGTCCAGCCCACGATCGCGAGCGGCAGCAGCCACTCGAACGGCGCGCCGTCGCGCAGCAGCTTGCGCACGAGGAGCGCGGCGCCGAGCGTGGCCAGCAGGACGACGGGGGCGCCGAGGTACCAGATGACCCAGTGCAGGGAGTTCTCGAAGTACAGGCGGGTGCCGTCGAGCGGCATGCCGTTCGCGCGCTGGATCTGCTGGATCATCTCGAACGTGCGCACGTCGTCGGGGTTGGCCGGCGCCCGGGTCACGGTCTGAAACCAGGGGCGGGCGTACAGGAGCGCCATCAGCAGCAGCACCAGCCCCGCGCCCGCCGGCGGCGCCCACGACGGCAGCCGGATCCTGGCCAGCGCCGGCGCGGCGGCCGTGCCGGCCGTGATCAGCACGAGCACGCCCGCGCAGATGAGCAGCAGCGGCCGCACCGACCCGGACAGGTAGGAAAGATAAGGACGAGCCAGTACGTACGCCGCCAGCATCCCGATCCCGGCCCCGGCGATCAGCCCCGCCAGCAGCGCAGGCCCCACCGCCCCCTGCGGCCTGCCGCGCCGCCGCATCGCGATCAGCAGCCCCGCGAACGCCAGCACCGGCAGCACGTCGCGCAGCCCGTCCACCCTGACCAGCACCGCCAGCCCGAACACCAGCCCGGCCGGCAACCCCTTCCACCAGGCCGGGCGGGCGAGCGCGTCGTAGGTCAGCGCCAGTCCGCCGAACAGCAGGATCAGCGACGGGATCTCGCTGAACGTGGTGCGAGAGGTGTAGAGGATCGGCAGGCTCACGGCGAACGAGAGCGCCGCGAGCACCGCCCAGCGCGCTCCCGACAGCCGTGCCACCACCCCGGCCAGCGTCAGCACGGCCAGCGCGCCCAGCACGGCCGGGATCAGGAACGGCGTCCCGAGCCAGTTCCCGATCGCGAACAGCAGCGGCGGGCCCGGCATGAACTGCGGCACCACGGCGCCGTTCTCGGCGTACAAGCCGACGCTTTTGAAGATCAACTCCGGGTCGGGGCCGCCGAACGCCTCGGCCTGGGTGGGGATGGGCAGGGAGCCGTGGCCGGCGATCCAGGCGGCGTACTGGGCGTAGGTGGCCGGGTCGCGCCTGACGGCGAGCTGCTCGCTGTGCATGATCGCGTTGAACGCCCCGGACGCCACGGCCACCGCCGCGACCCCGCCCACCTGCCACCAGGTGGCCGCCGACCCGGCCTCCCCGGCCGTGGCACCACCCGGCCGCGACGCGTCCCCGCCCTTCGCGCCACCCGGCCGCGATGTGTCCCCGTCGTTCGCGCCGCCCGGCCCGCGCGCTTCCGCGCGGCGGCCGAGCCCTCGTGTGCCCGCCCAGCACAGCAGCGCCGCCGCGGGCACGCCGAGCAGCGCGGCGAGCGGCGGCGTGAACCGGCCGAGCAGCAGCAGCGGCAGGCCCGCGAGCAGCCAGCCCGCCACGGCCAGTGCGGGCAGTACGGACAGCGTGGCGAGCACCCGGCCGGGTCGATCGACTTCCATGGCTGAGCGAGCGTATCCAACCCGGCACACCCCGTGCGCACGGCACCCGCCGATCTTGCCCCCACCCCGCGAACCCCCAGGTGGAACCGTGCGCGCCCGCCGCACGGGCCGCTCAGGCGGCACGAGTCCACCCCGATCCCGGGTAGCGTACGGACCACGCGGCCGGCGGTTCGCGAGGTCATGCGGCGACGCGGCCGGCGAGCTGTGCGGCGACGCGGTCAGCGGGCCACGTGGCCCTGTGGTCAGGCGACGCGCCGGAGGAGCGGGAGGAACGTGCGGGTGATGTCGGAGGCTCGTGACGCCGAGCCCGCGAAGACCGGCCGCGGCCACCGCCTGCCGCGCGACCCGAAGCCCTGGGCGCGGCGGCACGGCTGGTTCCTGGCGGTGCTCGCCCTCGGCGCCGCCCTGCGCGCGCTGGCCATGCTGGGCTACCGGCCCGCCCTGTGGTTCCCCGACACCTACACCTACGTCGTCACGGTCTTCAGACCCCGCCCCGACCTGGTGCGCCCGGCCGGCTACTCGATGTTCCTCAAGCTCCTTGAGCCGCTGCACGCCTTCGCCGCCGTCACGGTGGTGCAGCACCTGCTCGGCCTGGCCGCCGCCGTGCTGATCTACCGGGCGGCACGCAGGGCCCCGCGCTGGGCCAGGACACTGGCGACCGTGCCGGTGCTGCTGGACGCGTACCAGATCGAGCTGGAGCACCTGCTCGTCTCCGACACGCTGTTCATGTTCCTGGTCGTCACCGCCGTGGCGCTGTGCACGACACGGTGGCCCGCCCGGATGGCCGCCCCGACGACCGCCACCGTGGTGGCGATCGGGCTGCTGCTGGCCGCCGCCACGCTCACCAGGACCGTCGGCCAGCCGCTCATCGTGGTGGTGGCCGCCTGGTTCGTGCTGCGCCGGCGGTTCAGGCCGGCCGCCGTGCTGCTGGCCGCCGCGCTGGTGCCGATCATCGCGTACGGCGCCTGGTTCCACGCCACCTATCAGCGAACCGGCCTGATCGGCGCGAACGGCGTCTTCCTGTACGCGCGCGCGATGTCCTTCGCCGACTGCGCCAAGATGGACCCCCCGCCCGACCTGGCGGTCCTGTGCGACCCGCGCCCGCCGGAGCGGCGGCCCCCGTCGCAGGAGTACATCTGGGCCAAGGACTCCCCGCTCGTCCTGCGGCCGGGCATCACGTTCACGAAGGAGAACGACGACCTGGCGGCCAGGTTCGCGACGCTGGCGATCACCAGCCAGCCGCTCGACTACGCCGCCTCGGTGCTGACCGAGCTGGGCCGCACGTTCACCTGGGATCGCCCGGTCTACCCCGATCCCGAGATCTACGCCTACTACCAGTTCCCGGTGACCCCTCCCGGACCGCCAGGGCGCTATCCCGCGCAGGTCGGCGCCGAGTATGCCAAGCTCTACGAGCAGGGTGCGATCGGTACGGAGATCGTCGAGCCCTACGCCGGATGGCTGCGGGCCTACCAGAGTCTGGTGCGGCTGCCCGGCCCGGTGCTCCTGGGGATCCTGCTGGTGTCGCCGGTCGCGGCGATCGTCCGCCGGCGCCGGAGCAGGCGTCCCGGCGCGAAGCCGGCGGGGCCGCCCGCCTGGGCGGTGTCCTGGTCGGTGGCCGTGGTGCTGCTGGTCACTCCGGCCGCGGCGGCCGAGTTCGACTACCGGTACGTGCTGCCGGCCGTGCCCCTGGCCTGCCTGGCGGCCGCCCTGAGCATCAAGTCGAAGCCTCGGGCCTGACCACCGAGCCTGACGACCGAGGACGGATCGGTGGCAGGAAAGAGTTTGGCGATGATATTCCACCCAATGTCCGGCTCTGAGTATGCTGTGCCGCGGAAACATCACACCCGGGTCACGGGCCGTTCCGCACGATCGGGCACGTGGCACGCCGTACGTGACCTAGTCTCGTGGCGCGGAGCGACCAAGCCGGCGGCGCAAGGAGTGAGGCTAGGGGGCGTATGAGTGACTACAGAGGCGTGCCGCCGGTAGTCGATCCCGTGCACGATCGCCGAGGTGCGCCGACGCAGCCGGGCAGCCGGATGGCCCGCCGGGCGGCCGCCGCCGCGCCGCCACCCCCGCCGCCGCCGGACCCGCGGCCCTCACACGGGCACCGCTCGGGCGGCTCGGGCAACGGCCAGACCAAGATGCGCGTGCTGGCCTGGGTCAGCATCGGCCTGACCTCGGTGATGGTCGCGGGCACGCTGACGGCGTACACCCTCTACCGCGACGCCTTCGGCAACATCAACGAGAAGAGCGTCAAGGAAGACATCATCAACCCCCGCCCTCCCGACACGGGCGCGCTCAACGTGCTGCTCGTCGGCTCCGACACCCGGGCGGGCAAGGGCAACGCGCGCTACGGCCAGCAGCTGGCCCGCACGGCCGACGCCGGCGGCAAGCGCACCGACACGATCATCCTCATGCACATCTCCCCCGGCCGGGACAAGGCGCGGCTGATCAGCTTCCCGCGCGACTCCCTGGTACAGATCCCCAGGTGCAAGAACGAGGCCACCAAGCAGGAGATGGCGCCGCGCCGGGACATGATCAACTCGGCGTACAACTCGGGCGGCATCGCCTGCACGATCTCCACCATCGAGACGCTGACCGGCATCCGGGTCAACCACTTCGTCGAGGTCGACTTCAGCGGCTTCAAGAACATCGTGGACGCGCTCGGCGGCATAGAGATCTGCCTGAAGTCGGGCGTCAACGACAGGGCCTCCAAACTGGTGCTGCCGGCCGGCAAGAGCCTGCTCAACGGCGAGAAGGCGCTGGGCTACGTACGCCTGCGCAAATACGGCGACGGCAGCGACATCCAGCGCATCAAGCGGCAGCAGATCTTCCTGAGCAAGGTCGTGGCCAAGGCGACCAGCAGCGACCTGCTCACCGACGTGGGCCGGCTCAGAGACTTCATCGCGGCGGCGGCCGGCTCGGTCACCATGGACCCCGAGCTGGCCAACGACACCGAGCAGCTCATCCAGATCGCGATGAGCGCCAAGGAGATGACCGCCGGCGGCGTCAAGTTCACCACGGTGCCCTGGGGTCCCGCCCCCGACGATCCGAACCGGGTGGTCTGGAAGGAGCCGGACGCCACCGAGCTGTTCACCTCGATCAAGACCGACACCGAGCCCGTCCCCGCGCCGACCGCCACCGCGAGCGCCAAGCCCAAGGTCGCGATCAAGCCCGAGCAGGTGAAGGTCCAGGTGCTCAACGGCACCAAGACCGTGGGCAAGGCCCGCGAGGTCGCCGACGAACTGGCCAAGCAGGGCTTCAACGTCGTCGGACTGGGCAACTTCGAGGCGCCGGGCGGCGTGAGCCTGCCGAAGAGTGAGATCCACTACGCCAAGACGATCGAGACGGCGGCCGACCACGCCGTCGCGCTGGGCGCATCGGTGCTGCCCAAGCCTCAGGCCGCCTCGGGCAAGGTGGCGGCGACCAACGCGCAGCCGTACACCACCGCGAACCCCGCCACCACGGCGGGAGCCGGCCCGAAGAAGGGCACCCCGGTGATCCAGCTGGTGGTCGGCGAGGACTTCGAGTCGGTCAAGGTGACCAAGCTGCCCGACAGCGTCAACAACAGCACCATCACCGCCTCCGAGCAGAAGAACGTCTGCACCTGAGCCTCAAAGTTCCCTGTGTAACGGGACGATCTGGGCCGCTGCGTGAGACAGGACCCACGAGTGCGGGATAGTCTGTTTCGGGTCGGCGACGCAGCGCGACACGGAGCCGCAAGGGTGTTCCTGGTCGTGTTGCCGTCGTGTTCCCCGGACCCGAGCGAAGCTGAGCGACTCCCCTAGTGTCTGAGACCAGATCCTCCCGACCGGTCACGCCCCCGCGGAGCCCAGAGGAGGGCCCCGCAGACACGGGGGCCCGGTGGCCGCTTCCCGAGGAGACCTTCTGGAGCGAGGCCACCGACCCCCACGGAGTCGCCCCGGGCGAGCGCACCGCGCCGCAGGCGGCGGTGCCCCCGGTGCAGGCGAAAGCCCCCACCCAGGCCCCCGCCCAGGTCCAGGCCGCGGAGTCCGGCGCGAAGCGTCAGGAGCGGCCGGAGCCGCGTCCCCAGCCCGAGCAGCCGAAGCCGCGCAAGCGCGATCCGTTCCTCGACAACGTCAAGTTCATCCTGATCGCGCTGGTGCCGATCGGCCACTCGCTGGTGCCGACCCTGGCCGCCGACTCGGCCAGGGCGCTCTACATCTTCATCTACGTCTTCCACATGCCGCTGTTCGTGGTGATCAGCGGTTATCTGTCGCGCAACTTCTGGAACTCCAACGCGAAGACCAACAAACTGGTCGACACGTTCCTCGTCCCCTACGTGATCGTCGAGGTCGGCTACGCGGCGCTGCGCTTCTCCCTCGGGCAGAAGTGGAGCCTGACCATCATCGACCCGGCGTGGCTCAACTGGTATCTGCTGGCGCTGCTGTTCTGGCGCCTGTCCACCCCGGTGTGGAAGCGGATGAAATACCCGGTGCCGGTGGCCATCGCGATCTACCTGTTCGCCGGGTTCTCCCAGATCTCCGGCGACTTCAGCATGGACCGCTTCTTCGGCCTGCTGCCGTTCTTCGTCATCGGCCTGGTCCTGCAGCCCGAGCACTTCGAGCTGCTCAACCGCCGCTGGATCAAGATCGTCTCGGTCGTCACCGTGCTCTGCGCGGCGGGGGTGGCGATCTACATCGCGCCCATGGCCAAGCTCAGCCCGTTCTACTACAAGAACAGCTACCAGGACCTCGACCTGTCCTGGTACATGGGCCTCGGGGTGCGCATCGGGCTGCTCGTGTGCGCGCTGGCCATGTGCTTCGCCGTGCTGGCGCTGGTGCCCAGGCGCGAGACCTGGTACACCGACCTCGGCACCCGCACGCTCTACTGCTACCTGCTCCACGGCATCCCGGTGCTGATCGCCAAGGAGATGGGCTGGCTGGAGCTCCCGTGGCTGCACGGGCCGCTGGGCGTGCTGGCGATCAGCACAAGCTGCTTCGCGCTGGCCATCATCCTGTGCCTGCCGGAGACCCGTACGGTCTTCAAGTGGGTGCTTGAGCCCCGGCTGGTCTGGCTCTATCGCCGTCCCTCCCGAAGTTAAGCGACCGTTCCTTCCGCATTAACGCCTCCGACCTGGGAGGCGCGGAGCATCGACACATGCGCGCATGTGTCGCCACCACCGTCCATCATCCCGAGGACGCCCGGATCATGCACCGGCAGATCAGGGCGCTGCTCGACGCGGGCCACGAGGTGACCTACGTCGCTCCTTTCAGCTATTTCAACGTGACCCCCGCCATGGGGCTGACCGCGGTGGACGTGCCGCGCCAGGCTTCCTACGGCCGCGCCCGCAGCGCGCTCAGACGCGGCGTGCGAGACGCGGACCTGCTGCTCGTGCACGACCACCGGCTTCTGCGCGCGCTGCCCCACCGCCGTCCTCCGGTCGTCTGGGACGTTCGCGAGCAGGTCACCCCCAGGCAGCTGGCCCGCGCCGGGCGGCGGCACCGGCTGATCACGCCCGCCGAGGTCCCCGAGGCGACCCTGGTGGCCGCGAGCCCGCCGCCACCGGGTGACACCAGGGTCGTCCACCTCGGCCGCCTGTCCACGGAACGCGGCGTGACCGAGTTGATCGGGCTGGCCGAGCGGCTGATCCCGCACGGCATCAGGCTGGACCTGATCGGCGGTGCGGCCCGCGAGGTGCGGCCGCTGCTGCGGGACGCGCAGCGGGTCGGGCTGCTCGACTGGTTCGGGTACGTGCCCAACCGCCACGCCCTGCGCATGGCCGAGGGCGCGCTGGCCGGTCTGTCCCTGGCCGACGACACGGTCAGGGCGCTGCCCACCAAGATCATGGACTACATGGGCCGGGGGCTGCCCGTGATCACCACCCCGCAGGGCGCCTCTCTGGTCGAGGAGGCCGGCTGCGGGCTGGTGGTGCCGCTGAACGTGGACGCGGTGCTGAACGCCGTACTGGACCTGAAGGAGGACCCGGCGCGCCGGGCCGAGCTGGGCACGCTGGGGCACGCGCGGGCGCGGCTGCGCCACCACTGGCCGGACCACGCCGCCGCCTTCGTCCGCCGCGCCGAGTCCTGGGCCGGGATCCCGACGCACGCCCTCGCCGTGTGACCACTGCCTCCGCGGTCCACGGACATCGCACCTGGACGACACCGGGCCGGGAATGGCCACACGGGCCGCCGGTTGATGTACTGGGTCCATGGCATCGCATCTGATCCAAGGCCGGACGGTGGGCATGCCTGTGCGGGTGAGGGACGCCGAGGTGTGCAGCGCCTTCTACCCGGTGCGTGCCGACGCCGCCAGGGCGGTGATCGCGTACTCCGGCCTAGACGTGGCCGAGGTCCTGCCCGGCAAGGCCGTCTGCGTGCTCGTGTTCGTGGACTACCGCGACGGTGATCTCGACGCCTACCACGAGTTCGGCATGGCCTTCCTGGTCCGACCGCCCGGGCGGTCGGGCCCCACGGGGCTCCGGGACCTGCGCCAGGCCGGGATCTTCGTGCACTGGCTGCCGGTGGACCAGCGGTTCACGCTCGAGGCCGGGCGGACGTTGTGGGGCTTTCCCAAGGAGCTGGCCGACATCGAGTTGCGGCTGGCCTCGCCGTACAAGAGGTGCATTCTGCGCAAGGACGGCCGGCTCGTGCTCGACATGCTGGTCAAGCCGGGCCTGCCCGTGCCGGCCGGCGGCGCCATGGCGCCGCTCGACGCCTACACGCACCGCGACGGCGTCACCCGGCGCGTCCCCTGGTCCGTACGCGCCCGCGGCGCGAAGATCCGCCCCGGCGGCGCGCTGATCCGCCTGGGCAACCACCCCATCGCCAAGGAGCTGAGCGAGCTGGGGCTGCCCAAGCGGGCGATGTTCAGCACCACCGTGACCCACGCCTCGATGGCGTTCGAGGACGCGACCACGACCTGACCCCGCGGGCGGCGGGGCTCAGACGATCGGCGGGCGGCCGAGCTTGACCATGCGCCACGCGGTCCGCCACGCCATCGGCCGGCGCTCGCCGGCGGGCGTGCGCAGGCCCTCGAAGAAGCCGGCGAACCACGCCTTGAGCGCCGCGGAGGCGCCGCGCTCGCGGATGACGGTCAGCACGACCCAGTTGGTCAGGTAGAGCAGCGCCAGCGGCCACGGCAGGTTGCGCCGGGCCAGCCAGACCCGGTTGCGCGCGTTGAGCCGGTGGAACTCGGCGTGTCGGGTCGGGGGCACCTGGGGGTGGTACATCACCGTCTCGGCGTCGTACTCGATCCGGTAGCCCTCGCCCAGCAGCCGCCAGGCCAGGTCGGTCTCCTCGTGAGCGTAGAAGAACCGCTCGGGAAGACCGCCCACCTGGAGGAAGGCCGAACGTCTGATCGCCGACGCGCCGCCCAGGAAGGTGGTCACCGGCGAGGAGCGCTGCGGGTCGCCCGAACGCAGCCGCGGGACGTGGCGGCGCTGGCCGATGCCGCCGTCAGGATCCATGATCCGGAAGGAGATCACCGCCAGGTCGGGCTCGGTGGCGAAACGGTCGCGCACGTGCGCGACGACCTTCTGGCTGGCGTACCAGCCGTCGTCGTCGAGAAAGAGCACGACGTCTCCCGAGCACTCCTCCACACCGCGGTTACGGCCGGCGGGAATGCCCGTGTTCTGGTCGAGCCGGATCGTTTTCACGACCGCGGCCGACCCCTCGGGTGGCGTCGCCGACACCGCGGGCACGTCGGCGCCGTTGCCCACGATCACCACTTCGACGTCGCCGTCGACCTGGTTGAGCGCGGACTCGACCGCCCGGTTCAGCTCCGCGACCCGGTTGCCCATGGTGAGGATGACGCACGAGATCTTCAACGAATCATCGTCCTGACGCGTTGAGAGCACGAGCGGAGCATTCTTTCATGATCACCGAGTCTGCTGGGTTTGCATGGTCTGGATGGTGAAGCTAAGCGTATCGGAACCGGCAGTGAACCCCCACCGAACGGCGGACGTCCGATCAATACGACGGACGAGGGGCGCCTCCGGTTCCGACAGAGATCAAGCAAGTCTTCTCGATGCCATGATGCTGATCAGATGCAGGACGGTCTGCACCGCCGCGGCCAGCAGGCAGGCCACGACGAGCACGCGGGTGGCGGTGAGATTCCCCGCGAACACGTCGATGACCGCGGTCGCCAGCGCGAGCAGGGACAGCTCGATGGGCTGCATGATGCGGTGGAACCGCGTCGCCGCCAGCACCCGCCGGCCCAGCCCCAGCAGCCCCGACCTGAACTGCACCGCCGCCGCCTCGGTCGCGGCGCCCAGCCCGCCCTTGGCTCTGGCCACCTCCACCAGGTCGCTCTCCGCCTTGATCAGGATGGCGCCGAGCGCGGCGGCGAAGCCGAACACGGTGTACCAGTCGGGCAGCACCTCGGAGGCGCGCCAGCCCAGCCCGGCCAGCACGGCCGCCTCGGCGAAGTAGGCGCCGACCCGGTCGAGGTAGACGCCGGCCAACGAGGTCTTGCCCGTCCAGCGGGCCAGCTCGCCGTCCGAGCAGTCGAGCAGCAGGTAGACCTGGATCAGCAGGGCGGCGAGCACGGCCGCCCACAGCCCCGGCAGCGCCAGCACGAACCCGGCCGCCACGCCCGCGACCGTCATGATCCAGGTGAGCTGGTTGGGCGTGACCGAGGTCTTGGTCATCATCCAGGTCACGTAGATGGACAGGCGGCGCATGTAGAGGACGCCGGCCCAGTGTTCGCCGTTCCTGCGCTCCAGGTGGCCGGGAGGCTGCGCCACCTGCCGGAGCTCAGCTACCGAAGGCCCGGACATAGTCCCCCACCCGATCGCGGATCTCGGAGTCCTGCATGCGCAGGTGCTCCAGGATCGTGTAACGGCCGGGACGGGTGGCCGGGGCCAGCGCCACGACCTCGGCGAACTGCTCGGCGCTCAGCCCGATGTCACCGGGGACGACGGGCAGCTCGTGCTTGCGCAGGCAGCCGACGACCTGCTTGACGCGGGCGTCGTCCTCCCTGAGGAAGAAGCAGAAGGCGGCACCGATCCCGGCGAGCTCGCCGTGGTTGGAGGTGCCGGGAAAGAGCTGATCCACAGCATGAAGGATCTCATGGTCTCCGCCGCTCGCGGGCCGGGACGAGCCGGCCACGACCATCGACATGCCGGACAGGATCAGCGATTCGGCCAGCACGGTCAGGAACGCGTCGGACTCGATGGAGTCGGTGCGCCCGATGAGCGCCTCGGCGGCGGTGCGCGACATCGAGCAGGCCAGCCCGTCGATGGGCTCGCCGCGCTCGACGTTGCCGAGCTGCCAGTCCTCGATGGCCGACAGGTTGCTGACCACGTCGCCCACGCCCGCGCGCACCAGCGCCTGGGGCGCGTTGTGCACGAAGTCGAGGTCGACCAGGATGGCCAGCGGCATCGGCACGCCGAACGTGCCCTTGCCGCCCTCGTAGATCAGGGAGGCCGTGGGCGAGCAGATGCCGTCGTGGGACAGGTTGGTGGCCACGGCCACCATCGGGATGCCGGCCAGCGACGCGGCGTATTTGGTGGCGTCGATCGTCTTGCCACCGCCGACGCCCACCACGACCTCGTAGGCGCCCTTGCGCAGGTCGGCGCCGAGCGAGACGGCCGCGTCGACCGACCCGTCGGCCACCCGGAACACCTCGGCCTCGCCCAGCGTGGGCGCGATCAGGCTCTCGATGTGGTCGCCCTGGCCGCGGCCGACGGCCACGGCCACCCGGCCGGAGGTGGCCACGCGGCTGTCGGCGAGCAGCGCGCCGAGCTCAGCCACCGCGCCCCGCCTGACGTCCATCGTCAGCGGCGCCGGCAACATCCTCGCGAGAAGCGGCATGCGCGCTCCCTCAGTAGCGAACGGCTATGGTGCGGGCCTTGGCCAGGTCGTCGTGGTTGTCCACCTCGACCCAGTCGACCTCGCCGATGGGCGCGGCGTTGATGGTCTCGCCGCGGTCGACCATCTCCTGGTAGCCGTCCTCGTAGTAGAGCTGGGGGTCGCGCTCGAACGTGGTCTTGAGCGCGTCGGCCAGCCGGTCGGCCGCGCCGGGCCTGATCAGGGTGGCCCCGATGTACTCGCCGTAGGCCTCGGCCGGGTCCATCAGCTTGGTGATGCGGCGCAGCGAGCCCTCGGGCGAGAGCGTCACCTTCATCTCCTCGTCGGCCAGCTTCTTGACGTCGTCGACGGCGAGCAGGACGTCGCTCGTCTCGGGGGCCGACAGCAGCGTCTTCTCGACCGAGACCGGGTGCACGGTGTCGCCGTTGACCAGGAGCACGCCCTGGGCGAAGTAGTCGCGGGCGCACCACAGGGAGTAGGCGTTGTTCCACTCCTCGGCCTTGTCGTTGTGCACGAGGGTGAGCTTGACGCCGTGCCGCTCCTCCAGGGCGTCCTTACGCTCGTGTACGGCCTGGGCCGCGTAACCGACGACGACCACGACCTCCCGCAGGCCCACCTCGGCGAGATTGCGCAGCGAGATGTCCATGATCGTGGTTTCGCCGTCGACCGGCACGAGCGCCTTGGGCAGCGTGTCGGTGTACGGCCGCAGGCGTCGTCCGGCTCCAGCGGCCAGAACCATTCCCAGCAACGTGCACTCCTCAGTCGAGCAGGTCTGTTCGGATTCGCGGAGCGTTACGCGGACGTCCGCGAGCGTCCCACCATAGGCCCAAAGAGTATTCGTCTTTGGACCCCGTGCGGGTAATCCGGCGTTAGTCTTGCGTTCCCGTATCGGCCGTTTCGGCCCCGGACACCGGGGCGGCGAGCCAGCAGGTCAGGCTCTCCCAGCCGAACAGGGCCCACAGATAGACCGCGAGCACCACATAGCCGCCGGTCAGCCACCCTGACAGGGCGGTCAGCGAGACCACCATCATCCGCCCGTCCCAGCCGAGCCCGAGGGCGGCCAGCCACGGCGGCGGGTAGACGCGCTGGCGCAGCCGGTAGACCAGATCGTAATGGTGGAAGGCGAGCGCGCCGAGCAGAAGGAAGATCAGTACGGGGTTCAGCCGGTGGGCGAAGCCGACCGCGGCGATGAAGGCGTACTCGACGAGGCGCAGGATCGGCGGCACGAGCCAGTCGAAGCGGCCGTCGTGCGGGTGGGTGCTGCCCGGCCCGGCCAGCAGCAGCGTCACGGCGGGCGCGAAGACGGCCAGCCCGTCGGAGCCGGCCACGCCGATCAGCAGCAGCATGCCCGTGACGAACGTGCCGGCGATGACCGGAGGGAGCGGCGGGAGCTGCCCGGCCACGAGCAGGCCCATGGCGCGCGAGAGCGGCCCGTCGTCGCGGTAGGCGACGACGGCGCTGTTGGGTACGGGGGTCAGGTGAACCGTCGTCATCGTGCCGACCTCGCGATCCGTCCGGCGAGCTGATAGAGGGCCGCGACGCCGCCCCAGCAGAGCAGGGACAGGAACGTGACGCGCGCGTTCCAGCCGGCGGCGGTGACGGCGATCAGCGCCATGCGCTCCCCGATGGGCAGGACGACGATCTTCTTCAGCCAGCGCGCGACCGTGCCGCGTTCGAGTCTCTGGGCGAGCTTCAGCACGCCGCCGTGGTCGCGGCGGACGTCGTGCGACTCCATCAGGGAGCGCGCGGGCCTGCCCCACGTGGCGCCGATCTTGGCCGCGTCGGCGAGGGCTCCCGCGTACGTGGCGTCGATGGCGTGCCTGACGACCTGGAGGATCATGGCGCCCACGGCCAGCGGCCAGATGCCGGGACCGGCGAAGCCGAAGGCCAGGCCGACGTAGACGACGTATTCCTTGAGCCGGTCGGACATGCCGTCGGCCCACGCGCCGAGCGGGGAGAACGTGCGGGTGTAGCGGGCGAGCTGCCCGTCGAGGCAGTCGAGCGCGAACGACAGGTAGAGCAGCACCGCGCCGGCCAGCCGCCCGCCCTGCGTGCCGGCGGAGAACCAGACGGCCGCGAGCAGGGCCAGCCCGGCCGAGACGCCGGTGACGGTGTTGGGCGCGAGCTTGAGCCGCACCGCCGGTCTGACCAGGTGGCGGGTCCAGGACGAGACCAGGAACGTGGCGAGGAAGCCGTCGTCGTCTTTGACGGACGTGTCGAGCCTGACCTGCTCCTCGTCCACCTCCGACAGCCTGACGACGGCCGCGTCGGCGGCGTTCTGGCCGCTCACCCGCTCGGCGTGCAGCGGCCCGATCGCCGCGGCGCGCACGCCGACGCCCGACCTGACCAGGCCGACCAGCAGCAGATCGACGGCCTCGACCGCGGTGACGGGGCCGAGCTTGCCCGCCTCGGACAGCTCGGCCAGCTCTTCCGCGATGTCGGCGAGCGAGGTCAGGTCGGCCTCGCCGGCCTGGAGCACGCCTCTGAACGTGGCGTTGGCCTCCGGCACGAGGTGGAACGAGCTGCCCGCCGCGACGACCTTGCCGCCCTCGACGCGTACGGGAGGCCGCAGCGGCGAGGTGACCACGTCGTGGGCGATCAGCGCGGCGGTGTCGCGGGAGGGGTGTTCGAGCAGCAGCGCGAGCGCCTCGGTGTGGGCCACCAGGTCGGCGGGGAGCACGGCCACCGTGCCGGTGGTGGTGCGCGCGATCTTGGCGACGCCGCGCAGGTCGGCCCCGAGGCCGCCGCCGGCGCTCACCACCAGGACGTCGCGGACGGGCAGCATGGCGAGCTGGTCGTGGAGGCGGTCGAGCAGGGTGCCGTCACCGCTGGAGAGCCTGCACGCGGGCGTGGTGGCGAGCAGCACGGCCGACGTGGTCGTGCCCCCGCGGATCAGTGAGTCGGGCAAAGCGCAGATCTCCTCCCGGCCGGGGTGGAGTGCGGTCACTTGGGGGTGCGTAGACACAGCGTAGCGACAGGTCACCGCGATATCACGGACCAGCGGCACTACGCTGCCGGTATGGATTCACCGCTGCGGTCGGTTGGAGTGCTCCTCGCGGGCGGCGTGGGGCAGCGGGTCGGGCTCAGCACGCCCAAGCAGCTCATCGAGGTCGCGGGCCGGACGATCATCGAGCATTCGCTGGCCGTCTTCGAGGACGCGCCGGAGATCGACGAGGTCGTGGTGCTGATGACGCCCGGATACGCCGGCCGGGTCAGGGAGATCGTCGCCGCGGGCGGATACCGCAAGGTCAGCAAGGTCGTGGACGGCGGCGCGAGCCGGACGGAGAGCACGTGGCGGGCGCTGGCCGCGCTCGGCGCGGCGGAGTGCAACGTGCTGCTGCACGACGCCGTACGCCCGCTCCTGGAGCCCCGGATCATCACGGAGTGTGTCAAGGCGCTGGAGACCCACGAGGCCGTCAACGTGGCGATCCCGAGCTCCGACACCGTCTTCGTGGCGGTTCCAGGGCCGGACGGCGGCGAGGTGATCGGCGAGGTGCTGGACCGGGCGCGGCTGCGGCGCAGCCAGACTCCGCAGTGCTTCCGGCTCTCGGTGATCCGCGAAGCCTATGAGCGGGCGATGGCCGACCCCGGCTTCGGCGACCTGCCCGCCACCGACGACTGCGGCGTGGTGCTGCGTTACCTGCCCGAGGTGCCGATCCACCTGGTGGCGGGCAGCGAGCACAACATCAAGGTCACCCATCCCGCCGACCTGCACATCGCGGAGCTGCTCTTCGGCCTGCGGCGAGCGCCGAGCGAGTCGCCGGGGCCGGCCAACTGAGCGCGCTCGACGTGGCCGCGCCGACCAGGGCGCCGGCCCGCGAGTGGCCGCTGACGGCATCAGGGTCGGCATCAGGGTCAACTGCGTCAATACCGGCGCCTCTCCCCTCCTCGGCTCGCAGACCTCGCTGGACATCCTCATCTCCGACCTATCAGGGCAAGTCATAGACGTGCGCGTGGACGGCGCTTGACCTGAGCATTGTTACCGTGCGATCACATGAGGAGACTCATCGTGATCGCGGCCCTGCTCGGCTGCTACCCCGCGCTCCTGGTGACGGCTCTGTGGCCGGCTCCGCTGCTGTTCGGCGCGGTGGCCGTGGCCTCGTACGCCGTCGAGTGCGTCGCACCGCGCGCCGCCCGCCCGCTGCCCGACCTGCTCGGCAAGGTGCACCTCGGGATCACGCTGCGCTTCGCGGTGCGCGAGACGCTGGCGCTGCTGCTGGTGGCGCGGACGGCGGGGGCCGACTCGCCGTGGTTCGTGGCGCTCGCGGCCGGCGTGCTCGCCCTGCACGCCGTACGGGCCCTGCACACGGGCCTGGCGATGCGGTTGCGGCAGATGCTCAGCCGCATGCCGGTGACCACCCGCAACATCGACGTCTCCGCGCTGCGCATCCCCAAGATGCCGCCCAGGCGGCTGCGTGACGCGCGCAGCGTGCCGTTCCTCTACCTGGACGCTCTTCCGGTGCTGGGCGCGGTCCACGGGGCCGTGCTCGCCACCCTGGGGGCCGGGGTGGCGCTCGTGGCCGGTCTCGTGGCGGCGCTCGCGCTCATCCCGTACGTGCGCCGCGCCCTGCCCCTCACCGACCGCGCCAACGTGCTGCGGGTGGTCGGCGAGCAGGTCGAGCGGTACGCCCCCGAGATCATCCTGTACTTCTCCGGCGCCACCGCCGCCGCCTACCAGGCCAGGATGTGGCTGCCCACGCTGGAGCGGCTCGACCGGCGGGCCATCGTCGTGCTGCGCGAGCGCGGCATGGCCGCGCATCTCGAAGGCACCAGCCTGCCGATGGTGTGCATCCCGTCGTCGGCCGACCTGATGAGCTTCCGCGCGCTGGCCGGGGCCCGGCTCTGCCTGTACGTCGCCAACGTCGGCAGAAATGTGCACATGCTGCGCATCCCCACCCTGCGCAGCGCGTTCCTCAACCACGGCGACAGCGACAAGGAGGCCTCGTTCAACCCGTTCTCACGGGTGTACGACGAGGTGTGGGTGGCCGGGCCCGCGGGCCGCGACCGCTACCGCAAGGCCAAGGTGGGCGTCAGGGACGAGAACATCCACGAGGTCGGCAGGCCGCAGCTTGAGGGCATCTCGACGGAGGGGCCCGGGCTGCCGTACCGAACCGTGCTCTACGCCCCCACCTGGGAGGGCTGGAACGACGACCTGTTCCACACCTCGCTGATCACCATGGGCCCGCGCATCGTGCGGGCGCTGCTCGACCACCGGTCGCCGCTGCGCGTGATCTACAAGCCCCACCCGCTGACCGGCCACCGCGACAAGAGCGCCACCCGGGCGCACAGGAAGATCGTGGCCATGATCGAGGCGGCCGAGCTGGCCAAGTCGAAGGCCCGGCATCCCTCGCACGGGAGCGGGGAGGAGGAGCAGCGGATCAGGCATCTGATCGTGGACGGGCCCGAGCCGCACCTCTACGACTGCTTCAACGAGTGCGACCTGCTGATCAGCGACATCTCCAGCGTGGTGGCCGACTTCCTGGCCAGCGAGAAGCCGTACGCGGTGACGAACGTGGCCGGGCTGCCCGAGAGCGCCTTCCACGAGCGTTACCCCAGCGCCGAGGCGGGGGTGTTGCTCGGCGAGGACCTGTCGAACCTCGCCGAGTTCTTGGACGGGGATGACACCCTGGCCGGGGCCAGGGTCAAGCTCAGGAGCCGGCTCTTCGGCCCGGAGTATCCGGACGCGCTGACCCGCTTCAACGCCGCCGTCGAGCGGGTCTTCGCCGGCTCATGACTCGGCTGAGTGGCTACTCGCCGAAGCGCGGCGCCGGCTGCTCCCTCCCGACCGGCTGCCCCGGCGGGCGGGCCAGCCTTCTCGGGCTGGTCAGGAAGCCCCAGCCCCAGGAGCAGTGCATGGTCGCGTACACGAGCGGCAGCCGCAGCTTCGCCGCCCCTGACAGCCCGCTGCCGGTCACCGCCGAGCCGGCCACGATGGCCAGCGCGTAGCCGCCGGGGACGATCAGCGCGAGCGGGAAGAACGGCGAGACGAGCAACCCGAGCAGCATCGCCAGCACCGCTGCGGGCGGCGCCAGGTAGCGCAGGTTGATCGTGCCCTCGTGCGTGCGCGAGACCACGCGGCGCCAGCGGCCGTAGTGGAAGTACTGCTTGGCCAGCGCCTTCGTGTCGGGCCTCGGCCGGTAGGAGACCCGCATGCGCGGCTGGAACCACACCAGGCCGCCGGTCTGGCGGATGCGGTGGTTCATCTCCCAGTCCTGGGCCCGCTGGAAGTGCTCGTCGTAGCCGCCGACCCTGGCGAGGGCGGAGCGGCGGAAGACGCCGAGGTAGACGGTGTCGGCGGGGCCCGCCGTGCCGCCCACGTGGAAGGCGGCGGCGCCCACGCCGATCTTGGACGTCATGGCGCAGGCGACGGCCTGCTCGAAGGGGGTGATCCCCTCGGCCGCCATGACGCCGCCGACGTTGTCGGCGCCGGTCTCCGCCAGCGTCTCGACGGCGACGCGCAGGTAGTCGGAGGGCAGCATGGCGTGCCCGTCGACCCTGGCGACGATGTCGTTACGCGAGGCGGCGATGGCCGCGTTGAGCGCGTTGGGGGTGCGGCCCGTCGGGTTGGGCACCACCGTCACCCGTCTGTCGGCCGCCGCGATGGCGTCGGCGACCTCCCGGGTGCGGTCCTGGGACGGACCCACGGCGAGGACGACCTCGATCTCGCCTGGGTATTGCTGGGCGAGGACCTGATCGACGGCCTCGCGGAGGTGCCGCTCCTCGTTGAGGACCGGCATGATGACGGAGATGGGGGGCCAGCCGCGCGTCTCCGCGGGCGCGTGCGGCGAGTCGGGGAACTGCTTCATGGCGGGGCTCACGCTACTGTACGACCAGGGGAGGAGGGCAATCGAAGGCCCCGATCCACCGGGGTGACAAAAGGGGGACGGCATGCGCGACCCGGGCGAGGAGGACGGCGGTGTGCTCGTGGGCGGCGACGCCTACGGAGGCGTCAAGCTGACACCCGTCCGCACCCGGAGGCCGCGCAGGAGCGCCAGGGCCCGCCGCCGCAACGTCGTGCTGGCCGGTCTGCTGTCCACGGGCGTGCTGGTCACCACGGGTGTGGTGTGGGCGACCCCGCGCCAGATCGGCACGGTGGACGCCGGGGTGACCGCGCCCTCGTCCTCGGGCGCCGAGAACATCCTGATGGTCGGCGTCGACAAGCGCGACGACCTCACCCGCCAGCAGCAGAACCGGCTCAAGCTCGGCCGCGAGGCCGGCCAGCGCACCGACACCATGATGGTCATCCACCTGTCGGAGGACCACAGGAAGGTGACCGTGGTCAGCCTGCCGCGCGACACCTGGACCACGGTTCCGGGCAAGGGCGACCACAAGATCAACTCGGCGTACCAGTTCGGCGGACCCAAGCTGGCCAAGCAGACCGTCGAGGCGGTCACCGGGCTGCAGATCAACCGCTACATCGAGGTCAACATCCTGGGCTTCATCGACGTGGTCGACTCACTCGGCGGGGTCACCGTCTGCACGCCCGTGCCGATCAACGACACCAAGATCGCGCTCAACCTGCCGGCCGGCACCCACCAGCTCGACGGCGTGCAGGCGCTCGGCTACGCCCGCACCCGCGCCACCGCCCGCTCCGACCTCGACCGCATCGACCGGCAGCAGCAGGTCATCTCGGCGCTGCTCAACCGGGCGCTCAGCGCCGACACGCTGGCCAATCCGGCCAAGCTGGCCTCGTTCGTCAACTCGACGCTCAGCACGGTCAAGGTCGACCCCGACGACGGGCTGATCGGTCTTGCCACGCAGATGCGCGACGTCGCGCTCGACGACGTGACGTTCGCCGAGGTGCCGCTGTCCGACGTCGACTTCAAGACGCCCACCGGCGAGTCGGCGGTGCTGTGGGACAAGCAGGCGGCCCGCGAGATGTTCGCCGCGATCGACGCCGACCGCGACCCGGCCAAGCCCACGCCGAGCGCCGCCCCGACGCCGTCGGCCAAGCCGTCCGCGATCCCGCCCGGGGAGATCTCGCTCAAGGTCAAGAACGGCACGCTCATCACCGGCCTGGCGGCGCGCGCCAAGACGGCGCTGGTCGCGTACGGGTTCAAGGTGCCCGGCGATCCTGGCAACACCACCAAGAAGGACTACAAGAAGACCATCGTCCGCCACGGCGAGGGTCAGGAGGCGGCGGCGAAGGTCGTGGCGGCCGCCATTCCCGGGGCGGAGATCCGCAAGACCGGCACCGAGGGCATCGAGGTCATCCTGGGCAGCGACCAGCTCAAGATCAAGCAACCGAAGGCGAATGCCACGCCATCCGCGAAGCCCGGCGTTACACCAACCACCAAAACGGCAATGGACAACATATGTAAGAAATAGGCATATCTTTCTGGGCTCAGGGCAGGTGAGGCCAATGGTGGTCAGGTGTTGGCGGGAGGGCCCCTTCACGGTGGTCCGTGTCGTGGGCGACCTGGACGTCGCGGGCGCGCCCCGGCTCCGGGCCGAGCTGGAACAGGCGCTCGGCGCTCCTGCTCCCCTCAACCTGATCGTGGACCTCACCGAGGTGCCGTTCTGCGACTCGGTGGGCCTGGGGGTGCTCGTGGCGACGCTCAACCAGGTCCAGCGCCTGCGGGGGCGGATGGTGCTGGTGGTCGGGCCGGGGATGATCCGGCATCTGCTGACGATCACGAACCTCGACCGGCATTTCGCGACCAGCGGATCCCTCGACGAGGCCCGTACGGCGCTGGGCACCGCCGCCTGAACGCCCTCCCCGAATGCCCTCCCCGAATCCGGTCCGGGACCGGCTCCGCCCGGCTTTGCGGTGGAGGCTCGTGAGAACGTGATCTCCGCTTGATCGCGTGGACGTGTGCGAGAACATGATGGTCATGTCATCGCGGGCGCATCTCCTCCCGACGTATCAGGCGTCGCGGGAGAGCCCTCTCACGTGCGGAGGCTTCCACGTTGTTCGACGAGTTCCCCGAGCCCGCGCGCTCCCAGCTCAGGGCCGCCCATGACGAGGGCAGGACCCGGCCTGAGTGGTGCTTCGCGGAAGGGCGGGCGCGCCTGGCCTACTGGGCGCCCTTCCCCGGCTCGGAGCCGGCGATCGTCTGGCAGTTCGACCCGGGACCCGACCCTCTCGCCGCCGCCGGCCTGCTGCGCCGCAGTCTGGACGCGATGGGGCTGACCAAGATCATTCATGACATCCCGCTCAAGCCCGGGCTCACCCCTGTCGTCGATCGCGCCGTCGAGCACGAAGCACTCATGGAGGCCGGATTCACCATGGAGGTGGAGCGGCTGCTGCTGGAGTGGGTGGCGGGCAGCGACGTCCCCGGCGATCCGGGGCGGCTGACCTACCGGCCCGCGCGCCGCATGGACCCCGACGAGGTGATCGACATCCTCGTACGCGTCTCCGAGGGCTCGCTCGACCACGACACCCGGGTCGAGGTGGCCACGTCGGGCGCGGAGAAGGAGGCCCGATGGATGTACGACGACCTGATGAACCGCAAGGCCAAGCCCGGCTGGTTCGTCATCGGCCACCTGGGTGACGCCCCCGTCGGCCTGGTGGCCCCCGACGACCACTCGATCGCCTACATCGGCGTGCTGCCCGAGCACCGCGGCCACGGCTACGTGAACGACCTGCTCGCCCACGGCACCCGTACCCTCGCCGAGGCCGGCCTGCGGCGCATCGTCGCGGCCACCGATGTCGCGAACGTCCCGACCGCCAACGCCTTCCTGCGTGCCGGATACTCGGAGACCGGCCGTCTCTACCGCTATTACTGGAGGGCACCGTGAGACTCGGAGTCATGTTCGACCGCGACCTGCCGCCCGAGCAGCTCGTCCCGTTCGCCAAGACGCTCGACGAGACGTCCGTGGACGATCTCTGGGTGGTCGAGGACCTGGGCTGGACCGGCGGCGTCTCGTCCGCCGCGACGGCGCTCGCCGTCACCTCCCGGCTGCGGGTGGGCATCGGCATCACCCCCGCGCCGCTGCGCAACCCCATGCTGCTGGCGATGGAGCTGGCCAACCTGGCCCGCCTCCACCCCGGCCGGCTGGCCGCCGGCATCGGACACGGCGTGGGCGCCTGGATGGAGCAGGTGGGCGCCGCCGTCCCGTCGCCGCTGGCCCTCCTGGAGGAGACGATCACGTCCGTACGCGCGTTGCTGCGCGGCGAGAGCGTGACCCTCGACGGGAAGTCGGTCCATCTGGACGGCGTCACGCTGGTGCACAAGCCCGCCGTGCCGCCGCCCGTGCTGGCCGGGGTCAAGGGGCCGCGCTCGCTGGCGCTGTCCGGCCGGGTTGCCCAGGGCACGATCCTGCCCGAGGGCGTCGGCCCCGACCAGTTGCCCGGGGTCGTCGAACGGATCGGCGCGACCGAGGAGCACGAACTGGTCGTCTTCGCCTACCTGCGCGGGACCGCCGAACTGGACGAGGCCGCGCAGTCGCTGCTGAACGGGCAGGCGGAGTTCCTGGGGGTGGCGCCCGAGGACGTGGCGATGGCGTCCGGGGCGGCCGAGGAGGCCGCGGAGTGGGTCAAGAGCCTGTGGGCGGCGGGGGCGGACACGGTGGTGCTCCGCCCGGTCGGCGCCGACCCACTCGGCCAGGTGCGAACCCTGCTGGCGGCCCTGTAAGCGACTGAGGCCCCAGCCGAACGGATCTCGGACCGGCCGAACGGTTCTCGGACCGGCCGAACGGATGAGGGAGCCGGGGGCGGTTCGGCCGGATGGCCGATGGGGGCGGGAGTGGCGCTCGGCCACGATCGTGACCATGAGGCAGATCGCGGCATTTGCGGCATGCGCGGCGTTACTCGTCGCGACGACCGGCGCTTGTGGCGTGGAACTCGAAGCGGACGAGGTCCACGCCACCCGGTCGTTCCCGTTCACCGGAACCGACCTGAAGATCAACGCTTCCCTCGGCGGGGTGCGCGTGCTCCCTGGCACGAGCGGCACCGTACAGGTGGAGCGCTGGCTGCGCGGCAAGGCGGCCACGGACGGCCCCGCCTGGTCCCTGCGCGACGGCGACCTGCGCCTCAGCGCGGACTGCAACCTGGTCTTCGGCGACTGCGGCGCCCGCTACCACGTCAAGGTCCCGCCCGGCGTGAAGCTGTCGGTCGATGCCGGGGACGGCGTCATCCTCAACGACCTCACCCAGGACGTGGACGCGGTCAGCGGGGACCGCATCCAGGTGACGGGCGCCTCCGGCCGGCTGCGGCTGCGCAGCGAGGGCCCGATCACGGCCGAGGGCCTCAAGTCGGCACATGTACGGGTACGTACCTTCGACGGAGCCATCGACGTGGCGTTCACCGCCCGGCCCACCACGCTCGACCTGCAGTCCACGGACGGGAGGGTGACGGCGAGAGTGCCCTCGGGGGCCTACGCGGTCACGGCGGCCAGCAAGGAGGGCAGCGAACGTTCCGAGGTCGAGCACGACGGCAAGAGCGACAGCACGATCGTGGCGCGCAGCACGTCGGCCGACGTCCGGATCCTGCGGAACTGACCCGGCGGCTCTCAGGCCGCGATCCGGGGGACGAGGCGCGGGGACGGCTCTCGTGCGGGGTGCGGCGCCCGGCGGCGACAGCGGCGCGCATCGCACCCGTACGCTCTCCGGCCCGCTACCACCGGAGCTCCGTACACATCCTCCGGCCCGTTACCGCCGGAGATACGTCATATGGCGTGACACTGCAGGAGGTACGCCATACGGCGTGCTATTGCCAGATGGCGGCGTACTTGCCGTTCTCGGCGTTGACCTGCACGGGGTGAAGACCCTTGGCCTTCAAGTCGTCGACGCGCTTCTGGTAGCCGGCGGCGTTCATGTCCACGTAGTGGGCCCAGGACTTCACCCCGTCCTTGCGCCACACCGCGCTGTAGGTACCGTCGGGCGCCACGGAGACCTTGACCGGCCGGAAGCCCTTCTGCCTCTTGGCGTAGTACTCGGCCTGGTGCTGCTGCCTGCTCTTGCCGTACGTGTAGTACCAGGCGCCGGAGCTCGCGCTCCAGACGCCGACGTAGCGGATGTCACCGGGGGTGCCGTACGCGTCCACCGAGCTCAGCGCGAGCCCCTTGGCGGCGGCCTGCTTGTTGGCGGCGCCGAACTGGGCGGGCGTGAGCCCGGACTTGGCCACGAACGCGCCGCTCTTGCGCTCGAAGACGGCGGTGAACACGGGCGAGTCGGCCGGGCCGGTGGCGGAGACGGAGGTCGGCTGCGCGCCCTCCTTCACGGCGGCGTCGAACCGCTTCTGGAACCCGCTGGCCGACATGCCCTGCCAGATGCCCCAGTCGTTGGACGCGCCGCCCTTGATCCAGACGGCGGCGTACCGCTCCCCGTCCGAAACGTTCACCGTGATCGGCCGATAGTCCTGGTTCTTGAGCCGGGTCACCCGGCTCACGCTCTGACTGGCGCTGAGCCCGTGGTAGGCGGCCCAGGCCGGCCCGCTCTCGGCGACGGCGGCCGGCGCCGCCGTCCCTGCGGTCGCCGCCGCTCCGGCGAGCACGGAGGTGATGATCGCGATCTTTTTAGAGGTCCTCATGACCCTCCCATGACGAATTCTTGACTCGGTCAGTGATGAGGACCGACCCTAACAGCCCTCGCCAACACCTCGCAGGCCCGCCTCACGCCGCCCAAACCGCACCAGACTGTGCAAAACAGGGCTCGGCCTGGACATCCGCCGCATCAGGACCCACGATGGGGGCCAGTCGAGCGTTCCTCATGGAGGACCCATGAAGGCTCACCAGAGCGGCCCCGTCCGCCGCGTGGCCGCGTCCGCCGCCGTCATCCTGGCCACCTTCGTCCTGACCTCCGCACCGGCCGCCCAGGCCGAGCAGGTGGGCGGCGGCACGGAGACGGACTCGACGGTGGTGCGGACGCCGCAGTTCGACGAGTGCGACTACGCCCACACCGACCTCTGACCGGGCCCTCACACGCCGACCCGAGCCGTCAGCGGGCCTGAGCCGTGACATGAGCCGTTATACGGCGCTCAGGCATGGGCGCTGTATGGGGCTCAGGCGCGGTGCTCACTCGTCGGCCGTCGTGACGCGCAGGGCCTGGTGAGCGGCCTCCGGGTGGTCGGACGCGCGTACTCGCCGCACCAGCTCTCGCCAGGGCGCCGCCCAGCCCGATCGGGGACCGCAGGACGCGGCCAGCGCCATGGCCAGCAGTGCGCCCTTCTCCCCCTGCCCAGCCAGCCACTCCGCCTGCGGCAGCACCTGCTCCAAGGGCACGTCGCCGGTCGACTCGGCCAGGTAGTGGCCGTTCTCGACCGCGGACAGCACGCCAGGGACCGTCGCCACCAGCCGTTCCAGCGCCGGTCGCGGGTCGTCCCAGTCGACGGTGCCGGCCAGGAGTTCGGCGGCGAGGTCGGGCGGGAGGTCATCGGGCAGCCCGGTCACGATCGGCTCCCTCTGGGCCCGGTGCCACCAGCGCAGCTCCGCGACAAGGTCCCCCAGCCGCTGGGCGGCCGGGCGGTCGCGGTCGGCTCCCGCGTCGGGTTCGGCGGGCGCGGCGGCGAGCGCGCGTACGGTCCGCCGCAGCACCTCCGGCTCGTAGCCCGAGCACGCGCCCGTGACCAGCCCGCCTACGGCGGCCTGCCAGCTCGCCGTGTCGTCGAGATCGCGGGCGATCCCGGCCAGCCGCTCCATGGCCTCGGGCGCGTACGCGACCCAGCGGGGCAGCGCCGCGACGGCGGGCAGCCGTACCGTCCGCTCCTCCGCCAGCGTGGCGGCGATGACCAGCTCCCCGAACGCCGCCCGCCACCGCCCCGGCACGTCCAACGGCCGCGCATCCAGCACAGGAGCCACCAGATCCGCCACCGCGCCACCCGCCACGCTCCGTGCCATGGCGACCGCCTCCCTGAGGAGGTCCCAGGCGCCCGGTTCGTCGAGCAGGCCGAGAGCCGCCGAGACGATCGCCACCCGCACGTCCTTGTGCTGCCCCTCGGCCTCCCACAGGCTGCGCAGCCGCGCCATCGCGCCGGGCGCGTGGTGCCGGGCCAGCAGCCGGACCGCCTCCTTGCGCGCGGTGACCTTGCCCTCGGCCAGGACCGGCTCCAACGCCGCCGGCAGCTCGGCCGGGCGGACGAACCGGGCCGCCCGCGCCGCCGCCGAGACGGCCACGTGGGCGTCGTCCGAGCCCGCGTACTCCAGCAGCTCGGCCAGCACCTCCTGCGGGCGAGCCGTCCAGGGCAGCGCCGCCAGCCTCGCCTGCCGCAACAGCGGCTCCGCCTCCAGGTTGCGCAGCCGCCCGGCCTCCATCGCCGGGATCGCGCCCATCATCCGCACCGCCTGGGCCCGCTCGTGCAGCGGCAGCGACGTGTTCCACACGACGCGTTCCAGCAGCTCCGTGTACGCCTCGCGCTGCCGCGCCGTCCACCGCCGGACGTACTGCCGCGCAACGTACCGGACCCGCCGCACCCCGCTCTGGGCGAAGCGCCCCTGGCGGGCCCGCCGACTCAGGACATGCCTCAGCAGGTCCGTACGCCGCGCCGTCAGCTCGTCGAACACGGAGCCCAGCGCCACCACGGACGGATCGGCCGCCAGCAGCCCCTCGACCCGCTCGCCCCTGGTGCGCGGCGGCTCCAGCCAGAGGTCGACGGCCCGGATCGCGTCGGACTCACTGGTGGCCGTCAGCGCGCGTTCCAGCGCCCGCTGCAGCTCGGGCAGGTCGTGGCCGCGCCGGCCGAGCGCCGAGGCGAGCAGGAAGGCCAGCTGGTGCCGGTCGTGGCGGGCCTCCGCCTCCAGGTAGGGGGCGAGCCGGCGTACCAGCTCGCCCTCCTGGCCCCGCCGCAGCACCCGCGACAGCCGGTGCACGGAGACGATGCCCACGGAGCCGGCCAGCCGTTCGAGTACCCGCAGCCCGTACTCCAGCATGGCGGCCTCATCCTGCCGCGCGCCCTCCTCGAAGATCGCGGCCGCCAGGCGGGAGAGGTTGCTCCGCGTCTGGTAGGAGCAGTCGCGGGCGTTGACCGCGTCCTCGACGAACCGGTCCAGCACGGGCACGTGCCCGGCCGTCCACAACCGCGGCGGAACACCGGTCAGCGCCTCGACGGCGGCCTGGCGTACCGGGTCCTGCTCGTTGCGCAGCCGCCGGAGCGCGTCCAGCATCCGGGTGACGACCTCGGGATCGCGGGCGCGCCCCGCGCAGGCGATCAGGTTCCGGTAGCCGTCGGCGCGGTCGAGCGCGTCGGAGCGGCGGGTGGCGGCCCGCAGCACGGACTCGGCCTCGTCGTACGGGAGGAAGGCGGTGATCTGCCGGGTCTGCCGCGGATCGTCGGCGACGGAACGCAGCCCCAGCATGCGGCGCGCCTCCGCGACCCGGCGGCGCAGCGGCAGGACGTCCAGCAGGTACGGGGAGTAGATCGCCTGGGACTGGTCGACCCCCGCCATCACCTCGGTGAACAGCGCGTCCCTGCGCGCGGGCGCCACCGAGCGCAGCAGGTTGATCAGCGACGGCTCCTCGTCGCGCAGCGCCCGCCCCAGCTCGGCCAGCCGGGCGTCGGGAAGCAGGGCCAGCCGCCGGCGGACGGACTTGCGCTGCAGCAGCCGGGTGAGCTGGTGGCGGTGGCCGGGGGCCAGGTAGAGGGCCAGCGTACGCACCGGGTCGGCGTCCAGCAGCCGGCCCGCGCAGTGCCAGCTCCGGTTGGTCGGGTAGCGCTCCAGCAGCGCGATCACCCGCTCGGGGGCGTGCGTGGCGGCCACCTCGATGCCCGAGGCCGTCGCCGTCCACCAGGTCTCGCGCAGGGGGCGCGGCAGCTCGGCCAGCGTCGACTCGGCGTGGTCGAGCACCGTGTGGGGATGCCGCCTGGCCAGGGCGCCCCAGTTGGGCACCGCGTACGCCAGGTCGCCGAGCCGGGCCGCGACCGCCTCGGCGGAACAGGCGGCCAGCAGCCCCGCGGCCTCGCGGTCGCCCCAGCGCCCGCGTGCCTCGTCGACCAGGCGCTCGACCAGATCGCTCCTGCGCTCACGCCGGACGGCCCGGTACACGACCGCGCGATGGGCGGCGGGGGCGTCGCGGACGATCTCCATGACGGCGTCATCGGGGATGCCCAGCCTGATGGCGTGGCCGATCGCGTACTGGGATATGTCAGGATCCGGGTCAGCGGTGGCGCGGACGAGGTGCGGAAGGTGCCCGGCCATGACGGCCAGCCGCGCCGCGAGCAGCCGCTCGTACGGGCTCCGTTCCGACAGGGCCGTGAGCAGGGCCTGGAGCTCGTCCGGCCGGCCAGCCAGCTCCCTGCCACGTTCGGCCAGGCGGCGGGACCGCTGTCCGTGGGACAGGGGTTCCACCTCGTTGAGCAGTTCGTCCGGGGAGAGGAATTCAGGCTGCATAATCGCCTCATTATGGCGCTCGGCCGTCAAGCAAGCGCGTGCTTTTTCCGCCCCTGGCCCGGCGCTCCTCGTCGTGGCCGCCCACGCTCACCTCACGTCGTCGTGACCGCTCCGGCGACCAGCTCCACCTCGAAGCCGTCCGCGTTCTCCAGGTAGGCGGCATAGTGCGCCTCGCCACCGGCGTACGGGTGGCGGTCGGGGAACATCAACGTCCAGCCGTACGCGGTCGCCCGCTCCGCCAGCTCGTCCACCCGCGCGCGGTCGCCGGCGTGGAAGGCCAGGTGGTTCAGCCCAGGGCGGAGGCGGTCGTGCCGCCCGGCGCTGAGCGCGGGCGACTGCTCGAACACCAGGTACGTCGCCCCGAGCCGCCAGCTCCGGCCGTCCTCCCACTCCTGGTACGGCTCATAACCGAGCTCCTCCAGCAGCCACCGCCAGGCGGTGACGGCCCGCCGCAGGTCGGGCACCCAGATCTCGACATGGTGCAGCGCACTGACAGCGGATTCTTCGGCCATGCCCCTGATTGTCCTCCCGGGCTTGACCTCAAGTTCGGTTGAGTTCCTAGCGTCGCAGGAGACGAAAGGAACAGGACGATGACGACATTGGTGACCGGCGCGACGGGGAACACGGGCAGGCACGTGGTGGCGGAGCTGGTCCGCCGGGGAGAGCACGTACGAGCCCTGACCCGCGACCCGGCCAAGGCGCGCTTCCCCGACGAGGTGGAGGTGGTCGAAGGCACGCACACCGCGCCGCAGGAGCTGGGCCCCGCCCTCGACGGCGTCAGCCGGTTGCACGTCACGGTGACGGCGGGACTCGCCGAGGCCGCGCCCGAGCTGGTACGGCGGGCGGTCGACGCCGGCGTGCGCCGGATCACCGTGGTGTGGGGCGGTTACGTGGGTTCCGCCGAGCAGGCCGTGGCCGAGTCGGGGGTGGAGTGGACCCGCCTCGAACCGCAGGAGTTCATGTCCAACGCCCTGACCTGGGCCCCCTCGATCCGCGCCGAAGGGGTCGTCCGCGAGCCGTACGACCACCCCGGCGCGCTCGTCCACGAGGCCGACATCGGCGCGGTGGCGGCCGTCGCGCTGCTCGACGACGGCCACGCGGGCCGCGCCTACAACCTCACCGGCCCCGAGGCGCTGAGCACGAGCGAACGGGTCGCGATCCTGGGCCGGGCGATCGGCCGCGACCTCGCCTTCGTCCCCATCACGCCCGAGCGGGCGGTGAACCGGCTGGTGGCCACCGGCGTGTCGCGGGCGGACGCCGAGTATGTGATCGGCTGGCACGCCGCCGCGAGCATGGAGTCCAAGACCGTCGTCGACACCGTCGAACGGGTGACCGGTCGGCCGGCGCGCACGTTCACCCAGTGGGCCACCGAACACGCCGGCCGCTTCACCGCATAACGACGAACCCGGCGAGCGTCAGTCCGACCAGGTGAAACCGTTGGTGGAGACCGGGGCTCCGCCGGACGTCGCGGTGTCGGCGGAGGCGGGGCTCGCCAGTGCCCCGCCGGCCACGACGCCGGCCGCCACGACCGCCGCGGCGACGAGGACCTTCGCTGCCCAGCTCTTCGCGGCCACGGGATACCTCCGAATGAAAAGTCCCAGGCGATCCTGATTTCACCTGGGCGCAATGAATTAATGATACCGAGGCCAATAAAAGCCAACAAGAGCCTTAATTTCGGGTATATCGCCATATTTGGCGAAATCGCCCGAGGGCCGGTCAGGAGCAGGTGAAGCCCTGCGGCGCGTCCCGGCAGAAATCGCGGAAACCGGTCAGCCATTCGGTCGTCGCCGAGTAGTTGCGGTCGAGCTCCTCGCGGTGGAACTCGAAGGTGTCGGGTTCCGTGGTGACCGTCCCGTCGAGCAGCACCCGCCCCTCACCGGGCACGCCCGGCAGGTAACCGTCGAGGAAGACGGCGATCTGACGGGCTTCCGCGCCGCTCAGCTCCACCCGGCCGTTGTAGCCGAGCGCCATCAGCGTCTCCTCGTCCAGCACGCGGCCCCGCTCCAGCAACTCCAGGGTCGGCCGCCAGTTCCAGGCGTTGACGCGCAGCGACCTGCCATCGGGCGTTTCGAGCGTCCAGGACACGCAGCCCACCGTACCGGGTGCCCGGCGCCGGCATGGGGACGGCGGCGCATGGGGACGGCGGCGGCATCCGTTCCCGAACGAGCCCTTGACCTTGCCCCAGGGGCAAGCCTGAACGATGCTCCACATGAACACCAACGCGCTCCACGCCGTCGAGACCCACTTCCGCGAGCAGATCGCCGCCGCCTGCGAGTCCGGCGAGGTGCCCGGCTTCGTCGCGGGCGTCCACCACGCCGGCGAGCAGATCATCGTCGCCCACGGCACCGCCAACCTCGCCACCGGCGCGCCCATGCTGGAGGACACCGGCTTCCTCTTCGGCTCGGTCACCAAGGTCCTGACCACCACACTCGTCATGCAGCAGGTCGAACGCGGGCAAATCGACCTGGACTCGCCGGTGGTCGCCTACCTTCCCGAGTTCGCCCTGGCCGTGCCGGGCGCGGCGGACAAGATCCTGGTCCGGCACCTGCTCTCGCACACCAACGGCATCGACGCGGACCTGTACTTCCCCGACGCCAAGGGCCGCGACGCGCTGAAAACGTACATGAACGGGCTGGCGAGCGGGTGCGGCACCCTGTTCGAGCCGGGCGAGCGGCTCAGCTACTCCAACGGCGGCATGATCGTCGCGGGCCGCCTGCTGGAGGTGGTGACCGGCCTGCCGTTCGCCGACCTGCTCGCACGGGACGTCTACGCGCCCGTCGGCATGAAGGACTCCAGTACGTCGGCCGAGCAGGCCATCCTGCGCAGCACGGCCGTCGGTCACTTCCCCGACCCCGAGACCGGGCTGCTTCGGCCGACGAACATGTTCACCCTGCCCGAGACCTGGGGACCGGCCGGCGGCACTCCGATCGGCACCGTCGCCGACCTGCTCGCCTTCGGCCGCACCCACCTCGCGGGCGGCATCGCCCCATCGGGCACGCGCGTCCTGTCGGCCGAGTCGGTCGCGCTGATGCGGCAGGTCTCGTACGACATGGACAGCCCGAACGTGCCGCCGATGGGGCTGGGCTGGGTCCTGTACCCCTTCGGCGACACGACGGTGCTCGCCATGTCCGGCGCGTCGCCCGGCGGCGTGTCCCTTCTGTGCGTCGTGCCCGAGCACGACCTCGTCTTCACCGCCTTCGGCAACACCCCGGGAGCGCTCATGGTCCAGGACCAGTTCCTGTGCCGGCTGCTGACCGACCACCTCGGCGTCCCGCTGCCCACGCTGATCACCGGCGTGCGCGAGGACGTCGATCTGACTCCGTACGCGGGCACGTACCGCTCCGACCAGCTCCGCATCGACGTCAGCATCGTGGACGGCCAGCTGGAGGAGCGGACGACGTACGAACCGGCGGACGAGTCGCAGGAGCGGATCTTCACCGAGTTCGCCGGCGGCACGACCTCCGCACCGCCGCAGCGTTACGTCCCGATCCGGCCGGGTCTGTTCGCGCCCGCCGGATATCCGATGGAAGTCTTCGACGGCTACCTGAGGCTGCTGCTGGTCTCCTTCCACGACATCCGCGACGGCCGGGCGCGCTACCGCAACGCCGGCGGTCGCCTCACCCGCCGCACCTGACCCCCGAACCGCCAGGCCGGCCCGACCCGCCTGACCGCCTCCTTGGCCGCTCAACCCACTCATAGACCGCTTGATGGAAGGATTCCCGGCATGTTCACGATCGGCCAGTTGGCGAACTACGCCGGGGTGACCACCAAGGCCATCCGCCACTATCACGAGCGCGGCCTGCTCCCCGAGCCCGGCCGCGACTCCTCCGGCTACCGCCGCTACACCGCCAAGCACGCCATCGACCTCGTCAAGATCAGAACCCTGGCCCGTGCGGGCGTGCCACTGGCCCGGATCAAGGACCTCCTCGACGCGGACCCGGACATCCTCACCGCGGCCGTCACCGAGATCGACCTGAACCTCCAGGACCGCATCGCGCAACTGGAGCACCTTCGCGACCAGCTCGCCCAACTCCAGGGCGGCGACCGGCTCTACGTCTCCACCGAGGTCGCCGACCACCTCGACGCCCTGCGTGACATCGGCGTCAGCGAGCGCCAGATCCAGCTGGAACGCGACGGCTGGATCCTCATGCGGACGGCCTCACCCGAGGACGCCGCCGTGTGGATCGCCGAGAAGCACGAGCTCATCGCCGATCCCGAGTTCCGTGCCCTCTACCTCGAACACGACGCCGCCTACGACTGGTCGCCGGACGACCCCCGGCTCCCGGGGCTCGCGGACCGTACCCGCGACTGGTTCGCCCGCCACCACAGCCGCTCCGAGACCCGCCCCGTACAGAACCCGGCCGTCGCCCGCCTGGCCCAGCAATCCCAGCCCGAAGCCTCGTCCCCGGCCTGGACCCGCCTGGCCCAGCTCATGGGCAAGGAGTAGGCAACCGACCACCACGTCCCAGACCGCTTCGCTATGACAGCACCTCACCCGCTCTCCGACCTGAACACCCGAACCCTCCCCCCTCGTACCGCGAGTTGACCTCATCCCCGGTACGAGAGGACCACCATGCGACGACCACGGTTACGCCGGGCCGGCCTGCGGATCTGCTTGGGACTCACCCTCGCCGGCCTCCTCACCACGACCACACCCCCGCCCACGGCGGCGGCCGGCGCGAACGTCAGCACCACCGCCGTCGCGCACGCGACCCCTTACCTCGGGATCGCCTCCGCCGAGGACCGGCGCCAGGGCGCCCTCGTCTTCGCCGTCCCCCTGCTGGCGATCGGCGGGGCGGAGCTGATGACCGCGCTGATCTTCAGCGTCGGCACGGTGGTGACCGTCACGACCACGCAACAGGCGATCAACTACTGCAAGCGGCACGGCTGCAGCGTCAACCTGACCAAGGCCAGAACCGCCGTCCAACGTCCCGACATCAATTCCAACAAGGCCAGGAACGATCGCAATCTCTACATCGGATACGAGATCTTCTACGGCCGCAAGACCTACAAGTATGGGATCAGCCTCGCCTCCCGGGGCGTGGTGCGACCGCAGGAACAGCTGAGGGCGTGCAATTTCCACTTCGGCATCCTGGGCGGCTGCACGTACAAGATCCTCACGCGTAAAGTGGGCTATCTCAAGGCACGCTGGTGGGAGCACGGCAGGATCACCGCGTATTTCATCATGCACGGCCACTGCCCTCCCGGACAGCTGAAAAGCTGTAAATAGCAGGGCCCTCGCCGACAAGAACGTGAGACGCCGAGACCGGCGTCTCACGTTCTCCTCCGCACCCGCAGGGAAGGCTTCGCCGATGACCGAAGAGACCTTCTGGGATCTGATCGACGAACTCGACGGGGTGATCGACGACGACAGCGTCGACGTCCTCGGCGAGCAACTGTCCTCACTCTCACCGGAAGACGTGGAGTCCTTCTGCGCCCACCTCGCCGCCAAAGTAAGCGCACTCACCGAACTACCGCTGGCCGGCTCCGCCATCCCCGACATCACCGACGCCGGGCACCCGCCCCTGCCCCTGTCGGGAGACGCCCACGAAAACCTCCTCTACGCGATCGTCGCCGCCGGCCAGGCCCGCTACGACACCGTCATCACCGATCCCTCCACGGTCGAAGAATCGGAATGGGACGCCGGCGAAGCCGAACTCCTCATCGACCTGGCGGCCACGACCCTGTGGGAGTCCGCCGGCCTCGACTGGTACGACGAACTCGACCCCCTGAGAGCGCCTTCACCTCCCGACGAAGGCTGGTGGGAGACTTTCCGGGGATCGGCCGGGAAATCCATCCCGGCGGCCTACCTCACCGCCGCCCACGAACTCGACCGGAAACTCAACCACTCCGCGGAATGGCTCGCGTGGTGGCGGCAGACCTCACTCCGCAAGATCAAGGTCGGCATCACCGTCAACGCCGACAAGAACCACCACCGGATCGAACGCGGCAGGAACATCGCCAGAGCACAATTCACGATGGACCGATCACACCTCACCGACCGCACTCCGGACACCCTGCGCAACCTCGTGTCCGAAGAAACCACCCACCTCACCACCGCCATAGCCACCGAACTCCGAATGACCCCTCCCCCCACGCTCCAGTAAACACGCCCACCATCACTACACTTCTCCAATTGATCTTCCCAAGGAGAAGGCGGCAGCATGACCCAGGATCAGCAACCCGCGTTACCCACGCCATCCCCGAAAACGGCGGCACTCCTGCGCTCCGGCGCGGTTCTGGCGGCATCCGGGCCGGTGATCCTGACCGCCTTCGGAATCGGTCGGCAAACAGCCGGCTGGTTCTGCGCTCCGCCGCCATATCACGCAGGGGAGAACTCGTACCCGCTGGAAGATCTGTACGCGTTCGAGGGCCCGTACTCGCTGGCGGGCCCCTACAGATGGAGTTCGTACGCGCCGGACGACCTGCCAGGGGAACTCCTCTTCTGGGTCGTACTCCTGCTGCCGATCATCGTGGCCGGCCCCATGCCCTCACGCCGCCTTGGCTCCTGATCACCTGCTACCCGCTGTCCGCCGGAGCCCTGCTCCTGACCGCCCGATCGCCCCGGCCCCACAGGAGGTACGGGCTGATCTTCTGGGCCGTCGCCGCCATCGCGGCGGCGTGGCCGGCGCTGTTCGACCGCCTTCCGCCCATGTACACCATGTTCATCGGCGGCACTGCCTACATCACCGAGACGTCCGTCTGGGACGGCCTCGCGTCGTGGTTCGGCGACGCCGACAAGATCGGCCTGCCCCTCGTCCTCGTCGCCCTCGCCGCGATCACCACGGCCACGGCTCCCCCACGCTGGAGACGCACAGCCGGCTCGACGTCCGCGGCGGCCCTGCTCCTGTTCGTCCTCGTCGAAATCGCGTCATGCGTCAGCCTCGGCACAGACGTCTTCGAACTGCTTCTCACCGATTCAGCGTCCTGGCGCCTGCTTCTCACGGCCGCACTGGTCGCATCGGCCGCCTGGTACCCGCCACCACCTTTCTCCTGGACCGGCACCGCCCGCCTGGCCAGAAACCTGCTGCGCCGCCCGCAGGCCCGCACGAGGTACGTCATCGTCACCCTGTTGATCGCAGCCGGCGCCCTCTGGCTGATCGCCTCCTCCTTCACCCCGACCCGCTAGAAGTACGACCGGGCAAGGCGCGGCGGCGTCAGCCTTGATCCAGGTAGCGCGCTATCCGCGGCAACCTGCGAGCCACTTCCCGCTTATCGTCGAAATCCCAATCCTCCCCCTCGGGACCGCCACCGATAGCCGGAACCAGCGGAAACCTGCTCTCAACAGCCCCGACGAGCCCATCGGCGGCTTCTCCGGTCGCCTTCTCATAGGCGTAATACGCCACGTACCCCAGCGATTCGAATCCGGGGCGAGGTGACTCCCCCGTGCCGTCGTACGACTCCTCCAGCTCCACCATCCGCAGAACCTGAGGCGCCTCGACCAGCCGATCAGGGCAGTCGGTCACCATCTCGAACGTCTCCCGTCCCAAGCTGACGAGCCAGCGCACGAAGTACTCGAAGCCGTCCAGCGAACCCAGTTGGAAGACGAACCAGTACGCCGCGTAGAGATCCACGGTGCAACCGCGGTTCATCGTGCTCGTCCACAGGCCGTGATAATCGACGATCTCATCGACGGGCCGCCGAGCGAGCTCGTCCACCAGCCACGCGACCCGCACTTTTCTCGTGCTGCTCTCACGCCCGGAACGCTCGATCAAATCCCAGAACTCATCGATGGTCATGCCGCGTCATGCTCGCACCTCCGGATCACCGTGTGAAGATCACCCAGCACGGGAAACCGACCGCGACAAGCCGATCACCGCATGTCAAACTCGTCGGGTACGGCGTTCCGGCTCATCACCGAAACCGTTCGCGCGCAGGAAGGGCGGAGATGCCGCATTGGCTCAAGGTCACGATCGCGGCGGTGGTCCCGTCCACGGCGGGGGTTCTGGCCTGGTGGATCTGTGTGGCGCGTGGGCTCGCGCTGGACACCACGAGCATCGTCGTGGGGCTGGTCGTCCTCCTTCCAGGAACCCCGCTCGCCATCTGGGCCGGGCAGGCGAAGCCGAACACCGGCCCGGAACCCGCCCCGGAGGCCGACCGACGCTCCGCGCCCGCGGTGATCGGCGAGGTTCCCCGCGAGCCGAAGGCTTTCCAGCCGCGTCCGGACCTGAGTAAGCGCATCGACAAGGTGTTCTCCGGGCATCATGCGGCGGCGGTGTGCGCGCTGGCCGGCGGACGCGGGGTCGGCAAGACGCACCTGGCCGCCACCTACGCCCGCGTCTGCATCGACCAGGGTGTTCCCGTGGCGTGGCTGCACGCGGAGACCGCCGGGCAACTGCACGGATCCGTGGATCGGATGGCCGCCGAACTCCGGATCCGCGGCGAGGGCGACGATGCGGCGACCGTGACGCGCAAGGTCAGAGCCTGGCTCCAGGAACGCCGCGAACCGTACCTCGTCGTGATCGACAACGCGACGGACCCCGACCTGCTCGCGTCGCTGCTCCCGTCCCACGGCCGAGCACGCGTACTGATCACCACCAATGATCAATCTTTCGAGCGGCTCGCCACGCTGATCACGGTGGAGCAGTTCTCGGAGGAGGAGGCGGTCAGCTACCTCAGCATGCGGGTGGGCGGCGACGAGGGCGACGAGTTCCGGCCGCTCGCCCAGGAACTGGATCGCCTGCCGCTCGCCCTCTCCATCGCCGCCGCCGCGCTGGTCGGCCCTCCCCGCCTGTCCTGTGCGTCCTATCTCGTACGGCTGCGCACCACCCCGGTCGAGGTGCTCCTGACGCGGCCTCGTGGCGAGCCCTACCCCCGAGGAGTCGCGCAGGCGATCATGCAGTCGATCGGGGAGATCGACCCGGCGTCCGCGCACCTGCTCGGCGAACTGTCGGCGCTGTCGACCTCAGGCGTCGGCCTGGACCTGCTCGGCGCGGAGGCACAAACGGCATTGAGCCGGCTGGCCGGTCGATCGCTGGTGACCTTCAGCCGCGACGACACCACCGCGTTCGTCCACCGCCTGGTCCGCCGTGCCGTACGCGAACAGGCCATGCGTGACCGCACTCTGGCGCAGTTGATCGAGACGGCCGCCCAGCGGATGCGCGCGGCCGTCGAGGAGATCCCCGACAAGGACACCTGGCGGAAATCGCCCACGATCATGGCGGTGGCCGGCCACGCGACGGCCCTGTGGGAGGCCATGGAGCAGTTCGGCGACGATGACTCCGCGCATGTCCAGCCGGCTGCCGAGATCGTGCTCCGCGTCTGGGAGGTGGCGGCCAATCACCTCATCTATCTCAATGACGACATCCGAGCCTTTCCGATCGCGCAGAGTCTCGTCGCAGGGCGCGAGAAGTTCCTGCCTGCCGACCATCCGGACACGCTCACCGCCCTCTTCACGCTGGCGCGGTCCTACCCGGCGGATCAGGCCTCGCAGGCACGCGAACTCTTCCAGCACGTCGCGTCCGAACGTGCCCAAGTCCTGGGCGATGATCACCCGGATACGCTGCTGGCCCGCTCCTGGCACGCGTTCAGCCACACCACGGCCGGCCGGCCCGCCGAGGCGCTGGCGCTCCTGGACCAGGTCGTCACCGACCAGACCCGCCTGCTCGACCCCGGCCACCCGACCCTCTTGCAGGCCCGCTTCTCCCAGGCATATGTGTGTGTCGACGCCGGACAGCCGGACCGGGCGGCCGACCTGTTCGAGCGACTGGCGGCCGATCACGAACGGCTCTTCGGCGTCGACAGTCCTGACGCTCTCGTCATACGTGGACGGGTCGCCTGGGCACACGCGGCAGCAGGCCGCGCCGTCGAGGCCGCCCGCTTGTACGAAGTGGTCACGACCGCCCAGGAACGGGTGATCGGCGCCGACCATCCCGACACGCTGATCACACTGCACGGCCTGGCCGCCGCGTACGAGGCCGCGGGACGGGCCGACAACGCCCTCACCGGATACGAAGGAGTAGCCGCCCGGTTCGAGGCCGTCATGGGCCCTGAGCAGACCCTGACCAAGACGGCCAAAGCCGACCTGGAACGTGTCCGCCGCAGCCTCCACCACCCTTGACCGACCAGCCGGTCACATCAGCGACCTCGACGCTCCCACCAACCTGATCATCACCGGCACGGCCGACGACCTGCGGACTCGATGGACTACCGGCGACCGAGCAGAATGGTGTCACATGGGGCAGGACGAGGTTTCCACATGGGACGGCGTCACGCTGCGGTCGACTTACAGCGACAAGGTGATCGAGGGACGCGACAAGCTGGCGGACGCGGCGCGTGACGGTGACTGGTCCACGGTCCTGGATCTCCTCGAAGCGCACCCTGGCTGGATCAACAGCGGCAGAGTCGGCGGCAGTAGCTGGTACGCCCCGCTTCACCAGGTCGCCTGGCACGGCGCCGACGCCGACATCGCTCACCGGCTGGTCGCGTACGGCGCCTGGCGCACGCTGCGCACCGCTCAAGGAGAGCGGGCGGTCGACATCGCCGATCGCCTGGGACACCATCATCTCCTGGTGCCGCTGACGCCGGTTGTTTACCACCCACTGCCGGCAGAGACCCTGAGATCGATCCAACGCCACTTTCACCTGCTGATTCACGACAGGCCAACGATCTGATCACCGATCATCAGTTGCGCCTTCCCAAGCTGGAGCCGCTCACCGAGCAACAGAACCCGGCCTGCTGGTTCGCCGTTCCCGGCATGTACGGCGGTTTCAGTTATCGGCTGAGCGGGGCCGAACTGACCGTGGAAAGCTGGAGCCGCATCGCCGGAGGATCAGGCCAGCGACACGTCATCGACGAACACGGCGCACGGCTTGTCGCCGAGGGTTTCGTCTGACCGACAAAATCCAGACACGGCCTCACCGGCCCCGGTCACAGCGGCTCACCAGTCACAACCGGGTGATCGCCGTCGCCCGGCCGATCTCCTTCAAGAGGTCCTATGGGACAGCCGGTGCGGCCCGCGTCGATGACCAGCCGAATGCCCCTCTGGATCCCGCCCTCCTCCTACGCCTACGAGCGGATATGGGTGCGTGACACGGGGCTGGATGGGGTCGAAGGACCTGTTCAGGTCATCGGCTGACGCGGCGGGGTTTGAGCTGGGGTTTGGGGGCCGCGCCCCGATGGACACAGCCTGAGCCCCGTGCGCGCAGCGCCCCCAGGGAAGACCTTGCTTTTGGGTTGGGGCTTGGGGGGCCGTGCCCCCCAAAGGTGCAGTCTGAGCTTCTGTGCGCGAAGCGCCGCTTTTGCGATGACCGTGCTTTCCCCCTGGGCCTATTTGAGGAGCTGGCGGGCCATGACCACGCGCTGGATCTGGTTGGTGCCCTCGTAGATCTGGGTGATCTTGGCGTCGCGCATCATGCGTTCCACCGGGAAGTCCTTCGTGTAGCCGTACCCGCCGAGCAGTTGCACCGCGTCCGTGGTGATCTCCATGGCCGCGTCCGAGGCGGTGCACTTCGCCGCGCTCGACAGGAAGGTCAGGTCCTTCTGGGGCTCCCCGTGCATCGCGCGTTCCGACTTGGCGGCGGCGTGGTACGTGAGCTGGCGGGCCGCTTCGAGCTTCATGGACATGTCGGCGATCATGAACTGGAGGCCCTGGAAGTCGGCCACCGGGCGGCCGAACTGCTTGCGTTCCTTGACGTAGCCGATCGCGAAGTCGAGGGCTCCCTGGGCGATGCCGAGGGCCTGGGCGGCGATGGTGATGCGGGTGTGGTCGAGGGTGGCGAGGGCGGTCTTGAAGCCGCTGCCGGGGGCGCCGATCATGCGGGAGGCCGGGATGCGGACGTCGTCGAGGATGACCTGGCGGGTGGGTGAGCCCTTGATGCCGAGCTTCTTCTCCTTGGGGCCGAAGGAGACGCCTTCGTCGGACTTCTCCACCACGAACGCGGAGATGCCGCGCGCGCCGGCCTCCGGGTCCGTCACCGCCATCAGGGTGTAGTACTCGGAGACGCCCGCGTTCGTGATCCACATCTTCACGCCGTTGAGGACGTAGTGGTCGCCGTCGGCCACCGCTCTCGTCTTCATGGCGGCGGCGTCCGAGCCGGCCTCCGGCTCCGACAGCGCGTACGAGAACATCGCCTCCCCGCGCGCCACCGGCGCGAGGTAGCGGGACTTGAGCTCCTCCGACGCCGAGAGCAGGAGGGGGACCGTGCCGAGTTTGTTCACGGCGGGGATGAGGGAGGACGACGCGCAGGCGCGGGCCACCTCCTCGATGACGATGACCGTGGCCAGCGCGTCCGCCCCGGCGCCCCCGTACTGCTCAGGGACGTGTACGGCGTGCATGTCCGCCGCCACGAGCGCCTTGTAGACGTCCCAGGAGAACTCCTCGGTCTCGTCGATCTCGGCGGCGTGCGGCGCGATCTTCTCATCGGCCAGGGCCCGTACGGTCTCCCTGAGCATGTCGTGCTCTTCGGCGGGCGCATAGAGAGGGAAGCTCATGCTGCAAATACTAGGACGTCCGAGCATCTTGTTACCAGCGGGTACGGTTTGCGGGGAATTGCAGGTGGCACGTAGCAGATAGCGAGGGCCGGTAGCCGGTAGCATGCCTGCGCGATCGAAAGGAGCCTCCTCGTGCCATATCGCCTCACGGTGATCGGGACCGGATACCTGGGCATCACGCATGCGGCGTGCATGGCTGATCTCGGATTCGACGTCCTGGGCCTCGATATCGACGCCGACAAGATCCGCCGGCTGAACGCGGGCGAGCTTCCCATTCACGAACCGGGCCTCGAAACCGTCCTTCGCCGTGGCCTCGAATCGGGCCGGCTCCGCTTCACCACCTCCTACGAGGAGGTCGCCGCCTTCGGCGACGTGCACTTCGTCTGCGTGGGCACACCGCAGAAACGCGGCGAGTATGCCGCAGACGTCACATACATGGACAACGCCATCGAGTCCCTCGCCCCGTTCCTCGATCGCGAGTGCCTGGTGGTCGGCAAGTCCACCGTTCCCGTGGGCACGGCCGAGCGGATGGCCGACAAGCTGACCCGGCTCGCCCCGGCGGGCGGGCACGCCGAGCTGGCCTGGAACCCCGAGTTCCTGCGCGAGGGCTTCGCCGTCCAGGACACGCTCCACCCCGACCGCATCGTCCTCGGCGTACGCAGCGAGCGGGCCGAGAAGATGTTGCGCGAGATCTACGAGCCGCTGGGCGAGGTGCCGGTCGTGGTGACCGACTTCGCCACGGCCGAGCTGGTCAAGACGGCCGCCAACGCGTTCCTGGCCACCAAGATCTCCTTCATCAACGCCATGGCCGAGGTCTGCGAGGCCGCGCACGCCGACGTCGAGCTGCTGTCCGAGGCGCTCTCGTACGACGACCGCATCGGTGGCCGCTACCTCAACGCCGGCCTCGGCTTCGGCGGCGGCTGCCTGCCCAAGGACATCAGGGCCTTCATGGCCCGCGCCGGCGAGCTGGGCGCGGACCAGGCGCTGACGTTCCTGCGCGAGGTGGACGCCATCAACATGCGGCGCCGGGCCCGCATGGTCGACCTGGCCAGAGAGCTGGCCGGCGGCTCCTTCCACGGGTGCACGGTGGGCGTGCTGGGCGCGGCGTTCAAGCCGAACTCCGACGACATCCGCGACTCTCCCGCCCTCGACGTCGCCGTGACGATCGGGCATCAGGGCGGACAGGTCACCGTGTACGACCCGATCGCCCTCGACAACGCTCGCAAGGCGCATCCCGAGCTCAACTACGGCGAATCTGCCGTGGAGGCGGTGCGCGGGGCGCATGTGGTGCTGCTGCTGACGGAGTGGCAGGAGTTCGTGCAGCTCGATCCGGTGGAGCTGGGGGCCGTGGTCGCGACCCGGCGCATCGTGGACGGGCGCAACGCGCTCAACTCCGATTTGTGGCGGTCGGCGGGCTGGCACTATCGCGCCCTCGGCCGTCCCTGACCCCCATCCGGCTTCCGTGGCTACGCCAGGTGCCGGATCCACTGGGTGAAGAGGGGACGATAGCCGCGACGGGCCCAGAACGGCGTCGAGAGCGGGTTCGGCAGCGCGTGGTGCAGCACCATGGACGTCACGCCCTCGGCCGCCGCGTGATCATGGGCCGCGTCGGTGAGCGCCACGCCCACGCCCTGGCCGCGGGCCGCCGGTTCGACGTACATGGTGCCCAGGTACGCCACGGGCGCGGCGTTCACGGACGACGAGATCCAGCGGGTCCTGGTGGGCGGCTGGACGATGACACAGCCCGCCGCCTGGCCGCATACCTCGGCGAGCCAGCACCACTCCAGCGGCAGCACCTCCTTGGCCACCGACTCCCGCAGCCGCTCCGTGGTGGACGCGCGCGCCGTGACCCAGCCGAACTGGGCGTCGTAGTCGACCAGCCGCCGGTACATGCCGGTCACGACGTCCAGGTCGTCCTGGTTCGCCCGGCGTACGGTGACGCCGGGGACGGGAGCGGCAGGCGTGTGCGGCAGGATGCGGCGGGCCGCCGCGGCGGCGACGGGCATGAAGCCGCGCAGGGCCAGCGCCTTGACGGGAGCGGTGTCGCGGCTCGGCCATGACACGCTCAGCGCCTGCCCGGGGCCCGCGGGGCGGCGGCGGGCGAGCCAGCGGTCGAGCACGGCTCCGAGCGCGGCCTCGGGGTCGGGGCCCGCAACGCGGGCCTGGAGGCGGTGGACGACCAGAGGGGACCAGGTGGCCTGCATGCTGTCGGGGTCGAGCCGGTCCGTCGAGGCGAGCCCGACGGCGTCGCGCACTTCGAACCATTCGCCCTTGCCGTGGAGCTCGTCCTGGCCGGCGACGAGCGGGTCCACGGCGCGTACGCGAGCCGCATGGCCCTTGATCAGGTCGTCCATCCCGGCACCCTAACCGCCTCGGAGCCCATGAATAAAGGGGGTTCAGCGCCGAGTGCCACGTCCCGGTAGTGGCGGGCTCAGCGCCGAGTGCCACGTCCCGGTAGTGCCGGGCTCAGCGCCGGGCGACCCGTCCCGGTGGTGCCGGGCTCAGCGCCCGGCGGGCTCAGAGGCCGGCGGCCTCCGCGCGCAGCTTCTCGCCCTTCGCGTACGCCTGCTCCTTCAACCGCCCCTGGAACTCCTCCATTCGCGCCCGCAGCCCCTCGTCGGAGGCCGCCAGGATGCGTACGGCGAGCAGCCCGGCGTTACGAGCCCCGCCGACCGCCACGGTGGCGACCGGCACCCCGGCCGGCATCTGGACGATCGACAGCAAAGAGTCCATACCGTCCAGGTATTTCAGCGGCACCGGCACCCCGATGACCGGCAGCGGCGTGACCGAGGCCAGCATGCCGGGCAGGTGGGCGGCCCCGCCCGCGCCCGCAATGATGACCTTGACGCCCCGGGACGCGGCCTGCCGGCCGTAGTCGATCATCTCGACGGGCATGCGGTGGGCGGACACCACGTCGGCCTCGAACGGCACCCCGAACTCGGCCACCGCCTCGGCCGCCGCCTTCATCACCGGCCAGTCGGAGTCGCTGCCCATGACGATGCCGATCACGATGCCTCCTTCGCCGGCCCCGCGACCCTCGCGGCGCCGTGTCCTGCTGCCGACCCGGTGACGTGCCTGCTCACACGTACTCCCCCGTCATCAGGTGCACGGCGGCGTGGCGGGCCCGGGCGCGTACTTCGTCCAGGTTGGAGCCGAGGGCGGTCACGTGGCCGATCTTGCGGCCAGGACGCACCTCCTTGCCGTAGAAGTGCAGCTTGATGCCTGGATCGTGGGCCAGCACGTGCTCGTAGCGCTTGAACACGTCAGGGTCGTCGCCGCCGAGCAGGTTGGCCATGACGACGTACTGGGCGGTCATCTTGGGCGTGCCGAGCGGCAGGTCGAGCACGGCCCGCAGGTGCTGCTCGAACTGCGACGTCGTCGAGCCCTCGATGGTCCAGTGGCCGCTGTTGTGGGGGCGCATGGCCAGCTCGTTGACCACCAGCCCGCCGGAGGTCTGGAACATCTCGACCGCCAGCAGCCCGGTCACCCCGAGCTGGTCGGCGATGGTCAGGGCGATGCGCTGGGCCTGGGCCGACTGCTCCTGATCGAGGCCGGGTGCGGGAGCGATGACCTCGACGCAGATGCCGTCCTGCTGCACGGTCTCGACGACCGGGTAGCTCACGCCCTGCCCGTGGGGCGAGCGGGCCACCAGCACCGCCAGCTCCCGTTCAAAGGGCACGAAAGCCTCGGCCATGAGCTCGATCCCGGACGCGAACGCCTCCACGACGTCGGCGGGGGACCGGCACACCCACACGCCGCGCCCGTCGTAGCCGCCGCGCACCGCCTTGAGCACCACGGGCCAGCCGTGCTCGCCGGCGAAGGCCGTGACGTCGTCGACGGAGCGCACGCGCGCCCAGGCGGGGCAGGGCGCGCCGATCGCGGTCAGCCGCTCGCGCATGACCGTCTTGTCCTGGGCGTGCACGAGCGCGTCGGCGCCCGGGTGCACGACGTAGCCGTTGGCGGCCAGGGACCTGATGTGCTCGGTGGGCACGTGCTCGTGGTCGAACGTGATCACATCGCAGCCCCTGGCGAACTCGCGCAGATCACCAAGATCGCGATAGTCTCCGATGCGCGTGTCGACGACGACCCTGGCCGCGCTCTCCTCAGGATTGTTGGCCAGCACCCGCAGCTCGACGCCGAGCGCGATGGCAGGCAGCTGCGACATCCTGGCCAGCTGGCCCGCGCCGATGATGCCGACGACCGGCCCGATGGGGCTGTATGAACTCACGCCAGGTGAGCTTACCTGGACGGATGGGCTTTCCCCGACCCGCCCGGAGCAATCCGCGACGGGCCGGGGCTGGGCGGCCGTTCCGGGTCGCCTCACAGACGCCGCCGTTCCGGGTCGCCTCACAGTGCACGACCGTTCCGGGTCGCTGACAAAGCGCAGCCGTTCCGGCTCGTCTCGCAGGCACGGCCGCCCAGCCGTCGCGCAGGCACAGCCGTCAGGCCGCATCACAGGTACGGCCGTCCAGCGTTCGCGTGCCCTCGAACTGCACCGCAGCGTATTCCCCCTCCCGCCGTTATGCCCCGCATAAGGCGATATTTCGCTAGATGTTCTTTGCGCGGTATGTTCGGCGGTCTGACACTCGCCCGACATCCCGGCCGGTACGCTGGGGCGAACAGGCACGATGAGGGAAGGGACCGAGCAGAGACGTGGATTTCGTCAGACGGCTCTACCAGCGGTTCTCGGCCCTCGTGCACGAGCTGGCCAAGTTCGGCAGCATCGGGGCGGTGGCGTTCGTCATCGACCTGAGCCTGCTCAACCTGTGCAACAGCGTGCTCGACCTCGGCCCCCTGACCTCGAAGGTCGTGGCGACGACGATCTCCACCACCTTCGCCTACCTGGGCAACCGATACTGGACCTTCCGGCACCGCGAGCAGAGCGGGCTGGGCCGCGAATACTTCCTGTTCTTCCTGCTGAACGGCATCGCGCTGCTGTTCGGCATGCTGACGATCGGCTTCACCACCTACACGCTCGGCCTGCACGACACCCTCAGCTTCAACATCGCCAACATCGTCGGCGTGGGGCTCGGCACCCTCTTCCGCTACTGGTCGTACAAGAAGTGGGTGTTCCTGGAGGCCACCGAGCCGATCCCGGTCGAGCTGCCCGAGGGCGGCGTCAAGCAGGAGCGCTGACCCCACCCCCTCACGCCGGGCCGCTGACCACCCGGTTCCTGTTGTCGTCCTCCGCCGGCCGCAGGAAGATGGCGAACGTCGCCGGACGGCGGCGTACGAGCTCCAGCCGGCCGCCGTCGGCGGCGGCCAGCGCGCGGGCCAGCGTCAGCCCGAGCCCCGTGCCTCCCCCACCGCTCACGTTGCGCTCGAAGATCTTCGGGGCGATCTCGTCGGAGATGCCGGGCCCCTGGTCCGCCACCTCGATCACCACGTAGTTGTCGCCGCAGCTGCTGGTCACGGTGACGTCACCGCCGCCGTGCCGCAGGGAGTTCTCCAGCAGCGAGGCGATGACCTGGCCGAAGCCGCCCGTGGTGGCCATCGCCTTCAGGTCGCGGGCGCCGTCGAGGTGCAACCCGCGGCCCGCGTCGCGGAAGACCGGCGCCCACTCGGTGATCTGCTGGTCGAGCACCTCGTCGATGGCGACAGGTTCGGCCTGGGCGTGGCGCTGGCGGCGGGCGGCGGCCAGCAGCTCGTCGATCACGGCGGTCAGCCGCTCGGCCTGGACGATCGCCGCCTCGCCCTCCTCGCGGACGACCTCGGGCTCGTCGGAGGCGGCGACGATCTCCTCCAGGCGCATGGTGAGCCCGGTCAAGGGGGTACGGAGCTGGTGGGAGGCGTCGGTGGCGAACTCCCTCTCGCGGGTGAGCAGGTCGGAGATGCGGGTGGCGCTGCGGTCGAGCACCTGGGCCACCCGGTCCAGTTCGGGGATGCCGTAGCGGTGTTTGCTCGGCCGCGCGTCCCCCGAGCCCAGCCGGTCGGCGATCTTCGCCAGGTCCTGGAGGGGCAGGGTCAGCCGGCGCGACTGCACCACGGCCAGGCTCACGGCCACCGCCAGGGCGGCGACGGCCAGGGCCACGATGAGCAGCAGCCTGGCCCGTACGTCCTGCTCGACCTGATCCTGGTCGCGGCTGATCCGTACGTAGACCCCGGTGTTGGTCTGGGCGTCCTCGGTCATCAGGTGACCGGACGGCGGGGGGTCGCCGACGACGGTCACCCTCAGGGGGGTTCCGCGTTCCCAGATCTGGATGAATCTGCCCGGGTACTTCTGCTCCAGTTGCTGGGGATCGAGCGGCGTCTCCTGGACGCGGGCGTACTCCACCTCTCCCACGAGACGCTTGGCTTCCGCCCCGAGCTCCTGAGCCGCCTCATCGACGATCAGGCGGCTGACGACGACGCCCAGGGGGACCCCCAGCAGCAGGACCGCGATGACCGCGACGACCAGGGTGGAGGAGAGCAGTCGGCGGCGCATCTACTCGCGCTCGAACCGGAAGCCGACCCCCCGGACGGTCGTGATGTAGCGCGGCTTGGCCGCGTCGTCGCCGAGCTTGCGGCGTAGCCAGGAGATGTGCATGTCGAGGGTCTTGGTGGAACCCCACCAGTTGGTGTCCCACACCTCGCGCATGATCTGCTCGCGGGTGACGACCTTGCCCGCGTCGCGGACCAGGACGCGGAGCAGGTCGAACTCCTTGGTGGTCAGGTGCAGCTCCTTCTCCCCCATCCAGGCGCGCCGGGAGTCCGCGTCGATGCGCACTCCCTGCACGACCGGGGTCTCGGACGTGCCGCGGCGCAGCAGCGCCCGTACCCGGGCGAGCAGTTCGGCCAGCCGGAACGGTTTGGTCACGTAGTCGTCGGCGCCGGCGTCGAGGCCGACGACGGTGTCCACCTCGTCGACGCGGGCTGTGAGTATGAGCACCGGGGTGCCGTGCCCTTCGGCGCGGATCCGGCGCGCGACCTCCAGCCCGTCCATCTCTGGTAGGCCAAGGTCGAGAACGATGAGGTCGATCCCGCCCGACAGTGCCCTTTCCAGGGCCTGTGGGCCGTCGGGACTCACCTCAACCTGATAGCCCTCGCGGCGCAGCGCACGCGCGAGTGGCTCGGATATCGAGGTGTCATCCTCGGCGAGAAGTACGCAGGTCATAAAGCGATCGTAGGACCTTAGGCGATCGTTTCCCGGGCGCAGCGCGCGGTTTGACTCGTCGTTGACCTATCCATTGACCTGGGCAAACGTAGCCAAAATACGGTAGGTCGTGATTAAAGCACCGCTGCTTCGGGGGGTGAATTCATCGGGTGATCATGCCCACCGATGAATTGCCGCAATCCACCCTCTCGGCGGGTCGTCGTCACGGCATGGTGCGATCATGGGGAAATGTCGTTGCCTGCCGCCGATCGCGCGCGTGAAATGTGGTCCCGCCTCGCCGGCGCGCCCGCCGGCTTCCCCCGCCCCGGTGACGTCGGCGTGGTGGTCTCGGGCGAGTCGGCGTTGTGCCCGCCGGGTTGGAGCGGGCTGGTCGAGCTCGGCGGGGCGATCCTGGCAGTGGTGCCGCGCCCGGAGCTGGTGGACGGCGTATGCGCGCGGCTGCTCGCCCTGCTCGGCGAGGGGGACGGGCTCTCCCGGCTGGCGGTGGGCGAGGTGCCGGGCCCCGCGGAGCTCGCCTACCTGGACGATACGGACTTCCGGCCGGCCGGCGCGGAGGTGGAGCGTCTGCCGTCCGGGCACGGCGACGTGAAGGCGCTGCTGGCGTCGGTCCCCGAGGCGGACGCGGCGGAGTCGGGGCTGGAGGATGCCGGGTCGCCGGTGTACGTGGTCCGCGACGGGTCGCGGGTGGTCGCGGCGTCGGCGTACAGGCTGTGGCTGGAGATGGCGGCGCACGTCTGTGTCCTGACGGCGGACACGCACCGGGGGCGCGGGCTGGCCCGCGCGGTGGCCTCGGCGGCGGTGGCGGACGCGCTGGCGAACGGGCTGCTGCCGCAGTGGCGGGCCCGGCCGGTCGCCTCGCGCCGGGTCGCCGCGGCGCTCGGCTTCCGCCGGCACGGCGAGCAGCTCAGCGTCCGCGACCTGGCCGCCGCCGTGAAATGAGGCCGTGAGATAAGGCCGGGCCGGGTCGGTGCGGGCGTCAGTCGCCGCTGGAGCGGGGCTCGGCGTAGCGGGCCAGGTAGAGCTGCTCGCCGAGGCTGCGGATCAGCCCCAGCTCCGTCTCCAGGTAGTCGATGTGCTCCTCCTCGTCCCGCAGGATGTCCTCGAAGATGTTCGCGGAGGTGATGTCACCCTTCTCGCGCATCAGCTGGATCGCCGGCCGCAGCCGCTCGACCACCGACATCTCCACTTCGAGGTCGGCCCGCAGCTGCTCCTCGACGGTCTGGCCGATGTGCAGCGTGCCCAGCCGCTGGTAATTGGGCAGGCCCTCCAGGAAGAGGATGCGGTCGGTGAGGCGTTCCGCGTGGCGCATCTCCTCGATGGACTCGTCGCGGGTGTGCTCGGCCAGCTTGGTGTAGCCCCAGTTCTCCTGCATCTTGGCGTGCAGGAAATATTGGTTGATCGCGGTGAGCTCCGCGGTCAGCTGTTCGTTGAGCAATTCGATGATCTGCTTGTCGCCCTGCATGGAAACGGGCTCCTCATCGCTATCCGGCTATGCGGTCGTCAGTTCTTCCGACCGTTTCAGGATCGCACAGATCTTCCGTACACAACGGGCACAGTCACCACCGGCACCTGTAGTGTCGCGAATCTGCTTCGCGCTCGTCGCCCCGGCGGCGATGCAGTCGTGCACCTCATTCTCGGTCACAGCACGACAAACGCACACGTACATCCGGGGACAAGCCTTTCGAGCAGGGGAAGGTGCCGTTAGGTTAGGCACGCCTAAGGTACCTCACTATGGTTAGGCTTGCCTATGTTGACTGTGTCACAGTCGCCTTCCCCGGCTGTCAGTGCCCCCTGGCGATCCATTCCTCCAGATGAGGAGCCTCGGCCCCGATGGACGTCGAGTCGCCGTGACCGGTGTGGACGACCGTCTCGGGCGGCAGGGTCAGCAGCCGCTGCCTGATCGAGTCGACGATGGTGTCGAACGAGCTGTAGGAGCGCCCGGTCGCCCCCGGCCCGCCCTTGAACAGCGTGTCGCCGCTGAACAGGACCCCGAGCTCGGGCGCGGACACGCAGACCGCCCCGGGCGAGTGGCCCGGCGTGTGCAGGATCTCCAGCACGGTGCCGCCGGCCACCAGCTTCTCGCCGTCGGCCAGCGGCTCGTACGACACCTCGGGGCCGTACACCTGCTCCCACAGCACCTGGTCGTCCGGGTGCAGCCGGATCGGCGCCCCGGTCAGCCGGGCCAGGTCGGCGGCGGCGTTGATGTGGTCGTTGTGGGCGTGGGTGCAGACGATGGCCCTGACCGCGCGGCCGCCCACCCGTTCGGCGATCGGCGCGGCGTCGTGGGCGGCGTCGATGACCACCACCTCACGCGCGTCGCCGACCAGCCAGACGTTGTTGTCGACCTCCCACGTGCCGCCGTCCAGCGAGAACGTGCCCTTCGTGATGACCCGGTCGATCATCAGAAGACCACCACCGAGCGCAGCACCTCGCCGCGGTGCATCTTCGCGAACGCCTCCTCGACCCCGTCGAGCGCGATCGTCTCGGAGACGAACTTGTCGAGCGGCAGGCGGTTCTGCAGGAACAGGTCGATGAGCATGGGGAAGTCGCGGCTGGGCAGGCAGTCGCCGTACCAGGAGGACTTGAGCGCGCCGCCGCGGCCGAACACGTCGAGCAGCGGCAGGTCGATGCGCATCTCCGGGGTCGGCACGCCGACCAGCACGACCGTCCCGGCCAGGTCACGGGCGTAGAACGCCTGCTCGTACGTCTCCGGCCGGCCCACCGCCTCGACCACCACGTCGGCGCCGTTGCCGCCGGTCAGGTCGCGGATGGCCTCGACCGGGTCGCTCTCGCGCGAGTTGACCGTGTGGGTGGCGCCGAACTCCTTGGCCCACTCCAGCTTGCGATCGTCGACGTCGACCGCGATGATCCGGCTCGCCCCGGCCAGCGAGGAGCCGAGGATCGCCGCGTCGCCGACGCCGCCGCAGCCGATGACCGCCACGCTGTCGCCGCGCGTCACCCCGCCGGTGTTGATCGCCGCGCCGAGCCCCGCCATCACGCCGCAGCCGAGCAACCCCGCCACCTGGGCCGGAGCCTCGGCCGAGACCTTCGTGCACTGGCCGGCCGCGACGAGCGTCTTGTCCAGGAACGCGCCGATGCCGAGCGCGGGCGACAGCTCGGTGCCGTCCTTGAGCGTCATCTTCTGCTTGGCGTTGTGAGTGGCGAAGCAGTACCACGGGCGGCCGCGCAGGCAGGCCCGGCACTGGCCGCACACCGCGCGCCAGTTGAGGATCACGAAGTCGCCGGGCTCGACCTCGGTGACGCCTGGGCCGACCGCCTCGACCACGCCCGCCGCCTCATGGCCCAGCAGGAACGGATAGTCGTCGCTGATCCCGCCCTCGCGGTAGTGGAGGTCGGTGTGGCAGACCCCGCAGGCCTGCACATCGACGACCGCCTCGCCCGGACCGGGATCGGGCACGATCACCGTCTCGAGCGATACTTCCTGGCCCTTGCCCCGGGCGACCACGCCCTGCACTTCGTACGGCATGCCAGCCATCTTGTGTCAGAGGGATGATCTCCGCAAGACATACGGCTGGACCACGCCGAGTCCTCTGGCCGGACGGTGCCGGATCTTGCGTAGTTCGCAGCCGTCCTCGCCGGTCAGGGCCTCGGCCAGGGCCGCGTCCACCAGGATGGTGCCGGGCCTGGCGATGGCGGTGAGCCTGGCCGCCAGGTTGACGGTCGTGCCGAAGACGTCGCCCATCAGCGGCACGACGGGGCCGTAGGCCAGGCCGATGCGCAGTTCGTCCGTGCCGGTCAGGTCGAGCGCGACGGCCGCCGCCTGCGCCGGGGTCGGCGCCGTGAACAGCACCTCGTCGCCCAGCGTCTTGACCAGCCTGGCTCCGTGCGTGGCCACCACGTCGGAGGCCCGCGACTCGAAGCCCTCGACCAGCTCGGCCAGCGCCTTCTCGTCCAGCTCGCGGCTGCGTCTGGTGAACGAGACCAGGTCGGCGAAGCCCACCGCCATCGGCACCCTGGCCGGCGCCAGCTCGTCGGTGACGTCGGCGATGGCCAGCAGCCGGGTGCCGGCGGCGGCCAGCTGGGCCCGCCACACGTGGACGAGCACGCGCTCGAAGTCGGGCATCAGCCGCTGGGCGGTGTCGAGCACCCGATCCAGATCCGCATCCGCCGACGGCTCGGCATCCACCGACGGCTCCGGCATCATCGTGCCCATCATGATCTCGGCCTGCCACTGCGCCAGCCTGGCCGTGGTCTGGCCGAGGGCGCGGGCCATCCGGATCAGCGTCTGCTCGTCGAGCAGGCCGCCGTCGAGCATGCTGCGCACCCGGCGCAGCGCGTCGGCGTCGCCCTCGGTGAACGCGACCGCGTCGTCCGCCCGCTGCGCGAAGCCGAGCGCCCGCCAGATGCGCTCGGCCAGCGGCTGCGGCACCCCGCTCGCCGCGGCCACCTCCGCCCGCGTGTAGCGGGGCGCCTGGCCGAGCAGCAGGCGTTCGATCTCCTCGGCGCTCGGGCGGCCGGGGCGCGCCTCGCTCACCTGCGGCCGGACGGGTCAGCGCCCATCGAGCTCGCCGTCCGAGGCGTCCTCCACAAGCCGGAACAGGTCGGTCCTGACGTCCTGGATGCGCGGGATGTCGCGCAGCACGATCTCGCCCCGGTCACCGGCCGACTCGACGGTCAGCGTGCCGCAGCCCAGCAGGCGCTCGGCGAAGGTCTGGTCGGAGCTCACCGTGTTGACCTTGGTGATCGGGATCTCGTCGGTCGACTTGTTGAGCACGCCCGTGCTGATCGTGAAGCGGTGGGTGGTGAGCACGTAGCCGGTGTTCTTCCACCGCAGATAGGGGACGAACGACCAGATCGTGAGCAGGATGAGCCCGACGACGACGACGGCGATCCTGGCGTAGAAGGCGTACTCGAAGTCGCCGGGGATGAAGTAGAGCGCCGCACCGGAGGCGAGGGCGATGAGAAGCAGCGCGATGAAGGGGACGATCAGTCGCTTCCAGTGGGGGTGGAAGGATCGGACGCGCCGCTCACCCTGCGTCAGATGGTGGTCGGGAATGGTCATGGCCCAAATCGTGCCATCAACCCGGCCCGCCTGCTATGCCGACGACACAACCGGACGACCCTCCGGCGATCGGCGGCGACCGGCTGCGACCGGCGGGGACGGGCTACAGGTCGGCCGGGCGGACGTGCACCACGTCGCCGGCGCTCAGCGTGTGGCGCTCGCCGCCCGCCTCGACCTGGAGATGCCCGGAGGCGTCGATCCCGGCGGCGAGCCCCGTCAGCGACCGGTCTCCCGGCAGCTCCACCCGGACCAGCCGCCCGACCGTGGCGCTGGAGGCCAGGTAGGCGGGGCGCAGCCCGGACGCGTCCGCGTCGCCGCCGGCCTCCGTCCAGTCGCGGTAGTGGCTCTCCAGCTCTCTCAGCACGGCCCGCAGCAGCGGGTCGCGGTCGAGGCAGGAAGCCTGCTCGATGGCCAGCGACGTGGCGGTCTCGACCGGGAGCTCGTCCTTCCTCAGCGTCACGTTGAGCCCCATGCCGATGACGACGGCGTCGTCGGCCCGCTCGGCCAGGATGCCCGCCAGCTTGCGCTCGCCGATCAGCAGGTCGTTGGGCCACTTGAGGCCCACGTCCACCTCGGCCAGGCGGCGGATCGCCGAGGCGGCGGAGACGCCGTACAGGAGGGACAGCCAGCCCTGCGCGGCGATCGGCGTCTGCGGCCTGAGCAGCACGGAGAAGGTCAGCCCCGAGCGGGGCGGCGCCGACCAGGCGCGGCCCAGGCGGCCCCGGCCCGACTCCTGGACCTCGGCCACCAGCACCGTCCCGGCGGGGGCGCCGCTCCTGGCGGCCCTGGCCAGGTCGGCGTTGGTGGAGCCGGTGCTCTCGACGACGGTGACACCGGTCCACAGCGAGCCGGGGCGGACCAGGGCCCGGTTGAGGGACGTCTGCGAGAGTGGCGGACGGTCGAGGTCGGAGTATCGCGAGTCGGGCATCCTCCCATCTTCGCGGATGGCCTGACCTCTCAGGACGACGCCTACCAGGCAGGACGGGCCGGACAGATCTCCGTCCGAGAAAAGTGTGGAATAAAGCATTCCGTTCTGCTATTCTGAGATCAGAACAAAGCGTTCCGATCCACGACTATCCGGAGGCTCCCCATGAGCGCCATCACCTCCTTCCGCGTCGAGATCCCGCAGTCCGAGCTCGACGACCTCCAGGCCCGCCTCGCGCTCACCCGCTTCACCGACGAGATCCCCGGCGCCGAGCAGGGCGTCGCCGTCGAGCGGGTCAAGCGCCTGATCGGCCACTGGCGCGACGGGTTCGACTGGCGGGCGCAGGAGGCCAGGATCAACGCCTTCCCGCAGTTCACCACCGAGATCGACGGGCAGAACATCCACTTCATCCACGTACGCTCCGATAACCCCGACGCGCTCCCGCTGATCCTCACCCACGGCTGGCCCGGCTCGATCGCCGAATACCTCGACGCCGTCGAGCCGCTGTCGCGCCACTTCCACCTGGTCATCCCGTCGCTGCCCGGCTACGGGTTCTCCGGGCCGACGCGGGAGCTGGGCTGGAACAACCAGCGCATCGCCAGGGCGTGGGCCGAGCTGATGGCGCGGCTCGGCTACGAGCGTTACGGCGCGGTCGGCAACGACGCCGGCTCGATGATCTCCCCCGAGGTCGCCAGGATCGACGCCGAGCGCGTCGTCGGCGTGCACGTCACCCAGCTGTTCTCGTTCCCGTCGGGCGACCCGGCCGAGTTCGCGGAGCTGAGCGAGGAGGACCAGGCCGGGCTGGCCGTGCTCGACTGGTTCTGGAAGGAGAAGGGCGCCTTCAACGTGCTGCAGTCACAGCAGCCGCAGACGCTCGCGCACGCCATCGCCGACTCCCCCGCCGGGCTCGTGGGCTGGCTGGCCCAGCTCTTCGACGAGGACCTCGACGACGACTTCGTGCTCCTCAACGCGGCCATCCACTGGTTCACCGGCACGGCCGGCTCGGCGCTGCGGCTGTACTGGGAGAACGCCAGGGCCGAGCAGCCGAAGGAGCCCACGACCACGCCGACCGCGCTGGCCATGGCCGAGGGCGACTTCAGGTCGATCCGCCGCTTCGCCGAGCGCGACCACGCGAACATCGTCTCCTGGAAGACCCTGCCCGCCCCGGCCCACGGCCACTACACCGCCCACACCGCCACCGAGGCGCTGACCTCCGACGTCATCGCCTTCTTCGGCAGTGTGCGCTGAGCGCGGCCCGTGGCGGAGAGCGCCACGGGCCGCCGCCCTTGCGGGGTCAGCCGGTGTTCTGCAGCCCCGCCGCCACCCCGTTGACCGACAGGAGCAGGAGCGTGGACATGCGGTCGCGCTCCCGCTCCGACAGGTCCTCGGTCCGCAGCGCGCGCAGGGCCCGGAGCTGGAGGTGCGAGAGCGCGTCCACGTACGGGTCGCGGAGCTGGACGGCCCGCGAGAGCACCTTGCGGTTCTCCAGCAGCCGGGTGTGGCCCGTGACCTTGAGCACCAGGTCGCGGGTGCGGTCGTACTCCTCCAGCACCTGGCGGGCGAAGTCCTCCCTGCCGCCCAGGGCCAGATAGCGCTTGGCGATCGAGCGGTCGGTCTTGGCCAGCGACATCTCCGCGTTGTCCAGCATCACGTTGAACAGCGGCCATTCCGCGTACGCCGCCCGCAGCTCCTCCAGCGAGCCGACCGAGGCCAGGCCGGTGCCCAGGCCGTACCAGCCGGGCAGGTTGACCCGGGTCTGGGCCCAGGCGAAGACCCAGGGGATGGCCCGCAGGTCGTCGAGGGAGCGGGGCGCGCCCAGGCCGCGGCGGGCCGGGCGGGAGCCGAGCCGCAGGGTGCCGATCTCCTCCAGCGGGCTGACCAGGCCGAACCACTCGGGGAAGCCAGGCGCCTCGGTCAGCGCCCGGTACGCCTCCTCCGAGGCCCCGGCCACCCGCTCGGCCAGGCCGCGGAAACGCTCAGCCGCCGTCGCGGTACGGGCGCCGACCGTGGGCGAGGAGGCCAGCAACACGGCGTTGGCCACCTGCTCCAGGTGCCTGCGGGCGATGGCGATGTGACCGTAGCGGGCGAAGATGACCTCGCCCTGCTCGGTGACCTTGAACCGGCCGGCGACCGAGCCGGGGGCCTGGGCGAGTACCGCGCGGTTGGCCGGGCCGCCGCCCCGCCCCAGGGCGCCGCCCCTGCCGTGGAACATGCGCAGCTTGACGTCGTGCTCGGCGGCCCAGGCGGTCAGCTCCTCCTGCGCCTCGTACAGCCGCAGGGTGGCCGCCGCCGGGCCGAGCTCCTTGGCCGAGTCGGAGTAGCCGAGCATGATCTCCATGCGCCGGCCGGTGTCGGCCAGGCGCCGCTGGATCTCGGGGATGTCGAGCATGCCGGTCAGCACGGCCGGCGAATTGGCCAGGTCCTGGCCCGACTCGAAGAGCGGCACCACGTCGAGCGTCGGGGCCCGCTCGCCGAGGGCGCGCCGGGCCAGCTCGTAGACGGCCGCGATGTCGTCGGCGGAGCGGGTGAAGGAGACCACGTAGCGGGAGCAGGCCGTGACGCCGAAGCGCTCCTGGATCCAGCCGATCACCCGGATCGTGGCCAGGACCTCCTCGGTGCGCTCCGACAGCTCGCCGCCGGCCCGCAGCTCCTCCAGGGCGGCCGCGTGCACCTGGGAGTGCTGGCGCACCTCCAGCTCGGCCAGGTGGAAGCCGAACGTCTCCACCTGCCACATGAGGTGCTGCAGCTCCCCGTACGCCTGCCGCGGCGCGGACGCGGCCAGCGACTCCTGGGCCAGCCGCAGCTCGGCCAGCAGTTCGGCGGGCGAGCGGTAGGCCAGGTCGAGATCGCGGCGGCGGGTCGCGGCGATGCGCGCGGCCACGAACAGCAGCCACTGCCGGTGCGGCTCGCGCGGCGAGCGGGTGGCCAGCTCGGAGACCACGTCGGGATGGGCGTCCACGGCCGCCGCCAGCGCCCCGGCCAGCTCGGGCGAGCTGGGCGCGAACTGGGCGGAGGCGGTGAGCGTGCGGGCGATGCGGGTGCAGGCCGTCTCCAGGGCGGTCAGCACGTGCTCGGACTGGATCTGGATCGTCTCGCGGGTGACCCTGGAGGTGACGTTGGGGTTACCGTCGCGGTCACCGCCGATCCAGCTCCCGTAGCGGATGAAGGGCCTGGCCAGCGGCGGCCGGGTGCCGGTGCCCTCGTCGAGCGCGGCGTCCAGCGCGCGGTAGACCTGCGGCACCATGCGGAACAGCGTCTCGTCGAAGGCGGCCATCGCCGTGCGGACCTCGTCGAGCGGGTCCAGCTTGGTCGAGCGGAGCTGGGCCGTACGCCACAGCAGGTCGATCTCCTCCAGCATGCGCCGCCTGTTCTCGGCGCGCTCGGAGGCCCCGCGTCCGGGGGTGTTGTACTCGGTCAGCTGGCCGCTGATCCGCTGGATGGCGGTGACGACGGCGCGCCTGCGCGCCTCCGTGGGATGCGCCGTGAGCACCGGATGCAGCTCCAGGCCCTGCAGCAGCTCTTCGACGCGCTCGTGGCCCAGCTCCTGCACGGCGTGCGCGAGCGACTCGCGCTGCACCCTGCCCTCGGCGTCCCGTTCGCGCAGCGTGCGGATGCGGTAGTGCTCCTCGGCGAGGTTGGCCAGGTGGAAGTAGCACGTGAACGCGCGGGCCACGGCCACGGCCCGCTCGATCTCCCATCCGGCGACCATTTCGGTGATCACGTCGGCCGAGATCTCACCCCTGCGCGCGGCGATGACGGCCTTGCGCAGTCGTTCGACGTCGGCCAGCAGGTCGTCGCCGCCCTGCTCGGCCAGCACCTGGCCGAGCAGTTTGCCGAGCAGCCGCACATCGTGGCGTAGCTCGTCCGGCATCTCGGTTACGGCGGCACTGCGACGCTCGAGCCCCTGGTCAATCATGTTTCGAAGGGTATCCAGTCGCTTCTCGGCGCCGTAGACCGGTCTCAGGTATTGGACTAGACCACTGGTCAGGTGGGCTTCGAGATGGCCGCGAGCAGCTCGGGCGTACGGGGGAAGCCGATCTTGGCGGCCAGGCGGCGGCCCATTGTCTCGGCCAGCAGGCCGTAGAACGGCGCCACCACGCACACCCAGTAGAGCCCGAACAGCAGCGGCACCACGAACGGCAGCGTCAGCAGCGCGATACCGGCCGTGGCCCCCAGCGCGGAGGCGGCGGCCACGCCACCCTGGCCCGGCGCGGCGCCGCTGAAGGCGTTCATCCGCTCGGGCAGCGTGTACGGGAGCACCACGCTCGTCACGGAGCCGACCCCGAGCCCGATCCCGAGCGCGCCCCACCCGGCCATCACCGCCGGCACGATCGAGCCGGGATTGCCGGTGAGCAGCCCGGCGGCCACGCCCATCACGGTCAGCAGCGGCACGGCGAGCAGCGCGTTGGCCAGGTGCCGCCCGGCCAGGTCGGTGATCAGGCCACGCTCGCTGCCGAAGACGACGGCGTTCATCCACAGGGAGCGGCCGTCGATGCCGAAGATGTTGCCCGCCTGCAACGCGATCATCAGCGCGCCCGCGGACGTCAGGAGGACGGGCAGCCCGGCCCCGGCCCCGAGGTTCCGCATCGAGAAGGCCAGCACGACCGTGACCACCGCGGCGCTGAACCAGCCCACGCGGGAGCGGGGCTCGCGCCTGATGTACTTCAGCTCCTTCGTCACCACCGCCGCCAGCGGCCCGTCCGGCAGGATCCGGTCGATCAGGCCCAGCTCCCTGCGTACGGAGGCGGCCTGGGTGGAGGCGTCGGGCGTGACCAGCGCCCGGTTCAGCGCCTTGATCCACAGCCAGGCCAGCACGGCCACGAGCAGCGCCACGAACACGATCTCGGCCAGGCCCACGAGGCCGCCGTCCGCGATGGCGTGGGCCATCATCCCGGACGGGGTCCACCGCAGCACGTCCGCCATCCGGTGCAGCATGGCCGCCGGGTCGCCGAACCCGGCGTTCATCACCAGGTTGGGCAGTTGCGAGAGCACCACGAAGAGCAGCGCGGCCACGGCCAGCACGTCACGGCCGCGCCGGGTGCGCAGCGCGCTCGACAGCGACGTGGTGATCAGCCGGGACGCCACCACGCAGAGCGCGAACTGCACCAGCACGGCCGGCACCCCCAGCAGCCAGCCACCGGCGCTCGACGCCAGCCCCACCAGGGCGCCGAACGTGACGATCAGCATGCCCGCCGGCCACACGCCGGTGACGGACGCGGTGAACATGCCGACCGCCATCCGGCCCGTACGCAGCGGGAACAGCGCCAGCTTCGCCGGGTCGAGCGTGTCGTCCAGGCCGAACACGAGCAGCGGCACGATCATCCAGCCGACGAGGAAGGCCGTGAAGGCGACGATGGTCAGCGAGGAGGAGATGTCGGGCGGCGCGAAGCGCAGCAGGCTCATGAGGAAGAAGCCGAGCGCGGCCAGGAAGGTCGCGGCCACGAGGGTGAAGATGAAGCCGAGCTTGCGCTGCAGGTCTCCGCGCAGGTTGCCGGCCAGCAGGCGCAGCTTGAGCCGGGCGAAGAGCGTCACCGTGGTCATCGTGCCGCCTCCCGTCGCGGGCCGCTCATGCCTGCGGCTTGGCGCCGAGCCAGGTCAGGCCCGTCTCGCCGTCTTGGGGCGAGCCGCCGACCAGCTCAAGGAACGCCTGGTTGAGGCTGCGCCCGCCGCGTACGTCCGCTAACGGGCCCTGCGCCACGATCTGGCCCGCGCTCATCACCGACACCCAGTCGCACAGCCGCTCGACCAGGTCCATGACGTGGCTGGAGAAGATGACGGTGGAGCCGGAGGCGGTGAAGCGCCGCAGCACCTCCGTCAGCGTGTTGGCGCTGACGGGGTCGACGCCCTCGAACGGCTCGTCGAGGAAGAGCACGGACGGGTTGTGCAGCAGCGCGGCGGCCAGGCCGATCTTCTTGCGCATGCCGGTGGAGTAGTCGATGACGAGCTTGTCGGCGGCGCCGGCCAGGTCCATCACGGCGAGCAGTTCGCCCGCGCGCCGCTCGACCTCGGCCTTGGGGATGCCGCGCAGCCTGCCGTTGTAGAGCAGCAGCTCGCGGCCCGACAGCCGTTCGAACAGCCGCAGCCCCTCGGGCAGCACGCCGATGCGGGCCTTGACCTCGACCGGGTCGCGCCACACGTGGAAGCCGTCGACCTCGGCCGAGCCCCCGTCGGGCCGGAGCAGCCCGGTGATCATGCTGAGCGTGGTCGTCTTCCCCGCGCCGTTGGGGCCGACCAGCCCGGCGAAGCTGCCCGCGGGGACGACGAGGTCCACCTCCGCGACGGCGATCTGCTGCCCGTATCGCTTGAACAGCCCATGGGTGCGAACGGCATCCGTCATGGATCCACTCTAGGCAGAGGGGCTAGCCTTGCGCGCATGAGCGCTGCCGAGGCGATGCCAGAAGAACCGGATATCCACACCACCGCAGGGAAGATCGCCGACCTCGAACGCAGACTCGACGAGGCCGTGCACGCGGGCTCGGCGGCCGCGGTGGACAAGCAGCACGCCCGGGGCAAGATGACGGCCAGGGAGCGGGTGCTGGCGCTGCTGGACGAGGGCTCGTTCGTGGAGTTCGACGAGTTCGCCAGGCACCGTTCCACGATGTTCGGGCTCGAACGGCGGCGCCCCTACGGCGACGGCGTCATCACCGGGCACGGCACGATCGACGGCCGTCAGGTATGCGTCTTCTCCCAGGACGTCACGGTCTTCGGCGGCTCGCTCGGCGAGGTGTACGGCGAGAAGATCGTCAAGGTGCTCGACCTGGCGATCAAGACCGGCTGCCCGATCATCGGCATCAACGAGGGCGGCGGCGCCCGCATCCAGGAGGGCGTGGTCGCGCTCGGCCTGTACGCGGAGATCTTCAAGCGCAACGTGCACGCCTCGGGCGTGATCCCGCAGATCTCACTCATCATGGGCGCCGCGGCCGGCGGCCACGTCTACTCCCCCGCGCTGACCGACTTCGTGGTGATGGTGGACCAGACGTCCCACATGTTCATCACGGGGCCCGACGTGATCAAGACGGTGACCGGCGAGGAGGTCACGTTCGAGGAGCTCGGCGGCGCGCACGCGCACAACACCAAGTCGGGCGTGGCCCACTACCAGGCCACCGACGAGCAGGACGCGCTCGACTACGTCAAGGCGCTGCTGTCGTACCTGCCGTCGAACAACCTGGACGAGGCGCCGGTGTTCGAGGCGGCGGCGGATCTGGAGCCGGATCCCGAGCTCGACGAGGTGATCCCCGACTCGGCCAACCAGCCGTACGACATGCACCAGGTGATCGAGCACGTGCTGGACGACGGGGAGTTCCTGGAGGTCCACGCCCTGTTCGCGCCGAACATCGTGGTCGGGTACGGCCGGGTGGACGGCCAGCCGGTGGGGGTCGTGGCCAACCAGCCCATGCATTTCGCCGGATGTCTGGATATCAACGCATCCGAGAAGGCTGCCAGATTTATTCGAACATGTGATGCGTTTAATATTCCAATCCTGACTTTTGTCGATGTTCCGGGTTTCCTGCCGGGCACCGATCAGGAATGGAACGGAATCATCCGTCGCGGGGCCAAGATCCTTTACGCGTACGCCGAGGCCACCGTCCCGTTGATCACCGTGATCACTCGTAAGGCGTACGGCGGCGCGTACGACGTCATGGGCTCCAAGCACCTCGGCGCGGACGTCAACCTGGCCTGGCCCACCGCGCAGATCGCGGTCATGGGCGCGCAGGGCGCGGTCAACATCCTCTACCGGCGCGAACTGGCCGCCTCCGACGACCCCGACGCCGAGCGGGCAAGACTCGTCACCGAGTACGAGGACACGCTGGCGAATCCGTACATCGCGGCGGAGCGCGGCTACGTGGACGCGGTGATCCGGCCGTCCGAGACCCGGCCCCAGGTGGTCAGGGCGCTGCGCGCGCTACGGAACAAGCGGGCCACGCTGCCCCCCAAGAAGCATGGGAACATCCCGCTGTGACGCCACATCTGCGCATTGTCCGCGGCGACGCCACGCCCGAGGAGATCGCCGCACTGATCGCCGTCCTCGCGACGAGACCCGCCGCGCCCGAGCCTCCCGCCACCCCCCGAAGACATACGTGGCGAAACCCGGCTAGAGGTATGCGTAAGCCTGTCGTGCCAGGGAAGTCGGCATGGCGGATGAGCGCTCTACCCTAGATAGATCCTGCGAATCGGGTGTCAAGTTCCCCGGGAGTTGGGACTATCTAGAGAAAGTAGGCGTATATAGTCAGCCGATCAACTAACACCGCGGCCTGGAGGACGACATGGCCATCCCAGACCTCATGCCGCATCCTGTGGCAGCCAAGTACGCCGTCCTAGTGGATGTCGGTTATCTCTACGCGGCGGCGGGTGAAGTGCTGCTCGGTGCGAAGGAACGCAAGGAATATCGGGTGGCCGCCGATGAGCTCATCCAGAGTCTACAGAAACATGCAGAGGAACGTATATCTGGCGAACTTCTGCGGATCTATTGGTATGACGCCGCCCGTGACCGAGTGCCGACCGTCGACCAGCGGGTGATCGCCCAGCTTCCCTGGGTCAAGGTGCGCCTCGGCAACCTGAACGCCCGTGGCCAGCAGAAAGGCGTGGACGCGCAGATCAGGAGCGATCTGGAGGCGCTGGCCAGGCACCACGCGGTCACCGACACGATCCTGCTGGCGGGCGATGAGGACATGGTTCCGGCGGTCGAGGCGGCGCAGGCGTACGGCGTGCGCATCCATCTTTGGGGCGTCGAACCTCCTTACGGCACCAACCAGGCCGAACGCCTCGTGTGGGAGTCCGACACCGTCGAAGTGATCTCCGCTGATTTCCTAAGGCCCTTTTTCAGCCGTGCGCCGCAACCCGTCCCCGTCACCCCACCCGCCGCCGCGCCCTCGCCCGCGCAGGTCTTCGCCGGCCGCGCGCCCGTCAAGCCGCACGCCAAACCCGGCCAGGTCGCCAAGCTCGGGCCCAGCCGGCCGCGCGTCGAGGACGTCGGCGAGCACGTGGCCCAGAAGTGGATCCTCACCCGTGGCCGCGACAACATCCGCGACCTGCTGCCCGGCCCGATCCTGCCGACCGTCATCGACACCGAGCTGCTGATCGAGGCCGAGAAGGAGCTGGGGCACTCGCTGCGGCCCTATCCCGAGGCTCGGGTGTGGCTGCGTGACGGGTTCTGGGCTCGGGTCTACCGGGAGTTCGACCTGGGGGTGGGGGTCTCGTCGAAGTGACCCGCGACGTGCGGCCGGCGCCGTGACCCACGGCGCCCGGCCAGGGTCGGGCGGCCCTGAGCCCGGCCGTCGTGGCGCCTCCTGAGCCGGCCGTCGTGCGACCCTGAGCCGGCCGTCGTGCGGCCCTGGACCGGCTGTCGTCGGCGGGGCTGAGCCGGGCGTCGTCCGGGGTTCCAAGGTCTGGGCGGTGACGTCCGATTTCCGCCAGTCGGTACCTCCGGGAAGCGCATACTGTCGGAAACATGTCGCCCACAGAGCTCGACTTCGACTCCTGTTACCGGGCCGTCTCCGCCAGGGACTCCCGGTTCGACGGTCGTTTCTACACCGCGGTGACGACCACCCGTATCTACTGCCGCCCGATCTGCCCCGCCCGTACGCCCGCGTCCCGTAACGTGCGCTTCTACCGGCACGCGGCCTCCGCCGAGGCGGCCGGGTTCCGCCCGTGCAAGCGCTGCCGCCCCGAGCTGTCGCCCGGTGACCCCGGCTGGGACCTGCGCGGCGACCTCATCGGACGGGCGCTGCGCCTCATCGACGACGGCGACGCCGACGAGCAGGGCATCGCCGGGCTGGCCAGGCGGCTGCACATCACCGAACGCCACCTGCACCGGCTGTTCGTGGCCGAGCTGGGCGTCGGGCCGCTGGCGGTGGCGCGCACGAAGCGGCTGCTGCTGGCCAAGCAGCTCCTGACGGAGACGGCACTGCCGGTGACGGAGGTGGCGTTCGCGGCGGGGTTCGGCAGCGTACGGCAGTTCAACGCGACGATGCGGGAAACGTACGGCTTCACGCCCAGCGAACTGCGCGCCACGTCGGGCCCCCGGACGGCCAGAAGCACAGCCGGACTCCGGACAACCGGCAGCACAACCGCCTCCCGGACGACCGGCAGCACGACCGGCTCGCGCACAGCCGACAGCACGACCGGCTCGCGGACGGCCGGAAACATCCCCACGGCCGCCACACCACGCGCCCACCCATTGGTGGCCGACCTGCCCATCCGAGCCTCGGAGAGCCTTCCTGAGGCCGCCACAGCAGAATCCCCCGGTCCTGCGGCACTGCCGGCCGGCCCCGTCACGCTCCGGCTGCGGCTGAACCGGCGGGAGCCGTACGACGTGGACGGGATCTTCGCGTTCCTGGCCTCCCGGGCGATTCCCGGACTTGAGGTGGCGGAGCCGAAGTCGTACACGAGAGCCGTACCAGGCGGGACGATCACCCTCAGTCCCCGGCCGGACCACATCGCCCTGGACGTGGCGGTCGAGGACACCCGGCTGCTCGCCCGCGTCGTGGCCCGCTGCCGCCGGCTGCTCGACCTGGACGCCGATCCCGAGGCGATCTCGGAGGTGCTCGGCCAGACCTCGCTCGCCCCGCTGGTCGCGGCGCGGCCTGGGCTGCGGGTGCCGGGTACGTTCGACGGGTTCGAGCTGGCCGTACGCGCGGTCGTCGGCCAGCAGATCTCGGTGGCCGGCGCCCGTACGCTGCTCGGCCGCATCGTCGCCCGCGCCGCCGCACCCGGCGGGCTCTTCCCCGCTCCCACCCACCTCATGGAGACCGACCTGACCGGGCTCGGCCTGACCAACCGCAGGATCGCCACGCTCAAGGAGCTGTCCGCCCACCTCACCGAGGGCCGGATCGACCTGGACGGCGGCCAGGACCCGGCGGAGGCGGTGGCGGGGCTGCTGGAGGTGCGCGGCATCGGCCCGTGGACGGCCGGCTACATCGCGCTCCGCGCGCTGCGCGACCCCGACGCGTGGCCCACGGGAGACCTGGTGCTCGTCAAGCGCATGGCCGCCCTGGGCATCCCGCACGACCACATCGAACGGTGGCGCCCGTGGCGCGCGTACGCCGCCCTGCATCTCTGGAGCTCCTCATGATCGCTGCCCAGCTCGTACCGACGCCGGCGGGGCCGCTGGCCCTGCTGTCCCGCGAGGGTGTGCTGGTCGCGGCCGGCTTCACCGCCGACCCCGAGCAGATGTTCGGCCGCCTCACCCCTGAGCTCCAGGCGGAGGGCTTGGAGGTCGTGGACGACCTCGGACCAGCCTCGGAGGCCGTACGCGCGTACCTGGCGGGAGACCTGACCGCCCTGGACGCCGTCCCGGTCTCCCAGCCCGGCACCCCGACCCGCCGCCGCCTGCACGCGGCGTTGCGCGAGGTCAAGCCGGGCACGACGGTCTCGTACGGCGAACTGGCCGAACGAGCCGGCCTGCCGAAGACGGCCGCCAGAGCGGCGGGCTCGGCCTGCTCCCAGAACCTGATCGCCCCCTTCGTCCCCTGCCACCGCGTCCTGCCCAGCAGCGGCGGGTACGGCGGCTATTACTACGGCGTACCGGTAAAAGAGTGGCTCCTTACCCACGAATCAGGAGGAATTGCCAACCCAAAGTAATCTAATGGCAGCTCTCGGTAATATGTTCGGGACGGCGATTCCCGAAGGAGAGCAAGGTGCATCGCACACCCATCGAGGCCACGGCTGAGCAGCCGAGAGAACGGCCGAACTACGCTGATCTGGTATTCACGCATCTTCCTCAGCCGGATGCGGAGGACCTCTGGCAGCAACTGGTGGCAGCCATATGCGCCGACGACCTCGCGCCCGTCTCGACCAGCGGCGAGCCGACGGCAGACGGCGAAGCGGCGGGCACGACGATCGGCAAGGCGGAGTGCCTGGCACTGGGTAGGGAGGTCGGCCAGGGGTTCGGCAGAAGGGTCGGCAGGATGGAGGGCCTGACGAGGGCCATTCTCATCGTTCTGGACGCGCGAGGCATTCCTGCCTCAGGGGAAGCCCGCGAACGCATCCTCGCCCGTACCAGCATCTCCATGCTGGAGAGCCGCCTCAAGAAATCCGCCGTCGTCAGCAACATCGACGAACTGCTCAGCTGACCTGAACCTGTACAAGGACGAACATGGCCGTAACCGTCGACGACCTCATGCACCTCCCGCTCGTCCGCGAGTGGGTGGAGCGCTGTCAGGCGCGGGCAGAGGCGGTGGCACGAGCGGAGGGAGAGGCGAACGTGATCCTCAAGGTGCTGGACAAGCGCGGCATCCCCGTCACCGACGAAGCCCGCGAACACATCCTCGCCTGCACCGACACGGCCATCCTGGACATCTGGCTCGACAGGGCAGTCACCGCCACCAGCATCGACGAAGTGCTCAGCTGACCCCTCTGGCGTAGACGGCCGGTGCGATGTTCTGTCGTGCCGGCCTCGTCGTGGGTGAACGTGTCGTCGTGCCCACGCCGAAGGCCGATGGGTGCGGAGGTGGGCGGGGTGGGAGGCATAGACTTTTCGGCAGGCGACGTTAGTGGGCGTGGGCATTATTTGCGGACGCCCACTAGGCGAGCGCAGAACCATAGGGGACGGAGCCCGCGACATGGCCATTGCCGATGATGCCGCCGAAGCGCGCGCCCAGGGCTGGCGCACCCTCGCCGCGCTGCACGGGAAGATCGAGGAGCGGCTGGAGAAGGCGCTGCAGAAGGAGCACGGGCTGAGCGTCAGCGAGTACACCGTGCTCGACGTGCTGGCCAGGCAGGACGGGTGGCACATGCGCATGCAGCAGCTCGCCAGGGCCGTCGTGCTGAGCCAGAGCGCCACCACGCGGCTGGTGACCCGGCTGGAGAACCGGGGGCTGCTGCGCCGCTATCTGTGCCGGGACGATCGGCGCGGGATCTACTCGGAGGTCACGCCGGCCGGGCGGGAACTGCTGGCGCTGGCCGGGCCGACGCACGACGCCGTGCTGAAGGAGGTGCTGGCCGAGGCGGCGGAGCAGCCGGAGCTGGCCCCGCTCGCCTCCGTCCTGACCTAACTCGCCGGTGGGGTGACGTTGCTCTGGATCTCGCCGACCGGTACGTCCCGCGTCGTGTCCAACTGCACCGGCGCGAATTGGAACGGCACCACGTTGCCCTCGACCGTCACCGGCCACACCGTCGTGACGGTCAGCGTGTACTGCTCGCGCGGCTGGTCGATGGAGGAGCGCAGGTAACGCACCCCGCACGCGAACGTGCCGCCCTTGACGTACGGCTTGCCCGCCGCCCCGCAGCCCTCCTCGTGCACCTCGGCGCGGTCCTTCGTGGTGCCGGGGTCGATCTTGACGTCCTCCAGCGCGGCCGTCACGGTCACGCTCATGACGCCGGGGATGGTCGCGGTCACCGAGCGGCGGGTCTCGCCGATGCCGTCGAGCCACACCCAGGTCGGCAGGTTCACGTAGCTCTTGGCGTCGGGGTTGAGCTTGACGGTGGGCTCGGGCACGGTCAGCGCGGCTCTGGCGATCTCGGCCAGCTCCTGGATGGTGATGCCGGACGGCGGCGTCTGGCCGGGCGGTACGAAGACGAAGGGGTCGAGGGCGGAGAAGCAGGCCTCACCCTTGGGGTCGGAGGCGTCGTACGCCGGCCCCCACCAGCGCCCCTCCTTGCCGATCTTGTCCTGGAACTGCTTGAGGAACTCCTTGAACTTCTCCTCGGTCGGGTTCTTGGTGTGGCGGAACCAGTACGCCCGCAGGCTCTCCTGCGTCTTGAGCATGTCGGCCGCGTTCGTGCGGGGCTCGTACCAGCAGGGGCGTTTGAGCACGTAACCGTCGGACTTGCCGCCGCGGGCCCCGTTGCCGGAGACGATGACGTCGGAGTGGTTGAGCACGATCCCCTTCGTCTTGCCGTTGTCGATGAAGGTCTCACCGCTCGGCTGTTCCGGGGGCGCGCCGAGCATCATCGTGCCCGCGGCGACCATCGCGATCAGGACCTTCATACGGGGCACCCCTTATAGCTGTAGCGAAATGTCCTGATCCGCCAGACACCGTCGTCGCTCCGGTGGACGAGGATGGCATGGAGGTGGGGCCGGCGGATCCAGTCGGGCTGGGGCACGACCGCCTTGCCGGTACGCGTGTGGACCACGCGCGCGCCCCGATCGTCCACACAGGCGTTGACCTGCGCGCCCTTGTCCAGCTTCGCGGCGACACGCAGGTTGTAGAGGCGGGACGTGCCTTTCATGCTCTTGTCCTGTTCGGTGTACTGAGACACCCAGTCGTACGCTTCGCGGGCCCCGGTGAGTTCGAGATCCAGATCCTGTAGGTATCGATCGTTTCCGGAGGCGATCGCCTTCCTGGTGGCGAGGTGGTAGTCGGCCATGAGCTGGATCAGCGGATCCCGCTTGGCGGGCCAGTCGATGGTGACCTTGAGTTTGCCGCCGCCGATCGAGACCGTGCCCGCTCCCGGGGTCTCGCTCTCCGCAGGTTCCGGCTCCGCCGCGGCCGTAGTAGAAGGGGGCGCGGAGGCGGCGCCCTCCCCCGGCTGGTACGGCCGCTCGGCCGGCCCGCAGCCGGCCACCAGCAGCAGGTTCAGTGCCAGGACCGGCACGATCGCCGTACGTCTCATGCCGACGACTCCCTCACCACATGGATGCGCCACGAAGGCAGCAGTTCCTCGATCAACGCCTCGGTCTCGGGGGCCATCCCGCCCCCGTACGGGTGCGAGGCCGCCCGCCTGGTCAGCCCCTCGACGACGGCGCGCAGCCGGACGACGTCCTCGGTGGCGTGGGTGGCCCGCAGCAGGTCGCGCCAGAGGCCCTCGTCGTCGGCCGCCAGCAGCAGCGCCGCGCGCACGGCCGCGACCGCCGCGTCCGGCTGGCCGCCCGCGATCCGGATCTCGCAGAGCTGGTGGGCGGCGTCGGCCACGGCTGCGCTCACGTCGTACTCCAGGTCGTCGGCCGCCAGCCAGGTGTATCCACCGGACCTGCGGCCGGCCAGCAGCGGGCCGCGGACCAGGCCGAGCGCCTTCTCCAGCAGCACGGCCCTGGCCGTCGGGTCGCCGTGGGAGCGGCGGACCAGCTCGCGGAACAACGCCCAGTCCGTCCGTACGTCGGGCCCCAGCCGCAGCCGGCCCGCTTCGTCGGTCAGCAGGTTCTCGGGGCCCAGCCACTGGGCGACCCTGGCGATGGTGGCGTCCCTGACCATGTCCTGGACGCCGCGCGGCCACAGCACGCCGCCGAGCACCACGGGATGCACGCCCCCGACGTGGGTCGCCAGGTAGACCAGCAGCTCGGTCGCCAGCGCCATCCGGCCCTCCTCCAGCGGGGGCAGGCCGGTGATCTCGACGGGGCCGAGGATCCTGATCTCGACGGCGGGCGGGTGCAGCCCTTCCAGCGGCTCCGGCTCGGACATGACCTCGCCGTCGAGGCGGTCGGCCGTGCGGAACAGGTCGATCAGCGCGCGGTAGTGGCGGCGGGGCAGGAGCTGGGCCTCCACCTCGAAGCCCAGCTCGGCGAGCCTGGCCCGGCCGTCCTCGTCGATCTCCAGGGTCCAGGTCGCGTGCGGGACCTCGCCCGCCAGCACGTATCCGGCGGTGTCGCGGCGGGCCAGCAGCGCCAGGCGGCGGGCCTCCTCGTGCGTGGGGGCGACCGCGGACAGCAGGTAGTGGGCGCTGCGCGGGCTGCCGGTGATGCGGCCGGTCAGCACCTCCATGCGCGGGGCCGCGCTCGCCTCCAGCTCGGGCAGCACCTCGGCCAGGCCGCCGACGGCCCTGATCCGGCCGGGTGCGATGGCGGTCAGCTCCTCGCCGAAGCCGACGAGCGTGATGCGCATGCGGTCGGACCAGCGGTTGGTGGCCAGCTCGACGGCAAGCGCGGCCAGCGCCGCAGTGGTGTGCGCGCCGCGCACGTTGATCAGGCCCTGCGCGGCCTCCAGGTCGATCAGCACCCGGCCGCCGTCGTCGGTGCCGATGGAGACCAGCCCGGGGTACGGCGCACCGCCCTGTCCAGGCCCGCCCTCCGGCAGCAGGCGGCCCTCGTGGGCGGGCAGCCGCCAGACCTGGCCGCCGTCGGCCGCCGTCCACGGGGCGGGCGGGTCGTCGTCCGCCGGGTGGATCCACAGGTCGAGCGTGCGGGCCGACAGGTGGGCCCCGTACACGGTGGGCGGGGTGCGGCGCTGGGCGGCCAGTTCGGCGCCGAGCACGCGCAGCCCGACATCGAGGACGCGGGCGCCCGGCGCGTCGCCGCCGAGCCGCAGCGCGACCTCGGCCTGCGCGGCGTCGTCGCGCGGGCGGACGATCCTGCGGCCGAACACGCGCCGCCAGAGCTGCTCGCGCCGCCGCCTGGCCAGCACGAGCAGCAGCCCGGCAGCGGCCAGCGAGGCGGCGGCCAGGTAGTCGGTCAGGTCGCCGTCCTGGGCCTCCCGCATGATGGTCTGCGGGCCGCGATCGTCCTGGCGCTCGGTCTGCGTGCTCCCCTGGCGGTCGGCCTCCTTGCGGTCCTCCCGCTGGTCCTGCTGGCGGTGTTTGCCCTCAGTCCTGTCCTGCGTCCTGCGCTCCGGCGTGTCGGGCCTGGTCTCGGCCTGCGCCCTGCCGGGGTGCTCGCGCAGCGTCTGCTCGCGCGGCTGGCCGGAGGGAACGATGTGCACGTTTCTGGCGTCGTCCGGCATGTCGAGCACCCAGCCGGGCCTGATCAGGTCCGCCATGCGCAGGCGGCTGCCGTCCGGCTGCTCTTTCACCTGATTAAGTCGGTAAATTTCGGGATAGCGGCGGCCGTCTCCCAGGCACTTCTCCGCGATCTCCCACAGGCTCTCGTGGTGCCGGCCGTGCGGCGGCTGCACCACGTACACCTTCTTGGTCTTGTGCGTCTCCAGCGTCTGCTCGACCAGCGGCGCCGAGTACGCGACCGCCGTCACCGGCGGAGCCGCGGGCGTGGGCGCCAGCTTGGCCAGCGGCACCACCATCGCCCCCGCCGTGAACAGCAGCAGCACGGCCGACACGAGCTTGTTGGCGAGGAACTGCATGCCGCCGGACATCGGCACCCGGGCGGGCATGCCGACCCTGCGGACGCCGGCGTACACCTCGACCAGCACGCACACGAACAGCTGGAACCAGGCCAGCCACACCAGCAGCACCAGGACGGCGATGATCGTGCTCGGGCCGACGTTGCTGGTCAGCACGTCGATGTCGAGCAGCTCGGGCGCGATCGGCGGCCCGACGAAGGTCAGCAGCGCGTACGGGACGCCGCCCACGAGCGCCACCAGCACGACCAGCGCCCCGAGGCCGGCCAGCACGTCACCGGCACGGCGCCGGGCCGGGACGCGCACGGGCACGGGCACATGACGTCCGTGGGAACGCGCGGGCTCTCGCGTCGGCATCGCCTCTCCCTTCTCCGGTCAAGCGTCGTGGCTCATGTGTCCCCGCCTCCATCGAGTGGCGGGATTCGGTCTATCTCGCTTCCGGCGCGGCCGTGGCCTCGCCCGTCATCTCGGAGCCCGACAGGCCGATGGCGCTGAGGAAGAACGCCTCCCACCGGACCGAGACGGTGACCGTCACCAGTGCCTGGCCCTGGCCGACGGAGCACTCACCTGGGCTCACGTCGTCGCCGCCCACGGCCGTGACGATCTCGTCGGCCCTGGCGCACACCTGGTCCTCGCCGAGCAGCCGGGTCTGACCGGTCTGCCTGAGGTGGTCGACGTCGAGCTCGTCGGCGCCGGCCCGCGCGGCCTGCTCGGCCACGTCGGCGGCGCGCAGCCGGGCGTTGATCGCCGAACCGCCGTCCACCAGCAGTCCGGCCAGCAGGAACACCACGACCGAGAACAGCACGGTGAACACCGACATGGACCCGCGCTCGCCGGGCCTCATTCGATCCTCCTGAACTGCTCCAGCGGCACCACGGCGGTCCCCGTCAGCCGCTGGGTGCCGCCGAAGCCGAGGAAGCCCAGGTCGAGCTCGCACGTCACCTCGGCGTGCACCTGGCCGCCCTGCTCCCACTCGGACTCGGCGAGCGAGACCTCCGAGGACTGGCAGCGCCCCTGGAGCACGCTCGTGGTGATGGCCTCGGCGGCGCCCTCGGCCTCGTCCTGGGTGCGCTGCACGGAGGCGGCGCGGGCGGCGTCGCGGGCGGCCCCGTTGACCCGTCCCTGCGACTCCACCACCACGCCGGCGCCGGCCAGGAACATGAGGAACAGCAGGAAGACGGGGGCCAGCATGACCGTCTCCACCGCCATCGAGCCCCGCTCGTTCACTCGCAGTCCTCTCCGCCGTTGTCGGGCCTGAAGCACTCGACGGGGCCGCCCGCGGTGGCGGTGATCGTGAACGCGAGGTCGGGCAGCAGCGGGATCACCTGGACGGCGCTGCCGGTCACCGTGACGAAGCGCTCGTCGGGCTCCTTCTCCGAGGTCGTCGCCGTGGCCTCGCGCAGCAGCCGGGGACCGATCGTCCGGACGATCTCGGTGGCCTTCGCGGTGGCCGCGCCCTCCCAGGCGCCGGAGTCGAACGGTGCCGACCTGGCCACCCTGGCGCCCTCCTGGGCCGCCGCCTCGGCGACCTCGCGGGCATGGAACCAGAGCGCGACCTGCACGATGAGCAGCGCGGTCGCGAGGATGACCGGCATGAGCAGGGCCAGCTCGATCACCGTCACGCCACGCTCGTCCCGAGGGCGGACGATCACGGCTCGCCGCCACCGCCGCCGCCACCGCCTTCGCCGAAGTTCTCCTGGATCTGCGCCTGTTGCTGCTCGACCAGGTTGGCGATCAACGTGGCCAGGCCGAGCGCGACGCCGGCGATGATCGCGGTGATGATCACCCACTCGACGGCGGAGGCGCCCCGGGTGGGGGCGGTCCTGGCACGGTGGAGACGATCGCCCATGAACGCGGTGAAATACACGATCCAGGGATGGTTCATCAGACCCCCAACATCTTCATAGCGGCGGGATAACTGAGAAAGATCACAAAACCGGCGCACAGCAGGAGCTGGGCGACGAGCATCGACTGGGAGCGCTCGCCGGCCCGGCCCTCGATCTCTGCCAGCTCGCGCCGGCGCAGCGTGGCGGCCCTGGCGGTCAGCGAGGCGCGTACCTTCGCGCCGTCGTCCGCGACCAGGCCGAGCGCGGCGGACAGGTCGCGCAGCTCGTCGACGTTGATCTCCTCGCCGAGCTGGCCGAGCGCCTGCCACGGGGTGATGCCGACGATCCTGGCGCCGCCGAGCGCGTCACGGATGCGGCCCATCGCCCAGTTGGGCTGCTCACCGCTGACCGAGACCGCCATCATCAGGGCCTCGGGGACGCCGCGCCCGCCGGCCAGGTTCATGGAGACGAGGTCGAGGAAGGCCCCGACGACGTGGCGGAAGTCGCGCCGCCGGGCCGCCGCGTCCCGCTTGATCTGCAGGTCGGGCAGGAAGAAGAAGACGGCCGCCGCCACGATCGCGGCCCAGAACGGCACGGTCAGGGAGGCGCCCCACTCCATGAGCACCAGCCAGGCGAGCAGCAGCGGGAAGACGAGCAGGCCACCGGCCGCCAGCAGCACCTTGGTGGCCAGGAACGCCTCGAACGAGCGGCCCAGCAGGGCCAGGTCCGCCTTGGCCGACCTGACCTCCCAGCCGCGGGCGCCGTACAGACGGGCCAGGCGGGTGCCGAGGCCGCGGCGGAACGCGCTGACCTCCTCGTCGGGCAGCACGAGCTGGATGCGGGGCGCGCCCGCGTCCTCGCGTACGGCGTCGAGCGCGAGCAGCCGCGCCACCAGCCCGGGACGGGCCGGGAAGAGCGCCCTGAGCAGGACGAACAGGCCGAGCCCCGCCACCGCTCCCGCCAGCGCGCCCTCAACCATCGCCACCGCCTCCTCCCATGAGCAGCCGCGTGGGCTTGTCGAACCTGGCCAGCCGCCGCATCCAGGCGAACCCGGCGCCGAACAGCCCGGCCACGACGACCAGGACCGCCTGGCCCAGCACGCCCTCGTACTCGGCGACGTAGGAGGGGTTGAAGACGACGAGGATCCCGGCGAAGGCCAGCGCGGTGATCACCACGATCTGCACGCTGCGCCGGGTGGCCCGGCGCTCGGCCTCGACCCGTCGGCGCATGTCGAGCTCCTCGCGGGCGGAGACGGCCAGCGCGCCGAGCACGTCGCGCAGGCCGGGGCCGCGCAGCTTGGAGTTGAGGATGAGCGCGGCCACGACGAGGTCGGCCGAGGGGTCGTCGAGCTCGTCGGCGAAGCGGCCGAGCGCCTCGGGCAGCGCCATCCTGGTGTGCAGCCGGTCGATCATGGCGCGCAGGTGGGGTCTGAGCGTGGGGGCGGCGGCCCTGATGGACGACGGGATGGCCTGTTCGAGGCCGGCGGCGCCGGCGATCGTGTCGCGCAGCGACTCCGTCCAGGCGGCCAGCCCCTCCAGGCGCTGCATGGCCGTGCGCTCTTCTGCCGCGCCGCCGGCGAGCCCACGCCAGGCGAACACGAGCAGCACCGTGCCCACCGCGACGACCGGCCAGCCGGTGACGATCAGGACCAGGGTGGCGGCCACCGCCGCCACGGCGGCGCGGGTGGTCAGCACCTTGATCAGGTGGCGCTTGGGCCTGGTCGGGCGGGGGCGCAGGCCGTACAGGGCGAGACAGAACAGGAACAGGCCGCCGCCGGCGGCCGCCCCCGCGAGCAGGGCGAGCGGGTCGAACGTGAACGGCATACGTCATCGACCTCCAGGAAGGCCCGCGGTCGTGAGCACAGCGGCGGTCATGCGTCACCAGCCCCCGGGGTTGTAGCCGTGGGCGGCGAGCTCTTCCAGGCAGGAGAGCGGGGCGTGCGGGACGGCGCAGCCGTCGGGGCCCGGCGCGAAGACCTCGCTCGACAGCACCCGGCCGTCGCAGCCGTTGACCTCGCGGATGCTGGAGACGTAGCGGCGCAGCTTGCCGCCGAGGTGGTAGTCGTTGCGCTTCTCGATGAAGACGACGAAGTCGATGGCGCCGGCGATGAGCATGTGGGTGGCGTCGATCGGCAGCCGCTCGCGGGCCTGCAGCGCGTAGGTGGAGATGCGGTTGAAGACCTCCATGCTGGAGTTGGCGTGGATGGTCGACAGGGAGCCGTCGTTGCCCTGGGTCATCGCGTTGAGCATGGTGACGATCTCGTCGCCGAGCACCTCGCCGACGATGACGCGGCTGGGGTTCATCCGCAGCGAGCGCCGGACGAGCTCGGCCATGGAGATCTCGCCCTGGCCCTCGGAGTTGGGCAGGCGCTGCTCGAAGGCGACCACGTTGGGATGGAGCTCGGGGAACTGGTCGAGGCCCAGCTCAAGGGCGCGTTCGACGGTGATGAGGCGTTCGCCGGGCGGGATCTCGTTGGCCAGGGCGCGCAGCAGGGTGGTCTTGCCGGCGTTGGTGGACCCGGCGATCATGAGGTTCTTGCGGGCGGCGACGGCGGCCGACAGGAAGCGCCCGACGTCGGGGCCGATCGTGCCGTTGCCCACGAGGTCGGACATGAAGACCTTGCCCAGGCGGGCCCGCCGGATCGACACGGCCGGCCTGACCGTGACGTCCATGACCGCGCTCAGCCGGGAGCCGTCGGGCAGGCGCAGGTCGAGCTGGGGGTTGGCGGTGTCGAACGGCCGGCTCGACAGCCCGGAGTAGGCCGCCAGGATCTGGATCAGCTCGATCAGTTCGTCGTCGGATTCGGCGACCGGGTCGTGGGTCAGCTCCTGGCCGTCGGCGTAGCTGACGAACACCTTGTCGCAGCCGTTGATGTCGATGTTCTCGACCTGGGTGTCGTCGAGCAGCGGCTGCAGCCGCCCCACCCCGAACAGCGCCGCGTGGATGCCGGCCGCGAGCGCCTCCTCCTCCTCGACGGTGGGCGGGGTGCGGCCGAGCCCGATCTCACTGCGGGCGTGCTCCTCCAGCACCTGGGAGATGAGCGCGCGGGCGAACTGACGCTCGTCCTCGCCGCTCATCGGGGGCAGGCCGTTGGCCTGGTCGAGCCGGCGCTGGTGGGCCAGCCGGTCGCCGACCTCCTGGCGGAAGCGCTTGACGAGGGAGTGGTCGATCATCGGTGACTCACCAGCCTCCCCGCGAGGTCTCTGGCCGTACGGATGAGCAGCGAGCGGTCGAGCCGGCCGCCCCACTGGCCGCGCAGCAGCTCGGCGCCCTTGGGGTCGTAGGCCAGGCCGTGCACGAACTGCACGCTGTGGCCGACGATCCTGCGTACGTCCTCGATCGAGCCCCGGTAGTTGCGCGGGTCGGCGATCACGACGACGCCGTGGGCCTTGCTGACCTGCAGCCGCTCGCGCAGGTGGGCCACGTGGTCGAGGGTGGCCCTGGTGAGCAGCACGACCTGCTCGGACTCGGCCATCAGGTCGCCGAGCTGCGGATGCGCGCCGAGCCTGCCGCAGTCGGCGATCACGTCGGCGTTGGGCATGGCGGCCAGCGCCCGGCCGAGCGCGCCCCACATCCAGGCGAGCCCGGCCGCCTGCTCGCCGTGGGTGAGCCCGACGAGCACGTCGAGCCCGCCGATGATCTTCTGGGTGTGCTGGTGGATCTGCGCCGCCTCAAGCCCGCGGCGGGCGGTCGCGCCCAGCGTGAGCAGCCCTCTGCCGGGGTTGAGCACGCCGCCGTCGGCGGCGGGCAGCCGGTAGGCGAGGTCGCCGCCCGCGGGGTCGCATTCGGCGAGCAGCACGGGCCGCGGCCACACCGCTGCCAGGGCCGTGGCGGCGGTGGTCACCCCCGGCGCGCCCTTGTCGGCCGCCAGTACGATCAGCGCCACGTCAGCGTGCCCCCGGAAGCTCGGCCACGGCGACCTCTCCCGCGGAGGCGGCGGCCACGATCTCGGGCGCGGCGGGCGCTTCCACGACCACGGTGATCTGACCGGAATTTCCGGTTCTCGACCTGTCGCCGACGCTGAAGACGAGGGCGCTCGCGGCGAGCACGCGGCTTTCTCCCTGACTCGACCGCGCAGGTACGAATATCACCTGTACACGGTCGCCCGCCTGCACTCCGGCCGGAATTTGCCCGGGTTTCAGGGCCAGCCCGACGGTGGCCTTTCCTTCCCTGAGTTCGCTGCTGGCGCGCACGCCCATCTCGTTGGTCAGCAGGGTGCCGGGCAGGAGGGTGACGGCCGCGAAGCTGTCGAGCACCTTGTCGCGTTGTGTCCATGAGACGAAGGCGATGCCCGTGTCGGCGATCTTCACTTCCTCGATCGCCTGCGGGGTGAACTTCTGGCCCGCGCCGATCTGCTGCGTGACGCGGATGGCGGAGACGCGGTCGCCGCTGCGCAGGACGAGCAGGGTCGTGGCCAGCGCGCCGCCGAGGATGAGCAGGACGGCCAGCGCCGCCAGCGCCGGCTTGCGTTCCCTGGGTGGAACGGGGAGCTTGCGCGAGGCCGGGCCGGACAACCCCGCCGCGTTGGCGGCAGGCTTTTCACTGGTCCTCATGGGTGGGGGGCTCCCGGGGGTGAATTGCGGAATTCACGCCATTATGTGGGGATCACCACGGCGGTGTTGGCGGAATTCGCGGACCCATGCTCGTTTCGCAGGTGACATGATGTCAAGCCGAATTCATCGATGCCTGTTGTTTCTATCGAGTTGACGAATCCCGCTATTTCCGGTTAGCCACCACATCAATCACATCCGTCACTTCATTCACACACATTTCGGCTTTTGTGCCGACATCCAGCACTAAATCCACTCCGGCGGCGATTCCCCATGCCATTGCCGTCAACCGGCGCGCCAGACCACGTTCCGGACGATAATTTGGCGCCCGAAGTCGACCGAGGAGACGGCACCATGCGGATCATGCTCACCGTCATCGGCGGGCACGGCGACCGTGACGTCGTCATCGATGGCGACGACGGCGCCACGGTGGCGGAGCTGAGCGCGGCGCTGGGCGACCAGGCGCCGCTGGCGACGGTGGTCCGCCTGCCCAAGAACCGGGCGCCGTACGGGATGGCCCAGGGCGGCGCCTACGTGCCCCAGCCGCGCCGGCCCGAGCGCTCCGACATGGGGCCGCCCGCGCTGTGGCGCGACGGCAGGACGCTCGATCCAGGAGCGCCGGTCGCCGCCGTGCTGCGCGACGGCGACAAGGTCACGCTCGACCCCCAGCTCGCCCGCGCGACCCTCGTCGCGGAGCCAGGCGGGGTGGCCGAGGTACGGGTCGTGGGCGGACCCGCCGCAGGGGCCGTGCACCGGCTCGGGCTCGGCGTGCACGTGATCGGCTCCGACCCGATGTGCGCCATCGCCGCCGGTGACCCGGCGCTGGCCCCCGAGGCGGTCACCGTACGCGTGACGCCCGAGGCGATCACCGTCGAGCGGACCTGGCTGCCGCCGGGAGAGGCCCCCAGACTCAAGCTCAAGGGACGCTGGGCCGACGAGGTCGCCGAGCTCACCGCGCGCACGGCCGAGCGCGAGGCGGCCGAGTTCGCGGCCGGCTACGGCGAGATCCCCGAGCTCGACGGCCGCCCGCTCACCGAGCCGGTCGAATGGCCTGACCAGGCCGTGCTGACCTGCGGCTCCTCGGTGTTCGTGCTGACCTCGATCGAGCCGAAGGACGCGCACCTGGCCCCGCGCGGCGAGGGCGGCGTCGCCTACAACCGCCCGCCCCGGTTGCGCAGGCCCGAGCCAGAGCGCGCGTTCGTCCGGCCCAAGGAGCCGTCCAGGAACGAGGGCATGCGGCTGCAACTGCTGGCGGCGCTCCTGCCCGCCGTGCTCGGGGTGACCCTGGCCATCGCGCTCAAGCAGCCGTACTACCTGCTCGTCGCCCTCATGACGCCCGTGATCATGATCGGCCAGTGGTGGAGCGACCGCCGCCACGGCAAGAAGCAGCACAAGAAGGCCGTCAAGGAGTGGCAGGAGAAGGTCGAGGAGTACGACGCGGCGGTCGAGCGGGCCAGGGTGGCCGACGAGGCGGCCCGCAGGGCCGACGCGCCCGACCCCGCCCAGGTGCTGCTGACCGCCACCGGGCCGCGCAGGCGGCTGTGGGAGCGCAGGATCCACGACTCCGACGCGCTCAGGCTGCGGGTCGGGCTGGCCGACCTGCCCGCCGACCTGCAGCTGTCGGAGGAGCAGGGCGGGCCCATCGACCCGCCGATCTGCCGCTCTGTGCCGGTCGCGCTGCCCATGCGGCGGCTGGGGGTGGCCGGCGTGACAGGGCCGCGCTCCGCCGCGACCAGCCTGGCGAGCTGGCTGATCGCCCAGGCCGCGACCCTGCACAGCCCGCGCGACCTGGCCATCGTGGTGGTCTCCGCGCACCCCGACGCCGAGCGCCGCTGGGGCTGGCTGCGCTGGCTGCCGCACTGCACGCCGCGCGCGGGCGAGGAGTGCGTGGTGCTGGTGGGCGCCGATCCCGAGTCGGCCGCGCGCCGGGTCGCGGAGCTGGCCGCGCTCATCGACGAGCGCCAGAACACCGCCATCCCCGAACTGGGCAAGATCCCCACCGGCTGGGACGACCTCGGCGGCCCCGAGAAGCCCACGTTCTCCTCCTACGACGTGCGCCCGTACGACGTGCTGGTGGTCCTCGACGGCGCCCAGGTGCTGCGCGGGCTGCCCAGCATGCCGCAGGTGCTGCGCCAGGGCCCGCGCTCCGGCGTCTACACCCTCGCCATCGACGACGACCAGCGCCTGCTGCCCGAGGAGTGCCAGACGGTGGCCGCGTGCGGCGCCCACGGCCTCGTCCGGCTGCGCGGCGGCGGCCTCGACGTGATCGGCCCGCTGCTCGCCGACCTCGTCTCCGTCACCTGGTGCGACCGCCTGGCCAGGGCGCTGGCCCCGATCCGCGACGTGAGCCGCGACGACCCCGGCGGCAACCTGCCCGACGCGGCCCGCCTGCTCGACCTCATGGGCATGCCCGTACCGTCAGGCAAGGAACTGGCCGCCCAGTGGCGGAAGCACGGCAGCACCGAGGCGCTGATCGGCGTCGGCCCCGACGGGCCCTTCACCGTGGACCTCAAGCTCGACGGCCCCCACGGGCTGATCGCCGGCACCACCGGCGCGGGCAAGTCGGAGCTGCTGCAGACGCTCATCTGCTCGCTGGCGGTGGCCAACCGGCCCGACCAGCTCACGTTCGTGCTGATCGACTACAAGGGCGGGGCGGCCTTCAAGGAGTGCGTACGCCTGCCGCACACGGTCGGCATGGTGAGCGACCTCGACGGGCACCTGACGCAGCGGGCCCTCGACTCGCTGGCGGCCGAGCTGCGGCGCAGGGAGCGGCTGCTGCTGTCGGCCGGCGCGAAGGACATCGACGACTACGAGGGGCCGGGGATGCCCCGGCTGGTGCTGATCATCGACGAGTTCGCCGCCCTGGTGGCCGAGCTGCCCGACTTCGTGACGGGGCTCGTGGACATCGCGCGCAGGGGGCGGTCGCTGGGCATCCACCTCATCCTGGCCACCCAGCGGCCCGCCGGCGTGGTGACGGCCGACATCCAGGCCAACACCTCGCTGCGGATCGCGTTGCGGGTGACCGAGCCGGCCGAGTCGGCCGACGTCATCGACACGCCGGACGCCGCGCACATCTCCAAGTCCACGCCCGGGCGCTGCTACGTGCGTTCAGGGGTGGGGGCGGCGGTGGCCGTGCAGACGGCGCGGGTCGGCGGGCGCTCCCCCGCTGGACCTGGTGGTACGCCAGGCGCGCCCTCCTCGGGCGGTGGGGGCGTACGGGTGCTGGACGTGGCCTGGCGCGCCCTCGGCAAGCCGCTGCCGCCGCCACCGCGGCCGGCCGAGGAGGAGTCGTCGACCACCGACCTCACGCTCGTCGCCGACGCCCTCATCGAGGCCGCGAACCTGGTCGGCGTGCCCGCCCAGCCGAGCCCGTGGCTGGACCCGCTGCCCACCCACCTGGTCCTCGACCTGCCCACCGACCGGCCCACCGACCGGCCCACCGACCGGCTCGCGGGGCACCCGGCGGGCGTGTCAGGTGGGGCGGAGGTGGCGCCGATCCCGTTCGGGAGCACCGACCGGCCGTGGGCGCAGGACCGGCGACAACTGGCGCTCGACGTGGCCCACGGCGGGCACCTGCTCATCGCCGGCGCCGCGCGCAGCGGCCGGTCCACGGCGCTGCGCACGATCGCCGGATCCATCGCCTGTCACGCCTCGCCCGAGGACGTGCACCTGCACGCCGTGGACTGCGGCTCGGGCGCGCTGCTGCCCCTGGTCGCCATGCCCCACTGCGGCGCCGTCGTGACGCGCGACCAGCTCGACCGGGTGGAACGGCTGCTCACCCGGCTGCGGGTCGAGGTGGGCCGCCGGCAGCAGCTGCTGGCCGAGGCCGGGCACGCCTCGCTGGCCGAATACCGGCAGGCGGGGCATCGGCTGCCGTGGCTGGTGTTCATGCTCGACCGGTGGGAGGGCTTCGTGGCCGCGTTCGAGGGCTACGACTACGGGCGGCTGATCGAGGCGCTGCTCCAGCTGCTGCGTGAGGGGCCGGCGGTCGGGTTCAGGGCGGTGGTCAGCGCCGACCGGTCGGGGCTGCTCGGGCAGGTGTCGACGGTGTTCGACGACCGGCTGCTGCTGCGGCTGTCGGACAACGCCGACTACGGCTTGGCCGGCTTCCCGCTCAAGGGGCTGCCCTCGGTGATGCCGGCCGGGCGGGCCCTGTCGATGGGCGAGCACGGCATCGTGGAGCACCAGATCGCCCTGCTGGCCGCGGACCCGGCCGGCCCGGCCCAGGTCGCCGCCCTCCAAGCCCTGGCCCGCACCGCCACGGACCCGACCGGCCCCGCCGACGCCGACTCCGCTGCCGCGGGCCTGGCCGGCAGGAGCGGTGGGCCCGCGCATGCCGTGGTACCCGGGAGGAGTGTGTGGCGGTGGGGTGGGGAGCCGCCGTTGCGGGTCGACGCGCTGCCGATGCGCATCACCGCCGTTCAGGCGCTGGCTCTGGAGCCGGGGTTCAGCCCGCCGTCGCCCCTGTGGGCGTTGCTCGGCGCGGGGGGCGACGCGCTCGCGCCGCTCGGGATCGACCTGATGTCCCAGGGGCCCGCCGCCGTGATCGCCGGGCCGTCGCGCTCGGGCCGCTCGTCGGTGCTGATGACCGCCGCTCACTGGCTGATCTCCCAGGGCACCCCGGTCGTCGCCGTCGCCCCCAGGCGCAGCCCGCTGCGTGACCTCGACGGCGCGCTGGCCGTGCTGAACGGCGAGGCCACCGACCTGCTGGAGATTCTGGCCGACCAGCGTCACTACGTCGTGCTGGTGGACGACGCCGAGCTGGTCAACGCCGACGGCCCGTTGGGCACCGCCCTTGAGGAGGTGCTCAGGACCGGGCGCGACGGAGACCACGGACTGCTCGTCGCGGGCACGACGGGCGACCTGGCCGTGGCGTACCGGGGGTTCGTGGCGGAGGCGCGCAAGGCTCGTACGGGGATGCTCCTGGCGGTGCAGGGGCAGACCGACGGCGACCTGTTCACGATCCGGCTGCCGCGCGGCACGACCGGCGGGCCGGCGGGACGCGGGTTCCTGGTGACGACGGGCAACCTCACCCCGATCCAGGCGGCCCTTCCGGACACCGCCTGACCTCACACGGGCCAGGCAGGCCCCGCCGGACACCGCCTGAGCTCAGTCCTCGTCCGCGGGCAGGGTGAAGAAGCGGACGTAGACGGGGCGGGCGTCCGGCGGGGCCTCCTCCGGCGGGCGGTTGTAGCGCATGAGCAGCGCGATGTACTCCTCGTAGAACGCGTCGAGCTCCTCCTTCGTCACGCGGGCCAGCCCGCGCGAACCGCGCGCCCAGGCGGGGTCGGCCTGGTAGGCGGCGGGGAAGCGCTCGAACAGGACGCGGTCCTCCTCGTAGCCGACCCGGTGGAACTCCTCCAGCACGGCCTGGTCCTCGGGCGCCACCTGGTCGGGGGTGGGCAGGCGCATGTCCCTGGGGGTGAGGGCGCGGCGCCACCAGCGTTCGCGGCCTGTGGAGCGCTCGGGGATCTCCTCGATGAAGCCGTATTTCTCCAGCTGGCGCAGGTGGTAGCTGGTCGTGCCGGTCTTCGCGCCGAGCAGGTCGCCGAGGGTGGTGGAGGTGGCGGGACCGTGCACGTTGAGGTGGGTCAGCATGCGGCGGCGCATCGGGTGGGCCAGCGCCTTGAGCCGCTCGGGGTCGTCGAGCAGGTACGGCTCCTCATCCTTCATGAGGATCAGGCTAATACTCCCGAACGATATCTGCAGACTCTTGTTTGCCGAGAGCTCTCTGCAGACTAGTCTCTGCTGTATGAGAAGAATCGTCGCGGCCCTGAGCGCCGTGTTAACCGCGTCAACCGTCTTCGTCGCGTCGGCCTGGCCCGGCGCGACCAGCGCCGCCGCCGCCGAAACCCCGGCGCCCGCCGTACCCGCCGATCTGACCTCGACCGAGGTGAGCTTTCGCGGTGGCGGAGGGCTGGAGCTGCGCGGGAGCGTGATCAGCCAGGTCGACGCCAAGGAGGGACGGCCGGGGGTCGTGCTGGTGCACGGCGCCGGCACGGGGACCCCGAGGGAGAAGCTGCTCGGCGAGGCGGTGGCCTTCGCGCGGCAGGGCATGTCCGTGCTCGTCTACGACAAGCGTTCTGAGGGCTACTCGCTCTTCGAGCGCTCGTACCCGCAGCTCGCCGAGGACGCGCTGGGCGCGGTCGGGACGCTGCGGCGCCAGCCCGGCGTGGATCCGGCCAAGGTCGGCCTCTGGGGGCTCAGCGAAGGCGGATGGGTGGTCCCGATCGCCGCCACCCGTTCGCGGGACGTCGCCTTCGTCATCCTCGTCGGCGCCAACGGACTCAACCCGCTGCGCCAGCAGACCTGGGCCGTGGCGGCCGGGCTGCGCAAGGCGGGCGTGAGCGGGTCGCTGGTGGACCGGGCCGAGCACAACCTGTACCGGGTGATCGCGGACGGCGGGATGTTCCCCCAGCCCTACTTCGACCCGGCGCCGGTCATCGGGCGGCTGCGTCAGCCCGTGCTGGCCGTCTGGGGCGTGCACGACCTGCTCACGCCGCCGGTGGAGACGCCGCCCATCTTCGCCAAGGCCCTTGAGGACGGCGGGAACCGCCGGTACACGTTCCGGTTCTTCCCCGGCGCCGATCACGCCGCGCACCTGACCCCCGACGGCGGCGTCACCCGGCTGCCCGAGCTGGCGCCCGGCTATCCCGAGCTGGTCGGGACCTGGGTCGGCCAGGCCACGTCAGGACGCGCTCCCCTGGCCCAGGTGTCCGGCCCCGCGCCCGAGCAGGCGAGCAGGACCGTCGAGGTGCCGCCCACCGCGTGGTGGGAGTCGGCGGGCGCGCAGCTCGTGGCGCTGGTGCTGTTCCTGGTGGCCTTCTGCGGCTATCCGCTGGTGGCCCTGATCCGGCGGATCAGGGGGCGGCGCGACGTGGCACCGGTCAAGGCGGCGCGGCTGGTCAGCGCGGGCGGGCTCACGGCGGTGGCCGGCGGGTTCGCGTACCTGTTCTACGTGATCATGACCGGCGGCAAGCTGTCCGAGCCGGGGCCGCTGCTGGCCGGCCGGCCCGTCGTCTGGCTGGCGCTGCAGGCGGTCGCGGTCGCGACCGTGGTGGCGACCGCGCTCACCGCGGCGCGGTGGCGGCGGGCCGCCACCCGCGGCGAGCGGGCCCGGCTCGGGCTGGTCGTCGCGGGCGGCGCGCTGTTCGTGCCGTGGGCGCTGTACTGGGGACTGCTGCTCCCATGAGCGGCCCGCGGCGCGGGTCAGCCGATGCGGCCGTTGACCACCGAGTCGGAGTCGCCGCCCCAGACGTCGTCGTCCTCGTGCAGCCAGGTCGTGGACTCGCGGTCATTGGACTGGTCGGCCCCGCCCGCGCCGGCGCCCATTCCGCCCATCGGCATGAACGGCATGCCGCCCGTCCCGGAGGCGCCGCGGGCGGCGGCTCCGGCCGCTCCCGGGCCCATCGCGCCGCCGACGCCGCCCACCCCGCCGAAGGTGCCAGGACCGCCGCCCGGCCCGTACGACGGCGTGCTGGGGCTGTTGTAGCCGGTCGTGGTGGGGACGTTCTGGCCGTAGGGCGGGGTCGTGCCGAGGGGCTGGTTCGTGGCGGTGGGCTGGAAGTCCTGGAGGTTGGTCTTGGGGCTGCCGATGGTCCCCGGGTTCACGGCGCCGTTCGGGTCGGTGGTGGTGGGAATCTGCCCGTTCGGGACGTTCCCGTTCGGCGCGCCGGGGGTGCCGGGAACGCCGGGCTGGCCGGGGTTCGACGGGTCGCCGGCGCCGGGAGTCGTGGTGCCGGGCAGCGACGGGTCGCCGGTGCCGGGCAGGTTCGGCGTGCCGTTGCCGGGCCCGCCGGGCCCGCCGGGGATGTCGCCGGCGCCCGGCAGGTTCTGGCCAGGTCCGTACGGAGGACCGTACGGGGGCAGGGTGGAGCCGGTGTTGAGCGGCGAGGGCGTGCCATTGGGGTACTTCACCGGCGGCGGCTTGCCGTTCCACGGGTCCGGGGGCTTGATGTCGGGAAGCGTCGACTCCACCGAGTCCGGCATCTCCATGAAGACCGCCTGGAGGTCCGCGCTGAGCGTCTGCAGGTGCTCGCCCGCCAGGTCGTTCTGCGACCCCCAGCTGTGGTCGGCCTCGTTCTCGACGTTGTCGTCACCGACGCCGCCGTTGGGGTTCCTGTAGTAGCCCTTGTACGTGCTCCACACGTCGGGGATGCTGTCGTTCCAGGAGCCGATGCTCTGGTTGTGCCAGGTGTCCAGGATGCCCTTGTGGCCGTCGTCGATGAAGGCCTGGTGCGCCTGCACCACCTTGCCGAGGCCGTCCAGGGACTTCTTGAGGGGGGACAGCGCCTCGATCAGCTTGCCCATGGTGACGTACAGGACGCCGAGCGCCGTCTGCGCCTCGACCGAGGACTTGCCCTCCCAGACCTTGGCCAGCTCGATGGCCTGGTCCTTGACGGCCTCCCTGGCGGTGCCGAGGGCCTTGTGGGCGTTCTCGTAGGCGGTCGCCGCCTTGGGGATGCCCTTGGTGGGGTCGAGGCCCCTGATGAGGGTCACGACCTGCTCGACGTTGTAGGCGTCCGTCTTGACGCTGAAGTCGAGGCAGAGGGTCTTCAGCATGTGCACCTGGTGCTTGGTCTTCCCCACGCCGATCAGCTCCCGCCCTGGTTGGCGGCGTTCGTCACCTTGTAGGTGCCGGCTCCCGCCTCCACGAGGGCTATCGCGGTGTTGAGGCTGGTCAGCACATCCTGATACATCTTCTGTATCTCGGTGTGGCTGTTCTCCAGCTGGGAGCCGAACTCGCCGCCAGCCCAGCCCTTGATGGTCTGCAGCTGCTCACGCAGCGCCGTCAGCGTGTAGCTCACCATACTGAGGTCCTGGAGGGAGCCCGGCCGGGTGCCGGTGCCCATCATGTCGATGGGCTTCAGTGCCTCGCGCAGCGCTCCCGCGATGTTCTCGATCTTCTTCGCGTCGTACGTGACACCGTCCCGGTCGGCGACGAGCCCCGGCCAGTCCTTAGGTGGTTCCGTTCCCATGAGACTCCCCCTTGGCACTCGATCAAGGAGCTTAGTGGATCGTTTCTTTGCCGTACAGAAGACCCATAGTCAACATGCGTAACATAAGCAAATATGCAGAACCAAAAGGATCTTTATCAGGCGCATCGCTTCATGACGCAGCGCCTGGGACTCGCCCTGCTCCAGGGTGAGCCGGATCTGCCCGAATCCCCGATGCGGCGGCACAACGTCGCCACCTTCGCGGGGATCATCATCGCGGTGCTCATCATGGCCGCGTTCGGGATCTGGGGCCTGCTCAAGCCCGGCAACGCCACCAAGCTGACGGACGCAGGCCAGCTGCTGCTTGAGGAGGAGACCGGCGCCTCCTACGTCTACAACCAGAAGAGCGGCACGCTGCAGCCGGTGGCTAACTACGTCTCCGCCCGGCTGCTGCTCGACAGCCAGGAGATCAAGGTCAGAACGGTGTCGGCCGAGTCGCTGGCCGGCTACACCCGGGGGCACAAGGTCGGCATCATGGGCGCGCCCGACTCGCTGCCCAAGCCGGCCCGGCTGGTCAAGGCGCCGTGGTCGGCCTGCGTGGTCGAGGGCGCCGACGCCGCCAACGTACGCAAGGCGTACGTCACGCTCGTGGCCGGGATCGACGTCGGCGGGACGCCCGTGGGCGGCGAGGCACTGGTCGTCAGCGACGGGCAGCAGAACTGGGTGCTGTGGGCCAACCAGCGCATGCGCGTGCGGAACGTGGACCGCCTCACCGACCAGACACCGCGCCGCGTGCCCGCCTCCTGGGTCAACGCCATCCCCGCGGGCACGGACTTCGCCCCTCCGGTGATCCCGCAGCGCGGCAAGAAGACCCGCGGGCCAGGCGGCGCGGCGGCCAGGGCCGGGCACGTCTACAAGGTGGCCTCCATGGCGGGCGCCCCGGAACGCTGGTACGTCCTGCTCCCCGACGGCCTGGCCCCGATCAGCCACACGCAGGCGATGCTGCTGCTCCAGGACCCGGCCAGCAAGATCGCGTACGGCAAGAGCCCGGTGCGCGAGACGGCGATCGACGCCGCGAGCGCCAACGCGACCAAGGCGTCGGCCCGCAACCTGCAGAACCCTGGCATGCCCAAGACGATGCCGCGCTTCCGCGCGCCCGGCGTGACGGCCCCGCTCTGCGCCGTCTACGGCAACACCCTCAAGGGCTCGACCAGCGCGGTCCTGTCCACCGGCAGCAAGATCCGCATCCCGACGCCGCCGGCCAGCGCCGGCCCCGACAAGGTCGACCAGGTCCTGCTGCCGCCCGGCACCGCCGTGCTGGCCGGGACCCTGCCCGGGGACGGGCAGCTCTCGGCGGTGCAGCAGTACTCGCTGATCACGGATCAGGGCAGGAGGTTCCGGCTGGCCTCCGCCGACGTCGTGGGCAAGCTGGGCTACGAGATCACCGACGTGGCGCCGGTGCCCGCCCACCTGCTGCGGCTGATCCCCGACGGCCCCTCGCTGGACCCGGCGGCGGCGGGGACGCCGGTGCCGGACACCATGCCGCTCCAGCAGCAGCAGTCGCAGTGACGCCCGGCCGCCGCCGGCGTGGAACCGGCGGCGCGGCCAAAATACGGCCGCCGCCGGCATCGAGCCGGCGGCGAACGCGAATCAGCCGGAGGTCAGATCTCCAGGTTGGTCTTGGGCATGAGCTGCCCGGTCTCCTTGTCGTATTCCAGCCCGTCGTTGGTGAACGGCTGGCGCATGTCGTCCGGGGTCTTCCCCTTGCCGGTCATCGCCGACATCTCGTTCGGCATGGCCTTGACCGTGGGGAACGACTTGGCCGTCATCTCGCTGAGGGTGATGACGCCGAAGATGACTCCGGTGAGGATCAGGGCCGCCTTGATGTTGTTCGCCAGGATCTTCTTGGCGCCCTGGAGCATGGCCTTGCCCAGCGCGGCGTCGATGCCGAGCACGACCGCGTTGTAGGCGGGCAGCCATCGTGCGGCGAAGACGAACAGGCCCCAGGCCACCATGGCGATGGCGATGGCGAGAGCGACCACCGCGACCTGCGAGTGGAAGTTCGCGTTCGAGTCGACAGCGTCGCCGGCGTCGTTGCGCGCGCTCTTGAGCTGCTCGACCGACTTGAGGAAGTTGCCGTGGACCTCCTCGAACGTGTCGAAGGCGCCCCCTTCCCACTTGCCCTGGTCCTTCAGCTCCTTCTTCAGGTTGTTCAGTTCGCCCACGAGGCTGTCGAGCTCGGTGGTCACGCCGTTCTTGTCGGCGGAGCGCCAGTTGGTGGCCGAGTCGCGCATGCCATCGGGATGGCTGCGCAGAGTGGCGATGGTGGCCGCGACGTAGAACGCCCAGGGCCGCAGGATCATGAGGGCGGCGCCGGCCGACATCGTCGCCGCCGCGTCGAACATCTCCTTGCCGCTCACACTTCCTCCTGGCCGATCACCTGCGGCGCGATGTCCTCATCGCCCATCCAGAGACCCTCGTCCTCCGACAGCCCGATGGTCTTCTCACGGTCGCGGCCCTCCTGGCCGCCCGCACCGCCGCTCATCGGCATCATGGGCATCATCGGCGCGCCGCCCGCGGAGCCGGCGCCGCGCAATCCCGCCGCGCCGCCGGCCGGCAGGCCGTTGGCCCCGAGACCGGCACCGGTGCCGGCGCTGACGCCGCCGCCAGGCCCGCCGTACGTGTTCGGCACGGCCGTGCGGTTGCCCAGCGCCGACGGGTCCGTGCCCGGCGGCAGGTTGCCGGTGAGCGACGGGTTCTGCGGCGTGAACTGCGACAGGTCGGTCTTCGACGGGTCGTTGATCGCCGAGTCGATGCTGGGGACCTTCATGTCCGCCGGATCGGTCTTCGGCAGCTCGGGCTGGGGGATGTCGGTGCCGGGCAGGTTCGTGCCCGGCCCGCCCGGGGTGTTCGCGCCGGGCACGTCGGCCCCGGGCACATCGCCGCCCGGCAGGTCACCACCGGGAAGATCGCTGCCCGGAGGCTTGGGCAGGTCACCACCGGGAAGGTCGCTGCCCGGAGGCTTGGGCAGGTCGAGGCCGCCCCCGTTGGGCAGGTCGCCCGGCTTCAGGCCACCGGGGTTCATGCCGCCGGGCAGCTTGCCGGTGGGCAGCCCGCCGGGAGGGTACTGGTTGCCGCTCCCGTCCTCCGCGGCCTTGTAGTTCTGGTCGGCCGCCTTGAGCGCCGACTTCCAGGAGGCCAGCGCGTCGTGGGCGCGCTTCAGCACGTCGCGCTGGTTCTGGATCGCCTTCTCGTGGGCGCTCTGCACGCCCATGCCGAGCACGCTGAAGTGCGGCGAGGGAACACGCAGGGCGTCGGCCTTCTCGCCGAGGCTGGAGAAGTACTGGACGTGGCCGTCGATCTTCCCGCCGGCCCGGTCGAGTTCGCCCTTCTCGAACGAGACGCCCTGTCCCATGCCGGGCATCCCGCCGAGATCGCCGTAGGGGCTTGAACCGTTGTTCGTCATCCGATCACCGGATCCGTCGTCTCATGGCCGGACGTCCAGTTGCTGGAGTCCTCCGGCATGTACGTGTTCCGCTCCAGGTCGCTGTACTCCCCGCCGCCTCCGGCGCCACCCATGAACGGCATCATCGGCATGCCGCCGGGACCGACGCCGCCGGCGCGGCCTGAGCCGGGCCCGGCCAGGGCGGGGTGGGCGCCGCCGACACCGGGAGAGCCGATGACCGACGGGATGCCGGGAGCGGCGCCCACGGGCGTCGGCATGCCGTAGCCCGGCGTCGGGGTCAGCGTGGTGGGCGGCGGCGTCATGGTCGTCGGCACGGTCGGGGTGGTCGGGACCACCGGGGGCCGGTAGCTCGCCATGTCCGTCTGGCGCGAGTCGGTCGTGGTGGGGCCGCCGGTGGTCGTGGTGGTGTCGCGGTCACCGATGACCGGGGGCACCGTGCCGTCGCCTGGCCCCGTGGTGGTGGGGGGCGGCGTCTGACCGGGGTCCCCAGGGGTGCCGGGGGCGCCGGGGCCTGAGTTGCCCGGGTCGGTCCCGCCGGGGTCGGAGCCGCCGGGGTTCGTCCCGCCGGGGTTCGTGCCGCCCGGGTTCGTCCCGCCGGGATTGGAGCCGCCCGAGTCGGAGCCGCCGCCCGAGCCTGACCCGCCGGAGCCCGATCCGCCCGATCCGCCGTAGTTGCCGCCGCTCGACCCGTCGTAGCCGGAGCCGGTGGTCGTGTACCGCGTGCCGGTCGGGTAGTTCGGGTTCGTCGTGGTCGGGCCGCCGGAGCCGGGGAGGCTGACCGTCGGCAGGTTGTAGTTGAGGTACTTCGGGGCCGCGTTGTAGACCTCGACGATCTTCTGGTTGAGCTCGTGCAGCGTCTGCCGGGCGTGGATGTCCTCCAGCACCTTCTTGACGGTGGCCGCGTCCTCCGTGCCCGACGGGACCTTCTGCTCCTCGTCGACCTTGGTCTGCGCGGTCGTGAGGTGCTGGGCGTACGTGGACAGCTGCGAGCCCATCTTCTGCAGCGCGCCCGACAGCTCCTTGCCGGTGGCGTGCAGCAGCTCCAGTGCCTCTTTGGCCTTGTTGGCGTCGGGGCCCTTCCAGATCGCGGCGATCTTGGGGGCGTGCGTCTCCAGGGCCGTGTACGCCTGCTCGACCTTGCTGCTGGCGTTGAGGTAGGTCTGCCCCTGACCGTCGATGACGAGCGGGTTGGCGCCGTCGAGCCACTGCTTGATCTGGCTCTTGTCCTCCGAGGGGTACTCCCCCGACGGACCGGCGGCGCCCTGGGCCAGCCAGACCGACCCGTGATCACCCATCAGGCCTCACCCTCGTTCTCCCGGCGTGCCTTGTCGTGGTTGGCGGCGCTGACCTCGACCGCGTCGGCCACCTTCTCGAACGCCTCGATGAACTTCTCGTACACCTCGACGAACTTCTTGCCCGCGTTGTCCGAGCCGAGGAGGGCGGCCAGGCGGGTGGCGTCGTTCCACTGCCCGAACTCGGCGCGGGACAGCTCGCCGCCCTTGTAGATCTGGTTGACGTTGCCGTTCGGGCGTTCACTCTTGCCCATCAGGGCCTCGAAGGTGCTCCTCAGCTCCTCCGCGATCACCCGCATGCTCGACGGCGAGTTCTCCCGCGCGTCGAACAACTTGGGGTCGACGTTCATCTCCGGCGCGTTTTCGCTCATGCCTTCCCCCGGCAACAGTGCTCTCGGCCATCGCGCCGCGGCGATGGCCGAGAGGGTGGAAAGGTGTCGGGTCAGTCCGACCAGATGCTGATGTTGCGGCGCTCAGCGGCCTGGTAATTGCCGTTGGCGATGTTGACCGAGGAGGCCGCCTGGAAGAGCTGCTCACCCATGGCCTTCTCGTGGGTGTTCCACTCTTCGCGCTTCTTGTCGAAGTACTGCTGGGCGTCACCCTGCCAGCTCGGCCCGAGCTCCTTCTTGATGTCGGCGTAGAGCTGGTCGGTGACCCGGTCGAGCTCGGTGATGACTTTCTTGAGGTCCTCGTAGGCCTCGTCCATCGAGCCGAACCGGACGAACGTGTAGTCCTCTGCGGGCATACCCATGGCGTTGTGCTCCGTCCAGGTCAGCGGTTGATGAGGGAGTCGACGCGACCGGCGCCGGCGCTGGTGGCGCGGCCGGCCAGGTCCATGTTCTCGTCGGCGGCGTTCTTGTAGACCCCGGCGCCGATGTTCAGGCGGTCGTAGATGTCCTCAAGGCTCTTGATGACGGCCTTGAACTCCAGGTCCCACTGGTCGAGCGCGCCGCTGAACTTCTGGGAAGCCCCGCCCTTCCACCCCTGCGTGACCAGCTGGGTCTTGATCGCCTGCACCCGCTGCCTCATGCCCTCGATGTACTGCGCGGTCTCCTCGCAGTAGCCTGCCGCGTTCGTCAGCTGAGTCGGGCTTGCCCCGTACAGTGCCACTGGACCTCCAAGTCGAGATGGCTTCGTCTGCTAGGGCGGGCGGTCCCGCAAGGAAACCGACTACCCCCCGCGAACAACATCAAATGGCATCGTAGCCACCATTGACCCCATTTTTCCCAGCAACCTCAGATTACGGATCTGTCGCGACATGGTGACTATCGGACAAATCCGCAGGTCGAAGGCCCTGTCAACTCTGCCATTTCGGCCGCCGGCACAGTTGCCGCGTCACGTTAGGGGCCGCGTCAGAGGTTCATCCGGCGGCGGATCTTGTCGAACTCCTTCATCACGTCCTCGAACGCGCGGTCGTAGACGGCCTCGGCCTGCTTGATCTTGGCGAGCGCGGCGTCGGGGTCCTTCATCTGCCGCAGCGGGTTGTCCGCCTCGCCGAAGGCGTCGTTGGCCAGCGAGTACATCCGGTCCTGGAAGTCCTGGGTCGCCTCGCGGAGCACGTCCTTGATCAGCTCGGCCAGCTCGCCCGAGGACAGCCGCATCGCCTTCGGGTGCAGCTCAAGCTCTCGTACGCCGTCGCTGCCGTACTCGATGGCGACGAAGCCGTTCTCGTCCTCGGCCCGGCCGACGCACTTTCCGATGTCGCGCTGGAAGTCGTCGAGGCGGCCGACCTCCCGGTCCATCTCCCTGAGCAGTTTGTCGACGTCGATGTTCGCGAAGTCTCCGAACTCGTTCATGCCACTCCTATCCCGACAGTCCGCGCACCCAGGTATAAAGCTCCAGCACTCCCAGGGCGAGCGGGAAGAGCTGGACGATCAAGGCCACGTCCAGGATGTCGCCGGCGCGGCCCCAGAACGGCGAGGGCTTGCCCGTCGCCAGCCAGACGCCGACGCCCACGGTCATCAGCGACAGCCACAGCACCCCGATCGCCACGGCCAGCGAGCCCACGATCCCGCCCTCGCCCACCAGCGACAGGGCGAGCATGGCGAACCCGGCCAGGCCCGTGCCGATGAGCCAGAGCCGCTGCCCCAGCCCGCGGAAGACCCGGGCCCGCATGATCAGCGTGAGCGACAGCGACACCGTCATGACGTCCGACACCCAGTCGTCGTTCAGCACCAGCAGCGTCTGCGTGGCCAGGGCCGACAGCGCGAGGGTGGCGATCATGCCCGTGGCGTAGCCCTGCGCGACCCGGGTGCGCTCCTGGATCACGGGGGCGTCGAGCCGCTGGTTGTCGCCGCGCAGTTCCTCGGCCGTGGTCGGCATCGCCGGCAGCGGCACCTTGGCCAGCTTGAACGACAGCGTGGGCACCAGCGGGCTGAAGGCCAGCAGCAGCGCCATGGCCAGCGCCGCGACCCCGGCAGGGGGCACCGCCCACACCATGACCACCGCGGCGCAGATGCCGCCGACCGTGGCGACGCCGGCCGTGCCGAGGAAGCCGGGCACGCCGTCGGAGATCAGCGCCCCGCTGACGGCCGCCACCAGCGCCGTGCAGGCCAGCGCGGCCAGCATGTGCGGGGCCCCGAAGCCGGCCGCCGTCCCGGGCGCGAACAGGCCGGCCACGAACCCGTAGGGCAGCGCCGCGTGCCCGATCAGCGCGCCGGCCATCGAGTCGCCGACCGCGCGCGACAGCAGCGTGCCGGTGACGATGAGCAGCAGCGCCAGCAGCCCGGCCACGATCGTGACGGTCAGTCCCGGCATGCCCGACACGGCCAGCCCGACCGAGCCCAGCATCAGCAGGCCCATGGCGCCGCTCGCGCCGACGATCCTGGTGTGCTTGGGCGACCACACGCCGCGTCCGCCACGCACGCCGGTGGCGACCACGTCGGCCACGTCGTCGTACAGGGCGGGCGGCAGGACGGCCTCACGCGGCCTGAGATAGAGGATCTCGCCGTCGAGCACGCCCAGGGTGCTGAGGCTCTGCCCCAGGTCGAGCGGGGCTCCGCCGAGCCGCTGCAGCGTCCATCCCGGAGCCGCCGCGGCGTCGCCGCCCACCTCGCCCAGCGCGCGCAGCAGGCTGGGCAGCACGTTCGGGAGGGGGATGTCGGCGGGCAGCGCCAGGTCGGCCTTGCGCCGCGGGCCGACGACGGTCACGTGGCACTGGGTCGGGAGCGGCATGGGCACCTGCGGCAGGGCGCCCTGCTGGAAGGGGCCCTGCGGCGGCGGGGGACCCATCCGCCCGTTGTAGACCTGCGGTGGCGCCTGCATGGGGGGCGGACCGTGGGGAGGTCCCGGCATCGGGGGCCGCCCGGGCGGAGGTCCCTGAACGATGTGACCCAACTCTTAACTCCGTCCACAGCAACGCTAAGGGACAACGAAGAACATATCTGGTCTCTTCTGGTAAGAACGTCTCGATGAGCATCGTCGTCGTCCGCCGCCCCGAGCGCCGCCCCGGCCCCAAGCCGCCGCGGGGCGAGATCCTGCTCGAATCCCCTCCCGAGATCCCCGAGATCCAGGGGCAGGGCTTCGTCCTCGTGCTGACGTACCTGCCCATGCTGGCGGGCGCGGCGGCGATGGCCCTGATGTTCACCTCGTTCGGCAACTCCAACCCGATCATGTACGTCTCCAGCGGCCTGTTCGCGCTGTCCATGGTCGGCATGACGCTGGGCCAGGTCGGCCGCCAGTCGGGAGAGCGCAAGTACAAGCTGAACGGCGCCCGCCGCGACTACTTCCGCTACCTGGACCAGGTGCGCAAGCGGGCCAGGCGGGCGGCCAAGCAGCAGCGCGAGGCGCTGGAGTGGAGCAACCCCGAGCCGGACGGCCTGTGGTGGGTGGCGATGAGCCAGCGCCTGTGGGAGCGCCGCCCCCGCGACGAGGACTTCGCCACCGTACGGCTCGGCACCGGCGTGCAGAAACTGGCCATCCAGATCATCCCCCCGGACTCCAAGCCCGTGGAGGACCTGGACGCGCTGTCGGCCGGCGCGCTGCGCCGCTTCATCAGGGCGCACTCGACGGTGGCCAAGCTGCCCGTGGCGGTGGCGCTCGGCTCTTTCGCGCGGATCAGGCTGACCGGCGACCCGACGGCGATGCGCGACCTGGTGCGGGCGATGGTGGCGCAGCTGACCGTGTTCCACTCGCCGGACGACATGCGGATCATGGTGTGCGCCAACGCCGAGTGGATGCCGCACTGGGAGTGGATCAAGTGGCTCCCGCACGCGCTGCACCCGGAGGAGACCGACGCGGCCGGCCAGGTGCGGCTGATGACCGACAACCTGAGCGAGCTGGACCGGCTGGTCGGCGACGAGCTCAAGGAACGCGCCCGGTTCCGCCCGGGCGCGGCCGCCGACGTGCTGCCGTACCACGTGCTGATCGTGGACGGCGGCTACGTGTCGCAGGACTCCCAGCTCGGCGCGGACGCCATCCAGGGCGTGACCGTGATCGACCTGTCCGGCTCCACCCCCGACGTGGAGGAGAACAGCACGCTGCGGCTGGACGTCCGGCCGGACGGCTTCCACATGGTGAAGATCGACCACGCGGGCAAGGAGCACAAGACCCGCTTCGGCGACCCCGACGGGCTCGACTACATGCGCGCGGAGGGCATGGCCAGGCAGCTCGCCCCGCTGCGGGCCTCGGCGGCCACCGGCGGCGAGGCCGAGGACGTGCTGGCGGTCAACACCACGCTGACCGACCTGCTCGGCGTCGGCGACCCCGCCCACGTGGACCCCGCGGTCGTCTGGCGGCCCCGCGCCGGGCGTAACCGGCTGCGGGTGCCGATCGGCATCGGCGCCGACGGGCGCCTCGTGGAGCTGGACATCAAGGAGTCCGCGCAGGGCGGCATGGGGCCGCACGGGCTGGTGATCGGAGCCACCGGCTCCGGCAAGAGCGAGCTGCTGCGCACGCTGGTGCTGGGCCTCGCCCTGACGCACTCGTCGGAGATCCTCAACTTCGTCCTGGTCGACTTCAAGGGTGGCGCGACCTTCCTCGGCCTCGACTCGCTCTCCCACGTCTCGGCCGTCATCACCAACCTGGAGGACGAGCTCCCGCTGGTCGACCGCATGTACGACGCCCTGCACGGCGAGATGGTGCGCCGCCAGGAGCAGTTGCGCGCCGCGGGCAACTACGCCTCGCTGCGCGACTACGAGCGGGCCAGGGAGCAGGGCGCCGAGCTCTCCCCGATGCCGACGTTGTTCGTGGTGCTGGACGAGTTCAGCGAGCTGCTGTCGGCCAAGCCGGAGTTCATCGACCTGTTCGTGATGATCGGACGGCTCGGCCGCTCGCTCGGCGTGCACCTGCTGCTGGCCTCCCAGCGCCTGGAGGAGGGGCGGCTGCGTGGCCTCGACACCCACCTGTCCTACCGGATCGGCCTGCGCACGTTCTCGGCCATGGAGAGCCGGGTGGTGCTGGGGGTGGCGGACGCGTACGAGCTGCCGTCCGCGCCGGGCAACGGCTACCTGAAGTTCGAGACCACCGGCATGACCCGGTTCAAGGCCGCCTACGTGTCGGGCGCCTACCAGTCCGAGTCCCGCCGCCCCAGCATCGACGACGGCGGCACCATCCTGCGCCAGGTCGTCGAGTACGGCCCCAGCTACGTTCCTGTGCCCATGGTCAAGCAGCAGCCCAAGGAGGCCCGCGCCGCCGAGGTGGACGAGCGCGGTGGCCAAGAGAGCCTGCTCGACATCGTGGTACGCCGGCTGGCCGGGCACGGCCCATCCGCGCACCGCATCTGGCTGCCCCCACTCGGCGACCCGCCCACGCTGGCGCACCTGCTGCCGCCGCTGTCGGCCACGCCCGAGCTGGGCCTGTCCACTCCTGGCTGGGACGGGCGCGGGCGGCTGCACGCCGTCATCGGGATCATCGACAAGCCGTTCGAGCAGCGGCGGGACCCGTACTGGCTGGATCTGTCGGGAGCGGCGGGCCACATCGGCGTGGCGGGCGGGCCGCAGAGCGGCAAGAGCAACGCCCTGCGCACGATCGTCACCAGCATGGCGCTCACCCACACGCCGCGTGAGGTGCAGTTCTACTGCCTCGACTTCGGCGGCGGCGGCCTGGCCGCGCTGGACGGCCTGCCGCACGTGGGCGGCGTGGCCACCCGGCTCGACACCGATCGGGTCCGCAGGACCGTGGCCGAGGTGAGCGCGCTGCTGCGGCAGCGGGAGCAGAGCTTCGCCGCGCACGGCATCGACTCGATCGCCACTTACCGGCGCATGGCCGCCGACGGCAGCATCCAGAGCGACGGCTGGGGTGACGTGTTCCTGGTCGTGGACGGGTGGCTGACGATCAGGCAGGAGTACGAGAGCCTGGAGACGGTGATCACCGACCTGGCGGCGCGCGGCCTCGGGTACGGCATCCACGTGGTGGCCTCGACCAACAAGTGGTCGGAGTTCAGGTCCGGGATCAGGGACCTGTTCGGCACCAGGATCGAGTTCAAGCTGGGCGACTCGTACGAGTCGGAGGTCAACAGGAAGGCGCAGCTGGCCGTGCCGGAAGGCGTGCCAGGGCGCGGCCTGACCAGGGACGGCTTCCACTTCCTCGCCGCGCTGCCGCGTGTGGACGGCAAGACGGGGGCCGGCGACGTGGCCGACGCCACCCGCTCCCTGGTGGAGGCCGTACGGCAGTCGTGGCAGGGCCCCGCCGCCCCGCCCGTGCGGCTGCTGCCCTCGCTGCTGCCCGTCTCCGCTCTGCCGGGGCCTGAGCAGACGGGACGGGGCCGGATCGCGATCGGCATCGACGAGGACACGCTGTCGCCGGTGGCGCTCGACTTCGACACCGACCCGCACTTCATCGTGTTCGGCGACACCGAGTGCGGCAAGTCCAACGTGATCAAGCTGATCATGGAGGGCGTGGTCGCCAGGAACACGGCCCGCGAGGCCATGATGATCGTGATCGACTACCGGCGGTCGCTGCTCGACACGGCGGTGACCGACCACCGCATCGGCTACGCGGCCTCCAGCACCGCGGCCACCGAGCTGATCCAGGACGCCCGCTCGGCGCTGCTCAAGCGCCTGCCGCCGGCCGACCTCACACCGGAGCAGCTGCGGGCGCGCAGCTGGTGGCAGGGCGCCGACCTCTACATCGTGGTGGACGACTACGACCTGGTGGCCACGTCCAACAACCCCCTCGCCCCGCTGGCCGACCTGGTGCCGCAGGCCCGTGACATCGGCCTGCACCTCATCCTGGCCCGGCAGAGCGGCGGCGCCAGCCGGGCCATGTACGACCAGGCCGTGCAGCGGATGAAGGAGATGGCCAGCCCGGCGCTGATCATGTCGGGCAACCGGGAAGAGGGCCAGCTCTTCGGCAACATCCGCCCGCAGCCGCTGCCGGTCGGCCGCGGCTTCTACGCCGACCGGCGGTTCGGGGCCCGGCTGATCCAGACCGCGTACCTGGAGTCGCCGTGAGCCGTCCACTATGCTCCGTTGCGCGCGTTTGCCCGGTCAGTCAGGGAGTTTCATGAGCTTCGTCGATGTGCACGTCCAGGCGATCGAGGAGTGCCGCCAGGAGGCGTACAAGGTCAGGAACATGCTCGACTTCGAGGACGCGTTCACGGGCAGCAAGAGCAAGGCCCCGAAGGGCGCGACCAGCGCCGAGATCTTCGGCTCGCTCGACGGCGCGAGCGCCCTGGCCAAGAAGATCGACGAGGTCTGGGGCTCGGTCAAGGAGGAGTACGGCTGGGGGCGCAGCCGGATGCAGGGCGTCGAGGAGGCGCTCGGCAAGGTCGCCGCGAACTTCCGCGGCGCCGCGGGAGCCTCCGGCGCATGAGCGTCGCCTCGCAGCTCGCCGCGCTCAGGGAGAAGGTCCACGGCGACCCGGCGGCCATCCGCGCCATCGCGGCCGGCCTGCGCACGGCGGGCGACCATGCCTCCACCTCGACGAACCGGCTGCCCAAGTACGTCGCCGAGGTGGGCAAGGCCTGGCAGGGCGACTCCGCGACGGCCTTCGCCGGCTACATGGCGGCCTACCCGAAGGCGGGCAGCCAGTTGGACGGCGCCCTCGACTCCTGCGCCAAGGCGCTGGACACGGCCGCGTCCACGCTCGAAAGCGCCTACAACACCATCGACGGGCTGCACAGGACCGCGCAGAGCGCCGAGAGCGCCTACCAGGGCAAGCACTCCGACGCCACGCAGGAGCAGATCGACGCGCACGTGCGCGGCCAGTTCGACGCCGACCCCGTGACCGAGGCCGGCAAACAGGTGACCAGGGCACAGAAGGCGCTCACCACGGCCAAGGAGGCCCTCGACGGGCAGCTCGGCGACGGGTTCGGCTTCTTCAAGGGCATCCGCGCGGCCGGTGGCGCCGACTTCGACCCCGGTGAGAAGAAGGTCGACTGGCGCAAGATCGGCAGTTACCACCCGACCACCAAGTTCGCTTCGACAGGCGACCCCGGCGGGCCCGGCGGCACGCTCGGCGGCGACGGAGGCGGCGCGGGTGGCGGCGTCGGGGCGCCGTCGTCGTACGGCAGTGCCCCCGCGCCCAAGCCCCAGGTCGTCGAGTGGATCAAGCAGGCGCTCACCGTCATCCGCTCGCCGGAGATGGCCGCGATCATGCGGCAGCGCGGCCTGAACGTGAGCGACCTGGACCCGAACGATCCCCAGGACATCCAGCGCATCTGGACGATCATCTTTCACGAGTCGGGCGGCAGGCCCGACGCCATCAACCTCACGGACATCAACGCCAAGAACGGCGTGCCGTCCCAGGGGCTGATGCAGACCATCCCGCCGACGTTCAAGACGCACCATCTGCCCGGGTACGACAAGATCCGGGAGCCGGTGGACAACATCATCGCCGGGGTGCTCTACACCTACAGCCGGTACGGGAACCTGGCCGGCCATCCGGGGATCAGGTCGCTGGAGAGCGGCGGCGGATACAAGCCGTACTGAGCCAGGAGAACGGCGAATGACAAGTGCGTGAAACGTAGCTTAATGGGCCTCTAACCTGGGCTTATACCGATTTTTCGTGTTACTTCCGGTGCTACGTTGATCACGTGTCGACCCCGTCTCCCAGCGCGTCTCCGACGGCCGGCGTCTCGCCGGACACGCCGGCCGGAGGGCCCTCCTCGCCCCCGCCGTCGTCCAGCCCGACGCCCACCCCGACGGCGAGCCCCACGCCGAGCCAGACGCCGAGCCCCACACCCAGCCAGACCCCGAGCCAGACGCCGGACCCGACCCCGACGCCCACGCAGTCGCCAGGGCCGTCGCAGTCGCCGGCGCCGTCACAGTCGCCCGCGCCGACCGTGACCGTCGTCAGCCCGTGCCCGCACACGCCGAAGTGCCCGCCACCGGCGTGCCTGCCGCCGACGCTGCGGCCCAGCGCCTCCCCCGCCCCGTCCAAGCCCGCCCCGAAGCCGGAGCAGAAGGGCGACGGCAAGAAGGGCGGTTACGAGGCGAACGCCGGCTCCATCGACAAGTTCGCCGGCTCCATCAGCGGCGCCGCGCAGGGCGTGAACGAGGTCAAGGAGTACACGCCCCGCTTCGAGGGCATGGACCTGGCTCCCCTCGCCGGCGTGCCCCTCGTCGGGCTCATGTTCGTCAACCGCTTCAATCGCATCTCCGACTCCTGGAAGGACAGCGCCGGCATCCTGCGCAACGTCCTCCAGACCGACAGCGGCAAGATCGCCATGGCGGCCGACAACTACCGCAACGCCGAGCGGCCGGGTGGAGGATCCTGATGTCGACCCCCTCCAACCAGCCGCCGAAGCTCGTCGTACCCGGCCAGAACACTCCTCCCGCGGGCACGCAGCAGCTCCACATCGCCAACCGCAGCGGCAACATCGCGCGGACCGTCCAGGTGACTCCGGCCGGCGCCCGCCCCGACCCCGGCTTCTACCGCCGGCTGATCGGGCAGCTGAACATCGCCCGCCAGCCCACCCGCCAGGCGATGGTGCTGTCCGGGCTCGGCGTGGCCGCGCTCGCCCTGGACGTGGCGGCCACGCTCAACGTCGGCAACCCGTTCCTCTTCTCCAGCAGGCGCGACACCTGGAAGGAGATGAGCGGCTCGCTGGAGGGCAACCGGTCGAACATGTGGCGCGGCTACTTCGACGACATCGCCCCCAACTGGAAGGGCGACGCGGCGGAGATGCTCCAGCAGTACGTCAGGTTCAACGTCAACGGCCTGTTCAGCCAGCTCGGCAAGGTCAGCGACGACATGAGCGGCGCGATGCAGACGCAGTTCAAGGAGGTCGCCGAGTACGACCTGTCGGTGCTCGGCCTGTACGCAGGCTCCGCGCCCGTCTTCAGGGCGCTGGCCGGCATGAGCGCGCACCCCGTCGGCCGGGCGGCCCTGCTGAGCTACCTCGGCATCTGGGCCGGCGCGCTCGGCAACCTGCTCAAGCAGTTCGCCGACATCTACGTCACCAACGAAGGCGAGCTGAACAAGCTGGAGCTGCGGCTCAACGACCTGCTGGGCGCCTTCTACAACTCCGGCAAGCCCGAGCAGGGCGCGCGCGAGCTCAACATCTCGCCCCAGATCCAGCACCAGGACCGCTGGGTCCCGATGGAGGAGTCATGACCGAGATCGAGGCGTTCCTCCAGGGCAGGGAGGGCGACCTGGCCGGCCTCGTCCGCGAGGTCACCGCCTGGACCGCCGCGCTCGGCGGCGCGCTGGACGAGCTGGCCCGCGAACGCATGGAGGGCACCGACGCCCGAAAGGTCGTCCGCGCCCGCGTCTCGGGCACCGGCGGCCTGCTCGGCCTGAGCATCGACGCGCGCGGGCTGCGCGACCTCGACCACGTCGAGCTGGCCGAGGCCGTCAAGCAGGCCATCGGCGCGGCCAAGGGCGCCATGGGCGAGCGGCTGACGGAGCTGACCGAGGGGCTGGGCGGCCGGAACCCGTCCATGCCGGGCGGCGATCCACTCGCGCCCCACATCGAGCGCGTGCTGCGGGAGGGATGAGCCATGTCTTTTATGCCTGGAATGCCTGGAATGCCTGACGTGCCCGGGACGCCCGGGACGCGGGAGATGCGGGAGCTGATGGAGCGGCTGGACGCCGTCGTGGCGTCCGCCAGGCGGGCCGAGGAACGGGCGGCCGAGTGGAGCGCGCGCCAGTTCGTCGGGCGCGCCGACGAGGGCCGCATCGTGGCCAGGACCGACGCGCTCGGCACGCTGGTCGCGCTGGACATCCACCCGCTGAGCCGCAAGCGCCTGGACGCGCGCCGCCTGGCCGACGAGATCACCGCGGCCGTCATCATGGCCGAGCAGGCCGCCACGGCCGCCAGGGACGAGCTGATGAACGGCTCGCGTCCCTGAACGTGGTCATGAGCAGTCCGCGTCCCTGAACGTGGTCACGAACGGCCAGTGACCCTCTGACGCCCGCTGAGCCCCTCTGACGCGGAAACCCCCTCCGGGACCTGCCCGGAGGGGGTTTTCACGTGCCGCGTAAGGGTCAGAGGCAGGCCGAGCCGCTGGTGCCGGCGGTGCCGACGCTGCCGGAGTACCGGACGCACTTGCCCTTGGCGGGCAGCTTGACCGGTCCGGCGTAGTACTCGTACGAACCGTTGTCCCTCTTGCCGCCGCCGTTCTGCACCGAGATCGCAGCGCTCATGTTGGCCTTCTGGCCCACGTCCTCGCGCTTCATCGTGACCACGCAGGCCTCACCGCTCGACGGGTGGGCGAGCAGGACGACCTGGCCGCCCTGGAACTCCTGCGCGCCCTTCACGACGAACCCGGCCCCGCAGACCGAGGACGGCGTGTGCGGGTTGCGAGCCGGCCTCGCGGTGAGCGAGGGGCGCGGCGCGGTCCGCGTCGCCGTCGGCTTCGGCTTGGTCGTGGCGGGCGTCGTGGGGAGCCACGTGAGGGTCGGCGCCGCGGTGGCCGTGGAGGTCGGGACCGGCGTCGCGGTCTCGGTCACGGTCGGGGTGGGCGTGATCGTCACGGTGACGGTCGGCACCGGAGTACCGGACTCCGACGGGGTGGGCGTCGGGGTGTCGGTCGTCTGGGGCGGGATCTCGTTCGAGGGCGTCGGCGTGGACGGGGTGCTCGCCGTCACGGTCACCGTGGGCTGGGCCACCGGCGGCTGGACGGTCACCCTCGGCGGCGCGACGGGCCGGGTGGTGGTGATGGGCAGCGGCGTCGGCACCGTGCTGAGCTCGGGCGTCGCGGGCGTCTGGGAGGTCCAGTCGTTCGGCAGCACCATCGGGCCGACGTCATTGCCGGGGTCGGCGCTCTGCGTCACGCCCCACGGCACGGTCACCTCGCCCTGGGGCTGCCCGGGGTCGGGCTGCGTCTGAGCCTGGGGCTGGCCCGGGCCCTGGCCCTCACCCTGGTCGGCCGACTGAGGGGCCTCGCCGCCCTTGCCGCCGGCCTCCACGGTGCCCACGGGCGACGGGTTCGCCGCCGCGACCACCTCGAAGCGGTGCGTGGACGCGTACTGTCCCGCGCCCCACAGTCCCACTCCTGACAGCAGCGCGAGCGCGCCGACCGCGGCGGCCAGGCCCAGCGGGAACCTGCGCGGCGGGCGGGAGGGCACCGTCTGGCCCAGGACCGCCGTCGGGCGCTGCTGCTCGGGCGGCGGCTCGGCGCCGTGGCCCGCGGGCGCGATCGGCACGCCGGCCATCGCCCCTGGGCCCTCCAGCTGGCCCTGCAGCTGGCCCTGCAGCTGGCCCTGCGGCACGACCGGCGGCCCCCAAGGCTGCTGCGGCGGCGGCCCCTGCGGCCCGCCCATCGGGGGCTGGCCCGGCATGGGCTGCCCGGCCATGGGAGGCAGGCTCGGCACTGGAACGCCCTCGATCGGCGCGTCAGCGGCGCCGGGAGCTCCGGGCTGGTGGAACGCGCCGGGAGGAGGACCGCCGGCCGGGTTGAAGGCACCGGGCGCCGGCATACCAGGAGCGCCGAGCGGGCCGGGGGCGCCGAAGGGGCCCTGCGGGCCGGGAGCGCCCGCGATCCCCTGAGCATCGGGAGCGGCGGCCGGGGTTCCGGGAGCGGCGGCGATGCCGGGCTGGAGCGGCGGGGCCTTCGGGCCGCCGGTGACGCCCCGCTTGTCGCCGAGCACGCGCAGGAGCGCCACGTACGTGGTGGGGCGCGAGCCCACGTCCTTGGCCAGGGCCGACAGCGCCACCTGGCGCAGCGGCTCGGCCAGCACGCCGACCTCGCCCACCTCGGGCTCGCCGGTCAGCACCGACTCCTCGTCGGGGCCGAACGGCGGCTTCCCCGTCGCGGCGAACACCATGATGGCGGCCCAGGAGAAGACGTCGGCGTACGGGCCGTAGCCCAGGCCCTTGATCTGCTCGGGAGCGCGGTAGCTCATCTCGCCGATCGGCTCGCCGAGGTCGATGTCGGTCACGCGGGGCCCGTCGGGGCCCATGATGACGTTGTGCGGGGTCAGCCCGCGATGCGTGATGCCGGCCAGGTGCACCGCGGTCAGGGCGGTCAGCACGCCCACGGACACGCGTTCGAGGGTGTCGGTGTCGAGGGGGCCGTCGTGGGTCACGACGTCGGCCAGGCTGTGGCCCTGGATGTGCTCGCGTACCACGTAGAGCTGGTCGCCGTGCCGGCCCGCGTCCAGGACCCTGGCGACGTACGAGCTCGACACGCGTTGCGTTCCGGAGAGCCGGACGATGTCGTCGCCGCCGCCGAGACTCGGGGCGGGCGGGAGCAGTTTGATCACCCGGAGCGGCGCGTCGTCGTTCTCCTTGGCGTCGGACTCCTTGCCGAGGAAGCCCACGCCACGCGGGCCGTCGGCCAGGCGTCCTAAGAGCTCGTACGCGCCCAGCTTCTCGGGATCGCCCGGCCGCAAGGGGTGCATTTCCGTCCCTCCAGTCAATCCACGATCTTCATCGCGACATTCAATCGCATCAGTCACTTCTGCATCAGGGGATTTGCCGTGCAGATCGACATTTCACCCAATTGCAACTTTTAAGCCATGCGCCCCGGACGCCACCTTCTGCGGCGCGCCTGCGGAATGAGCAACGCGAACGCGGCGGTGAGCATGATCGCCAGCATCACGCCGGTGCCCACCGCCATGGCGACGCCGACGGCGTTCTCGTCCCGCGGCGGAACCTTGGCCACGGCGTCGGCGGGCAGCGCGCTGGGGGGCGGCTCGGCCACCACGGGCATGCCGCCCCGCTCGTACGGCAGCACGGCGGTCAGCGCGAGCAGCGGGTTGACCATGCCGGCCCCGGTGCCCGCCCCGGCCGCGCCGTCGGCGGTGGCGATGATGCGCCGGCGTACCTGCTCCTGGTCGAGCTGGGGGAAGCGGGCCCGCACCAGGGCGGCGGTGCCCGCCACGTACGGCGCCGCGAAGCTCGTGCCCTCCAGGCCGCGCATGTAGGTCCCGCCCGGCCAGGGCGCGGTGATGTCGGTGCCGGGGCCGAGCACGCCGACCGGGGTGGCGGCGTTGGAGGAGTCGGCCCTGCGGCCGTCCGGGGTGGCCGCGCCCACGGCCAGCACGCCCTCGTACGCCGCCGGATAGGCGGGCACGTCCTCGTCCTCGGGGCCGTCCACGTTGCCCGCGGCGGCGACCACGACGACGTCCTGCGCCAGAGCGCGCTGGATGGCGGCCTTGAGGTTGGGATGGTCGGCTGCCTTCACCGAGATGTTGATCACCTTGGGCTTGGCCGAGACCGCGTCGTTGATGGCGTCGATGAGCTTGTTGATGTCACCTTCGCTCTTGTTGCTCTGCTTGACCACCACGATCGAGGCCTCGGGCGCGACCCCGTGGAAGGGGACGCCGGCCACGTAGCGGGCGCCGATGATGCCCGAGACGGCCGTGCCGTGGCCCACGCAGTCGGTGTGCCCGGTGTGCGTCTCGTCGATGATCTTGGCGATCGGCAGCTGCGGGTGGCGGTAGTCGGCGCCGCTGTCGACGACCGCGATCCGCACACCCGCGCCCCTGGTCAGGCGCCAGGCGTTCTTGATGTCGAGCCGCTTCTGCGCCCACGGCTCGCTGGCCGGCAGCTTCAGCGTGCCCTTCTTGGGGTTGCACTCCTCCGGCGCCGCCGCGGCGGCCGGGGCCGCGAGGGCGTGCAGGGCGAGCACGCCCGCCAGCAGGGCACGCACGATCACGCGCCCCGCCCGAGCCTCAGGAATCACCCGCAATTAGCCCATCCCGCGCTCGTGCTGCCGGAACCCGCGCTGCCCGAATAACGGACGCACTTCCCGGCCGCCGTCAGCTTCACCGGGCCCGCGTACCACTTGAAGGACCCGGAGTCGGTCTTGCTGCCGCCGCCCTGCACCTCCAGCGTCGCGCTGACCGGCGTCTCCTTGCCGACGTTCGCACCCGACTTGATGGTGACCACGCAGTTCTGGGACGTGCTGTTGTTCCACAGCTGGTACGTCGTACCGCCGGAGAACGAGCTCGACCGCTGCATCACGAAGCCGCCGCCGCACACCTGGGTCGCGGTGTAGGGGTTCTTCACCGGAGCCGCGGTCGTCTTGGTCGGGGTCGGCTTCGGCTCCGGCGGTTTGGTGGTCTTCTTCGGGGTCGGCTTGGGCGCCTGGGTGGTCCTGGTCGGCGCGGGGGTCTGCGTCGGCTTAGCCGACGGGCGCGCCGTCTTCGTCACCGTCGCCGTGGGCCTGGCCTGCCTGGTGGGCGTCTTCTTGACCGGCCTCCTGGTGGGCGTCGCCGGCTTGGCCGTCTTCGTCACCGTGGGCCTGGCCGTGGGGATCGCCACCGAACTGGTCGGGAGCGGCGCCGGGGTCGGCACCGTCGTGAGCACCGGGACGCTCGCCGTGCCCGTGGGGTTCTCGGTCGGCAGCACCATCGGGCCGACCTCGTCGTCGTTCTGCCGGCCTGGCGTGGTCGCCCAAGGGGCGGTCACCTCGTCCTGCGGCTGCGTCGGCGGGTTCGTCACGGCGTTCGGGACCGATCCGGCCGACGGCTCTGCCGTGGTCGTCCCGCCGCCGGTGGCGGCGATCGGGGTGAACGTCACCTTGCCGGTGTACTGACTCGCGCCCCACAACCCGAGGCCCGCCATCAGCACGACGGCGGTCACCCCCGCCACCAGCCCGATGGGGAACGGCTTCTGCTGCCGGCCGTCGTCCTGCCTGGGCCCGCTCGGAGGCGTCCACCCATGGGCCGGCTCCGGCCGCCCGGGACCGGGCGGAGGTCCCCAGGTCTGATACACCATCCCGGGCCCCGACTCTCCGGCCCCACCGCCCATCGGCCCAGGCCCGCCAACCGGCCCGGAAGCAGGCCCGGCGACCGGCCCGGGACCAGCCCAACCGACCTCCCCCGGCCCAGACCCCATCGGCACCGGTCCCACCGGCCCCTGCTCCACCGGCCAAGGTCCCATCGGACCCTGTCCCACCGGCCCAGAGCCGATCGGGCCCTGCTCGACCGGCCCCGGACTCATCGGGCCCGAATCGATCGCACCCGGAACCATCGGCCCGGCACCCATGGGAACCGGCCCCATCGGCCCCTGCCCGACCGGGCCTGGACCGGCTGGGGCCTGCTCCACCGGCCCTTGCCCGACCGGAGCCGGCCAGCCGGGAGCCTGTTCCATCGGGCTCATCGGTCCAGGACCCGCTGGACCCGCACCCATCGGCCCCGGGCCCATCTGAGGCGGGCTCATCGGGCCGGGCTGCGCGGGCGGGGGCGGCATCGGGACGGCCTGGGGTGGCGGCCCGGCCTGGGGTGGCGGCCCTGCCTGGGCGGCCTGGGGAGGGGGCATTGTGGGGGCCTGGAGGCCCTCGATGTTCAGCTGGATCGGCAGGATGGCCGGCACCACCGCAGCCGGGGCGGCGGGGGTCTCGGTCGAGCTGGGGGTGGGGGCGCCGACGGCGGTGTGGAGGCGCTCCAGCGCCGCGTACGCCGTCGGCCGGCTCGCCGGGTCCTTGGCGAGGGCGGCCAGCACCACCTGACGCAGCGGCTCCGGCAACGCGCCGACCTGCGGCTCCTCGTTCAGCACGGCGGCCGGGTCGGGCCGGAACGGCGCGGAGCCCGTGGCGGCGAAGACCACGGTCGCGGCCCAGGCGAAGACGTCCGCGTACGGCCCGTACTGCTGCCCGCCGAACTGCTCAGGCGCCCGATACCCGAGCTCGCCGACCGGATCGCCGAGTTCGAGGTCGGTGACGCGGAGCCCGTCGCCGGTGAGGATCACGTTCGACGGGGTGAGCCCCCGGTGCGCGAACCCGGCCGCGTGCACGGCGGTCAGCGCGGTCAGCGTGCCGACGGCCACTCGCTCCAGCGCGTCGCCGGTCAGCGGGCCCTCGGCCACGACGGTCTCGGTGAGCGAACGGCCTTCGACGTGCTCCCTGACCACGTACGCGACGCCGCCTTCGACACCGGCGTCCAGCGTGCGGGCGAGCTGCGGGCCGGACACCCGGGTGGCGGCCCTGAGCCGGTCGGCGAAACCGGGATCGGCGGCCAGCGTCTTGATCACGACCTGGGGTGCGCCCTCGGACTCACGGGCCAGATGGACCGGGCCTCGCGGCCCCTCGCCCAGGCGGCCGACGATCGTGCGGCCTCCTATGCGCTCAGGCGTGGAGGAGTCCTTCTCCGCCATGACAGTCCTCTCCGGATGGGCGTCATGAACAGAGACATTTAACCAAATACGTCACATACGCATCAGAGGTTTCGGTTCGCCTCTCTGACAGTTCACCGTCAATGCACCTCCGGGCTGTCATCGGCCCCGGCCGGGCCGATAGGGCCGATGCTGCGGGAAGGCCGCGCTCACCGCAGAACCCGGGCACAACGGAAAGAAGCCCCAGCACCCTCGCCAGGGCCCCTCTCGGTGATCATTTCGTGGCGGACTCGATGTTCTGCCGGTAGGTCCCGATGACCCGCGAAGCCTCCTGCAGCTCCTCGGTCATCCGCTGGAATGCCGTCCGGTAGTTCTGCCACGCCTGCTGGAAGCGCTGCGCTCCCGGCCCCGTCCACGCCGTGCCCACCTTGGCGGCCTCGCGGTCGAGCGCGGTCATCGTGGTGCGGACCGCCTCCGACTGCTGCGTGAACTGGGTCGACATCTGCTGCATTTCCGCGGGGTCGCCGCCGAGCATGCTCTGGCTCATGCATACCTCCTGGGAACCTGTGAAAGCGCACTCACCCTAAGGAAGGGGCACCGGCCGTCGCCGGAGATATGCCGAGCGGCTATGGTCTACCCGAGGAATGTTCGGATCGCATTCGGGAGCTGTCGGTTTCATGCGCGAGGTTGTGGTGACCGGCGGCGGAACAGGCATCGGATACGCGATGGCCGAGGCGTTCGCCGCGCTCGGCGACCGCGTCACGATCACGGGCCGCCGCGAGGACGTACTGGCCGAGGCCGCACGCAAGCTGAGGGCCGAATACGTCGCGTTCGACGCCTCCAGCGCCGCCGAGGTGCGCGAGGCGCTGCCCCACCTGCCCGAGCGGGTGGACGTGCTGGTCAACAACGCCGGCGGCAACACCAACCTGGGCCGCAGAGAGCCGGAAGATCTGATCGAGGTGGCCGAGAGCTGGTGGGCCAACCTCAACGCCAACCTCATCTCCGCCGTGCTCGTGACGACCGCTCTGACCCCGCGGCTGAACGACGGCGGCCGGATCGTCTCGCTCGGCTCGATCGCCGCCAGGGGCACGGGCTCCGGCTCGTACGGCGCCGCCAAGGCCGCCCTGGAGTCCTGGACCGCCGACCTGGCCGCCGAGCTCGGCCCCAGGGGCATCACGGCCAACGTCGTCTCCCCCGGGCTCGTCCTCGACACCGAGTTCTTCCGCGGCCGCCTCACCGAGGAGGGCATCAGGGCCAGGGTCGACAACACGCGCAACGGCCGCCCTGGAACTCCCGCTGACGTGGCCGATACCGTTCTGTTCCTGGCCTCCGCGGGAGCCGGGCACGTCACCGGGCAGGTGTTGCACGTCAACGGCGGCGCTTATCTGGGCCGCTGAACCCAAGAGCAGGCCCATGACAGGAAGGAAGGCCGGTGCGGAAGGTTCTGATCGCCAACCGCGGCGAGATCGCGGTGCGGGTGGCCCGTGCGTGCAAGGACGCCGGGATCGGCAGCGTGGCGGTCTACGCCGACCAGGACCTCGACGCCCTGCACGCCAAGGTCGCCGACGAGGCGTACGCGCTGGGCGGCCAGTCGCCCGCTGAGACCTACCTCGACATCGGCAAGCTGCTCGACGTCGCCCGCCGCTCGGGCGCGGACGCCGTGCACCCCGGTTACGGCTTCCTGGCCGAGAACGCCTCGTTCGCGCAGGCCGTCATCGACGCGGGCCTGATCTGGATCGGCCCGCCGCCCGCCGCCATCGCCGCGCTCGGCGACAAGGTGCGGGCCAGGCACATCGCGCAGAAGGTCGGCGCGCCGCTGGTCGCGGGCACCAAGGACCCGGTGGCGGACGTGGCCGAGGTGGTGGCGTTCGCGGAGGAGCACGGGCTGCCGATCGCGATCAAGGCGGCGTACGGCGGCGGCGGGCGCGGCATCAAGGTGGCGCGCCGGCTGGAGGAGGTCGCCGAGCTGTACGAGTCGGCCGTGCGCGAGGCGGTCGCCGCGTTCGGGCGCGGCGAGTGCTTCGTCGAGCGCTACCTCGACCGGCCCCGCCACGTCGAGACCCAGTGCCTGGCCGACCGCGACGGCCACGTGGTCGTGGTCAGCACCCGCGACTGCTCGCTCCAGCGTCGCCACCAGAAGCTGGTGGAGGAGGCCCCGGCGCCGTTCCTCAGCGATGAGCAGGTCGAGATCCTGCGGTCCAGTTCCAAGGCCATTCTCAAGGAGGCCGGCTACGTCGGGGCCGGCACGTGCGAGTTCCTCGTCGGGCAGGACGGGACGATCTCGTTCCTGGAGGTCAACACCAGGCTGCAGGTCGAGCACCCGGTGACCGAGGAGGTCGCGGGCATCGACCTCGTCCGCGAGATGTTCAGGATCGCCGACGGCGAGCCGCTCGGCTACGACGACCCGGTGGTGCGCGGGCACTCGATCGAGTTCCGGATCAACGCCGAGGACGCCGGACGGAACTTCCTGCCCGCCCCCGGCACGCTGACCACCCTGCGCCCGCCCTCCGGGCCCGGTGTCCGGCTCGACTCCGGCTACGAAGCCGGGATGACGGTGCCGGGGACGTTCGACTCGCTGGTGGCCAAGCTCATCGTGACCGGACGCACCCGGCAGGAGGCACTGGAGCGCTCGCGGCGGGCACTCGCGGAGTTCGAGATCTCCGGGATGCCGACCGTGCTGCCGTTCCACCGGGCCGTCGTGTCCGACCCCGCGTTCACGTCGTCGCCGTTCTCGGTGCACACGCGGTGGATCGAGACGGAGTGGGACAACCCGATCGCGCCGTACGAAGGCGAGGTGGCCTCGGCCGAGGCCCCCGCCCGCGAGACGGTGACGGTCGAGGTCGGCGGCAAGCGGCTGGAGGTCGTCCTGCCCGCGGGCCTGGGCGGCGCCGCCCCCGCGCCCGCCGCGAACAAGGCGCCCAGGCGCGGCGGCGGCAAGGCGAAGAAGGCCGCCACCGGCGGCGACACCCTCGTCAGCCCCATGCAGGGCACCATCGTCAAGGTCGTCGCCTCCGACGGCGACGCGGTGAGCGAGGGCGACACGGTCGTCGTCCTCGAGGCGATGAAGATGGAGCAGCCGCTGACGGCGCACAAGTCGGGCACGATCACAGGGCTGACGGCGGCGGTGGGCCAGACGGTCACCGCCGGCGCCACCATCTGCGAGATCAAGGACACGTGAGCGGGGCTCGCGAAGCGTCCTTGACCCGCGCCCGACCGGAACGCAGCCGAACCGGTGACTGCGCTTCGGTCACGATGCGCACCTGCGAGTCTCCGGACAGGTAGCGTGCGCATTGAGGAACTTTGCCGACCGCCCGTTCGTCCTCAAGGGCGAAGGAGGCTTGCTGCCAATGACCCATTCGCTGCGCCGAGCAGGGGCCGCGATCGCGGCTCTGATCGCCGGACTGATCGTCGTTCTTGCGCTGTCCCCTGCCGCCAACGCGGCGGCGCCGCCGGACCCTGGAACGGTGGTCTCCAACTGGAAGAAGGACCCGCTCTACGTGGAGTCCGGCTCGTCACTGACGTCCGACCAGCAGAGTGAGATCCGTGACGCGCTTGAGGGGGCGAGCAGCAAGATCTACGCTGTGGCGCTGCCCGACGGCACCGTCGACGACTCCAGCATCGCCGGTTTCATGACCGGCCTCAACTCCGCCATGAAGGCGGCGAGCGCGCCGTCCGCGACCTACGCGGTCCTCGACGGCACGACGCTGTACGCCGCGTCCAGCTCCATCCGCGGGCAGGGTGTCGCGGGCCAGCTGGCCCGGCTGTCCACCACCGCCAACTCGGGTGACCTGGCCGCCGGCATGAAGGACTTCGCCAACCGCGTGGACATGGCCGTCAAGGGCGACCGCTCCGCCCTCGACCCCGGCAGCCAGGCCAACCCCGGCGCCGGCGGCACCGCCGCGCTCGCCGTCCTCGGCGGGCTGATCGTGGTCGGCGGTGGCGGTTACTTCCTCTACTCCAGCAACAAGAAGAAGAAAAAGGCCATCCAGGACGCCAAGGACCTCGCCGCGGTCAAGCAGACCGTGGAAGAGGACGTCACCAAGCTCGGCGAGGAGATCACCGCTCTCGACACCGACGTGACGCTCGCCGGTCAGGGCGGCAGCCACATCGACGAGTGGCAGACGGCGCTCGACTCCTACGAGAAGGCCAAGACGCAACTGGCCACCGTGCAGCGAGCCGAGCAGGTCCGCGAGGTCACGCAGACCCTTGAGGACGGCCGTTACGCGCTCGCCGTGGTGAAGGCCAAGGTCAACAAGGAGCCGGTGCCCGAGCGCCGCGCCCCCTGCTTCTTCAACCCGCAGCACGGCCCGTCCGTCCGCGACATCCGCTGGGCCCCGCCCGGCGGCGCCGTACGCGACGTGCCCGCCTGCAAGATGGACGCCGAGGCCGTGGAGCGCGGCTTCGACCCGCAGATGCGCGAGGTCATGGTCGACGGCCAGCGCCGGCCCTACTACGACGCGGGCCCCGCCTACCAGCCGTACGCCTACGGCTACTACGGCGGCTTCGGCGACATCATGACCGGCATGTTCATCGGTACCATGATGGGCAGCATGCTCGGCGGCGGCTTCGGCGGCTACGGCGCCGGCTACGCCGAGGGTTACTCCGACGGCGGCGGCGGTGACTTCGGCGGCGGCGACAGCGGCGGCTGGGGCGACTTCGGCGGCGGTGGCGGCGACTTCGGTGGTGGCGACTTCGGCGGCGGCGACTGGTAATCCGGACGACACCGCGGGGCCGCACCCCGACGGACGCCGAGAGGCCCCGGACCGTGATCACGGTCCGGGGCCTCCGCTTTGTGAGCGGTCGGTCGGGTGACGAGACCGCCTGCGGCACCCGTGTCCAAGGCCGGCGCCCGTGTCCAAGGCCGCGCCCGTGTCCAAAGGCCGGGGCCCGCGTCCAAGGCGGGGTCCGCGCGTTCTGCGGAGCGGTCAGGTGAAGCGGCGGTAGCTGATGGAGCGGCCGTTGGCCACCACGGGAGCCACCGTGACGTCGGACCCCGGCTTCGGTGCGTGGATCATCTGGCCGTCGCCGATGTAGATGCCCACGTGGCTGGCGGGATGGCCGAAGAAGACGATGTCGCCAGGCTGCGGCGACGACACCGGCTTGCCGCTCGCCTGGTATCCGGCGGCCGTGGTGTCGCCGATCTTGATGCCGGCCTGGTTGAGCACGTAGTAGACGAGCCCGCTGCAGTCGAAGGCGTTCGGGCCGTTGGCGCCCCAGACGTACGGCCTGCCGATGTGCTGCCGCGCGGCCTCGACGATGCGCGCTCCCGTCCCGGTGCCCGGCGCGAACGTCAGGGGTTGCGGCACGCCACCGCCGCCCGGTCCGCCGCCCGCGCCGGTGGGGCCGGACCCGCCACCAGGGGTGCCGCCGGGGGTGTACGCGGTCGGGGTGACGCCGTTGCCGCCGTTCCCGCCCTGGAAGGACGTCGGCGTCGTCCTGGGGACCGGCTTCCAGTCGATGGTGTTGCCGCTCGACGGCCGCCACGGCTCGTCACTCGGGCTGTCGATGGAGCGGAACGTCGGCGTCCGTTCCTTCAGCTGCTTGTTGATCTCCGTCATGGCGGTGGACAGGGCCTTGCTCGCCGTGCTTTCGAGCTCCGTGGCCTTGGGCACCGCCTCCAGGACCTTGTTCACGAGGGCCTGTTTCGCGGCGTCGCTGTCGGGGTCTTTCTGCTCCGCCTTGAACGTGAGCAGCTCGTTGCAGAGCGTGGTCACCTTGGTCTTGGCCGTCTCCAGGGCCTGGGCCGCCTGGTCGAGGGAGCCGGCGGCGCTGTCCACCGCGTCGTGCAGCGCCATGCCCGCCTTGCGGTACTTGCCCATGTATCCGACGAACGCGTCCGCGGACTGGCCCTTCCAGGCGTTGTCGACGTCGCCGACCGCCCGGTTCAGCCGGCCGGACTGTTCGCTCGCCTTGCCCGCCGCCTTGCGCCAGCGCTTGGCGATGTCGCGGATGTCCGCGGGGCTGGTGCCCTCGATGTTCTGCACGATCGGGACGAGCTGCCAGCTCATCGGTAAGGCGGCGACCTTCTCGGCCAGGCCGGCGCCCACTACGCCGCCGCCCCGTTGGCCTTGTTGGCCGCGCGGACATTCTGTTCGACCGCACCCAGGGCCTTGGCGACGGCTTCGATCTTCTCGCGGGCGGATTCGAACTCGCCGCCCACCATCGTCTCGACCTCGTTGACCGCGGACACCAGCCCGGCGGACCCGGCGAGCTTGCCGAACATGCCCGCGCCGGCCAGCATCCCCGACAGACCGGCCGTCTCGACCTTGGTCGAGGTGTACTGGAGCTGGCCCGCCACCTCACGCGCGATCTTCGCGCAGTCTTCGAGTGCCTGGAAATGGATGTCGAGGGCTGTCATCCGACCCCTACCCCCTGAAGATCGTCGGGACATCGCCTGTGCTAACCATCTTGCCCCGAACACCCCTTCTGCCGCACCTGTCACAGAAGATAATGACCCTTGCTGGTACGGGGGGATCGGAGGGAGCCGAGGTGAACGACCACGTCCGGCTCCACTGCCTGCGCCACGCCGAGTCCGAGAACGTCGTCACCGGCACCGCGGGCGCCCAGCCCGACGCCCCACTGACCGCGCGGGGCCGCACCCAGGCGACGGAGGCGGGCCTGCGGCTCGGCGATGAGGGGATCACCCACGTGTACGCCGGCACCGCCGTCCGCGCCCGCCAGACCGCCGCCATCGTCGCCCGCACCCTCGGCCTCACCTCCGGCGTCACCGTCGTGCCTGGCCTGGAGGAGGTCGGTCTGGGCCGGTTGGAGGGCTCGCGGGACCCGGCGGTGCGGGCCCGTACGGCCGAGGTGCTGCGGGCCTGGGTGGTGGACGGCGACCTGGACGAGGCGGTGGGCGACGGCGAGAGCGGCCACACCGTCACCGCCCGCGTCACCGCCGCCCTGACGTCGCTGGTCACGGCCCATCCCGGCGGGACGATCGCCGTGGTCGGGCACGTCGCCAGCCTGACCACCGGGCTCGGGGCGCTCTGTGGGCTGGGTGGGCGGGTCTGGGGGGCGCCGCTGCCGCACGCGGTGCCGTTCCTCGTCGAGTACGGCCCAGGGCGGGCGTGGCGGTGCCGGAACTGGCCGGGAGAATGCTGACGTGATCTATCTTGCGCAAGGGGGCCGGGTGGCGATCCGGTACATCTGCCTGGCGGACTTCGACGAGCTGTCGGCGCTGCACCAGGAGAGTGCCGAGATGCTGGCCAGGTGGATGCCGGGGCCGCCGATCGTCACGTACGAGGACTTCGAGGGGTACCTGTCCAGGTTCGACGGCCCGCTGCACGAAGGCTTCCTCATCTGCCGGAGCGACACCGGCGCGATCGTCGGCCGGGTCAACGTGAACAACATCATCCGCGGCACCCACCAGAGCGCCACCATCGGCTACTCCGCCTACGCCTCCACGACCGGCCGCGGCTACCTGACCGAGGGGCTGCGGCTGCTCGTCGGGCACGCCTTCGGCGAGATGGAGCTGCATCGGCTGGAGGCCAACATCCAGCCGTCGAACACCGCCAGCCTGAGCCTGATCGAGCGAGTCGGCTTCAAGCGGGAGGGTTATTCGCCCAGGTTCCAGTTCATCGACGGGGCTTGGCGGGACCACGAGCGCTGGGCCATCACGGCGGAGATGACCACGTGAGTGAGGCGACCAGGTGCGAGGTGACCGCATGAGTGAGGTGATCCTTCGGGAGTCGGCGCGGGTGCTGGTGATCGACCGCGCCGACCGGCTGCTGCTCTACCGGGGCCGGCTGCTGCAGGTGGACGATCCATCGTACGCCTGGTTCACACCGGGCGGGGGCGTCGATCCCGGGGAGAGCGCACGGCGGGCCGCGGCCAGGGAGTTGCGGGAGGAGCTGGGGCACGTCGTCTCCCCCGACGCGCTCGGACCGGTGGTGGCGACCAGCGAGGGCCCGTGGACCTCCGGCGGGCGGCGGTTCTTCGCCCGCGACTCCTTCTTCGCCCTGCGTGTGGACGGGCTGGAGGTGGACACCTCGGGCATGGACGAAGAGGAGCGGGAGTCGACCGACCACTTCCGCTGGTGGAGCCTGGGCGAGCTGGCCGGCTCGGATCTCGACGGCGAGCAGGTCGTGCCGGCGGGGCTCGGTCCGCTGGTGAGCCGCATCGTCGCCGGCGACCCGCCCGCCACCCCGGTCGTCCTGCCGTGGCACCTGCTGAACGACGGCCAGACCTGACGGCATGTAGCCGGGAAGCGCCCAGTCCCCACAGCCCCCAGCCCAACGGGCCCCGGCCTCACAGCCCCAGACCGACAAGCCCCAGGCCGACGGGCCCCGGCCCGATGGTGCCTGGCCCTCACGGTGCCCGGCCGCGCGGGGCGGGAGTCAGTGGCGCATGGTCCAGACGGTGCCTCGGGTGATGGTCTCCTTGAAGGCGGCCGAGGCGGGGCCCGTCATGACGGTGTCGAGCGGGCTGTCGTCCGCCCTGGTGAACTGGGTGACGCCGTCGTGGCGGCCCAGGCTGACGTTCTGCCAGACGTACCGGAACCTGGCCGGGCGCGGATCGCGGCCGGTCAGCAGGTCGGCGACCGCCCGGCCCGTGCAGACGCCCATGGGCAGCCCCGTCTGGCAGGCCATCCTGGTCGCGTGGCCGGCGGCGGCCGCGTCGCCGATGCCGAAGACGTCCGGGTGCGACACCGACCGCAGGGTGCGGTCCACCAGCATGCGGCCGTGCTCGTCCGTGGCCAGACCGGCGGCGGCAGCCAGGCCGGGGACGCGGAAGCCGGCCGCCCACACCACGGTCCCCGCGCGCAGCTCGTCCCCGTCCGCCAGCAGCACACACTCGGGGCCGACACCGGTGACCCGCGCGTGCTCGCGTACGGAGACGCCCATGCGGGCCAGCGCCCGGTGCACGTGGTGGCGGCCTCGGGCGGACAATCCGGGCCCGACCTGGCCGGCGGACAGCAGCTCGGCGCGCAGGCCGGCGGCGGCGAACTCCGCCGCCGCCTCGATGCCGGTCAGGCCGCCGCCGACCACGGTGACCGGCCCATGCCCCGAGGCCAGGCGGGCCCGCAGCAGCGCCGCCTCGTCGCCGGTGGCCAGCGGGTACGCGTACTCGCTCGCCCCCGGCACCGCTCCCGCGTCCGAGCCGCTCCCGAGGGCGTAGACCAGGATGTCGTAGCCCACCGTGTACGGCGGCGCGTCCAGCTCGACCGTCCTGGCCACCGGATCGATCCCGACGGCCCTGGCCACCACCAGCTCGACCCCGGTCCCCGCCAGCAGCACGGCCAGCGGCAGGTCGGGCAGCCGCTGCCCGGCCGCGAGCTGGTGCAGACGTACCCGCTCGACGAACCGGTCCGCCGCGTTGACCAGCGTCACCCGTGCTCCGGCGCGGCGCAGCCGGCGGGCGGCTCGCTTGGCCGCCGCCAGCCCCGCGTAGCCCGCGCCCAGCACCACGATGCGGTCCTTCATGGTTCCTCCCCTGTCGAAGTCCCCACTTGAACCGGGCACGCGGGAGGTTCGTGACAACCCGGGCCTATGACGCGAGTCACATGAGCTGGGCGGTCGCGTAGGCGAGCTTGGCCGGGCTCAGTACCGTGCGGACCGCGGCGACCCGCCCGTCCGCGATCTCCACGGCCATGATCGCGAGCAGCCCGCCGGGCTCGCGGATGAGCACCGCCGGCTCACCGTTGACCTCCTCGAACGCGAACGTCACCTGACCGGCCTCGGGGCGTCTGCTGAGCCCGCTCAGGTAACGGGCCACCCTCGCCCGGCCGCGCACGGGCCGGCGCGCGGCCGTGCCCCCGCCGCCGTCCGCCCAGGCCACGACGTCGTCGGCGAGCATCCGTTCCAGGGTCTCGACGTCGCCGTCCACGGTCGCGGCGAAGAAGCTCCTGACGATCCGCAGATGTTGCTCGCGGTCGCCGTCGAAGCGTTTGCGCGGCTGCCCGACGTGCGCGCGGGCGCGCCGGTGCAGCTGGCGCGAGTGCGCCTCCTCGATGCCGAGGATCCCGGCGACCTCCGCGTGCCCGTACCCGAACGCCTCCCGCAGCACGAACACGGCCCGTTCCATCGGGTTGAGCCGTTCCAGCAGAACGAGCAGGCCCATGGACACCGACTCGCGCTGCTCGACCGTCTCCAGCGGGCCGAGCGCGCCGTCGCCCGTGAAGACCGGCTCGGGCAGCCAGGGCCCCGCGTAGCTCTCGCGGCGTACGCGGGCCGAGGCGAGCCGGGTGAGGCAGAGGTTCGTGACGACCCTGGCCAGCCAGGCGGCCGGCACCTCGACCGGTCCCGCGTTCCGCCAGCGCAGGTAGGTCTCCTGGACCATGTCCTCGGCCTCGGCGGCCGACCCGAGCAGCCGGTAGGCCAGCCCGAAGAGCCGCGCCCGCTGCGCCTCGAACTCCCGGACCTCGAACTCCCCCGCCTCGGCCTGACTGTCCGCCTCCATTCATCCGATGCTAGGCGGGGGTCTGCCGGGGCAGCCCTCCGGGTTCAGGGGAGTTGGCCTGGTTTGTCCACGATTCCGGTGGTGAGTTCGGCGGTCGCGTAGAACGTGCCCTTCGCGGCGACCAGAGAGCCGTGGATGAAGTCGTCCTCCAGGTTCTCCACCCGCCTGCCGAGGTACCGGAAGGTCTCGGGGTCGAGCACGGTGTACGACCGTTCGACGAGCCGGCCGTCGGCGCGGCGCTGACCGGGGTCGTAGGCCAGGCCGAGGCCCGTGCGCCCTATCGCGTCCTGAACGCCCTGGTCGATCCGGACGCCGGGGATCCTGGCCAGCGCCCGGAAGATCGCCGCGGCCAGCTCGGGCGGCACGGCGTTCTCCTGCCCCAGGTAGAGCGTGAGCACCCGGAACGCCCGCGCGTCCGGCGGCTCCTTCCCGGCCTCCTGCACGGGCTTGGTCCGCCAGTGCGCGTCGCCCTTGACGTGGGCCAGCAACTTGGCCGGATCGGTGGGCAGGGCCGCCAGCTTGGCCGCGTACTGCTTGGGCGAAAGGTCGTCGTCGTCCGGATCCGGCCCGACCGTGCGCAGGTCGAGTGGGCCGTGGTTGTGGCGGGTGGCCTGCTGCCCGCCGTCGTGGCGGGTCCAGTACTCCTGCGTGTCGCGCTCGGTGTCGCCGGGCTGCCTGACCACGGCCTGCCGGTACAGCCACTGGTCGTCCCTCGGCCTGGCGCCCGGCTCGCGCCGCTCGGCCACCGAGGCGGCCCGCAGCAGGACGACGCGCGGCTCGCCGATCGGCGTCGTCGTCACCTGTGTGGTGGCGATCCGCGGCGCGGGCGGCTGGTCGACCCGGTTGAACACCACGATCCCCGCGGCGGCGGCCGTGGCGAGCACCAGCGCGGACGGCGCCAGCCACAACCTGCGCGTCCTCCTGGGCTCACGACTGGGCTCACGGCTGGGCTCACGGCTGGGCTCACGGCTGGGCTCGCGACTGGGCGCACGACTGGGCGCACGACGCCGATCGAGGGATCGGGCGCGCAGCGCGTCCAGGCGCTCGCCGGTCGGCTGAGGGGCGTCGGCGCGCAGCCTCTTCAGCAGCTTCAGGTCATCGTCCACGGCCGGGCTCCTCCTCCGAGACGGCGGCGCTCGGGTCGACGCCGCCCAATGCCGCCCTGGTCTTCTTCCTGGCCCGGTGCAGGCGCGAGCGCACGGTGCCGACCGGGATCCCCAGCGCGCCCGCCACCTCCTCGTAGCTGAAGTCGGCCCAGGCGACCATCAGCAGCACCTCCCGGTCCCGCGGCGACAGCGCGGCCAGCGCGCTCGCCAGCTCGCGCTGCGCGGCGCCCGCCGACACCCGTGACTCCACCCGGTCGGCGTAGCTCTCGGCGACCTCGTCCACGCCGGTCCTGGCCAGCACCCGGTACGCCCTGACCTCGGTCCGCCGGTGCTTGCCGACGATGTTGGCGGCGATGCCGTACAGCCAGGGGCGGGCGTCGCGGTGGGCGGTGTCGTAGTGCCCGAGCCGGCTGAAGGCCGCCAGGAACGTCTCCGCCACCACGTCGTCGGCCAGCGCGTCGCCCAGCCGCCGCGTCACGTACTGGTGCAGGGCGGGGGCGTGCCGGTCGAACAACGTCGAGAAGAACCCGGGATCGCTCCTGGCACGCCTGATCACCTCCGCGTCGCTCAGCTCTGTGTCCGGCATCAAGCTCGAACTCCGTTCCTCAGGTCCTGTCACCCTTCTTCACCCGAAGCGGGCAACGGAGTTCTCGCGGGACGGGAGTCAGTCCGCGGGCAGGAGCGTACCGAGGGGGCCGAGGTCGAGGTTGAGGTCCTGCGGGGTGAGCTCGAAGCGGGCGCACAGGTCGGTCATCGCCTCTTCCAGGCGCATCAGGGTGACGCCGAGCACCTCGATCTGCTCGTCCGTCAGACTGCCCTGCTCCATGCGGCGTACGCACTGGCGCTCCACGAGCTGGCGTACCAGCTCGACCAGGGTGAGGACGAGGCGGCTCAGGTCGCGCTCGACCGTCTCAGGGTCGGCGGCGACCCGCCAGCGGGGCGTCTCCATGGCCGGTCACCAGCTCCCTTCGAGCTCGTCCACGGACGCGATCAGGGCACGCAGCGAGATGCGGACGAGGTCGATGTCGGCGATGGACAGCACCAGATCGCCGGTCACCACGACGCCGCCGGCCAGCAGCCGGTCCAGCAGGTCCACGAGGGCCACCCGCTCCGGCGGCAGCCGCTCCTCCGCCACCACGTCCCGTCTCACGCCGCCGCTCCGCACGCCAGCATCATGACCGCCGCCACCCTGACCGCCCGTCTCACGTCGCCACCACGTCCGGTCTCACGTCCACGCCCCGGCCCGGCTCACGTCGCCTCCATGACCGTGAACGAGTACGGCGCCCACGGGCCGGTCAGCCTGATCTCCACGCCGTCCCCGCCGAAGGTGCCGGCCAGCTCGGCGAACTCGGCGTCGCGCTCCTCGTCCACCAGGTACGCGCCGTTCAGCAGCATCGGGTCGTCCCGGCCCGACAGGCGCGGGTCCTGGGCGCGGTGGCGCAGCCCGGCGGCGGCGACGGCGGCCAGCGCCCGGTGGATGTGGTCGGCCCGCTGGAGCGCCTGCCTGCGGGCCTGCTCCCGCCCGCGCAGGCTGGTCCGGCGGCGCTGCAGGTACGCGGTGCCGGGCCGCCCTGCGTGCGCCTCGGCGCTCTGCTGCGGGTGCTCCTGCTCGGCGGACTGGACGGCGTACGCCTTGACGCCCCACTCCCTACGGCCGGTGACGTGCTCAAGCAGGCGCAGGAAGTCGTTCTCCCGCCGCTCCAGCAGGTCGGCGACCTGGGCGTCGTCCGCGTACACGGTGACGAGCCGGACCGGCGCGGTCGTCGTGAGCGCCGCCACCGAGTCGACCACGCGGTGATGGGCGCGGGCGGTCTCGGCCAGCCAGTCCATGTCCTCCAGCGACCGGCGCAGCGGCTCCTCCCCGAACCGCTCCAGCGGCACCGTGCTCACGTAGGCCACCAGGCCGGCGTGGGTGATCGTGCGCACGGGGGCGCCCGCGACGCCGTCCGGTGCGGGCAGCGGGTCGCGGGCCACCGCGTACAGGTAGGTCCCCTCGCCCTCGCCGGAACCCAAGCCCTCGTCCGTCCCCTCGCCCTCGTCAGTCATCGAGCTCCCCCGGCCGTTCGAGCGCGGCCACGCGGCGGCGCAGCCGGCGGTTCTCCTCCACGAGCTGGCGGTCCCGCCCCGACAGGAACGGGTCGTGCTTCCACCAGTCGATGCCCAGCTCCTTGGCGGTGTCCACCGAGGCGATCAGCAGCCGCAGCTTGATCGTGAGCAGCTCGATGTCGAGCAGGTTCACCCGGATGTCCCCGGCGATCACCACGCCCCGATCGAGCACCCGTTCCAGGATGTCGCCGAGGTTGGCGGGCTCACGGCCGCCCGCCCCCATCGCGCCGTACGCGGGCCGGGCCACAGGGCCGGACGACGATGCTCTGTCCATGTCAGTACGCCTCGCTGTACTCGGCGTTGGCCCGCTTGTATCTCCGGATCCTGCGATAGGACAACAGGCTGCCCTCCTTGTCGATCTGCACCTGGTAGAGGGCGAGGATGTCGCCCGAGGAGGGGATCCTGCGGTCCTCGACCACCTCGACCTCGACCACCCAGCCGCCGTCGGACGGCGCGACCGAGGTGACGCCCTCGACGCCTTTCGTGGTCAGCTCGGCGATGTGGCGCAGACCGACGCCACCGGCCGTCACGGCGGTCAGCTCACCCCTGGCCCGCTCAGGTGCCGGTTCCGGTTTCGCTGCCGGCGATCGTTCGGACGGCTGCTCGGATCGCTGCTCCCGTGGCCGCTCGGACGCCTCGTCGCGGGACCGGGACGGGGCGTCCGTACGGAACCGGCGGCGTACGCGCGGCTGCTCCGCGGCGGGACGCCTGATCGTCATCGCTTCACCTCCGGGTCGCCATTCGCAGCACCTGCTCGACGGCCCGGCGCTCCTCCTCCTCGGAGATCTCGCCGGCGGCGCGCATCGCCTCGATCTCCTCCAGCTTCCTTCGCACGGTCGCGGGGTTGCGCGTCTCGCGTTCGACCTGCTCCTGGATCATCTCCGCGAGCCGGATCAGCCCCCGGACCGGCAGCGTCAGCGGCCAGGTGAAGATGCCGCTTATCAGGCCCATCGGTCATGCCCTTCACGCCTGCGCGACGACGAAGTCGTACGGAGCCATCGGGCCGAGCAGCCGCAGGGTGACCCGGCCCTCCCAGCGCTGGCCGAAGTCCCGCAGCGCCCGCTCCAGCCGTTCCTGCTCGTCGGTCCTGCTCAGCAGGGCCAGATGCACGGCGTCCTGCTCGTGCGACGGGTCGCGCATGACGGCCTGGGTGAACAGGCCGGTCAGGGCGTCGGCGAGCAGGTTGGTGTCCATCTCGCGCTTGGCCTCGATCGAGGCGTTGATGATCTCGCCGAGCCTGATCCGCTCATTCCTGGTCGCGTCCTCCGGCTTGCCGCGGATGGCCTCGCGCAGCGCCTGCGCCTCCGGGCTCTCGGCGAGGATCTCGGTCAGCACGGCGACCTCGTCGTAGCGGCCCTTGACGACGTACTCGGCGTGCCCCTCGACCTCGTTCAACGCGGAGAGGAAGTCGTCGTGGTGCGGCCCGAGCAGCTCCTCCTCGACGGCCTCGGCGCTGGCCAGGACGGCGCCGAAGCGGAACGGGAGCACGGGGCCCTTGGCGGCCAGCGCGTCGAGCAGCCCTTCGTGGGCGTAGAAGTCGTCGGGCCGGCCAAGCGGCTCGGTCACGTCGACGTCGCTGACCAGGGCCGCGATCTCGCCGTGCTCGATCAGCCTGACCTCGCCCGCGGGGTCGCCGAGTCCGCGCTGGTCGGAGGGCAGTTTCGTGTTCGCGCGGACGACGCCGTACACGTACGAGCCGAGAGTCGGGCTCTGGGTGGCGGCCTGGTCGGGCGCGGAGGCTCCGGAGACCTTCGTCGGACGTCCCATGGCGCTCAGCCTTCCTCTCGCTTGGGCCGGAACTTCCTCTTCGGCGGGCCCTGGTGCGCGCGGTCCACCTCGACCTCGGTCTCGGACTCCGCCGCCTCGGCCGCGGGATCGCGCTGCTCGCCGGTGAGCTCGCCGGCGTTCTCCACGACGCCCTGGATCATCTCCTTGGCCTCGTCCTTGGCCGGGACGCCCTTGGCGTCCGCGATGACGTCGGGCAGGCCCTTCTCGCTCTTGGTCAGGTCGAGCCGGTTCGCGGCCTCGGCGAAGCGCAGGTAGGTGTCGACGCTGGCCACGACGATGCGGGCGTCGATGGTCAGGATCTCGATGCCGACGAGCGACACCCTGACGTAGGCGTCGATCACGAGACCCTTGTCGAGGATCGTGTCGATCACGTCGGCGAGGCCCGACGGCCCGCCGCCGCCCCCCGCGCCGGCTGACGCCGGTTGCACAGACGTACTCATATGGTTTCCCCCTCGCCACCGCCAGCCTGCCCGCGAAATACGACAGGGAATCACAAACCAGGCAGATTTGACGTACGCCTCGTGTACGGACGAGTACCTTCCGTACTTTTGAGACGAGGGGGTGTTTGCCGCAGAAACCTCAGGTGCTGGCGCGTACGGCGAGCAGCGGCGTCAGGAGCGTCGACTCGGGGACCGCACGCCCCTCCAGCTTGTCCATGACCAGGCGGACCGCCTCCCTGCCCACCTCCTCCGCCGGGATCAGCACCGACGTGAGCGGCGGCCCGGCCCGCTCGGCGACGTCGTCGGGGCAGATCGCCACCACGGCCACGTCGTGCGGCACCCGCCGGTCGAGCTGGCGCAGCGCCGCCAGCACGTGGCTGACCGCCGCCTCGTTGTGCACGACCAGCCCGGACAGGCCGGGACGGTCGAGGAGCAGGTCGCGGACGGTCTCGTACACCTCGTCGAACGTCTCCTCGCAGGGCAGCGTCACGCCCTTGAGCCCGTGAGCGTGCAGCGCCCGCGCGAAGCCCTCGCGCGTGCGCGTGGCGAAGCCGGTGCCCCGGTCGTAGACCACCGACGGCGCCCCGAGCAGCGCGATCTCCTCGTGCCCGCGCTCGGCCAGGTGTTCCACGCAGCGCGCCCCCGCCGCGGCGAAGTCGAGGTCCACGCAGGTGAGCCCGGCGGGCTCGGCGGGGAAGCCGATGAGCACGCTCGGCTCGGCCAGCTCGCGCAGCAGCGGCACCCGGCGGTCGTCCAGCTCCACGTCCATGAGCACCAGCGCGTCCACCAGCGCGCTGGCCGCCACCCGCCGGATGCCCTCCGGGCCCTCGTCGGCGGTCAGCAGCAGCACGTCGTGGTCGAACCGGCGCGCGGCCGTCACGACGGCGCTGGCGAACCGCATCAATACGGGCACGTGCATGCCCGCGCGCAGCGGCAGCACCAGCGCGATCACGTTGGAGCGCTTGCTGGCCAGCGCGCGGGCGCCGGCGTTGGGGTGGTAGCCGAGCGCGCTGATGCTGTCGAGCACCCGCCGCCTGGTGTCGGCCGAGATCGTCCGCTTGCCGCTGAGCACGTACGAGACCGTGCTGACGGCCACCCCCGCGTGCTTGGCGACCTGCGCGATCGTCACCGTGCGGCCGCTCAAGCCCCGGCTCCGAAGTCGATCCCGGCCAACGTCACGCCCTCGTTCTCGAAGACCACGTAGAGATCCTGCACTCCGCCGGCGTCTTCGAGCCAGGTCTCGACGGAGTGGTAGCCGTATCGGGAGGTTCTGGGCACCGGGAACGTGGCCAGCGTCGGCCCGTAGAGGGGGTCGCCGCGGCGCAGGGTGATCACGCCGCCCTCGGTGCTGCCCGCCCGCGCCACGCAGCGCGTCCTGCCGGTCAGGTCCACCTGCCGGAACAGGATCCAGGCGCCCTCCGCGTCGGAGCTCACGGCGTCGCCGTCCACCCTGGTCTCGTCCACGAAGGTGATCGCGTCGTACTCGTCGTGGCAGGACGCCCGCAGCGGCCCCCGCTGCGGCGGGACGGTCTCGCCCTCGACCTCGAAGCGGGCGCTCAGACGCAGGTCGGTGGCGCTGCGGCCGACCATGAGCTGATGCGGCGCGCTCTCGACGACGAACCTGCTCCTGGTGACGTCCCAGAAGGCCAGCTCGGCGACGGGCAGCCGGAGCGTCACCGTACGACTCTCGCCCGGCTCCAGGCGCACCTTCTCGAACCCGCGCAGGCGGCGCAGCGGCTGCTTGACCCGGGAGCGCTGCTGGTGGGTGTAGAACTGCACGACCTCGACGCCGGGGCGCGTGCCCGTGTTCGTCACCGTGGCCTCGGCCTCCAGCACGCCGTCCGCCAGGCGGACGCGCAGGCCCGCGTAGTCGAAAGTGGTGTAGCTCAGGCCGTGGCCGAAGGGGTGCAGGGGGACGCCGCGGAAGTACTGGTAGGTGGCGTCGGAGGCGATGATGTCGTAGTCGAGCAGGTCGGGCAGCTCCCGCTCCGAGCGGTACCAGGTCTGGGTCAGGCGGCCCTCCGGGTCGGCGTCGCCGAACAGCACCTCGGCCAGGGCGTGGCCGTACTCCTGGCCGCCGTGCGCCGACCACAGCACGGCGGGCAGGTCGCGGGCGGTCCAGGTGAGCGGGTAGCCGCTGGTGAGGACCAGCACCGTACGCGGGTTCGCCGCGCGCACAGCCCGCACCACGGCGTCCTGGGCGGGCGCCAGGGCCAGCGTCATGCGGTCCTCGGTCTCGCGCCCGTTGACCAGCGGATGGTCGCCGGCGACCACGATCGCCACGTCCGCGGCGCCGGCCAGCCTGGCGGCCTCTTCCGTGCCGCTCCTGACCACGTCCATGGCCAGCCAGACGGCCTGGTCGGCGTCGTCCACCAGGCACAGCACGCCGTCGTCGGCGGCGCCGACGTAGCAGCCGGTCGAGATGTGGCGCAGGGCGAGCGTGCCGCGCGGGCGCTCCTCCATCCGGAACGTCTGGCGCACCTCCCATCCGTTCGGGCCCGGCTGGTCGTTGACCAGCGTCACGCCGTCCACGGAGACGAACCTGCCGGTGGTGACCGAGCGCAGCGCGTACGCGCCGCCGCCCCAGTCGAACAGGTCGAACAGCCCGGCCCGCGCGCCCACGCCGAGCGGCCCGCCGGCCGGGTCGGCCGCGACGGGGCCGGACTCGGCGGTGAGCGTCACCCGGTCCACGGCCTCGCAGAACACCGTCTCGCACCGCTCGGCCAGCCCGGCGCGGGCGGTGACGGCGTAGGGCAGGGTGCCGCTGTACCAGTCCTCCATGAGCGCGTCGCCGAGCTGGCCGATCACGGCGACCCTGGTCACATCGCGCAGCGGCAGCAGCCCGTCGTTCGCCAGCAGCACGAACGAGCGCCGCGCCGCCTCCCTGGCCAGCGCCTGGTGCTCGGGGCAGTTGACCACGTTGTCGTTGACGTCGTCGTACGGCGTCGCCGGGTCGAACTCGCCCAGCCGGAACCGGATCGACAGCGCGTGCCGGACGGCGGCGTCGACGTCCGCCTCGGCCAGCAGCCCCTGGGTCAGGGCCGCGCGCAGGTGGCCGAGCGTGGCCTCGGCGCGGTCGTCGTCCTGGGTGAAGCTGTCGATCCCGGCCTTGACCGCGTGCGCGTACGCCTCGGACAGCGTGTCGTGGTAGCCCTGCGGCGCGGTGAGGTTGCCCGGCGCGTACGCGTCGCTGACCACCAGCAGGTCGTCCGGCGCCCAGGCCCGCAGCGCCTGCCCGATCAGCGGGCTGAGGTGCGCGGGCCGCCCGTTGACCAGGTTGTACGACGGCATCACGGCCACCGCCACGCCCTCCTCGATGGGGGCGCGGAAGGCGGGCAGCTCGTACTCGTGCAGCACCCGAGGCGGCAGGTTGCTGGAGGTCGTGCACCGGTCGGTCTCGTTGTTGTAGCCGAGGAAGTGCTTGAGCGTGGGGGCTGTCTTGAGGGTTCCGGGAGCGCTCCCAGATAGTCCGCGGGCGTAGGCGCTCGCCATGACGGAGGTCAGCCACGGATCCTCGGAGTAGCCCTCCTCGTTCCGCCCCCACCGAGGGTCGCGCAGCGGGTTGACCACGGGCGCCCACACGTTGAGCCCCGCGCCCGCGGGGTCCTTGTGGTGGAAGGCGAGCACCTCGTCCCCCGTCGCCTCCCCGACCCGGCGCACCAGGTCGCGGTCCCAGGTGGAGGCCAGGCCGACGGCCTGCGGGAACACGGTGGCGGGGCCCAGCCAGGCCAGGCCGTGCAGCGCCTCGGTGCCCGTGCGGAACGCGCCGATGCCCAGCCGCTCCACCGGCGCCTGGTACTGGTGCAGCAGGCCCACCTTCTCCTCAAGGGTCAGCCTGCGCAGCACGTCGTCGATGCGGTCGTGAAGGGGTACCGCCGGGTCACGGAAGGGGGGTTGTTGCATGATCATCCCTCTGAGAGTGTCGAAGCGCTTCGACGACCGGCCTGGGGAAGTTACGCGGGCATTTCGGTGGGTTGACTGAAGGGTGCACGCCCCCGTGACCAAGGTCAAGGGATTCGCGACAATCCTCCGGGCAATCTTCCCGAATCGACGGAGTCGAGCACCCTAGCCGCGCCCCCGAGCGCCGCCGCGTCGTGCCCCAGCGTCGAGGCCACGACCTGGCATCCGCCGGCCTCCTCGGCGACGACCCGGCCGGCCAGCTCGTCGTGCACGGCGGGCAGCAGCCACGGCGCCAGCGGCACGTAGTAGCCGCCGAGGATCACCACCTCGGGGTTGAGCAGGTTGGCCAGCAGGGACACGCCCTTGCCCAGGTCGCGGCCCACGGAGCCGAGCGAGGCCAGGGTGCCGGCGTCGCCCGTGCGGGCCAGGCGCACGACCTCCTCGATCTCGACCTGGGTCTCGGCCGGCGACACGTCCTTGCGCAGCACGGCGGCGATCCCGGCCATGGCCTCCAGGCAGCCGCGCCGGCCACAGTGGCAGCGGGGGCCGTCGGGGTCGAGCTGGACGTGGCCGATCTCGCCGCTGAAGCCGCGCCCGCCCTTGCGCAGCCGCCCGTCGAGGATGACGCCCGCGCCGACGCCGATCTCGCCGGTGAGGTAGACCAGGTCGGAGGCGCCGGCATGGGCGCCGAAGCGCTGCTCGGCCAGGGCCGCGAAGTTGGCGTCGTTGTCGACCTGGATGGGGAAGCCGGGGTCGCGCAGCGCCTTGGCCAGGTCGCCGCCGAGGTCGGCGTCGCGCCAGCCGAGATTGGGCGCGATGCGTACGGTGCCCTGCACGTCGACCAGCCCGGGAACGGCCACGGCCAGGCCGAGCACCTGGCGCTCCTCCTTGGCCATGCGCCCGACCACGCGCCTGATGACCGCCCCGACGGCCGCCACGCCCTGGTTGACCGAGTCGCCGGCCGAGAACGAGCGCCGCCAGGTCAGCAGCCGCTCGCCGGCCAGGTCGACGGCCACGGCCGACACGGTGTCGACGTTGATCTCGACGCCGATGGCCGCGTAGGGCGAGCCGTCGAGGACGAGCATCGTGGCCGGCCGGCCCACGCGGTTCTCCGTCAGCCCGGTCTCGCGCACGAGCCGGCGATCGATGAGGTCCGCGACCAGGCTGGACACCGTCGCCTTGTTCAGCCCCGTGGAGGCCGCGATGTCGGCGCGCGAGCAGGGCGCGTGCTCGCGGACGAAACGCAGCACGACCGCGAGGTTGGTGGCCCGTACGTCGGCGAAGTCGGCCGGCTGAGGCCCGGTCGTAGAAGTGATCAATATCAGCCCCGTTCCCGCCAGGAGGTGACCCCAGCATGCCGCATCGCCGGCTCCCTTCACCAACCTGTGACCATCGCGCTCACTTGTGGGTGCGGTTCCAGTCTACTAATTTGTTTGGTCGGAATACCAACTAATTTAGAGCGGCCATCCCGACAGGGACAGGGGACGAGCCATGCAGAACTCAACAACCCGCCGGGGCTTTCTCGGCCTGGTCGGCGCGAGCGTCCTCGTGGCGGGCTGCGCCGAGAAGAAGCAAGTGTCGAAGGGCACCGCCGTGGCGGCCGACAAGCTCAAGAGCCTGGTGCCCACCAGGACGCCGTTCGAGATCCCCGGGCTCAAGCCGGACCTGCCGGGCAGCGAGTTCGTCCAGCCCGGCTTCCTGTCGCGCCCCGCCCAGATGGTGCAGGCCGTCACCACCAAGCCGCTCACCAGCGGCAAGGAGGTGACCGCGATGACGCCGCTGTGGGGCACGGTGCCGCCGGGCCTGGGCGACAACTCCTACTACGACACCGTCAACGAGCGGCTCGGCGGCACCGTCCGCTTCAACATCTCCGACGGCAACACCTACGGGCAGAAGCTCAGCACCGTCCTGGCCAGCGGCGACGTGCCGGAGATGGTGATGATCCCCGAGTGGGAGCTGATCAAGATCGGCCACTTCACCGAGGCCGCCAACAAGCTCTTCGCCGACCTGTCCCCCTACCTGGCCGGGGACAAGGCCAAGGAGTTCCCGCTGCTGGCCAACTACGACACCGCCGCCTGGCAGTACGGCGTCTTCGGCGGCGTGCTCCAGGGCATCCCGTGGCAGAACGACCCGTTCCCCTTCGCCACGTTCGTCCGCGACGACATCATGCGCGAGCTCGGCCTGGAGCACCCCAAGAGCGCGGACGACCTGGTCACGCTGGGAAAGGAGATCACCGACGCCAAGAAGAAGCGGTGGGCGTACGGCGGCGGCATGGACAACGAGCTCCAGCGGGCCTTCGGCGCGCCGCGCGAGTGGCGCAAGAAGAGCGACGGCACCCTCGAGTACAAGTACGAGACCGCCGAGTGGGCCGCCAGCATCGAGTTCCTGACCAAGCTCTTCGAGGCCGGCTACATCCATCCGGACGTCGTCGCCAACAAGGACGCCGACAACAAGGCCATCTTCGGCAACGGCGAGATGGTCATCTACCGCGACGGCCTCGGCTCCTGGCACGAGAACATGGGCCGCTTCGGCGCGGACAACCCCGACTTCAAGCAGATGATTGTGGACCCGTACCCGGCGCACGCGGGCGGCAAGCCGATCATGTGGCGCAACGAGCCCGCCAGCATGTTCGTCTTCATCAAGAAGGGACTCGGCGACGCCCGCACCCGCGAACTGCTCGCCCTGTCGAACTGGGCGTCGGGCCCGTTCGGCACCCAGGAGTACGAGCTGGTCACCAACGGCGTCGAGGGCAAGCACTACACGGTCGAGGACGGCAAGGTGAAGCAGACCGCGCTCGGGCGCAAGGAGGTCGCCCCCACGTACCTGTTCCTGGCGGGCCGCCCCAACGCCAACGCGATGAGCCAGTACGAGGGCCTGGTCCAGGGCCTGTGGGACTGGTCGACCAAGGCGGCGGCGATCCTGGAGAACGACCCGTTCGTGGGCATCCGGGTGGAACGTCCGTCCAAGATGGCCGGGCTGACGGTCCCGACCGAGGACAAGATGCAGGAGATCTTCCGCGGCAAGCGGCCCGTCTCCGAGTGGCCGAAGATCGTCAAGGAGTGGCAGGACGGCGGCGGGAACGAGGCGCGCGAGTTCTACATGAAGGTCGCCCGCGACAACGGGCGGCTGTGAGCCCTCGTGACGCACACGACGACGCCGCAGAACGTCTCGCACATCACGACGCCACAGGACGTCTCGCACATCACGACGCCACAGGACGTCTCGCACATCACGACGCCACAGGACGTCTCCAGGACAGCACCGCCATGGGCACGGTGACGACCCGGCGGCCCGCCCGAAGCGGCACGCGCCCCGCTCCCCCGCCGCCCCGGCCCTCGTGGCGGGTCAAGCTGCGCAGGGACTGGCCGCTGCTGGTGATGAACCTGCCGATGCTGCTCGTGGTGCTCGCCTTCTGGTGGGTCCCCGCGCTCGGCAACGTGATCGCCTTCCAGGACTACAACCCGTACACCGGCGGCATCCTCGGCAGCCCGGTCATCGGCTTCACGAACTTCGCGCTGCTCTTCGAGGATCCGCAGTTCCTGCGCGCGATCACCAACACCCTGTCGATCACCGCATTCCAGCTCGTCTTCTACTTCCCCCTGCCGATCATGCTGGCGCTGCTGCTCAACAGCCTCGCCTCGGCGAAGCTGCGGGCGTTCGTGCAGGGCGTGGTCTACCTGCCGTTCTTCTTCTCCTGGGTGCTGGTCGTGGCCATCTTCCAGCAGATGTTCGGCGGCGCGGGCCTGCTGGCGCAGATCCTGCGGGAGAACGGCCGCGAGGCCGTGGACTGGATGACCAACTCCGACACGTTCATCCTGCTGATCACCTCCCAGACCATCTGGAAGGACGCCGGCTGGGGCGCGATCATCTTCCTGGCCGCACTCAGCACCATCGACCCCAACCTGTACGAGGCCGCCGCCGTGGACGGGGCCCGCCGCTGGCGCCGCATGTGGCACATCACGCTGCCCGGCTTGCGCCCGGTGATCGTGCTGCTGCTGATCCTGCGGCTGGGCGACGCGCTGAACGTCGGCTTCGAGCAGTTCATGCTCCAGCGCAGCGCCGTGGGCAGCGAGGCGTCCGAGGTGTTCGACACGTTCGTGTACTGGTCGGGGATCCGGACCGGCGACCTCGGGTACGGGGCCGCGGCCGGGCTGTTCAAGGGCCTGGTGGGGCTACTGCTCATCGTGGCGGCCAACCGGGTGGCGCACGCGTTCGGCGAGCGAGGAGTGTATTCGAAGTCATGACCGCACTGACGAGCAGGCCCCGCACCCGCAGACCGGCCGGGCTCGCGCCCTGGGAGGAGCGGCCGTCGCCGGTCGGCCAGGTGGGCAAGGGCACGCTGCTGACCATCATCGTCGTGGCCGTGCTGGGCCCGCTCTACACGATCGTCCTGACGAGCCTGAGCTCCACCGCCACGGTGACCAGGGCGGGCGGGCTCGTGCTGGTGCCCGACGGGATCACGTTCGAGGCGTACCGGCAGATCTTCTCCGACACGGTGGTCAGCCGTGCGGTCATGGTCAGCACCGTCGTGACCGTCGTGGGGACGCTGGTCAGTGCCGGGGTGAGCGTCCTGGGGGCGTACTCGCTGTCGCGCCCCGGCTCGTTCCTGCACCGACCGCTGCTGTTCAGCGTGCTGCTGATGTTCGTCTTCATCCCCGGCATCATCCCCGTGTACCTGATGGTGAGCGGGCTGGGGCTGAAGGACAGCTACTGGTCGCTGATCCTGCCGACGGCCGTGTCGGCGTTCAACGTGGTGGTGCTGCGCTCGTTCTTCATGGGCATCCCCGGGGAGATCCTGGACAGCGCGCGCATCGACGGCGCCGGGGAGTTCCGCATCCTGTTCCGGATCGTGCTGCCCATGTCGAAGGCGGTGACGGCCGTGGTGGCGATGTTCTACGCGGTCGGGTACTGGAATGCCTGGTTCAACGCGATGCTCTACATGGACGACACCAGGAAGTGGCCGCTCGCCCTGATCCTGCGGCAGTACGTGGTCGACTCCAACCCGCTGCCCGCGGCCACGGCCGGCGTGACGGGCGACGCCCCGCCAACCCTGGCGATCAAGATGGCCATCGTGGTGATCGCGGTCATCCCGGCCCTGATCATCTATCCGTTCGTGCAGCGCCACTTCACCAAGGGCGTGATCGTGGGCGCCGTCAAGGGCTGAACTCCGCGCCGGGCACGCGGCTCAGGAGTAGAAGTGCATCACCAGTGCCAGGCCGCCGAAGTGGACGATCGCCACGATCACCAGCAACGACACGAACACGAACTTGGCCGGGCCGTGCTCGAAGTGCTTGCCCTCCTTCAGCGGAGGCAGCTTGGCCTGGCGCTCGGCGATGCGCTCCTCGATCGACTTGCGGTGAAACACCGGTGACGTCCCTTCCGGACCGAAGGTTTGCGTCCATACTATTTGTGGACTATTAGTTAGTACGCAAAGTAATTTACCAGATGCTCCCGGAGGTGTCGTCGCATGGAGCCTGTGACGGAGACTACAGATCTCCTCGCGCTGGACCGGCAGGTGTGCTTCGCCCTCAGCATCGCCTCGCGCAGCGTGATCGCGCTCTACCGGCCGCTCCTGCAGCCCATGGGCTTGACCCACCCGCAGTACCTGGCCATGCTCGCGCTCTGGCAGCACGAGCCGCTCTCGGTCAAGGAGCTCGGCGAGCTGCTCCAGCTCGACCCCGGCACCATGTCCCCGCTGCTCAAGCGCCTCCAGGCGCTCGGCTACGTCAACCGCGAGCGCAACAGCCACGACGAGCGCTCCCTCGTCGTGACCCTCACTCCGGCCGGCCGCGAGCTGCGGACTCGGGCCGAGCAGATCCCGCCGGCGGTCGTGGCCCGCCTCGGCATGGACCTCGACGAACTCCAGGATTTGCACACCGCACTGACCCGCCTGATCAAGGCGGCCCACACCCCCGACGACCAGTGAAGCGACGGTGTAACGCACAGGGCCGGCACGGCGAGAACCATGCCAGCCCTGCGACTGCGGGTCAGTCGAACAGCTCGTCGACACTGGTGGCGACGATCGACCTGTCGATCCAGGTATTCACAGTTTCCAGGTCCCTGCAGGCGAGGATCCGACACCGCGCTTCGGACGAGACCTGAATATTCCGTGTGTCCAGGATCATGAGGACAGCCTTGAGCTCACCCCTCACCTGGCCATATTCGACACACTCGCGGACGAAGGGGTGGACCATGGCGTCTTCGATGGTCACATTCATGCTGATCTCCTTGCCGAACTGAGCGAGGTTGAACTTGGGCCACAGTTCCTCACCGTGACCCTCACCTCGGCCGACGACAGCGTGGCGCACAGGGCCGGCACGGCGAGAACCATGCCGGTCCTGTGGCTGCGGGGGTCAGTCGAACAGTTCGTCGACGCTGGTGACGACGAGCGCCCTATTGATCCAGGTCTTCAGAGCTTCCTGGTCCGTGCAGGCGAGGATCCGACGCCGCGCTTCGAACGGGGCCTGGATGTTCCGCCCGTCCAGGATCATGAGGACAGCCTTGGCCTCACCCTTCGCTTCGCCCTTCGCCTCGCCATATTCGACACACTCGCGGATGAGCGGGTGGACCATGGCGTCTTCGACGGTCACTTCCATGCCGATCTCCTTGCCGAACTGAGCGAGGTTGAACTTGGGTAGCAGCGCGAATACGAGTTGAGCATAACTCGGCTGACCCTTCGGCCGCAGAGCCGCGGCCTCGACGAAGGTCCGGAGGACCTCGATGCCCTCCGGGGTCTCGGGGTCGCCGTACATGATGGTGGACAGAGCGGTGAGCTCAGCATCATCGCAGGCCTGTTTGATGTCGGTGACTCTAGGGATATCGCGGGGCCCCGCGACGATCGGCCGCAGCACCCAGTCCGGATGCCCCATGTCGATCGGCTCGGCGCAGTCCTTCGCGGTCTTCTCGTCCTGACAGAAGACCAGAAGCACCACCGGGCACTCCTCGATCGCCCGTAGGGTGCTCAGATAGACGGGCCAGGACCAGGTTTTCCTTCTGTCGTACTGTCGTTGGACCTCCAGCACCACCGCTCGCACCGGGTTGCCCTCTCGATCCAGGAGGACAACGGAGTCCGCCCGGTATTCGGTGGGCCGGCAGTTGGTGAAGTCGCAGGTGCCCAGCCGGGCCCGGTCGAAGGCCGGCACCGCGACGCCCACTTCGGCCAGCAGGGTTGTGACCAGGGACGGGCGGTTACGGACGAGTTCGATGAGGTACTCATGTTCTAATGTCGGCGACATGCCGAACAGATTACCGATTGAGACTGACCGATTACTCAGAGTCGAATCTTTCTCCGCTTTGGTAGGCAGATGGCCCCTTTGCGGAGTCAGTAGAGGCGGCGCAGGTCCATCTGGAAGTTCTGGCGCCAGCTCTGCCCGCCGTCGACCGAGGTCTCGCCGATCTCGTGCCAGGCCGTGTCGGTGAAGGTCAGCGTGTAGCGGGTGGTGAAGGAGGGCGTCCGCAGGCTCCACTCGAACCGGTGGTCGCCGACGACCGGCTCGACGGTGGTGACGAAGCCGCGGGAGAACGCCTCCCAGCGATACTGCCCCGTGACGTCGTTGTAGTTGATCACGGCGAGCGCGCTGTCCACGATCGTCCCCGGGTCGGCCTTGTCGCGCCCTTGCCCCTCGACCGAGATGACCAGGTCACCCGCCTGGTAGCGGATCCACTCCGTCTGCAGGAACTCCTGGCGGGCGCCGGAGGGCAGGATCGTCCAGCCGGTCCCGGCCCAGGCGCCGACCATGAAGAAAAGCCTGCGCATGGCTTCGGCCTGGGTCAGGGGCTCTCTGGCGGGTGCGGCGGCCGCCGCGGGGGTCACGGCGATCAGCAGCAGGAGGCAGGCCAGCGGGATCAGCAGGCGTGACTTCATCAGAACGGTCTCCATTCGAACGCGTAGCGGCGAGCGGCGATGCGTAGGGCCAGTGATTCGATGCGTAATTCGTGGCGATCCGATGCGTAATTACGGCCGTCCCGCTGGACCGGCGGCGAACGGCGAGCCGATGCTGGATCCGAGGTCCGTTCTCTCATCCAAGGAGCGCTCATGGGCTTGAACCTCCGGCTGGTCGTCCCCCTGGTCTACGCGGCCGCGGTCATCGTGGCCTTCCTGATCGGGCAAACAGTGGGCTCGGTGGTCGCCATCGTCGGAGCCCTCCTCGTGGCCGCGTTCTTCGTCATCACCGCACGTTCACGTCAGCGCCAGTAGCGCGCCCCAGGGGTCGCGCACGATCGTCGCGTGGTCTCGGCCCGAGACGATCGTGGCGCCCGATTCGACCGCCCGCGCGCTCGTCGCCGCGCGGCCGGCGGTGGCGAAGAACGTCAGCCAGCACGGGCTCATCCCCTCCGGCGGCGCCATGACCTCGACCCCGTGCAGACCGGGATAGAAGCCGGCGTCGTGCGTCCACAGCTCGTGGCCGCACCAGGTGCCCGGCTCGTCCACCAGGACGATCCCGGCCGGCCTGCGCCCCTCCCACAGGCCGAAGGGCGCCCCGCAGGCGTCGAGCGCGAACAGCAGCCGCCCGTCGTGGCCGGCCGGAACCGGGCCGAGCAGCACGCTCCCGCCTCTCTCCTTCACCTGTACGGCCGCCGCCTGCGCGTCCGGCGTCGCCAGGTACGTGTTCCACGAGGCGGGCAGCCCGGCGGGCACCCGTCCGAAGCCGCCCACGACCCGGCCGCCGAGCTCGATGAAGGAGTAGCCGCCCGCGTCGCGGAACGTCCAGCCGAACAGCTCCCCGTAGAAGGCCCGCGCGCCCTCGGGGTCCAGCGCCCCGTAGTCCACCCAGCACGGCGTGCCCGGCCGGTAGTGCTCATGAATCGGCATGCTGCACCTCCCGCGCCGCCGTCCGCAGATGAGCGTCGATGACGGGCGCCACGGCGGCGGGACGCTCGATCATGCACAGGTGCCCGGCGTCGGGCACGGTGATCACGCCGCAGCCGGGGACGGACCCGCGCAGCAGCTCCGCGCTCGCCCGGAAGCCCGGCATGTCCTGCTCGCCCAGCACGACCAGGGTGCGCGCCCTGATGCCGCGCAGATCGTCCACCGTGTGGACGTGCCTGCTCAGGCCGTACATGGCGCCGTCACGCAGCTCGCGCCACGAGTGCCTGGCCACGATCGCGCGCAGCCTGGCGCGCAGCTCGGGATGGCGCTCGGTGCCGCGGAAGATGTCCGGCGGGGCCGCCATCCACACGTCGGCCAGCCGTTCGCCGTCCACGCCCATCCTGGCCAGCCCGGCCAGCGTGCGGTAGCGCCCCGCGGTGCCCGGCTCGGCGGGCGCGCCGGCGATGGTCGGCGAGCCGACGACCAGCCCGCGCACGTCGCCGGGGTGGTCGATGACCAGTTGCAGGGCGATCATGGAACCGATCGACTCGGCCACCACCAGCGTGGCCCCTTCGGCGCGGGCCAGCCCGGCCAGCTCCGCCGCCAACGCCGGCAGCGACGTGCCCGGCCGCAGCGGCCGCGACCGGCCGTGGCCCGGCAGGTCCACGCCGACGTGCCGCCAGCCGGGCAGCAGCCCCCACAGCGGCTCCCAGACCGAGGAGTCCATCGTGTAGCCGTGGATCCACAACACCGAGGGGCCGTCGCCGCGCGTACGCACATGCAGGCTCACGACGTCACCCCCACCGGGGCGAAACCGGAGCAGAAGCGGCGGAAGGCGATCACGGACGTGTCGGCCGCGTCGTAGCGCTGCGGGGCGTGCACGTCCAGGTGGTCCCAGACCACGCGGTCCTGGTCGAAGGCGTAGCGGGCCCCGTGCACGAGCGCGGGCAGCGACTCCTGCTGGTCCGGCCGCACGCCGATGACCACCCGCCCCACGCTGCCCGTCCCGTCCGGCACCGCCCCCGTGATGATCGTGTACGGCGCCGCGGCCGTGCCCAGCTCGGTCAGCACGAGGTGCGGGCTGTAAGCGCGGGCCACGAACCGGGAGGCGAAGTTCAGCCGCCGCTCCTTCTCCCACGGCGGCGCCTTCGTCCTGAACTCTCCCTCGATGACCAGCTCGTCGTGCTCCCCCATGCTGACCCGCATGCCCCGCACCGCAGGCACCAGGTGGACGGTGCTGAAGTGCTCGGCGTCGAAGGCGTTCTCGACCACGTACTCGGCCGGGACCGCGACCCGCTGGTTCACCGCCGCGACGAACGTCAGCTCCCCGGCCGCCTGCTTGATCGCCTGCTCGAAGCCCCGGTCGTCGCCCGGATCGCCGGACAGCCGGGCGAACACCGCCGCCCCGGCGTGCAACGTCCGCACCTCGGCCACCGACCAGCGGCGGGCCCGGTCGCCGAGCGCGATCCGCTTGCCGTGGAAGGGGCAGATCACGCACTGCCCGTCCAGTTTGCCGCCGTAGCCGAGATGGGCGCCCCGGTGCGGGCAGGTGGCCTCGAACACGCGGACGCCGTCGTCGTCGCGCACCGCGATCAGGTCCTTGCCGCCCAGCCGCAGCGGGGTGAGGCCGGGGGCGAGTTCGTCGTCGAGCGCGAGCAGGAACCAGCCGCCGTGCAAGTCGCCCGGCGGAGGGCCGGTCGTGGTCTGTCCGATCACCTCAGTGCTCCGATCACCTCAGTGGCCGCGCGTTCCCCGCTGGCCATCGCCATGTGCGCCATGGGCGGCCCGGCCAGGCCGGTCGTGGCCTCGCCGGCGAAGAAGACCGTCCCGCCCATCGGCTCGGCCCAGGCCGCGGGCGCCCACAGCGCCCCCGCCCCCGGGTACGTGTACGCCCCACCGGCCCACGGGTCCGCCCCCCAGTCAGCCACCTTCACCACCACCGGCACCCGCCCCTTGGTCCAGGGCACCGCCTCAGCCAGCCGAGACAGCAAGGGTCCGTCCCTCCAGACGGCCCTGGCTCGGGCGGCCGCCCCGGCCTTCGCCATGATCACTACCTCGGGGCGGCCGGCCGTGGCGGTGACGAAGCCCAGCCGTCCTTCCGGGTCGAAGACCACGACGGACTCGGGCGCGGGCTCCGGGTAGGTGACCAGGGCGCACCAGGCGTCGCCGGGGCGCAGCTCCTGGGCCGCCGCCTGCTTGCGTACCGGCAGATCGTCGATCGCGAGCCGCCCGTCGGCGACGATCGGCGGCGACACCGTGACCACGGCCGCGACCGCGACCACGACGTGGCCGGCGGCGGTGACCGCGCGGACCCGTCCTGGCGACCAGGTCAGGCGCACGACCGGGTCGCCCAGCCGCACCCGCAGGCCGTCCGCCAGCCGCTCGGGCAGCGTGCGGAAGCCGCCGGGCAGGGCGAACTGGCCTTGTCCCACGGCGTCGGCGCGGCGGGCCGCGGCCACGCCGAGCGCGCTCAGCGCCTCGGGGTCGGCGGCCCAGTTCTGCCTGAACCACTCGGCGGCCGGCTCCAGCGCGGCAGGAAAACGTGCCGTCTGCTCCTTCAGCCACTGCGCCACCGACACGTCCCCGCTCGTGCCTGCCACCAGTCGCTCTTCCAGCAGCGGCGGGGGTGGGCGGAGTGCGGACAGCGGGTGGGGGGCGCCGTTCATGAGCACTCTGGCGGTGTAGCGGGGCAGCGGCACCAGGGCGGGCAGGCCCGGCCGCGCGCCGATCGGGTTGCGGTCGCCGTGCACGACCTGCGCGCCGAGCTCCAGTCCCGAGTCCTCGTCTGTGTGGATCCGGCCGCCGATCCGCGTCCTGGCCTCCAGCACCTCCACCGCCAGGCCCGCGCCCGCCAGTTTCGCGGCGGCGGCCAGGCCGCTCACGCCCGCGCCGATCACGACCACGTCGAGCTCTGCCACCGGCCGCTCCTCTGTAGTAGGTTGTCGTCGGCTTGATCACGAGGAGACGCGATGACCGCATCCCGTACGCTGCCCGCCCACCTGGCCCACCCGTTCTCTCCTCGCGGGCGGCTGGATCCGTATCCCGCGTACCGGTGGCTGCGTGAGCACGATCCGGTCCACTTCGACGTCACCTCGCGCATGTGGCTGCTGACCACGCACGCCGACTGCGCGCTCGCGCTGCGCGACCCGCGCTTCTCCGCGGCGCTGGGGCAGCGGGAGCGGGTCAGGGACGACGAGCTGCCGCCGTCGATGCTCACCACCGATCCCCCTGAGCACCAGCGGTTACGCTCGCCGGGGGCGCTGCTGATGGGGCCGGCCGCGATCCGCGGGATCTCCGGCGGCATCGCCGCCGAGATCGAGCGGGTGCTGGACGGCCTGGCCGGACGCGAGCGGATCGAGGCCACGGCCGACATCGGCGAGCCGCTGGCCACCGGCGTGCTGGCCGAGCTGTTCGGGCTGCCGCCCGCCGACCGGGCCGCCTTCGCCGTGCTGGCTGCGCGGGTCTCGGTCAACCTCGACCCGCTGGCCGGGCCGCAGGCCGCGGCGGCGGGGCGGGCCGCGATGGGCGAGCTGACCCGCTTCCTCGGCGACCGCGCCGACGCGGCGGCCGAGGCTGTACGGGCCACGGCGGCTTCGGCTTCCACCGCGGCTGCGACGGGCTCCACCGGCTCGGCGGGTTCTGCGGCAGCCGCCGACACCGCGGGTGGGTCGCCGTTCGGGAGGCTGGCCGCCGATGATCGGCTGACCAGGGCGGAGATGCTCGGGATCGCCTCGCTCACCGTCGTCGGCGGGTGGAAGCCGCTGGCCGAGATGGTGGGCAACGCGCTGCACCGGCTGCTGCCCAGGAAGGACGCCGCCGAGCAGGTACGCGAGAGCCACGAGGCGGCCGTGTCGGCCGTGGACGAGCTGCTGCGCCTGGAGTCGCCGATCCCGTTCACGGCCAGGGTGACCACCGAGGAGGTACGGCTGGACGGCGGCGTGATCCCGGCGGGGGCCAGGGTGCTGGCCCTGGTCGGAGCGGCCAACCGCGACCCGGCGGTGTTCGCGGAGCCCGACGAGCTGGTGGTGTCGCGCTCGCCCAACCCGCACCTCGCCTTCGGCGCGGGCACCCATCTCTGTCTCGGCGCCCCGCTGGTCAGGCAGGCCGGCGCGCTGTTGCTCGGCGGCCTGCTGACCAGGTATCCGGAGCTGCGTCCCGTCGGCGACCCGCCCGTGTGGGCGCCGAGCATGGTGCCCAGGCGGCTGACCGGCTTCACCCTCACTACCTGACGTTCGCGCCGCGCCAGCGGAAGGTCAGCAGGCTCAGCAGCAGCGCCGCCGCGCACCACGAGCCGAGCACGACCGCGGTCCTGCCCAGCTCCCACGCGTGCGCGGGCTCCACCACGGCGAAGTCCGCGGGCAGGAAGACGGAGCGCAGCCCCTGCGTCATCCACTTCAGCGGGAAGAACGCCGCGATCGTCTGCATCCAGGCGGGCAGCTCGCTGTAGGGGAAGAACACCCCCGAGATGAACTGCAGCACCAGGAACGGCAGCGTCACGATCGCCGCCGCCGACCTGGCGTTGGGGATGACCGAGCTGAACGCGACCGCCAGCAGCGAGCAGGCCGCCGCGCCGAGCAGCAGCACCCACAGGAACGTGATCCAGTGGCCGGGGTCCGACGGCATCGGCAGGTGGAACAGGACCACCCCGACGACCAGCAGGATCGCGGCCTCCAGGATGCCGGTCACGGTCACCCGGACGATCTTGCCGGCGAAGTACGCGGTCTTCGGCATCGGCGAGGAGGCCAGGCGGCGGATCATGCCGTTGTCCCGCTCGATCGCGATGTTGATGGCCAGGCCGTTGAAGCTGACGCTCATGATGCCGCAGGCGATGATCCCGGCCACGAACATCTGCTTGAAGTCGGTGTGGGTGCCGGGGACCGTGCCGGAGAAGATCGAGCCGAGCACCAGCAGCAGCACGATCGGCAGCAGCAGCGTGAAGAACAGCGACTGCCGGTTGCGGAAGAACGACTTCAGCTCGACCGACGAGCGCGCCACCGACGCCCGCCACAGCCCCGAGCCCCCGCCGTACGCGACCGCGCGGCTCTGTCCCGCGACCACGGCGTCCGAGCTGGTCATGACGGTTCCCCCTGGTTCTCGCGGATCAGCTTGAGATAGACGTCCTCCAGCGTGGGCCGGTGGACCCGCAGGTCCCGCAGCTCCTCGACGCCTTCGCGGGCTGCCCACGGCAGCAGCGCGGCCAGCGCCCGCGTGGGCCGGTGGGTGTGCAGCGTGATGATCTCGTCCGTCCGCGCGCCCACGGTCGTGTCCTGCGGCAGTTCGGGCAGGCCGGCGGCGCTCAGGCTGCCGGTCGGGGTGAAGCTGACCGTGGCGGGCACGTCGCGCCGCCCGCCGAGCTCGCTGACGGCGCCGGTCTCCACGATCTCGCCCGCGACGATGACGGCGGCCCGCTGCGCCAGCGCCTCCACCTCGTCGAGGTAGTGGGTGGTCAGCACGGTCGTCTTGCCCTGGTCGGCGAAGTAACGCACCAGGTCCCATGCCTCCGCCCGCGCCTCCGGGTCGAGCCCGGTGGTGGGCTCGTCCAGGAAGATCAGGTCGGGATCGCCGACCACGCCCACGGCCACGTCGAGGCGGCGCAGCTGGCCGCCCGACAGCGTCTGGGTCTGCTTGCGTTCCTGCCTGCCCAGCCCCACCATGCCGATCACCTGGTCGACGGGCAGCGGAGCCGGGTAGAAGGAGGCGAAGTGCTCGACCACCTCGCGTACCGTCAGGTCCGTGTACGCGCCGGTGGTCTGCGGCACGATGCCGAGCCTGGCGCGCCACCGGGGCGCGTCCTCGGCCGGGTCACGGCCGAGGACCTGGACCTCGCCACCAGTACGCCTGCGCACGCCCTCGAGGATCTCGACCGTCGTCGTCTTGCCGGCGCCGTTGGGGCCGAGTAAGGCGAACACCTCTCCTGGCCGGACGTCCAGGTCCACGCCTCGCAGGGTGTGGCTGGAGCCGTACTGCTTGCGCAGCCCCCGTACGCGGATCGGGTTCGCCTGATCGTCGGACATGATCTCCTCTTCCTCTCGGGCGTGCGAAGACCTCTGTGGCGGCTCAGGTCAGGTGCAGCAGCAGCACGGGCAGCAGCAGCAGTTGATGTCGACGCCGGCCGCGATCGAGTCGAGGTCGCCCTCGCTCAGCTCGGCCATGTCGATCTGCGGCGTCTCGGGGATGTGGAATTCGTACGTCCCCGTCTCCAGCCCGCGCTCCCACAGGGAGACCTGGACGTCGAGGTTGGAGTCGTGGGCGTTGTCCGGGACGTTGCGCACGACGTTGATCTCGGCGCCCGCGGGAACCTCGAGGCCGGATTCCGCCAGCGCCTCGCGCGGGTTGCTGTCGAGCTTGGCCGAGAACTCCTCGCTCGACCACGCGGTGATCAGTACTCGCGTGTAGGCGTTGACGAATTCGGTCCGCTCTCTGGGATTCAGGGCCATTGCGTCCTCCTGGAGCTTTTCCCCTTCGGCGCCGGTGCGCCGTCTCGAAACGGAGTCTTGCACGGCGAATTCCGGGTGCCCAGACTTAATTTCCGGAGCCATTGATTAAGTATTGAGAGACGTCTGCGTGAAAGGTACTCTGCAAATGCGCGGGCCGGAACCGTACGAAATACATATACGTATTCAACGGCCGGAAATGCGTATCGGAACATTCAATTGCGTAAGCCATTGGGAGTGCTCATGTCCGGGACGTACGTATCCCCCCGGGTGCCGCCTGGACCGGCGGGGACCCAGAGCCTGCGGGCCATGCGAGACGCGCCGCTGGAGTTCGTCACCGCGATGGCGGCCCACGGGGACGTCACCCGCCACGATGCCGACGGGGAGCCGGTCTACATGCTCAACCGGCCGGATCTGGCGCGGTACGTACTCAAGGAGAACGGGGCGAACTACACCAAGGACCGCACGCCGGACGACGACATGCTGCGCCCGCTGCTCGGCAACGGCCTGCTGACCAGCAACGGCGCCGAGTGGGCGGCGCAGCGGCGCAGGTGCGCGCCGGCCTTCAGGCCCGCCGAGGTCAACCGGTTCGACCAGGTCATCGTGGCGGCGGCGGAGCAACTGGCGGCGCAGTGGCGGGGCTCCGGGCCGGTACGGGTGGACCACGACCTGACCGCGCTCACCCTGACCGTGATCGTGAAGGCCATGCTCGGCACCGACATCGGCGGCGCGGGCGAGGGGTTCGGCCGGGCGGTGGACGCGGTCAACCGGTTCATCGGGCACTACGTACCCAGCGACGACCCGGACCCGGCCGACACGGCCGCGCGGTACGTCGGCTTCCAGCGGGCGCGGGCCTTCCTCGACCAGGTGACCCGAGTGATCATCGCGGCGCGCCGCGCGGGCGGACCCGGCGACGACCTGCTCAGCGCCCTGCTCACCGACGGACACCCCCACCCCGGCACCGGACCCGCGGCGGGGCCTGACACCGAGCCCACCGCAGCCGCCGGGCCCACCGCAGCAGCAGGGCCCGGCGGCCCGGCCGACGTCGAGTTGCGGGATCAGGTGCTGACCATCGTCATGGCCGGGCACGAGACCACCGCCAAGTCCCTGACCTGGACGCTCTACCTGCTCGACCGCCACCCCGAGGCGGCCGCCGCCGTCCGGGCGGAGATCGACGAGGTGCTGGGCGGCAGGGCGCCGGTCGCCGCCGACCTGCCCGCGCTACGCAGATGCAGGCAGGCCGTGCAGGAGGCGATGCGGCTCTACCCGCCGGTCTGGCTCATCTCGCGGCGCAGCGTGGCGGCCGACGTGATCGACGGCTACGACATCCCGGCCGGCTCGCTGGTCTGCGTCAGCCCGTGGGTGCTGCACCGCGACCCGCGTTATTGGGACGACCCCGCCGTCTACCGCCCCGAGCGCTTCGACCCCGAACATGCGGCCCGGCACCTCAGCCACCAGTACCTGCCCTTCGGCGGCGGCCCGCGCATCTGCCTGGGGCGGCACTTCGCCCTGGTCGAGGCCACGCTGGTGCTCGCCGTCATCCTGCGTGACCTGCGCATGGAGCTGGTGCCGGGATTCCCCGTCGAGCCGGAGGCCCTGGTCACGCTGCGGCCCAGGCACGGCCTGATGATGGTTCCGAGGCCCCGGTGAGCGCGCCGGCCGCGGCGGGCTCGTACGACGTCGCCAACACCACCTGGGGTGGCGTGGACGGCGAGCTGGCCCGCCTCGAAGCGCAGGCGGCGCTCTCGTTCGACGAGGAGCTGCGCATCATGAGTGACCTCGGGCTGACCCGTGCGGGCCCGCTGCTGGAGCTGGGCGCGGGCTCGGGCGCGATCACCCGCAGGCTGCGCGCGGCCGAGCCCGGCCTGCCCGTCATCGCGCTGGACGTGGACGCGGGGCTGCTCCGCCACGCGGGCGGCTGCGGCGCGCCGCTCGTGGCCGCCGACGGTGCCCGGCTGCCCCTGCGTACGGCAAGCGTGGGCGGCGTACTGCTGCGCTACGTACTGCAGCACCTCGCCGACCCCGTCCCGATGCTGACCGAGGCACTACGGGTGCTGCGGCCCGGCGGCACCCTCGTCGCCGTCGAGGTGGACAGCATGCTGTGGGGCCTGGCCGATCCGATGTATCCCGAGCTGGCCTCCGTGCACGCCACGATGGCCCAGGCGCAGCGCGGCGCGGGAGGCGACCGTCAGATCGGCAGGAAGCTCACCAGGCTGCTGCGCGGGAGCGGCTTCACCGACGTGGTGCTGCGCCCCTTCGCCGCGACGAACGACACCCACCCCACGGCCGCCTTCGCCCCGCACCTGGGCCCCGAGCGGCTGGTGCCGCTGGTGGCCTCGGGCGCGCTGTCGATGGCCGAGCTGGCCCTGGCCGCCGACCGCTGGCGGCGTTTCCTGGCCGACCCGGACGCCTGGGTCATGCTCCTCGGCTTCGCCGCAGCCGGGACCGCGCCGCCAGGCCCGGCCCCCTCAGTACCGGAGACAGTTCCGGAGAAACCCGCAAGGTTCTGGAGGAATGCGCAATGAGTCCGTTCTGGAAGATCTTCGTGGCGATCTTCTGCTACATCAGCGGGATCGTCGGACTCGGCCTGGCGGTGGTCAACGCCAGCCAGCAGCCGCCCGCGACGTCCCTGGCCATCGTGTACGGCGTGGCCGGCCTGCTCTTCCTGGCCGTGGGCATCGTGCTCAGCCGCCGCCCCAGCTACTGACGACAGTTACTGACGACGGGCCGTCCGGAGCGCTCAGAGGGCTCCGGACGGCCCCGGAACGGTCGTCAGGCGGTGGGGTCGCAGGGGCGTACTTCGACGATGTCGCCGGGCGCGTACGGCATCTTGCGCGCCCACGCCTCGGCCTCCTCCGCGGACTTGACCTCGATGATCCAGATGCCGCCGATCTGCTCGCGCCCCACCGCGTAGGGCCCGGCCACGGCCGGCCCGTCGGGCCTGACCAGCTTGCCCTCGCGGGACCTGGTCAGCCCCGCGCCATATTTGACCTTGACACCCGCCGTCACCATCGCCCTGCCGAACTGGCGGTGCGCCTCGGCCATGCGTGTGCGTTCGCTCTCGCTGAAGGCGTCCCAGAGCATCTCGTCGCCGTGGATCAGCAGCACGAAGTCCATCAGTCGCCTACCTTCCTAGGAGATCTGCCCTCGGGATCGTCGAGGAGCGGGCAGAGCCCCGGTCGGCACTATCGTGACATCCTTCCACGTCGCAGCGCCTCAACTCGACCTCATCACCTGACCGGCCCGCTAGATCTGCCGCCGGGCCAGGCGGGCGAACAGGCCCTGCTCGTCGCCCAGCAGCTCGTCATAGGTGCCCTGCTGGACGACGCGCCCGCCGTCGAGCACGAGGATCTTGTCGGCGTCCCTGATGGTGGACAGCCGGTGGGCGATGACGACGCGGGTGGCGTTGAGCCTGCGGGTGCTCTCGGCGATGACGTTCTGCGCGGGATTGTCCAGAGCGCTGGTGGCCTCGTCGAAGAAGACGATGCGCGGGCGGGATACCAGTGCCCTGGCGATCATGATGCGCTGCCGCTGCCCGCCCGAGAGCGTGTGGGTGCCCTCGGACAGGACGGTGTGCATGCCCATCGGCATGGCGGTGATGTCGCCGTCGATGCCGGCCATCGCGGCGGCCTCCCAGGCGTCGTCGATCGTGTGGCTGGTGCTGCCGACGATGTTCTGCCTGATGTCGCCGGCGAGCAGGGCGCCGTTCTGCAGCACCACCCCGCACTGGCGGCGCACCGCGCCGAGGTCGAGCTCGCCCAGGTCCTGGCCGTCGTACATGACGCTGCCCGAGTCGGGCTGCTCGAAGCCGAGCAGCAGGCGCAGGATCGTGGACTTGCCGCTGCCGGTCGGCCCGACGATCGCGACGAACTCACCGGGCTCGATCGACAGGTCGATCTCGCTCAGCGCCCTGGGCCCGTCCGCGCCGTAACGGAAGGAGACCTTGGACAGGGTGATGCGGCCCGACAGGTCGCCGGGGTCGGCCTTGCCCGCGTCGTCCTCGGGCTCGACCTCCAGGACGGGCGCCAGCTTCTCCAGCATCGGCACGATGCTCATGGCGGTGATGGCCGCGCCGGTGAACTGCAGCACGGACGCGATGAGCAGGCTGAAGGCGGTGAAGAAGGCCAGGAACGCGGCGATCGGCAGCTGCCCGCGCATGGGCCCGGCCGCCACGGCGAAAATCACGCACGAGCAGACGAGCGGGAAGCCCGCGTTGAACGTGGTCACCAGGTTCTGCAGCCGTCTGGCCTTGGCCGAGGTGGCCCTGGTCCGCGTGAAGTCGCGGGTCCACACGGCGAACGCCTGGTCCTCCGCGGCGGCCACGCGCAGCTTGGGCACGGCCGACAGGAGCTGGAAGACCCGGGACGACAGCCGCTGCTCCTGCTCGTACAGGCGGCGCTGCAGACGTACCTCGAAGAAGCCGGCGACCGCGCACACCAGCACGCCGGCCAGCACCAGCAGGGTCGCGAGCAGCGCGAGGCGGACGTCGTAGACGTAGACGAGGACGAGGTTGGCCAGGCCGCCGAACAGGCCGAGCGTGGCCGTGGTCATGACGCCGGAGAGCATCTCCTGGGCCGCGCTCACGCCGAGCACGGTGGTGCCCAGCTCGCCGGTGGAGTATCTGCCGAAGAACGTGACGGGCAGCGACAGCAGCCGGGTCCACGCCCCCGCCTGCACCCGGGCGGACGCGCGGCCCTCGATGCGCAGCGCGGCCACGTTCTGGACGATCGACAGCGCGCCCGCCACGAAGGCGCCGCCGATGACCAGCGCCGCGCCCTGCACGATGAGGTCGCGTTCGGCCCGCGCCACGAACGTGCCCAGCACCAGCCCGGTCATCGCGGGAACGAGCAGGCCGATGACGGCCACGATCGTGCCGAGGGAGGCGAGCACGAACAGGTCGTGGCCGTTGCGGGCCAGCCCGAAGCGCAGCAGCCCGGCCACGGTGCGCACCTCGCGCGGCAGTGGCTCGTAGAGCACCTCGGCCTTGTTGGCCAGCGTGGCCGCGACTGCTCTGGTCACGGGGGTGACCCGGCTCTGTCCCGGCTGGGCGAGCACGTACCGCGAGCCGATGGGCAGCAGCGCCACGGGGGTCTCGTCGTCGCGCAGGTAGCCCACCATGGGGCCGATGTCCCGTTTCCACCAGCCGTCGTCCAGCCGGACGGTCCTGGTCCGCACTCCCGAGGCCAGGGCGACGGCCTGGAGCGGATCGACCTCCCTGCTGCTGCCCGGCGGCGGCGCGGTGACGGTGAAGCCGGCGTGCGAGGCCACCAGCCTGGCCGCGGCCAGCGCCGGCGGATCGTTGCTGACGTCGGCCAGGCGCACCCTGGCCTCGGTGTCGCGCACGAGCGTGTCGAAGCTGCGCCTGGCCGCCACGGTGGTGGCCGACTCCTGCTCCTTCCTGCGCTCCAGCGAGCGCAGCTCGCGGGCCCGCTGCCGTTCGACCCGCCGGTCCACGGTGTAGAGGAAGCGGATGGCGTGCTCCACCCAGCGGCTCCAGAGCGTCTCGTCCGCCAGCAGCTGCCAGGTGGACCTGGAGCGCAGCCGGGCAGGGGTGGTGGCGACCACCCAGTCCCGCTCGGTCACCGACAGCTCCGCGCCCGCGGTGAGCACGCCGGCCACGCCGTCGGGCATCTCGACCGCGCCCTCCTCGACGCTGAGCCAGCGCACGCCGTCCACCGACCTGGCGGCCCGGTTCTGGCCGAGCACGGTGACCGCGTCCGAGGCCAGGGGGACGAACTCGCGCGGGGGCAGCCCGTCGCGCAGCGCGGTGGCCAGCGACACCATGCCCGCCTCCAGGCCGCGTACGAGCTGCTTGACGGCCAGCCCGTAATCGGCGGTGGACATCGTGGCCGAGCGCCCGGTGCCGGCCAGCTCGCGCAGCCTGGCCAGCGGGACGCGCGAGACGAGCGAGCCGGGCACGGGACGGCCCACAATGCCGTGCCGCGGGCCTCGGGGTGCGCCGGGCAGCAGCGTGCCCTCACGGATCCGGCACAGGTAGTTCCAGCGGCCCACCGGACGCCCGTTCTCCAGGCGCACGGCGAACAGGTCCACCTCGCCCCGCTCGACCAGCAGCACCTCACGCACGCCCGACATGACGAACAGGTTGTCCGCGGAGTAGTCCACCGGAGTGGCCGCGTCGGTGAAGAACGGCGAGAACGCGGAGTGCGCCGAGAGCGCCGGCGTCGTCACGTTCCTTCCCCGTTCCTGCGCGAGCTCCTGAGCAGCTCCGCGTAGTGCCCGTCCAGCGCCAGCAGCTCGGCGTGCCGGCCGCGCTCGACCACCTCGCCGCGGTCGAGGACGATGATCTCGTCGGCGTCGCGCACGGTGGACAGCCGGTGGGCGATGATGAGGCAGCCGCAGCCGCGTCTGCGCAGGTGGTCGGCGATGTTCCGCTCCGTCTCCGGGTCCAGCGCGCTGGTGGCCTCGTCCAGGATCAGCAGGGTCGGCCGGAGCGACAGGGCCCTGGCCAGCTCCAGGCGCTGCCGCTGGCCGCCGCTGAAGTTGCGCCCGCCCTCCAGCACGCCGCTGTTGAGGCCGCCCGGCCTGGTGGCGATCAGGTCGAACAGGGCGGCGTCGCGCAGCGCGGAGACGACGACCTCGTCCGGCACGTCGTCGCTCCACAGGGTCAGGTTGTCGCGCACGGTGCCCTCGAACAGGGTGATGTCCTGGTCCACGTACGCGACCGACGCGGCCACCACCTCCCTGGGCAGGTCCTCCCTGGGCAGGCCGTCGAGCAGCACCCGTCCGGAGGTCGGCACGTAGAGTCCGGCGGCCAGCTTGCCCGCGGTCGACTTGCCGCTGCCGGAGTTGCCGACGATCGCCACCCTGCGTCCTGGCACCAGCGTGAACGACAGGTCCTTGATCACGGGCGTGGCCAGCGCGTTGTAGCCGAACGTGACCCGGTCGAACTCCAGCCGGCCGTCCAGGCGGCCCTCGGCCCGCTCCCGTACGGGCTCGCGGCGCTCGAAGGTGGCGGCCACGGGGTACTTCTCGACGTCGTACAGGCGGCAGACGTCGGCGGAGATGTCCTGCAACTGCCCGCCCAGGTTCGTGAGCTGCGTGACGGGCCTGGACAGGGAGGTGAGCAGGGTCTGGAAGGCCACCAGCATGCCCACGCTGATCACGCCGTCCACCACCCGCAGGCCGCCGATCAGCAGGATGAGCCCGCTGTTGACGCCGGCCAGCAGCGGCGGCACGACGGTCAGCGTGGCCGTGGCCACGCCCAGCCGCTGCTTGGCGGTGACCGCCTTGGCCAGGAAGCCCGCCCAGCGCTGGAACGCGGCGGGCTCGGCGCCGGTGGCCTTGACGGTCTCGATGAGCTGCAGGGTGTTGAACGTGGTCGAGGTGAGGTTGCCCAAGTCGGCGCGGAGCGCGGCCACGGCGTCCGTACGGGCTCTGGACACCTGCCGCAGCACCAGGATGTTGACCAGCGCCATCCCCACCCCGACCAGGCCGAGCAGCAGGTCGTAGCGGATGAGGACGATGCCGTAGAACAGCACCAGCACCAGGTTGACCAGGGTGATGGCCAGGTCGCGGGAGAGGATCTCGGCGACGGTGTCGTTGGCCTGCACCCGCTTGGCCACCTCGGCGGGGCGGCGCTGGAGGTAGAACTCCACGGGCAGCCGCAGCAGGTGACGGAAGAAGCGGGCCGAGCTGACCAGCCCGAGCCTGATCTCCATGCGCAGCAGGTAGTGCCGCTGCACCGAGGTCAGCACGAACACCGCCAGCGCCGTGAACCCCACGCCGAACAGCAGCGGCAGCAGGTAGCCCGGGTCGCGCCCGGTCAGCACCCGGTCGATGAAGACCCGGCTGAACGCGGGCCCGATGATGCCGGGGACGACCAGCAGCAGGCTGGCCAGCAGCACCAGCGGCAGCGCCCGCCCCGACGGCATGCGGCGGGTCAGCAGCGCCTGGCCGACCCGGGTGGGCCGCCCGCCGGGCCGGAAGTCCGGTCCCGGCTCGAAGGTGAGCACCACGCCGGTGAAGCCGGAGTCGAAGTCGTCCCAGTCGATCATGCGCGGGCCGCCGGCCGGGTCGTTGACCGCCACGGCCTTCCTGCCGAACCTGGCGCGCACCCCTTCGAGGACCATGAAGTGCTGGAACGCCCAGAACACGATGGCGGGCCCTGTCAGCGAGCGCAGGTCCTCGGCCTCCATCTGGAAGCCTCTGGCGATCAGCCCGTAGCGGCGGGCGGCGGCGATCACGCTGGAGGCCTTGGCGCCGTCGCGGGAGACGCCGCAGGCCGAGCGGAGCTCCTCCAGGGGGACGAACTTGCCGTAGTAGCCGAGGATCATCGCCAGCGAGGCGGCCCCGCACTCCACCGCCTCCATCTGGATCACCGTGGGCGTGCGCCGCCGCCATCGCCACCGCCTGGCAGGTCGTGGCGGTGACGGTGGCGGGGCCGGCGGGCTCGCCTGCGCGGGAGCGCTCGTGGTCGTCACATCTCCCCCTTCAGCGCCCGAGCAGCAGGTCGAACAGGGTCTGACTGCCCAGGACGATCGCGCCGGCGACCGACACCTGCGACTGCAGGCGCGCCGGCGGCCCCTTCTGGGTGGACCAGGCGTAGCCGGACGGCGTGCCGGGGTCGCGTTCCAGATCGACGATGACGAGCCTGGCCGGGACGCCCTTGAGATAGCCGCGGGCCGCCTCCAGGCCGCCCACCAGGTCGGCCGCGTGCTCCAGCATGACCGGATAGGAGCTGACGGAGTGCACCCGGCCGCGCAGCAGCCCGAACGCGCCGGGCGGGGCCGAGGAGACCGACAGATCCACCGGCTTGCCCGGCACCACGCCCATCGCCCGGTCCACCGGCACGAACAACATCGCCACCAGCCGGTCGTCGGCGGTGTCCGTGCGCTCGATGAGCAGCAGTTCCTCGCCGGGCCCCACCACGTGCCCGTCCACCGCGGAGAAGGCGACCACCCGGCCGGTGAACGGGCTGTGCACCGGCCGATCTCTGCCGCTGTCCACGGTGATCACGGCCACCTGCTGGCCCCTGTGCACGGCCTGGTCGGGGCGGACCAGCATCGAACGGACGGTGCCGCCGTACGGGCTCTGCAGCCGGGCGGTGCCCGCGGGGTGGGTGAGCAGCCCCGCCGCGGACACCGTCACCGGCAGCCGACCCACGAAGAACCAGACGGACGCCGCCGCCACGATGATCAGCACCACGAACGTGGCGATCCACCCGCGCGGCGAGGCCAGCAGCGTCGGCGAGTCGAGTTCGTCGGGCTCGCGCATCCGCTGCAGCGCCTTGAACCGGAACTTCATCGCCCTATCCCCGCCTGCTGCCGAGGACCAGCTCGCCCACGCTGCCCTCGCTCAGGTAGTCGAGGCCACTGGCGCGGGCGAAGTCGTCGGCGTCGCCGCCGCCGAGCCCGCACACGGCCAGGTTCATCGCGGTGCCGACCAGGTAGATCGTCTGGTAGAGCACGCCGACGTGCTTGAGCACCAGCGAGTACGCGATCGTCTCGTACTTCCACATCACCCGGCCGAAGCGGGCGGTGACGATCAGCAGCACCTGCGGGTCGTCCGCGAGCAGCGCCGCCGACCTGGCCCGCTGCACCAGCGTCCGCACCGCAGGGGACGGCTCCGACACCAGCTCAAGGGCGTGCCCGGCGGTGTCGTAGTGCCACAGCCCAGGATCGAGGCCGCGGCAGGAGACGACCAGGGGGTAGACCTCCAGCTCGTGCACCGAGCCGCCCGAGGGGTAGGGCCGGTCGGCCAGCCGCTGGCCGTCCGGCGAGTCGAAGGCCGCCCGCTGCCGCATCGATCGGTAGAGCAGCTCGCCGAGCTGGTCGAGGGTGATCGGCGCGTCCTGGTCGTGCTCGCGTACGGAGCGGCGGCGCTCCAGCGTCTCGGTCAGGCTCGGCCCAGGCGCGTCCAGGTCGGGGGCCGTCAGCTCGATCCGCTTGCCGCCGAAGGGCGCCGGGTTGACGGGCAGGGGCTCGAAGCGCTCCTTGAACGGGTACGTGCCGCCGTAGCGGCCGGCGATCCGCGAGCCTCTGCTGTGCGCGTGCAGCCACAGGTCGCGGGGCTGCCACTGGGCCAGGGCCAGGTCGCCGTCCTCGTCACCGTCCTCGGTGCCGGTGGTCAGCGCCCCGGCGGCGGCCAGGAAGCGCAGCACGTCGTCGGCGCCCAGCTCGGCCGGGGTGGTCCAGCCGGCCCGCGCGTCCAGCTCGGCGGGGGTGGTCCAGTCGGCGAGCGCGCCCAGCAGGCCGGCCGCCTCGGGCGCCAGCTCCACCACGGCGGGGCTGCGCGGGCCGCGTACGCTCAGCACGCCGTCCTCCGCCGTGACCACGGCGAACCGGGACAGTCTGAGCCGCGTGCCGGGGGCCGGCGGCGGGCCGGGCTCGACGGGTCCGGCGCCGATCGGGCGCAGCCTGGCCGCAGGCGTGCCGTACTCCAGCAGGCCGCCCTGGGCCAGGCGGCGCAGCAGCAGGTTCCAGCGCAGCAGCCCGGCCTCGCCCACCGTGGCCGCCAGCGCCGTGTCCGTCGCGTCACCGGCCGCCAGGACGCGCAGGGCGGCCACCATCCGGTCAGACGGGTTGCGCAGCCCCAGCGAACCGGCGGGCGAGGAGATGCGCACCTCGCCGTCCGCCTCGGTCAGCGTCGCCTCACGCCGCAGCCGCCGTTTCGTCTCACTCACGCCGGGTTCCTCCCTCGTTCACCGCACGTCCCCCGGGACCGTCAGAAGAAGACGCTGACGGGGTTGAGCTCGTCCTCCGCGCAGGGCCGCGGGATCCAGCCGAGCGTGACCGGCACGTCGTAGAGGCGGCCGGGGCCGAGCCGCCGCCAGAAGTGGCGCATGCCGGGCGCGATCACGCGGACGACGCTCAGCTCCAGGTCGGGCCGGCTCTGGTCGAGCACGACGACCTCGATCCCGGCCGCGGCGGCCCGGTTCACGCACGTCTCGACGTCCGCGGCCAGGTCGTCGCCGCTCGCGAGCGCGTGGTCGGCGAGCGTACGCGGCCGTTGCGCGGGATCGGGCACCAGCCAGGGCTGCTCGGCCAGCCTGGTCTCCTTCCACCAGGCGAGCGTGGCCACGTCGTCGTCCAGGTAGAGGGTGTTGCCCTGCTCGTCGCGCCGTTCCACCGAGGGCAGGAACTGGTTGACCTCGGTCAGCGTCCTGATGGCGGCGATGCGCGGATCCAGGTGCGCGCCGAAGCCGACGATGACGTCCTCCACCGGGTGGCCCATCCGGTGCGACACCCCCACGAACGCCGGGATGCCGAGGTCGGTGGTGATGTCGAGCAGCCAGATGTCGCGGTCCATGCCCTGGTAGAACTCGCGCACGGTGTCCACGTACGGGTCGCGCAGCGAGTCGAGGTCGAAGGCCGGCCGCCTGGCCCGGTTGTACCACCACAGCGCCACCGCGTCCCGCTCCACCAGCTCGCAGAAGCCCTGCAGGACGGCCTCCTCGATCGAGTTGCCCGAGGCGTTGCCGTTGGAGTCGCCCACGCAGTAGAAGTGGCGCTCCAGGTCGGGGTGGCCGTACCAGGCGTAGCCGGAGGGCACCAGCCGCTCGCGCCCCTCGGTCAGCGACCAGGCCGGCGACCAGTCGACGGGCAGGTCGGTGCGGAAGCGCTCGGGCACCAGGTGCAGGCGGTGCGCGGGGTCCTTGTTCCACTCGTCGCGGCCGGCGTACTGGCCGTCGGAGAAGTGCAGCAGGCTCTCCGGATGCACGGCCACGGCCGGGTCGAGGTCGGCGTAGGCGGCCTCGGTCACCGGCTCTTCGCCGCGCCACACGCCGGAGTAGCGCTCGATGGCCTCGCACAGGGCGCTCACCCTGGCCTGGATCTCGGTGCGGCCCTTGCCGCCGCTCTGCCCGCGCAGGTTGCGCCGCAGCAGATCCATGTTGTCGCCGATCATGGCGAAGTTGTGTCCTGCGGTGAAGCTGTAGGTGACGCCGTTGTCCTCTTCCGCGAACGTGTGCAACCTGGTCACCGCGCCGATGAGCGGGCTGATGTGCTTCTCCAGCCGGGCGTACGTGCGCGCGGGCGGCTCGATCCGGTAACCGCCGTCGGTGACGTGCCTGGCGTCGCGCGCCGACAACATCACCTTGGGGCTGCGCTCGCTGATCAGCGCCGGGTCCCCGCAGGCCCGGCACTGCGGCAGCCGGATGACGGTATGCTCCATCGTGCCGAGCGAGCGCAGGTCGACCGTGGTCATCCTGCCGTCGAGGCAGGATCGCGCGATCGAGCCGTCGTCCTGTCCTGCCGCGATCCTGGCCAGTTCCACCGCCAGCAGCCCGCCCGCCACCGAGGGTCCCGCGGGCACGGACTCGCGGGCCGGGTGGTACGGCATCCCGCCGCCGCGCTTGCCCGCCAGGTACCGCTCGACCTGCCGGTTCCCGGCCAGCCGCTGCGCCAGGCAGGCCCAGCAGCCGGTACGTCCTGGCCGCAGCACCGGGCCGACCCACAACGTGATCCCGGACGGCTTCACCAGCGCCCACGGGTGCTCGGCGGCCAGGTAGGCGGCGTTGAGCCGGTCGAGCGCGGGATCGAGGTAGTCGCCGGTGACGACGACCGTCAGCTCGCCCGCGGGGCCGGCGACCTCCTCCTCGACGGTCCTCGTCCGCACGCGCAGCCCGTGCTCGCGCAGTACTCCTTCGACCGTCCCAGCGCCGGCGTCAGCGTCCCCGCACGCGACGACGGTGAACTCGGCGCGCTCCAGCGCGGAACGGGCCCGGACGGGATCGATGCCCTGCGCGTCCCAGAAGGCCAGCGTGCCGTCCGGCCAATCGGGCCGCCCGTCGGCGAGCACCCCGAACGCGGCGAACTTGCGAATGGCGGTGAGCGTCCGGGTGAGCGGCAGCTCGCCGCTCAGCCCCGCGGCGATCTCGGCGACCGTGTGCCGCCCGTCGAGGTAGGGCAGGAGTTTGCCGGCCCCTTCCGCCTGAACGCGATAGTGCTGGCCGTCGGCCAGCAGGAAAACTTTCGACCCGTCGATCACTTGAGCGGTGAAATGTGCCTTGAGACGTGGGCGGTCCATGGCGCTCCCCGTATTGGGTCCCAAATTACTGCCGTCATTCGTGCTGGCGTTGATCGCAGAGTTGCATCGGGCCCGCCGCCGTGTAAAGACGTAATTCCGGCGTACGCATTAAGCCGTACGGCGGCGCTGAAATACGTATACGCGGGCCCGGGAATGCGCATTCACCCGGCCACGGGGCGGTTGTGAGATCTGACAAGGGATCGTCATAATTGTCCGATTTGTCCGTCAGCTATTGACAGCCGACCTGTCCTTGGCGGGATGATCCTTGTGACAGTCCAGGGGGCCAAGCTTTTGGAGTAGCGATGTCTTCCGGGCAGACGCTGCTACACCGTGACGTAGAACTAGCCGCTGTACGGGAAGTGCTGTCCAGGATCCGCTCGGCGAGTCCGTCCGTGCTGCTGATCCAGGGCGCACGCGGGATGGGCAAGACCACGCTGCTCAACGCGGCATTGTCGGCCCTGGCCGAGACGGGTGCGCTGCTGCTCATGGCCCGCGGCCACCCCGCCGAGCGCGAGCACCCCTTCGGCGTCATCCGGCAGCTGTTCGAGCCGCTCATGGCCGCCGGCCGCGCGCCTCCCACCGGCCTGACGCCGGACGAGGAGCGGAAGGACGCCGTCACCCCCGGCGTGCTGCACGGGCTCTACCGCGCCACCCGCGACTTCACCGGCGACCAGCCGCTGATCATCGCCGTCGACGACGTGCACCACGCCGATCAGCAGTCCGCGGAATGGTGCTCCTACATCGCCAGGCGGCTCGACGGCCTGCCCATCGCGATGATCCTGACCAGTGCCGACCCCGGCGAGTCCGGGGGGAACGACCTCGCCAGGGACCTGGCGGCGCTGCCGTACATGCGGCTGCTGCGGCCCGCGCCGCTGCCCCACCTGGCCGCCCGGCGGCTGCTCGCCGGCCAGCTCGGCACCGCCGAGCAGCAGGTCGACGCGGAGGTCGCGCTCGCCTGCCACCAGCTCACCCGGGGCAACCCCGCGCTGCTGCACGAGCTGGCGACCCGGCTGGCCAGGACCGGCGTGACCGCGACGCGCGGCGAGCTGCCCCGGGTGCTGGAGACGGGCGCGGCGGCGATGACCGAGACCGCGCTCGGCTGGCTGAGCGACAGCGACTCCGGCGCCGACGCGGCCGGGGTGGACCTGTTACGCGCGCTGGCCGTCGTGGCGCCCGACGACGGCCTGGAGCTGGCCGCCATGCTGGCCGGCCACGGCCAGGACGCGGCGCGGGTGGCCACGGCCCGGCTGCGCGCTCTCGGGCTGATCACGGGCTCGCCGCCCGGCCGCTTCCCGCACCCGGGCGTCCAGCAGGCCGTGCTGGCCGGCATGGACCCCGACGAACGCGACCGCCTGCACCGCCGTACCGCGGCGCTGCTGCACCGGCTCGGCGCGCCGCTGAGCAGCTCGGCCAGGCACCTGATGTCGGCGGGCCCGACCGGCGACCCGCTGACCGTGACCGTGCTGCGCGAGGCCGCGGAAGAGGCCGGCGGCAACCACTCCTGGCAGGACGCGACCGGCTACCTGCACCGCGCCCTGGCCGAGACCGACGACCGCGAGACGGTGCTGGAGGTCACCGCCGAGCTGGGCGCCGTCGAGAAACACCGCGACCTGCCCGCCTGCCTGCGGCACCTGCGCACGGTCTACGGCCGGGTCAAGCGGGCGCCGCAGGCGCTCATGTCGGTGACCCCGTTCGCCGACGTCCTGGTCACCGCGAACTCGGCGGAGGCGGGCGAGGTGCTGGCCGAGGCGGCGACCACCGCCGCCGCGATGCCGCAGTTCGCCGGCGCCGACCTGGCCCTGCTGTTCGCCGCCCAGGCGCTGCTGTGGGGCCGCTCGGCGGGGCAGATCGGGGTACGCCGGCTGGGCCGTTCGTTCGGCACGCTGCTCACCCCCGCCGCCAGGGAGTTCCTGAGCGCGCTCGCCCTGGCCACCGGCGTGCGTGGCCGCAACCTGCCGCGCATGCTCGCCCAGACCCGCCGCTGCATGGACGGCCAGGGCACGGTGCCGGTCACCGCGGTGCTGCCGCTCGTGTGGGGCGACCGCCTCGACGAGGCCTCCTACTGGGCGGAACGACTGGTCAGCGAGACCAGGGACGAGGGATCGAGCACCAGGCTGGCACTGGCGTTGTCGGCCAGGGCCGAGGTGCGTTACCAGCTCGGCAGCCTGGACGCGGCGCTGCGCGACGCCAACGACGCCATCGCCAGCGCCCGCGAGGTGCGGGCCGAGGGCTTCCACGCCGCCGCCACCGCCTGCGCCGTCAGGATCCTGGTCGAGCGGGGCGAGCTGGAGGCCGCCGAGAGCGCGCTCGGCTCGGTCAGGACGTACGGCGACTGGCACCCCCTCATCTCCGGCCACCTCCTGGACGCGCTCGGACGCGTGCACCTCTCCCACGGCCGGCCCCGCGACGGGCTGCTGACCCTGCTGGAGTGCGGGCGCCGCCTGACCGCCGCGGGCATCACGAACCCGGCCTGTGTGCCATGGGGCACCAACACGATCCTCGCCTACACCCTGTCAGGCGAACGCTCTGCCGCCCGCATGATGGCCGAGCGGGAGCTGGAGCTGGCACGGGCGTGGGGCGCGCCCACCACGATCGCCCGCGCGCTCAGCGCGGGCAGCGTCGCCTACGAGGGCGCCACCCGGCTCGACCTGCTGCACGAGGCGGTGGACCTGCTCGCCCACCGGGGCGCCAGGCTCGAACAGGCCAGGGCGATGCTCCGCCTCGGCATCGCGCAACGCCAGGCGGGCGACGCGGGCAAGGCGCACGAGACGCTGGCCATGGCGCTGCGGCTGGCCACCGACTGCGGCGCGGTCCGCCTGGCCGCGCTCGCCGACAAGCACCGGGCCGCCACCGCGCCGCGCCGTCCCGCCGCCCCGGCCGCCAACGGCCAGGACGGCCACCCGCTGACCGTCGGCGAACGCCGGGTCACCGACCTCGTGCTGCGCGGGATGAGCAACCTGGAGGTGGCCACCGTCCTGTCGATCAGCAAGCGCACCGTGGACACCCATCTGGCGCGGATCTACCGCAAGCTGGGCATCCACACGCGGGCCGAACTCGCGGTCATCCTCACCGGCCTCGCCGACCACGAGGCCCCACCGGCGGACGACCAGCCGGACGAGCCGGTGCCCGCCGGGCTGCTGGAGGAGCTCTGAACGCCACCGCGTTCAGTCCGTGAAGATGTCCTCCGGCAGGAACGCCGACACCAGGAAGCTGGGCACGTCCACGAGCTGGCTCACCTTGAGGTCCACCGCCACGCTGCAGATCGCGTACGCCTGCTGCGCGCTCCACCCCCTGTCCTCCAGGTGGTCGATCATCTCCAGCAGCGCGTTCCTGGCCGCCAGCGTCGCGTCCTCGGCCGACACCTCGCCGTCCCTGCTCACCGACATGCCGGTGGTGGCGTAGAACCGGCGCGGAGCCGCGTACGCCGGCGCCACCCAGTACTCCGACCGGGCGAACCTCGGCCCCCTGATGCCCTTCTCCGCCGCCTGCCCCTCGTGCACGGTGAACCGCACCCGCAGCGTCGCCCGCATCTCGATCGCGGTCCCGCACGCCTCGCAGTCGCCCTGCGCGAAGTGCGCGTCCCCGGCCGAGAACAGCCCGCCGGGCGTGTCCACCGGCAGGTAGAGCCGGGTGCCCGCGCCGAGCTGCTTGATGTCCACGTTGCCGCCCTGCTCCCTGGGCGGGATGGTGCGCAGCCCCGCGGCTCCGACGGGGGTGGCGGGGACGGCGCCGTCGGGCGAGGGCGGCAGCACGAACCCGCCGCGCGCCAGCGCCGCCTGCTCCCTCGTCGTGGTCCTGGCCAGCGACTCGTGGCCGGGCGCCAGCCCGATCGTGCCCATGAACGGCGCCGCCGGGATCCGCACCCCTGGCAGGTCGTCCGAGGCCGCCCACCCGTCGTCGAGCTCCCAGCGCACCATGAACGGCTCGGGGAAGACGTCACGCAGGAACCCGAAGCCGGGGACCTGGACGGTGTAGCCGTAGCGGTCCGGCGCGACCTCCAGGATCTCGATCTCCAGCAGGTCCCCAGGCCGCGCCCCCTCCACGTGGACGGGGCCGGTGAGCGGGTGGACGACGTCCAGGTCGGGTGCCTCGACGGTCTTCAGCGTGGCCTCGGGGCCCATCTGGCCGTCGAAGGCGTCCCTGGTCTCCAGGATCACCTCGTCGCCCGGCTCGCAGCGGACGATGGGCGGGATGTCCGGATGCCAGCGGTTGTGGCCGGTGCCGGGCTCGTCGCGGAGAGGGAGGTCGGGGTCGATGCGGATCTCGTGTACGGCCATGGCGGGCCCCCTCGGGTGAGGCGTGTGAGCGCCACGCTTCGCCGGCCCGCCGCCCCTGTCAAGACCTCATCAGCCGGTACGCCGCGTCCGCCGGCACGGACGGCGAGGCCCTGCGGCATCACCCAGACGGCGAGGGCCGCACGGGGTGTGGGTCCCGTGCGGCCCTCGGTGGTTTCCTGCGGTCAGGCCGGGGTGCAGGTGAGGGTGGTGGGCGGGGTGTTGGCGCTCGTGTAGGAGCCGTTGAGGCCGAACGACGTCGTCGCCCCGGCCGCCACGCCGCCGTTGTAGCCGGCGTTCGTGACCGTGACGCCGGTGCCCGTCTGGGCCGGGGTGCCGCCCCAGAGGTTGGTGATCCGCTGGTCTCCCGGCCAGGTCCAGGTCACCCGCCAGCCGGTGATCGGCGCGGCGCCGGTGTTCCTGACGGTGACGTTCGCCTGGAAGCCGCCGGGCCAGGAGTTGCCCGGCTGGTAAGTGGCCGCGCAACCGCTGCCGGTCGTGGGGGTGACCGTCGGAGTCACAGTCGGGGTCACAGTCGGGGTCACAGTCGGGGTCACGGTGGGGGTGACCGTGGGCGTGACGGTCGGCGTGGGGGTGACCGTCACGGGCGGGCCCGTGCGGTCGCCGTAGATGATGCCGCGCCCGTTCGTGCCCAGGTAGACCCGCCCGTACACGCGCGGATCCCCCGTCAGCGCCTCCCCCATGTTGCCCCATTGGTGCCGGTCGTCGTTGATGCGCACCCAGGCCGAGCCGCCCGTGTCCGACCGGTACAGGCCGGTGACGCCGTCGATCGTGGCCACCGCGTAGACCGCCGGGTACGTCGCGCCGGGCGCGGCCTTGCCGAAGCCGACGTTGACCGCGTTCGTGACGCCGGGCAGCTTGGCGAAGGAGGCGCCGCTGTCGGTCGAGTGCCAGATGCCGCCCTCGCCCGCGACCCACACGTCGCCCTCGACGCCGGCCACGGCCTTGACCCTGCCGCTCGCGGGCAGGCCGGTGGCGGAGGTGGCGGTGAAGGTGGCGCCGCCGTCGGTGCTGAGGTGGAGGCGTCCGCCACTGAGCCCGTAGAACTTACGCGGGTTGACCCGGTCCGACTCCACCACGGCCTCCGCCGGCAGGCCGGAAGCCTGCTGCCAGGAGTTGCCGTAGCCGACGGAGTAGACGGGGGCCACGCCCTTGGGCGCCCAGACGAAGCGGGAGCCGTCGGCCGCGGCGGCGACCGTGCCGCCCTCGTTGACGCCGCCGGGCTCGGTGCCCTGGAACCAGTTGGCGCCGCCGTCGGTGGAGAAGGCCACGTGGCTGTCGTTCGGGCGGTCGGCGTCGGTGAAGTTGCCCGCCCTGACCATGATCGAGGGCGCCCGCTCCGCGTAGTCGAGGCTGGTGGTGGAGGTGAAGACCGGTGAGGTGAACATCATCGGCGGTACGGCGTCCAGGTTCGTGTGACGGAACCCGCCGATGTCGCCCAGGCCGCTGACCAGGGGCGCGCCGCTGGGCGGGCTGACCAGGTCGAGCACCGCGGTCTCCTCCAGGCCCTTGGCCATCGGCCTGATCGTGAACTGCGCGCCGGCGTCCCACTGCGTCAGGTTCTCGGTGCCGTAGACGGTGGCGCCGGTGCCGTACATCATCCGGTCGGAATCGAAGGGGTCGATCTCCAGCGACTCGGTCATCCAGCCGAGCTTGGGGGCGACCTCGGGCGGCTGCGGGTTGGCGCCGAAGGTCAGCCAGGGGTTCTCGGAGATGTTCATCGTGTAGCGGAAGCTGCGGTTCGGGTACGACGTCCAGTCCCAGACCCGGGTCCAGGTGGCGCCGGAGTCCGTCGAGCGGAAGAAGATCACATCGGGCCACCAGGAGATCTGCGTGGCCACCATGATCGTGCCCGGATTCTGGCGGTCGACGGTCAGGCCGCTGTAACCGAAGTAGTCGTCGGCGCTGGAGGAGGGGATGGGGCTGATCTGGGTCCAGGTGCCGGTGGCGGTGGCGTAGCGCCATACGTCGCCCTTGGCGCCGTCGTACGGGCCGCCGGTGTCGCTCGTGGCGAGGTAGAGGTAGCCGTTGACGGTGTCGAGCACGCCCTTGTGCGCGATGTAGCCGGTGGGCTGACCGGCCAGCCGCGACCAGGTGGCGCCGCCGTCGGTGGTGCGGTAGACCGTGTTGTCCTTGTCCGCGACGCCCACATAGATGGTCCTGGTGGCGCTGCCCGGGGTGGACGAGCGCTTGTCGTAGGTCACCCAGACCACGCCGGGACGGTGGCTCAGGTAGCCGTTGGGGTCGCCCGGGTCCTGGGCGTAGTTGCCGGGGTTGGGAAAGCTCGTCACCTTCGACCAGGTCGCGCCGTAGTCGGTGCTGCGCCACAGGCCGTTGCCGTTGGGGGCGCCGAGGTAGAGGATCCGGTTGTCGTTCGGGTCGACCGACAGCGCCTCGCCCATGCCGCGGCCCGGCATGTTGCCGCCCAGCTTGAACGGCAGCGCCGTGACCTGCCAGGTGTCGCCCTTGTCCGTGGAGCGCAGGACGGCGCCGTTGTTCGGGTCCCAGCTGTTGGTGTACATGCCGACGGCCGCGTACACCCGGTTGGTCTGCACGGGGTCGGTGGCCAGGCTGATCACCCCGTTGTAGCCCCACTTGTCCCAGCCGGCCCAGTCGAGCAGCGGGGTCCATGACGTGCTGGACTGGTTCCACCGGTACGCGCCGCCGATGTCGGTGCGGGCGTAGACGAGGTTCCGCTCGGACGGGTTGAAGACGATGCCGGGCACGAAGCCCCCGCCGTCGATCCTGACGTTCTTGAACGCGTACGGATCCGAGGCGACCGCCGAGACCGGCGACATCCGGACGACCGCCGCCGCGATCAGCACGGCGACGGTCGTGAGCATGACGAATAATCTTCTTCGCATGCGCGGCTCTTCCTTTCCAGGCACGCCGGCAGGCGTCCCAAAGGCGTCAGCTGACCGCCATGCACGAGCAGAGTGCAGGACCCTGACCGTCGCCGCGCTACGCGCATGAGCTCACCAGCAGGCTCACACACGCGCGCACCCACGGTCAATAGTTTGGATAGACAACGAATTAAAGCCGCAAGGAGGCACGCATGACGACGTTCCCCGAATATCGCGTGGACGGGAAGATCGCCCTGGTCACGGGCGCGGCGCGAGGGCTGGGCCGGGCGATCTCCCTGGCCCTGGCGAACGCCGGCGCCGACGTCGCGCTCGGCTACCGGGACGCCGGGGCCGACGAAGGGCTGACCGACGAGGTCCGCGGTCTCGGCCGGGCCGCGCTGCCGCTGCAGATGGACATGACCGCGCCCGGCCAGATCGCCGATGCGGTGCGCGCGGTGGTGGAGCGGTTCGGCCGGATCGACATCCTGGTCAACAACGCCGGCATCGCGCCGGGCAACCCGGCCGAGGAGGTGACGGAGGACGACTTCGACCGGACGGTGCAGGTGAACCTGAAGGGCACGTTCCTGGCCAGCCAGGCGGCGGGGCGAGTGATGATCGAGCAGGGGTACGGGCGGATCGTGAACATCGGGTCACAGGCCGGCGAGGTAGCCCTGCCCGGCGAATCCGTCTATTGCATGACGAAGGCGGCCATCGCCCACCTGACCCGCTGCCTGGCCGTCGAATGGGGCCCGCACGGCGTCACGGTCAACAACGTCGCCCCCACGTTCATCCGCACCCCCGGCACCGCACCCGCCCTGTCGGACCCGGCGTTCGAGGCCGACGTGATCGAGCGGATCGCGGCGCTGCACCGCATCGGCGAGCCCATGGACGTCGCGGGGGCGGTGCTCTTCCTCGCCTCCCCCGCGGCGTCGCTGATCACGGGACACACGCTGGTCATCGACGGCGGCTGGACGGTCCGCTGACCCCGCTCACGCACTCACCTTCTCGGCCTGCCGGGCCACCGGGCGGGCAGCGGACGGACGCGCCGCCCACAGGGCGATCGCGATGTAGAGCACCTGCTCGGGGATGCGCTGCCAGAGCGGCGAGGAGACCACGAGATCGGCCTCGGCGGCGTGCACGTTCGCCGGCAGCAGCGCCACGAACAGCAGCGCGAGGCAGATCCCGGCGGCCCTGCGGGTGCGCCCGAGCACCAGCCCCGCCGCCCCGGCCAGCTCCAGCACACCGCTCAGATACACCATGAAGGCGGGGAACGGCACGAACGGCGGCACCATGGCCAGCATGTCGGCGTAGTTGGGCATGAAGGTCACGCCGGCCGGGACGAAGTGGGCGCTGGCGGTCATGACCAGCATGACGGCCAGGCCGTGGGCCGCGCTCACCCGCCACGTGCCGAACCGGCCCACGCCCAGCACTCCCAGCAGCCGGAACGCCAGCGTGGCGACCAGCAGAACGATCACGGTCATGAGACACCCCTCTTCTGGATAGCTGTGTTATCCAACTAATAGATAACACGGCTATCCAACAAGAGGCAAGTCCGCCGGGCGGCCACGACCATGCTCGCGGCCGCCCGGCGGAGTCCTCGTCAGGCGAGCTTCCTCGTCAGGGGAAGAGCCTCATCGGGCGAGTGCGAAGTCCCTGATCCGCAGGTCACCCCGGAACACCAGGTAGATGCTCCCGGCGCCGGCCCGCACGCTCGCGCTCGCCGTCCCGTACGTATAGATCGAGCCCGTGGCAGGCACCCGCACGGTCGCCAGCAGCGCACCGGTCGGCGAGCCCCGCCGCACCTCGAACGACCCGCCGTTCACCGAGGCCACCGCGGCCGTCAAGCGCGAGCCCCAGGAGGCCCCCGTGTACGCCACCCAGTCACCGGCCGAGCCCTCGACCACCTCGCCCCGCGCCTTGCTCTCGTCGGCGAAGGCGACGCTCGAATAGTCGTCGAAGTCCATCGCCCGCGTCGTCCTGGCCAGGTCGCGCACGGGCACGGTCTCACCGTTCACCCGCAGCGTGGTGCGCCGGCGGATCCGGTCGGAGGCGGAGCCCACGAGCACGTCGTGGGTGGCGTTCTCGACCACCCACCTGCCCCTGGTGTGATCCCAGACGGCCAGGTCCGACCGCTTCAGCGGGAAGGTGACCGTCCGCGTCTCCCCCGGGCCGAGCGTGATCCGCTGGAAGCCGCGCAGCCGCTTGACCGGCTGCGCGAAGCGGGAGTCGCGCTGGTGGGTGTAGAGCTGGACCACCTCGTCGCCCTTCACCTTGCCGGTGTTGGTGACCTTGACGCTCACCTGGTCGCCGTGCGCGCGCAGGCCCTGGTAGCCGAAGGAGGTGTAGCTCAGGCCGTGGCCGAAGGCGTAGAGCGGCTTGTCCTTTCCGTACAGGTACGTCATCCCGGTCTTGACCAGGTCGTAGTCCAGCAGGCTCGGCAGCTCGCCATCGGCGGGCCAGGTCTGGGTGAGCCGGCCGCCGGGGTTGACGTCGCCGAAGAGCACGTCGGCGACGGCGTGCCCGGTCTCCGCGCCCGCGTGCGTGGTCCACAGCAGGGTCGGGGCGTCCACGACGACCGGATAGCTGGTCTCCAGGACGACCACCGTGCGCGGGTTGGCCTTGCGCACGGCCTCGATCAGCCGCAGCTGGCCCGCGCCGAGCCGCAGGTCGGCGCGGTCGTGGAACTCGCGCCCCGCGACGAAGGGATGGCTGCCGACCACGACCACCGCGACCTCCGCCTCGGCCGCCCGCGCGGCGGCCTCGGCGACGCCGTCGGAGACGACCTCCTTGGCGAACTTCGCCGCCTGCGCCTTCGGGACCAGGCCGAGCGTGCCGTCGGTGACGCCCACGTACGCGTCGGGCAGGCCGAACCAGCCCTCGACCGTCTCGTATCCGGCATAACGGATCAGGTGGCTACCGTCGGCCTGCCGCTCCAGCGCGAACTGCTGGGAGACGTACCAGCCGTCGGGCTCGGCGTCGTCGGTGTCGAGCGAGCGCCAGTCGCCGCCCAGCAGCCGGCCGTTGCCCGCGTTGCGCAGCGTGGACACGCCGCCGGTCCAGTCGGTGAGGTCCCACTGCGAGGCGGCGCCGGGCGCGGTGTCGAGCAGGGCGGCGTTGTCGTCGGGCCCGGTGCCGGTCGCGGTGACGTACCGGCCGGAGTCGAGGTGCTTGAGCGCGACGCGCTCCAGCCCTTCGCCGGTGGTGACGGCGCCCACCCGCTCCTTGATCCCGTCTCGCGGCGTCACCTGGTACGGCAGCTGCCCCGAGTACCAGTCCCGGTACAGCCGGTCCGCCAGCGGCCCCACCACGGCGGCCGACTTCGGCCTGCCGAGGGGCAGCACACCGGAGTTCTTCAGCAGCACGGCCGCCTTGCCGGCGGTCTCCCGGTTGAGCCGCTGGTTGGCCGCACTGTTGATCACGTCCGCCGTGATCCGCGCGTACGGCCCGCCGTCCGGATCGAAGTGGCCCAGCCGGGTCCGGATGGACAGCACGTTGCGTACCGACTTGTCCACGTCGGCCACGGTGATGCGGCCCTGGTCGAGCGCGGCCTTGAGGTTGGTCAGCATCGGCCCGAGGTCGCTGCCGTCGATCGTGAAGCTGTCCAGCCCGGCCTTCAGCACGGCGGCGAACGCCTCGGGCTTGTCGTCGTAGTAGCGCTCCAGGTCGGTGAGCGCGTGCGGCCCCCACGCGTCGCTGGGGTTGTAGAGCGTCTTTTCGGTCCAGGTCCTGACCGCGTCGTTCAGGTCCGGGTTGACGTGGTTGGGCCGCCCGTTGACCAGGTTGTACGACGCCATCACCCCGGTCGCGGCGTCGGCCGAGATCGCCGCCTTGAAGGCCGGCTCGTAGTACTCGTGCTTGAGCTTGGGCGTCAGGTTGGAGGAGGTGAGGCTGCGGTCGGTCTCGTTGTTGTAGGCCAGGTAGTGCTTGAGCACGGGCGCGGTCTTCAGGTAGAAGGGGTCGTCACCCTGCAGCCCCTTGCCGTACGCGGTCGAGACGGCCCCGGTGAGCAGCGGATCCTCGGAGTAGCCCTCCTCGTTGCGCCCCGCGCGCGGGTCGCGCAGCAGGTCGACCACCGGCGCCCACACCTGCAACCCCCACAGGACGGGATCGACGGCGTTGTAGCCGCGCGTCTCGTCGCCCACGGCCGCGCCGACCTTCCTGATCAGCGCCGGGTCCCAGGTGCTGGCCAGCCCGACCGCCTGCGGGAAGACGGTGCCGGCGGCGAACTTCTGGTTCCAGTTGTCGTCGCGGTGGTTGGACCAGGCGACGCCGTGCAGCGCCTCGGTGCCGTTCTTGTGGTAGGCGATGCCGAGGCGCGGGATCGCCGGCTGCGACTGGTGCAGCAGGCTCAGCTTCTCGTCGAGGGTGAGCCGGCCGAGCAGGTCGGTGACGCGCTGGTCGAGCGGCAGGGCCGGGTTCTGGAACGGGTACGCCTGCGCGGCTTGAACGGCGGGCGCGACGAATAACGAGGCAGCGAGCGAAACAACCGCTAATAACGGGACTTTTCGCATCTTGAGTGGTTCTCCATCACTTGATGGCGCCGACCGTCACACCTCGGGTCAGCGTGCGCTGGAAGATCAGGAAGAAGGCGACCGCCGGGACGATGCCGAGCAGGGCCGAGGCGCTGGACATGGTCGCGTCCATGTACCTCTGCCCTTGCAGGACGCCGAGCGCGACGGGCACCGTCTGGGTGTCGTTCGAGATCAGGAAGATCAGCGGCAGGAAGAACTCGTTCCAGGTCCAGATGAAGAAGAAGATCAGCAGCACGTTGATCGTGGGCCGGCTGATCGGCACCACGATCCGCAGCAGCGACCGCAGCCGCCCCGCGCCGTCGATCGAGGCCGCCTCCAGGATCTCCTTCGGGAACTGGCCCAGCACGGCGCTCAGCAGGTAGGTGCCGAACGCCGCCTGGATCGCGGTCATGATGATGATCACCGCGAGCCGGGTGTCGTACAGGCCGACGGCCTTGGCCAGGTAGTACAGCGGGTAGGCCAGCGCCTCCTGCGGCAGCGTGTTGGCCACCAGGAAGAGCACCAGGATCCACAGCCGGCCCTTCACCCTGCCGATGCCCAGCGCGTACGCGTTGAGCACCGACAGCACCACCGCCAGCACCGACACCGAGGCGCTGATGACGAAGCTGTTCCAGAGCTTGACGCCGAACTCCACCCGGTTCCAGAAGTCTGCGATCCCCTGGAGGTAGAGCCCCTCGGGCAGGCTCAGCGGCCCGTTCGAGCTGTACTCGGCCGGCGACTTGACCGCGTTCATCGCCACGATCACGAACGGGAAGATCATCACCACGGCCAGCACGACCAGCGCGAACAGCACCGCCCAGCGTCCCGGGCCCCTCATGCGTCACGCTCCTGGACACGCAGGAACAGGAACGTCACCACGATGATGATCAGCGCCAGCACGGTGGCGATGGCGGAGCCGTACCCGACGTTGCTCTTCTGGAAGAAGTTCAGGTACGAGAAGTACGACGGCACCATCGTCGCGTTCCCCGGCCCGCCGCGCGTCAGCACGAAGATCGGCCCGAACACCTTCAGCGCGGCGATCGTGCACGTCAGCAGCACCACGAAGATCTCCGGCCGGATCTGCGGGATCGTGATGTGCCAGAACTTGCGCCACCACGAGGCCCCGTCGATCTCGGCGGCCTCGTAGTAGGCCGGGTCCACCCGCTGCAGCCCGGCCATGAAGATCACGACCGGGTAGCCGAGCTGGAACCAGACCATCACCGCCATGACCGTGGCCAGCGCCAGATCGGGGTCACCGAGCCAGTCGAGGTCCAGGCCGAAGATCTGGTTGACGGCGCCGTACGACGGATGCAACATCCACCCCCACACCACGCCCGCCACCGCCACCGGCAGCACCTGCGGCAGGTAGTACGTCGCGCGCAGCGCGGAGGCCGTCCGCGCCCCGAACCGCTTGCCGATGTAGTCGAACAGGGCCGCCGCCAGCACGAGCCCGATCGCGGTCGGCACGAAGGCCATGGCCACGATCAGCCCCACGTTGTGCTGGAACGACTCCCAGAAGCGTTCGTCCTCCAGCAGCCTGGCGTAGTTGCCGAGCCCGATCCAGCGCGGCGTGCCCACCCCCGACCAGCGGGTGAAGCTGGCGCCGACGTTCATCAGGAACGGCACCACGATGACGGCCAGGAACAGCAGCAGGCTGGGGACCAGGTAGAGCCAGTACCCCCTCGTGCGTGCCCTCATCTAGTTGCCAATGTCGGCGAGGTTGTCCTCGTACGGCTTGGCCAGCTCGTCCAGCACCTCGGCCGAGGTCTTGCTGCCGTTGATGAGCTCCTGGACGCCGGCCACCATCACGTCGTAGTAGCCGGGCGCGGGCCAGTCGGGGTAGAAGGCCAGGCCGTCGGCGGCGGTCAGCTTGTTGAAGGACTCGATGAGCTCCTTGCTCTTGGCGTCGGTGATCGCGGCGGCGTCGGCGGCCACGGGGACGCCGCCGGAGTTGCCGAGCAGGTTCTGGATGTCCTTGCTCATCGTGATGTCGATGAAGTCGTAAGCCAGGTCCTTGTTCTCCGACTTCTCGGGGACGACCCAGAGGTTGCCGCTCGAACCGGGCGACATGGTGGCGCCGGGGAACAGGAAGTGGCCCCACTCGAAGTCCTTGATCTCCGAGGCGAAGCGGCCGTACCACCAGCTACCGCTGATCATGACGGGGAACTTGCCGTTCATGAACGCCACGCCCATGTCCTCGGCCTTGACCCCGGCCGAGTTCTTCGGGATGTAGCCCTTCTTCACCCAGTCGGCGAACGTGTCGGCGCCGTAGGTGAACTCGGGGCCGTGGAAGTCGACCTTGCCCTTGTAGGACTGGAAGGCGTCCAGCCACGGCTTCTGCGCCTTGGTGAGCGCGAGCTGGTAGAAGATCTGCTGCGCCGGGTATTCGGCGCCGGCGTTGGAGATGGGGGTCACGCCGGCCTTGACGAACGTGTCGAGCGCGGCGGTGAACTCCTCGTACGTGGCCGGGACAGTGACCTTGTGCTTGTCGAAGAGGTCCTTGTTGTAATAGACCATCACGAACTCGCCGTAGTTGGGCACGCCGTACCACTTGCCGGAGCCCATCACGCCCCGGTCGTCATACTTCGCGGTGGTCTGCAGGCCGCCGGGCAGCAGTTTGTCCCAGCCGCGCTTGGTGGCCTCCTCGCTCAGGTCGGCGAGCAGGCCCTGCTTGGACAGCAGCCCGGACGTGGCGTTGCCCTTGTTGTACTCCATGATGTCGGGCGCCTCGTCCGAGTTGAGCACCATGGCGGCCGTCTTCTGGATCTGCTCGAAGCCCTTCTCCTCGAACTCGACGGTCACGTTCGGATGCGACGCCTCGAACTTCTTGATCGCCTCGGCCCACGCCTTGCCCATGGCGCTGTCGGCCGTCTCGTAGTGCCAGAGCTTGAGCACGCGCGGCTCGGTGCCGCCCGGGCTCGGGCTCGCGGAACCGCCGCCCGAGCCGCAGGCCGACAGGGCGAGCACGGCGGCGGCCAGCGCCGCCGCGCCTCTTGACTTGACCATGATCCCTCCAGGGGGTGTTACGAGATGACGGCCCGCGCGGGAGCACCGGGCACCGGGACGAGCTCGACCCCGGTGACGCGCTTCGGGCCGGTGACGGCGACACGCAGCACGTCGCCGTCCCTGGTGGCGACGGCGACCGTCACGCCGTCGGCGTCGTAAATCTCGGCGCTCCCGCCTCCGCCGCCGAAGGCGACGAGCGCGATCTCTTCCGGCACGTCCACCGTGTCCCGCTGCTCCTGCACGGGGATGAGCGCGCCGTACCGGGCGAAGAGCGGGATCTGGCCGAGCGGCTTGGCGACCCGGACGTAACGGGCGCCGTCCAGCACCTCGCCGGTCCAGTAGTCCACCCACCGGCCGCGCGGCAGGTACACCTGCCTGACGCCTTCGGGCCCGGTCATGGGAGCCACCAGCAGGTCGTGGCCGAGCAGGTACTGCAGGTCGGCCTGCCAGGCGACCGGGTCGTCCGGATGGTCCACGCACAGCGCCCGCATCATCGGCGCGCCGGTGCGCGCGGCCTCGACGGCGGCCGAGTACAGGTAGGGCATCAGCCGGTAACGCAGCTTCAGCGCCGCGACCGCCTGCTCCTCGGCCTCGGGGAACTCCCACGGCTCGCGGGTCGTGGTGCCGTGCAGGCGCAGCAGCGGGGAGAGCGCGCCGAACTGGGTCCAGCGCACGTACAGGTCGTCGGTGGGCCGGCCGGTGAAGCCGCCCGCGTCGTGGCTCCAGAACGGCACGCCGGACAAGCCGTGCGCGAGGCCGCCCCTGATCGTGCTGCCCATGGCCGCGTAGCTGGTGTAGGTGTCGCCGCCCCACTGGGCGCTGTGGCGCTGACCCCCCAGGTACGACGAGCGCGCCCAGACCAGCTCATGCCCGTTGACCTCGCGGGTGACGTCCACGACGGCGTCGTTGAACAGCAGGGTGTAGACGTTGTGCAGGTCGGTGCCGCTCATGCCGTTGGCGGCCACCGCGTCGGCCGACACGCCCTCGGCGAAGTCGGTCTTGAACGCGGCCACGCCCTGGCGCAGCAGCGGGCGCAGCAGGCCCTTGAACCACTCGACCGCCCCCGGGTGGGTGAAGTCCACGATGCCGCAGGCGGGGAAGGAGCCGTGCCAGCAGTCGGCGACGTACGCCTCACCCTGGGGGTCGCGCAGCAGGTAGCCGGCCTCGGCGGCCTCCTGAAAGACCGGGCTAAGGTGCGAAATATAGGGATTCATCCATAGGCAGACCTTGAACCCCATCTCCCCCAGCTCGGCCAGCATGCCCTCAGGGTCGGGGAAGTTCACCGGGTCCCAGCGCATGTCCGACCAGTGCCCGTCGCTCTGCCAGTAGGTGTCCAGGTGCAGCACGTCGCACGGGATGCCGCGCTCCCTGATCGTGCGCGCCCTGGCCAGCACCCGCTCCCCGCTGTCCACGCAGAACCCCGAGGAGATCCAGGTGCCGAACGCCCACTTCGGCGGCAGCGAGGGCCGTCCGGTCAGCCGGTCGTACCGGTCCAGCACCTCCGCGGGGGCCGGGCCCGCCAGCACGTAGTAGTCCATGACGTCGTCGGGCACCAGGATCTGCACCACGCTGTGCGTGGACTGGCACACGTCGAACTCCAGGGGCGCGCCGCTGTCGACCAGGACGCCGTAGCCCCGGCTGGACACGTACAGGGGGATGTTCTTGTAGGCGCGCTGCGACTCGGCGCCGAAGGCGTCGAAGTTCCACATGAGCGGTCGCTGGCCGCGCTTGTCCAGCCGGGTGAACGACTCGCCGAAGCCGGAGAAGGCCTCGTCGGGCGCGGCGGCGAAGCTCTCGTGGTAGGCGACGGGCGCGCCGCCCGAGGCGGAGCGCCCGAACGGCAGCGTACGCAGGCGCCCGCTGATGTCGGTGTGCCCCCGGTCCTGCTCGACCAGCGTCGCCCCGGCCGCGTCGGTGAAGCGCAGGTGCCACGGCGACAGGGTGATCTCGGCCCGCAGCGACCCGGCGTCCACCACGATCGGCGCGCCGGGCTCGGCCACGACCCGTGCCCCCGCGTACGTGCCGGGCGTCACCAGCGCGATGGCGCGCTCGGAGCGGGGCCGCGCGGTGGCGTCCTCCGACAGCCGCACCCTGATCACGCCCTCGCCCGCCGCCCCCACCTGGACGACCAGCGTCTCCTCCGCCGAGGTGACCGCCTTGAGCAGCACCTCGGCGCCGTCGGCCGCGACCACTTCCGCGGCGATGAGCGCCGACAGGCCGCCCTCGCCTCGTACGCGGACCGGCAACTCCGGCGGGTCCGCGACGAAGTACTCGTGCGCCACCAAGGGAGGGCGATAGGGCATGGAAGCTCCTTCGAACGCTGCGCCAACTCGTGACTTAGTTTGGTGTCCATACCAACAAAGGTCAACGGTCAGAGGCACAACAAAAGGGCGCGCGGACCACCGCACGCCCCTTTCTCCGCAGGGAACTCCTAGATGTTGACCCCCGGCTGCATCAGCCGCCTGGCCGCCTCGGTGACCGATCCCGACAGCGACGGGTAGACCGCGAACGTGTGGGCCAGCTGGTCGACGGTCAGCCGCTGCTGCACCGCCACCGACACCGCCAGGATCAGCTCGGAGGCCCGCGGCGCGACGACCACGCCGCCCAGCACGATCCCGGTGTGCGGGCGGCAGAACAGCTTCACGAAACCGTCGTTGAAGCCCTGCATCTTCGCCCGCGCGTTGGTGGCCAGCGGCAGCTTGACCACGTTGGCCTCGATCTCGCCCGCCTCGATGGCGCGCTGCGCGACGCCCACGGCCGCGATCTCCGGGTCGGTGAAGATGTTGGAGGCCACGGTGGCCAGCCGCAGCGGCTGCACGGCCTCGCCCAGCGCGTGCCACACCGCGATCCGGCCCTGCATGGCGGCGACCGAGGCCAGCATCAGCACGCCGGTGCAGTCGCCGGCCGCGTAGACGCCGGGCGCCGACGTGCGGGAGACCTTGTCGACCTTGACGAACCCGCCCCGGTCGAGCTGCACGCCCGCCTCCTCCAGCCCGATGCCGGAGGTGTTGGGGATCATGCCGACGGTCATCAGCGCGTGGGAGCCCTCGGCCGTGCGGCCGTCCTCCAGCGTCACCACCACGCCGTGGGGCGTGCGCTTGACGGAGGCGGCCCTGGAGCGGCCCATGACGTTCATGCCGCGCCGCCGGTAGACCTCTTCGAGCACCTCGGCGCCGTCGGCGTCCTCGTTGGGCATCATCCGGTCGCGGCTGGAGACCAGCGTGACCTCCGCCCCGAGCGAACGGTAGGCCCCCGCGAACTCGGCCCCCGTCACCCCCGAGCCGATCACGATCAGGTGCTCGGGCAGCTCTTCGAGGTCGTAGAGCTGACGCCAGTTGAGTATGCGCTCGCCGTCGGGCTCGGCCCCCGGCAGCACCCGCGGCGTCGCCCCCGTGGCCACCAGCACGACGTCGGCCCTGATCGTGCGGTCTCCGGCCCTGACCACCTGCGGATCGACCAGCCGGCCGCGCTCCTTGATGATCTCGACGCCCTCGGCCTCGACCCGGGTCGCGATGTCGGCGGACTGCGCCTGCGCCAGCTCCTTGACCCGTTTGTTGACCAGCGGCAGATCGACCTGCGCCACCCCGGCGTCGCCGTCGGGACCGCCGGAGAACGACACGCCCAGCGACGGGGCGTCGAGCAGGGCCTGCTTGCGGACGGAGGTCGCGATCAGCGTCTTGGACGGCACACAGTCGGTGAGCACGCAGGCGCCACCTGGGCCGTCCTGCTCGACCATCGTGACTTGCGCGCCTAGTTGGGCGGCCACCAGCGCCGCCTCGTAGCCGCCTGGTCCGCCGCCGATGATCACGATCCTCGTCACACCACCATTCTCCCGCATGCCCCGAGCTGCTGACGAACGGGGCGCGGTCTCAGGCGCTAGTCTTGCCGCTGTGCCTGTATACGCCTCCTATGGCAGCAACATGGACCCGGAGCAGATGGCCATGCGTGCCCCGCACTCACCGATCCGCGGTGTGGGCTGGCTGCCGGGCTGGCGGCTGACGTTCGGAGGCATGGACCTCAAGTGGGAGGGCGCGGTCGCCACGATCGTCGAAGACCCCGACGAGCACGTCTTCGTGGTCCTCTACGACGTGCCCGACTGGGAGGAGCAGTCGCTCGACCAGTGGGAGGGCGCGGTGCGCGGCGCCTACCACAAGGTCCGGCTGCGGGTGCAGACCCTCGACGGCGAGGTCGTGGCCTGGTTCTACGTGCTCGACGGCTACGAGGGCGGCCTGCCCTCGGCCCGCTACCTGGGCAGCCTGGCCGAGGCGGCCGAGCGGGCGGGCGCCCCCGACGACTACGTCAAGGAGCTGCGGGAGCGCCCCTGCACCTCGTTCGGCTAGCGGGTCCGGCTAGTGCCGTCCGGCTAACGCAGCGGCTCGTCCTTGGTCTCCCTGAGCACGAAGATGTAGACCAGCGTGGAGACGAGCGCCAGCGCCGACATGTACCACGGGAAGAGGCCCGGGTTCTCCGCCTCCTGCAGCGCCGTGCCGATCAGCGGCGCGGTGCCGCCGAAGAGCGCGACGGTCAGCGAGTACGGGAACCCCGCGCCGGCCGCCCGCACCCGCGTCGGGAAGAGCTCGGAGTTGACCGCGGCCGAGATCGCGGTGAAGCACCCGAGGAAGACCATGCCGACGAGCTGCACGACCAGCAGGCTCCAGTAGGCGTCGGTGAGCAGGCCGAGCAGCGGCACGGGCAGGATGACGAAGCCGAGCCCGAAGGTGATCAGCAACGGCCTGCGCCCCACCCGGTCCGACAGCATGCCCAGCAGCGGCTGCAGGATCATGAAGAAGACCAGCGAGATCGTGCCGATCTGGAGCGACTCGGCCTTGTCGAAGTCCACCGTGATCTGCGCGTACGTGGGCAGGAAGCTGGTCCAGGTGTAGTAGGCCACCGTGCCGGCGATCGTGATGCCCACGATCGTCGCCGCCGACCTCGGGTGCAGCCTGAGGAACTCGAACAGCTTGGGCCGGGTGGCCTCGCCGCGCTGGATCTCCTCCGCCACGGCCGAGGTCTCGTCGGCGCCCTTGCGGATCCACAGGCCCACCAGGCTCAGCACCGCGCCCACGACGAACGGCACGCGCCAGCCCCAGGAGTCCATGTCGGCCTCGATCAGACTCGTGGCCAGCAGCGCGGCCAGTCCTGAGGCGATGAGCTGGCCGATGGTGGTGCTCACGTACTGGAAACTCGAGAACAGGCCGCGGCGGCCGGGCGGTGCCGACTCCACCAGGAAGGTGGTCGCGGCGGCGAACTCGCCGCCCACCGACAGGCCCTGGATCAGCCGGGCGAGGGTGAGGATGACCGGCGCCAGCAGGCCGACGGCCGCGTAGGTGGGGGTCAGGCCGACCAGCAGGGAGCCCGCGCCCATCAGCACGATCGTGAACGTCATGGCCGACTTGCGGCCGTACCTGTCGGCGAACGCGCCGACCAGCAGGCCGCCCAGGGGGCGCATGAAGAAGCCCACCGCGAAGACGGCGAACGAGCTGAGCAGCGGGACGAGGCTGTTGTCCGCGGCCTTGGGGAAGACCTGGTCGGAGAAGTAGACGGCGAGGAAGGTGTACGCGTACCAGTCGTACCATTCGACGACGTTGCCGATGCTGGCCGCCATGAGCTGCCGAACGCGGCTCTTGGGGATTCCGAGTGGGGAGTGCGCCACGGGGGAGGTCGCCACGAAGGGCTCCTTTGCTGACAAGTGCGGTAATGGCTTACTCTGCATTCGGGCGACCGAAACAGTCAAATAATTACCCCAACTTTTACAAACCCGACACAGGGACGGGCATCCGTGGACGTTCTCGACCGACGGCTCGTGGCCGCGCTGCAAGTCAGCCCCCGGGCCTCGTGGGGTGAGATCGGCCGGGCCGTGGGCGAGCACGAGCGCACGGTCGCCCGGCGGCTGCAGCGGCTCATCGCCGAAGGCTTCGTCCGCGTCACGGCCATCTACGACGACCTGCGCACCGGCCACGGCCGGCCCGTGCACCTGCACGTCCAGGTGCGGCCCGGCACCGCCACGCAGGTGGCCAAGGCGCTGGCCGAGCGCCCCGACACCCGTTCCGTCTACTCCCTCACCGGCGCCGCCGACCTCGGCTGCGAGCTGGTCTCCCCCTCCCGCGAGGCGCTGCACCGCATCCTGTCGGCCCAGGTGTCGGAGATCGACGGCGTCCTGCAGACCCAGACCCAGGTCGTCCTGCACACGTTCAGGACCGTCGCCGAGTGGCACGCGCCCTTCCTGACCGAGCGGGAGGTGGCCGAGCTGCGGCCGGCCCCGCCGCCCGAGTGCCTGCCCGACGAGGAGGGCCTGTCACCCCTGGAGCAGGAGATCGCCGAGCTCCTCGCCGCCGACGGCCGGATCGCCTTCACCGCGGTCGCCGAGCGGCTCGACATCTCCGTGCCCACCGCGCGCCGCCGGGTCACCTCGCTGATCGAGCGGCGGCTGCTGCTGCCGCGCGCCGAGGTCGAGCCCGCCCTGCTCGGCCTGGAGGTGGAGGCCATGCTCTGGCTCAAGGTCCGCCCCCACGGCCTCGACCTGGTCGGCCAGCGGCTGGCGGCGCACCCCGACGTCCGTTACTGTGCCGCCACGACGGGCACCCATTCCCTCATCGTGCAGGTCGTGGCGGCCCACGAGGCGGCCCTCTACCGTTTCATGACCGGCGTCGTCGGCCGGCACGACGAGATCACCGACGTCGACCTCACCCTCATCACCCGGGCGCACAAACGCGGCCACCTGCACAAGTCCGGACTGCTCACGCTGGATCACCGTTGGGAGACAACGCCATGACACCCGCCGAACTCGAAGTCGCCGACCTCTGCGCCGAGCTGATCCGCGTCGACAGCAGCAACTACGGGGACGGCAGCGGCCCCGGCGAACGGGCCGCGGCCGAGGTCGTCATGGCCAGGCTGGCCGAGGCCGGCATCGAGTCCACCTACATCGAGAGCGAGCCGGGCCGCGGCAACGTGATCACCCGCGTCGAGGGCACCGACCCGTCGCTGCCCGCCCTGCTCGTCCACGGCCACCTCGACGTCGTCCCGGCCAATGCCGCCGACTGGTCGGTCGACCCGTTCGCGGGCGAGGTGCGCGACGGCTACATCTGGGGCCGCGGCGCCGTGGACATGAAGGACATGGACGCGATGATGCTGGCCGTGCTGCGCCGGTTCAAGCGCGAAGGGCTGAGGCCGAGGCGCGACCTGGTCTTCGCCTGGGTGGCCGACGAGGAGGCCGGCGGCGTCTACGGCGCCAAATACCTCACCGCCAACCACCCCGGCCTGTTCGAGGGCGTCACCGAGGCGATCAGCGAGGTCGGCGGCTACTCGCTGGAGGTCGACCCGTCGCTGCGGCTCTACCTCATCGAGACCGCCCAGAAGGGCCTGGCCTGGATGAAGCTGATCGCCAACGGCACCGCGGGCCACGGCTCGATGCTGAACGACGACAACGCCGTCACCGAGGTCGCCAAGGCCGTGGCCAGGATCGGGGGCCACGACTGGCCGCTGACGTACACGCCGACCGTGCGCCGCTTCCTCACCGAGGTCGCCGACGCCTTCGGCCTCCCGTTCGACGAGGACGACCCCCGGCCGGTCCTCGACAAGATCGGGCCGCTGGTGCGGTTCGTCGGCGCGACGCTGCGCAACACCGCCAACCCGACTCAGCTCGACGCCGGCTACAAGTCCAACGTCATCCCCGGCCAGGCCACGGCCGTGGTCGACGGGCGCTTCCTGCCGGGCTTCGAGGAGGAGTTCTTCAAGACCGTGGACGGGCTGCTCGGGCCGAAGGTGCGGCGCGAGTTCATCCACCACGACATCGCGCTGGAGACCTCGTTCGACGGCGCGCTCGTGGAGTCGATGATCGCGGCGCTGAAGGCCGAAGACCCGGCCGCCCGCGCCATCCCCTACTGCATGTCCGGCGGCACCGACAACAAGACCTTCTTCGCCGACCTGGGGGTGCGCGGATTCGGCTTCGTGCCGCTGCGGCTGCCCGCCGACATGGACTTCGCCTCCATGTTCCACGGCGTGGACGAGCGCGTGCCGGTGGACGCCCTGCAGTTCGGGGTGCGGGTCCTGGACAGGCTGCTCCTAAACTACTGAAGGTGAGCAAAGACCCGTACACCCTGGCCGGCGAGGCCGCCGCGGCACTGCGTGCCGCGAGCGGCCTCGACTCCTCCGACGCCGCCTTCGACGTCGCGCTCGTCATGGGCTCGGGGTGGGTGCCCGCCGCCGACGCGATCGGCGAGACGGTGCGCGAGATCCCGTTCACCGACCTGCCCGGCTTCCGCGCGCCCGCCGTGGCCGGTCACGGCGGCAAGATCCGCATTGTCCGCACCGCCGCGGGCCGGCACGCGCTGATCTTCCTCGGGCGCACCCACCTCTACGAGTCGCCGTCCGGGCTCGGGGTGGAGGCGGTCGTGCACGGCGTCCGCACGGCGGCGGCGGCCGGCGTACGCACGCTGGTGCTCACCAACGCGGCCGGCGGGCTGCGCCCCGAGACGCAGAACGTCGGCGACCCCGTCCTGATCAGCGACCACATCAACCTGACCGGGGCCAACCCGATCACCGGTACCACGTTCATCGACCTCACCGAGGTCTACTCGCGCCGCCTGCGCGCCCTCGTCCGCGAGATCGACCCGACCCTCGCCGAGGGCGTCTACGTCGCCTTCCGCGGCCCCACGTACGAGACCCCCGCCGAGATTCGCATGCTGCGCACGCTGGGCGGCGACATGATCGGCATGTCCACGGTCCTGGAGGCCATCGCCGCCCGCGAGGCGAACCTCGACGTGCTCGGCATCTCCCTGGTCACCAACCCGGGCGCGGGCCTGTCCGGCGAGCCGCTCAACCACGAGGAGGTCCTGGAGGTGGGCCGGGCCACGGCCGCCCGCATGGGCGTCCTGCTGGCCAAGGTGGTGGACCGGCTGTGAGCGTGCTGCGGCGGGCGCGGGAGTGGCTGGCCCAGGACCCCGACTCCGACACGCGTGCCGAGCTGTCCGCCCTCATCGAACGCGAGGACCTGGCCGCCCTTGACGAGCGCTTCGGCGCCAAGCTGGAGTTCGGCACGGCCGGGCTCCGCGGCGAGCTGGGCGCGGGCCCCAACCGGATGAACCGGGTCACCGTCATGCGCGCCGCGGCCGGCCTGGCCGCGGTCCTGGGTCCTGGCAGGCACGTGGTCATCGGCTACGACGCCAGGCACAAGTCCGACGTGTTCGCCCGCGACACGGCGGCGGTGCTGACGGGCGCCGGCCTGCGCGCCTCGCTGCTGCCCCGCCCGCTGCCGACGCCCGTGCTGGCCTTCGCCGTCCGCCACCTCGGGGCCGACGCCGGGGTGACGGTCACCGCCAGCCACAACCCGCCGCGCGACAACGGCTACAAGGTCTACTGGGGCGACGGCTCCCAGATCGTGCCCCCGCTCGACGCGGAGATCTCCGCCGCCATCGACGCGGTCGGCCGGGTGGACGAGCTCGCTCAGGACTCCGGGTGGACGGAGCTGGGCGACGAGATAGTCGACGCCTACCTCCGGGCCGTGACCGCCCTCCCCCTGGGCGACGCCCGCGAGCTGCGCGTCGCCTACACCCCGCTGCACGGGGTCGGGGCGGCCACCCTGACCGCCGCCTTCCAGGCCGCCGGCTTCGACAGCCCGGTGACCGTCGAGGAACAACGCGAGCCCGACCCCGACTTCCCCACAGTCGCCTTCCCCAACCCGGAAGAACCGGGCGCGATGGACCTGGCGATCGTGCTGGCCGCCAAGACGGAGGCCGACCTGATCGTGGCCAACGACCCCGACGCCGACCGGTGCGCGGTGGGCGTGCCGCTGCCCGGCGGCGGCGCCCGCATGCTGACCGGCGACGAGGTCGGGGGCCTGCTGGCCGAGCACGTGCTCACCCACACCACCAGCGACCGCATGGTGGCCACCACCATCGTCTCCTCCACCCTGCTCGGCAAGATCGCCCAGGCGCACGGCGTCCGGTACGGCGAGACCCTCACCGGCTTCAAGTGGATCATCAAGGCCGGCCCCGGGCTCGTCTTCGGCTACGAGGAGGCCATCGGCTACAGCGTCGGCTCCGACGCCGGCCTGCCGGTCAGGGACAAGGACGGAATCGGCGCCGCGCTGACCGTGGCCGCCATCGCCGCGGCCGCCAGACGCGACGGCCGCACCCTCCTGGACCTCCTCGACGACCAGGCCCGCCGCCACGGCCTGCACGCGACCTCGCAACTGTCGTTCCGGGTGTCCGACCTGTCGCTGATCACCGCCGCCATGTCCCGCCTGCGCACCGACCCACCTGAGACCCTCGGCGGCCTCACGGTGAAGCGAGCCGACGACCTGGCGCGCGGCGACGGCGGCCTCCCACCGACCGACGGCCTGCGTTACCTCCTGGCGGGCGGCGCCCGCGTGGTGGTGCGCCCATCCGGCACGGAACCCAAGCTCAAGTGCTACCTGGAGGCGGTCGTCCCGGTGACCACGACCCCGGCGGAGGCCAGGGCGCGGGCGGCGGAGCAACTCGCCAGCATCCGCACGGACCTGGAGACTCGCCTGGCCCCTTAGGCCGGCCACGCAGAGAGTCTCATCCGTGAGACCTTCAGAGGCGAAGGTCTCATCGGTGAGACCAACACGGCATCGAGGGCCATCAAGTCCAGGCCTTGATACCAACTTCTCAGTTAGTCTCATTCATGAGACCAAGAGGAGCGGTGTTGGAACCTTTCATCGGCAGGCGGCGAGAGCTCGGTATCCTGCAACGCGCGCTCGAGAAGACCGGCAGACGGCAATTCGACCGGCCGGGACGTGCGCTCCTCGTCAGGGGCCGCCGCCGAGTCGGCAAGTCGAGGCTGGCGGAAGAGTTCATCCGGCGCGCGCAGGTGCCGCACGCGTACTACACGGCCACCGGGCAGACACTCGGCAAGGAGCTCAGCGTCTTCGCGGAAGAGATGCGCTCGTCCGACCTGCCCGGCGCCTCCCTTTTCGACGGCGGGCCACCCGGGTCATGGCATGACGCGCTCTCCCTCCTGGCCCGCGCCCTTCCTGACGACGCTCCCAGCATCGTCGTCCTGGACGAGCTTCCGTACCTGATCAAGGCGGACCCCAGCCTGGAGGGCGTGCTGCAGAAGCTCTTCGACAAGGCGTTCTCGAGACGGCCGGTCCTGCTGCTCCTCATCGGCTCGGACCTGTCCATGATGGAGACGATCAACACCTATGGCCGCCCCTTCTACCAGCGGGCGGCCGACTTCGTGGTCCACCCCCTCGGACCGTACGACATCGCTCAGGCCCTCGAACTCGGTCCAGCCGACGCGTTCGACGCACACCTGGTCTCGGGCGGGCTTCCGATGATCTGCGAAGAGTGGCCCAAGGGCGCCTCGGTCATGACCTATCTGGAGCAGGCGCTCGATGATCCGTTGTCGGCGCTGATCGTCAGCGGAGAACGTGCGCTCGCCGCCGAACTCCCTCCGGAGGCTCACGCTCAGCAGGTCCTCAGCGTCATCGGGTCAGGACAACGCACACATTCCAACATCGCTGCCGCCACCCAGGAGATCCCCCGCGCGACGATGAACCGAGCCCTGCAGCTCCTCCTGGAAAAGCGCTTGATCGCCATAGATCGTCCTCTGTCCACCCGCCCCTCCAGGGATACGCGCTACCGCGTGATCGACTCCCACCTGCGGTTCTGGCTTCCGTTCGTCAGGCCGCACCTGACCGACGTGGAACGCGGCCGGGGAGACAAGCTCCTGGACCGGATCCGCCGTTCCTGGACCTCGTGGAGGGGCATGGCCGTCGAGCCGCTGATCCACGAGTCGCTTCGCCGTATGGACGACCTGCCTGAGCGAACGGGAGCGATCGGCGGCTACTGGACCAGGACCAACGATCCCGAGATCGACATCGTCGGAGCCGACAGGGAACCCGTCGCGAAGACGATCACCATGGTCGGCTCGGTGAAGTGGCTCGAGAACCGGCCCTTCGACCACCACGACCTGAGCGAACTCATCGTTCACCGCTCCAGGATGCCTGGAACGGACACCTCCACGCCCCTGTACGCCGTCTCCCGCAGTGGCTGCAATGTGGCCGGCGTCACCCACATCACCCCGGAGCAACTGCTGGACGCGTGGCGATGAAGATCGTGGCAGTCTGGCCGCGTGGAGACGTACGAGATCTTCCTGTCGCGGGCCCTGCCCGATCCCCGCGTGCTGGGCCTGGTGCTGAGCGGGTCGCAGGCCCGTGAGGGCACCGCCACCGCGCACTCCGACCACGACGTCTACCTGATCGCCGCCGACGGAGCCCCGTTCGAGCCGCGCAGGGACGCGCTCGTGGACCTGGTGGTGATGACGCTCGGCGAGTTCCGCGCCCACGCCCTGCCCGGCTCCGGCACCGAGTGGAACCGGTACGCCTTCACCCACGCCCAGGTGCTCAAGGACACCGGCGGCATCGCCTCCCTGGTCGCCGCCAAGGGCACGCTCACCCCGGACGAGGCGTTCGCCATCGGGCGCGAGGCGCTGGGCGCGTTCCTCAACAGCGTGTACCGGTGCATGAAGAACGCCCGCGACGGCAATCGTCTCGGCGTCCTGCTGGACGGCTCGGAGGCGGTGCCGGCCTTCCTGAGCCACCTGTTCGCGCTGCACGGGCGGGTGCGGCCGTACAACAAGTACCTGGAGTGGGAGCTGCGCCACCACCCCCTGGACGGATGGCCCGCCGGGGACCTGCTGCCACGCCTGGAGTCCGCCCTGTCCCCCGACGCCCCGGCGGCCCTCCGGGGGCTGCTGAACGACCTCGAACCCCATGCCCGCGCCGCCGGCCACGGCCCCGAACTGGACTCCTGGGGCCGATGACCTGCCGTTCATGCGCGGCACGAGCTAACGTTCTCTGGGTAGCAACCAAATTTGGTTGTACCAAAGTTGGGACGACCAAATTTGGGTGTATCGAGGGGAGGGACTCGGGTAGACGGGTTCATCGGGCGGCGGCGTGAGCTGGCCCAGCTCAGCCGCTATTTCAGCCGAGTGCGGACAGGCGATCTTCCAGGCCGCGCCATCCTCATGCGCGGCAGACGCCGCGTGGGCAAGACGCGCCTCGCCGAGGAGTTCATCCGGCGAAGCGGTGTGCCGAGCCTCTTCTTCGCCGCCGACCAGCAGCCGCCGGCCGTGCAGCTCGAACGCTTCATCGCCGATGTGGCCGCCTCGGACCTGCCCGACGCCTCCCAGTTCGACGGTGTCACACCCACGTCCTGGGACAGTGCCCTGCGGCTGATGGCTCAGGCCGTCCCGCAGGACTCACCGAGCATCGTCGTCATCGACGAGCTCCCTTACCTGATCCAGCAGGACCCCTACCTCGAAAGCACCCTGCAGCGCCTCTTCGACCGCGAGTTCTCCCGGCGGCCCATGCTGCTCATCCTGATCGGCTCCGATCTGTCCATCATGGAGGCGATCAACCAGTACGACCGTCCCTTCCACATGCGCGCGTCGGAGATGGTGGTCAACCCGCTCACCGCCGCCGATGTGGCGGACAAGCTGGGCCTGCCCGCCGCGGAGGCCGTCGACGCGCACCTGATTACCGGCGGCCTGCCGCAGATCCTGGACGAATGGCCGGCCGGCGCCTCCGTCAGAGAGTTCCTGGAGACGACCGTCCCGATGCCGGGCTCGGCCCTGACGGTGAGTGGCGTGCGGGCCATGGCGGCGGAGTTCCCGCCGGAAGCCCAGGCGAGCGTCCTGCTGCGCGCCATCGGCTCCGGGCAACGCACGTACGCGTCGATCTCCAAGGCCAGCGGCCTGCCCAGCACGTCGACGACGCGCGGTCTGCAGATCCTCCAGGAGAAGCGCATGGTGACGGCGGAGGTGCCGCTGTCCGTACGGCCGTCGCGGGAACGCCGCTACCACATCGCGGACACGCACCTGCGCTTCTGGCTCTCGTTCATCGGACCGAACCTGACCGCGATCGACCGCGACCGCGGCGACCTCGTCCTCCAGCGGATCGAACGTTCCTGGACGGCGTGGCGCGGCGCCGCGGTCGAGCCTTTCGTCCGCGAGTCGCTCCGTCGCATGGACGGACTGCCCGAGGACACCAGGGCGATCGGAGGTTACTGGACGAGGACCAACAACCCGGAGATCGACCTGATCGGAGCGGACAAAGAGCCGGTCGCCAAGAAGATCACCTTTGTCGGATCGGTGAAGTGGCTGGAGAACCGGCCCTTCGACGAGCACGATCTGCGCGAGCTCATCGCCCACCATGCGCAGGTCGAAGGAGCCGGCAGCACCACTCCGCTCTACGCCGTCTCCCGCAGCGGCTGCGACGTGGACGGCGTCGTCCACGTCGGGCCGGAGCAGTTGGTCGACGCGTGGCGGTGAGGTCCGCTTCCCGTGGCCGGGTGTCAGGTCAGGCGTAGTTGCAGGTCGATGTCCCAGTTGTTCATGTCGGGCTCCACGCGTGGGTCCGTCCGGTACAGCTCCAGGCGGCAGCCCCAGTGCTCGGCGCCGTCCTTCTCGGTCAGGTCCCACTCCAGGCCCTGCTCGCGTCCCCAGCGCAGCAGTGACTCAACGGTGCCCACGAGTTGGTCCGGGTGGCCGTGGTGGGTGGTGGTGGCGTAGCGGCCGGCGGGGAGGGTGGCGGCGTAGAGGTCGCCTTCCCACTCCATCGGGGCCGGCACGGGCACCCCGGCCGACACCTCCAGGCGGTCTGCGGCCATGTCGATGCTGTGGTAGCGCAGGAACGGCGCCCCTGCGGGGGCGGTGCTGCGCTCGGCCAGGTGGCCGATGATCTCGCCGATCCGGTCGGCGACCAGGTGGAACGTGGTCATGGTGATGGTACGGCGCACCCCGAGGTACGGGCGCGGCGGGAATTCGATGATCTGCGGCATATGTTGTTGCCTCCTTCTCTCCCTTCATACGAAGCCCGGCCTCCGAAATCATCGGTGTCCCGGAGACAGTGACACGACGTCAGAGGCAACCTATGGCGATTTCGTAGGACATGGGGTATTTTTCGGATCTAAGAGGCAACCGAACGTTCGGTAAGACATGATGATCGTAGACCTCACCGACCGCGACACCGATGCCGGCCGGCGGATCAGGACCGCGGCCGTGCTGCTGTTCGCGCGGCGGGGCTACGCGGCCACCAGCATCAGAGACCTCGGTAAGGCGGTCGGCATGACCAACGCCGGGATCTACCACCACGTGACCAGCAAGGAAGCGCTGCTGGCCGACCTCATGCGGGTCGCGCAGCGCGAGCTGATCGAGGCCACCGAGCGCATGCTGGCCCCGTACGAGCGGCCGGCCGACCGCCTCGCCCTGCTGATCAGCTCACTCACCGCCGTCCACGCCCTCACCCCCATGACCAGCCGCGTCATGGACGGCGAGCTGCGCTCCCTGACGCCCGGCTCCGCCGCCCACGCCGAGATCATCGCCCTGCGCGACGCGTACGAGGACCACTGGAAGCACGCGCTGGCCGACGGCGTCGAGCAGGGCGTCTTCCGGGTCGCCGACGAGAGGCTGACCCGGCTCGCCCTGATGTCCATGTGCACCGGCACCAGCGAGTGGTACCGCCCCGACGGGGACTCCACGCTGGAGCAGGTGTGCGCCGAGTTCGTCGCGATCGGCCTGGCCGCCGTCCGCGCCCCCGCTCAGGCCCCCGCCCAGGCCCCCGTCAATGCCCCCGTCAATGCCCCCGTCAATGCCACTGTGACGGCCGACTTCGCCCTGCTGCCCGAGTTCCCGTGGGAGCCGCCGCATGCAAGCAACGATCCCCGACCTGATGAGGCACGCCGCTGACACGTACGGCGAGCGCGAGTTCCTCCGTTTCCCCGACCCCTCACCCGTCTCCCTGACCTTCACCGAGGCCGACGAACGATCGGATCGGCTGGCCGGAGCGCTGGCCGACAAGGGTGTGCGACCCGGCGACCGGGTGGCGATCATGCTGGACAACGTGGCCGGCTGGCCGCTGAGCTGGCTGGCCGTCCTCAAGGCGGGCGCGATCACCGTGCCGGTGAACGTCCGTTACCGGGCCGCCGACCTGGAGCACGTCCTGCGCGACTCCGGGGCCGTGGCCACGATCACCACCGCCGAGTACGCCCCGCACATCCCTGGCACAGTCCACCTCCTCGACCAATTGGATGGAACACCCCTCACTTCCCTCGATACGCCTAAAGCCGACGATGTCGCGAATTTTCAGTAAGGCCTGCATGCTCACCCACGCCTACTGGCTCAGGTCCGCCGCCGTCGTCGCCGAACAGGTCTCCCTGCGCGACGACGACGTCCTGATGATCGCGCAGGCGTACTCCTACATGGACCCCCAGTGGGTCACCCTCCTCGCCCTCATGGGCGGTGTCCCGCTCGTCGTGCTCCCCCGCTTCTCCGCCTCCGGCTTCTGGGCCTCAGCCAGGGAGCACGGCGCGACGCTCACGTACGTGCTGGGCACGATGCCCCTTCTCCTGCACAAGCAGCCGCCCCACCCCCTCGACCGGGCCAACCGCATGCGCGCGGTGCTCTGCTCGGGCATCCAGCCGGACCTGCACCGCACGTTCGAGGAACGCTGGGGCGCGCCGTGGCGCGAGCTGTACGGCTCCACCGAGAGCGGCACCGACCTGGTCTCACCCCTCGACGACACCGGCACGGTCGGCACCGGCGCCATGGGGGTGGCGCCGCCCGGCAAGGAGGTCGAGCTGGACCCCGGCACCGGCGAGATCCTGGTCAGGGGCGTGCCCATGATGAAGGGGTACTGGAACCATCCGGACGCGACCGCCCACGCCTTCAGAGGCGGCTGGTACCACACCGGCGACCTGGGCGTCCGCGACTCCCAGGGCCGGATCAGGCACGCCGGGCGGATCAAGGACATGGTGCGCAGGGGCGGCGAGAACATCTCCTGCGCCGAGGTGGAGCACGTGCTGGCCGAGCATCCGGCCGTCGTCTCCGCCGCCCTGGTGCCCATCCCCGACGAGCTGTTCGGCGAGCTGCCCAAGGCGTTCCTCCAGCTCCGGCCGGGCCATCCGGCCACGGCCGAGACCGCCGCGAGCGTGATCGCGCACGCCAGGGGGCGGCTGGCCCGGTTCAAGATCCCGGCGTACGTGGAGTTCGTCGAGGCGTTCCCGCTGACCCCGTCGGCCCGAATCGAGAAACGCCACCTCCTCCACCCCGAGCGCGACCAGCGCGCCGCCCCCGCCATCCAGGTTCAGCCCGAACGCGACCAGCCCCCCGGGCCCGCCGTCCAGGTCCCTCCTGCGCGCGACCAGCGCGCCACCACCCCTGCCGGCCGGCCGGACAAGGAGCAGAGATGATCGACGTGACCGTACGCGACGAGGTGGCCCTGATCACCCTCGCCCGACCGGCCAAGCTCAACGCCCTCACCGCCCCCATGCGCAGGGATCTCGCCGCCGCCGTCCGCGAGCACGGCCGCAGCGGCAGGGGCATCGTGGTCACGGGGACCGGCCGGGCCTTCTCCGCCGGCGAGGACATCGACCAGGCCGTCGGCCGGTCGCTGATCGAGGAGGTGGAGCTGTTCCACGACATGACCAGGGCCGTACTGGAGACCCGGGTGCCTGTGGTGGCGGCGGTCAACGGCCTGGCCGTGGGCGGCGCCGCTGAGTGGACGCTCTGCTTCGACGCCCGCATCGGCACGCCGGCGGCCGAGTATTTCCTGCCGGAGAACCACATCGGCCTGTCGATCTCCAACGCCTCCAGCTACCTGCTCCCGCGCCTCGTCGGCGGCCGGGCGCTGCGGCTGGTGCTCGACTCGACCAGGATGAGCGCCGAGGACGCCCTCGCCGTCGGCCTGCTGGACGAGATCGTGGCCCCGGAGGCGCTGGTGGAGACGGCCATCGCCCGCGTACGCCACTGGAGCGCCGCGGGCACGGCCACGGCGGTCCACCTCACCCTGCTCCGCCCGTCACTGGCGGAGGTCGAGCGGGCCTTCCAGGTGGAGACCGAGGCGGCCGAGCAGGTGGAGGCGTCCGGCATCGCCCAGGCCGGCATGAACGCCTTCGTCAACAGGAAACGAGCAGGCTAGGCGCCGGTCAACAGGCCGCGCGGGCCAGGCGACCGTCAACCGGCCGCGCGGGTCAGCGCTTCCGGCTAGGCGACGACGAGCGCGGCGATCACCAGCGCCACCGCGACCACCAGCACCCCGATCGCGTCGTAGGACCACGTCATCCGAGCCGGCGCCGCCTGCTCGTCGCGGCGCCTGGCCGACTCGGCGCGCTCGCGGATCTGGTCGCCCACCCAGTCGGCGTGCGTCTTGCCGGAGAACGCCTCCGCCGCCGCCTGCTCGCCCTTCGTCAGCGTCGGCTCGGTCTTGAAGCGCCCCCGCTGCGGCGCGGGGGCGCCGCGCCGCTGCGCCTTGGCCCGCTCACGCGCGCTGCTCATCGGCGTCCACAGCCGCAACACCTGCTCCTCGCCGTGGTGCACGTTGATGGAGTGGGACACCGTGACGTCCTCGATCGAAGCCCAGGGCACGAACGTGGTGCGGAACGGGTTGCGCCCGACCAGCCCCGCCTCCGTGAGCACGGTGGCGGGGCGCAGCGCGACCGCGTAGACGAGCGCCGTCAGCGCCCCCAGCACGGCCAGCGCCACCAGCGACGCCTTGCCGCTGTAGCGGACGATCAGGTCGAAGACGTTGAAGGCCACGAACGCCAGCCACACCCATGCCAGCACGAACGCGGTCCTGGACCGGTAGGTCTGCTTCACGGCTGCCACTTCAGCTGCGCGAACCCCGGCTTGATCCGGCCGTTGATCAGCGCCAGCCGCTCGTCGAACGGGAGGAACGCCGACTTCATCGCGTTGACCGTGAACCACTGCAGATCGTCCCAGCCGTAGCCGAACGCCTCGACCAGCTTGAGAAACTCCAGCGACAGGCCGGTCGCACTCATCAGCCGGTTGTCGGTGTTGACGGTGACGCGGAAGTGCAGCCGCCGCAGCAGCCCGATGGGGTGGTCGGCGATCGACGCGGCCGCTCCGGTCTGCAGGTTGGACGTGGGGCACATCTCCAGCGGAATGCGCTTGTCGCGAACGTACGCCGCCAGCCGCCCCAGCTTGGCCGACCCGTCCTCGGACACGGAGATGTCGTCGATGATGCGCACCCCGTGGCCGAGCCGGTCGGCGCCGCACCACTGGATGGCCTGCCAGATCGACGGCAGCCCGAACCCCTCGCCCGCGTGGATGGTGAAGTGGGCGTTCTCCCGCTGGAGGTATTCGAAGGCGTCGAGGTGGCGGGTGGGCGGGTAGCCGGCCTCGGCGCCCGCGATGTCGAAGCCCACCACGCCGCCGTCGCGGTAACGCACCGCCAGCTCGGCGATCTCCCTGGAACGCGCCTGGTGCCGCATGGCCGTCAGCAGGGTGCCGACGCGGATGCCGCGCCCTTCCGAGCCGCGCGCGAACCCGTCCAGCACCGCCTCCACGACCTGGTCGAGGCTCAGGCCCGTGGTGGTGTGCTGCTCGGGCGCGAACCGCACCTCGGCGTAGACCACGCCGTCGGCGGCCAGGTCTTCCGCGCATTCTGCGGCCACGCGCACCAGCGACTCGCGCGTCTGCATGACGCCGACCGTGTGGTCGAACGTCTCCAGGTAGCGTTCGAGCGAACCGGAGTCGGCCGCCTCCTCGAACCACTGACGCAGGTTGTCGGGATCGTGGGTGGGCAGCCGGCCGTAGTCGGTCTCCCTGGCCAGCTCGACGATCGTCTCGGCGCGGAGCCCGCCGTCGAGGTGATCGTGCAGCAACACCTTGGGAGCCCGCCGGATCTCGTCAAGCGTGGGCCTCATCAGGCCATGATATGAGCACCGCCCACCACCCGGTCAGCCCCGTGCCGGTCGGCAGGGCCCGTTCCGCGCCGGTCAGCCCCGACCGGTCCTTGCCGGCCCCGTTCCGTCAGTCTCGTCCGGCGCCGTCCGGGGAGAAGGCGGGCAGGCACACGGCGACGTACTCGGCGCCCTCGGGCCCGGCGCTGTAGCGGACCTTCTCCCCCGGCGAGGTCACCACCGACTGCCCGGCCTCGACCAGCGTCGTGCCCTCGTCGTGCGCCACGATCACCGTGCCGCGCAGCACCACCGTGTATTCGGTGAACGCCGGCGTCTGCGGCGGCTCCTCCCAGCCGGGCGGGGCGACCATGTGAGCGATCGAGATCGCCTCGTCGCCGCTGCTGACGCGACCCACGTGCTCGTCGATGAGCTTGCCGCCTGGTACGGGAATGCGGGCCGGAGCCCCGATCTTTCTGACCACCAGGTCAGTGTGCCACGTCCAGGACCAGGCGGTTCGGCGACCTCTGCTCCGTGACCTGGAACGCGGCCCGCCTGTCCAGCACCAGCCCGATCCCGACCCGGCCCTCGAAGTCGCCGGTCCTGACGACGTCGGCCAGATTGGCCAGACCGGCCGGGTAGACGGGCCCGTCGCTCCAGGTGGGCTCGCCGTTCTCGTCGTGGGCGTTCGCGGGGAAGAGCGTGAGCTGAAGGTACGCGCCACCGCGCACGTCGATCGGCTTGCCCGAGCCGTCCTGGACGAGTTCGTCCACCCATTTCACGTTGTATCCGGGCATCCCGCCCTTGAGGTCCACCACCAGCCGGTCGTAACCGTCGTGGGCGGCGAAACGCACCCCCGTCACGACGGCCGGCTCGGTGCCACTCCGATCGACGTCCACCTCGGCGGTGTTGGTCGGGACCCCGGGAGCTGCGGGGGCCGAGCCGGTCTCCGTGCTGCCGGGGGTCTGCGGCAGTGTGGTCTGCCGGACGGTGCCGCACCCGGTCAGCCCTGCGATCAACACGGCCAGGCAGGCCACCATGACGGCCGCACGGGTGCGCGGCGACCGACCGGCGGACGGGGATGACGAGCGCATGCCCGCTAAATGCCCAGCCCAGGGGCGCGCCACGCCGGGCCTCGCGCCATCGCGATCAGACCGACCCCGGCGTGCCACCGCCTCCGCCGTCAGACCGACCGGCGCCATCGCCATGGGCAGACCGACCGGGTGCCGCCGTCAGACGGTCTCGTACACCCGGGCCTCCGGCTCGGCGGCGGGCACCGGCTTGCGGGCGCGCAGGCCGGTGGCCGAGATCACCAGGCCGACCAGCGCCAGCACCAGCGACACCACGATCGCCGCGCGCAGCGCCCCGATGGACAGGGTCTCGCCGCCCGAGGTGAGCACGGCGGTCACGACGGCCAGCACGATCGCGCCGCCCACCTGCCCCGAGGTGTTCAGCAGGCCGGAGGCCAGCCCCTGCTCGTCGTCGTGCACGCCGCTGGTGGCCTGGATGTTCAGCGAGGGGAACGACAGCGCGAAGGCGATGCCCAGCAGGACCATGCCGGGGATCACCATGCCGCCCAGGCTGGGGGTGCGGTCGATGCCGAGGAAGATCGCGTATCCGCCGGCCAGCGCGGCGGCGCCGATGACGATCAGTTTGCCGGTCCCGAACCGGTCGGCGAAGTCGCCCATCTTGGTCGAGGTGACCGCGACGAGCACGCCGGCGGGCAGGAACGCCATGGCGGTGCCGAGGGCCGACCAGCCCAGCAGGTTCTGGAAGTACTGCATGGCGACGAACTGGAACGACACGTACGAGCCCATGAGGATGAGCAGCCCCAGGTTGGCCCGCACGATGTGGCCGGAGCGCAGGATGCCCAGCCGCACCAGCGGGTGCCGCACCTTGAGCTCGGTCACCACGAACAGCGCGAGCAGCGCGGCCACGCCGGCCAGCGAGCCGATCGTGCGCAGGGAGGCCCAGCCGGCCTCGGGGGCCTGCACGACGGTGAAGACCAGCAGCAACATCGACGCGGTGATGGTCACGGCGCCGACCAGGTCGTGACCGCCTTCGGCCCGCTCCTCCCGGCCTCGCGGCAGCACCTTCAACGCGGCGACCAGCGCGATGACCGCGACCGGCACCGGCATCAGCAACGTCCACCGCCAGCCGATCTCGGTCAGCAGGCCGGACAGCACGAGACCGAGCGAGTAGCCGCTGGCCCCCGAGGCGGTGAAGAAGCTCAACGCCCGGTTACGCTCGGGCCCCTCGGCAAACGTGGTCGTGATGATCGACAACGCGGCCGGAGCCGTGAACGCGGCGGCCACACCCTTGACGAACCGGGCCACGATCAGCAGGCCGCCGTCGTCCACGATGCCACCGAGCAACGACGCCACGGCGAAGACACCCAGCGCGACCAGGAACACCCTGCGCCGCCCGAGCAGGTCGGCGGTCCTGCCCCCGAGCAGAAGAAGACCGCCGTAGCCGAGCACGTAGCCGCTGACCACCCACTGCAGGGCGGAGGTGTCAAGATCCAGGTCATGCTGGATGGCCGGCAGGGCGACGCCGACCATCGACACGTCAAGGGCGTCAAGGAATATCACTGCGCAGAGCACGGCGAGCGCGCCCCAGCGGGATGAGGTAGAGGACATGAGTCAGAACAATACATGCACGAACATCTAATGCAACTGCATTTAATGTCGTTGCATGAGATTTACGGAAGTGGTAACCTCCGCGACATGGACGAAGAGCTCGTGGTCGACACCTGGCATTACGTCCTGGGCAGGCATGCCAAGGCGATGTGCGCGCTGGAGCGGGAGCTGGGCGATCGGCACGGCCTGGGGCCCAGCGAGTTCGAGGTGCTCGACCGGATCGTCCATCACGACAGGAAGCTGCGCATCCAGGAGCTGTGCGAAGAGGTCCACCTGAGCCAGAGCGCGCTGTCGCGGGTGGTGGCCAGGCTGGAGAAGGCGTCGCTGGTCTCGCGCGGGGTGTGCGACGCGGACCGGCGCGGGGTGTACGTCTGCATCACGGACGAGGGCCGCTCCCGCCACGCCGAAGCCCTGCCGACGCAGCGGGCCGTCCTCACCGAGATCTTCGCCGACGCCCCGATCCCGGGCCTGCTGACCACCGGCCCGGTCCCCGCTCAGAGACCGAGCCGGTGATCGCGGCAGCGCCTAAGGGCCGATGATCGCGAAAGCCTGAGGACCGATGATCGCGAAAGCCTGAGGACCGTGCAGGGCTACGAGGCGGTGATGCGGTCGATGACCAGCGGCAACTGCTCCTCGCTCGCCTCCCCCACCGCATAGCCGTCCCGCAACGCCTCGACCGCCCGATCGAAACGCGACGTCTCGTCCGTGTGCAGCGTCAGCAACGGCTGCCCGGCCCGTACCAGATCCCCCGGTTTGGCATGCAGCACGACCCCGGCGCCCGCCGAGACCGGGTCCTCCTTGCGCGCCCGCCCGGCCCCGAGCCGCCAGGCGGCCAGCCCCACCGCGTACGCGTCCAACCGCGTCAGCACCCCGGATGCGGGCGCCTCCACGGTCATCGTCTCAGCCGCCCTGGGCAGCAGCGCGTCCGGGTCTCCGCCCTGAGCCGCGATCATGCGCCGCCAGGCGTCCATCGCCGAGCCGTCCTTCAGCGCCTGCTCAGGGTCCTTGCCCGAGGACACCCCTGCGGCCGCCAGCATTTCCCGCGCCAGCCGTACGGTCAGCTCGACCACGTCGGCGGGACCCCCGCCGGCCAGCACCTCGACCGACTCCTCGACCTCCAGCGCGTTGCCCACGGCCCGCCCGAGCGGCCGGTCCATCGCGGTCAGCAGCGCGACCGTGCGCACCCCGGCGTCGGTCCCGAGCGCGACCATGGTCTCGGCCAGCTCCCTGGCGTCGGCGACGTTCTTCATGAACGCGCCCGAACCCACCTTCACGTCGAGGACGAGCGAGCCCGTCCCCTCGGCGATCTTCTTCGACATGATGGACGAGGCGATCAGCGGGATCGACTCGACGGTGCCGGTGACGTCGCGCAGGGCGTAGAGCTTCTTGTCGGCCGGGGCCAGCCCGGAGCCGGCCGCGCACACGACCGCGCCCGCCGCGCGCAGCACGCCCAGCATCTCGTCGTTGGACAGCGAGGCCCGCCAGCCGGGGATCGCCTCCATCTTGTCCAGGGTGCCGCCGGTGTGGCCGAGCCCGCGGCCCGACAACTGCGGCACGTACGCTCCGCAGGCCGCCACCAGCGGCGCCAGCGGCAGCGTGATCTTGTCGCCGACCCCGCCGGTCGAGTGCTTGTCGGCCGTGGGCCGGTCGAGCACCGACCAGTCCATGCGCTCGCCCGAGCGGATCATGGCCTGGGTCCAGTCGGCGATCTCGCGCCGGTTCATGCCGTTCAGCAGGATCGCCATGGCCAGCGCGGACATCTGCTCGTCGGCGACGTCGCCGCGCGTGTAGGCGCCGATCACCCAGTCGATCTGCTCCGTGGTCAGCTCGCCCCGGTCACGCTTGGCGCGGATGACCTCGATGGCGTCCATCACGCGCTCCTGCTGAGGTCCTGCGGCCCGAACGCGTACGGCAGGATCTCGGCCATGCGCTTCGGCCCGTCCTCGGTCTCCAGCACCAGGTCTTCGCCGCCGAACTCGTACAGGAGCTGGCGGCAGCGCCCGCACGGCATGAGCAGCTCACCGTGGCCGTCCACGCAGGTGAAGGCCACCAGCCGGCCGCCGCCGGAGCGCTGCAGCGCCGAGACGAGGCCGCACTCGGCGCACAGGCCGAGGCCGTAGGAGGCGTTCTCGACGTTGCAGCCGGTGACGATCCTCCCGTCGTCGACCAGCGCGGCCGCCCCCACGGGGAATTTCGAGTACGGCGCGTACGCGTGCCGCATGGCCTCCCTGGCCTCGTCCCGCAGGCCGTCCCAGTCGATGTTCAATGTTGTTCCCCCCGGCGATAGCTGACGCCGTCGGCCTTGGGCATCCGCAGGCGCTGCGAGGCGACCAGGAGCACGAGCAGCGTGAGCACGTGTGGCGTGATGAAGATGAAGTCGTTGGGCAGCTGGTCGATGGTCAGCCAGAGCCAGACCAGGAAGACGGCGCCGAGCGCGGCCAGGCCCATCAGGGTGTACTGGCGCGGCCCCGGGGCGGCCAGCTCGACCGGCCGGTCGGCGGCGGTCAGGCGGCGGATCTGCAGGCCGAGGTAGACCAGCAGCAGCACCGCACCGAACAGGAAGAACGTGTTGACCGCGGGGGCGCTGCGCAGTTGCAGGCTGTTGGCGTAACCGAACAACGCGGAGCCGGCCGCGAGGCCGCCGGGCCGCCAGTTGCCGAAGATCATGGCGGCCAGGCCGATGAAGCCGCGCCCCTGTGTCTGGCCCTCGACGTACTTGTCGGAGACGAAGACCAGGAACACGCCGCCGAGGCCGGCGAAGGCGCCGGAGATGACGACGGCCGCGTACTTGATCCGGTAGACGTTGACGCCGAGCGACTCGGCCGCCCACGGGTTCTCGCCGGCCGAGCGCAGCCGCAGGCCGAAGGCGGTGTGCCAGAGCACGTAGAACGTCAGCGGCAGCAGCAGCACGGCCAGGATGACCAGCACGTTGAGGTTGTGCGTGACCCCGCGCAGGACACCGGCCAGGTCGGCGACCAGGAACCAGTGGGTGCTCTCCAACTGGCCGAGCAGGTCGGGCCCTGAGGACAGGATCGGCAGGTTGAACTCCGGCGTCTGCCCGGAGACGGCGGGCGAGGTGGTGATGCCGGCGCCCGCCTCGGCGGCCGGCGTGCCCTCCTTGTAGAGGACCTCCGACAGGAAGCGGGTGATGCCGGGGCCGAGCAGGTTGATGGCGACGCCGCTGATGATGTGGTCGACGCCGAACGACACGGTCGCGATGGCGTGCAGCAGCCCACCGAGCGCGCCGCCGATCAGCCCGGCGGCCAGCGCCCCCAGGGGACCCCACTGGTATCCGGCCCAGCCGGCGAACCAGGTGCCGAGCACCATCATGCCTTCGAGGCCGATGTTGACCACGCCGGCCCGTTCGGCCCACAGGCCGCCGAGACCGGCCAGCGCGATCGGCACGGCCAGCAGCAGCGCGGCGGCGACCGTGCCGGAGGAGGTGAGGTCGTCGAAGCCGGTCAGCACGCGGACCAGCGACACCACCACGATGAGCCCGGCGACGCCGATGAGCGCCAGGTGGTATTTGCGGACCCTGCTCATGCGGCCACCTCAACGGGGGTGTTCCGGCCGAGCTGCTGGGCGGCTCGCCGTTCTTCGAGTCTGAGCGCGATCCGGTTGGTCACCTCGTTGGCCACGACGACCAGCAGCACGATCGCGCCCTGGATGATCGTGACGACGGACGCGGGGATGTCGGCGAACTGCAGCGCGCCCTGGGCCCGGTCGAGGAAGGCGAACAGCAGCGCGGCGATCGCGATGCCGAGCGGCTTGTTACGGCCGAGCAGCGCCACCGCGATGCCGAGGAAGCCCAGGCCGGCGGTGAAGTTGGAGCCGAACGCGCCCCGGTCGCCGAGGATCTCGGGCAGACCGATGAGCCCGGCGATCCCGCCGGACAGCACCATGGCCGCGATGATCATCGTCTTGGGGTTGACGCCGGAGGCCAGCGCGGCGGGCCCGTTGAGCCCGCTGGCCTTGACGTTGAAGCCGAACCGCGTGCGCTCCAGCACGAGCCAGATCACCACGCCGAGCACGACGGCCACGATGAGGAAGCCCCACAGGCCGCCGTTGCGGGTAGGCGTCACCATGCCGAACCACTCGAAGACGAAGTTCAGGTCGGGGAACATGCCGGACGGCGGCAGCGGCGGGGTGGTCGTGGTGAGCTGGCCCTGCGCGCGCTCGCCCGCGAAGGGGCCGCGGACCAAATAGGCCGACACGGCGATGGCGATGTAGTTGAGCATGATCGTGGAGATGACCTCGTTCACGCCCCTGGTCACCTTCATGACGGCGGGGATGAGCGCGTACAGGCCGCCCACCGCGGCCGCGACCAGGATGATGACCCCGATCTGGACGGGGGCGGGGGCGGTGAAGGTGGAGCCCACGTACGCGGCGCAGAGGGCCGCGATGCGGTACTGGCCCTCGACGCCGATGTTGAAGAGGTTCATGCGGAAGCCGACGGCCACCGCCAGCCCGGCGATGAACAGCGGCACCGCCCGGTTGAGGAAGACGGCGACGGCGTTCGACTCCGCCGACTCGCTTCTGCCGAAGTCGAAGAAGGCGGCCAGCGCGTCGAGCGGGCTGCCGCCCGCGATGACGATGGCCACACTGCAGATCGCGATCGCCAGGACGACGGCGACGGCGGCGCCGGCGACGGTGAGCAGCGCCCGGTTGAGCCCGGCGGGCATCACGTCTCCTCAGTGCCGACGATCGCGCCGGTCATGTAACCGCCCAGCCGTTCGGGCGTGATCTCGGAAGGGTCGAGCGCGGCCACGAGCCGGCCGCGGTAGATGACCTGGATCGAGTCGGACAGGCCGATCAGCTCGTCGAGGTCGGCGGAGATGAGCAGCACGGCCAGCCCGGCGGCGCGGGCGTCGCGCAGATGGTCCCAGATGGCGGCCTGGGCGCCGACGTCCACGCCGCGCGTGGGGTGCGCGGCGATGAGGAACGCGGGCTCGCCGCTCATCTCGCGGCCCACGATCAGCTTCTGCTGGTTGCCGCCCGACAGGGCCAGGGCCAGTGTGTCGACGCCGGGGGTGCGGACGTCGTACGCCTCGATGATGCGCTGAGTGTCGGCCTTGGAGGCGCGCCGGTCCACCCAGATGCCGTTGCGCGCGGGCTTCCTGGTCTGGTGGCCGAGCACCCGGTTCTCCCAGAGCGAGGCCTCCAGGAGCAGGCCCTGGCGGTGCCGGTCCTCCGGGATGTAGCCGATGCCGGCCTCGCGGCGGCGCAGCGTGGACCAGCCGCTGATGTCGCGCCCGTTCAGCTCGACGCGGCCGTGCGCGGCGCGGATGCCCATGATGGCCTCGATCAGCTCCGACTGCCCGTTGCCCTCGACGCCGGCGATGCCCAGGATCTCGCCCTTGCGCACCCGCAGCGAGACCTCGTCGAGCAGCAGCCGCTTGCCCTCGGCGCGCAGCCGGGCGGCGTAGTCGCCGACGGAGACGCCCTTGGGCAGGGGGTGGTGGCCGTCGGCCTCCACGGTGAGCTCGGAGACCCGCAGCGCGACCGTGTCGGTCACCGTGGACTCTCGGGTCTCGGGGGTCGGCAGCTCGCTGCCCACCATCAGCTCGGCGAGCTGGCGCGCGGTGACGTCGCCCGGATCGACGCTGGCGACGGTGGTGCCGCGGCGGATCACGGTGATGGCGTCGGCGATGCCGAGCACCTCGTCGAGCTTGTGGGAGATGAAGATGACCGTCAGGCCCTCGGCCTTGAGCTCGCGCAGGTTCTGGAAGAGCTCGTCCACCTCCTGCGGCACGAGCACGGCGGTCGGCTCGTCGAGGATGAGGATGCGGGCGCCGCGATAGAGCACCTTGAGGATCTCGACCCGCTGGCGGTCACCGACGCCGAGGTCCTCGACCAGCCGGTCGGGATCGACACGCAGGCCGTGGGCGGCGGCCAGCTCGGTGATGCGCTTGCGGGCCGCGGCCGTGTCGAGCCGCCCGGCCCGTTTCGGCTCGGCGCCGAGAATGATGTTCTCCAGCACCGTGAAGTTGTCGGCGAGCATGAAGTGCTGGTGCACCATGCCGATCCCGACCTCGATGGCATCGCTCGGCGTGCGGAAGCTGACCTCCGTGCCGTTGACCTTGATCGTCCCCTCGTCCGGCTTCTGCATGCCGTAGAGGATCTTCATCAGGGTGGACTTGCCCGCGCCGTTCTCCCCGACGATGGCGTGCACCGTGCCGGGCTGGACGGTGATGCGGATGTCGTGGTTCGCGACGACACCGGGGAAACGCTTGGTGATGCCCTCCAGCTCTACGGCGGGTCGCGCCGTGGCCAGGGTGTCAGCACTCATTTCGCCTCTCCTAGAGCGGGTGGGCGACATAGACAGAAGGCCCGAAGTTTACGGACTCCGGGCCCTCATCTGTCACTCATACCCCGGTTACGGCTTGGCCGGAACCGTGATCTTGCCGTCGACGATGTCCTTCTTGGCAGCGTCGAGCTTGTCCTTGATGTCGTCGATCTCGCCGCCGGTGGTGGACAGACCGACGCCGTCGACCTTGAGGTCGTACGTCACGTTCGAGCCGCCCTTGGCGCCGCCCTGGAAGGCCTTGATGAACTCGAAGACGCCGACGTCCACGCGCTTGAGCATCGAGGTCATGATGACCGACTGCAGGTCGGTCTCCTTGACCGTCTGGCGCTGGTCGGAGTCGACGCCGATGGCCTTCTTCTTGGCCGCGGCGGCCGCCTGGAACACGCCGAGGCCGGAGTCGCCGGAGGCGTGGTAGACGATGTCGGCGCCGTCCTGGTACATCTTCTCGGCCGCGACCTTGCCCTTGTCGGGGGCCCTGAAGCCGGAGAAGTCGCCGTCGGGGGTGAGGTACGTGACGTCGATCTTGGCATCGGCCTTGACCGACTTCACCCCGGCCACGAAGCCGGCCTCGAACTTCTTGATCAGGTCGGACTCGACGCCGCCGACGAAGCCGACGTGGCCGCTCTCCGACTTGTTCGCCGCGGCCACGCCCGCCAGGTAGGAGCCCTGCTCCTCGGCGAACAGCAGGCCGGTCACGTTGGGCGCGTTGGAGGCGGAGTCGACGACCGCGAACTGGATGTCCGGGTATTCCTCTGCGGTCTTCTTGATGTCCTCGCCGTAGGCGAAGCCGACCCCGATGATCGGGTTGTAGCCGGCGTCCGCGAGCTGGCGCAGCAGGTCGCCGCGGTTGGAGCCGTCGGCGGACGGGCTCAGCTCCTTGATCTCGGCACCGAGGTCCGTCTTGGCCTTCTCCAGGCCGGCGTAGGCGGCGTCGTTGAAGGACTTGTCACCGCGCCCGCCGACGTCGAACGCGAGACCCACCTTGAGCGCGTCCTTCGGCGCCTCGCTGGCCGCGCCGGTCGGCTCCTGACTCGCCGTGGTGCCCCCACCATCGCCGCCACCACAGGCGGCCGCTGCCATGAGCATGACGCCGGCGACCGAGCCGAGCGCCATCCTGTTGAATCGCTTGCCGAGCAAGGCGACTCCCTTCCATTTCCCCGCCGCCGAATCTCATCGCAGGCGCGAAGAAACGTACGGCACCTGCACGGAAGATAGTTGCTTGACCAGGGCCAACCAAACCGGGACACAGGGTCGCAACCTGTCCGTTATCGACATCAGTCGCGTCCGTGACCTGTGTCGCAGTTTCGTGACACAGCAGGGGCTCGACGAAATTTTGCCCAACTTTGGTGCACGATCACCCCTTGCCCCGAACCCCCATCGTGTCAGAGATTCCCACCGACGGTGGAAACCTCATATCGGAGCCCCGCATGCACCCACGCAAGGCTTTATCCAAGCTCATCGTGCCATTGACCGCACTGTTGGTGGCGAGCCTGGCGGGCACCGCGCCCGCCGCGGCCACGCCGGCCACCCCCGCGATCAAGGTCGAGAACAACGCCACCCAGCCGATCTTCTCCCGGGCGGACGCCATCAGCCAGACGGTGTTCGTCGAGGTCGCGGGCACCGACAGCGACAACGACGGCAAGCCGGACCGGGTGGCCGTGGACATCCTGCGGCCCAAGGAGACCGACCAGGGGCTGAAGGTCCCGGTCATCATGGAGGCGAGCCCGTACTACGCGGGCGGCAACGACGTCGCCAACCACCCCGTGGACGTGGACGCGAACGGCAACCCGCTGCCCGCGCTGAGGTCCGCCTCGCCCAAGCTGGCCGCCGAGCCGTTCGACGGCTACTACGACAACTACTTCGTGCCCCGCGGCTACGCCATCGCCCTGGTCGAGAACATCGGCAGCGGCCGCGCCACCGGCTGCCCCACCTCGGGCGACCGCAACGAGACGGCCGGACCGAAGGCCGCCATCGACTGGCTGAACGGCCGCGCCAAGGGCTTCGACGCCGCGGGCGCCCCGGTCCAGGCCACCTGGGCGACCGGCAAGGTCGGCATGATCGGCGTCTCCTACAACGGCACGCTGCCGAACGCCGTCGCCGCCACCGGCGTCAAGGGCCTGGAGACGATCGTCCCGATCGCCGCCATCTCCAGCTGGTACGACTACTACCGCGCCAACGGCGGCGTCCTGGCCCCAGGCGGGTTCCAGGGCGAAGACCTCGACGTGCTCGCCAAGTACGTGCTGACTCGGGAGAACGGCCAGGAGGTGTGCGGCGGGCTGATGGATCAGCTGACCGCCACCCAGGACCGGATCACCGGCGACTACAGCCCGCTCTGGGACGCCCGCAATTACCTGAACGACGTGCGCAAGGTCAAGGCCAGCGTCTTCGTCGTGCACGGGCTCAACGACTGGAACGTCAAGACCAAGCAGTTCGCGCAGTGGTGGTACGCCCTGGCCAAGCGGCACGTGCCGCGCAAGATCTGGCTGCACCAGGGCACCCACATGAACCCCTTCAACCTGCGTACGGAGGAGTGGCTGCGCCAGCTGCACGGCTGGTTCGACCACTGGCTGTACGGCATCGACTCGGGCATCATGCGCGAGCCGCAGGCCGACGTGGAGATCGCGCCCGGTCAGTGGGGCCGGCACGCCTCATGGCCGCTGCCCGGCACCGTCACCGTGCCGCTCCACCCGGGGTCCGGCTCGTCGCTGGGTCTGTTCCCGCGCCCGCGCACGGCCAAGGAGTCGTTCACGGACCAGAAGACGAGGACGGCCGAGCAGCTCGTGGAGGCGGTGGGGGCGGACCCGAACCGGCTGGCGTACACGACCAAGGCGCTGCCCGCCGACGTACGCGTCTCAGGCACGCCGACCGTGTCGGTGCGGGCCTCCATGAAGGACGGGGCCTCGCCGTACCTGACGGCGCTGCTGGTGGACTACGGCACCGACGTGCGGCCCAACGGGAGCCTGGTCTCGACCGGCCAGAACTACTGTTACGGCCAGGGCATCCCCGGTGACACCGGCTGCACCGTCCTGCGCACGCTCGGCACCTCCACGACCCCGTACAAGATCGTCACCAGGGGCTGGCTCGACGTCCGCAACCGGCACCGCGCCGACCGCACGGAACCGTTGCGGCCCGGCAAGGAGTACTCCTTCACCTGGGACTTCCAGCCGACCGACTACCTGTTCAAGAAGGGACACCGGCTGGGTCTGGTGATCATCTCGACCGACTACGACTACACCCTGCGTTATCCGGCCGGCACCAAGGTCACCGTCTCGCCCGGCCAGTCGGCCCTCCACCTCCCGGTGGTGCTCGGCAAGCTGTTCTGAGTCACCCACTCAGGCCAGGGAAAAAACGACCCCGCCGCCCGCTCCCCCCAGGAAACCTCCGCCGCGGTGCGGCGGAGAGGGAGCGGGCCGGCGGGGACGGTGTCTCCGGCCGGGCGGCGGGTTCAGGCCATGGCGCTGGTGATCGAGTCGAGCGGCCCGACCTCCCACAGCGAGGTCAGCGCCGTGGTGGCCATGACCCTGACCCCCATGGCGATGGCCTGCTCGTCCACGTCGAACGTGCCCTGGTGGATGTCGTACGTAATCCCGTCGGGCGAGCGCGTGCCGAGCCGGGCGAACGCTCCGGGGATCGACTCCAGGTACCAGGCGAAGTCCTCGCCGCCGAGCGACTGCTGCGTGGGGACGACCGCCCCCGCGCCCAGCGCCTGCTCGGCCGCCTCGCTCAGCATCTCGACGCTGACCTCGTCGTTGACGACCGGCGGCACCCCGCGCGTGTAGTCAAGGGTGGCCTCGACGCCGTAGGCGCTCGCGACCGACTCCAGCAGCGACTTGATCAGGTCGGGGGCGGCGTGCCAGGCGTCCTCGTCGAGGCAGCGCACGGTGCCCTCGGCCACCCCGTCGTCGGGGATGGCGTTGGCCGCCGAGCCCGCGACGACCTTGCCCCAGACGAGGCTGAGCGACGAGCGCGGGTCGACCCGGCGCGACAGCGCGGCGGGCAGCTCGGTGAGGATCTTGGCCAGCGCGAAGACGAGGTCGGCGGTCAGGTGGGGACGGGCGGTGTGGCCGCCGGGCCCGGACACCCGCACGGCGATCTTGTCGCAGGCGGAGGTGATGGGCCCGGTCCGCAGGCCGAGCTGGCCGACGTCGACCCGCGGGTCGCAGTGGAGGCCGAAGATGCGGTCGACGCCGCTGATGCCGCCTTGGGCCATGACCTCAAGCGCGCCGCCGGGCAGCTCCTCGGCGGGCTGGAAGATCAGGCGTACGCGGCCGGGCAGCAGCCCGGCGGCGGCCTGCTGGGCGAGGAAGAGCGAGGTGCCGAGCAGCACCGTGGTGTGCACGTCGTGGCCGCAGGCGTGGCAGGCTCCCGCCACGGTCGAGCGGTAGGCCACGTCCTTCTCGTCCTGCAGCGGCAGCGCGTCGATGTCGGCCCGCAACGCGATGGTCGGCCCGTCGCCGCTGCCCACGTCGCAGATCAGCCCCGTGCCTCGCGGCAGCACCGAAGGGGTCAGCCCGGCGGCGGTGAGCCGCTCGGCGATCCGCTGCGTGGTGCGATATTCGGCGAAGGCCAGTTCGGGGTGCATGTGCAGGTCGCGGCGGAAGGCCACGAGGTCCTGCTCCATCCCCGCCAGGAACGCGTCGAGTTCCCCCCGAAGCTCACGTCCCCGCATATGTCACCATCCTGTCCCATGCCGCGCGGCCCCACACGTGTCGGCCATCGCGGCTCATGCGCGTCAAATAAACCATCCCATCCCGTGGTGGCCACCCGGTTAGAGCGGCCGCTCGGCGAATCCAAAGACACACCCACTGGTTTCGGTGCGCGAGATCGTCAGCACGGGCTTCGCATTCATCGTCGCGAGCGCCGCTCAGGCCGGGAGCACAGCGGTCGGCCGTGAGCCCGATGGCGATGCTTCGACTTTATCGCTCTCATGCCGCTTCGCGCCGACAGTCACACCAAAAGTTAGCCGATGACACGACCGTAACCGCAGGTCGTCACGCTCCGTGCCGGTCCGGCTGACCCGGAAATAGTCACAAGGGATCAGTAGATCGTGACCCGATGCTGTCAGTTCAAACGTGGTCAGCGATTCCGAATCCTGTCACCTTCTGTCATGGTCATCACACTCTAGCGATGGCTGTCTTTGAGAAGAATGCGTGTTTCACTCGCTATATGATCACTAATATCCCGTTCGGGGAGAAGAATGCTGGGTTGAGCATCTTCGAGCCGAGTGAGGGGACCCTGGTGGTCGTACCCTCGCTCTCCCTTCCGCAGGATGAGCTGCGCCGGATCACGGGAGCCAGGTCGTACGAGGAACGCCTGCTGTTCCTCCTGCTGACGCTCCGCGAGCCCGGCGTCAAGGTGGTCTACCTCTCCTCGGCCCCGGTCGACCCCGAGATCGTCGACTACTACCTCTCGTTCCTGCCCGATCCGGATGACGCCGCCAAGCGTCTGACGCTGATCAGCCTCGACGAGCCCTGGTCCCAGCCGTTGACCAGGAACCTGCTCGACCGCCCCGACGCCATCGAGCAACTACGCTCCGCGATCGTCGGTGACGCTTGGCTGGTGCCGTTCGTCCTGAGCGAGCTGGAGGAGCAGCTCGCGTCGTTACTCAACGTGCCCCTCTACGGACCGGCGACGTCCCTTTCCTATTACGGCTCCAAGAGCGGGGCCAGGGAAGTGGGACACGAGGCCGGCGTGCCGATGGCGCGGGGTTTCGGCGACGTGCGCACCGAACTCCAGATCGAGGAGGCGATCGAGGCGCTGCCCGGTGAGCGGGTGATCGTCAAGCTCAACGACGGGTACTCGGGGCTCGGCAACGTGATCGTCCCGAAGTCCGACCGGGCGATGACGAGCTTCTCGGCGGCGGGTGAGAGCTGGGGCAGCTTCACCGCGAAGATCCGCGACCGGGGGGCCGTGGTCGAGGAGTACATCGAACACCGCCCGCTCTACTACCCGAGCGCGCTGGCGCAGATCACGCCGGGCGGGCAGGCCCAGGTGCTCGCCACCCACGACCAGGTGCTCGGCGGCCCGAACGGGCAGGTCTACCAGGGCTGCACGTTCCCCGCCGCGCCCGAGTACCGCGCCGAGGTGGGCTCGTCGGCGCGGCGGATCGCGGAGGTGCTGGCGGAGCGGGGCGTGGTCGGGCTGTTCGGGATGGACTTCTTCGCGCTGAAGGCCGACGCCGGGTACGCGGCGCTGCTGTGCGAGATCAATCTGCGGATCGGCGGCACGACGCATCCGTTCGGGGCCGCCGTGCTGACGACCGGGGCCACGTACGACGAGGCCACCGGTCATCTCATGTCCGGAAATCAGCCGAAGTTCTACACCGCGACCGACAACTGCGCTTCGTCATGCCTGCGTGGGCGTACGCCCGGCGAGGTGATGCGGACGGCGGAACGCCTCGGGCTCGGCTTCGACGCGAACCGGCGTACCGGGAACGTCTTCCACCTGCTCGGCGCGCTGCCCGAGCACGGCAAGCTGGGCTTCACCTCGATCGGCGACTCGCGCGAGGAGGCCGACGAGCTGCACGCCGTCACCCGCCGTCTCCTCTGCGGCCCTTGAGGGCGGCGCCCCCATCGGAGCCGGACCCGGAGCCACGTACGGCCCTCCAGCCGATGATCCCCAGGACGACCCCGAGGACGACGTTCACCGCGATCAGGATGCCGTGCACGACGTAGAAGGCGGTCGGATGCCCGTCGGCCAAGTTAAACCCGAGATTCACCCACTCGAAGATCATAAACACGCCGAGAATGATGAGGAATGCGGCCAGCTTTCGTGACACATGCGCCTCTCTAGTATCGAAGGTGGATCTTCGGGGGATGTGTCGCCACATGGGCATTAACACGGAGCTACGCTGAGACCGCCATGTGGACGAAACTCGTGCCGGTCACGGCACTCATCGCCGCGGCCTCGCTCACCAGCGGGACCGCGTACGCCGCGCCGACGACCCCGGTCGGCGGCGAGGCGCTGGGCAGCCGCGGACTGGTCGCCCCCGCAGGCGTCAAGAAGCCGCCCAAGAGCAAGGCTACTTCGTACGTCATCGCGGACGCCGACACGGGGCAGGTGCTGGCGGCGAAGGACGCCCACGGGCGCTATCTGCCGGCCAGCACGCTGAAGGCGCTGACCGCGCTCACGCTGATCCCGAAGCTGGACAAGGACCGCAAGATCCGGCCCAGCAGGAACGCCTGCAACCAGGAGGGCAGCGCGGTCGGGCTGTCGGTCAAGGCGACGTACAAGATCGACGACCTGTTCAAGGGCCTGCTGATGTCGTCGGGCAACGACGCCGCCATGGCCCTGGCCGAGACGAACGGCGGCCTCGACAAGACCATGAGTGACATGAACGCCGAGGCCAAGCGGCTGCAGGCGTTCGACACCGTGGCCAAGACGCCGAGCGGCCTGGACAAGCCGGGGCAGAGCAGCTCCGCGTACGACCTGGCGCTGATCGCCCGCGCCGGCCTGGCCAACCCGGACTTCAAGCGCTACATCAGCACGAAGACCACGAAGTTCCCGGCGCCCAGAGGGCACTACGAGATCAGCAACCACAACAAGCTGCTCTGGCGCTACAACGGCATGGTCGGCGTCAAGAACGGCTGGACGTCGAAGGCCCGCGCGAGCTTCGTCGGCGCGGCCACCCGGGGCGGCCATACGATCGTGGTGAGCATCATGCGGCACGAGGGCTTCTTCTGGGAAGAGGTCGCCTCGCTGCTGGACTGGGGCTTCTCGGTGCGGGGCAAGGCCGCCCCCGTCGGGCAGCTGGTCGATCCGCTCCCGGTCGCGGCGCCTGCGCCGGCCGCCTCCGCCTCGCCGGGCACCTCGGTCACGCCGGCCGCGCAGCCGCCGCTGCTCGACTCGGCGGCGGGCAGGCAGACCGACGACACCAGGATGATCGGCTCGCTGGTGATCGGCGGCGGGCTGCTGTTCGGGCTGATCTGGCTCGCGTACGGCATCCACCGCAGGCGCACCCGCTCACGCCTCTGAGAGCCTGCCCTCCCCCTCCGAGCTGGAGCCGGTATCTGAGCTGGGACCTGAGCCCGGGATCGGCGTGGGGAAAGGGGGCGGGCAGAGCCCGGCGGTGGCCGTCCAGGCGGCGACGAGGAGCACGAGCCTGGCCGAGAAGTTGATCCAGACCAGCAGGCCGACGATGACCGCGAACGTGCCGTACAGCGCCGAGTTGCCGAGCGTGCTCGCCAGCAGCAGCGTCGCGATCTGCTTGAGCACGCCGAACCCGACCGCCCCGAGCAGCGCCCCCTTGGCGATCTCACGGAACGGCTGGGCCGACCGCCCGACCCAGCCGAGCAGGATCACGAACAGCAGCCAGTCGGCCCCCACGCTCGCCACCACCCCGGCCACCCTGAGCCCGAGGCCGGCCAGCGCTGACCCGCCGAACAGGTAGTGCAGGACCTGATCCGTGGCCGTCGTGGCGAACCCGGCGACCAGCACGGAAACGATCGCCGTCACGCCGATCATGACCAGCGCGGCCAGGTCGCGCAGCTTGCCGACGAAGAAGCCGAGCGGCGGCGTGGTGGTCATCGTCATCTCCCGCAGCGCCGTGCGCAGCGCGTCGAGCGCGCCGAGCCCGGCGTAGAGCAGGCCGAGCAGACCGATGATCCCGGCGGTCTCCCTGGCGGTGGCGATGCTCGCCAGGTCGAGGTTCTCAGCGATGCCGGGCAGCCGTTCCTCGATCGCCTGCTGCAGGGCGTCCCTGGTGGCGTCGCTGGTCGCCACCGCGAACCCGAGCACCGCGTACGAGAGCGCCACCAGCGGGAAGAAGGACAGGAACGCGAAGTAGGTGACCGCGCCCGCCAGCAGGTCGCCGGTCTGCGCCTGGTAGCGCCGCACCGCCCTGATGAGGTGGTCGAGCGAGAGCCGGCGCACCCGCCACCGCTCCACCTTGGCCCGGCCCCACGACTTCACCGACTCGACGCGTTCCGTCAGACTCGCCATCGCCCGCCCCTCTTCCCGGGGCTGCTCCTACCCCGTGATCACGTCCCTGCCACCGCGGCCGCCGTCTCCGCCAGGGCCGTGCGCACCGCTGCCGGGTCGTGGTGGAGCAACTGCCCACCGCGCTTGACCACACGCCCGGCGACCATGACCGTCTCGACCACGCTGGTGTCGGCGTTCAGCACGACCGCGCCGATCGGGTCGTGGGCGGCGGCCATGCCGAACGTGTCCGTACGCAGGAGCACGAGGTCGGCCTGCTTGCCCGGCCGCAGCGAGCCGACGACGCCGGCCAGGCCGAGCACCTCAGCGCCCTCGATGGTGGCCAGGCGCAGCGCGTCGCGGGTGGTGAAGCCGAGCCCCGCGCCGTCGGGGCGGCCGCGTTCGAGCAGGTGGGCGGTGCGCATCTGGCTGAACATGTCGCCGGGGGCGCACACCACGGTGTCGGCGCTCAAGCTGGTCGGGACGCCCGCCGCCCTGGCCCGGCCGGTGGTGGGGTAGCCCAGGCCCAGGTTCATCTCGTCCACCGGCGAGACCGAGGCGGTGCCGCCCGCGGCGGCGATGCGCCGGAACTCCTCGTCGGTGTAGTGCAGCGCGTGCACGAACGTGGTGGGAACGGCCAGCAGCCCGTGTTCCTCCAGGAAGGCGAGCCCTTTGACCGCGTTCTCCCTGCCGTGCCCGCCGAGGTGCGCGGTGACCGGCAGGCCCAGCTCCTCCGCCAGCCGCCACTCCTCCAGGGCGCGCTCCTCCCCCGCGATCTCGGGGCCGAGGGCCGCCATCGCCATGCTGACCAGGCCGGGCGTGTCGAAGAGCGTCTCGCGCACCCGGCGGGTCTCCGCGACCAGCCCGCCGGGCGGGCCGCCGTAGCAGTAGCCGAAGACGGCCCTGATGCCGGACTCGCGCAGAGCCCGGACGGAGGCGCCGGTGTGCTCGGGGGTGAACTGGGCGTGGGACCAGTCGAGGAGCGTGGTGATGCCGGCGTCCAGGCACTCCAGCGCCCCGGCCAGGGTGCCCGCGTAGACGTCCTGGGGGCGGTGGCGCGGGGCCAGCTCGTCGAAGACGCGATGCATGTACTGCGGGAAGTCGACGTCAGGTGCGGCCGCCCTGATGCCCGCCTGCCAGGTGTGGCGGTGGGTGTCGACGAAGCCGGGCAGCACGATCCGCCCGGTCGCGTCGATCACCTCCGCCACCTCCGCTCCCTGGGCCTCGGGCAGGTCCCGGCCCACTTCGGTGATCACGCCGTCCTGGACGCGCACGTCGGCGTGGCCGAGGACGACGGGCTCCGGGTCGGTGTCGATGACGAGGCCGTTCTTGATCAGACTATGCATACTCGAAAGCTTATTCAGAAGCTTTTCAGAAAGCAATCTGCTGCTGGGTATCCTCGATGGCGTGAAACAGGATGAGATCGACGCGCTCGTGCCCCGCTGGAAAGAGGCGGGGCTGCCGTCGTCGCTCATCGCCACGCTGGAGCTGGGCAAGCGGGTCACCCGCCTCAACCTGCTGTTCGAGCAGGCGATCAAGGCTGAGCTGTCGGAGCTGGGGCTGACCTACGCCGAGTTCGACGTGCTGACGACGCTCAACCGGGTCGACGATCCGCCGTACCGGATGAAGCCGAGCGAGCTGTCGAAGTCGCTGATGCTCACCTCGGGCGGCATCAGCAACGTGCTGCAGCGGCTGGCGGCGGCCGGATACGTCGAGCGCGAGGCCGATCCCGGCGACGCGCGCAGCCGCTGGGTCCGGCTGACGGACGAGGGCCGGCGCCAGGCCAGGACGGCCCTCGAAGCCTCGACCAGGGCCCACACCGAGATCACCGCGGCGCTGCCGGAGGAGACGGTGCGCCAGGCCGCCGACGCACTCCGCGAACTGCTGATCCACGTGGGCCGCCGCCGCTTCCGCTGAGCGCCCGCCCCTGGGTGCCCGGCCTTGGGTGCCCGGCCTTGGGTGCCCGGCCTTGGGTGCCCGGCCTTGGGTGCCCGGCCTGACCAGCGCCCCCCGATGGGCGTCCGCCCGATGAGGACGGCCTGCTCGCGCTCCTGACCGCGACCGAAACATGAATCTTCTACGCGTTCCCCGGGAGCGCCCGCCGACCCGCCGTTCTCCGCGTGATACGGCCTGAGCAGGGCGGAAACCCATACGGGCGGACATCGGGAGCCCTAACCTGTGGGGTGTTGGGACCGATCCAGGAGGCGTCACGCCTATGTCCGAAATAGCCACCGGGCAAATGGTCAGGCTTCAGCGCGAACGGCGGGGCATGAGCACCACCGCGCTGGCCACCCAGTCCGGGTGCACCCCCAGGCACATCGAGCTGATCGAGCACGGCAAGCGAACACCGTCGCTGCCGCTGCTCAGGGAGATCGCCAAAGTGCTCGGCGTCCGCACCGCGGTCCTCTTAGGCGAGACCCCGCGCGACTCCCATGAGCCCAGCAGGCCGCAGATCGGCGACATCGAGCGGGCCCTGTTCACGTGCCGGTCGCTGGCGCCCGACATCGAGCCGCCCGACGCCGAGCAGCTCGCCGAACGGGTGGCCGCGGCGCGCAGCGCCTGGTTCACCTCGACCCGCCGCTACTCGATCCTCATGGCCGCGCTGCCCTCCCTCGTCACCGACGCCGAGAACCTGGTGCTCGATCACACGCCGAGCTCCTACCGTGTGGCGACGGACGCTTACCTGCTGGCCAGGGGGGTGCTGAAGCACCTGCGGCGGGTGGATCTGTCGCATCTCGCGGCCGACCGGGCCATGCGCTTCGCCGAGGAGTCCGAGGACGCGCTGATGATCGCGTGGGCGTACTGGAACCTCGGACAGTCGATGCTCTCCGACGACATGCACGAGATCGCGTACGACGTCGGCCGGCGCGGCATCGAACTGCTCGAACCGCACGTCGCCGACGGCGACGATCGCCATCTCAAGGCGCTCGGCGCGCTGCACCTGCTCACCGCGATCGGCGAGGCCAGGATGGGCGACGACGACGGGGCCAGGGAACGTCTGCGCGGGCCCGCCGCGCGGCTGGCCGAACGCGTGGACGACGCCTCGGCCGACTACGACCTGGCCTTCTTCGGGCCCACCAACGTCGCCATCCACGTCGCCAGCATCGAGCACGACATCGGCCGCCCCGAGGCGGTGCTGCGCCTGGCCGACGACATCGACCTGCGGCGCACGCCGTCCATCGAGCGGCGCGCCACCCACCTCGGCCATGTCGCCCGCGCCTGCGAGGACCTGGGCGACGACGCCGCCAGCCTGCTCCACCTGCTGCGGATCGAGCGGGAATGCCCGGAGGAGCTCGACCACAAGCTGCTGCTGCGGGAGATGGTCAGGTCACTGGCGCGCCGGGCGCGGCCGTCGTGGGCGCCTGAGGTCCGCTATCTGGCCGAACGGCACGACATCCCCATCTGAGGTATCCCCGGCTGACGTACGAACTGGGAGTTCGGTCATCGCGAACGGGGAGATCTTTCGCCCGAGTTCGTCACGCACAGGCGTTCACATGCCACTGTGCGTTCATGTCTAGTGCGCCGAGTGCCGACTTCGTCATGGAACACCTGCTGCAGGAGGCGAACCGCGAGTTCTCCGGATGGACCTTCGAACGGGATCCGTCCGGCTGGACCGCCGTCCGTGGCGACGTACGTCTCACCAGGCCCAGCCTGGCGGCCCTGCGGGCCCTGCTGCGCGTGCACCGGGCGGCGCGGACGAGATGAGCGGCCCGTCCCCGGGCCGGGGCGGGCTCGGGGACCGGGGCGAAAAAGGCCGGGCGCGCCGGTCGATCGGCGCGCCCGGCCCTTGACGGCCGTGAGGTCACAGCGTGGGCAGGAAGCCCACCCGCTCGCGGACGAGAGCCATGGTCTCCTTGGCCACCGCGGCGGCGCGCCCGGCGCCGATCGCCAGCAGCCGGTCCAGCTCGGCCTCGTCGGACAGCAGCTTCTCGGTGCGCTCCCTGATCGGCGAGAACGTCTCCACGACCGCCTCAGCGACGTCCTTCTTGAACGTGCCGTAGCCCTGACCCTCGTAGCGGGCGACCAGCTCGGGGATGGGCGTGGTGGTCAGCGCGGACAGGATGCGCAGCAGGTTGGAGATGCCGGGCTTGTTCTCCTCGTCGAAGAGGACCTCGGAGCCCGTGTCGGTCACCGCGCGCATGACCTTCTTGCGCAGCGGCCCCGGCTGCTCCAGGACGTCGAGGATGCCCGCCGGGCTGGAGGACGACTTCGACATCTTCGCCGTCGGGTCCTGGAGGTCGGTGATCTTCTCGACCTCCTTGAGGATGTGCGGCTCCGGCAGCGTGAACGTGTCGCCGAACCGGTGGTTGAAGCGCTGCCCCAGGTCACGGGTGAGTTCGAGGTGCTGCTTCTGGTCGGCGCCGACCGGGACCCGGTTCGCCTGGTAGAGCAGGATGTCGGCGGCCTGGAGGATCGGGTAGGTGAACAGCCCGACACTGGCCGCGCTCTCGCCGAACTTGGCCGACTTGTCCTTGAACTGCGTCATCCTGGCGGCCTCACCCATGCCGGTGAGGCAGATCAGCACCCACGCCAGCTCGGTGTGCTCGCGCACGTGCGACTGCACGAAGACGGTGGAGCGCTCGGGGTCGAGCCCTGCGGCGAAGAGCTGGGCCGCGGCCACCCGGCTGCGGCGGCGCAGCGCGGCGGGCTCGGTCGGCACGGTGATCGCGTGGAGATCGACCACGCAGTAGAACGCGTCGTGGGTCTCCTGCAAGGTGACCCACTGGCGGACGGCACCCAGGTAGTTGCCCAGATGGAAAGAGTCCGCCGTGGGCTGGATGCCGGAGAGTACACGAGGTCTGGCCATAGCAGGCAATTGTGTCAGGAATCCTGGTCGGGCGGCGACTCGGTCACCGGTCGGCGTTTCACCCGTACCCGGGCGATTCGGCGGCCGTCCAGCTCGGTGACGGTCAGTTCGAACCCGGCCAGCTCGACCCGTTCCCCCTCCTCCGGAAGGTGGCCCAGCATGGCCATGACGAAGCCGGCCAGCGTCTCGTAGGGGCCGTCCGGGAGCCGGATGCCGGTCTCGGTGGCGAAGTCGTTGAGGTTCGTCAGGCCGTCGATCTCGATCTCGCCGGCGGGCAGGACGACGACGTCCTCCTCGATGTCGTACTCGTCCCTGATGTCGCCGATCAACTCCTCGACCAGGTCCTCCATGGTGACGATGCCGGCCGTGCCGCCGTACTCGTCCACCACGATGGCCAGGTGCTGGCCCTCGTCGCGCATCTCGTTGAGCGTGGAGAGCAGGCGCTTGGAGGCGGGCACGAACTTGGCCGTCCTGATCGGCACGACCGCGCTGATCGGCTCGATCCGCCCGATCAGCTCCGGGTCGAGCAGGTCGCGTACGTGGACGAAGCCGACCACCTCGTCGTAGGAGCCGCGATAGACGGGAAAGCGTGAGTGCGGGAGCGTGGCGGCCAGCCGGGCGGCCTCGTTCAGCGGCGTGTCGGCCTCCATGAACTCGACCTCCGTGCGCGGCAGCATCACCTCGCGCAGTTGCCGCTTGCCGGCGGCGAACACCTCACCGATGAGCTTGCGCTCGTCGGCGGTCAGGTCGGTGTGCCCGACCACCATGTCACGCAGTTCCTCGGTGGTGACCTCCTCCCGGTCGGCGTTCGGATTGCCGCCGAGCAGTTTGACCACGCCGTCGGTGGACTTCGACAACATCCAGATGATCGGGCGCGACAGTGAGGCGATCCGGTCGAGGAAGGGCGCCACGTACAGGGACAGGCCCTCCGCCCGTTGCAGGGCCAGCCGCTTGGGCGCCAGCTCGCCGAGGACCAGCGACGCGTACGAGATGGCCAGCGTCACCAGCACCAGCGCCAGGACGGGCGCCACGGCCTCGGGCACGCGCCAGCCCGTCAGCACGGGGACGAGCTGCGCGGCCAGCCGGTCGGCGCCGAACGCGGCCGACAGCATGGTGGCCACGGTCACGCCGATCTGCACGGCCGACAGGAACCGGTTGGGATCGCGGGCGAGCTTGGCCACGCGCTCGCCCCTGCGCCCGCGCTGCGAGAGCTTGCGGACCTGACTGTCACGCAGGGAGACCATGGCGATTTCTGCGGCGGCGAAGAAGCCCCCGATCAGGATGAAGAGCAGGACCAGGGCGATGTTGGCCGCGACGGTGTCAAACATGGTGGTTGGCAGCGTACTCGCCGGGTTTCCCGCGTATGCTGAACGGCAAGCCGTACAAAATCAAACATATTTGAACAGGAGTGAACATGAGGCTGCTGGTCACCGGTGGTGCCGGATATGTCGGCAGTGTCGTCGCCGCGCAGCTCGTCGAGGCGGGACACGAGGTGACCGTGCTCGACGACCTGTCGACCGGGCACGAGGACGCGGTCCCGGAGGGCGCCAGGTTCGTCCGGGCCGGCATCCACGAGGCCGGGCCCGCGCTCGCCGGCGTGGACGCGGTGCTGCACTTCGCGGCCAAGTCGCTGGTCGGCGAGTCGGTGCAGAAGCCGGGGCTCTACTGGGCCAACAACCTGGGCGGCACGCTGGCGCTGCTCGACGCCATGCGCGACGCGGGCGTGGGCTCGATCGTGTTCTCCTCGACGGCGGCCACGTACGGCGAGCCCGAGCGCTCCCCGATCGAGGAGGACGACCCGACGCGCCCGACCAACCCCTACGGCGCCTCGAAACTGGCCGTGGACACGGCCCTGAGCGCCTACGCGGGGCTGCGCGGGCTGGGCGCGGTGAGCCTGCGCTACTTCAACGTGGCGGGCGCCTACGACCGCTTCCGCGAGCGGCACGCCGTCGAGACCCACCTCATCCCCAACGTGCTCAAGGTCGCGACCGGCGAGCGCGAATCGGTGAGCGTGTTCGGCACCGACTACCCGACGCCCGACGGCACCTGCGTGCGCGACTACGTCCACGTGTCCGACCTGGCCAGGGCCCACCTGCTGGCGCTCGGGGCGATCACGCCCGGCGAGCACCGGATCTACAACCTGGGCAACGGCACCGGCTTCTCCGTGCAGGAGGTGATCTCGGTCTGCCGCGAGGTCACCGGGCACGAGATCCCGGCCGTCGTGGGCGAGCGGCGCGCCGGCGATCCGGCCGTCCTGGTCGCCTCGTCCGCGCGGATCCAGCGTGAGCTGGGCTGGAAGCCCGAACGGGCGTCGCTGCGCGACATCGTCTCCGACGCCTGGGGAGCGCTTTCCGGGAAATGAGCCATACGGCGGGGCAATGTGTGCTGTGATATCGAAATGTGAGGAGCTTTTCACCAAGGGTCACGAAGCTGATCTTCGGCGGGCTCATCGTGGCCGCCAGCCTCCTGGCCGCGGCCGGCGTGATCTTCGCCACCCCCCAGTCCGCCGCGGCGATCCTGCCGTGGCCCTGCGACGAGGCGAGCCCCGGATGAACGGCGCCCGCACTGCCGGGCCGACCCGCCGTACAGCAGGTACAGCAGAACGCGCGCGCCCCCGCCGACGGGACGCGCGCGCTCGATGGAACGTGGGGACCGCTCAAATAAGGCCCAGCTCCTTGACCGCCTGACGCTCCTCCTCCAGCTCGCGCACGCTGGCGTCGATGCGCTCGCGGGAGAAGGCGTCGATGTCGAGGCCCTGGATGATCTCGAACTTGCCGCCCGCCGCCCTGACGGGGAAGGACGAGATGAGGCCCTCCGGCACGCCGTAGGAGCCGTCGGAGACCACGGCGGCGGAGGTCCACTCGGTGCCGTTGACCCAGTCGTAGACGTGGTCGATCGCGGCGTTGGCGGCCGAGGCGGCCGACGAGGCGCCGCGGGCCTCGATGATGGCGGCGCCGCGCTTGGCCACCGTCGGGATGAACGTGCCGCTCAGCCACTCGGACTCGACCTGCTCGGCCGCGACCTTGCCGCCCACCTCGGCGTGGAACAGGTCGGGGTATTGGGTGGCGGAGTGGTTGCCCCAGATCGTCATCTTCTTGATCTCGGTGACCGGCACCTGGAGCTTGGCCGCCAGCTGCGACAGCGCGCGGTTGTGGTCGAGCCTGGTCATCGCGGTGAAGCGGTCGGCCGGCACGTCGGGCGCGTTCTTCTGGGCGATGAGCGCGTTGGTGTTGGCCGGGTTGCCCACGACCAGGACCTTGATGTCGTCGGCGGCGTGCTCGTTGATCGCCTTGCCCTGCGGGCCGAAGATGCCGCCGTTGGCGCCGAGCAGGTCGCCGCGCTCCATGCCGGCCTTACGCGGCATGGCGCCGACCAGCAGGGCGACGTTCGCGCCGTTGAACGCGACGTTCGGGTCGTCGGTGATCTCGATCCCGGACAGCAGCGGGAACGCGCAGTCGTCCAGCTCCATCGCGGTGCCCTCGGCCGCCTTCACCGCCGCGGGGATCTCCAGCAGGCTGAGCTTGACCGGCACGTCGGCGCCGAGCAGCTGCCCCGACGCGATGCGGAAAAGCAGTGCGTAGCCGATCTGGCCGGCGGCTCCGGTGACTGTCACCTTGACCGGTACCTTGACGGGCGCAGTGGCTGACGACGCCATGGCCTTCCCCTAACTCGCAGCGTGATTCATTGACGTTGGGGATGTTACCCGCTCGTCATCAGCAGGTTTCCATCGCGGGCACTTTCAGCTCCGCTTTGAACTCGACCTTTCCGAAATGGCTGGTCAGGAGCTGCCCGACCACGCCCTTGGCGTAGAGGTCGGCGATCACCGCCTTCACCGCCTTGCAGGTCTTCACGTCGCCGTCCCTGATCCCGACGGCGTAGCGCTCGTTGGTCAGCTTCGCGCCGAGGATCTTGTACCGCAGGTTCTCCCTGGCCGCGAAGCCGGCCAGGATCAGGTCGTCACCGGGCACCGCGTCGACCTTCCCGCTCCTGAGCAGGTCCATGCAGGCGGCGTAGTCGCTGGCCACCACCGGCACGACCTTCACCCGGTCCTGGACGGCGCCGACCGACGGGCTGTTGGGCGCGCAGATGCGCTTGCCCTTCAGATCGCCGAGCTCGTCGATCCCGGCGCCCGCGTGCACGAGGAGGTCCTGGTGGGCGAGGTAGTAGGGGCCGGCGAACTGGGTGTCGCTCTTGTCGATCGAGTAGGTGGCGACGATGAGGTCGGTCCCGCCGTCGGCCAGCGACGACGCGCGGTCGTCGCGTCCGACCCTGACGAACGTCGTCTGCCTGGCCCCCAACCCCGTCGCCAGGCGTTTGGCGATCTCGACGTCGAAGCCCTGGAAGGCGTCGCCGTTCTGCAGCCCGACGCCCGGCAGGTCGCCCTTGACGCCGATGACGATCTTCCCGGTCTGGGCCACCTTGTCCACGACCGAGGACAGGCCGGAGCCGGAGCCCGTGTTGGACGTGCGCTCCGGGGTCGTGTCGCCGGTGAAGGCCAGAGGGCTCCAGCCGTTCATGACCAGCGCGATCGCGGCGGCGGCCAGCAGCGCGAGCGCGGTGAGCACACCCAGCCACACCCGCGCCCGCCGGCTGCGCTCGGGCCCGGCGGGCTCGGCCATCGGGTACGGCGGCCCGCCTCCGTCCTGCGGCGCGGGGCCGGCGTACGGCGCGCCCACCTGCCCCGAGGGTCCGGTGAGCGGAGCCGATCCCGTCTGCCCGGTCGTGCGGTGCTCCTGCTGCTGCGCCGGTGAGCCGTGCGTGGTCAGCTGGGACAGCCCGCCACGGGCCTGGGCGTGCGGCACGGGTCCGCCGCTCGTGGACGACGGCGCCGCACCCGCACCGGTCTGGGACGGCGGCGCCACGGTGCCCTGGCGGCCCGGCTGCTCCGTGATCGAGCCGGCCGACACCCTGGTGAACGGCGTGGTGTCGTCGCTGGCCACCTGCACGCCCCGGGTCAGCACCGCCGTGGAGGCCCCGACGGTGGACGCCTGGCCGAGCAGCCGCAGCAGGATCTGGTCGGCGGAGGGGCGTTCAGCCGGCGACTTCGCCAGCGCCGAGCGCACCACGCTCTGCAGCGGCTCGTGCATCATGCCGACGTCGACCTCGTGGTTGAGGATCCGGTTGAGCACCATCGCGATGGACTTGCCCTCGAAGGCCACCTCCCCGGTCGCCGCGAAGGCGATGGTGGCGCCCCAGGAGAACACGTCGGTGTAGGGCCCGATGTCGTCGCCGGCGATCTGCTCGGGCGCCATGTAGGCGGGGGTGCCGATCGCGCGGCTGGTGATCGTGCCGGTGGAGTCGATGATCCGGGCGATGCCGAAGTCGACCACGCGCGGCCCGTCGGCGGCGATCAGCACGTTGTCGGGCTTGAAGTCGCGGTGGACGATCGAGGCGTGGTGGATCGCCGTGAGCGCGGTGGCGGTGCCGATGGCCAGCCGGTCGAGCACGGTGCCGGTGAGCGGGCCGTCCTCCTCGATGATCTCGCGCAGGGGCCGGCCGTCGATGTACTCGCTGGCGATGTACGGCGTGTCGCCGTCGAGATCGGCCTCCATCACCCGGGCCGTGCAGAACGACGCCACCCGCTGCGCCGCCTTCAGCTCCCTGGCGAACCTCGACCTGGCGATGGTGTCACCGCTGAACTTGACGTGCAGCAGCTTGATCGCGGCCCGCTCGCCCTTGTCGTCGACGCCCAGGTAGACGATGCCCTGGCCGCCCTCCCCGATCCGCCCGGACAGCCGGAAGGACCCCAGCTCGGTGGGATCGCCGGCGACCAGCGGCGAGATCTGCGGCATTCGTCATCCCCACGTGTACTGAACCCCATCGACGCAAACTTTACGACGCTCAGCAACTTCACAGGGATCCGTTAATGCTTCGTGACGTCACGGCTTCGACTCTTTCGCGCACGGCTTCGTCATTTTCGCAGGAACGAAGGAAACTTTTCCCGCGATTCCGCAAGCATGGGTAAGCAAGCCCTTGCGTCCGGCCCGCTTCTCGACCAGCCTCGGGATCATGGACGAGCGCCCGTACGACATCGTGCTCTTCGGCGCGAGCGGATTCACCGGCGAGCTGACCGCCCGCTACCTCGCGCGGGCCGCCCCGCCGGGCGCCCGGTGGGCGCTGGCCGGGCGTGACCCGGCCAAGCTGGAGCGGCTCGGGATCGACGCGCCCATCCTGCGCGCCGACGCCACCGACCCGGCCTCGCTGGCGGAGCTCGCCCGGCGGACGCGCGTCGTGGCGAGCACGGTCGGCCCGTACGTCGTGCACGGCGAGCCGCTCGTCGCCGCCTGCGCCGACGCCGGCACGCACTATCTGGACCTCACGGGCGAATCGGAGTTCGTGGACCGCATGTACGTGCGCCACCACGAGCGGGCGGTCATGAGCGGCGCGAAGCTCGTGCACGCCTGCGGCTTCGACTCGATCCCGTACGACCTCGGTGTCCTGCACACCGTCGGCCTGCTCCCCGAGGGCGTCCCGCTCAAGGTCAGCGGCTTCCTGCGCGGCAACGGGCGGCCGTCGGGCGGCACGCTGGCCAGCGCCCTGTCCGTGCTCGGCCGGGCCGGTCAGGCCGCGCGGGCGGGCGCCCTGCGCCGCGCCGCCGAGCCCAGGCCACCGGGCCGCCGGGTGAGCGCCCTGCCGGGCGGCCTGCGCTACGTCGGCGGCTGGGCGCTGCCGATGCCGACCATCGATCCGCTCATCGTCGGCTACTCCGCCCGGCTGCTCGACCGCTACGGCCCCGACTTCACCTACCGGCAGCACTACGCGGTCAGGACCCTGCCCGCCGCCGTGGCCACGGTGGCGGGCGCGAGCGCGTTCGCCGCGCTCGCCCAGGTCCCGCCGGTACGCGACCGCGTCCAGGCCCGCCTGAAGCCCGGCGAGGGCCCTTCGGCCGAGCGGCGGGCCAGGAGCTGGTTCAAGGTCACGTTCCTGGGCGAGGGCGGCGGCGAACGCGTGATCACGCAGGTGGCGGGCGGCGACCCCGGCTACGACGAGACGGCCAAGATGTTCGCCGAGTCGGCCCTCTGCCTCGCCTTCGACGACGTGCCCGCGCGGGCGGGCCAGCTCACGACGGCCTCCGCCATGGGCCGGCCCCTCATCGAGCGCCTGCACCGCGCGGGCGTGACGTTCACCACCAGATCCTGATCCCGGTCAGTAGGGCAGGCTCCAGGTGGTGAACGACTTGCGCAGGTACGGCGCCTTGTACTTCGGATAGGCCACCGTGCTCACGTCACCGTCGGAGGTGTAGCGCATGTCCGGGTTCTTCTTGAGCCAGTCGAGCCAGGCCTCCGAGCAGAACTGGGCGCAGTCGCCCTTCTTCTCCATGGCCTTGATCCGCGGGATGCCCGCCGCGTCGTACGACTTGCTGAACGGCGCCGGCGCCGGCGTGTACCCGGCCAGGAACGCGCCCTGGTGGTGGTACTGCTTGCCCTTCAGCGCCCATTCCTTCTTGCTCGGCTGGTTGCCGTAGGGCAGCGCGATCGTGGTCGGGTTCAGGTAGGCCAGCGAGCTGATCGTCTTGCCGATCGTCCCGATCTGCTCCTCGACCTCCTGCTTCGAGCGTCCGCGCAGGTTGAGGTGGTCGCGCGTGTGGTTGCCGATGTCGAAGCCGTTGTCCTTGAGCCAGAGCAGCGCCTGGGCCTGCTCCTCACGCACGGTCTTGCCGAACATGTCGCGCGTCACGTAGAACGTCGCCTTCGGCTTCCAGCCCGGATGCTTGGCGGCCACCTCCCGTAGGATCGCGACCGCGGTGTCCTTCTGCGGCTCGCCCATCTCGTTCAGGGTGAGCTGGGAGGGCGAGGAGTCGTCGAACGTCAGCACCACGGGGTGCTTGCCCGCCGGGATGTCGATCTTCCCGGCCGCCAGCTCGGCGGCGGTGATCGGCACGTAGTCCTCTCTGACCAGCCGCTCCAGATCCGCCCTGAACTGCGCCGGCGACCGGTCGTCCGTGGTCTGCGGCTTCGGCACGATGCGGTGCCACATCAGCACCGGGATCTGCCCCAGCTCGTTCGCCCTGACCGCCGCGGCGGCCTTCACCTTGGCTGCCTTGCCGGCCTTGAGCTTGGCCGCGGCCTGTGCCTTGGTGTCGGGCAGCTTGGCGGTCTCCGGCTCCGAGTCGCACCCCGTCAGGATTGCGGCGGCCGCGAGCACCCCTAGCCCACTCAAAATACGCAGTCGCATCCGAACCCCCCGAGACGCGCACGACTGTTGTGAGGTGCCTCATACCCAACTGATCAACTACGGCACGCCTGCCGTAGCGTCAAGACATGGGAAAAGGCCCGGGGCGCCCTTCCCCGGCGTCACGTCACCTCTCGGCGACGCGCCGGCGGAACTCGGCGGTGGCGGCCTGCATCACCCGGTCGAGCTCCTCCAGCTCGTCCTCGGCCGGCTCCCTGCGCAGGTGCACGTTGACCGCGAAGTCGCCCTCCTTGACGGTCACGTCGAGGTCGGCGAGCAGGTCCTGCGGCAGCCTGCCGAGGACGAACTCCCTGAACGCCGCGGCGATCACCTCGGGCATGTCGCCGCAGCCACACGAGCGGCCCTCCATGATGGCCCCCAGGTGGCCGCGCCCCACGAGCGCGTCGGGATGCGCCACGTCGAGCGTGCTCAGCCCGGCCTCCACGATCGGACGGGCCTCCTCCAGCCGCTCCTGGTGCTGGAGGAACAGGCCGAGCGCGATGCGTACGCGCCCCAGCGTCTCCGGGTCGCCGCTGTCCTGCGCGGCGGACAGCGCCTCGCGCAGGCACCGCTCCGCCTCGTCCGGCAGCTCCGCCTCAGACAGCGCCAGCCCCCAGTTCCGTAACACCTGGGAGACCAGATCGGCCCGGCCCAGGCTCTGCGCCCGGACCAGAGCCTCGGCATACGTGCGGAGCGCGCCGTCGAGGTCACCGGCATCGCTCTGCGCCATCGCCAGGCCGAGCTCGGCCATGAGCGCCTCCTCACGCATGCCCTGCCGGTGGTAGGAGGCGAGCACCTTCCTGATCGCCGCGACGCGGTCCACGCCGTGGTCGTCCCGGCCGTGGTTGGCCAGTTGGGAGAGCGCGTTGAGCGTCGCCTGGTGGTCCGGGCCCAGGCGGGCTTCCATGGCCTCGGCCAGCAGGGACAGCACGGCGCCGTCGGTCTCCGGATGCTCGCCGGTCCGGTTGAGCACGGCCAGCGCCACGTTCTCGACGACCTCGTCCGGCAGCTGCTCCAGCGTGACGAAGGCGGGCTCGTCGCCGCCGGCGGTCGTCACGATCGTGGCCCGCAGCGCCAGCGCGGTGGCGAGCCGCTCGTGACCGCCGCGCCAGAAGTTCTGGATCGCCTCCTCCACGCTCTCGCGGGCCGCGCGCAGGTCGCCGCGCCTGAGCTGCACATCCGCCAGCGGCTCAAGACCGAACGCGTAACCCGGGTGCTCGCGGCCGTAGAAGGCGAGCCGCTCCTGCGCGTTGGCGCGCAGTTCCGTCTCCGCCTCGTCGAGGCGCCCCAACCTGCCGAGCACCATGCCGAGGTTCATCCGGTACGTCAGGCGGTCCTTGTGCGCCTCCGGATCATCAGGCATCGGACCGGAACAGGCGGCCCGGTAACAATCGACCGCTCTGGCCGGCTGGTCCGAGTTGAGCAGGACGTTACCGAGATCACACTGCACCGACGCCCACTCGGGGCTGCCGGCGCCGTACGTGCGCGTGACGTCCTGGAGTTCGCGCACCATGACCTGCTCGGCGTCGACCAACCGGCCCTCCCGCACCAGGGCGAAGGCCATGTCGAGCGACGAAGATGATGTTGACATGGCGCAGGAGCATATAGGTCAGCAGCGGCAGAAAAATGCGAAACGGCCCCTACCGTGCAGCACAACTGCAGGTGGAGGCCGTTTTCGGCATTCAGGCGGACATCTTCTTCTTGAGGTTCTCGTCCAGGGCCGCCAGGAAGTCCTGGGTGGTGAGCCACTTGGCGTCGCCGCCGACCAGGAGCGCCAGGTCCTTGGTCATCTGACCGCTCTCGACGGTCTCGACGCAGACCTGCTCCAGCTTGTCGGCGAACTCGGTCACCGCGGGGGTGTTGTCGAGCTTGCCGCGGTGGGCCAGGCCACGCGTCCATGCGAAGATCGAGGCGATCGGGTTGGTGGAGGTGGGCTTGCCCTGCTGGTGCTGGCGGTAGTGGCGGGTCACGGTGCCGTGGGCGGCCTCGGCCTCGACGGTCTGGCCGTCGGGGGTCATCAGGACCGAGGTCATCAGGCCGAGCGAGCCGAAGCCCTGCGCGACCGTGTCGGACTGCACGTCGCCGTCGTAGTTCTTGGCGGCCCAGACGTAACCGCCCTCCCACTTCAGCGCCGCCGCGACCATGTCGTCGATGAGGCGGTGCTCGTAGGTGAGGCCGGCCTTGTCGAACTCGTCCTTGAACTCGGACTCGAAGACCTCGGCGAAGATGTCCTTGAAGCGGCCGTCGTACGCCTTCAGGATCGTGTTCTTCGTGGAGAGGTAGACCGGGTAGCCGCGGTTGAGGCCGTAGCGCATGGAGGCGCGGGCGAAGTCGCGGATCGACTCGTCCAGGTTGTACATCGCCATCGCGACGCCGGAGCCGGGGAAGTCGTACACGTCGAGCTCGATCGGCTCGGAGCCGTCCTTCGGCGTGTACGTCAGGGTCAGCGTGCCCTCACCGGGGATCTTCAGGTCGGTGGCGCGGTACTGGTCGCCGAAGGCGTGACGGCCGACGACGATCGGCTTGGTCCAGCCGGGGACGAGCCGCGGCACGTTCGACATGATGATCGGCTCGCGGAAGATGACGCCGCCGAGGATGTTGCGGATGGTCCCGTTGGGGGATCGCCACATCTTCTTGAGGCCGAACTCCTCGACGCGCGCCTCGTCCGGGGTGATGGTGGCGCACTTCACACCGACGCCGTACTTCTTGATGGCGTTCGCGGCGTCGATGGTGACCTGGTCGTCCGTCGCGTCCCGGTGTTCGATACCGAGGTCGTAGTACTTCAGGTCAACGTCGAGGTAGGGAAGGATCAGCTGGTCCTTGATGAACTGCCAGATGATCCGGGTCATCTCGTCGCCGTCAAGCTCGACGACGGGATTCTCCACCTTGATCTTGGGCATGCGAATGGTTCCCCTTCAATGAATGGATGCGTTGAGGCTATCGGACCGTCCGGTCACGGGGCGAAAAGGGACTGGATGAGCGCCTTGAGCTCGTTGTTGTAAAGCAGGAGTGAGGTCAGCACCAGCACGAATCCAAAGACGGACAGCGTGATGACGTCGACCTTCCTGCTCCGCAGCGCGAGCTGCCCGCCGTAGCCGGCGAAGCGCAGCGCGGCGGCGACCATGATGACGGCGCCCAGCGCGAACCCGCCCCAGCGCGGATTCGCGACGAAGATCACCAGCACGCCGACAGCCGCACCCGCCAGGATCAGCGGGTACGGCCCCCAGCTTTCGCGTTCGGTCCCGTTCTGGCTCAACACACCTGCTCAGGGTCATGCTCGCGGCGGGGCGGCGTCGGCGTTCCCGCGCTGTCCTGCCCGCTGCTCATCGCTCTTCTATCGGCTTCCACTTCTGGTCCGTCTCACCGATGTACTCGCTGTCAGGGCGGATCAACCGATTGTCGGCGTGCTGCTCGATGACATGAGCCGTCCACCCCGACATGCGGCTGATGGAGAATACCGGAGTGAACAGGTCGGTCGGTATGCCGAGGTAGTGATAGACCGAGGCGGCGAAGAAGTCGACGTTCGGATAGAGGCCCTTCGTCTCCAGGACGACCTCCTCCATCTCCTTCGACATCCGGTAGTAGGTGTCGTCCCCGGTCGACTCGGCCAGTTCGGCCGACATCCGGCGCAGGTGCGTGGCGCGGGGGTCCTCGGTCCTGTAGACGCGGTGCCCGAAGCCCATGATCTTCTCGCCGGCGGCGAGCTTGTCGCGTACGGCCTGGGCCACGCCTCCGGGCGACAGCGACTCCAGCGTCTTCATGACCTGCTCGTTCGCCCCGCCGTGCAGCGGGCCCTTGAGGGTGCCGATGGCGGCGACGATGGCGGAGTGCATGTCCGACAGGGTCGCGGCGCAGACGCGGGCGGCGAACGTGGAGGCGTTCATCGTGTGGTCGGCGTGCAGGACCAGGCACTCGTCGAAGATCTCGACCTCGCGCGGGCCCGGGGTGCGGCCGGTGACCTGGAGCAGGAAGTTCGCGGCGATGCTCAGCGACGGGTCGGCCTCGGGGGCCTCCGTTCCCGTACGGGCGGCGTGGTAGCGGGCGACGAGCAGGGGTTGCTGGGCCACCAGGCGTGCGGCCTTGCGCAGGTTCGCCTCAGGGGAGATGTCGTCCTTGTCGGGATCGTCGGCGGCCGACAGGGAGACCAGCGAGCGCAACGCCTCCATGGGTTTCTGTTTCTCGGCGATTTCGGCGATGTTCGCGGACACCAGGGCGCCCAGCTCCCGGCCGCTCGCCAGCTCCGCGCTGTACGCGTCGAGCTCGGCTCGGGTGGGCAGCTTGCCACGCTGGAGCAGGTGTGCGGTCTCCTCGAACGTCGCGCGGCCGGCCAGGTCGTGGATGTCGTATCCACGGTAGAAGAGCCGGCCGGCCTTTCCGTCGATGTCGCTCAGCGCGGTGGACGCCGCTACGACATCGGCCAGACCTTTCGTGGGCTTGTCCGCCATGAGTGTTTCCTCCGCTTATCTCCGCCCGAAGTCTACCCGTGAGCAGGCAAAACCGACTGCAGAGGTCCAGACCAATTTCACGTGGGATTCTCCTTTCGGCAAAGGAGATTCCGCATCCCCTCGTTTGGGTAAGCCGGAGCTGTAGTAATAGTTACGGCGGGCTACCTGGGGAGGAACTGCCGTGGAGGGGCCGTTCATACGCATCGAGGACACTGGCGAGGTGGTCCCGTTGCGCCCCGAGATCACGACTGTGGGGAGGGGCCGCGGTGTCGACATCCGGCTCACCGATCCCAGCGTGTCTCGACTCCATGCCGAGTTCGTCAGACGAGGACCCTACCTGTATGTCGTGGACCTGGGGCTGTCCAGGAACGGCACGCGGGTGAATGGCAGGCCGATCGCCCGGAGGGTCCTTGACGACGGCGACGTCGTCTCCTTCGGCGCGGCCCGGGGTCGCATCGGTGGAGTCCCCCGAGAGGACTTCACCCCTGAGGTCGAGCTGCGCAGAGCGGCCGCGCCCGAGCTGACCAGGCGTGAGGTCGACGTGCTGACCTCGCTCTGCCGGCCGGCGCTGTCCGACGAGGCGTTCGTCGCTCCGGCGACGGCACGTGAGATCGCCGACGACCTGGTCGTGACCGAAGCCGCGGTGAAACAGCATCTGCTGCGGCTCTACCAGAAGTTCAGGATTCCCGAAGGCACCAACCGGCGCACTCGACTGGCCAATGAGGTCGTCGCGCTCGGTCTGGTGCGTCCGACCCCCGTGGTTCCGCCGCAGAGGTCGTCGGGAGCTTCGACCGAGCAGCCGTCGGCCGCCGGGCGCAGGGCTTCTTAGGGACCGGATCGCGACCGGGGCTTCGGCGAGGGGTTCCGGCAGCATCGGAACCTGAGCGTCCACCGTGCCCGCGGGCACGTTCACGAGCGCCGGCGAGCGTCCCTGGAGGACGCCCGCCGGGCTCGTCGCCGGTCGGCACCTGACCGGCGACGCGAGCGGGCGCAGCGTTCCCTCAGACCGGTTCGCGGATCGGGTCGGGGTGCACGCGAACCGATCGGTCAGATGACCCTGAAGCCGTTGCTCGGCTTGCTGGTCCTGTTGGCCCGGTCCACCGCGACCACGTAGTAGTGGTGGCCGCGCCTGCCCTCGGGGTCGGTCCAGCGCAACTGCCGGTCACCGGGCACGACGGCGACCAGGTCGCGGGCGTCGTCGAACGCCCTGCTGCCCGCGGGCCGGTCGAAGCGGAAGACGGCGTACAGGAACGGCTCGTCCCTGCCCGTCGCCACCGCCCGAATCTCGACCCCGCCGCCGTGGCGGCGCAGCGCGTAGGCCAGCACCGGCCGCCTGGGCGCCTCTCCCCTGGCCAGCCTGGGCAGGACGGGCGCGAGCGCGGGCCGCTGGTAGTGGTCGCCGACCGCGGTGGAGATGGAGGCGAGCCGGTCGACCTTGACGTCGTTGGCGTTGTACCAGATGTCGCCGCCGATCTCGGGGTGCGCGCGGTTGAGCGTCAGGTGCCTGGACAGCTCGTCCGGCGCCTGCCACTCGGCCGCCTGGGCGGGATCGCCCGCCTTGTACGCCGCCTGCCCGATCCACAGCAGCGTCTTCGTGCCGCTCGCCACGTCCGACCACCACGGCACCAGCTTGGAGTAGTCGGCCGGCGGCTGCCCGATGTACCAGTAGAGCTGCGGCGCGATGTAGTCCAGCCAGCCCTTCTTGACCCAGCCGCGGGTGTCGGCGTGCAGGTTGTCGTAGGACTGCCCGCCGTTGGTCTCGGAGCCGAGCGGGTCGGTGGCCTTGTTCCGCCAGATGCCCGACGGGCTGATGCCCCAGGCGATCTCGGGCTTGGCCGCGCGCACGCGCTGCTGCATCTCCTGGACCATGAGATCGACGTTGTTGCGCCGCCAGGCGGCCAGATCGGGGAAGCCGGCGCCGTACTTGGCGAACTCCTCGGCGTCGTCGAAGTCGGTGGTGCTGGTCGGGTAGAAGTAGTCGTCGAAGTGCAGGCCGTCGATGTCGTAGCGGGTGACCGCGTCGAGCATCGCGTCCTGGCAGAACTTGCGCACCTCGGGCATGCCCGGGTTGTAGTAGAGCTTGCCGCCGAACGGCAGGATCCAGTCGGGATTCTTGCGGCCGGGGTGGTCGGGGTGCAGCTTGGCCGGGTCGGCCTGCATCGACACGCGGTACGGGTTGAACCAGGCGTGGAAGGCCAGGCCGCGCTTGTGCGTCTCGGCCACGGCGAAGGCGAGCGGGTCGTAGCCGGGGTCCTGCCCCTGGGTGCCGGTCAGATACTGCGACCACGGCTCGTACGGTGACGGCCAGAACGCGTCGGCGGTCGGCCTGATCTGCACGAACACCGAGTTGAGCTTGCGCTGTACGGCCACGTCCAGCCAGGCGAGATATTCGGCCTTCTGCTCGTCGGCGCTGAGGCCGGGCTTCGACGGCCAGTTGATGTTGACCACGGACGCGATCCACATGCCGCGCATCTGCCGTAACGGCGGAACGTAGCCCGCTTCCGCGAAGGCGGGCAGCGGAACGGCCGAGGCGGCGGCGGCGAGGGCGAGACCCTTCAGGAGAGTTCTTCTGCTGGGCATGGGGGGTGGCCTCTCGGAAGTGGTTGTATCGAAGGCGACGATGACAGAAAATTACCTTCAGATCAACAACTGTGAAGGAAAATGCCGATGAGCGGTGACCTGTACAGACTGGCGATGACGGTGCTGCATCCGGGGTACGAGGGAACCTCCGCCCCCGACTGGCTCCGCCGGGCGCTGGGCGAGGGTCTGGGCGGCGTGGTGCTGTTCGCCCGCAACGCCATCGACGACCGGCTGATCAGGGATTTCCGCGCCGAGAACCCCGACACCGTCGTCTCCATAGACGAGGAGGGCGGCGCGGTCACCCGGCTTGAGGTCATGGCCGGCAGCTCCTTCCCCGGAAACCGGGCCCTCGGCGTGGTGGACGACGTGAAGCTGACCGAGCGGGTGGGCCGCCAGATCGGCAGGATGCTCGCAGATCTCGACATCACCCTCAACTACGCGCCCTCCGCCGACGTGAACGCCAACCCGGCCAACCCCGTGATCGGCGTGCGCTCGTTCGGGCCGACGCCGGAGCTGGTCGCCCGGCACACGGTCGCCTACGTCAACGGCGTCCAGGGCGCGGGCGTGGCCGCGTGCGCCAAGCACTTCCCCGGCCATGGCGACACGATCACCGACTCCCATCTGGCTCTGCCGACCGTGCACGCCTCGCGCGAGGTGCTCGCCGAGCGCGACCTGCCGCCGTTCCGGGCCGCGATCGACGCCGGGGTGCGTTCGATCATGTCCGGCCACCTGCTCATCCCCGCGCTCGATCCGTCGCTGCCGGCGACGCTGAGCCGTACCGCCATGACCGAGCTCCTGAGGGGCGAGCTCGGCTTCGACGGGATGCTCGTCACCGACGCGATCGAGATGCGGGCGGTGGCCGCCATGTTCGGCCCCGGCGAGATCGCGGTGCGGGCGCTCGGCGCGGGCGTGGACGCCATCTGCGTGGGACTGTCGACCGAGGACAGCCTGCACGAGATCCGCGACGCGATCGTCACGGCGGTAAGGAACGGCACGCTCCCCGAGGAGCGGCTGGCCCAGGCGGCCGAGCGGGTCCGCGCCCTGGCCGGCTGGTACGCCGCCCAGTCCGCGCTGCGCCAGGAGGTCCACGACGACGTCGACGAGGGTGTGGGCCTGCGTGCCGCCCGCGCGGCGCTGACCACCCAGGGCAGCGCCACGCTCGACCGCGGCCCCCTGGTCGTCGAGATCAACACCCGCTTCAGCAAGGCCGTGGACCCCGCCACGCCGACCGGCATCACCGCCGCGCTGACGTCCCTGCTGCCCGGCACCGAACGAGTGCAGATGGAGCAGGAGGGCGAGCTGCCCGCGTTCGACGAGCGGCCGGTGGTGCTGGTGGCGCACGACGCGGCCCGGCACGCCTGGGTGCGCGACACCGTGGCCAAGGCCCTCGCGCTGCGGCCCGGCGCGATCGTGGTGGACACCGGCATCGCCGCCGCCCCCGAGGGCGCGACCCACGTCGCCACGCACGGCATCTCCCGGGTCTCGGCGCAGGCCGCCGCGGAATGGCTGCTGCGTTGAGCACCGAGCCCGCGAACCCCGTCGCGGCCGTACGCGCCGTGCTGCCCTCGCTGACCCCGGCCGCGCAGTCGATCGCCCGCCTCATCCTCGACGATCCCGGGCTGGTCGTGCGCAGCACGATCACCGAGTTCAGCGCGGTGTCGGGAACGAGCGAGGCGACCATCGTGCGCACGGCGCGGGCGCTCGGCTTCGCCGGGTACTCGCAGATGCGCTTCGCGCTGGCCGCCGCCGTGGCCAAGGAGCCGGAACGGCTGGTGCCCGGCGACCTCGCGCCCGACGACCCGCTCACGGACGTGATCGCCAAGGTCGCGCGGGCGGAGTCGGAGGCGCTGGCCGACACCGCCGCCCAGCTCGACCCCGACCGGCTCGGGGAGGTGGTGAAGGCGATCTCCGAGGCGCGGCGGGTGGACGTGTACGGCGTGGCGGCCTCGGGGCTGGTGGCCACCGACATGTCGCAGAAGCTGCTGCGCATCGGCCTGTCCAGCCATCCGTTCAGCGACGCCCACCTAGCGCTGACCAGCGCGGCGCTGCTGCACGACGGCGACGTGGCGGTGGCGATCAGCTGCAGCGGCGAGACCCCCGACGTGCTGGTGCCGGCTAGGACCGCGGCCGAGGCGGGCGCGCTGATCGTGGGGATCACCAACAACCCGCGCTCCACGCTGGCCGAGCTGGCCGATCACACGCTGGTGTCCGCGGGGCGAGAGACCGCCTTCAGGCCCGGGGCGCTGGCCAGCCGGATCAGCCAGCTGCTGATCGTGGACTGCATCTTCGTGGGGCTGGCGCAGCGGCGCTACGAGACGGCCGACGCCGCCATCCGCGCGACCAGGGAGGCCACCGACCGCTACCGCAACCGGTGACAACCGGTGACCCCTGGCGGATCGTGCTGATCAGAACGGGTAGGCCGCGATGTCGCCCTGCATCGTGACCCACTGCGTCTCGGTGAAGGCGTCCACGTTGGCCCCCGTCCCGCCGAACCTGCTCCCCGTCCCCGACGCCCCCACCCCGCCGAAGGGAGCCACCGCCTCGTCGTCCACCGTCTGGTCGTTGATGTGCACGATGCCCGTCGGCACCAGGTCCGCTAGGGCCATGCCCTTCATCACGTCCCTGGTCAGGATGCCGAGCGACAGGCCGTACTCCGAGTCGGCCGCCAGGGCCGCCGCCTCCTCCAGGGTGGAGAACGTGGTCACCGGCGCCACCGGCCCGAACACCTCCTCCGCGTACGCGGGCGCCGCGACCGGCACCTCCGCCAGCACCGTGGGCCGGTAGAACAGCCCCTCGAACGTCCCTCCCGTGGCCAGCCGGGCCCCGGCCGCCACGCTCTCGGTGACCAGCCGGTGCACCCGGTCGCGCTGGTGGGCGTCGATGAGCGGGCCGAGCGCGACCTGTCCCGTGGCCGGGTCGCCGACGGGCAGGCCGTCGGCCTTGGCGGCCAGGCGTTCCACGTACTCCTCCGCCACGGCCTCGTGCACGAGGTGCCGTCCCGAGGTCATGCAGATCTGGCCCTGGTGGAAGAACGTCGCCCACGCGCCCGCCGACGCCGCCAGGCCGAGGTCGGCGTCGTCGAAGATCACCAGAGCGGAGTTGCCGCCCAGCTCCAGGTGCACCCGCTTGAGCAGGCGCGCTCCCGCCTCGCCGACCTTGCGGCCCGCCGCCGTGGAGCCGGTGAACGAGATCACCGGGATGTTCGGGTCGGCCACCACGGCCTGCCCGGCCTCGGCGCCGCCGGGCAGCACGTGCAGCAGGCCAGGGGGCAGTCCGGCCTCCTCGAAGACGCGGGCGATGGCGTACCCGCCGCAGACGGCGGTGCGCTGGTCCGGCTTGAAGACGACCGCGTTCCCGAGCGCCAGGGCCGGGGCGACCGACCTGATGCCGAGGATCAGCGGGAAGTTGAACGGGGCGATCACCCCCACGACGCCGACCGGCACCCGGCGCGCGAAGCTGAGCCGCTTGCGTGAGGTGGGCAGCACCTCGCCGAGCGGCTGCGAGGCCAGCGCCGCCGCCTCGTAGCACTCCTGCGCAGCCACGTGCGTCTCGAAGCCCGCCTTGCCCGGCACGCCGCCGGACTCGCGCACGATCCAGTCCTGGATCTCCTGCGCGTGCTCCTCGAACAGCCGCCCGGCGCGCCGCAGCAGCGCGGCCCGCTCCTCGTACGGCGTCGCGGCCCACGCCCGCTGCTCCTGCCTGGCGCGCAGGGCGGCGGCGGCCACGTCCTCGGCGCCCGCCGTTCCCGCGCGGCCGAGTTCTTCGCCCGTCGCGGGCTCGACCACGGGCGCGTCACCGGCGCGCGAGACCGTCCAGCTTCCGTCGAAGATCGAGCCCGTCCAGACCTTGGGGTCCAGGAACGTCATGATGAGCTCCTACTTGTTCGCGATGCGCACATGTATTCTCTGACCGAACAGCCCCGTATCGCGGAACCTACGCTCCTGCCGGCTCCTGTCAAGGGGGATCAGCATGGTCGATCACGTGCAGTCGCTGGCGCGCGGCCTCGCGGTGATCCGGGCGTTCAGCGCCGCGGAGCCTGAGCTGACGCTCAGCCAGGTCGCCCGCGCGACCGGGCTCAGCAGGGCCGCGGCCAGAAGGTTCCTGCTCACGCTCACCGACCTCGGGTACGTGCGCAGCGACGGGCGGCTGTTCGCGCTCACGCCGCGGGTGCTGGAGCTGGGCTACGCCTACCTGTCCAGCCTGTCGCTGCCCGAGGTGGCCGACCCGCACCTCGAACGGCTGGCCGCCGAGGTGGGCGAATCCGCCTCGGTGGCGGTGCTCGACGGGGAGGACGTGGTGTACGTGGCGCGGGTGGCCACGGCCCGGATCATGCGGGTCACGATCAGCATCGGCACCCGGTTTCCCGCGTACTGCACCTCGATGGGCCGGGTGCTGCTGGCCGCGCTGCCGCCGGAGGCGCTGGACACCTACCTGGGGCGGGCCGAGCTGCGGCGTCTCACCTCCCACACCATCGTCCTGCCCGCGGCGCTGCGGACCGAGCTGGACGAGGTGCGGGGGCGCGGGTGGGCGATGGTGGACCAGGAGCTGGAGGAGGGGCTGCGCTCGATCGCGGCGCCCATTCGCGATCGAGCGGGGCGGACGGTGGCCGCGGTGAACGTGTCGACGCACGCCACGCGGACGAGCTTGCAGGCGGCCCGGCGCGACCTGTTACCGCCCCTGCTGGCCACAGCCACCAAGATCGAGACCGACCTGTCCTCCCTCACCTCCGCCACCCGCTCATGACCGGCTCCCCTGAGCCGCGCCCGCTCGCCGGAACGCCATGGCAGCCCGGGTGTCAGAGGCGGTTTTCTGCGGCCTCGACCACGTTGGACAGGAGCAGGGCGCGGGTCATCGGCCCGACGCCGCCCGGGTTGGGCGTGAGGTGGCCGGCCACCTCCTCGACGTCGAGCGCCACGTCACCGGCGATCTTGCCGTCCACGCGGGAGACCCCGACGTCGAGCACCGCCGCCCCCGGCTTGATCATGTCGCGCTTGATGAGCTCGGGCACGCCGGCCGCCGCGACCACGATGTCGGCGCGGCGCACGTGAGCGGCCAGGTCTTGGGTGCCGGTGTGGCAGAGGGTCACGGTGGCGTTTTCGCTGCGGCGGGTCAGCAGCAGCCCCAGCGAACGCCCCACGGTGATGCCCCGGCCCACCACGACCACCTCCGCGCCCTTGATCGGCACGCCGTATTCCTGGAGGAGCAGCACGATGCCGTGCGGGGTGCAGGGCAGCGGCGCGTCGACCATGTGGACGAGCCGGCCCAGGTTGACCGGGTGCAGGCCGTCGGCGTCCTTCGCCGGGTCGATGCGCTCAAGCAGGGCCATCGTGTCGAGGTGCTTGGGCAGTGGCAGCTGCACGATGTAGCCGGTGCACGCGGGCGAGGCGTTGAGCTCGTCGATGGCCGCCTCGACGTCGGCCTGGGCGGCGGTGGCGGGCAGGTCGACGCGAAGGGAGGCGATGCCCACCTCGGCGCAGTCACGGTGCTTGCCGGCCACGTAGATCTGGCTGCCGGGGTCGTCGCCCACGAGCACGGTGCCCAGGCCCGGGGTGATGCCGCGTTCCTTGAGCGCGGCGACCCGCCTCTTGAGGTCTTCCTTGATCTTGGCGGCGGTGGCCTTGCCATCGAGTTTCACTGCGCTCATGCCGCAATCCTTCCATGCCGCTCCCGCTCCTCCGCACCGGCGGGGCATCGTGCCGTACGGAAGCCGCACAACACCCACCATCGCCCAGTTATCCACAGAGGCCAGGCAGTCCACCCCGAGTTATCCACAGCCCCATGCTGACATCGTTGTCATTGATCTTGGAAGGGCCTAAAGTTACGCATGCCCCAGCAACCACCTGCCCCCACCCTCACGACCCGGGAGAGCGCCATCCCACACCTCGACACGGAGCCCGTCGCCCACCCCCGCGAACCGAGCGGCCCCGCCCACCGTCTCCGGCCGAGAGCGCGACGGACGTCCGGCCCGCGCGCCACACGACGGACGGCCTTCCCGCGAGCCACGCAACGGCCCGGCTTCCCGCAAGGCCCGGACCAGATGGACTTCCCGCGTGCCACACGATGCGTGATCCCGGCTCACCGGCTGGATGATCCGCGCGCCGGGAAATCGAGACCCGTGCCCGGCCTGGAGCACCCTGGCGATTCCCGCCGGCCCGACGACCAGCGCGGAAACCGATGACCTGCGTACTCGCCATCGACATCGGAGGGACCAAGCTCGCCGCCGCACTGGTGGACGAGGCGGGCTCCATCCTGCGTTCCGACACCCGGCCGACGCCGCGTTCCGACGTGATGTCCGCTCTGACCGCCCTCATCAAGGAGGTGATGGACGACGGTCCCCCGCCTCTGGCCGCCGGCATCGGCTGCGCGGGCCCGGTCGACCTCGCCGCCGGCACCGTCAGCCCGGTCAACATGCCGAGCTGGCGCGGGTTCCCGCTGCGTCGTGAGGTACGCGAGCTGACCGGCCTGCCCACCGTGCTGGCGGGCGACGCGCAGTGCTTCGCCCTCGGGGAACACTGGCTGGGCGCCGGCCGCGACTGCGCCTCGCTGCTGGGCGTCGTCGTGTCGACCGGCATCGGCGGCGGCCTGGTGATCGACGGCGTCCCGCTGCTGGGCCCCACCGGAAACGCCGGACATGTCGGCCACATGAGCATCGACCCGTACGGCGAGCGCTGCGAATGCGGCGGCCGCGGCTGCGTCGAGCGCTACTCCAGCGGCCCCAACATGACCCGCTGGGCCCTGGAAAACGGCTGGACCCCCGGCAGCGCTTCGGGCTCCAACGGCACCGCCTCCCGCACTGCCGGTGCCGGCCCCGGCACCGCTTCGGGCCCCAGCGGCACCGGCCCGGGCATCACTGGCGCCGACTCCGGCGCCACCGCCCAGGCTCCCCACGGCACCCCCGCGAAAGCGGACGCGCGGGCGCTCGCGCAGGACGCCGCGGCGGGCGACCCCATCGCGGTGGCCGCCTTCGAACGCGGCGCCCGGGCACTGGCCGGCATGATCGCCTCCACCGCGGCCGCCGTCGAGATCAACGCGGTGGTCATCGGCGGCGGCGTCTCGGCCGCGGGCAAGGTGCTCTTCGAACCGCTGGAGCAGGCTCTCGACGACGTCGCCGGCCTGCCCTTCGTCAAGGCGGTCCAGGTCAGGCAGAGCACTTTGGGCGTACGCGCCAGCCTGGCCGGCGCGGCTCACCTGGCCTGGCACCCACCACCCACGAGCTGACCGCGTCCATCCGGCCCACGAGACGCGGCACCCATTCCGGCAACCCGCCCGCAGGAACCGGGCCCGACCTGAGGGCGCACGCCAGGACCTGAGGGCATGGGCCTGCACCTGCGGGCGTGCGCTGGACTCGGAAAGGGTCAGGCGTCGCGTTCGGCGGCGGCGGCCTGGGCCTCGCGGCGCTCGATGATGCGGCGGGTGTAAGGAATGAGCTCCACGGCGCGGCTGCCGAGGTAAGCACCGACGAAGGCGAGTGCCACGAGCACGAAGGGGCTGGTGGACAGGCCGTTCAGGGTGACGAATGCCTGCAGGATCGCGTCGAGCGCCATAGGGGTACTCCGAGTGACGGCAACGGGGAGAGGTTCAGAGTAACCGGATGCGATGAGTGCTTGCGGCAAAATGGGATAAGGGCGACATGATCGGCACATGTCGCCCTTATCGCAGTGATCAGCACTTAACGGTGACGATCAGCCACTTGGGCGGCGATCAGGCCCTGAGACGATGATCAACCCTTGGGGCATGATCAACCCTTGAGGCGATGATCGGCCCTCTGCAGGAACGTTCAGCGCTCAAGGGCGTGGCGCCGGTCAGCCCTCTCCAGGAACGATCGGCGCCGATCGCACGTGATCAGTGGAAGAAGTGGCGGGTTCCGGTGAAGTAGAGGGTGATGCCGGCCTTCTGGGCCGCCTCGATGACCTGCTCGTCCCGGATCGAGCCACCAGGCTCCACGATCGCGCGTACGCCGGCCTCCGTCAGCACCTCCAGCCCGTCAGGGAACGGGAAGAACGCGTCGGAAGCCGCCACCGACCCAGAAACCCGCTCCCCCGCCCTGGTGACCGCCAGACGGCACGAGTCGACCCGGTTGACCTGGCCCATGCCCACCCCGACGGTCGCCCCGCCGCTGGCCAGCAGGATGGCGTTGGACTTCACCGAGCGACTGGCCCGCCAGGCGAACTCCAGGTCCGCCAGCAGCTCGGGCGTGGCGGGCGAGCCCGCCTTGAGCTCCCACTGGGCGGCCACGTCGCCGGGCGCGTCGACCCGGTCGACCGTCTGCACGAGCAGGCCGCCGCTGATCTTGCGGAACTCGGTCGGCTCGGCAGGCCCCTCCGGGCACAGCAGCAGGCGCAGGCTCTTCTTGCCGCGCAGCACCTCAAGAGCCTGCGCGTCGTACGCCGGAGCCACCACGACCTCGGTGAACACGTCGAAGATCTGCCTGGCCAGCTCCTCCGTGACCGTCCGGTTGACGGCGATCACGCCGCCGTACGCCGACACCGGGTCGCACGCGTGCGCCTTGCGGTGCGCCTCGGCCACGTCGGCGCCGATCGCGATGCCGCACGGGTTCTGGTGCTTGATGATGGCCACGCACGGCTCGGCGAAGTCCCACGCCGCGCGCCAGGCGGCGTCGGCGTCGAGGTAGTTGTTGTAGGACATCTCCTTACCGTGCAACTGCTCGGCGTTGGCCAGCCCGCCCTCGCCCGCCGCGCCGCCGGTGTAGAGGGCCGCGCGCTGGTGCGGGTTCTCGCCGTAGCGGAGGGTGGCCTTGCGCTGGTACGCCGAACCGGCGAAGGCGGGAAACTCGTCCTCGCCCGCGTACGACCCCGCGAACCAGTTCGCCACGGCCACGTCGTAGGAGGCCGTGTGCGCGTACGCGATGCCCGCCAGCCGCCTGCGCTCGGTCAGCGTGAAGCCGCCCTCGCTCACCGCGTCGAGCACGTCGCCGTAGAAGGCGGGGTCGACCACGACCGCGCAGGTGCTGTGGTTCTTCGCCGCGCCCCTGATCATGGCAGGGCCGCCGATGTCGATCTGCTCGACGCACTCCTCGGCGGAGGCGCCCGAGGCGACGGTCTCCTGGAAGGGGTAGAGGTTGACCACGACCAGCTGGAACGGGTCGATCTCCAGCTCCTCCAGCTGGGCCACGTGGTGCGGCTTGGTGACGTCGGCCAGCAGCCCGGCGTGCACGCGCGGGTGCAGCGTCTTGACCCGCCCGTCCAGGCACTCGGGGAAGCCGGTGAGCTGCTCCACCTTCGTCACCGGGATCCCGTAGGACGAGATGGCGGCCGCCGTGCCGCCGGTCGAGACGATCTCCACCCCGGCGCCGTCGAGGGCTCTGGCCAGCTCCTCAAGCCCGGACTTGTCGTAAACAGCGATCAACGCGCGCCGGATGGCGATGCGAGTCACGTGGATTCCCCTCCTGTGTGGTTGCCGATTCGGACGCTACGTCCGCTGACCGTCCAGCCCTCGCGAGCCATCCGGCCGACGATCTCGACGAGCAGCCGGCGCTCGACCGTCTTGATGCGCTCGTGCAGGACCTTCTCATCGTCGTCGGGGAGCACGGACACCGCCTCCTGCGCCACGATCGGCCCCGTGTCGACGCCCGCGTCGGCCAGCATCACCGTGCATCCGGTCACCTTGACCCCGTGGGCGAGCGCGTCGCGGACGCCATGGGCTCCGGGGAACGACGGCAGCAGCGCCGGGTGGGTGTTCAGCACGGGGAAGGCGTCGAGCGTGGGCGGGCCCAGAATCTTCATGAACCCCGCCGAGATGACGAGGTCCGGCTCGTACGCCGCGATTCGGGCCGCGATGGCGGCATCCCAGTCCGCCCGCGTCGCATAATCGCCCACTTTTTCGACAAATGTCGGGACGCCTGACCTCGATGCTCTGGTCAGCCCTTCGATGCCCTCCCTGTCGGCGCCGACCGCTACCACGCGAGCGCCGTACGACGGGTCGGCAGAAGCGTCCAGCAGGGCCTGTAGGTTGGTTCCAGAGCCGGAGACGAGGACGACGAGCCGCCCAGCCTTAGACACACATACTCCAAAGAGGAAACAGGGTGGGGGTCACAGGGTATCTGTTCCTCGCCCGGCGACGCAGAGGAGGTCAGGTGTCGACACCGGTGAAGGCACCGGCAGGCCAGCAGCCCGCTGACGCAGCGGGCCGCCGAGCGATTTGGTTGTCCATCGCAGCGCTGGCCATGACGTTCATGTTGCCGCTCGCGGGTCTGGTCATGGCGCTGTTCGCGCTGATGGCCGGGGTCCGGGCGCTGCCGCTGCTGAGGGCCGAGGGCAAGCCGACGGGCGTGGCGGTGGGCGGCATCACGGTCTCCTCCATCGCGCTGGCGCTGTCGGCCATGGCCGCGGGCATGCAGCTCTACCTGATGGACGAATACTCCGCCTATCAGGAGTGCCTGAAGGGCGCGGGCACGGTGTCGTCGCAGGGCGAGTGCTTCGCCCAGTTCAGGGAGGCGGCCCAGCGCAAGCTTCCGCCCGACGTCCTGGAGATGCTCGGCGCCATGCAGCCGTAGGCGGCGCGTCCCCTCGCGCCGCCTGTCGTTCCGCCGGCGCCCGACGGCGACTGCTCGCCGCGTCGAGCGTCGCCTGCCACCGGGATCAGCGCACGGTGCGGAAGAACGTGCGCAGGTCGCCGACCAGCAGGTCGGGCGTCTCCAGCGCCGGGAAGTGGCCGCCCCGGTCGAACTCCGACCAGTGGCCGACGGTGTTCGCCGGGTCGGCGAGGGCGCGGATCGTCATGTCCGCCGCGAACACCGCGATCCCCTGCGGCGGCATCGGCACGGACGGCCACCCGGCCTGCTCGGCACCGGACTGGTCGTCGTCGTGCGACGAGGAGGCGGCCATCTCTCGGTAGGCGCGCATGCCTTCGTAAAGAACGCCGGCCGAGGATGCCCCTGACCCGGTGAACCAGTACAGACTCACCTCGGTGAGCAGCCGGTCACGATCCACCGCGTCCTCCGGCAGTTCGGCGGCGGGATCCGTCCATTCCTTGAACTTCTCCACGATCCACGCCAACTGCCCGATCGGCGAGTCGTTCAGCGAGTAGCCCAGCGTCTGCGGGCGGGTGGACTGCAGGTGCAGGTAGCCGAGACCGTCCTCGCGGAAGGCGTTGAAGCGCTCGGCGCGATCCCGGTCCGCGCCGGACAGTCCGTCCAGCTCGATGGACGGCCCGAACGGGTACGGCGAAGGACCGTTGATGTGAGTGGCGACCACCCGGCCGGGGGCGACCATGGGCAGCAGCATGGTCACGCCGCCCCCGACGTCGCCGCCCTGCGCGGCGAACCGCTCGTACCCGAGCCGGGTCATCAGCTCCGCGAACGCGGCGGCCACCCGGAACAGGTTGCCCCAGCCCGGCTCCCGCACCGGGTTGGAGAAGCCGAAGCCGGGCAGCGACGGGATCACGACGTGGAACGCGTCCGCCGGGTCACCGCCGTGCGCGCGGGGGTCGGTCAGCGGCCCGATGACGTCCAGGAAGTCCGCGAACGAGCCCGGCCAGCCGTGGGAGAGGATCAGCGGCAGCGCGTCCGGCTCGGGTGAGCGGACGTGCAGGAAGTGCAGGTCCTGGCCGTCGATCGTGGTCATGAACTGCGGGTATTCGTTCAGCGTCTTCTCCTGCGCGCGCCAGTCGAAGCCGTTCGCCCAGTGGTCCGCCAGGTCCTTGAGGTGGTCCACGGGAACGCCGCGCTCCCAGCCGGCGCCGTGGAGCTGCCGGGGCCAGCGGGCGCGGGTGAGGCGGTCGCGCAGGTCGTCCAGCTCGGCCTGGGGGATGTCGATGTGGAACGGGCGGATGTCCGTGTTGTTCGTCATACCGGAAATGTAGGATCGATACAGGAACCAGCCGTTCCTGTATCAGGGCAGACTGGCAAATATGTCGGACACAGCACAACGACTGCTGCGGCTGCTCTCCTTGTTGCAGACGCCGCGCGACTGGAGCGGGCCCGAGCTGGCCGAGCGGCTCGGCGTCACCGGGCGCACCGTGCGCAACGACGTCGAACGCCTGCGCGGCCTCGGCTATCCGGTGCACGGGATCAGGGGCGTCACCGGCGGATACCGGCTCGGACCCGGCGCGCAGCTGCCACCCCTGCTGCTCGATGACGACGAGGCTGTCGCCGTCGTGGTCGGGCTGCGGGTGGGCGCCACGCAGGGCGCGGTCACCGGCATCGAGGAGGCGGCGCTGCGTGCGCTGACCAAGCTGGAGCAGCTGCTGCCGTCACGGCTTCGGCACCGGGTCAACGGCCTGCGTGCCTCGCTCGTCCCGCTGCCGTACGCGGGCTCCCACGTGGACGCCGAGACGCTCACCGCCATCGCGGCGGCCACGCGCGACCACGAGCGGCTGCGCTTCGACTACGCCGCCCACGACGGATCGGCCACCCGCCGCGAGGTCGAGCCGCACCGGCTCGCGCACAGCCGGGGCCGCTGGTACCTGGTCGGATGGGACGTCGCGAAGTCCGACTGGCGCACGTTCCGGGTGGACCGGATGCGGCTGCGGACGCCGAACGGCCCCCGCTTCACCCCGCGCGAGGACCCCGGCGGCGACCTGGTCGGCCATGTCACCACCGGTCTGGCCACCGCGACCTGGCAGTGCCGGGCGCGGGTGACGGTCCGCGCGCCGGCCCAGCACGTACGCGACCGGCTGCCGTCCGGCGTCCGGGTGGAACCCCTGGGCGACGACGCCTGCGTGGCCGAGGTCGGCTCGGACACGCCGCAACTGCTGGCCTCCTACCTCGGCATGCTCGGCGCCCCCTTCGAGGTCACCGAGCCGCCCGAACTCGTCGCCGAGATCCGCGCCCTGGCCGACCGCTACCGGCGGGCGGTCCCGGCGGACTGAGACACGTCGCCGCGTCAGTCGCGGTCCCAGGCGTAGGGGTCGACGTAGATGACGTGGCCGCCCCGGTCGTCCGACTCGTCCACGATGTCCTTGCGGGGCGGGCGGGCGGCGGGCTCGGGCTCCGGCGGGCGGGGCCGGGCCTGGGCCAGGGTCTCGGCCTCGGCGGACGCGTGCTCGTCCTGCCAGTCGTCCCTGATGACCGGGATCTCCTGGGTGTCGGCCTCGGTGGCGTCCATCCAGTGGCCGGGCAGCGGGCGCGGGTCGGACTCGGCCAGCCCGACCCTGCTGGCCGCCTTGGCGATGGCGGCGCCGGCCTTGCGTACGGGGGCGGCCGCCTTGTCGAGCGGGGTCCTGGCACGTTTGTTGATCAGCAGCAGGTTGGTCACGCCCGCCGAGATGCCGGCCGCCACCCCGACCTCGATCGCGACCGACAGCGCCACCTCCCAGGGCGAGGGCCCGACCGTGGCCAGCCGTCCGCCGCCGATGGGCCCGCCGGACAGCGCCGCCAGCACCCCGGCCACCAGCCCGGTGGACACCCCGCTGATGAACCCCCACAGCGGCGCCGCCTCGTACGACGGCGAGGGCGCGATCCTGGCCACCATCACGCCCGCCACGGCCCCGGCCGCGAACGGCAGCGCGATCACCGCCATCATCCACGCCGGCACGGGCCCGCTCTCCGGCAGCGCCCCCAGCAGCGGCAGGCTCGGCACGGTGCCGAGTTGCACGCCCGTCGGCGCGACCAGGGTCTCGGCGCCGATCGCGAAGCCGGGCCCGGCGATGTAGGAGAAGGCCCAGATGACGGCGTTGAGCAGGTAGAGGAGCTGGACCAGGGCCAGCAGCACCCCGCCGACGAACCCGGGCGCGAGCACGTCGGACAGCTCCTTGACCTGCCCGAAGTTCAGCACGACCGCGACCAGCACCAGCGCCAGCCCGGCCACGAGCAGCACCGCCGTGGCGAGCGCCGTGCCGACGGTCAGCGCCCGCACCCGTTCTGGCAGCAGCCGCAGCATCACCCGCCACGGCCCGATCATGCGCGCGGTGGCCAGCGCGCCGCACAGGAACGCCAGCACGAAGTGGCTGAGCAGCGCCTCGCCGATGAAGGGCTGGGTGATCTCGTTGCCCGCGACGAGCGCGATCAGTCCGGCGAGCAGCGCGTACGGGGCCGCCAGCGACACCCCGGCCTGCATCACCAGCACGAGCTGGGCCCGGCGGCGGGCTCCCGCCTGCTCCTTCGGGCTGTTCTTGGGCAGCCGGGCGGGCAGCCGCAGGCGCAGGTCGGCGTCATTCGCCATCCAGCGGCCCGCGCGGTAGAGCAGCATGGCGGGCAGGATCATCAGCCCGAGCGGCAGCAGCCCGACGCGCCCGCCGGGGATCGCGAACCCGGCGTGGTGGGCGGCCAGCCAGAGCTGCGCCGCCGTTCTGAACACACCCGGCAGGCCGGCGCCCAGCGCGCCGCGTGGCGCGGCGATCCAGCCGACCAGGGTGAGCGTGGTCAGTGCGGCCAGGCCGACGCCGAGGGTGCAGGCGGCGGCCAGCATTCCCGACACCGGCAGCGGCCGCCGTGTCTCGTCGTCGTCGCTCGAGACCCCGGGGAGCTTGCCGAGCACCGACCGGGGGGCGGTACGCAGCTGGTCGAGAATCGCCGTCACAGTAGGCGATTTTCTCAAGCTTTCCCGACCGAAGCTTGGTTGACGCGCCGCCCGCCGCCCACTTTGTGCGCCTCCGCACGGGCTCTGAGGCCGTACGGCGTGTTCCGTCGGACGGTGAGGCAACGCGAAGGGCCCCGCATCGAGCAGGGCCCTGGCGAAAAACGGTGCGAACGGACGGAAACCCGTCAGCGCGCCTGCATGATCTCGCGCATGAGGCGAGCCGTCTCGGACGGAGTCTTGCCGACGCGGACGCCGACCTTCTCCAGCGCTTCCTTCTTGGCCTGCGCGGTGCCGGCCGAGCCGGACACGATGGCGCCCGCGTGGCCCATCGTCTTGCCCTCGGGGGCGGTGAAGCCCGCGACGTAGGCGACGACCGGCTTGGTGACGTGCTCCTCGATGTAGGCCGCGGCCCGCTCTTCCGCGTCGCCGCCGATCTCGCCGATCATCACGATGGCATCGGTGCCCGGGTCCTCCTGGAAGGCCTGGAGGGCGTCGATGTGGGTGGTGCCGATCACCGGGTCGCCACCGATGCCGACGGCGGTCGAGAAGCCGAAGTCACGCAGCTCGTACATGAGCTGGTACGTGAGCGTGCCGGACTTCGAGACCAGGCCGATGCGGCCGGCGGTGGTGATGTCGGCGGGGATGATGCCGGCGTTGGAGGCGCCGGGAGAGGCGATGCCCGGGCAGTTGGGACCGATGATGCGGGTCTTGTTGCCCTTTTCGACGGCGTACGCCCAGAAAGCCGTGGAGTCGTGCACCGGCACGCCCTCGGTGATCACCACGACAAGCGGGATCTCGGCGTCGATGGCCTCGATGACCGCGTCCTTGGTGAACGCCGGCGGCACGAAGACGACCGACACGTCGGCGCCGGTCTGCGCGATGGCCTCCTTGACCGTGCCGAACACGGGCAGGCCCTCGTGCGTGGTGCCGGCCTTGCGCGCGTTGACGCCGCCGACGACGCGGGCACCGGAGGCGAGCATGCGGCGGGTGTGCTTGGTGCCCTCGCCGCCGGTCATGCCCTGAACGATGATCTTGCTGTTCTCAGTCAACCAGATGGCCATGGGTCACGCACCTACCGCAGCGAGCTCGGCGGCACGCTTGGCCGCCTCGTCCATCGTGTCAACCAGCTCGACGCGCGGGAGCGCGGCGTCGGCCAGGATCTGCCGCCCGAGCTGGGCGTTGTTGCCGTCGAGGCGGACCACCAGCGGGTGGGTGACGGCCTCGCCGCGGCTTTCCAGCAGCTTGAACGCCGAGACGATGCCGTTGGCGACGGCGTCGCAGGCGGTGATGCCGCCGAAGACGTTCACGAAGATCGACTTGACGCTCGGGTCGGAGAGGATGATCTCCAGGCCCGCGGCCATGACCTCGGCCGAGGCGCCGCCGCCGATGTCGAGGAAGTTGGCGGGGGACGGCTTGCCGGGGAACGCCTCGCCGGCGTAGGCCACCACGTCGAGGGTGGACATGACCAGGCCCGCGCCGTTGCCGATGATGCCGACGTCGCCGTCGAGCTTGACGTAGTTGAGGTCCTTCTCCTTGGCCTTGGCCTCGAGCGGGTCCTCGGCGGCCTTGTCGGCCAGCGCCTCGTGGTCGGGCTGGCGGAACGCGGCGTTCTCGTCGAGCGTGACCTTGCCGTCGAGGGCCTTCACCTGGCCGTCGGCGGACAGGATCATCGGGTTGACCTCGACCAGCGTGGCGTCCTCGTCGACGAAGCAGCACCAGAGCTTCTCGATGAGCTCGGCCGCGCCGTCGAGCGACTTCTCCGGCAGGCCGCCGGCCGCCGCGATCTCGCGGGCCTTCGCCCGGTCGACGCCGGTCAGCGCCGAGACCGGCACCTTGGCGACCTTCTCCGGCGAGGTGTGGGCGACCTCTTCGATGTCCATGCCGCCCGCGGCGGAGCAGATGGCGAGGAAGGTACGGTTCGCGCGGTCGAGCAGGAAGGAGAAGTAGTACTCCTCCGCGATCGCGCTGGCCTCCTCCACGAGGACCTTGTGGACCGTGTGGCCCTTGATGTCCATGCCGAGGATGGCCTCGGCCTTGGTGACGGCGTCGGCGGCGTCGTCGGCCACCTTCACGCCGCCGGCCTTGCCGCGGCCGCCGGTCTTGACCTGGGCCTTGACGACAACGCGGCCGGTCAGCTCCGTGGCCGCCGACCGTACCTCCTCCACGGTGTGGGCGACGATGCCACGTGGCACCGGGATGCCGTAGTCAGCGAAGAGCTCCTTCGCTTGATGTTCGAACAGGTCCACGAGGGTCCGTCCTCTTCCATTGCGACTGATGTTCGGCGGCCCGGGCAACGGCACTGACGGTCGCGTCCGCTTCGCCGCTCCTTGGCATCGTGCCTTGCCCTTTCACGGCGAGCTCCTACGCTCGGGGATGCGTGCCGGGCGTTTCCGCCAGTGAAGCCTAGCCCGAAGCTTGACCTGACCAGGTCATCGGGTCGTGGTTCTTCCACTATGTGACGGTGATCTCACTTCTTCAGGGCGGGACGTGCACCGGAAGTGCACCGTTTCGGGGGCATATGGCCAGTTTCTCGATATAGGGTCGTGATCTTCCATTGGCAGGCTGCTGCTTCCCTCTTCTTTGAAGCGAAGGAAAACCCATGAAGCGAATTCTCGCGGGCCTCGCGTTGACGACGGCCGCCGCGCTCGTGACCGTGGCGCCGGCCCACGCCGCCCCCGTGGACCCCGTGAAGGCGCTGAAGAAGCAGTTCGTCGCCGGCAAGGGCGTGCGCATCGTCGAGACGTCGCGGATGGCCGTGGACGGCAAGAGCGCCTCCACCGGCAAGAGCAGCGGGACCTTCCTCTTCGGCAAGTCGGGGGTCGTGGCCTCCGACATGAAGAACAAGGCGCCCAAGGCCGCCGCCGCCGTGGCGCCGCCGCGCATCATCACGATCGGCGGCCACAGTTACGTCCAGGGCGGCGCCTTCAGCCAGGACCTGCCCGACGGCAAGAAGTGGGTCCGCTACCCGGGCGTGGCCGCCGGGGCCACGTTCAACCAGATGATCGACGTGTTCCAGCCGGGCGTGCTCAAGGCGCTGGTGACGAAGGCCAAGAGCGTCAAGGGCGGCACGTACAAGGGCGCGCTGACCCAGGACCAGCTCGCCGCCGCCTCGCACAGCCGCAAGCTCGGCGGCAAGCTGGGCAAGATCAAGGTGGAGTACGCCCTGTCGGTCAACTCCAAGGGGCTGGTCAGGGAGCTGCGGTCGAGCTGGACCATGGACTTCGGCGTGCTCGGGAAGTACAGCTCCAGCACCGCCACCAAGTACATCGGCTGGGGCTCCAAGGTCACCATCAAGGCGCCGGCCGAGGACCTGTGGATCGACGCCAAGGACCTCGGCGAGGACAGCGAGGTCCCGGACCAGCTCTCGGAGAGCTCCGTCGGCGCCATCGCCGGATAGCCGAGGTCGCTCCCACGGAGGACCACGAAGGACCCACGCCGCGGCCGGACCGGCCGCGGCACCTCACGCGGCCGGACCGGCCGCGATCGCCTCAGGCCAGGTGATCGCGGCGCCTCAGGTCAGGCGGTCGCGGCGCCTCAGGTCAGGCGCCTCAGGTCAGGCGCCTCAGGTCAGGCGGGAGTCGCGCAGGGCGGCCCATTCGAGCGAATGCCTGATCCCCTCCTCGATCGAGTGGCGGGCCTGCCAGCCGAGCAGGCGGTGGGCCAGGTCGCTGCGGGTGTAGGCGCCGGCGACGTCGCCGGGCCTGGCCGGGGCCTCGACGACCTCGACGGGACGGTCGACGACCCGGTTGAAGGCGTCGACCAGCTCGCGCACGGTGGTGCCCGCGCCGGTGCCCAGGTTGATCACGTCGGCCTCCAGCCCGTCGAAGCGTTCGAGCGCCGCGACGTGGGCGGTGGCCAGGTCCCAGACGTGGACGTAGTCGCGGATGCCCGTGCCGTCGATGGTCGGCCAGCCGGTGCCGGTGATCCGGAACGGGACGCCGTCGTCGTACGCCTCGATCAGCTTGCCCAGGGCGTGGCTCGGGCGGCGCAGTTGCAGGCCCGTGCGCATCTTGGGGTCGGCGCCGATCGGGTTGAAGTAACGCAGGGACAGGATCCTGATCGGCGCGCCGGCCGCGATGTCGGCGAACATGCCCTCGCAGACGGCCTTGGTGCGCGCGTAGGGGCTCTGCGGGTCGAGCGGGGACTCCTCGGTGACCGTGTGGTCGTCGCCCGCGCGGTAGATCGAGGCCGAGGAGCTGAAGATCATGCGGGTGCAGCCGTTGCGGATCAGGTGGTCGACGAGCTCCAGGCTCTCGGCGACGTTGGCGCGGTAGTAGCCGATGGGGTCGGCCACGGAATCGGGGACCACGATGAGCGCCGCGCAATGGATGACGGCCTCGATATCGGGATTTTCGGTAAATATCCTGTCAATCAGCGGGCCGTCGCTGATCTTCCCCTCGTAGAGCACCCGGCCCTCGGCGAACTCCCGCCGCCCCGTCACGAGACTGTCGAGGATGACGGGCTCGATCCCGGCGTCGAGGCACGCCGACGCGATCGTACTGCCGATATATCCCGCCCCGCCGGTTATCAAAACGCGCATCCCTGAACCCTAGCCATTGCCGTGCGTCCCGGGAGCTGTCTCGCGGACGCCTGTGGACAACTTCCGCACCTGTGGAGAGGACGGCGGCTCCGTCATGCGGGCTGGATCCGGTCTTTCACATTCGGGCACTGGTCTTGTGGGCTTTGACGTGCGACATTTCGAGTTATGGGCAGAGATGTGCCAGTAGTCGTGTTCAGCCGGGACGACCGCCGGAAATATCGTGAAAAGGTCCATCAGTGTCTCGACGTCTTCGCCCAGATGCTGCGGGATGCGCGTTTCGACTTCGACCACCCGCTGGCCGGCCTGGAGATCGAGCTCAACATCGTGGACGGCCTCGGCGAGGCCGCCATGCGCAACGCCCAGGTGCTCAACGCCATCGCCGAGCCCGACTGGGCCACGGAGCTGGGCCAGTTCAACATCGAGATCAACGTCCAGCCCCAGGACCTGGCAGGCGACGGCGCCCTGCGCCTGGAGAACGACGTCAGGACCCGGCTCAACCACGCCAACGAACGCGCCCGTTCGCAGGACGCCCATCTGGTCCTGATCGGCATCCTGCCCACACTGCGCGAGCAGGACATCAGCGAGGGCACCCTGTCGGCCAACCCGCGCTACCGCCTGCTGAACGAGCAGATCTTCGCCGCCAGGGGCGAGGACCTGCACATCTCCATCGAGGGCGTCGAACGCCTCGACACGCGCGCCGACAGCCTCGCGCCCGAGGCCGCCTGCACGAGCGTGCAGCTCCATCTGCAGGTCAGCCCCGAGATGTTCGCCGCGCACTGGAACGCCGCCCAGGCCATCTCCGGGGCCCAGGTCGCGGTGGCGGCGAACTCGCCGTTCCTGTTCGGCAAGGAACTGCACAGGGAGACCAGGATCGCGCTGTTCGAGCAGTCCACGGACACGCGTCCGGCCGAGCTCAAGGCGCAGGGCGTACGGCCCAGGGTGTGGTTCGGTGAGCGGTGGATCACCAGCGTCTTCGACCTGTTCGAGGAGAACGTCAACTACTACCCGGCCCTGCTGCCCCTCTGCGAGGAGGAGGACCCGCGCGCCGAGCTCGGACAGGGCCGCATCCCCCAGCTCCACGAGCTCACCCTGCACAACGGCACGATCTACCGGTGGAACCGGCCGGTGTACGCGGTGGTCGACGGGGTGCCGCACCTGCGCGTGGAGAACCGGGTGCTGCCCGCAGGGCCGTCCGTGGCCGACATCTCGGCCAACGCGGCCTTCTACTACGGGTTGATGCGCATGCTGCCGTACGACGAGCGTCCGATCTGGAGCCAGATGTCGTTCCGCGCGGCCGAGGACAACCTCGCCGCGGCGGCCAGGCACGGGCTGGACGCGCGGCTGTACTGGCCCGGGCTGGGCGAGGTGCCCGCCGCCGAGCTGATCCTGCGGCGGCTGCTGCCCCTGGCGCACGAGGGCCTGGTCCGGTGGGGCGTGAACGGTCCCGTGGCGGACCGGCTGCTGTCGGTCATCGAGGGACGGTGCCTGACCGGGCGTACGGGGGCCACGTGGCAGGTCGAGCACGTACGAGCACGGAAGGGTGATCGACACGAGGCCCTGCGAGGCATGACACTCGAGTACATCGAACGCATGCACACCAACGACCCCGTGCACACTTGGGACACGTGAAACCCGCACACACCGACCACTGCCGCACGGCTGGGACACATCGACCACCCCTCACCCTTGGATGCCGACCGACCACCCGCACACCTGGGATGCGTGAAACCCGTGACGCGTGACCGGATCTCCCCCACTCTGACCTCCCGCACCGGCCTCGCCCGGCTCGCGGCCGTACTGGTGCTGCTGGTCGCCGGCTGCGGCATCGTCGCCCCGCGGTCGATGGACCGCCAGGGGGCCGACTCGTTCGAGGACGACATCCGCACGGCGCGCACGCTCACGGAGCAGTTCTGGACACAACACTTCCAGCAACTCGGCCAGACCTACCGTCCGATCGCCGACTTCGTCCCGTATTCGGGAACCTCCGGGCCGTCCTGCGGCGGGGAGAAATCCGTACCGAACAATGCCTTCTACTGCCCGATCGGCCACTTCATCGCTTATGACCAGGACTGGATGGAGTCGCTGTGGAGCGAGATGGGCGACGGCTCCGTCTACGTGATCATTCCGCACGAGTTCGGGCACGCCGTCCAGGCCCAGTTGCAGACGAACTTCCGGCTCAACGTCCAGATGGAGCTGCAGGCCGACTGCTACGCGGGCGGCACGCTGTCCGCCCTGGTCGGCTCGGGGGCGCTGACGGCGGAGGCGGGTGACGAGGACGAGCTGCTGCTGAGCCTGGAGGCGGCGGGCGACCCGACCGACAACTGGCTCGACCCGGCCGCCCACGGCACGGCCGAGCAACGACAGGCGTCGTTCGCGACGGGCTACCGGGACGGCGTGGACTCCTGCTGACGGTGAATTCCTGCTGGGAGACGCATGCTGGGGGACGCCCGTCGGAATGCACGCCTCCTGACAGTGGACGCAACCTGGACGCCTGCTGTGGGCGGGGCCGCCGAGAATGCGTGCGGCGAAATGCCGGACATGTGGTCGGCACCCGCACAGGGTCTACACGGGGGCGTGCGATCAAACCGTAGGACGTACACGAGAGTCAACCCGGAGAATGATGTGGTCGATCATGATCACGCTCTACCTTTGACCCATGCAACTGGAGGAGATCGGCTGGCTGCGCAGGGGGGCGTGCAGATCCAGCGACCCTGACCTCTTCTTCCCTCTCGCCCCCACGCCGTTGCAGGAGGCCAGAGCCAAGGCGGTCTGCGCCGGCTGCCAGGTCATCGAGGAGTGCCGTTCCTACGCCTTACGAGCCGGCGAGTCGGACGGCATCTGGGGCGGCCTCACCCCGGAAGAACGCCGCCGCGCCCGCACCCCCGAAACCTGGCGCCGCCCCGCAGCCTCCTGACCACCGCCCAGCCCGTCCAGGCAGCTGTGGCACCGACGTGCGGCCTGCCCAGACTCGCCCAGCGCGGTCAGCCCTCGGGGGCGCTGCGCGGGCTGGCCGGGTGGGTTGAGGGTGGTTGGGCGGTGGCTCAGGGGTGGATCGGAGGTTGCGGGGCGGCGGCTGCGTGGGGATTGCGTAGCCTGCAAGGGTGCTGCTTCGGTCGATCGTCGTGCTCACCGCCGCCAACCTGCTGAACAACAAGGTCGCCCCACGCCTGGGCCCATTGACGTCCACCCTGGCCACGGCCGCCCTCGTCGCGATGGCTCGTCGTTCCGGGCTGTCCTGGCAGGAGATCGGGTTCGAGGACGGGCGGCGGGGCGCCGTGGCCGGTGGGGCGCTGGCGGCGGGTGTGGCCGCCGTCTACACCGTCGGCATCCTCTCCCCCCGCACCAGGCCCTTCTTCCGTGACGAGCGCGCCCTGTCGCTGTCGCGAGCCCGCGTCCTGGAGGAGGCGCTGCTCCAGGTGCCGCTGGGCACGGTTCTGCTGGAGGAGGTCGGGTTCCGTGGCGCTCTCTACGGCATGGTGCGTCGCCGCCGGGGCACAGCCGCCGCGACGGCGGTCTCCTCCACCCTGTTCGGGCTCTGGCACATCCTTCCCGCGATCGACATGGCGCGCGCCAACCCCGCGCTGGGCGCACTGACGGCCGGTGAGTCGCCCGGACATCTCGACACCGCCAGGGTGGTCGCGGGCAGCGTCGTGTCCACGGCGGCGGCCGGGGTGCTGTTCTGCGAGCTGCGCCGCCACCGCGGCCTGCTCACTCCGGCCATGCTGCATCTCGCCACCAACTCACTTGGCTACCTTTTCGCCAGAATCGCCGCCAAGCGCGAGGGCGGCATATCAGGAGAAGGCGGGTTGACACCTGTTCGCCATGAAAAGTGAGCGAATGAGGTGACCGGCAGATCGCGTCGCGATAGATCATCTGCCTCGTGCGGGATAAGAGTTTTCACCTAACGGAAGGATTTTCTCCCCCGCCCACCCGGTCCCGCTGTGACCTGCGCATGTCCAGGCTTTACCGTCTCCGAGGCGCCTGTTTCGAACCCACCCCGGTTCGGGCTTGGCGCATGCCCGAAAAAGACGGATGAACACGGAAACTCAGATACGCCGGAGGTACGGAGGTGCTGTCGCATGCGTACGGTAATCGACATCGACCAGGAGCTGCTGGAAGCGGCCCAGCAGAAGCTCGGTACGCCGACCATGAGAGAAACGGTCCACGCCGCGCTGCGCGTAGTGGTCGACAAGGACGCGGACAAGGAGTGTGCGATCAGAGCGTTCGAGTTCTGGCGCACGGAGGGGAGCCCGGACCTGCTGGATCCGGAGATCACGACGCAGGTGTGGCGACGACAGGACTGATGTACCTCCTCGACAAGAGCGCGCTGGCCCGCATCAGGGCCAGCGAGGTGATCGCCAAGGCCCTCCAGCCGCTGTATGCGGCCAGGGCGGTGGCGACCTGCAGTGTCGTGGATCTCGAGGTGTTCTACAGCGCCCAGGACTACGGCCACTACCAGCGCATGGTGCACGCCCAGCGGCAGTGCATCCTGCTGCCGGTCGACCAGGAGGTGCAGACGCGGGCGATGGTCGTGCAGCGGCAGCTCGTCGAGATCTCCCAGCACCGCGGCATCGGCCCCGACGAGCTGCTGATCGCCGCCTGCGCCGAGGTGCACGGGGCGACGATCCTGCACTACGGGCACGCCTTCGACATCATCTCGGAGGTGACGGGGCAGCCGTCGCTCTGGGTGGTGCCACCAGGCTCCGTCCCCTGACCGCCCCGGGTGACGAGGGCGGCGCGGGTCGCGCGGGTCAGGCCGTGGGGACGACCTGGAAGCCCTCCGCGTAGCGGTCGTCGCCGAGGCCGGCCTGCTTCGCCCAGGCGGCGAAGCGGCTCTTGACGAAGTCGGCGAAGCCGTCCACGTGGGCGACCTGGCTGACATGTGACTGCAAGGCCGCGAGCTTGCGGTCCATGGCCTCGGTGATGTCCACGAAGTGGTTGGGGGTGGAGCCCCCGTTCAGCCACACCTCACGTACGGTCCACGCCTCCAGCCCCTCCTCCTTGATCAGCTCCGGGAACGCGTACGGGTTGCGCGCGTCCGGATAGACCGCGTCCAGGGTGGCGCCGCCAACGGCGCGGTGGTCCGGATGGCTGGGGGCGATGAACTGGTAGTTGCGGTCGGGGTGATGGGTGATGACCAGGTCGGGTCTGACCTGGCGGATGACCCTGGCGATCGAGCGCCGCAGGTCCAGCGAGGGCACCACCTGCCCGTCGGAGCGGCCGAGGAAGCGCACGTCGGTGACCCCGACCGCCTTGGCCGCGGCCAGCTGCTCGGCCCTGCGCAGCTCGGCCATGCCGGAGTTGTCCAGCTCGCGCTCGTTGCCGCCCGCGTCACCGTCCGTGACCAGCAGGTAGGTGACCTCGACGCCGCGGTCCACGAACAGCGCCACGCTGCCCGCCGAGCCGAAATCGGCGTCGTCAGGATGGGCGGTCACGACGAGCACCCGGTTGATCTCGCTCTCCGGCAGCATGATTCCCCTCTCTGGACCTTCCATGGAGGACAACCGGGACCCCGCCGGAGGCATTCCGGGCGCCGAATGTCGGTGGAGCGTCTTAACCTAGGTAGGTGCCGACCCAAGTCTCTGTTGACCACCCCTTGCTCGACGGCCTCAACCCGCAACAGCGCGAGGCCGTGATCCATCACGGCAGTCCACTGCTCATCGTGGCCGGGGCGGGCTCGGGAAAGACGCGGGTGCTCACGCACCGCATCGCCTATCTGCTGGCCGAACGTGAGGTGCATCCGGGCGAGATCCTGGCCATCACCTTCACCAACAAGGCCGCCAGGGAGATGAAGGAGCGCATCGACAAGCTCGTCGGGCCGCGCTCCAAGGCGATGTGGGTGATGACGTTCCACAGCGCCTGCATGCGCATCCTGCGCAGGGAGGCCAAGCGGCTGGGCTTCCCGTCCAGCTTCTCCATCTACGACCAGGCCGACTCCCAGCGGCTGATGGCCATGGTCTGCAGGGAGATGGAGCTCGACCCCAAGCGTTATCCGCCGCGTTCGTTCTCGGCGCAGGTCAGCAACTTCAAGAACGAGCTGGTCGACTACGAGAGCGCGATCGACCGGGCGGGCTCACACCTGGAGAAGACGCTCGCGCAGGCGTACAAGGCCTATCAGCTCAAGCTGACCGAGGCCGGCGCGATGGACTTCGACGACATCATCATGAACACGGTGACGTTGTTCCAGCTCTTCCCCGACGTGGCCGAGCACTACCGGATGCGGTTCAGGCATGTGCTGGTCGACGAATACCAGGACACCAACCACGCCCAATACATCCTGATCAGGGAGCTGGTCGGCCATCCCGAGCTGCGCACCGGCGACGGTGAGCTGGTGCGCTCGGGCGCCGACATGTCGCAGCTGTGCGTGGTGGGCGACGCCGACCAGTCGATCTACGCCTTCCGCGGCGCGACGATCCGCAACATCCTGGAGTTCGAGCGCGACTATCCCGACGCGCGCACCATCCTGCTGGAGCAGAACTACCGCTCCACGCAGAACATCCTGGCCGCGGCCAACGCGGTGATCTCGCGCAACGAGTCGCGCAAGCCGAAGAACCTCTGGTCCGACCAGGGCGACGGGCCCAAGATCGTGGGCTACGTGGCCGACAACGAGCACGACGAGGCCATGTTCGTGGCCCAGGAGGTCGACCGGCTCAGCGACGAGGAGGACGTCAAGCCGGGCGAGGTCGCGGTCTTCTACCGCACCAACGCCGCCTCCCGCGTGTTCGAGGAGATCTTCATCCGCACCGGCCTGCCCTACAAGGTCGTCGGCGGGGTGCGCTTCTACGAGCGCAAGGAGGTCAAGGACCTGCTGGCCTACCTGCGGGTGCTGGCCAACCCGGCCGACGTGGTGTCGCTGCGGCGCATTCTCAACGTGCCCAAGCGCGGCATCGGCGACCGGGCCGAGGCGATGGTGGAGGCGCTGTCCTCGCGCGAGCAGATCCCGTTCTGGGACGCGCTGCGCCGGGCCGACGAGGCATACGGGATGGCCACGCGCTCGCTCAACGCCATCCGCGAGTTCGTCTCGATGCTCGAGGAGCTGATCGCCAAGGCCGAGGGCATGCCGCCGTCCGCGCTGGCCGAGGAGATCCTGGTGGCCACCGGCTACCGCGCCGAGCTTGAGGCGTCGGAGGATCCGCAGGACGAGTCCCGCCTGGAAAACCTCAACGAGCTCATCTCCGTGGCCTCCGAGTTCGAGGAGGCCAACCCGGAGGGCACGCTGGTGGAGTTCCTGGAGCAGGTGTCGCTGGTGGCCGACGCCGACCAGATCCCCGACAGCGACGGCGGGCAGGGGGTCGTCACGCTGATGACGCTGCACACCGCCAAGGGGCTGGAGTTCCCCGTCGTGTTCCTGACGGCCATGGAGGACGGTGTGTTCCCGCACATCCGGTCCTTGGGCGAGCCCAAGGAGCTGGAGGAGGAGCGGCGGCTGGCCTACGTCGGCATCACCAGGGCGCAGAAGCGGCTCTACCTGACGCGGGCGGCCGTGCGCAGCGCGTGGGGGGCGCCGTCGTTCAACCCGGCCTCGCGCTTCGTCAGCGAGGTGCCGGGCACTCTGATCGACTGGCGTACCGATCCGGAGAAGTCCGCCTGGAGCGCCGCCACGAAGCGCGAGCCGGCCGCGCGCCCGGCCCCGGCCAAGAGCGGCGGGCGCAAGATCCCGTCCCTGACGCCCGGCGACCGGGTCACGCACGACGCGTTCGGGCTGGGCACGGTGGTGTCCGTGGACGGGGTGGCGGAGAAGACCAAGGTGAAGATCGACTTCGGCAGCGGCGGCGAGAAGACCCTGCTGTTGGCCTACGCGCCCTTGGAGAAGCTCTGAGCCTGGGCGCATAGTGGGCCTGCGCCTGGAAACCGGGCATCCGGCGTGAGCGTGGAAGGGTCTCAGGGCTGAGCGTGGAAGAGGGGCCGCTTTCCTTTGCGGGGAATGCGGCCCCTCTTCATGAAGTGCCGGGTCAGGGCTTGAGGGCGCTGCCCTTCTTCCACTGGGTCCAGTTGAGCTGCCAGTAGCTCCAGCCGTTGTTCCACTGCAGTTTGCGCTTGGTGCCGGTGATCTTCACGACGTCACCGCGCTGGGCGATCGTGTAGAACCACTTGGCTCCGGCCGGAGTGGCCCGCACGCAGCCGTGGCTCTGGTTCGAGCGCCCCAGGAACTGGTAGTAGCCGGCGCTCTGGTGCACGTACTCGCCGCTGTCGGAGATGCGCACCGCCCACGGGATCTCCTCCTTGTAGTAGCGCGGATCCTTGGGATCCGTCACGCCCATCCAGGAGGAGGTCATGGTCTCGACGGCCTTCTTGCCCATCGTGAGGTGGGTGCCGCTGGTGGTGAGGTACACGTCCACGCCGTTGCGGACGAAGCCGCCCTTACCGGCGCTGATCGCGATCTTCTTGGCCAGCTTGCCGTTGCGGTAGACCTTCATCGTGTGGTTCCGCGTGTTGACCAAGGAGATCTGCTGGGAGCCGACCGCGAAGCGGCGTGAGACGTTCTTGGCCTTCTCGTTGCCGGGCAGCTCGGACAAACGCGCGGTGAAGAGCACCTTCTGGTACGGCTTCCAGTACGTCTTCGTCCGGTAGATGACCTTGCGCGGGGACACCCAGCGCCAGGCGCCCTCCACGGGCTTCTCCGGTTCGACGTCGAGCAGGGCCTCGACCGCGGCCTTGTCTTTGACGTCACGGTCGAAGGTGACGATGATCGGGAACCCGACCCCCACCTTCTCCGTCTTCTCCCCCATGGGGGTGATATCGGCGATCTCCAGCTTTGCCTTTTTCGCCGGGGCGGCGACGGCACCCGCGGCGGGGGCGGGAGCGGGGATCGTGGTGCTCTGGGCCACAGCGGCGGCTCGGGCGCCGGGCTGTGGAGCGGGGACGCTCTCCGCCGCACATGCCGTGGCGGCGGCCAGAGCGAGCAGAGCCGGAAGCATCCGGGTGACGCGCTTCAAAGGGGTTACTCCTGGACTTAAGTGCTTCGACTACCTCCTTGTGTGACAACGGAGACGAGAGTTTCGCTGGCGAAATCCCGATAACTTTCCTGTAACGGTCCAAGACCCGCCAAAAACTGGCGAGATCGGCGTAAGGGACAGATCAGACGAGGCGTCGCGCGGTGGCCCAGCGGGACAGCTCGTGCCGGTTGGAGAGCTGGAGTTTGCGCAGGACGGACGACACGTGGGTCTCCACGGTCTTGACCGAGATGAACAGCTCCTTGGCGATCTCCTTGTACGCGTACCCCCGCGCGATCAGCCGCAGCACCTCCCGCTCGCGCTGCGTCAGCGAGTCGAGCTCGGGATCGATGGAGGGAGCCTCCGACGAGGCGAACGCGTCCAGCACGAACCCCGCCAGCCGCGGCGAGAACACCGCGTCGCCGTCGGCCACCCGGCGGATGGCGTCGGTGAGCTCCTTGCCGCTGATGTTCTTGGTCACGTAGCCGCGGGCGCCGCCCCTGATCACGCCGATGACGTCCTCGGCCGCGTCGGAGACCGACAGCGCCAGGAAGCGCACCTGGGAGCCGGCACCCAGCACCCGGCGCAGCACCTCCTGGCCGCCGCCACCGGGCATGTGCACGTCGAGCAGCACCACGTCGGGCTGGTGCGCGGCGATCGCCTTGACCGCGCTCTCGACGTCCTCCGCCTCCCCGACCACCTCGATGGAGTCGCCGAGCTCGGCGCGCACGCCCGATCGGAACAGCCGGTGATCGTCGACGATCAGTACGCGCGTCATGCCTTCTCCACCTTCATCGTCAACATCACTTCCGTGCCCTCGCCGGGCTCCGTGCGAACGCGGGCCGCGCCTCCGTGACGTTCCATTCTCCCGATGATGGACTCCCTGATCCCCATCCTGTCGAGCGGCACCGCCTCAAGGTCGAACCCCTTGCCACGATCCTTCACGAAAATCGTGACCTCTTCACCCTCTACTTCGGCATAGACGGAAATAGAGGGACTCTCAGAGTATTTGGCCGCGTTGACCATCGCCTGCCGGGCCGCCTTGAGCATGGCCCCCAGCTTGCCCGCCGGATCGAGGGCGATGTCCCCCACGCAGACGACCTCGATCGGCACCCCGTGGGAGTCCTCCTCCTCGGCCGCGATCCTGCGTACGGCCGCCGCCACCGTGGCGTCGGCGTCCTGCGCCGGCTGGTAGAGCCAGTTACGCAGCTCGCGTTCCTGCGAGCGGGCCAGCCGCGAGACCTCGCGCGGGTCGTGCGCGACGCGCTGGATCAGCGTGAGCGTGTGCAGCACGGAGTCGTGCACCATGGCCGCGACCTCGGCCCGCTCCTCCTGCCTGATGCGCTCGCGCCGCTCAAGCTGCAGCTCTTTCCACAGGCCCGCCAGCCAGGGCGCGGCGATGACGGCAAGCCCGCCGACCACGACCACGGTGAACAGCAGGCTGTCCCTGATCTGGGGCAGCTCGCCTTCCGCGGCCAGGAATCCGGTCGCGCCGATCACGACCAGGCCGACGCCGAGCAGCGTGCGCACCCGGTTCTTGCGCATGCTGAGCGTGGCGCCGCTGACCCAGCCCTTGCGGCGTTCGGGGTCGGCCTGCTGCCAGAGAATCAGCGCGCCGATCCCGCCGACGGCGAACGGCAGCATGCCGATGCCGCCCTGCGAGGCCCCGGTCAGCCAGCCGAACGCCAGCAGCGCCACCCCGATCGCGCTGAACGCGGCCAGCTGGCTCCAGTCGCGCTGCGGCTGCTGGCCCTGGTACGGCTGCCGCGGCGTGACCATCCACAGCACGGCGTACGCCACCGCACCGATCCCATGGACGACGGTGAGCAGCACGAACATCAGCCTGATCACCACGGGATCAAGCTTGAGCTGCGCCGCCAGCCCCTGGGCGACACCGCCGAGCAGGCGCCCCTCCATGGGGCGCATCATCCGGCGGTAGGGCGTGTCGCCGCTCTGCTCGGCGAGAAGCTTCTGGTCAGCCATAACATGGCCATAGTCACACGTCGGGGGCATTCCAGCATCAGGGAACAACCCCCGGGTCGGGTCAGGGGTCTCCCGGATGCGAGCCGCCCGCGCGTGGGTCCACGATGTAGGCATGACAGAAGCTCCGCCCAGGCAACCGGCCGCCCCACCCCGTGAGCTGCGACGCAGCAGCGAGGGGCGCTTCCTCATGGGAGTCTGCGCGGGCCTGGGACGCTACACCGGCATCGACCCGGTGGTGTTCCGGGTGGGCGTCGCCGTGCTGCTGCTGGGGTCCGGGGTCGGGCTGCTCCTCTATCTGGCCGCGTTCCTGCTGATGAAGGAGCCGAACGGCCGGCCGGGGCTGATCGAGCAGTGGACGCGGCGCGACTTCGACGCCGAGGCCGTGATGGCGTTGCTGTCGGCGGTGCTGGCGTTCGGGCTGGCGCTCAACCTGGCGACGGTCTGGCTCGACACGGGGACGCTGGTGGTCGGGGTGTTCCTGGCCGTGTCGCTGCTGGCCGCCCACTCCAGCGGGGTGGATCTGCTCGGGCTGGCCAGGTCGATGCCGGAACGGCTGCTCAGGCGGCAGGGCGAACGACCCGCCGCCCACTTCTCCCCGGCCCCGCCGACCACCCCGGTCCCCCGCGCCCCGCGCCCCGCGCCGGAGGGCGTGGACGAGGCCGTCCCCCCGGCGAACGCGGATGAATCTGTCACATCAGCGAACGAATCCGTCACGTCAGCGGGCGCGGGACGGCAGCCGGTGACCGGCAGCGTGCGCCCCCCGGCCACGCCGGCGGCTCCGGCCGAGAGCGCGATGCCGGCCGAGAGTGCGGCCCCCCAGGAGAGCGCGGCGCCGGCCGAGAGCGGAGCGCCGGGCAGGGAGGCGCGGGAGGCGGCGTCTGTCGAGGAGTTGCGGGCGGCGGCCGACAGTGCCAGGGACGCGGCCTACCGGGCTCGCCAGGCCGCGGCCCGCCGGGAGCGGGGCGTGTCGCCGGAGGCGGTGACCGCGGAGCACGCCGTGCCGGGGCCGCTGCGTCCCGAGGCCGCCCCGAGCGACCCGCGGCCCGCCTACCGCCCCGACCCCCCGGCCGCGCTCGACTACTCCGGCTACGGCGAGCCGTTCGCGCCGAACGGCCCGTACCAGCCGCTCGACCCGGCCAAGCGGGCCGGCGGCCACTCCCCTTATGACCCCGCCCTGTACGGCCGCCCGATCCCGCCCAAGCGGGACAAGCGGGCGCCCCGGCCCAGGTCGTACATCGGCGCCATCACCATCCTGCTGGCAATCATCATTGGAGGGATCGTCGTGGCGGTCCAAGCCAGGTCGGCCGGCGGAGTGAGCCCGACCGTCGTCGGCGGCGCCATGCTCATCACCGTCGGCGCGGGTCTGCTCATCGCCGCCTGGTGGGGCCGGGGCGCCGGTCTGGTGGCCGCGGGCACCGCGCTCGTGCTGATCGTGGCGATGGGGCTGGTGCTCGGCGGCCTGCCGCGCAACATCGGCCCGTCGGAGTGGACGCCGACCACGATCGCCGAGGCGAACCAGCTCTACGACGTGGGCCTGGGAGACGGCCGGCTGGACCTGTCGGAGCTGCGGCTGCCGCCGGGGACGCACGTGACGTTCAACGCCGCGGTGTCGGCGGGAGAGCTGGTGGTGATCGTGCCGCCGACCGCCAGGGTCGAGGTGCACGCCACCAACAAGATCGGCGACATCGTCATCGACCAGTCGCTCAAGGGCGGGGTGCAGGTGCGCTCGGACAAGGTGCTGGAGCCGGAGACGAAGCCGGAGGGCAAGGTCTCCACGATCGTGCTGTACCTCAAGGGCGGAGTCGGCGACATGGAGGTGCGGCGTGCGGCGTGACGTCGAGCGGCCCGATCGAGCGTACAGGCGGGTGCACAGGACGGACTGGATGGCCCTGCTCAGCGGTGTGCTCTTCATCGTTCTGGGCATTTTGACGGTGACACGCACGATCCGTGAGCCGCTGGTTCTGGTCGGGGTGACGGTGCTGGGACTGGCCTTCGCGGGGCTGGTCGCGATCGTCGCGCGGGTGGTCCGGGGTAAGTGACCCTTGACCGGTAAGAACACCGGCGTAGGTTCGGAGTGTCCGCCTTTCCCCCCCTGCTCAATGAGGGAGGACGTATGCCCCGAATCACCGTCACTGTCGACGGGATCACGTACGAGGAGGAAGTCGAGCCGCGACTCCTGCTCGTTCATCTCCTACGAGAACGACTGGGCAAGACCGGAACCCCGGTCGGATGCGACACCAGTAACTGCGGCGCCTGCACGGTGATGCTCGACGGCAAGAGCGTCAAGAGCTGCTCGGTGCTGGCCGTGCAGGCCGACGGCGGCGACGTCGTCACGATCGAGGGCCTGGGCGCGGCCGGTGAGATGCACCCGATGCAGCGGGCCTTCCACGAGGAGCACGCGCTGCAGTGCGGCTATTGCACGCCCGGCATGGTCATGGCCGCGATAGACCTGCTCAGGGAGGACCCTGAGCCGTCGGAAGAGACGATCAGACAGGGGCTTGAGGGCAACCTCTGCCGCTGCACCGGCTACTGCAACATCGTGCGCGCCGTCCGCAAGGGCGCGCAGGAGATGGGTCAGGCGGTGAGCACGCCGTGACCGTTCAGGAGGTGGGCAGGCCGCGTAAGCGCAAAGAGGACGCCAGGCTGCTGACGGGCCGCACGCAGTGGACGGACAACCTGTCCCGTCCTGGGATGCTGTACGTGACGTTCCTGCGCAGCCCGATGGCGCACGCCAGGATCACCGGGGTGGACGTGTCGGGGGCGCGTGCGCTTCCCGGGGTCGTGGCGGCCTTCAGCGGCCAAGATCTCGCCGCCGAGCAGGGCAGCCTGCCGTGCGCGTGGCCGGTCACCGAGGACATCGTGATCCCCGATCACCCGCCGATGGCGGTCTCCGAGGTCCGGTACGTGGGCGAGGCCGTGGCCTGCGTGATCGCGGTCGACCGCTACCGGGCGGCCGACGCGCTGGAGGCGATCGAGGTCGACTACGAGCCGTTGCCCGCGGTGGTCGACATGACCGAGGCGCTGTCGCCGGACAGCCCGAAGGTGCACGAGACGGGCAACAAGGCGTACGAGATGACGGCCGACTTCGGCGACATCGAGGCCGCGTTCAGGGACGCGCCCGTCGTCGTCGACCGGACCTTCGTCCAGCAGCGGCTCATCCCGACCGCGATGGAGCCGCGGGCGATCCTGGCCGACACCGACGGCGAGTCGTTCACGCTGTGGTCGTCCACGCAGATCCCGCACGTGCTGCGGGTCATGCTGGCCGTGGTCACCGGCATCCCCGAGCACAAGCTGCGGGTGATCGCGCCCGACGTGGGCGGCGGGTTCGGCTCGAAGCTGCAGGTCACCGCGGAGGAGGTGCTCTGCCTGCTGCTGGCCCGCAAGCTGGGCCGGCCGGTCAAGTGGACGGAGTCGCGCTCCGAGGGCAACCTGACCGTGCACCACGGCCGCGACCAGATCCAGCACGTACGGCTGGCGGCCGAGGCCGACGGGCGCATCAGGGGGCTGCAGGTCAGCCTGCTGGCCGACATGGGCGCGTACCTGATGCTGCTCACGCCGGGCATCCCGCTGCTGGGCGCGTCGATGTGCAACGCGATCTACAAGATGGACGCGTACCAGTTCAACTGCACGGGCGTGTTCACCACGAAGATGCCGACCGACGCCTACCGCGGGGCGGGCCGTCCCGAGGCCACGTTCCTCATCGAGCGGATGATGGACGAGCTCGCGGCCGCGGTGAACGTGGACCCGGTCGAGGTGCGCAGGCGCAACTGGATCAAGCACGAGGAGTTCCCCTACGCCACGATCTCGGGGCTGACGTACGACTCGGGCAACTACGAGGCGGCCACCGACCGGGCGCTGTCGCTGTTCGGCTACGACAAGCTGCGCGCCGAACAGGCCGACCGGCGGGACCGGGGCGACCCGGTGCAGCTCGGGATCGGCGTCAGCACGTACACGGAGATGTGCGGCCTGGCCCCGTCCCGGTGGCTGGCGGACGCGAACTTCGGCGCGGGCGGCTGGGAGCACGGCTCGGTGCGCATGCTGCCCACGGGCAAGGTCGAGGTCATCACCGGCACCTCGCCGCACGGGCAGGGCCACGTGACGTCGTGGAGCCAGATCGTGGCCGACGCGCTCGGCGTGCCGTTCGAGGACGTCACGGTGCTGCACGGCGACACGGCGATCGCGCACAAGGGCATGGACACCTACGGCTCGCGCTCGCTGGTCGTCGGCGGTGTCGCGGTGCTCAAGGCGTGCGAGAAGGTGAAGGAGAAGGCCCGCAAGCTGGCCGCGTACGTGCTGGAGTGCTCGCCGGACGACCTGGAGTTCGAGGCCGGGGCGTTCAAGGTGCGCGGCACGGATTCGAGCAAGACGATCCAGGAACTGGCCTACGCCACGTTCACCGCGCACGACCTGCCCGAAGGGGTCGAGCCGAGCCTCGACTCCGACGCCACGTTCGACCCGGACAACTACTCCTTCCCGCACGGCACCCATCTGTGCGCGGTGGAGGTCGACACGGAGACGGGCATGGTGAAGCTGCGCTCGTACGTGGCGGTGGACGACATCGGCAAGGTCGTCAACCCGCTGATCGTGGAGGGCCAGGTCCACGGCGGCATCGCCCAGGGCATCGCGCAGGCGCTCTTCGAGGAGGCCACGTACGACGCCGAGGGCAACCTGCTCACCACCACGATGGCCGACTACCTGCTGCCGTCGGCCGCCGACCTGCCGATGTTCACCCTCGACCGGACCGAGACCCCGGCGACCAGCAACCCGCTGGGCGCCAAGGGCGTCGGCGAGGCGGGCACGATCGCCTCGACCCCGGCCGTGGTGAACGCGATCGTGGACGCGCTGCGGCCGTACGGGATCGAGGACCTACGGATGCCGTGCACGCCCGAGCGCGTCTGGCGGGCCCTGGAAGGAGTGCGGCGATGATTCCCGCTCAGTTCGACTACGAACGTCCGAGCTCGCTGGAGCAGGCGTGCCAGGCGCTCGCCTCGGACGAGGACGCCAAGGTCCTGGCCGGCGGTCAGTCGCTGCTGCCGCTGTTGCGGCTGCGGCTGGCCTACCCGTCGAAGCTGGTGGACGTCGGCAGGATCGCCGAGCTGAAGGGCGTGCACGACCGCGGTGACCACGTCTTCATCGGCGCGATGGCCACGCACGACGAGGTGCTGCGCTCGCCCGTGGTGCGGGACGGCTGCCCGCTGGTGGCGCTGGCCGCGGCCCAGGTGGCCGATCCGGCGATCAGGCACCGGGGCACGTTCGGCGGCTCGCTGGCCCACGCGGATCCGGCCGGCGACCTGCCGGCGGTGGCGCTGGCGCTGGAGGCGGTGTTCGTGGCCGCCTCGGCGCAGGGCGAGCGGGAGATCCCGGCCGCCGCGTTCTTCGTCGACTACTGGGAGTCGGCGCTGCGGCAGGGCGAGATCCTGACCGGGGTGAAGGTGCCGAAACTGGGCGCGGGCTGGGGCTTCCACTACGAGAAGTTCCACCGGACCGCGCAGGCGTGGGCCATCGTCGGCGTGGCGGCGGCGGTCAGGCGCTCCAACGGCTCGATCGCCGAGGCCAGGATCGGGCTGACCAACATGGGCGCCACTCCGGTGCGCGCCCGTGCCACCGAGGCCGCGTTGCAGGGCGTGGAGCTGGGCGATCAGGTACGCCAGGCGTGCGAGGAGGCGGCGGCCGACACCTCTCCGCCCGCCGATCTGCACGCCCAGCCCGACTACCGGCGGCATCTGGCCAGGGTGCTGACCCACCGCGCGGTGCGGACGGCGACGGCCTCGCCGTGATCTGAAGGGGGCGCCTCTTCCGGGGCGCCCCCGCTGCGGCATATCGTCACAGGCACTGGGAGAAGGAGCGGATCGATGGCGATGCGGTTCGAGCACGAGTTCACTGTTCCCGTTCCGATCGAGCAGGCCTGGGCGGTGCTGCTCGACGTCGAGCGGGTCGCGCCCTGCCTGCCGGGTGCGGCGCTCGACGTCTTCGAGGGCGACGAGTTCACCGGCAGGATGAAGGTCAAGGTCGGCCCGATCACGGTCACCTACCGGGGCACGGCCAAGTTCCAGGACGTGGACAAAGACTCCTACACGCTCACCATCCAGGCGTCGGGCAAGGAGGCCAGGGGCTCGGGCACCGCCTCCGCCACGGTCAAGGCGCGTCTGCGCGAACGCGACGAGGCCACGCTGGTCACGGTGGAGACGTCGTTCAACGTGACGGGCCGGCCGGCGCAGTTCGGGCGGGGGGTCATGGCCGAGGTCGGCGGCAAGCTCATCGAGAGGTTCGCCGACAACCTGGCCCAGCTGATCTCCGAGCCCACGGTCGAACAGGTGCCCCCAGTCCAAGAACAGGGCCGAGAACAGGGCCAGGAGGAGGAGCGGCACCTGAGCGCGGTGCCGCCGGCGCCCGAGCAGGAAGTACGGCCCGCGGCCCCGCTGCGCACCTCGCGCACGCCCGACGAGGAGGCGCTCGACCTGCTGCGGATCGCCGGGCAGCCGCTGCTGAAGCGGCTGGCGCCGGTCGCGGGCGCGCTCGTGGTGCTGCTCGCCATCATCTGGATTATTCGTCGCCTTATGCGGTGATTTTCGGCAAATAGTGCATCAAGTCCGGACACTTCGCCGTGGCTGAGGGAAGTCCCATTCCCGCAGGTAGAACTAGCTACGGGGGACTGGGATGCCGGACTGCACGGTCGTCGTCATCACGTACAACGACGCGGCCCGCCTGCCCAGGGCCGTACGTTCCGTGCTCGGGCAGTCGCTGCGCGACCTTGAGGTGATCATCGCCGACGACGCCAGCACGGACGGCACGCCGGAGGTGGCGCGGCGGCTCGCCCAGGCCGATCCGCGGGTGCGTTACCTACGCAGACCGGTCAACTCCGGCGGCTGCGGCGCACCGCGCAACGACGGCATCGACGCGGCCACTTCGCCGTACATCATGTTCCTCGACAGCGACGACGAGCTGCCCAGGCACGCGTGCAAGAGCCTGCTGGCCGAGATCGAACGCACCGGCGCCGACTTCGTCTCCGGGCAGATCTCCCGCCTGTACGAGCCGAGCGGGCGGCTGCAGCCGTACTACCCGTCGTTGTTCGCCAGAAGGCGGGTGGTCGAGGGCATCCGCGAGGAGCCCGAGCTGTTCCTGGACAGCTTCAGCACCAACAAGCTCTACGACGTCGGCCGGCTGCGCGACAACGTGCTGCGCTTCCCCGAGGACATCCACTACGAGGACCACGTCTTCGCCGCCGAGCTGTACGCGACCAGCCGCAGGTTCGCGGTCGTGCCGTGGGTGGTCTACCACTGGCACCGCGCGCCCGTGAACGACTCCATCTCGCTCAGCATCGACGACCTGGACAACGTGCGGCAACGGGTGATCGCGGCCCGGCTGAGCGACGACATCCTGCGCGAGCACGGGGCCGCGGACCTGGTGCCGCACCGGCAGTACCGGTTCGTCCGGCAGGACCTGCGCGTCTACCTGAACCCGCTGCCCCGGCGCGACCTGGTGTGGGTCAAGGAGTTCGCCTCGGTGGTGCGGCCGTACCTGGAGGAGGTGGCGGAGGAGGTGTTCGAGCGGATCGCCCCGCTCGACCGGGTCTGCTGCCGGCTCATCCTCGACGACCGGATCGAGGACCTGCGCATCGCGGCCGGCTCGCTGACCGGGCCCAGGGCGGCGCCGCGGGCGGCGGTGCAGCTCGACGGGCGGACGTACTGGGGCACGACGGCCTCCCCCGGCATGGACATCACCCGGCTGCGGCTGGCCGAGCTGCCCTACACCTCCTCCCGGCTGCGGCACGAGGTGGCGGACCTGTCCTCCGACGGGGACCGGGTGCGGATGACCGTGCGCACCTACGACCCGTTCGGCGTGCTGCCGCCGGCCTGGACGGCGTTCCTGCAGCTCGGCAGGGACCGGGTGCCCATCGCGCCGGAGCCGTCGAGCGCGGGCGGGTACGTCAGCCGGGTCACGTTCACGCCCAAGGGCCGGTGCGACCCGCGCATCGGCTTCACCAGGACCTCCGACGGGCACACCACGACCGACCGGATCATCGCCGACCCGCACACCGAGCCGATCGAGCTGCCCGGCTGCACGCTCAAGGTCGAGGGCTACGCGGCCTACCTGTGCGTACGGCCCGACTCCATCGCCCGCTCGGTGTGGCGGCGGATCAGGCGGCAGCTGATGAAGCGGGTCAACACGCCGGCGAACAAGCTGCGGGCGTACAAGCTGATGATCAAGGTATTGCCGCGCCGGCACGACCTCGCCCTGTTCGAGTCGGACGTCGGCAAGGGCTACAGCGGCAGCCCCAGGGCCATCTACGAGGAGCTGCGCCGGCGCGGCCTGCCGATCGAGGTGGTCTGGTCGGTGGCCAGGGGGCGCAGGAACTTCCCCGCGGACGTGCGGCTCGTCCGCCGCGGAAGCTGGCGCTACATCTACACCATGGCCAGGGCCGGCGTCTGGGTGGACAGCCACGGCTTCCCGCTCGACTACCCCAAGCCCAAGGGCACCCGCTACCTGCAGACGTGGCACGGGCAGGGGATCAAGTCGATCGGGTTCGACGCGCCCGACCTGCGCGGCGACTTCGACAAGCCGCGGGCGCGGTGGCGGGCGGCGGTCGCGCGGTGGGACGCGCTGGTGTCGCCGAGCGCGGAGTTCTCGCGGGTGTTCCTGCCGTCGAACGGCTACTCGGGCAAGGTGTACCGGTGCGGCACGCCCCGGTGCGACGCCCTCGTCCGCGCCGAGCCGGCGGTGGACCAGGCGGACAAGGCGGCCGAGGTGCGGCGGCGGCTGGAGGTGCCGCCCGGCCGCCGGGTGCTGCTCTACGCGCCCACCTACCGGGACCGGGGCATCGGCAGCGGCCGGTCCGTACGGGCCGACCTGGAGCTCATGGCCGAGGAGCTGGCCGAGGACTGGGTGGTGCTGCTGCGTACGCATCCGGTCGAGCGCTACCAGCCGCCCGAGCACCTCAAGCACTTCGTCCGCTCGGCCGGGTCGTATCCGGACATCAACGATCTGATGCCGGCCTCGGACGCGCTGCTGACCGACTACTCCTCCGTCATGTGCGACTACGCGCTGACGGGCAAGCCGATGCTGTTCTACATCGACGACTGGGACGACTACCGGCTCGCCGAGCGCGGCGTCTACCACGACCTGCCGGCCATCGCCCCAGGCCCGTGCGTCGCGACGACCGGAGACCTGATCGCCGCGCTGCGCGACCTGCCCGCCGTGCACGCCTCCTACGCCGAACGGTATGCGGCCTTCCGCGAGCTGTGGTGCGCCGACGAGCACGGCGACGCGGCGGCCAGGATCGTCGCCGACTTCTTCGCCGACGCAGGGCAGGACGCCAGACAGGACTCCAGGGAGGGCGCCCAATGAGTGGCGCAGCGACGGTCGTCTTCACCTGCCTGGACGCCGACACGCTCGGCGGCACCCAGCAGGTCACCCACACCCTGGCCCAGGGCCTGGCACGGCGCGGGCACGAGGTGCACGTCATCGGCCTGCAACCGGCCGCCAGCCCGTTCCGCTACGTCCGGCACCCGCGTTACCAGCGGCACGTGATCGGCCGCCGGGCGTCCGAGGGCCCGCTGGCGCGCCGGTTGAGCGATCGGCGGCTCAAGGAGCTGCTGCGCCGGATCAGCCCCGGCTACGCGGTCCTGACCTCGCCGTCCGTGGTGGCCAGGCTGTCGGGGCTGCTGCCCGAGGGGTTCCGGCCGATCGGTCAGTATCACAGCTCGTACGACCACGCCCGCGGCTGCTGGCACCTGGCCTCGATCCGCCGCCACTACGCCGGGCTCGACCAGGCGCTCTTCCTCAGCGACGACGACGCCAGGCTGTTCTCCGAGCACGCGCTGCTGCCGAACGCGTACACGCTGCCGAACCCGCTGGCGGACTGGCCGGAGGAGATGTCGGACCTCGCCTCGCCGCGCGTGCTCGGCGTGGGCCGGCTGGAAGGCGTCAAGCGGTTCGACCGGCTGATCAGCGCGTTCGCCCGCGCGAAGCTGCCGCGCCCGTGGGAGCTGCACCTCATCGGGGACGGCGGCGAGCGGGAACGGCTGCGCGCGCACGCGGAGCGGGACGGCGTGGCCGACCGGGTGGTGTTCAGGGGGCTGGTGCCGGCCTGGCTCATGCCGGCCGAGTACCTGGCGGCCTCGGTCCTGGCGCTGACCAGCGAGCACGAGGGGCTGCCGATCGTCCTGCTGGAGGCGGCGGCGCGCGGGGTGCCCGCGGTGGCGTTCGACGTGTCGGGAGGGGTGCGCTCGGCCGGTCCCGTGCTGGTGCCGCCGGGCGACGTGGACGCGTTCGCGGCGGAGCTGGCCCGGCTGGCCGGGGACGAGGAGGAGCGGCGCCGGCTCGGGGCCGACGCCCGCGCACGGGCCGAGGCGTTCCGCCTCGACCACGTGCTGGACCGCTGGGAGTCGCTCTTCGCTCACATCGAGCGCTGAGCGCTCAAAAACGGCATGGAGCGCTGAGCTCTCAAGACGGCATCGAGCGCTGAGCGCTCAAAGCTGTGCCGACTCCCAGGCTGTCAGGCTCAGACCGGTTCGGTGAGTTCCTTGCGCTGCTGCGGCACCCCGGCCAGCGAACGCTGGCGGGTGGTGAGCATGGCGGCCACCGGGCTGGGCTCGCGCAGCCGGTTGAACCGGTCGCGCATGGCCTTGCGCATGCGGCTGGCCTTGCGCTTCTGCATCGTCTTCTGCGCGGCCGTCACGTGCTCCTTGGCCGGCTTGGGCGCGCCGGTCAGCTCGTAGCCCATGGACTCCAGGCGGTCGCCGAGCATGTGCTCGCACAGCGCGATCTCCCAGTCGTCCAGCCGGTTCGCCCAGCTCCCGACCCGGCTGCGGGTGACCTCGCGGTGGGTGTTGCTGTGCCAGACCTTGTGCTGCGGCACGGCCACGCTGGCGGCCTCGCGCGGCGAGATCATCGCCGGGGAGAAGTCCTCGTCCAGGAAGTGGCAGAGCTTCTTCAGCTCGGTCATCGGGTCGTCGGTGAGGTCCTCGTAGCGCAGCTCGTAGTAGGTGTCGTCGGGCAGCGTGCGCCTGAGCCGGCCGCCGGCGTCGATGGCCTCGGCCCAGGTGGAGACGGCGTGGAAGGAGTCGAGCGTGTACCAGGGCATCTCCTTCAGCGAGGCCACGCAGTCGCGGCCGTCCCTGATGAGGTGGATGAACTGGGCGTCGGGGAAGAGCCGGAGCAGCAGGTCGACCTGCTTGACGTAGCTGGGCCGCTTGTCGCCCCAGCGGGCCTTGTCGAACCGGTCGGCGTACATGCGGAAGGCCGTGCCGATCACCGAGCCGAGCGAGCCGGGGCCCTCCATGGCCTGCCTGACGAACTCGTCCTTGTCGATCTTGAGCTCGCGGAACTTCGTGCTGCGGTCGGTCGCGATCCACTCGGCGAGCGCGCGGCGGCGCTGGTCGAACCGCAGGTCCCCCCACGTGCGGCGGCGGTAGTAAGCGGGAATGAGGAAGCGCGTCTCCGGCGGCACCGCCATGCGGGGGTGCGAGTGGAGCATCAGCTGGAGCATCGTGGTGCCGGACCGCGGGCATCCGATGACGAAGACTGGTCGGTCTGACATTTCGTACTAACCCCCGAAAAACTTAGACGAGAACGTGTTCTCGGCTCTCCTGAGACGAGCTCGCGCCGTGCCTGCGCGTGAAGAGCCACATCCGGTAGACAAGGAAGATCTCGTTGGCGAGCAGCAGAGCTCCGGACGCGGCGGCCAGCGGGATCAGCGCCCATGCCCCCGCAAGGGGCGCGATCACGAACACCGCCGCGTGGAACTCGATGCCGCTCACCAAGTGCGAGCGGACGCGGTGGCGGGCCAGGAACCTGTTGAGCCGCTTGAAGAGCCGGAAGAACGCGCGCGGCCGGGGCCCCCGCCCCATCCGCTCCCGCTCCGGCGGCTCCAGCGGATCCACCGAGAAGGGATCCGCCCTGTACTGGCCCGGGTACGGGCCCGGCGTGAAGGGATCCGCCGCGAAGGGATCCCCCGTGAGGGGATCGGCCGCCAGCGGATCCGGTGACATGATGTCCACCGCCAGCGGGTCAGGCCCCAGCGGCTCCAGCCCGTTCTCCTGCCGCTCCTCCCTGACCGCCTCGCGCACACGCTTCATCTGCGGCGCGTTGACGTACCTGAACAGGTCGAGCACGGCCACCGCCGCCCCGAGGACGACGAAGCTCACGTCGCCGGTCAGCGTGTACTGCCCGTATGCCAGCCCCCCGGCACACAGGACGACCCTGACCCGGTCCCCCACGTAGTCGAGCCAGAGGCCGAAGGGCGTCCCCGTGCCCTTGAGCCGGGCCACTTTGCCGTCCACGCAGTCGATCATGAAGCTGAGATAGAAGAAGCCTGCGCCCGCAATGAGCTGGTTCGTCGCGAAACAGGCGGCCGAGACCAGGCCGAGGACCAGCGAGATCACGGTGAGCCCGTTGGGCGTCAACCGGGTGTGATTGGCGACGGGGAGGGTGACCCGGCAGGCGACCGGGTCCACGAAATACACGGTCCACCAGGAGTCTCTCCGCTTGCGTGTCTCGTGGACGTCATCGAGCGAATAGGTCCTCATGCCTTCCAGCATGACCACGCACCGAGCCCGAGCGATTACTGTCTGGAACTACTGGGGGATGTCCATGCCGCTTCTTGACCAACCCGGCACGGAAAACCGCCACGCGGAGCCGGCCTCCCCGTCCCGGCACCAGCCCTTGAACACCAGGCCGCGCAGCTCGGCCCGCACCTGCAGCCGCCACGGCCCCGCGCCGTCCAGGCGGCCCGGATCGATCGTGGCCACGACGCCGTAGCGGCCCTGCCGCCGCGTCTCCAGGGGGACGCGGCGTTTGCCGTCGCTCAGCCACAGGCCGACCTTGGGGATCCTGCGATCGACGCGGTGGAAGGCCACGTGGGCGCGCAGGCGGTACTCGGCGCCGGTCCACTCGCACGCGTCGACCCTGGCGATCAGCTTGACCTCGTCGCGGGCGTCGAACACCTCGTCGGGGATGCGCAGGCGGCGGCTGCGGAAGAAGGGGTAGTCGCCGTACCAGTTGGTGACGCGCAGGCCGCGCGGGACCACCCGGGTGAGGTCCTCGCGACCGCGCCGGAACTCGCGCACCGCGCGCAGCTCCGAGATCAGGCCGCGGCCGAGCAGGTGCAGCTCAAGGCGGCGCAACGACGGCGCGCTCGCCAGCACGTGCGGGCCGAGCGCGGCCATCCAGGCGCGGCCCAGGTCGAGCAGCGGCCCAGGATCCTCCTCCCCGCGCTCCAGCGCCTGGAACAGGAAGACGGTGTCCTTCTCCAGCACCAGGGCGTCGAAGCCGTCGAGCAGTTCGGGCGCGCGCTCGTCCAGGAAGGCGCGCACCGACTGGATGGCCGTCAGCCGCTCGCGCAGATTGGACAGCTCGGAACGGCGCTGCGTGATCGAGTGCTCCCCCTCCTCGCGCTTGCGCCAGTGGTAGACCACCTCGCCCAGCATGTCCACGCTGGTGGCCAGCACGTGGGCCTGCATGGCGACGGGCACGTCCTCGTAGATGCCGGACGGGAAGCTCAGGCCGCAGCGCTCCCAGAAGTCGCGCCGGTAGACCTTGTTCCACACCGTGCGGTCCCTGATCAGCACCTGCTTGTCGGTGATGTGTGTGCACAGCTGCGGCCGCCTGAACACCTTCTCGTGCAGGACGGACTCCTCCAGCTCGCCGTCCACCAGCCGCCGCACCGCGCCGCAGGCCAGGTCGGAGCCGGTCTCGGCGAGCTTGCCGACCAGCAGCTCGTACGCCTCCGGCGGCACGACGTCGTCGCTGTCGGCGAAGGCCAGGTAGGCGCCGCGCGCCTGACGTACCGCCTGGTTGCGGGCCGGGCCCGGGCCCAGGTTGCGCTGACCGATCAGGACGAAGCGCTCATCCCTGGCGGCGAAGTCCTCGGCGACGCGCCGGCTGCCGTCCACGGAGCCGTCGTCCACCAGGATCACCTCGATGTCGTCGAGGGTCTGCGCGGCCAGCGACTTGAGGCACTCGGTGAGGTACGGCTCCACGTTGTAGAACGGGACGACGACGCTGAGCAGGGGGATCATGCCGAATTCACTCCTAGGCTCGGTGTGGTTCGAGGGCAGCATGACGTGAGCGGCGGGCCGATCCCGGCTTCGATGCCCGTCCCTGATGAGCTCTTTACCTGACGCGGAATCCGCTACGTTGTGCAAGTCATCGAGCACGAACAGTAGGGGGAGCGGTGCTCAGAGACGTCCACGACGGCGACCTGCCGGTCATGCTCCGCTGGCGCAACCACCCGCGCGTGCGCGCCGCCAGCTTCACCACCCACGAGATCACCGAGGACGAGCACGCCCGCTGGTGGGCGGCCGTCCGCTCCGACCCGGCCAGGCGGGTGCTGGTCTACGACCACGAGCGGGCCCCCGCCGGGGTGGTGACCTACTCGGACGTGGCGGACGGGAGCGCGTACTGGGGCTACTACCTCGACTTCGACGGCCTCGACCGGGCGGGCGCGCTGCTGCCGGCCTGGATCGGGCTGGAGCGGGCGGCCGTCGAGCACGCCTTCGGGCCACTCGGGGTGAGCACGCTGCGCGGCGAGGTGCTGGCCGGCAACGAGCCGGTCATGCGGCTGCACAGGCGCTTCGGGTTCGTCGAGGTGGGGGTGTACCGGAGGAGCGTGGACGGGGTGCCGCGCCAGGTCGTGCGGATCGAGCTGAGAAGGGACCACACATGATCACCATCGGGGGACGCACGATCGGGCCGGGCCATCCGCCGTACGTCGTCGCGGAGCTGTCCGGCAACCACAACGGCAGCCTGGAGCGGGCCCTGGCCATCGTGGACGCGGTGGCCGAAGCCGGGGCGCACGCGCTGAAGCTGCAGACCTACCGGCCCGACACGCTGACCATCGACTGCGACGGGCCCGCGTTCCGGCTGGGCGAGGAGCACGAGCTGTGGGGCGGGGAGAACCTCTACCGGCTCTTCGAACGGGCCCACACGCCGTGGGAGTGGCACCAGCCGATCTTCGAGCGGGCGCGTGAGCGGGGGCTGGCCGCGTTCTCGGCGCCCTTCGACCCGACGGCGGTCGAGCTGCTGGAGAAGCTGGGCGTGCCGGCGTACAAGATCGCCTCGTCCGAGATCGTGGACCTGCCGCTGATCCGGCTCGCGGCGGCCACCGGCAAGCCGCTGATCATCTCCACGGGGATGGCCTCGGCCGCCGAGATCGACGCCGCGGTGTCGGCCGCCCGCGCGGCCGGCTGCACGCAGCTCGCCGTGCTGTCGTGCACCGCCTCCTACCCCGCCGACCCCGCCGAGAGCAACCTGCGCTCGCTGCCGCTGCTGGCCGCGCTGACGGGCGAGGTCGTGGGCCTGTCCGACCACACGCCGGGGCTCGGGGCCGCGCTGGCCGCGGTGGGGCTGGGCGCCTGCCTGATCGAGAAGCACGTCACCATGGCGCGGGCGGACGGCGGGGTGGACTCCGCGTTCTCGCTGGAGCCGGCCGAGCTGGCGGCGCTGGTGGTGGAGAGCGAGCGGGCCTGGCGGTCGCTGGGTGAGGCCGCGATCGGGCCGCGGCCGTCGGAGCGTGAGGGGCTGCGCTTCCGGCGTTCCCTGTACGTGGTGCGTGACGTGCGGGCGGGCGAGCAGGTCAGCCCCGACAACGTGCGCTCGATCCGGCCCGCGGGCGGCCTGCCGCCGGACGCGGCCGAGCAGGTGATGGGCCGCCGCTTCACCCGCGACGTCCCCTTCGGCACGCCGCTGTCCTGGGACCTCATCTAGCCGGACGCTCGCGCCGACCGGGCCCGCTCGCGCGGGGAGCTGTGTGTCAGCGGGGTGCGAGGAGGGCGTCGGCGACGCGTTCGCGGCCTCTGCCGTCCACGAGGCCGCGGCCGCGCCGGCCGTGCTCCTCGCGGGCGGCGGGGTCGGCGAGCAGGCCGGCCAGCACACCGACCGCCTCGGGTCCCGGTTCGGGGCCGAGTCCGGCGGCCACTCCCCTGCCGACCAGCTCCTCGTACCCGATGAGCTGGTTGCCGGCCACCCAGGTCAGCGCGGTGGGGACGCCGAGGTGGAGCAGCTCCCAGACGGCCGAGCCGGCCGCGGTGAGCACGAGGTCGGCGCCGGCCATCAGCTCGGGCAGCCGGTCCGTCGGCGCGATCACCTCGATCGGCCCGCCTCCTCCTGAATGCCCGGCCTCGAACGGCACCGGGCTGACGACCGTGCCCGCGAAGGGCCGCCCGGTCGCCATGAGCGCCCGCGTCCAGGCCGGGGCGACGCCGGCGCTGTCGGTGCCGCCGAAGAAACACAGCACACGCGGCACCCGGCCTCGGCGCGGGGCCGGGCGCTCATCCCGCCTGAGCCGCCGCACGCTGTCGCGCAGCAGCACATAACGCGCGCCCGCCAGCCGCTCGGCGCCGGCGGCGGGGACGACCAAGGGGGTGGGGAAGGGGCGGTGCTCGGCGCCGAGGTTCTGGTCGAGGTAAAGGTCGGCCTCCTGGCCCAGCGGGTCGCCGTCCACGATGGCCAGCACCCTGACGCCGGCCTCCCTGAGCACGGCACCGGTCTTCTCCGGCAGCACGTACGAGTCGAGCACCACCGCGTCCAGCCCAAGACCGGTCACCAGCGCGGCCAGCTCGGCGGGCTCGCGCGGAGCCGGGACCAGCAGCAGGCCACGCTCACGAAGCTGGGCCCGCGCCCACGCCGACCCTCGTACCTCGCCGAGGAAGACCACCTCGACGCCCCTGGCGCACAGCTCCTCCGCCAGCGCCACGCATCGCACCAGATGCCCGGCCCCGCTCTCGGCCCCGGCGTCGCAGCGCAGCCCCACCCGTCGCACCGTGCCGGCCGTCACGCGTCCTGCAGCGCCTTCTGGCGTACGTGGGCGTTGAGCCCGCGCACGTCCGGCCGTTCGCGCAGCCAGTTCACCAGCGTCCTGACCGGCACGCACCGGTCGCCCAGCTCGGCCGCCACCGCGGAGATGAGCCGCCAGTCGTCCTCGGTGTCGAGCGTGACCCGCAGGTCGTCGCCGGCCGGGCGGTAGGCCAGCCCGAGCAGCCGCGCGTCACCGGGGTGCTCGTAGATGTAGGAGGTCACGTGGGTGCGGTGGAAGCCGGTGGCCTCCTCGTGCGCCCTGGCCAGGGCGGCCCGGCCGGCGATCTCGACGTCGAGCCCGCGCGGCAGCGTACGCGCCAGGCTCGTGCTCAGGTAGTCGAGCCCGGGAACGGCGCGGAAGACCAGCGCGGCCTCCCTGATCACGGCGGGGTCGAGCATCGGGCAGTCGGCCGTGAACCGCATGACCGCGTCCCAGCGCCGCCCCTCCAGCGCCCCCACGAACCGGGTCAGCACGTCGTCCACGGGCCCCCGGTGACAGGCCACGCCGAGCCGGCCGCACTCGGCGGCCACCGCGTCGTCGCCTGGCTCGGACGTGGTGGCCACGACGAGGTCGTCGAGCGCGCCCGCCTCGCGGGCGGCCCTGACCACCCAGCCGAGGACGGAGCGGCCCTCCAGGTCCCGTAGCACCTTTCCCGGCAGACGGGTTGAGCCCATCCGAGCCTGAACCATTCCGACAATCCGCACCGAAGCCCCATTCCCCCGGATGACAGCGTGTGACAGGAGGTGCACTTCAGTCACATGCACAGGACTCACTGTGAGTCACCGAACGATCGCGCTATGCTACCGCCTGCCACGACGACGACAGCGCGTAAGCGCGATTTCAGGGGGCCACGTGAGCATTCTCAGTGGATCGTCGATTCTGATCACCGGAGGCACGGGGTCCTTCGGCAAGGCATTCATCCGTCACGCGCTCGACTCGCTGGGGGTCCGCCGCCTGGTGGTCTTCTCCCGCGACGAGCTCAAGCAGTACGAGACCAGGCAGCTGTTCGCCGACGACGAGCGGCTGCGCTGGTTCATCGGCGACGTCCGCGACCGCGACCGCCTGACCAGGGCCATGCACGGCATCGAATACGTGGTCCACGCCGCGGCGCTCAAGCAGGTCGACACCGCCGAGTACAACCCGTTCGAGTACGTCCGCACCAACGTCGCCGGCTCCCAGAACGTCGTGGAGGCCGCGATCGACTCCGGCGCGCGCAAGGTCGTCGCGCTCTCCACCGACAAGGCCTCCAGCCCGATCAACCTCTACGGCGCCACGAAGCTGGTCGCCGACAAGCTGTTCGTCTCGGCCAACCACTACGCCGCCGCCCACGAGACCCGCTTCTCCGTGGTCCGCTACGGCAACGTCGTCGGCAGCAGGGGCTCGGTCATCCCCCTGTTCCAGCGGCTGGCCGAGCAGGGCGGCAGTCTGCCGATCACCGACAAGCGCATGACCAGGTTCTGGATCACGCTGGAGCAGGCGGTCAGGTTCGTGGTCGACTCCTTCGACCTCATGCAGGGCGGCGAGCTGTACGTGCCGCGCATCCCCAGCATGCGCATCACCGACCTGGCCGAGGCCCTGGCCCCCGACAGCCCGATCTACGAGATCGGCGTGCGGCCGGGCGAGAAGCTGCACGAGGAGATGATCGGCGCCGACGACGGCCGCAGGGCGCTGCGGCTGTCCGACCGGTACGTGGTCCAGCCCACGATCGCGACCTGGGGCTACACGCCGCCGCAGACCGGCGAGCAGTTGCCCGAGGGCTTCGCCTACCGCTCCGACAGCAACGAGCACTGGCTGTCGGTCGAGGACCTGCGCGCCATGGTGGCCGGCTGATGCTGCCCTACGGACGGCAGTCGATCGCCGAGTCCGACGTGGCGGCGGTCGCCGAGGTGCTGCGCGGCGACTGGCTGACCACGGGGCCCGCCGTCGGCCGGTTCGAGGCGGAGCTGGCCCGGTGGACGGGCGGCGTGCCCTGCGTGGCGGTCACGTCGGGTACTGCGGCGCTGCACGTCGCGTACGTGGCCGCCGGGGTCGGGCCGGGCGACGAGGTGGTCACCTCGCCGCTGACGTTCGTCGCCACCGCGGCCACGGCCGCGCTGCTGGGCGCGCGGGTGGTCTTCGCCGACGTGCAGCCCGACACCGGCAACCTCGACCCCGACGCCGCCGCCGCGCTGGTCACCTGCCGGACGCGGGCGGTCACGGCGGTCGACTACGCGGGCCACCCGGCCGACTACGACGAGCTGCGCACGGTGACCGAGCGGTTCGGGGCGGTGCTGGTGGGCGACTCGGCGCACTCGATCGGGTCGGCGTACAAGGATCGGCCGGTGGGGGCCCTGGCGGATCTGACCACGTTCTCCTTCTTCCCGACGAAGACCGTGACGACGGCCGAGGGCGGGGCCGTGGCGGCGAGCGACCCGGAGCGCTTCCAGCGCGCCGCCGCGTTCAGGAACCACGGGCTGGTCAGGGAGCCGTCCGAGCAGCGTGAACCCGACGAGGGCGGCTGGCACCAGGAGGTGCACGCGTTCGGGCTCAACTACCGGCTGCCCGACGTGCTGTGCGCGCTCGGCCTCAGCCAGCTGCGGCGGCTCGACCGCTTCCGCGCGCGGCGCGCCGAGCTGGTCGCCCGGTACAACACGCTGCTGCGCGACGTGCCGGGGCTGACGCTGCCGGCCCAGCGCGCGTACGTGCGGCCGAGCTGGCACCTCTACCCCGTCAGGGTGCACGACGGGCGGCGGCGCGAGGTGTACGAGCGCATGCGCGCCTCCGGGATCGGCGTGCAGGTCAACTACCTGCCGGCGTACCGGCATCCGGTGTTCGCGGATCTCGGCTACCGGCGCGGCCTGTGCCCGCGGGCCGAGGCGTACTACGCCGAGCAGCTGTCGCTGCCGCTCTTCCCCGACCTGACGGACGCGCAGCAGGACCGCGTCGTGGAGACGCTGGCGGGCATCCTGTCCTGAGTTCGCGCGATCAGCGCTCGACCAACAGCAGGCAGCCGTCCTCGCCCCGGTCGATCTGGAAGCTCCGCCCGGCGACCGTGACCCGCGCGCGCGGCCGCGTACGGACCAGGGGCCGCTGCGCCCGCCCCTGGTCGATCAGCACCTCCCACCACGACTCGTGGCCGACGCGCTCGTCGATGCCGGCCAGGGGCACGCGGGCGTGGAAGTCCTGGCCGTCCAGCTCGACGGGGAAGTACATCTCCTCGCCGTCGTTCCTGCGCCGCAGCCGCAGCACCGGCTCGCCGTCGCCGGTGTCGGTCATCACCCCCGACAGCAGCAGGTCGCCGTCGTCCACCCGGCAGTCGCCGACGGTCATCGACGCCGTACGGACGCGCAGGCACCAGGCCCCCCGCGACGTGCGTACGGGCACCAGCCACACCCCCGACCTGCGCCGGGGCAGCGGGATCGGCGGCGGCAGCCAGCGCGGCCCGGCCACCTTGCCGTCCAGCCGCAACCCCTGCCCCCTGAGCTGCACGCACAGGTCCCACAGGCCGTGCCTGGCCAGCCGGGCCCGCGACATCGCGCCGGGGTCGAGGGCGAACCTGAACGGGAACGCGTGCTCGGGCAGCCGGCCGCCCTCCTCGTCCTCGACGCTCTCCCAGGTGGGGGCGCTCTCCTCGTCGGACAGCAGCATGACGTCGCCGGTGCCGCGTTCCTCCAGCCAGATCCGCACCCGCACCCGGCGCAACCCGCCCACGTCGAACCTGCCGACGGCCACCCGGCCCGCGCCGCGCAGCACGCCGTCGCGCCAGTCGAGGCTCACCAGCCTGGCCTGCAGGCCCAGCTCGCCGGAGATCTCGGACAGGTGGCCCGGCAGCGACGGGTGCCGGCCGTACCAGCGCTTGCGCAACATGCCCGCCGAGCCGACCTTGGGCCACAGGTGGCCGTCCCTGGCCTGGGCGAAGACGGCGGCCAGCTCGTCGAGGCGGCGCCGGTGCAGCAGGTGGACCAGGAGCCGGTGCTCGAACGGGATGCTCCGCCAGGCTTCCGGCGACACGCCGTCGAGGTAGCGGACGGCCAGGTCGAGCAGGTCGTCGTCGGCCGCCGCGCCGGCGGCCGCCATCGCCTCCACCGCCACGCCCATGTCGATGTCGAGCGTGTCGCGGTCGAAGTCGTCCTTGAGCCGCGGCGCCGCGGCGGCCAGCAGGTCGGCGGTCTGGAGCACCGACAGCAGGCGGTCGCGCAGGTTGCCCGGCTCCAGGCGGCGCTGGGTGATCGAGGAGGCGGGCTCGTCGCGCTGCCGCCAGTGGTAGACGACCCTGGCCAGCACGTCCACGGACTTGGCGCCGACGTGGGCCGCCATGGCGACCGGCTGGTCCTCGTACATGCGCTCGGGGAAGCTCAGCTCGAGGCGGTCCCAGAAGGAGCGGCGGTAGACCTTGTTCCACAACATGCGGTCGCGGATCAGCAGCGGGTGGCGGGTGATGTGGGTGCGCCTGAGCGGCTTGGCGAACGCCTCGCGGTGCGCCCACGACGGGATGAGCAGGTTGTGGTAGAGGCGCATGACGTTGCCGCAGGCCAGGTCGGAGCCGGTGTCCTCCAGCGTGGACACCATGCGCTTGAACGCGTCGGCCGGGACGGTGTCGTCACCGTCCACGAACGCGAGGTAGTCGCCGCCCGCGTGGCGCACCCCGACGTTGCGGGCGTGGCCGACGCCGTGGTTGTCCTGGCGGACGAGGGTGATCCGCGGGTCGGCCGCGCGCCTGGACGCCACCACGTCCGCGCTCCCGTCGGCGCTGCCGTCGTCCACGCAGATCACCTCCACCTCCTCCCCCAGCGTCTGCGCGGCGATGGAGTCGAGGCAGGGTCCGATGTACTTCTCGACGTTGTGGAACGGGACGATCACCGAAAGAACCGGCACGGGCACTCCTCATCGTTGGCTCAGCCGGACAGCAGGCGTATGACGCGGCGGGCGACCTTGCGGGGACGGGCCAGGCGGCGGGAGAGGCGGTATCCGAGCGTTCTGCGATAGGCAGTGGCCTTGCGCTGGGTCCTGCGCAGCTTCGCCTTGGCCCTGACCAGCTCGCGCTCGCGGTAGGAGAGCTTGGTCTCCAGCCGGGCGATCCTGGCCAGCGCGGCGGTGAGCTGGTCGGCCAGGCGGTCGCGCGCGGCCAGCAGGTCGCGGTAGGCCGGGGCGTCCTCGGCCAGCTCGGCGGGCCGGCCGAGCTCGGCGTCCAGCTTGCGGGCCAGGTCGAGGTCACCGGGGTCGCAGGTGTGTCCTGCCATGCCGCACAGGGTCAGCGTGAGCTGGTCGGCCTCCAGCGGCCACGGCCACGGGTGGTGGTGACCGGCGGCCAGCAGCCTGACCGCGAAGCGCCACAGGATGCGGCAGAGCACGACGTGCGGCTCGGGCGGCGTGGACGGGGCCGCCGGCGGGTTGACGGCGGCGAACCGCTCCCCGTCGTGGACCAGGCTGTCGGCCGCCGCCGACACCTCGCCGCCCGCCTCCAGCCACGCGGCCAGCTCGGACAGCAGCTCGCGGATGGTCCTGACGTCCTCGCGGGCGCACGCCTCGACCAGCAGCTCCTCCACCACGCGGCCAGCGGGGACCGGCCGCTCCTCGCCGCCGGGCAGCCGGCGGGTGCCCGTGGGAGTGAGCTCGTACAGGGCCTGGCCGTCCTCAATGAGGCCGAGCGGCAGCTCCACCGCCCTGGACGCGCTCGCGGCGCGCGGCGGCCTGGTGGCCACGGCCAGCCAGAGCGGCGCCAGCTCCTCGCCCAGCCGGTGCCGGAACACCAGCCGCGTCACCCGCAGCGGGTCGGCGACCAGCATCCGGTCACCGTCTCCCGCGCTCAGCGCGAACGTCAGCGCCTCGGGCAGGTCGAAGCCCAGCGCCTCCCTGGACAGCAGCGACCTGGGCGCCCGCCGGTCGGGGAAGGCCGCGTAGCAGCGCTGCACGCTCAGCCCGGCCGACTCCAGCCCCACGTCCAGCGCCCCCGGCCCGCCGGGGTAGCTGGGGTCGAAGCCGTGGGGGGCCCACTGGTCGTCGGCGCACTCGCGGCCGGTCGGCCTGGCCTCGACGAACCGGTCCACGCCCAGGTCGTTGTGCACGCCGAGGACCAGCCGCCCGCCGGGCGCGACCAGGTCGGCCAGCGCGCCGAGCGACTCGTCCCATGCGGCGGCGGGCGCCTCGGCCGAGTGCGTGCGCAGCAGCCCGTCGAGGGCCACCACCAGCTCGTACGGCTCCTCCGCCGCGAGCAGCTCCAGCCGCCCGCAGTGGACGGTGAGCTCCGGATGCCGTTCGGCCAGGGCGCAGGCGTCGGGGTAGGAGCGCAGCAGCACGTCGGCCGACGGCGCCCGCGCGACCACGTCGTCCACGAGCGCCTGCGGATGCGGCCCGACCAGCAGCACCCTGCCGTCGTCCGGCATCACCCGCCCGAGCAGGTCCAATGCCGCGCCGCGCCAGTCCACCACGCCGCCCAGGCCGGACATGTCCGACCAGAGGAGCATCTCCCCGCCGATCAGCCGCACGTTGTCAGGTGTCTCGTTGGTGTTCACGCGGTGCGCTCCCGCTTCCATCCGAACATGCGCCGTAGCTCCTCCGGTGTCGCCTGATACTCGAATCCCAGCTCCCGCCGGGCCACCTCGGCCGCCAGCTCCCGATCGACGTCGGTGCCGTGCAGCTCCGGCCACAGCCGCAGGCGGCGCGCGGTGCCGCCGTATTCGGGCCGCTCGTCCTCGTACTGCATCGGGTCTCCGTAGACGGCCACGTCGCATCCCACCGAGGCGCCGTAGAACAGCGCGCTGCCGAGCCGGTTGGAGGCCACCCTGCGGTGGCCGCGCAACTCGATCAGCTGCTTGCGCAGGAAGTCGCGGCCCTTGGCCTCCCAGCGGGACCCGCGATCGCCATGACAGATGACCCGGAACCCCCTCGATCCATACGCTTGTCGAATGTCCGGATTTGCGTATTCCAACCAATAAAGGCAGATGGTGACCGGACCAGTCTCGACATTTCGTATCTCGTCGGCCAGCCGGGCGTGGTCACCGCTGACGGAATACTTTTCCCACCCATGAAAGGGATACCAGATCGTGCCCTCGCGATCCGGCCGGACGCCCAGCTCGGGTTCGAGGTCAAGAAGGTAAATCCAGGGCGCGCCGATCAGGTAGTGACCGCGCCGGCCCATCGACCAACCCCTGCGGCGCAGCACGTCCGACCAGATGAAACGGGGATAACCCGGGCTGCACCAGTGGTCGTTGGGCGGGAATCCGTGCAGATAGTTCCATCCGTGCTGGAGGAAACCTTGAATGCGCTTTGGCGTATCCTCGGGGAGGCCACAGTATCTGCCGAGTATGCGGGAGTGCCCGTACCAGTGATTGGATTCGTCCATCATTCCCCCCGTACGGTTGCCGTGTCCCACCCGACATTCCCAGCACCCATCACGGGTCACGCCTCGTTATACGCTTCCATTACCCAGGCCGGGGTCTTGGTTTTTCTTCCCGAACAATTGCGGCTACACTTCGTCGTGGCTTGAGGACAGAGAGTGAGTGATCATGAGTCATCTCGATCGCCTGCGGGCCGTGTTCCGCATGGCGCTCAACCTGCCGCCCGACGCCGACGTCGACGACCTCCGATACCGGGCCATCCCGCAGTGGGACTCCCTGGCGCACATGGCGTTGGTCGCCGCGATGGAGGACGAGTTCTCCGTCATGATCGACACTGACGAGATGATCGACATGAGCTCGTTCGCGCTGGCGGCCGAGCTGCTCGAGAAGCACGGCGTCGGTGCGCCCGCCCGCTGAGCCCCGCCCGGCGGGCGCCGCCGGCCCCGCCGAGTGCTGCGTGACCGGCCCCGGCGGGTGCTGCGCGGGCGGCTCGGTGGAGCGCAGGGTCGCTCTCGTCACCGGCTCGACGAGGGGCATCGGCCGGGCCGTCGCCCGCGCCCTGGCCGCGGCTCATCACACGGTCGTGCTGCACGGCCGCGACGAGGAGCGCGCTGCGAAGGCGGCGGCCGAGGTCGCGGCCGAGACCGGCGGCGCCACCGACCACGCCCACGGCGACGTGGCCGACGCCGGGCGGCTCGCCGACATGATGCGGCGGATCCACCAGCGCCACGGCCGTCTCGACACCCTCGTGGTCAACGCCGGCGTGCACGCCGGCGGCCTGCTCGGCCTCACGAGCCGCGACACGATCAGCCACCTGTTCGAGGTCAACGCCGTCGGCGCGATCCACACCCTGCAAGCCGCGCTGAAGCTGCTGCGCAGGGGTGCGGCTCCCGCCGTGGTGCTGGTCTCCTCGGTGATGGGCCGCGCGGGCGGCCCCGGCCAGGCGGTCTACTCGGCGAGCAAGGCCGCGCTGCTCGGCCTCACCCTGGCCGCGGCCAAGGAGCTCGGCCCCGCAGGGGTCAGGGTCAACGCCGTGGCCCCCGGCTACATCGAGACCGATCTGCTCGCCGCGCTCGACGACGAAGGCCGGGCCGGGGTCGTCGCGGCCACCCCGCTCGGCCGCCTCGGCAGCCCCGCCGACGTCGCCGGCGCCGTGGCGTTCCTGGTCTCGCCGGCCGCCGCGTTCATCACCGGCCAGGTGCTCGGCGTGGACGGCGGGCTGGTGCCATGATGTTCCCCCACCCGCGCGCCCGGCTCATCGCCGCGGGAGACGCGAAGGGCCTGGAGGGCGACGACCTGGCCCGCTACGTCAAGCGCTCGGCGGAAAACCTCGACGGGCTGCGGCCAGGGCCGCTGTTCTGCGCCATGCGCAACACCCTGGCCTCGGTGTTCTGCTACCTCGGTGCCTGGCATTCCGGCCGGCCGATCGCGCTGCTCGACCCCGACCTGCCCACCGCCACGCTGGCCGACCTGGCCGAGCGGTTCAGGCCGGCCGCGCTGCTCGGGTTCACCAACCCGCTCGACGGCCCGCCGCCGCCACGCGGCGACCTGCCCGAGCCCCATCCCGACCTGGGCCTGCTCCTGGCCACCTCGGGCTCGACCGGCAACCCCAGGCTCGTCCGCCTGTCCCGCCAGGCGGTCCTGGCCAACGCCGCCGCCATCGCCTCGACGCTGTCCATCGGGCCCGACGTGATCTCGCCCACGAGCCTGCCGCTGCACTACAGCTACGGGCTGTCCGTGCTCAATAGCCACCTCATCTCCGGCGCGACCGTGGTGCTGACGGAGGCGGGGCTGCTGGAGCGCTCGTTCTGGGCCGACTTCTCCGCCCACGGCTGCACGTCGCTGGCCGCGGTCCCCTACCAGTACACGATGATGCGCCGGATGCGCTTCGACCGCGAGCGCTATCCCGCCCTCACCACGCTCACCCAGGCCGGCGGGCGGCTCGCCCCCGAGCTGATCAGGGAGTTCGCCGGCCAGGTCGACCGGTTCTACGTGATGTACGGCCAGACCGAGGCCACCGCCCGCATGGCCGTCCTGCCGCCCGAGCGGCTGGCCGACAAGCTCGGCTCGGCCGGGCTCGCGCTGCCCGGCGGGCGGCTGGAGGCCGACGACGACGGCGAGATCCTCTACCACGGGCCCAACGTCATGATGGGCTACGCCGACACCGCCGACGACCTGGCCAGGGGCGACGACCTGGGCGGGGTGCTGCGCACGGGTGACCTGGGGCGGGTCGACCCCGACGGGTTCCTGCACATCACCGGCCGGCTCAAGCGGATGGCCAAGATCTTCGGCATCCGGGTCAACCTCGACGACGTCGAGCGCATGCTGCGCGGCTCGGGCCCGGTGGCGGTCACCGCCGGCGACGACCGGGTGACCATCTGGACCGAGACGCTCGACCCGCCCGCGCGCGTGCTCATGGCCCGGCGGCTGGCCGCCGAGCTGCGGCTGCACTGGAGCGGGTTCGAGGTCAACCACATCGACCGGCTGCCGCTGCTGGCGTCCGGCAAGATCGACTACCGCACCCTGGAGTCACTCGCATGAGCGGGCGTCCCGCGCGATGAGCGTGTTCACCCTGGCCGGCCCCGAGCGGGACGCCGCGCTGCTGCCCCGGCTGGCGGAGCTGACCGAGCGGCACCGCGAGGCGTGCCCGCCCTACCGCCGCATCCTCGACGCGATCGGCTCGGCGCCCCCCTACGAGCGGGTGGCCGACCTGCCGTGGCTGCCGGTGCGGCTGTTCAAGACCCACGAGCTGCGCAGCGTACCCGAGGACCAGGTGTTCCGGGTGCTGACCTCCAGCGGCACCACCGGCCAGCGGCCCAGCCGCATCTACCTCGACAAGGAGGCCGCCGCCGCGCAGACCCGCATGCTGGCCGCCACCGTGCGGGCCGTGCTGGGCGAGCGGCGGCTGCCGATGCTGATCGTCGACACCCGCTCCGTGGTGCGCGACCCCACGTTGAGCGCCAGGGGCGCGGGCGTGCTCGGCATGATGAACTTCGGCCGCGACCACACGTTCGTGCTCGACGAGCAGGGCGGGGTGGACGCCGAGGCGGTCACGTCCTTCCTGCGGCGTCACGGCGGCGAGCCGTTCCTGATCTTCGGCTTCACCTACATGGTCTGGCTCCACCTGCTCGGCCTGGGCTGCGACCTGTCGCAGGGGGTGCTCATCCACTCGGGCGGCTGGAAGCGGCTGGCCGAGCAGGCGGTCGGCAACGCCGAGTTCCGGCGGCGGCTGGCGGCCGAGTGCGGGCTGAGCAGGGTGCACAACTTCTACGGCATGGTCGAGCAGATCGGCACCGTCTTCCTCGAAGGCCCCGACGGCGACGGGCTCTACTGCCCCGACTTCGCCGACGTGGTCATCCGCGACCCCGAGACCTGGCAGGAGGCCGCTGACGGGGTGCCTGGGCTGATCGAGGTGGTCAGCACGCTGCCCACGTCCTATCCGGGTCACGTGCTGCTGACCGAGGACATGGGCGTGGTGCGCGGGGTCGACGACGGCAGCTGGCCGGGCAAACGCTTCGAGGTCCTCGGCCGGTTGCCGCGGGCCGAGGCGCGCGGCTGCAGCGACACCCTTGGGCAGGGCTGATGCCGGACAACAGCACCGCACTCGACGTCCCCGTGGTGGACGTCAGGTTCCCCGCCGCCGGCACCGTGCCGGTTGAAGAGCTGCTCGCCGGGCTCGACGGCAGCCTCCGCGTGGGTGACGAGCGGGTCAGGGAGTTCCTCGCGGCCTTCGGCCGGCGGCTGCTGCGGCCCGCGCTCGCGCGGCGCCATCCCGAGCTGGGCTCGCTGGGCTTCTTCCTGCGGCCGAGCGAGCTGGCCCGCACGGTCGAGGGCCTGGGCAGCCAGCACGTACGCGTCCCGCGCGGCCTGATCTTCCACGTCCCGCCGGCCAACGTCGACACGGTCTTCGTCTACTCGTGGGCCCTGTCGGCGCTGATGGGCAACTGCAACGTCGTGCGGCTGTCACCCCGTTCCGGCGTGGTCGCCGAGACGATCCTGGAGACGCTGCACGAGTCGCTGGCCGACGCCGACCCCGCCGTCGCGGCCACGCAGCGCGTCGTCTCCTACGACCGCTCCGACGCCGTCACGGCCGCGCTGTCGGCCGCCTGCGACCTGCGGGTGGTGTGGGGCGGCGACCGCAGCGTGAGCGAGCTCCGCCGCCACGCCCTGGCCCCCCACGCCCGCGACCTGACCTTCCCCGACCGCTCCTCCTTCGCCGTGATCCGGGCGGCGGCGTGGTTGTGCGCGCCCAGGGCGGCGCGGGTGACGGTCGCCGAGGGGTTCGTCAACGACACCTACTGGTTCGACCAGGCCGCCTGCTCCTCGCCCAGGACCGTGTTCTGGGTGGGCGCGCAGGGCGACTGCGACACGGCTCGGGCCGACTTCACCGACCACGTCTCTCGGGTGGTGACCGTACGCGGGTGGGGCGTCGACGCGGCCATGGCCGTGGAGAAGCGGGTCTCCACCTACGGGCTGGCCGCCGACGGGCTGGCCGAGGGCGTGGAGTTCCGGGGCAACGCGCTGGCCTGCGTCTGCCTGTCGGCCGCCGCCGCGGCGCCGCGCCGGTGGCTGGGCGCGGGCACGTTCGCGTACGCCAGGCTGGAGACCCTGGGCGAGCTGGCGGAGCTGGTCGAACGGCGTGACCAGACGATGACCCACTTCGGGTTCGGCCAGGCCGAGCTGGAGGAGCTGGCCATGGGGCTGGCCGGGCGCGGGGTCGACCGCATGGTGCCGGTGGGCAGCGCGCTGAGCTTCCACCGGGTGTGGGACGGTGTCGACCTGCCGGCCGAGTTCACGCGTCTGGTGACCGTGATCAGATGACACCGGCTCCACCCCGGCGCCGGCTCGTCCACCTGGCCCGCGGGCGCGCCCCCCGCCTGGGGTGGCCATCGGCCGCTCTGCTGCGCTTCCGGGGGCGCGGTCTCTTGCGTTTTCCGGGCCTGGGTCGGGTGCCGGCGGCTTTTGCACGCTTTCGCGGGTTCCGTTCGGGATGGACGCCGGCCTTCCTCGTGTGCTGCGGGGCGCTGGCCGTGTTCCTGTGGTGCGGGGTCTCCGCGCGCGACCTGGCGTTCTTCACCGCCTATCTGGGGGCAGGGGTGCTGCTGCCCGGCACGCTGCTGTGGCGGGCGCTGACCGGGGGCGGCCGGTCCCTGGCCGAGGAGCTGGCGGCGGGGCTGGCGCTGGGGTACGCGGTCGAGGTGCTGGCCTACATCCCGGCCAGGGCGGTGGGGGTGCCGCTGCTCGTGCTGGGTGCGCCGGTCGCGGTCCTGTGCGCGTTCACCTGCGTGCCCCGGCTGAGGCGGCACTGGTGGGCCCGCCACGCGACCGGACGGCACTCGACCGGAGCCTTCCCGCCCGCACGGCCCCCGTCGGAGCCGCCTTCGTCCGGACGGCACGCGCCCGAGCCGTCCACGTCCAGGCGGCACTCATCCGAGCCGGATGCATCCGAGCAGTACCCATCCGAGCCGTCTGCGACCGGGCAGCACCCATACGGGCCGACATCGTCCGAACGGCATCCATCCGGGCCGTCTACGACCGAGCGGCACCGATCCGCGCCGCCGTCGTTCGGGCAGCACCCATCCGCGCCGCCATCGTCCGGGCGACCCTACGCGCGACGGCACTCGTCTCGGCCGTTCCCCGGGAGGCGGCGTGGGCAGGGGGGCGGGCACGGGGTGCGGGAGCGGGTGCCGGGGTGGTGTGCGTGGGTGCTGGCGGGGATCGTGGCCTACCTGGTCGGGTGGAGCGCGTTGTTCCTGTACCGGGTCCCGGTGGCGGCCGCGTATGTGGACATGCCGTACCACCTGGCCCTGGTCGGCGAGGCCAAGCATCACTTTCCGCTCACCATGCCGTCTGTGCTGGGCGAAGGGCTGTCCTATCACTGGTTCGTCCACGCCGAGATGGCCGCCACCAGTTGGGTTACCGGGATCGAGCCAGTGACGCTGGTCTACCGGCTGTCCACGCTGCCGATGGCCGCGGCGACGGTCGTGCTGGTGGCGGCGATCGGGCGGCGGCTGGGCGGGCGGTGGGGAGCGGGGGTCGCGGCGGCCGGGGTGGCGTACTTCCTGTTCGGGCCCGAGCTGGTGGAGGACGTGAGCTTTCCCACGCGCTCGATGTTCACCGTCTGGGCCAGCCCGACGCAGACGTTCGGCGCGCTGCTGTTCGCGGCCGTGGTGCTGCTGCTGGTCGGCGAGTTCGGCCGGCGGTGGGCGGCGCTGGCGGTGCTGCTCCCCGTCCTGGCCGGCGCCAAGGCCACCTACCTGCCGATGCTGCTGGCGGCCCTGCTGCTCGTCCTGGCGGTGCGGGCGGTGCCTGCATGTGCGCGAGACGGCAGGGGTGCTGGGCGTTCGGGCGGAGGTCGGTGGGCGGCCAGGCGTGCGGGTGGCGGGCGGGGCGGGGTCGTGCGGGGGTTGGCGGGGCGGTGGCGGCGGGGGCCGTGGGCGGGGGCGGCGGTGTGGACGCTCGTCTGCCTCCTGTTCGCCCAGTTCGTGCTGTTCGGGCAGGGGGCGCAGGGCACGGTGGTGTCGCCGTTCGCGACGATGCGGGGGCTGTGGGCGCGGCTTGTGGCGCTGTCCGAGCCCGCGACAGCGCTGGCCGAGCCCCCGACGGCGCTGTCCGCGCCCGCGACGGCGTTGGCCGAGCCCGCGGCGGCGCCGGTTCTGTGGCTTGCCGTGCTGACCGGGGTGCATCTGTTCTGTCTGGCCTGTGTGTGGGGTGGGGTGGCGGGGCTGGGGCGGCGGGTGCTGGAGCCGGCCCTGTTGCTGGTGCTCGGTGTCGGTGCGGCCGGGATCGGCGCGGCCGCGCTGCTCGGTCACCCGGCCGAGTCGCAGCTGTACTTCCTGGAGGCGGCCCGGCCCTACCTGTCGATCGCCGCCGTCTGCGGGGTGCTGGCGGCGCCGCGCCTGTCGTGGATCCGGCTCGCCTGCCTGGCGGCGGCGGGAGCGGTCGCCGCGCTGGTCGCCGCGCCGGCGGCCGGTCTGCTGACAGCGCAGGCGCCGGACGGTTTTCCCGGTGGACGGCTGGGGCTGGTCGTGCTGCCGTACGCGGTGCTGGCGGTGGCGGCGCTGCTGGTGTGGCGGCGCGGGCACGTGCTGGCGGTGGTCGCGGTGCTGGCGGGGTACGCCGTGCCGACCTCCGTACGGGAGGTGGCCGGGCACATCGTGCCGGACGGCGAGAAGCGGGAGCGGCTGATCCCGCCGGGGGCGCGGGCGGCGGGGCGGTGGCTGCGTGAGCACTCCGCGCCCGGCGACGTGGTGGCCACCGATCTGCACTGCCTCCACGACGGGTGGCGGGTGTGCGACAGCAGGCACTTCTGGGTGTCGGGGTTCAGCGAGCGGCGGGTGCTGGTCGAGGGCTGGGCGTACGCGGAGAGCACGCTGTCACGGGCCGGGCTGTTCGCGGGCTCGTACCTCACGGTGCCGTTCGCGGATCAGGCGCGGCTGGCGGCGAACGACGCGGTCTTCCGCGCGCCCACCGCGCAGAACGTGCGACAGCTCGCCGACCGATATGGCGTCACGTGGCTTTTCACCGGGATGAATCCGCGTCCGCAGGAATTCGCCCGGTTGCGGTTTCGCAATGCGTGCTGCTCCATCTATCAAATCCCCTGAGCAAGTAAAAAGATCCTCCCGTTCGCGGAATGGGCCGGGGAAATCACCCGCGCCCCGCCGGACGCCCCAGCACCATACCCGTGGATCGAAGGGCCACGAGAGATCAGGGGAGTCCATGGACACGCGTGCCATCGTGGAGCCGAGTCCCGCGATTCTCGACCCGGCGGCCCGGGTGGCGAGCGTCGACATCGTCATCCCCGTGCTCAACGAGGAACGGGCCCTGCCCGGCTGCGTCCGTACGCTGACCCGCTACCTCGACGGCGGCTTCCCGCTGCCGTGGCGCGTGACGATCGTGGACAACGGCAGCACCGACGCCACCTGGCCGCTGGCCAGGGCCCTGGCGGGTGAGCTGGAGAACGTGCACGCGCGCCGCCTGGACGTCAGGGGCCGGGGCGCGGCGCTGCGGGCGGCCTGGCAGGACAGCCCGGCCGACGTCGTGGCGTACATGGACGTGGATCTGTCCACCGGGCTCGGCGCCCTGTTCCCGCTCGTCGCCTCGGTGGCCAGCGGGCACTCCGAGCTCGCCGTCGGCACCCGGCTGGCGCACGGCGCGCGCATCCGCCGCTCACTGCGCCGCGAGGTGGTGTCGCGGGGCTACAACGCGCTGCTCAAGTACGGCTTCGGGGTGCGTTTCAGCGACGCTCAGTGCGGTTTCAAGGCGGTCAGGGCCGACGTGGCCAGGCCGCTGATGGGCAAGATCGAGGACGACTCCTGGTTCTTCGACACCGAGCTGCTCCTGCTGGCCGAGCACAACGGGCTGCGGGTGCACGAGGTGCCGGTGGACTGGATCGAGGACGCCGACTCCCGCGTCCACGTGGTCAGGACGGCCGTGGACGACCTCAAGGGCCTGGCCAGGGTGGCCTGGTCGATGGCGCTGGGGCGGGCGGAGGTCGAGGTGGCCAGGCCGGAGCCCGAGCCCGCGCATCCCGACGCGGTGACGCCCGCGCCGCGGGCGGCGACGATGGCGGCGGTGGCGAAATTCACGTCGTTCGCCGCCATCGGCACTTTCTCCGTCATTCTCTATGCGCTGGCCTATCTGCTCCTGCGCGAATCCTGGTCACCCGCGTCGGCGAATCTCTGCGCGCTCGTCCTGGCCGGAATCGTCAACGTCGAAGCCAATCGCCGGTGGACGTTCGGGCCGCGCGCCGCGCCCCGGTTCAGCGCGCTGGCGTTCTTCTCCACGGCCACATACGGCCTGTTCACGCTGCTCCGCCTCTCCCGTACAAGGAAATGACGCATGGAAACCTCTGAGATCCGCCGGCTGATCGCGCTGGAGGACGGCCACTGGTGGTATCGGGAGCGCCGGGCCGTGCTGCGCCGCGAACTGCGCAGAATGGCCAGGCTCGGCCGGCCGGGGCGGGCGCTGGACATCGGCGCCGCCGGCGGCGGGAACACCAGAGTGCTGGTGGAGGCGGGCTGGGACGCGACGGCGACGGACAGTTGTGAGGCGGCGGTGGAGACGGCCAGGCGGCGCGGGCTCAAGGCGGTCCTGGCGGACGCGCGAGCACTGCCGTTCGAGTCCAGGAGCGTGGACCTGGTGACCGCGTTCGACGTGCTGGAGCACATCCACGAGGACGACCTGGCCGCCGCCGAGATCGCCCGGGTGCTGGCGCCGGGCGGGCACGCGCTGATCGCGGTGCCGTGCGACATGGCGCTGTGGTCGGCCCACGACGACGCCGTCGGCCACGTGCGCCGCTACGGCCGCGACTCGCTCACGGTCGTCGTCGAGGGGGCGGGGCTGACCGTCGATCGCGTCTGGAGCTGGAACGTGCTCCTGCGCCCGCTCGTGGCCCGGCACCGCCGCCGCTCGACCGGCAGCGACCTGGGCCGGATGCCGCTGATCGTCAACGCCGGCCTGTCGGTGATCATCCGCGCCGAGCGCTATCTGCCGGTCAAGTCGCTCAAGGGCGTCTCGCTCTTCCTGCGGGCGCGGCGGGGCCGCTGAACCTGCCGGAGTCGATGGGGCCAGAACGAGACATCCGGCGTAACTTCGGCGGGTTCTGTTGGCTTTAGGCTATCTGCTGTGGTGATTCATGCCCTCCTCGCGGCTTCCTTAGCCCTGACCTCCGTGCCCGCTCAGGCCCCCGTCGACTGCGGCCGGGTCAAGTGCCTGGCCCTGACCTTCGACGACGGGCCGGGGGCCCACACCCCCGCCCTGCTCAAGACGTTGTCAGCGGCGAATGCCAAGGCCACGTTCTTCCTGGTCGGCAAGCGGGTGGAGGAGCGGCCGAAGGTCGCGCGGCAGATCGTCGCGCGGGGGCACGCGATCGGCAACCACACCTACGCCCACTTCTCGCTGCCGGCCCACTCCGACAACGAGATCCTGGAAGCGATCAAGGTCAACCAGGAAGTGATCCAGAAGGCCACGGGGGTGCGGCCGAAGATGTTCCGGCCGCCGTTCGGTCACACCGACGAGCGCGTGCTCTGGGCGGCGTCTCAGACCGAGCTGGCGGAGATCCTCTGGACGGGCACCACGCTCGACTGGCGCCTGCGTGACGCCAAGAAGATCAAGGCGGCCGTGCTCAAGCTGGCCAAGCGCGACGGCGTGATCCTCATGCACGACACCGTCCCGCAGACGGTGAAGGCCATGCCGCAGATCCTCAAGGAGCTGAAGAAGCGCGGCTACCACCTCGTCACGGTGCCCACGCTGCTGCGCGGCAAGGGCCCGACGCCAGGAGAGACCTACTTCTAACACCTCTCCCCCAGCTCAGGATGGGAACCATGGGGAGTGACACCCGGCGCCGGCCGTGGACCGCGATGGCGACCTTCCTGGTCGTCCAGGCGGTGCTCGGATGCTGGTGGGCGGCGCTCTACCCCGGCCTGTTCAGCCGCGACTCTGTCCTCTATCTCAGCCACACCCTGGTCGGGCCATGGGTGAGCGATCACTCGGTGCTCTACGACGGGCTGGTGTGGCTGAGCTTCACCGGCACCGGTGACCTCGGGGCCGTGACGTTCGCGCAGACGACGGCCATGGCGGGGGCGCTGACGTACCTGGCCAGGTCACTCGTGCGTTTGGGCGCGCCGCGCGTGGCGACGACCGCCGTCGCCATGCTCATGCCGCTGGCGCCGCCGGTGGGCGCGTTCACGGTGACGTTGTGGAAGGACGTGCCGTTCACGATCTGCGCCGTGCTGATCGCGGGCGCGTGCGCGCGCGTCGCCGCCAGACGGGCCGTCACAGTGCCCGCGCTCGTCTGGCTCTCGACGCTGTTCGTGCTGCTCGGGCTCTTCCGCGCGAACGGCTTCCTCGTCGTGGCGGTGGCCGTGCCGGTGATGGTGCTCATCGTGCGCACCATGCGGGTGCGGCTGCTGCTGGCCGGCGCCTTCGCCGCCGCGATCCCGCTGCTGCTGAACAACCTCGTCTTCCCGCAGTACGGGATCGTGCCGCCGTCGCGGACGTACGTCTACCACACCGCCTTCGGTGACATCGCGGTCGCGTACCGGGAGAATCCGGAATGGTTCACCCCCGCCGACATCTCCCTGCTCACGTCCGTGGCGCCGCTGGAACGTTGGTGGGAGGGCGGCGCCTGCGCCACCATCAACCCGCTGATCTGGCGCAAGGACTTCAGCTGGTGGCAGGCCGGCATGCACGCCACCGAACTGCTGGAGCTGTGGCGGCGGCTGCTGGTCACCGAGCCCGCCACAGTGGTGCGGACCCGGCTGTGCCGCGGCGCCATCGCCTGGCGGCCGGTGCAGGACGAGCTGACGACCGGCGGGATGACGTACCGGCTGTCGCGGCGGCCGAACGCCGACACCTACGTCGGGCCGCACGAGGTGACCGACTTCCCCGAGCGGTGGGTGTTCTCGCTGCGGCCGCTGTCGATGGAGCTGAACCGGGTGGCCGAGCCCTGGCTGGACCGTGCGCTGGTTCCCGAGTGGGACTGGGTGCTGTGGCGGGGGGCGTCGTGGGCGTACCTGTCGTACCTGGCGGCGGCGCTGGCGGCGTGGGCGCTGCGCAGCCGGTACGTCCTCATGGTGGTGGCGGGCGTGGCCGCGCAGCAGGTCGTGGTGCTGGCCAACATCTCGGCGCAGGACTTCAGGTACATGGCCGCGCCGATCCTGGTCGGGGTGCTGCTCGTACCGCTGCTGGCGGGAAGCGTGGTGCGGCTGCTGGTCCGGCTGGTGACCTGGCCGTTCAGGCGCAGCCGGCGGAGACGGTCTATGACGCGGCCGCACATCGCCCCTCCGCTGGACGCGGAGCGGGTGGGGTCGGTGCCGGCGTCCGGGCCCGAGGCGGAGCGGGTCCAGGCGGCGCATCAGCCGGGCGCGGAGGTCTAGCGGCGGCCGTCGTCGCCTATGGAGGGGGCGCGGCCGGGGAGGCGGACGACGGTGACGAAGAAGTCGTCGATCTGGCGGATCACGGCCATGAAGCGGTCGAGGTCGACGGGCTTGCTCACGTACGCGTTCGCGAACAGCTCGTAGCTGCGCAGGATGTCCTCCTCGGCCGAGGAGGTCGTCAGGACGACGACGGGGATCGAGCGCAGCGCGGGATCGCCCTTGATCTGCTCCAGCACCTGGCGGCCGTCGTACTTCGGCAGGTTCAGGTCGAGCAGGATGAGGTCGGGGCGGGGCGCACCCTCGTGCGCGCCTCTCCGGTAGACGAAGTCGAGCGCCTCCAGGCCGTCCCTGACGACGTGCAGGTTGTTGCGGATCTTGTTGTCCTCGAACGCCTCGCGGGTGATGAGCTCGTCGCCCGGATCGTCCTCGACGAGCAGCACTTCGATGGGTTTCCCATTCGTCATCAGCCGGTTCCCTCACTCTCGGCGGGCACTTCGGCGGGGGTTTCGGCCGGCATCTCGGCAGGGACTTCGGCTGGTATCTCGGCTGGTATCTCGGCTGGTATCTCGGCTGGCACCTCGGCTGGCAGGGTGAAGCGCAGGCAGGCGCCGCCGGTGTAGCCGGTGTCCAGCCAGATCCGGCCGCCGTGGTTCTCCACGATCTTCTTGCACATCGCCAGGCCGATGCCGGTGCCGGTGTAGGTGTCGCGGCTGTGCAAGCGCTGGAAGATGATGAAGATCTTGTCGGCGAACTCCGGCTCGACGCCGATGCCGTTGTCGGCCACCGAGAACTTCCAGCCCTCCTCGCCCGCCGGCGCGCAGCCGATCCTGATCACGGGCGCGCGGCCGGGGTCGCGGAACTTGATGGCGTTGCTGATCAGGTTCTGCCAGAGCAGGCGCAGCATCGTGGGGTCGCCGACGACGCTGGGCAGCTTGCTGAGGCGTTCGAAGCGGGCGCCCGACTCCTCGATGGGCGCCGACAGGTCGTCGATGACCTTGTCCAGGGCCTCATCCAGCTCCACCGGCTCGCGGTCGTCGTACATCCTGCCCACGCGCGAGAAGCTCAGCAGGTCGTTGATGAGCACCTGCATCCGGGTGGCCCCGTCGACCGCGAAGCGGATGTATTGGGTGCCGCGCTCGTCCAGCACCGAGCCGTAGCGTTTCTCCAGCAGCTGGCAGAAGGTGGCGACCTTGCGCAGCGGCTCCTGGAGGTCGTGCGAGGCCACGTACGCGAACTGCTCCAGCTCGGCGTTGGAGCGGCGCAGTTCCCCCGCCTGCGCGTCGAGGTCGGCGGCCTGATCGCGCAATTGCACCTGCTGCCGGTGCGATTCCGCCAGCGCGCGGACGATCTGCATCCGCATCAGGTCCACGTCCTCGGCGACCTCGCGGATGTCGGCGGCGCCCCGCGCGGGGATCGCGTGCTCGAAGTCGCCGGCCGCGATCTGGCGGCTGGCCTGGCGCAGGTCGGTGAGCGGGACGCCGACCGCCCGGCGCAGCAGGACGCCCATGGCGATGGCCGCCAGCGGGAAGACCACGAGGATGGCCATGAAGGCCCAGTTGCGGATCTGCTCGGCCCGGACCAGGTCGGCCTGGGACTGCTCGCGGGCCAGCGCCAGCCGGGAGTTCTGCCGTTCGAGCAGCACCCTGATCTCGTCGAAGACCCGCTTGCTCTCCTCCACCCTGGCGGCGGCGACCGCGCCGTCGGCGCGTCGGCCCTCCGTCATGGGCTCGGCGTACTCGCTGCGCCAGACGGCGGCGCGGTCGCGGACGGCGTTGAGCTGGGCGAGCAGGTCCGGCCGGTCGGCGAGGAGCGTGGCGACCTGCTCGTAGCTGAGCCGCTCGGCGGCCACCCCTTCGCCGTACGGCTCCAGGAACTCCTGACGGCCGGTCAGCAGGAAGCCCCTGACGCCGGTCTCCTGGTCGATGAGGGCCTTCTGCATCTTGGCCGCCTCGATGGCGGCCGGGGAGATCTTGCCGGTGAGCTGGTCGGAGAGGCGGCTGGTGCGGTCGAGCATCAGGCCGCCGATCACCGCGCAGACGACGATGAGGAAGGTGATGATCGAGATCACCAGCACGAACCAGCCGTGCACGGTGAGCCGCCGCCAGAGGGAGTCCCGCGCCGCGCCCGCGCCGCCCGTGCCACCGCCTCCTGTGCCCGCGCCGCCGCCGCTCGCGCCACCCGTGCCCGCGCCGTCCGCGCCCGCGGTCGCGCGCGAGTCCGGGGGTGTCGTCACGTCGCTCATGGCGTGTCTTTCCAGCGCAGGTGCACCACCGCAAGGTCGTCGGCGGACGCCTCGGGGGCGGTGACCGACTCGACGTCGGCCAGCAGCGCGTCGAGGAAGCCTTCGCCGTCGAGGTGCGAGTGGCGGGCGGCGAGGTCGAGCAGGCCCTCCTCGCCCAGCCACGTGGGCGGCTCGCCGGGCAGGCGGCGCTCGAAGAGCCCGTCGGTGTAGAGGGTGAGCCCACCGCCCTTGGGCAGCTCAAGGATGTCCTGGTGCCAGTCGACCTCGACCGGCAGGCCCAGCGCCGGGCTCTGCCCCGGGTCGGCCAGCGAGACGGTGTCGTCCTCGTGGAGCAGCATGCCGGGGTGGCCGGCCCGCCAGATCCGGACCGTACGCTGGTCGGGGTCGAGCACGAGCGTGGTCATCGTGACGAAGATCTCCGACCCCGGCCGTTCGGCCTCCAGGATGCGTTCGAGCCTGCGCAGCAGGGCCGCGCCCGTCACGCCGCTGAGCACGAGCGCCCGCCAGGCGATGCGCAGGCAGACGCCCACCGCCGCCTCGTCGGGGCCGTGGCCGCACACGTCGCCGATCACCGCGTGCACGGACTTGTCGTCGGACTCGACGACGTCGAAGAAGTCGCCGCCGAGCGTGGCCGCGCCCCTGCTCGGACGGTAGCGGGAGGCCACCTCGATCGGCATGCTCTGCAGCAGCGGCCTGGGCAGCAGGCCGCGTTCGAGGCGTTCGTTCTCCTTGGCGCGCATGCGCTCGGCGTGCAGGGCCACCGCGGCCTGCTCGGCCTGCTTGCGCTGCATCGCGTAGCGCAGCGTCCGGCCCAGCCACTCGGCCTCGACCCGGCCCTTGACCAGGTAGTCCTGGGCCCCGGCGGTCACCGCCGCCAGCCCGGCCTGCTCCTCGGCCATGCCCGTGAGCACCACCACGGCCGCGTCGCCGGCCTTCTCCATGACGGCCGACAGCGCGGAGAACTCGTGGGAGTCGGGCAGCCCGAGGTCGAGCAGCACGCACTGGGGGCGCAGCCGGACCAGCGCCCTGCGGGCCTCGTCCACCGAACGGGCCCACTCCAGGCGCACCTTCAGTCCGCTGTCCTCAAGCAGCTCCTCGACGATGAACGCATCCTGCGGATCGTCCTCGACGAGCAGCACCAGCGGCTGCCTGCCGTCTTCGCTCGCATGGGCCATGCGGGCCTGTCACCCCCTCCGGACCGCGCGCTCAAGCACCCCGATCCGTCACGATCCGTCGAGACCTCGGGCGTCCCGGTCGCCAATCACGGTCCGCATTGGCCCAGGGGTAGCCCCACTTCCCAGTGATCTCCCTTGTATTCATGCCACCCGAAGCGAGCATCCGCCCCCGGCCGTGTCTCACTTCAGGAACGCGGTCACTCCCACTCGATGGTGCCCGGCGGCTTGCTGGTCACGTCGAGCACCACCCGGTTGACCTCGCGCACCTCGTTGGTGATCCGGGTGGAGATCCGCGACAGCACGTCGTAGGGAACCCGCGCCCAGTCGGCGGTCATGGCGTCCTCGGACGTGACCGGCCGCAGCACCACCGGATGCCCGTACGTACGGCCGTCGCCCTGAACCCCCACGGACCGGACGTCGGCCAGCAGCACCACCGGGCACTGCCAGATCGACCGGTCGAGGCCGGCCCTGGACAGCTCTTCGCGGGCGATGGCGTCGGCCTCGCGCAGCAGGGCCAGCCGGTCGCGGGTGACCTCGCCGATGATGCGGATGCCGAGGCCGGGACCGGGGAACGGCTGACGCCAGACCATGGCCGACGGCAGGCCGAGCTCTTCGCCGGCCCTCCTGACCTCGTCCTTGAACAGCGCCCGCAGCGGCTCGACCAGGGTGAACTGGAGGTCCTCAGGCAGGCCGCCGACGTTGTGGTGTGACTTGATGTTGGCGGTGCCGGTGCCGCCGCCCGACTCGACCACGTCGGGGTAGAGGGTGCCCTGGACCAGGAAGTCGACCGGGCCGTCGGCCATGATGGCGCGCTGCTCGTCCTCGAAGACGCGGATGAACTCGCGGCCGATGATCTTGCGCTTCTCCTCCGGGTCGGAGACGCCCTCCAGGGCCTTCAGGAAGCGCTCTGAGGCGTCGACGACGCGCAGCTTGACGCCCGTGGCGGCGACGAAGTCGCGCTCGACCTGCTCGGCCTCGCCCTTGCGCAGCAGGCCGTGGTCGACGAAGACGCAGGTCAGCCGGTCGCCGATGGCGCGCTGGACGATCGCGGCGGCCACCGCGGAGTCGACCCCGCCGGACAGCGCGCAGATCGCGCGGCCGTCGCCGACCTGGCGGCGCACGGCCTCGACGGAGTCTTCGACGATGTTGAGCATCGTCCACGACGGGCGGCAGCCGGCCGCCTCCAGGAAGTGTTTGAGCACCGCCTGCCCGTGCTCGGTGTGCAGCACCTCCGGATGGAACTGCACGCCGTAGAGGCCGCGCTCGACGCTCTCGAAGGCGGCGACCGGGGTCTGCCCGGTCGAGGCGGTCACCGCGAAGCCCTCGGGCGCGGCGGCCACGCTGTCGCCGTGGGACATCCAGACCGTCTGGCTCGCGGGCAGGCCTGCGAAGATGACGCCCTCGTCGAGCACCTGCATCGGGGTGCCGCCGTATTCGGCCACGCCGGTGCGGGCGACCTCGCCGCCCAGTGCCTGGGCCATGGCCTGGAAGCCGTAGCAGATGCCGAACGTGGGCACGCCCGTGGCGAACAGCCCGTGCGGCACCGGCGGCGCGCCCTCGGCGTAGACCGACGAAGGACCACCGGACAGGATGATGGCCTTCGGCTTCTTGGCCATCATCTCCTCGACCGTCATGGTCGAGGGCACGATCTCCGAGTAGACGTGGCACTCGCGCACCCGCCTGGCGATGAGCTGCGCGTATTGAGCGCCGAAGTCGACCACCAGCACTGTGTCGAATTCAGACACCGTGAGAACCCCCCAAAGGCGAAATGCGGTGACCACAGTGTATCGGCCCCGCGTCTTGCACCTGGCCTGGCTCGGGATACACCTGGTCTGACTCGGGCCGACGTGCTAACACAGAACAATGGATCTTGTCTGGCCGGCGGCGGCATGGGCGCTGTGGGTGGCCACGCTGGCCGCCGCCCTCAAGGTGTCCGCCCGGGGCGAGGACCGGCGGCGGGAGGCTGTGCGGGAGCCGGTGCCCGCCCCCGTGGCCGAGCTCTTACGCGGGATGCGGCCCCAGGACGTGTTCCATTCGGCCCTGTACGAGCTCGCCGGGCGCGGCTGGGCGACGATCGAGGGCGATCGGCTGAGCGTCGAGGGGCCCTTGGACGAGCCGCTGCGCCCGTACGAGAGGTGGGCGGTCGAACGGGTGCGTGCCCGGCTGGCGGGCGCGACCGAGGCCCCCGTGATCGACCTGATCCCGGAAGGGCCCGATCTGGAGGGCCACTTCCTGCCCCTCGTCCGGCGCAGCGCGATCGATCTGGGCCTGGCGCGGCGGCGCTGGCCGAGCGTGATCGTGCCGCTGCTGCTGGCGGCGGCGCTGGTCGTCCCCTGGTACGCCACCATCGCGGCGGCCGGCCTGTCCTGGCCTGGAATGATCGCGACGATGGTGTCCCTGGTGGCGGGGATCGGGCTGCTCATGGGCGGCCGGGGGTTCCTGCTGACCGAACGCGGGCGGGAGGCCGCCAAGGCGGGCTCGGCCGGCCACCGGCAGGAGTGGATCTTCACTGGAAGCGGATGGCGGGGCGGTCAGATCGAGCCCGCCGAGCTGCTGCCTCCCGTGCAGGGGCGACAGGAGGTCACCGGGTACGTGGTCAAGCGGTGGGTGGACGCCGACGATCACTACATCGCCCTGCACGACGGCAGCTCGCCGAAGGCCACGGCGTTCCACGTGGAACAGGGGCTCTATGAGGACGTGCTGCCGGGCGACTCCGTCCGGCTGCTGGTCAAGGCGCGGAAGGGAACCGTCGTACGGGTGCTGGCCCACGACCGCCACCGGTGAGGCCGAGGTCACGCGCGGCCGGGCGGGCTGGGTCGCGGGCGAGCTGTGCGAGCGGGCGGCCGGGGCTCACCTGAGGTCGGGGAGGTTGCCGGTGAGCAGGGCCTCGGTCTGCAGGCGCAGGCGGGCGGCGTACTTCTGGTCCGTCAGCAGCAGGAACCGTTCCTCACGAATGCCCGTCACGACCAGGTCGGCCACCTCGGCCGGGTCCAGGCCCCGGCCGGCCGCCCGGCCGATCCGCTCGCGTGACTCCAGCTCGTCCGGCGTCGGCGTGGTGACCAGGCCGGGCGGCCGGCTCCTGTCGGACTCGCCGATGCGCGTGTCCACCGCTCCCGGGCAGAGCGCGCTCACCCGCAGCCTGGATCCGGTGGCGGAAAGGTCCTGGGCGAGCGCCAGGGAGGCGGCCAGGGCGGCGAACTTGCTCACCGAGTAACCGCCCGACCCCGGCGCGACGAACAGCCCGGCCACCGAGACGGTGTTGACGATGTGGCCCTCGGTGTCCTGCTCGATCATGCGCGGCACGAACGCGTGGATGCCGTGCAGCACGCCCCACAGGTTCACGCCGAGCAGCCAGTCGAGGTCCTTCTCCTCGCGCGTCCACAGGTGGCCGCCCTGAAAGACGCCGGCGTTGTTGCACAGTACGTGCACCGCACCTAACTCCCCGAAACACCGGTCGGCCAGGTGCCGGACGGCCCAGGAGTCGGACACGTCGGTGATCTGCGTGAGCACTCCACCGCGCCCGGCCGTACCCGGACGAACCTCGACGTCCGCCGCCATCGCGGCCGTCTCCGCGAGGCCGCCGTGGTCCACGTCGGCGAGCATCAGCGTCATACCCTCGGCCGCGAACCGCAGGGCCAGCGCCCGCCCGATGCCGCTGGCCGCACCCGTCACCACCGCGACCTTGCCGGAGAGCTCGCGCACGGACAGACCTCCTCGTGCCGGACGGCGCTACCCCGATCAGTTCGAGTGACACTACCGGATATGTCCGTAGTGCTCCGGCCTTCAGGCCGGGGGTGAGGCGGACTCTTTCGCATAGCGGGGCAGGAACAGCTGTTTCGCTGCCAGGCGGACCGGCGTTGCCGTGGTCAGACCGGGCGGTTTTGCTGCTCGATGTACTGGCGCACGGTCGACAGCGGGGCGCCTCCCACGCTCCCCCGCGAAGTATGAGCCGGACCACAGCTTGTTGGTTCGGTAGTAGTGGGCGGCCAGGTCGGGGAACTCTTGGCGCATCCGCCGGGACGCCGCCCCCTTCAGTGAGTTGACCAGCTTGGACAGAGCGGCCTTGGGCGGGAAGTTGACCAGCAGGTGGACGTGGTTGTCTGCGCCGTTGAACTCGGTCAGTTCGGTTTCGAAGTCCGCGCACACGTCCCGCATGATCTCTTCCATGCGGGTCAGGTGGGTGTCGGTGAACACCTGGTGCCGGAGTTTGGTCACGAAAACCAAGTGAGCGATTGGTCAAGCGGCAGCGCGGGCATAAAGCCCGTCTGGAGCTGACCTGCGAGCAGTCCGCGATCCTGCAGGAGCAGGCGTCCGCCGCGATCACCCTGTGGAACTGCCTGCACGCCTATTGGACGCATTTTCCCGGCAGAAGGCCGACTCTGGCGCAGGCCGATCAGGCGATCCGCCAGGCCCGCACGGATGTTCCGTTCCTGGCGGCCTTGCCCGCCCAGGCCGTGCTGAAAACGTATCGGCAGGCGTGGGAGAACTTCTTCAACCCCGGCCACCCTGCCAAGCGGCCGACCTTCAAGTCCAAGAAGAGGCGGCCTCGGCTGGCGGTCGACGTGCCGCAGGTGCGCACCATGCGGATCGTGCGCCTGTCGGCCAGGTGGGGGCAGCTCAGCCTCCCGATGGTGGGCCGGGTCCGGTTCCGGTGGACCAAACCCCTGCCCGGCGTCGGAAAGAACTCCCCTGCGGGGAAGGTGACCGGAGCCCGCCTGGTCAAGGACGCGTTCGGGTGGAGCATCGTGTTCCGCACCGAGACACTGGTCCAGCCCGCTGCCCCGCACCAGGGCGAGCAGGTCGGGATCGACCGGGGCGTCACGGTCGCGCTGGCCCTGTCCGACGGGACCATGCGCGAGCACGGCCCCTGGCTCACCGGCCGCGAGACCGGACACCTGCGCCGCCTGGAGAAGAAGTCGGCCCGTCAGCGCGCGGCCCGGCCCAGCAAGACCCGCCCCTCGGGACGCGAACAGCGCACCTACCACCAGATCGCCCGGCTCCGCGCGAAAGCCAAGCGCAGAGCCGTCTACTGGCAGCACCAGACCACCACCGGACTCGCCGGCACGTTCGCTGTGATCAAGGTGGAGGAACTCGCCATCCTCAACATGGTCACATCCGCCAAGGGCACGATCGAGGCCCCGGGCAGGAACGTCGCCCAGAAGGCGGGCCTGAACCGGTCGATCAGCGGCCAGGCGTGGGGCCGG
>NZ_JBEZGB010000007.1:0-17411 GCF_040649755.1 Nonomuraea sp. NPDC048882
CTTTCCGACGGATGCGACCTTCCATCAACTGGAGATTGGGATTCAGGCAATCCAGCTTTCGCCATATCACGCGGGTCCCACGACGCGCCGCCTCCCACGCCTGAGCACGGCCGCCGCTTCAATGACATGCTGCTGTCCCCTTCACCTTTCGGATCCAGGTAAGTCATCGGACCCAGGAACCTCCTTCCAATTCCTCCCGGCTGAGCCGGGGATACGACCAGGCGCCTCATGGCGCACTGCCACCTGTCCGCGACCTGGGTCGCATCCGGCAGAGCACGTCGAATCGCCTCCCCGTAGGCACCTGACCCGTCCCGGCAGACGATCTCGACGCCAGGGTGCGATCGCATCCATGCCTCCAGCAGATCTGGTCAACCATGTCTCCTACACCGTCGGCTACGCCTTCGGAGGCGTGATCGTCGCGCTCACCGGGCTGTCTGTGGTCCTAGTGTTCAACGCCGCCACCTTCGTCCTGTCCGCTCTGGCGATCCTGTTCGGTGTGCGTGTCCGGCCGGCGACCGCCGGCACCGATTCGTCACCGTCCTGGCTCGGTTCCTTCCGCACCGCGACCCGCTACATCACCGCACACCCCAGGCTGCGGGTGATCATGCTTTTCACGCTCCCCATCGCCACCTGCCTCGTGAGCGCGACGCTCGCGGCGCCGTACGCGGTGCAGATCGACCACGGGACGGCCGCCGCCGGCCTGCTGATGGCCGCCACCCCCGCGGGTATCGTCATCGGACTCTGGCTCCTGCCCCAGCTGATCCCCGAACAGCGCACACCACACGTCGTGGTCCTGTCAGCCGTCAATTGCCTACCGCTGATGCTGTTCGTCGCCGTGCCCGGGGTGGCGGTCGCGGCTGTGCTGATCGCGATCTCCGGAATAGCCCTGTACTTCTGGATCCCGCTCGCCGCCGAGTTCACCCAGACCGTCCCGGACGACATGCGCGGGCAGGCCGTGGGACTGCTCACGACGACCATGCGTGTCACCCAGGGCATCGCCATTCTGATATTCGGGCTCGCCGCCCAGAACGCGATGTCATCTACGGTGATCGCGGCCTCTGGAGCGATCGGAACAGCCATGGTGATCGGCATGTCCGTGGCATGGGTACGGGCGAGCAGGCCTACGGGAATCGCGGTAGCACGGCGGAACGGCGATGGGGCCCCGTAGGACCGCGGCGACAGACCGGGCGGTCGCGTCCTTGGAGGACTCTGTTGGCGAATCTGGCAGTGATCTGAAGCCTATAGTGAGCCTCCCCTTGCTGGAACCTTCTCAGCGGCGGCAACTGTGGCGATTCTTTCGGCGGACGGCTCCCTGTCCCGGGTATCCGTCCAACCGGCTGGGGGTTTCCTCACTCATTGGCGATATGACCCTTGACGATGGTCGGCGAGCACTACGTCAGGTCGCAGGCGGCGGGCCTATCGGCGGTCTCACCGACGACGGTCATGTCCGGCTGCGCGTCAAGAATGATCCGGAACGACCATGCTGATGCCTTCCTGTCGTCGGCGATGAGGATCCGAATGGCCATGCCGATCACTGAGAGCGGCGCTGTGACGTTGGTCAGTGAATCCACCACAGTGCGGCAGATGGTGGTGGTCACCTCGGCCGGCGCGGTGTTAGTGAGGCAGACGGCTCCAGGCAATCTTGTCCGACTCGATCGGGTGCACTCTGACCGAGGAGATCCAGCAACCGACACAACGCAGAAACACCCATGAGTTTGTTCATGGAGCTGGACCTCGGTGCCATCTGGGCGTTCCTTGCCGTGGTAGACCACGAACATTTCACCAAGGCCGCCGCGCTTGGACATGTCCCAGTGGGCCGTGTCCAAGCGCATCGCCAAGTTGGAAGGCGACCTGGGAGTGCCTCTGCTTATCCGGTCCCGCACTGGGGTCGCGAGCCTGATGGCTCGAAGGAACCGGAATCAAGCGAGCAGCTCATGGTGTCGAGCGAGAGTGCTCCACCTCACGACAAGCCTACGAAAGGGATAGGAAAGTACAGGCCTCTAGCATCGTCGTCCAGTAGTTGAACCACGTAAGAAGGGCAATGAATGAACACGACCCGCATCGCAAAATTCATCACCGCTGTCGCAGCCGGTGCGACAGTGGCAATAATCCCAATCGGGGCATCGGCGCAGGCCAGCGAGACGGCGTCGACCTCGACGTCAGAGTCCGTCGCAGCCGTACGGCTGGGGTACTACGGCCCATACGCGGACATTAACGTGTGCGAGTCGATTCGGCGTGCCTTCGATGTGTTGTATGACACCTCTTCCAGCTGCTACTGGGAGGACTACGCTGGGCCCGGCCGGCCAGCTGGCTGGTACTTCTGGAGTTACGCACCGTAAGGCAGATATCCGCCGCTAGTCTAAGCGGCCATGGTATTCAACGGCGCATCGGTGCAATTCGAACAGGTCAACACCACTGTTGTCTCTACAAGCGCAGGTGAGCCAGCTGTACTCGGGGCCGGTCCCTTTCGAGGCCGGGCCGCTAGGCCGTGGCCCCGAAGGGGACCCGTCGTTGGAGATACCAGGTGATATCGTCACCTGTTTGGTAGCGGCAAGTGGATGCGTGGCGCTCGAGTGAGCGGCCACCTTGTGGGCCCAGTCGAGCACGGTCGTTCGTTGTTGCCGACCTATCCGGGTTCGTCTGAATCGTCAAAGGTGCGGCTCTCTTTGAGGGAGCCGCACCCGTCGAGCGTCCTGGGTGGTGGCGAAGCGTTTATGCATGTCAAATCTGTTGATAGATCGTGGTGGCAAGATCGCTGGACGCGTCGAGGAATAGGTAGGTGGCGCCTTCGGCGATGGGGTCGCCTTCTGCGTCCTGTGCTTCCTCTAGCCTCGGGCTTTCGCGGCAAATTTCGCGCGAGTTGATCATCTACATAAGGAGATCGCTTCCGAACTGGGGATGGGACTTATCTACGTGGGCGTTTTGTCATGAAAAGTGACATAAGGACCGTTTTTCTCCGCGCGTTGATCGCCATATCGATGTGCGCTTCGACCCACTTCGGTGTCGGATAGGTAATTCGAGGGAGCGCGGGCCGCCCGTCTGGCCCCGAAAGATCCTGTCTCATCCCAAGATGCGATACCTCGCCCTGGTTTGATCGACGGCCGGACGGCCGTCTGGCCAGCCACTTCGTCCGGCAGTACGCCAAAGGCATGACCGAACCGCGACCGTATCCCAGCGACCTGTCCGACGCCCGATGGGCGCTCATCGAGCCCGTGCTGACCGCCTGGCGCGCCGAACGCCGCTCAGGCGCCCTGGACATCGGCCGCCCACCCGAACACGACCTGCGCACCATCTGCAACGCCATCCTCTACAACCGCACCGGCATCCCCTGGCGCTACCTGCCACACGAGTACCCGCCCTGGCAGACCGCCTATGCCTACTTCGCTCTCTGGCAGAAAGACGGCATCTTCGACCAGCTCACCGGCCTGCTCCGCCGACACGTCCGCACCGCGGCAGGGCGTGACCCCGAGCCCACCGCATGCGTCATCGACGCCCAGAGCGTCAAAACCTCACCCAACGTCCCCGCCACCAGCCAGGGCTACGACGCCGGCAAGAAGATCGCCGGCCGCAAACGCAGCATCGTCGTCGACACCCTCGGACTCCTGCTCGCCGTGCTGGTCACCGCCGCCGGCATCTCCGACAGCGCCGCCGGCCTGCCCCTCCTGACCCAGATCGCCGCCACCCAGCCGGCGATCACCAAGGCCTGGGCCGACAGCGCCTACCGCACCACCGTCATCGACGGCGCCGCCGCCCTCGGCATCGACGTCGGAGTCGTCCGCAAAGACCCCGCCACCAAGGGATTCACCCCACTCCCGCGCCGCTGGGTCGCCGAACGCACTCTCGGCTGGCTCATGCTGCACCGCCGCCTGACCCGCGACTACGAAGCCCTGCCCACCCGCTCTGAAGCCATGATCCACATCGCCATGATCGACCTCATCGCCCGCCGCCTCACCGGCGAGAACACCCCCACATGGCGCGACACCTGAACCCGGAATTAGACAAGATCAAACGCCCACTAAGGTCCTGGCCGCGCCAGATCGAGATGCACGTTCCACGCGAAGCCTATCGCCTCTCACCGCACGATCACCGCCTCTGCCGACGGCACCGGACTGCTCTCCCACGCCGGGAGTCTGCTGCTCAAGACCCTGCTCGTCACCGGACTGGACCGGGCACTGTCGGTGCAACTGAAGCCCTGGTGATCAGCCCGCGCTGGGCACAACCCCGGCAAGATCATCGTCGGCCTAGTCGTCGCCGCCCTCGGCGGAGACTGCCTGGCCGACATCGTCCTGCCGCTGCACCACTTCGCCCGCAACTAGATCTGGTGCGAGCTCGTCGCCCTGGCCTGCGAACTGCTGGCCAGGATGCAACTTCTCGCCCTGCCCGGCACCGCCGCCCGCAGCTACGAGCCCAAACGCCTGCGCCTGCGACTGTTTGCGGTGGCCGGACGGCTGGTGCACGGTGGCCGCCGACTGCGCCTGCGCATCGCGGGACGAGGCGCAAGATCACGAAAGGGGGAGGCTAGGACCGTACGTCCTCAACATGGTGGGGCTGAGGCTTTGGGCCAGTAGTCCCCCACCGAGAAAGCCAGCGATCTGGGCGGACTGGATGGTGATCTGCCGAATGGACAGACCGACCACGTCGCCGGTCAGGACGTCGGCCAGCAGAGCCAGCTAGGCAGCCTTAAACGGACCGCTCAGTGCGGTCATCACAGCCAGCAAGACGCCTAGAACCGGCAGGGGCATACCCGGTAGCGCCATCAGCGCGACCAGCGCCGCACGCAACAGATCGACCGCGAAGATCACGTCGCGGCGCGGGTACCTGTCGCCGATCCAGCTCAACGTGAGTCCGCCCACCATGGACGGCAGATACGTCAGCGCGTACGTCAGCCCCGTCAAGGCGGCCGATGAGGTTCGCTGAAAAACCAGAACCGCGATCGCCACCCTGGCGAACTGGTCTCCTAACTGGGAGAACAATTCAGCCGACCACAACGCCCTGAATTCCGTGGCCGCCAACACAACGCGAAATGTCGCAGGCTTTTCCGATGCAACTGCCTTCAAAGCCGACTCCGTCATGTCCTGGAACCGATGCCGGAACTGCCCTCGGCATCACCCACCGTCATGGACGGTGATCGGAGCATCGGTGTTATCGGCTCGGCATACGTCCCTGGCGGCTCAAGCGACCCAGTAGTCGAACCACCAGAGGCCGTTGTACATGTAGCATTCGCTCACCCTGTAATGGCGGGCGAAATTCGACCGTGTGGTTATGCACGTGTCATAGCCGTAGGGACCCATGGCTTTCCACCAAGCCGGCGCCACGGGATCGGCCGAGACCGTACGTACCTGGGAAACCTGCGACTGAGCTGCCTCGGCGGCGGCAGTCCCCGTTCCGATCGCGGCGACCGCGATAACGGCGGCGGCGGCCGACATTCTCAAGCTGGGCATGATGCCCCCTTTCCCTTCGCGATAGCCATCACGATAGGGAGGAGCGCTGTCGGCGACCTGTCCTGAACCTGTCGCAAGGCAGTTCTCACCGGCCGGTACGCCACGGCCCCACACCCATGCCCACTCATTGCAGGCCGTCTAGCCGAGAAACCGAGCGCGAAAATACCCATTACCACGCTTCGGCAACAATGTCGCGGCACATCCAGTTACAGACAGCAGTGCAGGCCGCGGGTCACGGCGCGGCGGCCGGGACGGGCACGGTGCTGAACGTCTCGGCGCACTCACGGGCGTACTGACGAAGCAGCTCATGCATGCGGTAGCGACCGGTGCCGAGCGCCTCCACCAGTTGGCCCTCGACCAGGCTTTCTAGCAGCTCATCGGCGCGTCCGACAGGAAGGTCGACCAGGGCCGCGACTGCCTCCGGGCCCACGTCCTTGCATCCGAACACTGCGGCTGCCGAAATCACATCCGGCCAGGTCATGCCCTCGCTTGGGCTACGTAGTGGCATGCACGAGTTCCGCCGAGCAGGAGAGGGAGGCGGGTGCTGTCCCGCTCGGAAATACGGTTCCGTGCCCTGAACTGGGGTTTGCTACATGATCAGACCAGCGACTGCGACCATCGCTAGATCGCTGATGTGAAAATTAGTGATCGGCTGCAGGCCTGACGAAGGGCGTCCATGGTCGGTGTGTGAAGACTGACTTGGACGCCCTTCTGACCGCACTTTACGTGCATCTGGACGATCACGTGATGCCTTCGCAGGGCCGGCCTCGCGGGCGGGGCCGGCCGCCGGTGCTGACCCCGGCCGAGGCGGTGGTCGTGGCAGTGGCGCAAGTACTGCTGCGGTGTGACGACGAACGCCGCTGGATGCGGATGGCGGCCAGCCGGATCGGGCATCTGTTCCCCAAACTGCCGTCCCAGTCGCAGTACAACCGGCAACTGCGTGCGCTGGGGCCGGCCATGTCGGCGGCGGCGTTGTGGCTGGCACGCCAGGTCCCGACCTGGCACGAGCCTTTACGCCTTATGGACGGCACCCCGATCCGCTGCGGCGCCTCGCGGGTGACGGTCAACAGATCGCACCTGGGTGAGATCGCCGGATACGGCATGGACAAGTCCCACCACGCCTTCTACTGGGGTACCAAGCTGATGCTGATCACTACCGCTGACGGCGCGGTGACCGGCTTCAGCCTGGCCCACCCCAAAGAGCTCGACGAACGCAAGCAGGCCCTGCACCTGCTGCACGTCCACCAGATAGCCGGCGGGCCATGCCCGATCGTGTGCGACAAGGGATTCGCCGGAGCCGGCATCGAGAAGGCCGCCGCCGATCTGGGCCATCTCCTGATCCGGCCGGCCCGCGAAGACGAACCTGCACGCACCCTGCCATTTCCCGGCTGGCTGCGCCAGCGCATCGAGGCGATCATCTGGACACTGAAGAACCAGCTCGGCCTCGAACGCCACAACGCCCGCCACCCGGACGGCCTCTGGGCACGCATCAGCCAACGCGTCCTCGCTCTCAACGCCGCAATCTGACACAACTGGAACACCGACGCACCGGTGAAACGGTCCCTGACCGCCTACGACCACTAACCAATTTCACATCAGCGATCTAGGTGTTGATGTCGCTTGTCTACCGGTTGATGAGGGGCTTGTTCGGCCTGCTGACGGTGCTGGTCCGCTCCGATCTGTCCAAAGATGTTGAGGTGCTGGTACTCCGTCACGAGAACCAGGTCCTCCGCTGTCAGCTCGGCAGCCGGCCTCGGTGGGGTGGCGCCGACCAGCTCTGGCTGGCAGCGTTGTCGCGACTGATCCACCGCCGTCGGTGGGCGGAGGTGTTCCCGGTCACCCCGGCCACGATCCTGCGTTGGCGCCGCAATCCTGTAGCGCGGCGCGGAAGTGGACCTTCACCGACAGGCGGCGCCCGGGACGGCCCTGCACCCACCAGCCGGTCAAGGCACTCATCATTCGGATGGCACGAGGGAACCCGACCTGGGGACATCGAAGAATCCAAGGCGAATTGGCCCGGCTGGGTTACAACATCGCGGCCTCCACCGTGTGGGAGATCCTGCACGCCGCCGGTATCGATCCCGCGCCCCGCCGGGCCGGACCGACCTGGCGGCAGTTCCTGACCGCACAAGCCCACGCGATCATCGCGTGCGACTTCCTCGTAGTCGAGACGCTGCTCCTCAAGCGGCTGTATGTGCTGGTCTTCATCGAGCACGGCACCCGGAGACTGCACCTGGCCGGAGTGAGCGCGCACCCGACCGGAGCATGGACGGCCCAGCAGGCTCGCAACCTGGTGATGGGTCTGGGTGATCGCATCACCGGGCTGCGGTTCGTGATCCACAATCGGGATCCGCTCTTCACCTTCGCCTTCCGGGAGGTCTTCACGGCTGAAGGGCTACAGGACATCACCACCCTGCCGCGGACGCCGAGGATGAACGCCACCTGCGAGCGCGTCATCGGCACCCTGCGCCGTGAACTCCTGGACCGGATCCTGATCCTCAGCGAACGCCACCTGATCTGCGTGCTCCGCGAGTATCTGATCCACTACAACGGCCACCGGCCGCACCAGTCCAGGCAACAACGTCCCCCGGACATCGCAACGCAGCCCGCCCGCGACGTGACCGAACTCAACAACTTGCGATCTATACACCGAAAACCCGTCGTCACCGGCACGATCAACGAATACCACCACGCCGCATAACCGCAGCTCAGACCACGTAACTCAATATTCGAGCGGTACACCATCGATAGGGGTGGATCGCCGTGCTCGGCACGTGCTCTAACCCGTACACCACTCCCGTGGACGCTAACCGGCGGTAAAGCCGACCAGCCCGCATAGCGGGGCAAGAACAGTCTATGCGCCGCCAGGCGAACCGGCGTCCACCCGGCTCAGAGCGGCGGTTCTGCTGCTCGATGTACTGGCGCAACTCTACGTTGTCGTCGGACATGCCCAGGACCCAACACCGGCCGCGCCGCCGCCATTCCTTGCGGGGCGCGTCAGGGAGTCAGGAAGCCGGTGATGGAGCGCCGAAGGTTGTCGCCCGCGCCCGCCTCCACCTTCCTCACCCGGTGGAACGTGCCGGCCACCATCACCACGAGCCGGTTCGGCCGGGGCGCGATGGACGTGGCCGGCACGGGAGCGTTCATCAGGTCCTTGGGGACGTCGAACTCGGCACACGGCACCTCGCCGACCGGGCAGTCGAACAGCTCCAGCTCGCCGCCCCACGTCGCCCGCCACTCGCCCGACAGGTAGAGCGTGTACGCCGCCCCCCGGCCGCTCCCGTCGTCGTGCCAGTCCAGCCCGGACCCCCGGCCGTACCGCCAGAACTTGAACCGGTCGTTGTCCGCCGCCGTCACGCCGAGCGCGTCGAGGCCCCTCCTGACGGCCGACGTCACCTCTCCAGCGTGCTCCTCGCCGGCTTTCGCGGAGGCGTACGACGCGTCGGCGTAGAACGCCACTCCGTCGAACATCGGATCGACCGAGCTGAAGGTGGGCCGGTACTGCACGGCCCGCTCCTCCTCCCGCCAGGCGGCCAGGGCGTCCGGGGACAGGGCGTTGTCGACCACCACGAACCGCCGCCCCTGTACGAGGGTCACGGCCTCGGCGGTCCGTCCGTCATGAGCTGCCACGCTCGCGCCTCCTGATCTCCTTGGACATGGCCTTCCGCCTCGCCTTCTCGGCCGCCCTCGCGACCGGATCCCGGGGAGGTCGACGAGGGCACCCCCTGCCACGCCGAGTCACCGGCGCCGTCCTCAAGAGCGCGGTCCCGCAGCCCCGAACGCGGGACCGCCCAGACGAGCACCGCCGCCGCCGTGGCGACGATGACGGCCGCCAGCCCGGCCAGGTACGCCGTCCGGCCCACCAGGTTCGCGAGCGGCAGCGCGATCACGAAGCCCAGCGGCACCATCGCCGTGGTCATGGTCGTCTCGAACGATCCGACCCGCGACAACATCGGCTTGGGGACCGTGAGCTGCACGAGGGTGTCGAAGACGACCCCGGCGACCCCCGCCGCCAGAGCCGCCAGGAACAGGGCGCCCGCGACCACGACCAGATGCCGGCCGTACGCGAGAGTTAGGAGCTGCACCGGCATCGAGACGACCAGCAGGGCGACGGTGAGCACCCCGCGCCACTCGACGCGCACGTGCCCGCTCACCAGCGCTCCCAACAGCCCGCCCGCGGCCAGGAACGTCACGATGACGCCCCACTGCTCGATGCTCCCGAACCTGTCCTGCACGATGATCGGTCCGAGCACGCTTACCGAGGCCAGCCCGACCTGCACCGGAACCCAGACGAGGATCGCGCCCAGGACCAGCGGCAGGCGGGGCATGACGCGCACTGCGTCGAGGAACCGCACGCGCTCCCCCGCGCCGCCGTCATCGTCCTCGGCGGGTCCGCGCTCCGGCGGGCGGGCCCGGATCAGCCGCCTCAGCCAGGCGAGCGAGACGAGGGAGACGACGAAGGTGGCGGCGTCGAAGAAGAGCGCCAGCGGCACGCCTCCCACCACCACCAGCAGCGACGCGAGCGCGGGCCCGGCCAGCCGTCCGGTGTCCCCGGCGACGTCGAGCCAGGAGTTGGCCTTCTGCAGCTGGGCGGGGCGGACCAGCTCGGGGAGCAGCCCGACGGCGCCCGGCGTGAAGAAGGCCGTCGCCGCGCCATAGACGGCCGCGGACACGACGAGGTGCCAGAGCTCCGGGTTCCCGAGGGCGAAGGTGATCGCCGGGAACACCTGGGCGGCCAGGCGGACGGCGTCCGCGCCGAACATGACCGGCAACCGCCCGACCCGGTCCGGCAGGCTGCCTCCGTACGCGATGAAGACGAACCTCGCCAGCCACAGGGCCAGCAGCACCATCGGGATGCCCCGCCCGTCGGGCGCGACGGCCAGGGCGGCGAACGCGAAGGTGACCGAGACGACCCCGTCCCCCAGCTGTGAGACCGCCTGCCCCGCCAGGTAGACCCTGTAGAGCGGCGACGACAGGGGCGAGCCGGGTACGGCGGGAGCGTCGGTCATGCGTCTTCTCCGGCGAAATTGTTCACCAGCGAGCCCCGCCGCCGCCCCACCACCTGCCCCGCCTCCGCAAGCTGGACGGTCTCCACGAGATCGGCCAGATGGGCGGCCGTCAAGTGGCGGCCGGACGGGGAGGGGCACGCCTCCACCAGGTCGCTCGCGACCAAGCGGCCCGCTGCGGCGACGCTCCGTACCAGGGCCGTCAGAGTCGCGGGGTCGAGACCGCCGCCGGCGGGATAGACAACATCGGGAGCGTACGCCGGGTCCAGCACGTCGATGTCCACCGTGAGGTGCACGGGCGCGCCGGCGCAGAACCGCGCGATCGTGTCCGCCGCCTCCGGCGCGCGGGCCTCGTCGGCCGTCAGGTAGGAGACGCGCCCGTCCGTGGCCTGGTCCAGGTTCGTGTCGACGCCGCGCACGCCGATGGTGAGCCATTCGACGTGGGGATGCTCGGAGAGCACCCAGCTGACGAAGTTCCCGCAGTCCGCGGTGACCGCGTTCCCGGCCGGGCGGCGGTCGGCGTGCGCGTCGAAGTGGACGACGCGCAGCGCCGGATGCCTGCCCGCGACCGCGCTGATCACCGGGTAGCCGATCGAGTGGTCCCCGCCGATCACCAGAGGCCGGTGGCCCTGCGCCAGGACGGTGCCGACGAGGGCCCGCAGCCGCTCGTGTGCCGCCGCCCCCGTGTCGGTCTGCGGATGGACCGCGAGGTCACCGTGATCCACGAGGCCGGGCAGTCCTTCGGCCGGCCGGGCCCGCAGCGTCCACGACCAGGTGCCCGGCTGGGCCAGGAGCCGGAACCTGCCCGCGAGGGCCTGGCGGATCACGGGGACGGCGTCCTTGGGCCGGGGGCCGGGAGGGCCTCCCAGGTCCACCGGCGCTCCGATCAGTCCCCATACGGCCGCGGCGGCCCTGGTGCCCTCGGGCAGGGACAGCGGGGTCCCGGCCGTCCGCGCGAGCCCGCCGGTCGCCGCCGCCGAGGCGTCCGGCGGCACGATCAGGCGGATCCTGCGTAGAGCCTTTTCCGCCTCCTCAGTGAGCCGCACCGCTGGCGCGCCGTCACGGCGTTCCCCCAGCTCCCACAGCTCTCGCAGGGGCGGGGTCAGGGTGAGCCGCGTGCCCTCGGCCTCGTTGACGAGGTCGCCGCCCTGGATCCGGAACGCCGGGTTGAGGACCCACGGGGCCCCGGACTGGTCCACGCTCGTCATGGCGAGGCTCACCGGGCCTGCTCGACCAGGAGGAGCCCGGCGCGGACCAGCGAGTCAAGCGCCTGGTCGATCTCCGCGTCGGTCAGAGCGATGGCCGCCGTGTCATCGCGCAGCGTGGTTCGCCCCGCCGACCACTCGTTCATCCAGGGTGCGAGACGGCCGTCGATCCTGAGCCGCACGCCGAGGCTCTCGATCGCCATCAGGCCGTCCCCGGCCTCGACCAGCGGCGGGAACCGGGACGCCCACCTGAGCCGGGTACCGGTGTACGGGACGCTCTCCACCGACCACGGCAGCGACAGGCCCTCGCGCCTTTCGAGCGACTGCGCGGAACGCACCTCCCGCGCCCGGTGCACGTCCGAGGCCAGGGCGGTCATGAGGGAGTCGAGCTCGCCGCCGTCATCGGGCGTCCCCTCGGTCCTGGGCCGGTTGGACCAGGCGTCTAGCGCGGTCCGCGCGAGGTCCTCGGGGGTGGACGCGTGCAGGCCGAAGGTCCAGTGCAGGCTCGGCCCGATGCCGGTGGCCTCGTGGTCCCATCCCCGGGGGATGTGCCACACGTCGCCGGCGTGCATGTCCGCCTCCTCGATCAGCCGCGCGCCGGGGCCGGAGCCCTCCCAGATCCGCCAGCGCTTGCTGCCCTCCGCCTGGAAGATCACCGTGGCGTGGCCGTCCGCGTGGCGGCCGAACGCTGACTGCGTCGTCCAGCAGGCGTAGCAGTTCACCCAGGCCGGGTCGTCGGCGAAGTACTCGAACTCCTCCCGCAGGCGAGCAGGGCCCACGTGGATGCGGTCGGCCCTGTTGGCGACGAGGGTCGCGCCGGAGCGGAGGTACTCGACCATTGCGCCGTAACGCCAGTTGCGGTGCACGATGTCGCCGCCGTCGATCCGCGTGCTGATGTAGGTGCCGGGATAGGCCATGGGTTCGGACGACAAGCGGATCATCAGCGGTTCGATCGTGGTCGTCCTCATGATGTGGTCGATGACGCCCCATCCGAGCGACGCGCGCCACGATCCCTGCGGGACCCGGCCGGCCAGAAGCTCGTTCCCGAACGACTTGCGCCAGACGGACTCCCCGCCGAGCGCGTCGACGATGTTCTCCCACGACAGTGTCATGACTGTGTCCCAACGCTCCGAAGGACGCCCACGCGGACCAGGGCCCGCACAGCGGCTAGCAGCTCTGGCGTGGTGGCCGCGTCGCGCAGCTCGTCGGCGCCGACGAGGGCGCCGGGCTTCAGCAGGCGGGCCAGCTCACCGAGATCGACGGAGAGCTCTCTTCCCAGGGCGAAGACGCTGTGGTCGGCGATCACGACCGGCAGGCGGGTGACTGTATAGGGTGGACCTTGATCGCTGGTTCTACCGGGGAACCGGGGCGGCGAGCCGTACCCGCACGACCGGCGGAGCATCGCCTGCCGCCGCACGGCCCGCTCGACGCCGTCGTCGCCGAGGGCGTCCCTGAAGGCGTCGATCGCGCCGGCGACTGGATCCCCGTCGGCCTGTTCCGGGTGCTGGGGCTTCCGGCGGCGCATCTGGTGGAACAGCGCGTCCGTGGCGGTCTGCCCGGGATCTTCCGGATACACCGTGAGCCCCAGGAACAGCGACGGGCCGTCATTGCGGAAGAGGTGGTACATCCCCGCGGGGATCAGCAGGAAGTCACCGGGCGTGAGGCGGACGCTGTCCGCCGACGGCAGAAGAGGCTCCGCGTCCAGCGTGTGCGGGCGCCCCTGGCCGAGTGCTGGCAGGCTCAGCCCTGGCCAGGTCCACGCTGTCTTCGCCGCCGGGCCGAGGTGGAAGATGAAGGAGGGCTCCGGGTCGGTGTGCACGCCGAACGGGGTGGTGCCGCAACTGGCCACGAAGCAGTACCAGTCCACCCCTCTCGTCAGCGGAACGCCCGCCGATTCGAGCGGGAGGACGAAGCCGGTGTAGAGAAGCTCAGCGAGCTCGGCGTCCCAGGAGTCCAGGCCGTTGATCGCCAGGCAGATGTCGTCCTTTCCGGTACGGGCGGAAAGCCAGGAATGTACTGCGGACCGCCCGGAAAACGCCCCCGATACCAGTTTTTCCGAGGCGTCATAGTCGAGGCAGGTGTCACGGAACGCTCTCATGGCGGGCAGATCCGTGTCGTCGCCGTCCACTCTGGTGGTGGCGGCCCGGAGAGCGCCGAGAACGAGCTCCGCGAGAACGTCCGGTTCGCGGATCAGGCCGGGAATGTGCACGCGTTCGGCGAAATACGGCCCGTCCCGCTCGCAGAGTTTCCGCCAGGTGCCTTCGTCCAGCAAATCTCAGACCTCCGGAATCGTGCGGTGAATGGTCCCGTCAAGCCGCCTGACCAGCCCGGTGGACGCGGGAACCCGTCCTGTGCTCAGAGAAGTCCCGCGCCCACCGGCCTGCGGATCAGTGACCGACGTCCCGCTGCGGCCGCATCCAGAGCTGCCGGTCCTGCAGAGCGGCGACCGACTCCTCCGACACGATGATGTCCGCGATGTCGACGAGAACGGGGCCCCGCCCTTCGTGCCGGTCGAATTCGTTGTGCGACGTCATTTCCATGTGACTTCCCTTCTTGTTGTCACGGGCCCGCGACGTGCACGGACCCGGTAACAGGAATCAGCGGCTCCGAACCGCGGGAGAACCCGTGCCGCAGCGTCACGGGCATTCCGGCTTTTCTTATGCCGCTGAGGGGGCGTTATCGCTGAGTCTTCACCCGTGGAAGGGCGTTCGCCCAGGTCACCGACCGGACATTCTCCGGACAATCACCGGGCGAATCCGTGACCCTTGCCGCCCGGCGTCTTCGATTCACGCCGCCACCGGTTGCTGACGGCTCAGGTGTCGCCCGCCCGCGCGGCGCGGCCGAGGCGGAGGGCCGAGATGCGGAAGAAGATGCCGCCCGGGATGGCGTAGCTGGCCGCGTTGAACAGCGTCGGGCTCTGCGCGGAGGCACCGGCGATAAGGACACGCCGGCGAGCGCTAGTGGCCCGTCACGCAACCTTGACCGGGTAACTGGTCCGACTCCGCCCGTGGTCATCGCCAAGAACCCGAATGCCGACGCGACGGACGCCCGGGTGGACACGACGATCTCCGCAACTTTCAGCGAGACGGTGACCGACGCTCAGATCGTCATCAAGGGCGCGGACGGCAACGCGATCGCCGGAGGCGTCACGGTGGCCGGGACAGTCGCCACGTTCACCCCAGATGAACCGCTGGCTGTGAACACGGTTCATCACGTCGAGGTGACCGGCGCCAGTGACGGCGCGGGAAATGTTATGACGCCGGTGAGCTGGGCTTTCACCACTGCGGCAGAGACCGACCCCGCTGACACGACACCACCGGCCGTGGTAAGTGCCACGCCATCGTCCGGGGCCACCGATGTGGCCGCCAGCACGACAGTCACCGTAACGTTCAGCGAGCCGGTGAACTCGGCCGTGCTCACGCTCAAGGGCACCGCGGGGGCCACGGTCGCGGGCACGACCGTTATGGACAGCCCGGCGACCACTCTCACCTTCACACCAGCGCAACCACTCGCCGCCGGGGTACTCCACACCGTGGAGGTCAGCGGCGCCAGTGACGCGGCAGGCAACGACATGAGCCCGTCGACCTGGACGTTCACCACAGCAGAGCCGCCCCCCGCACAACCGGTCAACTCCAATCCGTTCTTCGAAACGACCATCGAACCGTGGACGTCCTTCTACGACGTGGACGTGCTGTCGCGCTCGACTACTCGGGCCCACCAGGGCGTGGCGTCCGCCAAGTTCGTGCCCGAGGTGGACACGTGGGGCTACGCGATGGAGGAAGTCGCGCTGTCCAGCGGCGGCGGGGGCTACCGGCTGTCCGGCTGGTTCTACCTCTCGGAGCCCGATCCGTTCGAGTACGGGTTCGACTACGGAGTGGAATGGTATGACGCCGACTGGGAGTTGCTTTCTGTCGACAATCTCACCGGCACGCCGACAGTCGGGCAGTGGCAGCAGGTGTCGGGGATCATCACTGCTCCCGCCGGGACCGCGTACGCGATCATCAACGTCGGCGTCGGCACCACGATCTTTATGGACGAGCTCACGCTCACCCCAGTGACCGGGGAAGCTGCGGCGCAGACCGCCAAGCAGTTGACTCCTCAGCCCACCCGCCGCGGAGATGTGCCCTCGCTGCACGACCGCGACCAGGCCGGGACAGTGAAGCAGCGCGCGCCGTCGAAGCGAGCCGCGGCACAGGCGTCGAGCGGCGGGTTCACCTACAACCACGCCTCACTCGAGGAGTGCATCGCGGCCCACAACGCTACCGGCCAGCAGCCTGGTGACGGCAAGCCAGCGAGCGCCAGCCTGCTGGTCCGGCCGTACAGCATGTGCTGGAGCAGCTGGTACTACGTGATGGACTGGATCTGGGTGTCCTCCAGGGGCGCCTTTGTGCGGAAGGCGCTCAAGAACGGCGCGAAGTCCGACGCGCTCGAGTTCCGCGCCACCTGGGTGATCAACACCTACCTCGGAACGGCCGACGGCACCGGGGTGGTCGGAGGCGGTGGTTACCGGCCCCAGGACGTCTCGGTGTGGACCCGCATCAGCGGGATCACCGCCTACGACGGGAACTCGGCCACCAACGAGGAGAACGCGCGCATCCTGGAACTCGAGGTCGAGCCGAGCGGGTCGGCCGGCTCCACCTGCACGCCCACCGCCGGAACCGACGTGGACCGCGACGACACCATCGCCGAATGGAAGGCAGACGGCAACGACTACTTCCGTTACCTCATGAGCGACACCGACAACGACCGGGTCGACGTCTGCACGCTCCGTCCCATCTTGCGGGACATTCACCAGGAATGGGCCCTTAAGCCCCTCAGGCTCTGGAACCAGATCGCATACGACAACAGCTCAGGCCAGGTCAAGGGCAAGTGGATCGGCGGCGGCGACCCGTCCGACAACGACCCGCAGGAACTGCCCTACATCCCGCACGTGCGCTGCGACTGGCTGAACCTAGACGAATCGACGCCTGAGGAGGAGACCGCGAGGGCCATGGCCGCCGCGGACGAGCCCACCGGCCACAAAGGCGGCTGCATCCATGAACTGGCCAAGCGCATCTTCACCATAAAGGAATCCCGGGACAACCCGAATTTCGGTGAGGTCATCGCCCACATCAAGGAGGCACGGAACCAGGCGACGAACAAGGGAACGTTCCCGCCGCTGCGTAACGGCGAAAGCTACGACACCCCAGAGAGCCCTCCACTCAAGGGGCCGCTCGGCAGCGAGAAGCCGAAGGTGATGCGCGGAGACTGGCTGGCCCCCGACGAGACGGAGGCGGCCGAGCCCTTCATCAAGGCGACGAATGCACAAGAAAAAGAGAACAGGTTAGTGTTCAGCCTGAACAAGGTGAACAATCCCCCCAGCGGCTTATTCCAAGCGGAAGGCCAGTACTACCAAGGTAGCTGGTGCAAGTACTACTGGAAGCAGGTCTACGACTCGGCTCCCAAACCCACGGGGAAAAATGTCCACTGCGACGAGTTCCCCTGGGCTAAAACAACGCAAGGTGCCGCAAACGCGAACGGGAATTTCTCCATCAGGGCCATCTCGGCGGCCCACAACCTGTCGCATGGCGGCACCATGGGGGCGTGGTACACGGACCAACGGGTGATAGCAGGCGACAGCTTCTGGTATGAGATCATCCCATAAGATAGGTTCCAGCCAGTGGCCGCCGGCTTTGGCGGCGGCCCCACCGCCCACCGATAACCCGAAACGGAGGCTCGTGAAAAAACCGAAAAAAATATAACACTGGTAGGATTTAGAG
>NZ_JBEZGB010000007.1:17421-562700 GCF_040649755.1 Nonomuraea sp. NPDC048882
GTTGACCCCCTCACCACGGGTTTCTCCCCGGCCCCCCTTGTGTTTTTTAAAAACCCAAAAACTTTCGCCCCCCCCCTGGGCCCCCGGGCGGCCCCGCCCGCCACTCCGCCATCCGATACCCCGAATCGGAGCATCGTGACAACTCGTAACAAATTAGACCAGTGGTCGTATTTCGAGGAGCGAGGTCTGGCGGAGAGGTTTGAATGCTCGTGGGTGGAGGCGCCCGACTACCGTACGGTGGCCGCCGCGCTGCGGGCGGAGAAGGACACACTCGCCTGCGACCTGGAACAGGCGCGGCGATGGTATCGCGCCTATTCAGAAGAGGACCTCGTCTGGGTGTCCGAGCAGAGCCCCGGCTGGGTCAAGATGTTCGCCGTGTCCGGACTATCCCCTTGGCGCGCCCTCCCTTCGCTCCCGCAGCCCGGCGGGCGGGCCTACCACCTGTCCTACTACGCGGGCGAAATCACCGAACCGATCTATTTCAACGGGAACGAGTGGGAGGACACCGTCCCCGACGATCACTGGGACCGTCCCAGACAGGAGGGAGCAGATCTCGTCGGCTCTCCCGTTATCGCCCAGGAGATGAACTTCTACCTCGCCGCGCTGGCCTACACGACCGGCCGCTTCATCGACAACACCTGGTTCACCACACCAGGACTGCTCTGCCGCATCTCGAAAGGTACCTGGCCCCCGTGACCGACCAGTGGGAACACCTGCGCGGCGCCGGACTGGGCCGCGGATTCACCGGCACCTGGGTCGAGTCAGGCGACACCGATACCGTGGCCACCCTGCTCGGCGCCGACCTTACCTCCCGCCAGGACTGCGACCTCGCCACCGCCATGGCCCACTACCGGCCGACGGCCTTCACCGAACGCATCTGGACCGGCCCCCACACCGACGACTGGACCCACGCCCTGACCATCAGCGGCCCGCCCCCGGTGACCACCAGCCTGACGGAAGCGGGCCTGCGTTTCCTCCAGATCCGCACCTTGGACACCCATGTCCATGACCTCCTGTACGGCGATGGCATCACGACCGCCCGGGCGACTCAACGCTGGTACGGCGAGGTCATCACCGACCCCGGCTCCATGATCGAACCGTACCTCCGGGAAGCCGGACCACCCACACACATCCCGGAGACCGTGCACTCCGGATCCTCGGCCACCGAACCCGAAGACCACGGACGGACCTGCCTGAAGTCCTATCTTCTAATCGCTGGGCGCATAAGCGGCCGCTTCATCGACCGTGAATGGCTAAGCGAAAGAAGAAGCCTCTACACCGTCCAGTTGCGGGCTTGTAACCCGTAACGTGCAAAGCTGGTCTTGGTTGCTTCACCTGATGCGGCTCGGGCACAGTGAATGCTTTTCATCCTCACGCTGCCTGCGCAACTCGGTTGTTCTGAAGGACTGCGATGGCCTTGCACAGGTGACCGGCCTTGCTGGGGCTGCAGCGGAGTTGCGGAGGAATTTCCAGCTTTTGAGCTGGGCGTTGGCGCGTTCGCCGGGGCCTGCGCCTGCCGATAATTACGTCCACCCAGGTCATGGCTTTGAGAGGGCTTCTCGTGGCGTACGCGAGTCCGGTCACCAGGGAGACGGAAGCGCGTACGGCAGGATGATCCGCTGTGCTTCTTCGCCTGGCCTACCTCACCGTCACGAACACATTCGCCGCGGCTGCGGTTGCTCCCCATGAGCGATCGGGACAAGGACGTGGAGATACTCGCCCTGCGGCACCAGATCACCGTCCTTGAACGCCAGCTAGGCGCCGACACCAGAGTGAGATTCGCTCCGGAAGACCGGGCCTTTCTCGCCGCTCTCCTGGCCTCGCTGCCCCGCGAGGTCCTGCGTCGGCTACGGCTCCTCGTCCGGCCGGACACCGTCCTGCGCTGGCACCGCGATCTGATGCGACGGCGTCACGCCCGCACCTGCCGACCGAAGCGACGGTGGGCGCCCGCCCACCGTCCGCTCCATCCGCGCTCTCATCCTGCGCCTGGTTCGGGAGAACCCCGGCTGGGGCTATCGGCGGGTGCACGGCGAGCTCACCACGCTCGGCATCAAGGTCGCACCGTCCACAGTGTGGGAGATCCTCAAGCAGGCCGGTCTTGATCCGGCGCCCGAGCGGGCGTCCACCACCTGGGCCGACTTCCTGCGCTCGCAAGCCGACGCCCTGCTGGCCGCCGATTTCATCGAAACCGTCACTCTCAGCGGGCAACGCCAGTACATCCTGGCGGTCATCGAGCACGCCACCAGGCGCGTCCGGGTGCTCGGCACCACCACTCACCCAAGCGCGACCTGGGTCATCCAAGCGATCAAGAATCTCGTGATGGATCTGGACGATGCGGGCTGCCGGGCGCGCTTTCTGCTCCGAGACCGGGATGGGAAGTTCCCGGCCCTCATGGACGAGGTCCTCGCCGAGGCCGGCATCAAGACCGTGCTCATCGGCATCCAGATGCCGCGCATGAACTCGATCATGGAGCGATGGGTGCAGTCCTGCCGTCACGAGCTTCTCGACCGCTGCCTGATCTGGAACGAACGACATCTTCTGCACGCCCTGCGCGAGTACGAATACTTCTACAACCAGCACCGAGCCCACCAAGCTCTGAACCAAGCGGCCCCGCTGCGCACCGTGCCCGATCCGATCACGGATCCAGAGCGAATCATCGACCTGAATATCCGCCGACGAGACCGGCTCGGCGGCGTCCTCCATGAGTACTCACAAGCGGCTTGACCTGCATGGATGGAATTTTCGGCAGGCGCAATGTTCCGTGAAGAGTGGCACAGGGCTGCTTCGGGCCGCCTCCCGCTGCCTACAGGACGACCAGGCCGATCATGCAAAAGACCAGGTCAACCCGTGGATTGCCTGGTCTCGATGGCGCGCCCTGCAGGATTCGAACCTGCGACCGTCGGATTAGAAGCAAGATCCTTTAGTGTCGCGGAGTGTCATTTGATGCTAGTTCGTGCCACCTCTGCGTACATAGCGTGTCAGACGGTGCCGGGCCCTGACGACGCGTGACGGGGCATACGAGCACGCACCGAGCACGGCTGACGCCCTAATTCGATCATCATAGGTGGCGCCACGCTGAGACCGCCCCCAGCGCAAGCCGACACTACGTACAGATGACGGTCAACGTGCTCGGCGCGTGCTCTAACGCCTGGACGCTCCATCGCATGCCCCCAAGCAGGTCGTTGGCGGCGCAGTTCTGATTGATCATCAGGTTGTCACCGATGTCGATGACCACGGTCGCCGCGTCGACGTCCCACATCGAGGGAGCGCCGCTCAAGGCATCTGGCGAGCGCGCAGCCGACCCGCACTTGACCTCGAGGCTGAAAGGCGGGAGTTACGGAGGCTTGAGAGTCAGGCTGGTGGCAGCGGTGAAGCGAGGTTGGCCAGGCTGCGCTTGAGCGCTGACCAGACCTGCTCCACCAGGTTCAGCTCCGGCGCGTAGGCGGGCAGTTGGAACACAGTCGGGCAGGAACGGCGGGGCTGGATGCAGGCGGCCATCGCCTTGGACAGGTGCCGGCAATCGTTGTCCCACACCAGCACGATGGCACCGCGAAACTGGGCGAGTGCGGCATCCAGTAGACCGGCGTACTGACGGGGGCCAAAGCCTTCGACCTCACCGGAGCGGCCGCGTTGCAGCAGCGTCCGGAATATCAGCCGGGTGCGGCGCCTGGGCTTGATGCAGATCAGCCCGGCCATGCTCACCCGCCCATAGCGCTTGTGGAGTTGGCCCGGTTTGGTGGACACCTGATCTCTGGGGAACCCTGGTTCCCGGAAGAAGGAGTCTGCTGTGCCGAACAACTATCCGCCGGAGTTTCGCCGGCAGATGGTGGAGCTGGTGCGCGCGGGACGGACGCCGGAGGAGTTGGCCAAGGAGTTCCAGCCCTCCGCGCAGTCGATCCGTACCTGGGTGCGTCAGGCTGACCTGGATGACGGCCGCCGTCAGGACGGGCTGACCAGCGCCGAGAAGGAGGAGCTGGACCGGCTGCGGCGCGAGAACAAGATCCTGCGCGAGGAGAAGGAGATCTTGCGTAAGGCCGCGGTTTTCTTCGCGCGGGAGACGGATCTGCCGAGATGAAGTTCCGGCTGATCCATGCGGAGAAGGACCACCACGAGGTCTCCCTGCTGGCCCGGGTGCTGGGTGTGTCGCGCCAGGGCTACTACGCCTGGGCCGCTCGCCTGCGGCGTGGCCCGTCGGCACGGGCCCGGCGCGACGCCGAGCTGACCCAGCAGATCCAGCGGCATCACCAGGCTTCGGATGAGATCTACGGTGCGCCGCGCATCCACGCCGACCTGCGCGAGATCGACGGGGAGCGGGTGGGCCGCAAGCGGGTGGCCCGGTTGATGCGCGCCGCCGGGCTGGCCGGGGTGAGCAGGCGTAAGGGTTGCCGCACCACCATCACCGACCACCGTGCTGCATCCGCGTCCGACCTGGTCAAACGCCGGTTCACCGCCGATGAGCCGAACCGGGTCTGGACGGCCGACATCACGTACGTGCCGACCTGGCAAGGCTTCGTCTACCTGGCGGTGGTGCTGGATGTGTTCTCCCGCCGGATCGTCGGCTGGGCGATGGCCGATCACATGCGCACCGAACTGGTGACCGACGCGCTGGCAATGGCGATCCACCAGCGCCGCCCGCAGGCCGGGGTGATTCATCACAGCGATAAGGGCAGCCAGGGCGGATTCAACTGGTCGTCGCAACACCTTGATCCCCGAGGAGGGGTGTTGTGGCGCAGGGAAGAGCACGTGCGGCGCTTCAGGCCGGTCGTCCGCCGCTTCAATCACCGGGACGGCCGCCGGTCAATCGGCGACAGGAGCGGCAGTGTTTCTGGCGGTTGATCGCCGAGGGGCTGCAGAGCGAGGCGGCCGCCGTCGCGTGCGGCGTGTCGATGCCGCTGGGACCGCGGTGGTTCCGTGAGGGTGGCGGCATGCCGCCGATCAGCCTGGACCCGCCATCGGGCCGGTACCTGTCCTTCGCCGAACGCGAGGAAATCGCCATCCTGCGGGCCCAAAAGTGCGGGGTTCGGGAGATCGCCCGCAGCTTGGGGCGGGCCCCGTCGACGATCTCGCGGGAGCTGCGACGCAACGCGGCTACCCGCGGCGGCCGCCTGGATTACCGGGCCTCGGTCGCGCAGTGGCACGCCGACCGGCAAGCGCGCCGGCCCAAGCGGTGCAAGCTCGCCATCCACGATCGGCTCCAGCAGTACGTTCAAGACCGGCTCGCCGGCCACGTAACCAGCACGGACGGCAGCATTGTGCCAGGCCCGCAGACCCGCTGGATGGGACGGCGCCATGGACGTCGCCAGGACCGGCGCTGGGCGACATCGTGGAGTCCGGAGCAGATCGCCAACCGGCTCCCCATCGACTTCCCCGAGGACGACACGATGCGGATCTCGCACGAGGCCATCTACCAGGCCCTCTACATTCAGGGCCGGGGTGCGCTGCGCCGCGAGCTGACGGCCTGTCTGCGCACGGGCCGTGCGCTGCGGGTGCCCACGGCCAGAACTCGCCAGCGCGGGAAGAACTTCGTCACCGAGGAAGTATTGATTAGCCAGCGGCCCGCCGAGGTCGCTGACCGAGCCGTGCCCGGGCACTGGGAAGGCGACCTGGAGCGCCACGAGGCGCCATGCAACCGAGCGGAGGTGAAAGGACTCCGCCGCTGTGCTGTCGCAGCAGCGTAGCGAAGCTGGGGGCAGGCTGATCCGGGGAACGCCGGTGAGGCTGGCAAGCAGCCCCGACAACGACGGGACGGGCCAGTACTACCGGATGGCCTGGGCCCGGCAAGCGAGACGGGAAGGTGGACGAGAGGAACCAGCGCTGTCACGCCCCTTAAATTTCCCGCCAGCTCGAAATCCGGTGGATCTGGGCTGGATCGCGGTGCGCACCCGTCCCCTCATCACGGGGCGGGGAACTCCTGGGCCGGTATGGAGGTCGCCGGTCGGGAGGCCACGGTGAATGTCTGCGGCGTAGCCGTGGCGAGATCGCAGGGGTATAGCTGGCCACCTCACCCGACGATCGGTTCATGGTGAACGTGGGAACCACCCTGGGGTTCCCGTCTGCGCCCGGCCATCCAGGCCGGGTGCAGCGGGTTGGCGCGTTGTCCGCCGACGGCCGCGGGGTGGGGCGGAGGACCCGTAGTAGTCCGGGCCGGGGAAAGCCCGTGCACATGTCGAAGGGGTCCAGCGGGTTCATGCACGCAACGTACTGCAAGGGACGGAGACGCTGGTGAATACCGGTGAGCCATGGCCCGACCCGTTCTGGGCGGCGCTACGGGTACGACGGATGCAGGCCAAGCTGCACCTGTGGGCGACCAACGATCCTGGTCGCCGGTTCGATGATCTGTACAACCTCATTCATCACCCGGATTTCCTCGCGGTTGCGTGGGAGCGGGTGAGCGGCAACAAGGGCGCGCGCTCGCCGGGAGTGGACCGGGTTATCCCGGCTGCTATCGGCGGCGAGGCCGAGGTCACGGCGTTCCTGAATGATATGCGTGAGCAGCTCAAAGCTCGCACGTTCACTCCGTTGCCGGCCCGGGAGCGTTTGATTCCCAAGGCCGGTTCTCCGGGGAAGTTCAGGCGTTTGGGCATCCCGTCCGCGATGGACAGCCTCGTGCAGGCGACCCTTGTGCTGGTGCTGGAACCGATCTTCGAGGCGGACTTCAAGCCGGTCAGTTACGGTTTCCGCCCGAAGCGTCGGGCTCAGGACGCGATCGACGAGATCCACGCTTTCGGCTCCCGGAACTATCACTGGGTGTTCGAGGCCGACATCGCGGCGTGCTTCGACGAACTGTCGCACTCGGCGATCCTGGATCGGGCGCGGCAGCGGATCGAAGACAAACGGGTCCTGGCCCTGGTCAAGTCCTTCCTCAAGGCGGGCATTATGTCCGAGGCGGGGCAGGTCGAGGGAACGGCATCGGGCACGCCGCAGGGAGGCATCGCCTCGCCGCTGCTGGCCAATATCGCCTTATCGGCGCTGGATGAGCACTTCTGCGCCAAGGACGACCACGGCACCCGGTGGCAGCGAGAGAAGCACCGCAAGAACGGCGGGGCCTACTACCGGATCATCCGCTACGCGGACGATTTCGCGATCATGGTATGCGGTTCCAAGGCTCACGCGGACGCGCTCTGGGCGGAGGTCTCCGACGTGCTCGCCCCGCTGGGGCTGCGCTTATCGGAGTCCAAGACCCGCGTGGTCCACCTGGACGAGGGGTTCGACTTCCTGGGTTTTCACATCCAGCGACGCACCAAGAGGGGAACCGGGAAGAAGACCGTCTACACCTACCCATCAAAGAAGGCACTGCTTTCGATCATGGCGAAAGTGCGGGCGCTCACCGGCAGATCACGGCACCTGACGCTCGAAGCCTTGCTGCGCCAGCTCAACCCGGTGCTGCGGGGATGGTGCACCTACTTCCGGCACGGGGTCTCCAAAGCGACGTTCCACTACCTCGACGCCTACGCCTGGCGTCGGGTTGCGGCATGGCTGCGCAAGCGACACCTCGGGATCATCTGGAAGGAGCTCTACCGGCGCTTCCTGACCGGCAGGCCAGGCAACCGACCGGCGGAGAACGGGATCGTCATGTTCGACACCATGCAGGTCGAGGTCACTCGTTACCGATGGCGCGCGAACAACATCCCGACACCATGGACGAGCCTCCTGGAGGCAACAGCCACCAGCTGACACGGGGACTCGTGGAGCGCCGGATGCGCGGAAACGCGCATGTCCGGTGCGGAGGGCGGGCCGGGGAAACGGGCCAGGAGAGATCCAGGAACCGCGCCCCGGTCCGACCCCTACATCATCGGCCTGGACCGCTCCGCGATCGGCACGCTGGTGGAGCGCACCACCAGATACACCATGCTGCTGCACCTACCCCCGATGGACGGCCACGGCGACGGCCCGCGAGCCAAGAACGGCCCGGCGCTGGCCGGGCACGGCGCGCAGGTCGTCCGCGACGCCATCGCTTCCACCATCATCACCCTGCCCGAACATCTGCGCAGGTCACTGACCTGGGATCAGGGATCGGAGATGGCCCAGCACGCCCAACTCCGCATCGACACCGGTCTGGAGATCTACTTCGCCGACCCGCACAGCCCCCTGGCAACGCGGCACCAACGAGAACACCAACGGCCTGCTTCGCCAATACTTCCCCAAGGGAACCGACTTGAGCAGGCACGCTCGAAGCGACCTCGACGCCATCGCCGCCACCCTCAACGCCCGCCCCCGCAAGAGTCTCGGCTGGAGAACCCCGGCCGAAGCCTTCAACGATCATCTAAACTCGCTCCTGAACAGCAGCGTTGCGACGACCCCTTGAACTCAAGCAGTACACCTCGATCGCCTTCGGCCAGCGGTGTGAGCAGGCCGGAGTGCGCCCGTCGACAGGGCGGACCGGGACGTGCTTCGACAATGCGATCACTGAAAGCTTCTTCGCCTCGCTGGAGTGCGAACTCATCGACCGGCGCACCTTCCACACCAGGTCAGAAGCCGAACGGGCCGTCTTCAGCTATATCGAAGGGTTCTACAATCCACGCCGCCGCCACTCCGCCAACGGCTACTTCAGCCCCGCCGAATATGAACGCCGCCACGCGCTCAAGAACGCCCAAGATCTCGACTATGCTGCCGCGTAGTCGCAAGCCCTGATGTGTCTACTGAACCGGGGCAACTTCACTTGACCCGCATGAATGCAATTTTCGGCAGGCGCAGATTCATCGAGATCAGACAACGCATCTTATTTATGGGCCCTACGGGCTTCGTTGCGTACATCACCAGCCACTGATTAAGCTCCTCGCTCCGCAGGGATGAGGGGAAGCGAGGTATCGCAGTCCGATACTTCGAGAATCAGAACCGCGCAGTCTCTTATATCCTCGACATCATCAAGATAATTGGCTTCATTTGGCCGAAGGCTTGCGAATGTCACACTCCCCGTATATAGGTCATCGTCTCGAGAGTCATCAACGCGACAAATTGAAATGTACGCCTCCATTGGCGGATGACCGGTCATTGTTCTCAGCCCAAAGAGCGCCATTCTAGCGAACGCATATCCCCTCCTGGCAAGCTCCCTTGCGCGCTGGACACCAGTACTCGAGAGGTCGATATCTGGTATCCCGCGACCGTTAACGCTGGCCTCATATCCGGCCACATCGCCAGGAGAACAATGAGGACCGAAGTAGCTCGATTTGAAGGATCTGAGCAACCAGGCACCCGTTTCATCGCGCATCCATCCTTCACGAAGAGATGCCCAATAGGCCTCAGGAATATCTTCCAGTGAAGCGCCTTCCAGAATCGCCTCCGTGGCAATATCACCGAACATCGAATTATAGCGCATTCATAAACTCCGATCGAAGATTCTCTGACCAACTCGACGGATCAGCATATCTCGCCAAGCGTGGCGAGGCCTTTAGCGATCCCTCTCCGAAATTCCGGAAACTTCTTCTCAAGCTTTTTTTTCAAACTACTTGGCATCCCATCGAACTCTCCAGTCTCAAAATTGTACAGATACTTCGCCTCAGTCGCTTGGTCTTGGAAGTGGATTTGTCCTGCCCGTTGACCTGGATTTGGATTCTCGACATCGATCCTATAAGGGCCATGCAGCCAAGTCGTCCTACTTGTAACTTTGGTGCCATTGGCGCCAATCATGCCGGGATCGTCATTGTGGACGAGGACGTTAACGTCCCCTACTCCGACATGGTAGGTATGGATGTCGGCGATGGACAGGTTGTAAACCTTTTGTGTTGCAGTCCATCGCTTCACATGGGCAACTTGAATCCATGTGCCAGCAGCGGTACGCAACCACGATCCCGGCTCAAGGTAGGTTGCGTCGACCCAATTCCGCAGGGAAGGCACCCAGAAGGGATGACCACTTGTCGCTACGATTGATGCTTCACTTGCCCCAGCCTCAGGTTCACCATGGAGAGTGATCTGAACCAGGTGTTTCACGCCAGCGCCGCTAATTGTGTTGGTGACTTCTTTTGCCACCGTCTTCCCGTTTACAGGATCTGCGGCTAGGACATAATCGCCGATCTGAATCTCTTCGATGGGCTTACGATTGCCATCAGCCATAAGTACAAGAGTTTGTGCAGCGAAACTATTGCAGGCTTTAGCCGCACCACGTAGGGCACTGACGACCTTCGGGAAGAATTTCGCGAGCTTGCCTATTCCCTTGGCAGCAGCTCCTCCTGGCAGTAAGTTGACGATCATCATCAGGCACGAGATTCCCCCCTGCGCGCTGCAGGCTTGTACGTCTCCCCAGAAGAAGTCGCTAACTCCCTTGAGAAGTGTCCAGAACCATTTGCCTTCAGCCGTCAAATCATTTTGATATTGCACTTTGAGCGCTGCAAACTCATCCGCTTTGATCCCTAGCTCATGCTGCCATTCCTTACACCAATACTTGGTTGAATCACTAAGCATATCGGCGAAGCATGTGTTGTAGAACGCTTGAGCTTTAATCACCGCTTTCGCAGCATTACGCAAGGCTTCACATTGCTCTTTAGACGTTCCGCCCGGACACTTTGATTCACCGACGGACTTGTCCGCAAGTAACTCGCCCTTCGAATTCACCTGGACGTGCGGGTCTTTGAGCCAGGACCAAATGGCCTCTGACTGTTCTACACTGAGCCCGTTCTCGTAGATGGCGTTGATAAGATAGTTTATTTTATTTTCGCCGGCTTCAAAGAATCCCTTCGGCAGGTACATCCCATTGGGCAGGTGACCCCTTCTTTTCATGTCTTCTTTGGTCATGACGAGAAGGAAGCCGTATTCGACGTTGTCAGTGCAGGTGATGCATGGGCCGTATACGCCGCCGGACCAGTCGTGTCCCAGGGTGTTGCCGGTGGTGCCGTTGCGGTTGTAGAGGTCTTCGAGTTCTCCTGGGCGGGCGCTGGCGGAGGCGGGGACGGCGGAGTGGCCGCTGGGGTCGATTCCGGTGAGGGGTGAGGCGTTGGCGTAGGTGTAGCGGTTGGCTTGGACGGAGGGGCTGGGTTCCAGCGTCATGGTGTCGCGGCTGGTGAAGGTGCCGGTGCCGGGCTGGTACCAGCGGGCGTGCATGTTGACTTTGCCGGTGTCCGGATCGGTGTATTCGCCCTGGTAACCAAGGTTGCTTCCGCTCCCGGTGTGGGCGGTGGTTTCGCCGAAGGGGTCGTAGGCGGTGGAGCTGGTCAGGGCGGTGCCGGTGTGGGTGGCGACGAGGTCGCCGTGCAGGTCGCTCATCGCGGCGACGGCTGGCGCGGTGCCTTCTTGGATGCCGAGGAGGGCGCCGAAGGGGTCGCGGCTGTATTTGGCTTGGATGCTGCCGTTGGCGCTGATGGCGGCAAGGTCGTTGCTGAGGCCGGCGTACAGGTGGGTCTGTCTGGTGGTGCCGGTGATGCGAGAGGTGACGCGGTCGAAGGGGTCGTAGGCGTAGAGGCTGTCGCCGTCGGCGATGAGCCGGTCGAAGGCGTCGAAGGTGAGCTGGGTGGTGGTGCCGTTCTTGGTTTGGGAGGCGAGGGTGCCGCGCGGGGTGTAGGTGTAGTCGGTGCCGTCGCCGGTGGTGAGGCGGTTGCGTTCGTCGTAGGTGAAGGTCTTGTTGCCGGCCTTGGTGCGGTTGCCTGCGGCGTCCCATTCGTAGGCGGTGGTGGTTCCGCCGGGGGCGGTCCAGGAGGTGAGCCGGTTGGCGTGGTCGTAGGTGTAGGTGTTGGTGCCGGCGCCGGCCAGGCCGGTGGTGGTCTTGGTGGTGAGGTTGTCGTCGAGGTCCCACCCGTAGGTGATCTTCGCCAGCTCGGTGCCGGTGCTGCTCTTCAGGGTTTGGGAGGTGTTGCGGCCCAGGTCGTCGTAGCCGAAGGTCTGGGTGTTGGCGGGGTTGGCGGAGGTCAGGCTGGTGACGCGGTTGGCCTTGTCGTAGCCGTAGGTGTAGGTGCGGCCGGTGACCGGGTCGCCTGCGGTGGCCAGGCGGCTGGCGTCGTCCCAGGTGAAGGTGGCGGTGCCGGTGGCGTCGACGCGCTGGGTGAGGTTGCCGGCGGCGTCGTACGTCATGGTGGTGGGCGGTTGCGTCGGCTGGGTGAGTTTGGCCAGCAGGCCGCGGTCGTTGTACTCGAGGGTGGCCTCGCCTGCGGTGGTGAGCCTGCCGGCGGGGTCGTAGCCGAAGGTGCGCTGGGCGGTGGCCGCGCCGCCTCCGCTGCCGTCCTCCTGGGTGAGGCGGCCGAGATGGTCGTAGGCGCGGGTGATGGTCACGCCGCCGGGCTGGCGGATGCCGGTGTTGTTGCCGGCCTGGTCGTAGATGTAGGTCCAGGTACGGTCGGCTTCGTCCGGGTGCTGGCTGGTGGCGGGTTCGGTGACCTTCTCGACGAGGTCGAGGCTGTTGTAGGTGGTCCAGGTGGTGTTGCCGCGGCCGTCGGTCAGCTTGGTGCGGGCGCCGGCGGCGTCGTAGCCGAAACGGGTGACGATCTCCTGGCCTGCGGAGACCGGTTCGGTGAGCGTGGTGAGCCGGTTCAGCGCGTCGAAGCTCTGCTGGACGGTGTGCTGTTCGGCCGATGTCTGCCTGACCGGGTTGCCGGCCAGGTCATAGCCGACCTTGACCGAGCGCAGCACCGTACCCGGGTCGTTGACGCTCGCCAGCTTGAGGTCTTTGACCTCGGTCGGCCGTCCGGCCAGGTCGTAGCTGGTCTCGGTGGCGGCCAGGGTGGCGTCGATGACCCGCAGCTGGCGGCCGGCCAGGTCGTAGGTGCCGCGGGTGGTGTTGTTCGCGGGGTCGGTCGTGGCGGTGACCTCGCCGGCGGCGTTGGGCGTGTAGGTGGTGGTCTTGCCGCGCGGGTCGACGGTCGTGGTGAGCATGCCGGCGTTGTTGTAGCTCATCGTGGTCGTGTGCGCGACCGTGGCAGGCAGACGTTCGATCGTCCGCTCGGCGACCTTGCGGCCGAGGTCGTCGTAGTCCGCTTCGACCCGGGCGCCGTTGGGATCCACGCTGGCTCGTTGCTCGCCCGCCTCGTTGTACTCGGCGATCCACACACCGCCCGGCCCGGACGGACCGGGATCGGTCTGGCGCACCGCATTGCCGAGCGCGTCGTAGTCCGTCGTGGTGGTGTAGCCGCGAGGGTCGGTGGTGGAGACGCGGCGACCGGCCGCATCGTAGGCGTGCGTGATGGACGGGGTGAGCGCCGTACCGCCGGGAGGGGTGTAGGCGGGCATCGTCAGCTTCACCGCGCGACCCGCCTTGTCAAAAGCGGTCGTGACGGTACGGCCCTCGGCATCGACGGTGTGCGTCTGGTTGCCGAAGGTGTCATAACCGGCCCGGGTCGTCGGACGGACAGCCGCCGTGTCCGTGCGCGCCTTGTCCACCTGAACGCTGGGCGCCTTGGTCTCGATCAAGCGGCCGAGCGCGTCGTAGGTGCTGGTGGTGGTGTAGTCGGCCGCGCTGGCGCCGTCGGCGTTGCCGCGCGGATCGATGACGGCGACGGGCAGGCCGCGGTCGTCCACCGTCCAGCTGGTGATCACGTCCTGATCGCCGTTCTCGATCGTCTCCCGGGTCTTGATGCCGGCCGCGTTGTAGGTGTAGCTGGTGCTTTCCTCGCGAGTGCTGCCCGCCCCGGTGCGCAGCACCTTCGTGGTGAGGTTGTTGGCGTCGTAGGTGTAGGCGGTCTTGCGCTTGACCCCAGACGGATCCAGGGTGGACGAGGTCAGCCGACCGGCCGCGTCGTAGACGAAGTCGGTGCCGGTGACTCCGCCCCCGGTCACCTTCTTGGTGAGGTTCCCGGCCTCGTCGTAGCTGTTCTCCTCCAGCACCACGTCCACCGGGCTAGAGCCGCCGTTGAGTTTGGCGTCGTCAGCGGTCGCCCGATAGAGCAGGTCGCTGTCGTGATAGCTGTAGGCCGTTCTGCGGCCCATCACGTCGACCTTCACGGCCAGACGGCCCGCGGGGTCGTAGGTGTACGACTCCAGTACGAGGTCCTTGGCCGGTGTCGGGTTGACCGGGCTACCGGTCCAGTTCTTCAGCATCACCGTGGCCGGCTCGCCGCGCTCGGTGTAGGTGAAGGCGAGGACCGAGCCGACTTCGTTGGTGACGCTCGACTCCAGACCGAGGCTGTTCCAGGCGGTCCGGACCACGCCGCCCTCAGCGTCGGTGACACTCTCCTCGCGGCCGTGCGCATCATAGGTGTAGGTGATCGTGCGCGCCGCATCGCCGCCGGTCAGGTCCGTGACCGTTCCCGTCAGCTTGCGGCCGTCGGCGTCATAGGTGTACGTCGTCCTCGCCGTGTGCGTGACATTCGTGATCTCGTTCTTCACGCCCGGCGCCGTCTGAGTGGCCAGCCGGCCGGCCGTGTCGAAGGTGAAGCTGGTCTTGACGCCGCCGGGGTGGGCGTCGGAGATCTGGGTCTGGGAGGTGACGCGGCCGAGCGCGTCGTGCTCGTAGGCGGTCACCAGGCCGGCCGGGTCCGTCTGCTCGGCCAGGTCGCCCGCGGCCGTGTAGCGGAGGGTGGTGCTGTTGCCCTTGGCGTCGGTACGGGTCTTGACCAGCCCGGCCGGGGTGTTGCCGCCTCCGGCGGCGGGTTCGCTGCCGTCGGTGTAGGCGGTGCTGGACGAGCGGCCATTGGGGAAGTCCGGCGTGGCAGGGGTGGTCTGCTTGGTCTGCTCGCCGAAAGCGTTGTATTCGTAGGTGGTGGCGTAGGTGTTGTCGCTGGCGGAGGAGGAGCGGCCGTCGCGGAAGGCGGTGACCCGGTCGTTGCGCGGGTCGAACTCGTCGTCCTCGTTGACGTGGTAGTTCCAGTAACGCTCGTTGATCGATTGGGCGCCGGGGACGGGGAAGAAGCCGCCGCACGACAGGGGTGGTTCCTTGTCGTCGTTGGCGCCGCGGCATTGCCCGGAGTAGAGCAGGTTGCCGCGTTCGTCGTACCCGGTCAGCGCGAAGATGTTGTTCGGATTCTTCACCCAGGACGGGTAGCCGTCGGCGTCGTAGCCGTAGGTGGTCTTGTGCCCGAGTTGGTCGGTATAGGCGGTGATGCGGTAGCCGCGCCAGGCATCGTGCTCCAGCTTGACGTCCTTATTAGCTGGATCGGTCAGCGTGACGATCGAGGAGCCGGTCTCGCGGTCGATCTCGCTCGGTTCGCCGATCTTGTGCAGGCCGCCGTGCTCGTCGGTATGCGTCAGCAGCCGGTCCCTGCGTCCGTCGTAGGTGTTGTCCGCCCAGATGCGGCCTGACGGCAGGGTGATCTTCGACAGCAGATGCGGTGCGGCCAGCCGGGCCGCGTAGTGCTTGCTCACATCCGCCACGCCGAGCGGGCGGTCGTAGAGGGCCAGCTCGTCGATCTGGCCGGTGAACCCCCACTGGGTGTAGGTCAGGTCACCGGGGCCGAGCGGTTTGCTGGCCGGCCAGCCCGTGTGGGTCAGGCCGTGGCCGATCGTGGTGTAGGCCATCCAGTTGTGGTCGATCTTGCCGTTCAGCGACCCGACGGCGGTCCCGTCCAGATACAGCGTCTGGCTGTTGCCCGACCCGGCCAGCACTGCGTGATGCCATTGCCCGTTGTTCACCGCCGCCGAGGTGGTGATGGGAGAGACGATCATGTCGCCGGCGGAGTTGCGGGCACGCCACTGGCCGCGCAGCTTGCCGTCGGTGCCGACGTACAACACCGGCGCTCCATCCGGCGGGAACAGCGTGCCGGTCGGCGGGGGCGGCTCCACCGCGGTGTAGGCCAGCACACCCGAGGAGGTGGTCTTGAACCACAGCTCCAGCGACAGCTGATCGTCCAGACGGGGGATGACGCTGTCCGGCAGCTGGACGAACGACTGCCCGGACAAGCCGACCGCGGTGTCCGTCGAGCCAGCCAGCGCGCCCTGCTGTTCGAAACTCAGCCCGCCGTAGTCGGCCCTTCCGGCCCCCCACCCGAAGTCACGCAGCAGCAGGTCGTCCCCGTCCGGCACGCAGAAGATGGGGTTGATCTCGCAGTTCGGATCGGTGGGCGTAGGAGTGGGAGCGGGCGCGGTGTACGGGTCGCCCAGCCGCCAATAGCCCACCGGCTCGTCGTCCTCGACCAGGCCACGGTATTGCGAGCCGGTGCTGTAGGTGTAGGTGGTGCAGTTCGGCGCAGCCCCCGGCCGGCACGCGGTCGCCAGCTTGTCCCCGTCATAGGTGTAGCTCCACCGAAGTGGCGCGCCGTCGACCGCGTCCGTGGCCACGTCGGACACGTGCCCGCCGCTCCAGGTGAACGTCAGCGACCGGCCGCCTGTCCCGGTCACTGTGGCCAGCTTGCCGTCGCTGCCGTAGCTGAGTTCCTGCGCCCGGCCGCGAGCGTCCACCACTCTCGTCAGCCGGCCTTGTGCGTCGAAGTGGTAGACGGTGGAGCTCTTGTCCATCAGCTTCCACCCGCCGGCCGGCACCACGCCCAGCGTGGCATGCATACCCGGCGGCGGCTGGAAGGTGCCGTCCCCCTTGGCGCCGAACCGCAACCGGCGCCCATCGGGGTAGGTCACCAGCAAAGTGGCGCTCGACTCGGCCACGATCCGCATGTCGAACCGGGTCGACCAGCCGGCACCGAACAGGCTGTCTCGCCGCGCGTCCATACTGTTGTACGTGCGCACCACCGACAACGCCGGCCCCGCCGACGGCACCGAGGCGTCGACCACCGTGGAGGTGTAGTTACCCGACACGGCCTGGAACTCCTGACCGGCCTGGTCCCGCGTGGCCAGCTGCGAACCGATCGCCGGCTGCCGCACCCCGGTCACGAACGTGCGATACGCCGAGGTGACCGAGGCCCCGCTCGCATCAGTGACCGCCACCTTCCAGGCGAAGGTCGCGCCCCACTTCAACTCCCCAGCCGGGACCGTCCACGCATGCACCCCCGGCGCCAGCTGCCCGGACGACGCCACCGGCCCATGCCACGTGCCATCAGGATCCTGCCGCAGACACCACAGATCGAACTCCGCCTCCGAAACCACCCGCGGATCATCTGTCGGAGCCTGACAAACCGTGAAGTCATACCGGTACGGCGCCCTGCCACCCTCCGCATGCGCCCGCAGCGTCGGCGTCGCCGGCACCGTCCTGGCACCGTTCAACGGCCACATGTCCGTCACCCTCGGCGCGGCCGCCACCGCCGCGTCCTGCGCCTCAACCCGCACCGCACCCGGCGGCAACCGCCGCCCATCAGCACGCGCACTCTGCACGGCCAGCCTGCTCTGCGAACGCGGAGCCCAATCCGGCTCATTCAGCCCTGCAGGCGGCCTCTTCTTCCCAACGTCACGCTTGCCCTGCACCGCAGGCGAAGCCATCGTCACATCCGCAGACACCACCGACGGCAAACCTTCACGGCCCACCCCCCTCTGCTGGGGTGGGGTCTGCCATATGCCTTGTCCAGTTACGGCTGCCACGCTCTGGGAACCGGCCACAGCAGGCAACGCGACTGCCTGCACCAGCCCCGGCAGCAGCGCCACCAACACCACAACCCGCGCGGCTAACCAACGACGACCCGAACGATTCCACGCCAAATACCGGCGCATACGCCGTCACGCTCCCTAACCACAACGAGGACACCCACCACGGGGGGCGCCAAACGTCGCTCCACCCCACCCGGCGGGCCGATCCCGACTCGTGCGGCTCAGGAGCACTTGATCAAACGGACAGAGCGTAACTTTTGTAAGATCACCCGACAAGAGCGACTTCAGTGATCGAAAAGAACGGAATGCGACGTTCCTGAACCGTGCGGTAACAGCGCGGCCAAAACCCCTGAGCTGTTGGTATCGAGCGGCTGTGCGGTCTCTCCTGGTATCCCGCAACCAGACTCTTCATCCGGCGTCGATCAAGTGTGAGCAAAGCAGTCGTCCACAACCTCGCTTAAGACCACCGTTGGATCACGCCGCCGCGCCTGGCTCCATCACGAGGCCATCACAATCCGTGCTCATACGGAAACCCTCCGACATGAAAGTCCGATGTCCCATCAGACAAGAGGGGGCTAGAAGATGAACAGCACCCAACCGGGATAAGCCGTCATCGACGTGGAAACCACAGGCCTGCGTCCGTCATGGCACGACCGGATCATCGAGGTCGCCGTCGTCCTGCTCGACCCGACCGGACGCATCACCGCCGAATGGGGCACCCTGGTCAACCCCGAACGCGACCTGGGACCACAGCGCATCCACGGCATCACCGGCGCCGACGTCCGCCACGCGCCCGCCTTCAAAGACATCGCTGGCACACTCACCGACCTCCTGCGAGGCGGCGTCCCCGTGGGCCACAACCTCCGCTTCGACCTTGGGTTCCTGCACTACGAATTCGCCCGGACCGGTCCCCCGATCCCTGACCTCGACACCATCGGCGTCTGCACGATGACCGAGGCCCTGCGCTTCCTGCCCGCCGCCCCCCGTACCCTCGCCGGCTGCTGCGCCGTCGCCGACATCCCGCTCGACGGTCACCACGACGCGCTCATCGACGCCCGAGCCACCGCCGAACTGTTACGCCACTACCTCAAGATCGCCCACCCCGACTCACCATGGACCCACCTCCTTCGCACCGCCACCACACTCCCCTGGCCGACCATTCCACACACCGCCACCACCCCCGTCCGACGAGGCGTGTCCGCCGAACGCGACACCCACTTCCTCGCCCGCATCCTGGATCGGCTACCACGCGCCTCCGACACCATCCGCACCGACCCCTACTTCGCGCTGCTCGACCACGTCCTGCTCGACCACCACATCTCGGCCACCGAAGCCGACGCCTTGATCGCCATGGCCGCCCAACTCGACCTCAGCCGCACAGAAGCCATCCGCCTGCACCACGAATACCTGAACGCGCTCGCCCAAGCCGCCAAAGCCGACGGCATCGTCACACCCACCGAACGCCACGAACTCGGCCTCGTCGCCACCCTGCTCGATCTCCCACCGACAGCGGCCGAAACCGCACTGGCCTCAAGCCACGCACCCCACCACCCCTCCACCGCCGGCTTCCGTCTCCAACCCGGTGATCTCATCGTCTTCACCGGCGAAATGACAGGCGGGCGAGAAGCATGGGAGGAGCAGGCACGCCAGGCCGGCTACGTCCCCCACTCCAACATCACCAAACGCGTCCGACTGCTGATCGCCGCCGACCCCGACTCGATGTCCGGCAAAGCCCGCGCCTACGGCATCCCCATCGTCACCCCGGACGCCTTCACACGCATGAGCACCTCAGCCGACCGCCAGAACCTGTAGCACGCCTCGCCATGCCATCCCCACCGAATGAGCTTCTCCCATATCCTGAATACTTGACCTGACCGATCGCGTGCCCTCATAGCTACGTCCGTGCTGGGGGCAGCCCGTAGCGGCTGACGGCCAGGTACGTCTCCGGCGTCGCTGCTTCGAGAAGCCCCTCGTCGCTTTCCAGGTCGAGTTCTGGCTCCTGGGGACGGCGCAGCAGATCACTCCAGTCGCTTGTCACTCCCCGCTCGTAGGCGTCGCGTAGCCGGGGGCGCAGCCAGGGGCGGGCCTCCTCTTGCTGCTCGCGGAAGATCCGCCGCTGGGTGAGTCTCTGTTCTTCCTGAGCCTCGTCGCTGAGTTCCTGGACATCGGGCGACTGGTCCTCGGCACGCAGTCCCGGGGTGCGCTGGGCGATAGCAAGATCTTCCTCGCGAAGGCGCTCGCAGGCGGCGAACAGCTTCCTGGACATGCCGAGGCGAACCTCCGTTCCGGGGATGCGGCAGGTGAGGAAGTCATCGAGGCCCATGGAACGGATACGGGCGCGAAGAGTATGCCGCTCGGTGCGGGGCGCAGCTCTGCGGGCTTCGGCTCGCATGGCATGGGTGAGGTCGTCGTCTTCCAGGGGCGTGGTCAGCCCGGTGCGCCGCTGGCGGGACGCGCGATCGGCGGGAACGGGTACGGTGCGCAGTTGCGAGGCGGGAGCGGAGCGCAGCGCCAGGTAGGTGAGCATTTGGGCGCGGGCCGCGCCGATGAGCGCGTCGTCGCTGTCGCCGAGACGGTCTTCGAGATTGCCCGGGCCGACCCCTGGCTCGTCGCCGAGGTCGAATCCCGCTGGGGTGAGCGGCGACTGTCCGGCGTGCCGGTAGTGATCAATGGTGAGGAAAAGATCGTCTCCGGGCCGCACGGACGCTCCGACCAGGACAATTCGATGGGCGTACGAGCTGAGGATCTTGCTGCCGGCAGCCAGTTGCGCCCACCCCTTGCGGAGCGCGCTGAGGCCCACGTCGCCACCCTTGGCCTCGATCAGCCAGTACCGGCCCTCTGCCTGGTGCCGCCCCCATAGGTCGGGCAGCCTCACCTTCGGATCCTTGAACGTGCTATGCAGAGCAGAAATCGGGCCGCCCAGTTCGAGATGCTCTGTCTGATCGAGGCCCAGCAGTGAGCGGCAGGCCCACTCGGTCATCGTCATACCCAGCCGGTAGGCAGCCGCGTTCTTCGCGCTGCGCTCAGTGCCGTACGCGTACACCGGGTTCAGAGTCAGGCGCCGGCCCTTGGTGCCTCGTACGGGATACTGAGGCTGGACGTCGTGCATGCCGAGATAGGCGTACAGCGGAGAAACCCGGGCGACGAGTTCCCCGTGCGCATACCGCGGCTGATTCTGCAGGTGCGGGGTAACGTCGCGGCCAACCTCAACGGCGGCCTTGATGATCTCCCGCCAGGTGGTGGTCGAGACGTACCAGCCGTCGGTCGCCGGGAACCCGCCCGACCCCGCCCACGGCTTGTGCACGGCCGTCCGCCACTGCCTCCTAGGCTTCCTCGCAGGCCCGTTACGGAAGAGAACCGGTACGTCGAAGCTGTCGTCATAGGTAAGCGGTGGCTCATCGGGAACGTGCGCGGGGATCATATAGATCACTCTGGCACGGCTGGATCGCTTCCGGCGCCGGGTAGAGAGTTCCCGGCGAGAGCCATTCAGTTGGCCTTGGGAGTAGGTGTGGAGCTCGAGACCTCGAGCACTTCAAGCGCAGAACCCTTCCTCCGGTAGGAAGTAGGGACTGTGGGGCATCGAATGGCCGTTCGGGTCACCCGAAGATCACGTATCACGATTTTGTCGATGGCTTACGCCGTCACTCGGCGTCTATTGCCTTAGGTGACCACCACCAGGTCGTGCTGAACGCCGGTAGCACCCCTCGCCGCCCTGACCGACTCGCCCAAACAACGAATCGACCCTTCTGAAGGTCATCGAAGCCTGTCTGCCGTTTGAACCGCCTGCGCAACGTCAGCCAGTCGCAGAACGCCCTGAAAGCCCGCCAACAGGCCGTCGACTGTACGACGAGCTGACCATATACATACCTGAGGTCACCCCGATCGAGTTCGAGCCCTGGCTGGCTTGTCTGTCATCGCCCACCGTGGGGGTGGAGGTGGGACAGATGCCAAAGACTCGTGTGCAGGTCAGCAGGCGATGCGGCTGTGTGGATGCGGAAACGGGACGTCAGCGAGGGGTGACGTGTCCGCGTCTGCCGATGGATGACGATCACGGCAGCTGGTATTTCTCGGTCCAGGTGCGCGGTCTGGACGGGCAGCGACAGCGCGTCCGTCAGGGTGGTTACGCCGACCCCGAGGAAGCACAGGCGGCAGGCCGAGCCGTGGCCACTGCCGACCGCGACGGCGCGGGAGCCGCCGGATGCACGCTCGGGCAGTGGCTGACCCGCTGGCTGGCCACCAAGGACGCCCTGCGGCCGTCGACTCGGCAGGGCTACGCTGCACATATCCGTCTCTACCTCATCCCCCAGTTGGGACGGATCCTGCTCCAGCAGCTCACCTCCCGCGACGTCAACGGACTGCTCGCGACGCTCGCGTCCCGTCCCTCGCCGACCGGCCGCCGATTGTCACCCGACACCGTGGTGCGAATCCACGCCACCTTGCGGACCGCGCTGAACGCCGCGATGCGCGCCCGGCTGATCCCCATCAACCCGGCCAACGGCGGCGAACTCCCCCACCCCCGGCGACCGCATCCAGTCGTCTGGACCGCCGGGCGGACCGCCCGATGGCAGCAAGCAGGAGAACGTCCGGCGGTGGCGGTCTGGACCGAACAACAGCTCGCGACCTTCCTGGCCAGCGTCGCGCAGGACCGCCTGTATGCCGCCTGGTGGCTGGCCGCGCTGCGCGGCCTGCGCCGCGGTGAGCTGGCCGGGCTGCGCTGGACGGACGTCGACCTGCAGGCCGCCGAGCTGACGGTGACGCAGCAGCGGGTGCACGCCGACGGCCAGGTCGTGGTCGGGCCACCAAAGAGCGCCGCTAGCTGCCGGGTGGTGGCCCTGGACGCGGAGACCGTACGGGTGCTGACCCGGCACCGCGAGCGGCAAGAGGAACTGAGCGCAGCAGCCGGCACCCGCTGGCAGGACTCGAAATACGTGTTCACCACCACGGACGGCGCGCCGCTACGGCCTGATTACCTCACCGGCCGGTTCCGCCGGCTGGTGGCCGCCTCCGGACAACCGCCGGTCCGGCTGCACGACCTGCGACACGGTGCCGCGACGCTGGCGCTGGCCGCGCACACCGATCTGAAGGTGGTGCAGGCCATGCTCGGGCACGCCAGCATCGTGCTCACCGCCGACACCTACGTCTCGGTGCTGCCCGAGGTGGCCCACCAAGCCGCCCGGGAAACGGCCCGACTGGTGCTGCGAGCAGCCTCCAAGCTCGACCAAGGGCTCAGCGGCTGACTCAGCTTTGCCTCATATTTGCCCCATGCCGCGCCAGTGAGCGGGCGCGGCTGGAGTTTCCGCTGGTGAAGTGGCGCGCCCTGCAGGATTCGAACCTGCGACCGTCGGATTAGAAGTCCGATGCTCTATCCAGCTGAGCTAAGGGCGCTCCCGCCTTATTGTGCATGATCCGGCGACATGTCACGTACATGTTTTCGTCGTGTCAGTCTGTCAGGCCGGTCACACCCCACATGAACAGCGTCCCCAGCACCTTACGGGGCCAGGACGTCGAGGGTGGGCGCGGTGGCGGGCGTTGCCGTAGAAGGAGATGATCTTGTACGGGTGGAAGCCGTCCGTGAAGTCGTGAGCGACTACTCCTATCGTCACGGTGACGGTCAGGGGCGTGTCCGTCTGGTGGGCGGCGCCGATGGCGGTTCCGTCCAGGAGGCTGTGGGCGATCAGGGCTGAGCCGGCTGTGAGGTCGACGTCGGCGTGGTGGTGGCGGTGGGTGGCGTAGTCGGTTTCGGACCGCATCGGCCGGCACCGCCGCCTTGTCCTCGGCTTCGCCGTCGGCGTCATGCTCGGCGTGGCGACCAGACCGCAGAGCTGGGTCATTAGGAACGTTGCCGGTGGCAGCGGGAGCGGCGTGAAGCGCCAGGCTGGCAAGGGCGCGGGGGCGACGGGGAGGGTTGGAAAAGGCTGGGCGGACGCGGGGCGAATGGGTCTAAGCTATTTCGCCATGGTCGCGACGCTCCTGCATGAGATTCCCCTGCAGGGCGGGGACGTGACAGACGGGGTGGTGCGCGTCGGTGACACCGTGCGCAGACCGGCCAGTACGTCGACGCCCGCCGTGCACGCCCTGCTCAGACACCTGGAAGCGGCCGGGTTCGACGGCGCCCCGCGGGTTGTGGGGATGGATGGGCTCGGTCGGGAGATTCTCACCTATCTGCCTGGTACGACCGGGTTGCGGGTTGAGAGTGTGAGTGATGAGGCGTTGGCGGGGCTGGCGCTGCTGGTGCGGCGGTTCCATGATGCTACGGCCGGGTTTCCGCTCACGATGGAGGGGTGGGAAGGGGGGTCTAATGATGATGCGGCGCCGGAAGTGATCGGGCATTGTGATTTAACGCCGGATAATGTGATTTTTCGGGCCTCGGCCCCGGCCCGGACCTCGTTCGAGTCCGCGTCCTCTTCGGGCTCGGGCTCCCTGGCGGCGGCGGGTGGTGGGCCGTACGCGATGATTGACTTTGATTTGGCTCGGCCTACTACGCGGCTGTTCGACATCGTCACTACTCTGCGGCATTGGGCTCCTATTGCTGATCCCGTTGATCGGGCTCCGCTGCTGCGTACGGTTGATGTGGGTGCGCGGTTGCGGTTGTTCTGTGACGTTTACGGGGTTTCTGCTCGTGAGCGGCGGCGGCTGCTCAGCCTGGCCAGGCTGCGGTTTCATCGTTCGTACGCCGTCATGCGCACCCGCGCCACGGCCGGAGGGAACTGGGCGAAGATGTGGGCGGGTGGCGCCGGGGCGCGGATCCGGCGGGCGGCCGCATGGCTGGATGTGCACGAAGATGAGCTTCATGCCCATCTGGTATGACCCTCTGGGGCTCGCCCTCGGCGTTGCCCTCGACCGGCTGATCGCCGATCCGCGTAGTTCCGTCCATCCTGTTGCGTTGTTCGGGCGGGGCGCGGCGAAGCTGGAAGCATCCCTGTACAAGGACGATCGGGCCCGGGGGGTGTTGCACGTCGCCGTGTGTGTCGGTGGTTCGGCTGCGCTGGGTGTGGTGGCGATGCGGTACGCGCCCAATCGGGTCGTGCGTACGGCCGTGACCGCTGTCGCGACCTGGGCGGTGCTCGGGGGCACGACGCTCGCCCGGGAGGGCGACTACCTGGCCGATGCGCTTGAGGGTGCCGATCTGGAACGCGCCAGGGCCCGGCTCCCCCACCTGTGCGGCCGTGACCCCAGCCGGCTGGACGCGGCCGAGGTGGCGCGGGCTACGGTCGAGTCGCTGGCCGAGAACACCTCGGACGCCGTCGTGGCGCCGCTGTTCTGGGGGGCCGTGGCGGGGGTGCCTGGGTTGCTGGCGTACCGGGCGATCAACACGCTGGACGCCATGATCGGGCATCACTCCCCCAGGTACGAGCGGTTCGGCTGGGCCGCCGCCCGGCTCGACGACGTCGCGAACTACGTGCCGGCCCGGCTCACCGGGGCGCTCACCGTGCTGACCGGGCCTGATCCCGGGCAGGCGCGGGCCGTGCTGCGCCGGGACGGGCACCGGCATCCCAGCCCGAACGCGGGGCGGTGCGAGGCCGCGTTCGCCGGCGCGCTCGGGGTGCGGTTGGGTGGGACGAACGTGTACGCGGGCAGGGTGGAGGAGCGGCCGACGATGGGGGACGGCCCCAGGCCGGCGGTCAGGGACATCCGGCGCGCCGTGCGGTTGACGCGGGCGGTGGGGTTGGCGGCGGCCGGGGTGGCCGTGGTCACCGCCTGGGCCCTCCGTCGGAGGTCACCGACGGGCTGACGGCCCGGGCGCTGCCCGCACGTCCGTGAAACGGTCCCCCCATGGCGCCGTTTCTTCACCACCACTGTCAGCCCTGCCGGCGCGGCTCACATGATGCGGTTGAGGTTGAGGGTGAGCCAGATCACGAACAGCGCTATGACCGTGATTCCGATCATCGACTTCGCCGCATTGTGCGCGACGACCTTTCTGGCCGTCACCTGCTTGGCGCTCTGCTTCCAGACCTGACGCATGATGATCATGTTCTGGAAGCGCCGCCCCAGGGCGAAGACGGCGAGCCCGATGAGAATGAAGAGAATGACGCGTCCATCGGCAGGTTCCACGGAGATCCCCCCTCGTGGTCCTTGATCTGCTAATCCCCCCGAAAGATATGAGAACACAGAATACTCGGCCGACAGCGGTTTGTAATTGCCTTTATCGCTCGAGGTCGACCACGATCGGCGCGTGATCGGACGGGCCTTTCCCCTTGCGGGCCTCGCGATCGACGTACGCCGACCGCACCTGCCCGGCCACGTCCGCGCTCGCGTACACCAGGTCGATGCGCATGCCCTTGTTCTGATGGAACATCCCGGCCCGATAGTCCCAGTACGTGTAGGGATGCGGGCCTTTCATCGGTGTCGGCACCACGTCCGTCAGGCCGAGGTCGCGCAGCTCGGCCAGGGCCCGCCGTTCGGGGGGCGTGACGTGGGTGGAGCCTGCGAACAGGGCGGGGTCCCACACGTCGGCGTCCGTCGGCGCCACGTTGTAGTCGCCGCAGGCCACCAGCGGCCCGGCGGCCAGCTCGGGGGCGAGGGCGTCGCGCAGGGCGGCGAACCAGACGAGTTTGTACGCGTAGTGGGGTGAGTCGACGGTACGGCCGTTGGGCGCGTACAGGGACCACACCCGGATCCCGCCGCAGGTCGCGCCGATGGCCCGGGCTTCGGGGCGGGCGGCGCCGGTGCTGTCGAGCTCGCCGAAGCCGGGTTCGCCGGGGAAGCCGAGCGTGACGTCCGTCAGCCCGGCTCTGGACAGGAGCGCGACGCCGTTCCAGCGTCCGTCGCCGTGGGCGGCGGCGGTGTAGCCCAGCTCGCCCACCTCCGCCGCGGGGAACGCCTCGGCGGCGCACTTGGTCTCCTGGAGGCACACGATGTCGGGCCGAACCGCGGCGAGCCATTCGAGCAGGCGGGGCAGCCGTGCCTTGACCGAGTTCACGTTCCAGGTAGCCAGGCGCATTCCCCTAGCCTGCCACCGGCCCGGCCTGTGCATGGGAGCCACCCCGCGCTGAGGGGCTGTCGGCCGCCAGGCGGCTCAAGCGGACGACCGGCGGACGACCGGGATCCTGGCTCCGTCTTCGAGCACGTCGACGGGCCGAGCACGCGGATGTCCATCCCGACCCGACCCCAGTGCGTCAGACCGCCTTCATCAGCGCCAGGGAGACCTCTTCGAACAGGCCGCCGACGCCCTGGTCGAGGGCGGCCTTGGCGTGCCGCGCGGCGTCCAGGGCGTTGCCCGCGGCGCTGGGCGAGTCCTCGACGACCATGCGCAGCTCCAGCTCCAGCGGGGAGGCGCCGAAGCCCACGCCGTCCAGCCGGATGTAGGCGACCTTGCGATCGTCCATGAAGGGCAGGTATTGAGCGCTGACGTGGGTGGGCGTCCCGGCACCGGTGGACTTGGTGGCCTTCTTGCTCTTCATCCGCTCGGCGTCCTCCAGGTTGACGAAGTCCATGTTGCCGCCGGCCAGCAGCTGGTGGCCGGCGGTGAGGTGGACTCCGCTCGCCGTCAGGGCCTCGACCAGCGCCCGGTGCACCAGCGTCGCGCCGAACGAGCTCTTCAGGTCGTCGCCCACCAGCGGCAGCCCGGCCGCGGCGAAGCGGGCGCGCCATTCCGGCGAACGGGCGAGCACGGCCGGCATGCAGTTCACGAACGCGCATCCGGCCTCGACGGCGGCCGCCGCGTACAGCTCGGTGGCCCGCTGCGCGCCGGTGGGCAGGAAGTTCAGCACGACGTGGCTGCCGGTCCGCCTGAGGTGGGCGGCGACCTCACCCGGCGTGGCGCCGCCGCGCGGATCGATCAGTCCGGCCGAGCCGGGGCCCACGCCGTCGGCCAGGATGCCCTCGGCGACGGGCACGCCGAGAAGCGGCACGCCGGCGAACCTCCTGGCGTTGTTCGGCTCGGCCCAGATGGCCTCCGACAGGTCACGGCCGAGCTTGGCGGCGCCCACGTCGAAGGCAGCGGTGAAGCGGACCTGGGAGACGGCGTAGCCCGCGCAGACGGGGTTCGTCAGGCCGGGGGCGTCGCCGTCGCGGTAGTGCTCGACGCCCTGGACCAGGGAGGAGACGCAGTTGCCCACGCCGATCACGGCGACGTTCACGCTAGTCATGCCCTGTATTGGATCAGGGGCGGCGGGCGCGCTCCAGCTCGACCCCGACCGTGATCTCGTTGCCGAGTCTGCGGCCGAGGAGCAGGTCGAGGTCGTCGCCGCTCCAGAACCTGCCGGGGTCGTACCAGTTGGGGCGGCGCCCGGCGGGCAGCAGGCCCATCTCCTCGTAGGTGACGGCCACCACCTCGGCGCAGTAGGCGCGCTCCAGCGTCTCGTCCTTGCGCGTACGGCGCGGCACGCGCCCCCTGGCCCAGCGGGCGGCCAGCCTGGCGGTGGAGGGGAACGGGGTGCCGTCGAGCCGGGCGACCGTGCGCAGGACGGCGTCCTCCATCTCCTGCGTGGCCTCCGGCTCCAGCTGGCGCAGCCAGGCGCGCTGGTCGTAGCGGTCGGCCCACGTCGTGACCGCCGCGCGCAGGTCGTGCAGCTGCACGCCGCGATGGTGGGTGCCCGACCACAGGTCGAGCAGAGACTTGCCCAGTTCGGCGTGCCACATCATGGGCGGCAGGTCCTCGATCACGATGGCCATGCCGACGTGGTTGACCGGGCTGTTGGTCATCGTCTGGATGGCGCGGTCGGGCACGGAACGCCCGCGGAAGACCCACAGATCGCCGGTTCTGGTCACCTTGACGGCTTCGTCGAGAGTCAGCACAGGGCTAGCCTAGGCAACATGCGCTGGTGGAAGATGCTCGGTCTGGCGGGAATCATGGGTGTGGCGGCGACGGGCGTGGTCATCGCGCGGGCCGAACGGCGCCGGCGCGCGTACACGCCCGAAGAGATCAGGGCCCGGTTGCGGGAGCGGGTGGAGAGCCCGGCGGAAGGTTCTCAGCCCGACGGCTTGAGGTCGTAGACGAAGACGACGTCCGGATAGGCCGGGTTGTCGTCATATCCCTGGATGCCGCCCAGGAACGCCCGCCGTGACTTGACCACCCAGGGCAGCGCGGCGGCGGCCCGCTCGTCGAGCACGCGTGCCGTGGCCTGCTCGTACACCCGCTGCGCCGCGGGCTTGTCGGTCACCGTCAGCTCGGGCACCGTGTCGAGCATGGCGTCGAGGCGGTGGTCGTTGAGGTAGGTCAGGTTGAACTCGGGCGGGTTCGCGGCGCGGAAGACCTGGCCGAAGTAGGAGTAGCCGTCGGCGTAGTCGGGCCACCAGTACATGACGAAGATGTCCTGGCCGCGCTTCTTGCCCCGCTCCCACTGCGCGTTCCAGTGCATGCCCTCGGCCTTGAGGGTGACGTTGAGCGGGCGCAGCGCCGCGCGTAGCCGCTTGGCCAGCACCTCCTCGTCGGCCTCGCCCTCGCCGTAGGTCATCCGGAGCCGCAGCGGCGCGCCGCCGGGGCCGTAGCCGGCCTCCTGCAGCAGCCGGGTGGCGCTCTCCAGGTCCTGCTCGGGCACCCGTCCCGGCACGTGGCCGAGCAGCCCTTCCGGGATGACGCCGCTGGCCGGCGTCACGGAGCCCTTGAGCGCCTTGACGATGCCGCGGTAGTCGATGGCGTACTGCACCGCCTTGCGCAACCTGATGTCCTTCATGGGGCCGGTGGCGGTGTTGAACAGCATCATGGCCGTGGTGAACGAGGGCCGGTCGGAGGTGCGGATGCCGGGCGCGGCGCCGGCCTGGGCGAACAGCTTCGGGTCGAGCCGGTCCGTGAAGCTCGCCTCGCCGCGCTGCAACATCCGGTACGCCCGTTCGGGGTCGGGCACGACCCGGTACTTGACCGTGTTGTAGTGCGGCCGCTCGTTCCACCCGCCCCAGTACCCGTCGTACGCCTTGAGCGTGAGCTCGTCCTCCTTGCCCTTGTTCCACTTCGCCACCGTGTAAGGACCCGACCCGGCGTCCCTGCCCTGCGCGAGCCACTTGCCGAGGTCGGGGGCCGCCTTGGTGTCGTAGATGTAGGCCGCGTACCCGGCGGAGGCCACCAGGTCCAGCGGAACGGGGTACTTCAGTGCGAACGTCACCGTCAGCGGCCCCTCGACCCGGATGGACGAGACGGCGTCCCAGATGTAGGAGGCGCCGGTCTTGGCGCGCATCGTCCGCTCGATCGAGGCCTTGACCGCCTCGGCGTCCAGCGGGTTGCCGGTGTGGAACGTCACGCCGGAGCGCAGGGTGAAGGTCCAGCTCCTGCCGTCGGCCGTGGAGCGCCATCCGGTGGCCAGGCGGGGCGCCGACTTCTTGGTGACCGGGTTCCAGAGCGTGAGGGTCTCGTAGACGTTCTGGAAGGCGATGATCTCGTTCGAGTAGGAGCGGGCGGGGTCCCACTCGGTGATGATGTCGGTGTTCTTGACGTAGACGAAGGGCGACTCACCGACCGGGGCCTGGCGCACCTCGGTCGGCGATGAGCAGGCCGCGAGCAGCATCGCCGCCAGGATCGACACCAGGACGGACGCGGGGGCCGTTGAGACTCGCCGGCGCAACGCATCTCCCTCTGTCGCCGATGTACCCGGGAAACCTACTCCAAGATCGAGGCCAGAGGGACTCGTGTGTCCAAAAGTCCCGAAAAATTGGGCATTCTGGTGATCCAATTGCTATCCTCGGGGCTTGTCCCGTCCGGGGTTGCCAGCTTGGGACCAACCGGAGTGAGGTGCCATGGGTCGTAGCCGAACGATCCGGATGAAGATCATCGGACTACTACTGGTGCCACTGGCCTCCATGGTGGTGTTGTGGGGGGTCATCACCGCCGTCACCGCGAGCGAGAGCTTGGAGCTGCGTCAGTACAAGACCGTCTGGACGAACCTGCGCCTTCCCGCGTACAAAGTGATCACCGAGATCCAGCGCGAGCGCCTGATCTCGGCCAGGTTCCTGCGCAACAGTGCCGACAAGCCCGCCGTGGCGGCGCAGCGCCTTCGCACCGACGCCGCCCGGGACGCCTTCAAGCAGCTTTCCGTCAAGTCCAAGGACAGATCAGAAGAGATCCGCACACAGGTGGACGCGGTGTACACGCAGATAGACAGGCTCGACGCGGTCCGAGGTGAGATCGACACGGGCCTGTCCGACCGTCTGCACACCGTGGAGGCCTACAACGCGATCATCGACACGCTGTTCGGCCTGCACCGGCGGGTGGCCATGATCGACGACATCCCGATCTACGAGCAGTCCCGCGTGACCATCGACATGAGTTACGCCAAGGAGCTGCTGACCAGGGAGCAGGCGCTCGGGCTCGGCACGGTGACCAGAGCCGAGCGCAGGCTGTTCACCCAGATCACGGGCAACCGGCGCTTCCTGGTGGACCAGAGCCTCGGCGAGCTCGACCCGGCCCTGCGCGACCCCCAGGTCGTCCTCATCACCTCCCCCGCGTATCAGCGGCTGCGGATGATGGAGGACCAGATCATCGCCGGCGGCACGCCGCAGGGCTGGCTGTCCACCACCGAAGGCCTGGCCAGGTCGTTCCAGGAGGCCCAGCTGCGGGCCAGCACGACGCTGAACGAGCGCGCGGAGCCGGTGGCCGATGAGGTGCTGTCGCGGGCGTTCCTGCTCGCGGGCACGGCCCTGGCGCTGGTGATCGTGTCGATCGGGTTCTCGCTGCGCATGGGCAACCGGCTGTCCGAGGAGCTCGGGACGCTCCGGCTGGCCGCCCTGGAGGTGGCCCAGGAACGGCTGCCGCACGTGGTCGCCAAGCTGCGCAAGGGCGAGACCGTCGAAGTGCCCGAGGTGTCGCTCACCAGCACCACGGTCGAGATCGACGACGTGGGCAAGGCCTTCTCCACCGTCCAGCAGACCGCCGTCGAGGCCGCGGTCGGCCAGGCGCAGCTCAGCGAGGGCGTCGGCCACGTCTTCAGGAACCTGGCCAGGCGCAGCCAGACGCTGCTGCACCGCCAGCGCATCCAGCTCGCCGACATGCAGCACCGGGCCACCGACCCGGGCCAGCTGGACGACCTGTTCAAGCTCGACCACCTCACCACCCGCATGCGCCGGCACGCGGAGGGCCTGATCATCCTGTCGGGCGCGACGCCGGGACGCGGCTGGAGCCGTCCCGTGCCGCTGCTCGACGTGGCCCGCGGCGCGGCGGCCGAGGTGGAGGACTACCAGCGGGTCGTCGTCGAACCCATGTCCGGCCAGCGTCTGGCCGGCCCCGTGGTCGGTGACGTGATCCACCTCATCGCCGAGCTGATCGAGAACGCCACCGTCTACTCCCCCGCGCACACCTCGGTCTTCGTCCGCGGCGACGCGGCGGCCCGGGGCTTCGCCTTCGAGGTCGAGGACCGCGGGTTCGGGATGAGCGAGGAGCAGCTGGCCGAGTACAACGAGCGGCTGGCCAGCCCGCCGGAGTTCGACCTGGCCGACAGCGACAGGCTCGGCCTTTTCGTCGTTTCCCGCCTGGCCGCCAGGCATGACATCCGCGTGACGTTGCGCGGTTCACCATATGGAGGGACCACCGCGATCGTGTTGATCCCGGAAGAGCACGTGGCAGAGCCAGAGGACGAGGCCCCGAGGGCGGCTCAGCAGGAGTCCGAGCGCCCCATGCGGGTGGTGCGAAGTGACTGAAGAACGCTGGCTGGACGAGGACGCCGGTCCCATCGTTCCGGCCTACCTGCTGACCAGGGGCCGGACGGTGCCCGCGAGCGAGGCCATCGACCTCATCGCGGTGATCATCACCGCCGGCGGCCTGGCGCCGCCGCGCGGCCTCGACCCCGAGCATCTGATCATCCTGCAGAAGTGCACCCAGCCCACGCGGCTGGTGGACGTGGCGGCCGAGCTGAACCTGCCCATCGGGGTGGTCCGCGTGCTGGTCGGTGACCTGCACGCGCAGCAGCTCGTCCAGGTCGAGCTGCCGCCGCCCGCCCCCGACGCCAAGGTGCTGCTGGAAGTGATCAGCGGGCTGAAGGCCCTGTGACGGGCCCAGTGACAGGTCCCGTGACGGCCCCGCGGTTGAGATATCCGAACCCGGCCGCGAAGAGCGCGGCCAAGACGCCAGCCCCGGCGGCTGCCCCGAAGACCCACTGGTAGCCGCCGGCGCCCGGCCGCGCCGCCAGGATGGCGGCGATCACCGCACCCGCCGTGCTGCCGCCCACGATGCGCACCAGAGCGTTCACCCCGGAGGCCAGGGCCGTCTTGCCCTGGTCCACGTGCTCGACGGCCATGGTGCCCAGGGCCGCGTATCCGACGCCGAGGCCGACGCCCATGAGCGAGGAGGCCGCGTACAGGTGCCAAGGGCTGTCGTTCTCGAAGATCAGCCACAGCGCGGCCAGCCCCGTGACCAGTGAGCCCGTCGCCACCATGGACGCGGCGGGCAGCCGGCGCATCAGCCGGCCCGCGAACAGCGAGATCACCAGCATGAACAGCGTGCTCGGCAGCAGGTAGAGCCCGACCTGCAGGGTCGTGGCCGAGAAGCCCACGGGAGCCTGGGCGAAGCTGGACATGCCGGTCAGCAGGGTGAAGAAGGAGAACCCGAGCAGCATCGAGGACACCGTCGCGCCGACCGTGCCCCTGTGCACCAGCATCGCCATGTCCACCAGCGGCTCGGCCACCTTCAGCTCGACCGCCACCCATCCGGCCGCGAGCACGACCGCCGCGCCGAACAGCCCGAGCACGCCGGGCGAGGTCCAGCCCCATGAGCCGCCCTCGCTGATCCCCAGCAGCAGCGCCACCAGCCAGGCGGCGAGCAGCGCGGCCCCGAACAGGTCGGGGCGGCCCTTGACGGGCGGGGCCGCGTCACGGACGAGGAAGGCCACGACGATGCCGGCGGCCAGCGAGAAGCCGCCGATGATCCAGAAGACCAGGTGGAAGTCCCCGTCGGCGAGCCCGGCCAGGATCATGCCGCCGCCGCTGCCGAAGCCCATCGTCGCGCTGAGCACGCCGACGCCGGTCGCGAACTGCGCGCGCGGCAGCGCGTCGCGGACCACTCCGATGGACAAGGGGACGAGCGCGGCCACAGAGCCTTGCAACACCCGGGCCACGATCAGCCAGGGCAACGAGGTGGCCATGGCCGCCATGACCGAGCCGGCCACCAGGAACGCCAGGGCGCCGAGGATCATGCGGCGCCTGCCGTACATGTCGCCGAAGCGGGAGAGCAGCGGCGTGGACACCGCGCCGACCAGCAGGCTCACCGTGAGCGTCCAGCTCACGGCGGTCAAGGAGGTGTTCAGCTCCCGTTGCAGCACGGGAAGCAACGGCACCACGGCGGTGTTCTGCATGGCGGCGATGGAGGCCGCGACGGACAGCGCGACCACCGCGGGCCAGGGATTTCTCTTCAACGTCTCACGTGCTGCGGGCACGACGACTGTCGCCATGACGGCTCCTTTGGATAACTTAGGTAAGTAATCGAGAACCGATAATACATACGTAAGTTAGGTAAGCAAGCGGATGGACGAGGATCTGCAGACGACGGTGAGCGCCTTTCGCCGGCTCGTCACCATGCTCAACCGCGGCAAGACGCATGAGCGGCTGACCGAGGCGGCGGGCGTCCGGCTGGACCGGCCGGACGTCCAGATCCTCGTCAACCTGCTGGAGGCCGGCGAGCCGCGCAGGGTCGGAGCGATCGCCGACAGCCTCCAGGTGGAGAGCCCGCACGTGACGCGGCACGTCGCCGCGCTGGAGCAGCGCGGCCTGGTCGAGCGGGTACGCGACCCCGACGACGGCCGGGCCTGGCGCATCACGCTCACGGACGAGGGCGCCGTGGCGGCGGACCGGTGCCGCCGGGTGACCAACGACTGGCTGGGCGCCGCCGTGGCCGGCTGGTCCGGCGCGGATCGGGCCGAGCTGAGCCGGCTGATGAGCAAACTGGCCGACGACCTCCAGGACCACCTGAAGGCCCGTCAGGTGATCAGGTGAGGACGTCCTCCGCACGGTGGCAGGCCACCTGACGTCCCTGGACGTCCCTCGGCTCGGGCGCCACCTCGCACTCGGGCGCGGCCAGCGGGCAGCGCAGCCGGAACGGGCAGCCGGTGGCCGCGGGGACGGCCTCGGTCCTGCCCTTGGCCTCGGGCGGGTCCCCGCCCAGCTTCGGTACGGCGTCGCGCAGGGCCCTGGTGTAGGGGTGGGCCGGGTTCGCCAGCAGGTCGGACGTGGGGCCCGACTCGACGACGCGGCCCGCGAAGAGCACGTGGGAGGTGCGGCAGAGCCGTTCCACCACGGCCAGGTTGTGCGTGATCAGCAGGCGCTCGGTCTCCAGGGAGGCCAGCAGGTCGAGCACCCTGGCCTGGACGGTGACGTCGAGCGCGCTGGTGGGCTCGTCGAGGATGAGCAGGCGTGGGCCGACGGCCAGGGCGCGGGCGATCACCACGCGCTGGCGCTGGCCGCCGGAGAGCTCGTGGGGGCGGCGGACGGCCAGGGCGGGATCGAGGCCGACCTGTTCGAGCAGGTCGGGGACGCGGGAGCGGGCGGCGCGCGGGAGGGCCTCGGCGATGGAGGTGCCGACGCGCATCCGGGGGTCGAGGGCCTCGGCCTGGAAGACGGGCTGGACGTCCTTCCGAAACTTCCTCATGTCCGCTTTTTTCAGTGTTTGGTCGCCGTACCAGATATTTCCGGAGATGGGGCTCAGGAGGCCCAGGAACGCGCGCGCCAGCGTCGTCTTGCCCGAGCCGCTCTCCCCGATCAGCCCCACGCCGCCCTCGGTGATGTCGATGCTCACGTCGTGCACCACCGGGCGGCGGCCGTACCCGAGCGTCACCCGCTCGGCCCTGAGCTCGGCCCTCGGCTCGGCACTGAGCTCAGCCCTGGGCATGGTCACGGCAGCGCCTCCAGCAGTTCGCGGGTGTAGGGGTGGGACGGCTCGGCCAGCACCTGGGCGGCGGGGCCCGACTCCACCACCGCGCCGTCCTTCATGACCAGCACCCGATCGGCGATCGTCGAGACGAGGGCCAGGTCATGGGAGACCAGTAGCAGCGCGAGGTCCCGTTCTGCCCGCAGCCGGCGCAGCACGCCGACCACCTCGGCCTGTACGGTCACGTCCAGCGCGCTGGTGGGCTCGTCGGCCAGGATGACCTCGGCGCCCAGGGCGATGGCCAGCGCGATGGCGAAGCGCTGGGCCTGGCCGCCGGAGACCTCGTGCGGATAGCGGCGCAGCAGCTCGCGGTCGAGCAGGACCGCGTCCATGGCCCGCGCCATGGTGCCGGCCACGTCCTTGACGCCGTGCAGCTTGAGCGCGCGGCGCATCAGGACGCCGAGGCGGGTGGCGGGGCTGAGCGCGGCGTGCGGCGACTGCATCACCAGCGCCGCCCGCGCGCCCCTGAGCTCGCGCAGCGCGCGCGGGGCGGCGGTGAGCACGTCCACCCCGCACACCCGTACTTGTCCCGATATTTCGGCATTTTGGGTGAGGCCGAGCAGCGAGAGCAGCGTCGTGGACTTGCCCGAGCCGCTCTCCCCCACGATCGCCACGCACTCGCCCGCGCCCACGTCGAGCCGCGGCACGTCGGCCACCACCCGCCCGCCGTAACTGACGCGCAGGTCGCGTGCCTCGATCAGGTGCCCTGTCACTTGACCGCCCTTCGCGGGTCGAGCGCGTTGCGCAGCCCCTCGCCGAGCACGTTGAACGCGAACGCCGTCACCAGGATCGCCAGCCCAGGGAAGGTCACCACCCACCAGTTCGTGGTGAACAGCGTCTGTCCCTGCTGCACCATCAGCCCCCATTCGGCCGTCGGCTCCTGCGCGCCGAGCCCTAGGTACGACAGCGCCGCCGAGGTCAGGATCACCCCGCCCGCGTCCAGCGAGAGCTGCACCAGCACCGGCGTGAGCGAGTTGGGCAGCACGTGGCGCAGGATGATCAGCGGCGCGGGCACGCCGAGGCAGCGGGCCGCGTCCACGTAGGGGCGGGTGGCGATCGAGGCGGCCATGGAGGCGGCCAGCCGCGTGTACCAGGGCCACCAGGTCACCGCGATGGCCAGGATCACGGTGTTCACGCCGGGCTGCAGCACGACCGCCAGGGCCAGGGAGAGCAGCAGCGCGGGGAAGGCCAGGAAGACGTCCGTGACGCGCATGATCACGTCCCTGATCCAGCCGCCCGCGTACCCGGCTACCACGCCGAGCGTCACCCCGGCCACCGCCGAGACGGCCAGCACGGCCACGGCGATGAACAGCGAGGTGCGCCCGCCGTACAGGATCCTCGTGAGCACGTCGCGGCCGACCTGGTCGGTGCCGAACCAGTGCGCGCCGCTCGGGGGCAGCAGCCGCTCCAGCGGCCTCGGGTCGTCCACCGGGTACGGCGCCAGCCATGGCGCGAGCACCGCCGCCAGCACGACGACCACGATGAGCACCGCCCCGAACGCGGCGAACCGGTCGGGGACGCGCGGCAGCGTGCGGCGCAGCGGCTGTGTTTCCTGTGTCTGTGTCTCCGTGGTCATCGTGTCCTGGCCCGGGGGTCGACGAAGCCCTGGAGGATGTCCACGACCAGGTTGGCCAGGACGTACACCAGGGCGACCAGCAGGGTGACGCCCGCGATGGCCGGGGTGTCCAGCGAGCGGATGGACTCGGCGGCGTAGCGGCCCAGGCCCGGCCAGTTGAAGACGGCCTCGACGAGGAAGCCGTTGACGATCGCGTACGCGAAGACGAGCGCGATCAGCGACAGCACGGGACCGAGCGCCGGTCGCAGCGCGAACCTGGTCAGAATAGACGTCTCACCGAAGCCCAGCGCGCGCTCCAGCCTGGCGTGGTCCTGCCCTGACTCCTCGATGAGAGCGGCCCTGGTCATCTGCGCGATGACGCCGGTGGGATAGGCGGCCACGACCAGGGCGGGCAGCACCAGGTGTTCGAGGGTGCTGGTGAAGATGGGCCAGTTTCCGGTGATGAGGGCGTCGACGACGGTGATGTTCGTCCAGAGGGTGAGCGGGCTGGTGGTGTCGAGCGCGGAGTCGTACTCGCCGGCGATGGGGAACCAGCCGAGGTTGCTGGCGAAGATCGTCTGGAGGGCCAGGGCCAGCCAGAAGACCGGGACGGAGACGGCCAGCATGCTCCCGAACCGCACCCCAAAGTCCGGAAATTTCGTCTTATAGCGGGCGGCGAGTACGCCGAGCGGAATGCCCAGAACAACCGCGATGAGCAGCGCCGTACCGACGAGTTCGAGCGAGGCGGGAAAGGCGAGGTAGAGGTCGTCCCGCACGGGCTGCCGCGTGCGCAGGCTGACGCCCCAGTCGCCGGTCATCAGGTCGCGCACGTACGTGAGCAGCTGCGCCGGCAGCGGATCGTCGAGCCCGAACCGCGCGCGGGCCTCGGCCAGCTGCTCGGGCGTGGCCTTCGGCCCGGCGAAGGCCACCGCGGGATCGCCGGGCACGAGCCGCATCACCGCGAACGTGAGCACGACCACGCCGGCCACGACCAGGAGGGCCTGGCCGAGGCGGCGGGCCAGATAGCGCAGCATCGTCAGGAGGCGCGGGTCAGGTCGTAGAAGAAGACGACGTTGGGATAGGCGGCGTTGTCCTTGTAGCCCTGGACGTCAGAGGAGAGGGCGCGCTGGTATTTCTGCACGTAGGGCACGGCCACCGCGGCCTGCTCCTGGATGATCTTCTGCTGCAGCGTCTCGTACTCCTCCACGGCCGCCATCCGGTCCGTGGCCGTCAGCTCGGGGAGCTTGTCGATGGTCGCGTCGATCTCAGCGTTCTTCAGGTAGGAGAGGTTGAACTGCGGCTTGTCGGCGCTCTTGAACACGTTGAGGAACCAGGAGTAGGCGTCCGGATAGTCCGGGTACCAGTACATGACGAAGACGTCCTGGCCGCCCTTCTTGCCCAGGTCCCACTGCGCGCTCCAGTTCATCGGCTTGGCCTGGAGGGTCACGTTCAGCTTGCTGAGCGTCGAGCTGAGCAGCGTGACCAGCAGCTTCTGGTCCTCGTCACCGATGCCGTACGTGAGGCTCAGCTTGAGCTCCTTGAGGTCGGGCCCGTAGCCCGCCTCGGCCAGCAGCGCCTGCGCCTTGGCCAGGTCCTGCTTGGGCTCCATCCCGCTGACGTGGCCGACCAGGCCCTGCGGCACCAGGCCGCTGGCCTTCTGGCCTGCGCCCTCAAGCGCCGCCGCCAGGCCGTCGTAGTCGATGGCCAGTTGCAGCGCCTGCCTGACCTTGACGTCCTCCGTCGGGCCCGCGGCCGTGTTGAACAGCACCAGCAGGTTCTGGAACGACGGCGACTCGGCCGTGCGCACCGACTCCGTGGTCTGCGCCTGCTCGAAGAGCTGCGGGTTCAGCCGCTCGACGAAGTTCACCTCGCCCTTCTGCAGCAGTTGCCAGGCGGTGGTGATCTCGGGCGTGACGCGGAAGGCGACCTTCTTGTACTGCGCCGGCTTCCAGCCGCCCCAGTAGTCATCGAACGCCTTCAGCGTGAGCTCGGTCTCCTTGCCCTTCTGCCAAGTGTCGATCGTGTACGGCCCCGTGCCGGCGGTCTTCTTGCCGTCGGCGTCCACGGCGTCCACGTCGTAGATCCAGGCGGCGTAGCCGGAGGCGGCGACCAGGTCGAGCGGGGCGGCGTACTTCAGGGTGAACTTCAGCGTGCTCGCGTCCACCGCCTCGATCTTGTCGACCGGGTCCCAGATGTAGGCGGCGCCGCCCTTCTTGTCGATCGTCCGCTCGATGGCCTTCTTCGCGGCCGTGGCGTCGAACGTGGCGCCGGAGTGGAACTTCACGCCCTGCCGCAGCTTGAACGTCCACTCCTTGCCGTCCTTGGCCGAGGTCCACTCGGTGGCAAGGCGCGGCGCGGCCTCGTGGGTCTCGGAGTCGTACCTGGTCAGGCCCTCGTAGATGTTCGACAGGGCGATGATCTCGTTGGAGTAGGAGGTGGCCGGGTCCCAGTCGGTGACCACGTCGTGGTTGGGCGCGTAGACGAAGGTGCTGTCGTTGGCCTGCCCGCCGGCCGGGCTGCCGCTGCCGCTCGTCTGCGGCTGGGGTGTGCCGCCGGCGCCGCGTACCTGGCCGCCCGCGCACGCGGACGCGGTCAGGGCCATGAGACCGGCTACCCCGGCGACGAGCAGACGCTTGTGCCAGCGCATGGTGGGGGATCCTTTCGGTGGGTCACCGGGCGAGGGGTCCGGCTGCTTTGACGTGTACCCGCACGGCGGGCTCGGAGAGGTAGCTCAGCGGCACCTCGAGAAGGTCCACGATCTCGACTCCTGAGGGGTCGGCCCCGGCCGCCACGGCTCGGGCCCGCGCCTCCTCCTTGACGCTTTCGATCGCTTCTGTCCTGCTATCTCCCGCTGGCAAGATCGTATCCACTCTGCCGCTCGCGAGCGCGATGGCGGCCCCCACGGCGTTGGCCACCTCCGCGTGCTCGGGGCGGATCACCGTGCTCGCCCCGGTGATGTGATCGGGCAGCAGGAACGCCCCGCCCCCCACCGCCACCAGCGGACGGTCACTCCGGCCGAGCGACATGCGGTCCACGGCGTCGGCCACCATGTCGTCGGCGACCGCCAGCGCCCTTTGCAGGATGTCGGCGATTCCTTCCGACATGTCAGATTCGAGCCGCTCGCGCCACCCCTCAGCGCCCGCCGGGACGCGGCCCGCCGCCACCGCCGCGTCCGTCATCGTCGCCGTCGTCCCGCCGAAGACCAGCGACTCGCGCCCGATCCGGTAGCCGACGGAGTCGGGCCCGACGCCCCCGCTCCGCGCCACGGTGCCGCCGCCGAGGGCGATGGCCAGGATGTCGGGCATGCGGAAGTTGGTCAGCACGCCGCCGATCTCGACCGCCGCCGCCGACTCCCTCGGGAAGCCGCCCATCAGCACACCGAGGTCGGTGCTCGTGCCGCCCACGTCCACCACGATCGCGTCCGGCACGCCGGACAGGTAGGCGGCGCCGCGCAGCGAGTTCGCCGGGCCTGAGCCGATCGTGGAGACGGGCAGGCGGGCGGCGTGCTCCAGTGTCATGAGCGTGCCGTCGTTCTGGGCCAGGTACGGCCGCGCCCCGAGTCCTCGTTCGGCCAGGGCCGTGACCAGGGCGTCGGTGACGTGGGCGGCGACGCCGTACAGGGCGGCGTTCAGCACGGTCGCGTTCTCGCGTTCGAGCAGGCCTAGCGAGCCGATCTCGTGGCTCACCGAGACCGGCAGGCCGTACTCGGCGCGGACCAGGTCAGCGACGGCCCGCTCGTGCCCGTCGTCGGCCGGGCTGAACACGCTGGTGACCGCCACCGCGTCAGCCTGCACGCCGTCGAGGAAACGGCGTACGGCGTCCAGGTCCAGCGGGCTGATCTCCCTGCCGTCCACGTAGTGGCCACCGGGCACGATCGCCTCACCGGCCGAGACCACCTTGCGCAGGTCGTCGGGCCAGTCGGAGAGCGGGGGCACGGAGGTGGTGGCGGGCGCGCCGAGCCGCAGCACCGCGACCCGGCCCAGCCCGCGCCGCTCCAGGATCGCGTTCGTGGCGTGCGTGGTGCCCAGCATGACACGTGTCACGCCGGCCCGGTCCTGGACCTGCTCCAGTACGGCGTCCAGGGCCGCGCGCAGCCCGTCGGTCACCTCGGGCGTGGTGGGCCGCTTGGCCTTGGCGAGCACCTGGCCGTCCGGCCCGAGCACCACCGCGTCGGTGTTGGTCCCGCCGACGTCGATCCCTATCCGCAGGTCAGGCACGCGCCATCAGCTCCTCGACGGGTACGTAGTCCAGGTCGTATCCGAAGGCCGCGGGCCCGGCCGTCTCCAGCCCCTTGGGCGTGCGCCAGAGCGGGTCGCAGGGCCAGGCGAGCACCGTGACGCGCTGGCCGTAGCGCAGGCCCTCCGTCTGGACGGCGGCGGCGGTCTCGGTGTCCACCACGGTGATCAGGTCGGGGACCATGGCCAGCGTCCGGCCGTCCTCTTGGGCGACCAGGTTCTCGTTCTGCAGCTCCAGCGCGAGCCGGCGGCCCCGGTCGTCGCCCGTGCCCTCGATCGTGGCCGTGCCCCGGACGAATCCGCCCGTGGTGCGGCGTTCCACGTCGGTCAGCTTGCCGGTGATCAGCCGGGCGGCGCCGAGGCGGTCCTGGAGCGCTTGGAGCGGGTCGGCCGCGCCCTGCGTGGCCCGGCCGATCTCCAGCGCGCGGGTGACCGTACCCTCGATGACCGCGCCCCTGGCCCGTCCGGCGGTGAGCACGTAGTCGGCCATCAGCGCGTGCGAGCCGGCCGCCACGCAGACGGCGCGGGCCAGGCGCTCCGACCAGAGCCCGTCCACCGGGCGGATCGTCACCACGTTGCCCGCGACGTCCGACATCACCACGAGGTCGGCGGGAAGCCCCGCCACGTACATCGAGACCATCTGGACCTCGGGGAACGCCCGGCCCATGCCGTCGGCGTCGAGCAGCGGCACCCCGAGCTGGGCGGCCCAGGCCACGGGCGCGACCCCGTTGGCGCCGCCGATCTCGGAGGACATGATCGCGCTCGGCCGGCGGCCGAAGATCCGCTCGATCTCCTCGACGATGCGCCTGGGCTCGTCCTCGCCGTGGATCATCTCGTGGCTGACGGTCGGGGCCCCGATGCCGGACAGCGGCACGACCAGGGCGTCGTCGTCCAGGTCGGCCAATCGGGTCAGCGGCACAGGACCGTGCTCCCTGATGGCCCGTACCGCCGCCAGCGAACCCGTGCGCACGTCTCCCCCGCCGCCCGTGCCCAGAACGGCACATCCCCGGGCGAGCGCCGCGATGTCATTCGCGTCAATACTCATAAGACTCATATGACGCCACAACCAAGCACATACCGCCCCACCCGCGCCAGTCCGCGTACGTGCGAGTATGGGCAGATGCGGATATCGGTGGCCGCCGACGGCAAGGACGGCGTGGCCGAGCTGGTGGTGTCGGAGCTGCGCGAGCGCGGGCACGAGGTCGTCACCCACGGCGCGCTCAACGACGGCGAACGCGACGACTGGGCGTGGGCCTGCGAACTGGCCGCGAGAGACGTGAGCGAAGGGCGAGCCGAGCAGGCGGTCGTCTGCTGCTGGACCGGCACCGGCGCGTCGATCGCGGCGAACAAGGTGCGCGGGGTGCGGGCGGCGCTCTGCGTCGACGCCTACACCGCCGACGGCGCCCGCAGGTGGAACGACGCCAACGTGCTGGCGCTCAGCCTGCGGCTCACGTCCGAGGTGGTGCTGAAGGAGATCCTGGACGCCTGGTTCGGCGGCCGGCCGAGCGCCGACCCCGCCGACGTGGCCAACGTCTCCCACCTCGACGACATCTGATGGGTGAAGCGGCGCTGACTTCGTGCCGCTTGGTGCCATGGCCGGGTTCGGCGTACCGGCGTACTCCCATGAGGAGCCTCAGAGGGCGGAAAGGTATCCAAGACCGTCACAGCAGAGCCAGCGAAATCGTCGGTCCCGCCCTTTAGGGTGCTGGGCATGACCGACGTGCTGCCCAGTGTGCTGTTGCGTGGCGGGCTTCCGTGGCGGCGCGCCGCCCCCGGCGTTCCGCTCGACATCCTGGTGCGCGACGGGCGCATCGACCAGGTGGCGCCGGCTCTCGACGCGCCCGGGGCCACGGTGGTCGACGCCTCCGGGCAGCTCGTCCTGCCCGGCCTGGTCGAGGCGCACTGCCACCTCGACAAGACCCTCTACGGCGGCCCGTGGGTGCCCCACTCCGCCGACGACACGCTCGCCGGCCGCATCGGCAACGACCTGCGCCGCCGCGCCGAGCTGGGCGTGCCGAGCGTGGAGCGGATCGCCGCGCTGCTGGCCGCCATGAGCGCGGCCGGCACCACCCACGTCCGCACCCACACCGACATCGACCCCGAAGTGGGTTTACGCGGCGTGGAGGCCGTGCGCGAGGCCGCGGCGGGCTCCCTCGTCGAGGTGCGCCAGGTGGCCTTCCCGCAACACGGCCTGCTCACCAACCCGGGCACGGCCGAGCTGCTCGAAGAGGCGCTGAAGAGCGGGGTGGAGGCGGTGGGCGGGCTCGACCCGGCGGGCATCGACCGCGACCCGGTCCGCCACCTCGACCTGATCTTCGGCCTGGCCGGGCGCTACGGCACCCACCTCGACCTCCACCTGCACGACGGCGGCACGCTCGGCGCGTGGGAGCTGGAGCTGATCATCGAACGCACCGCGGCGCTCGGGCTGGGCGGCCGGGTGGCGGTCAGCCACGCCTACGCGCTGGGCCAGCTCGACGAGGCCCACCAGGACCGCCTGGCCGAGGGGCTGGCGCGGGCGGGGGTGGCGATCGTGACCGCCGCCGTCTACAGCTTCCCCGTGCCCCCGGTGAAGAAGCTGCGGGCCGCCGGGGTCACCGTGGCCTGCGGCCACGACGGCATCCGCGACCTGTGGGGGCCGTACGGCAGCGGCGACATGCTCGAACGGGCGATGCACGTCGCCTACCGCAGCACGTTCCGCGCAGACCACGACATCGAGCTGGCGCTGGAGGCGGCCACCCACGGCGGGGCGCGGGCGCTCGGGCTGGAGGGCTACGGCCTGTCCCCCGGCGACCGGGCCGACCTTGTCGTGCTCCCCTGCGGGAGCCCGGCGGAGGCGGTGGTCGTTCACCCTGCGCGCACTCTGGTCATGAAGGACGGCGTCGTCCTGCACAATTGACCGGCGGGACCATCGAAAGGCAGGCAAGTGCTCTCTATTTCCCAGCGGATCGCGGCCGAGCTCGGCGTACGCGACGGGCAGGTTCAGGCCACGGTCGAGCTGCTCGACGGCGGCGCGACCGTGCCCTTCATCGCGCGATACCGCAAAGAGGCCACCGGCGCCCTCGACGACGCGCAGCTGCGCACGCTGGAGGAGCGGCTGCGTTACCTGCGCGAGCTGGAGGAGCGCAGGACGGCGATCCTGGAGTCCATCGAGTCCCAGGGCAAGCTCGACGACGAGCTGCGCGAGCAGATCATGGCGGCCGAGACCAAGGCCAGGCTTGAGGACATCTACCTGCCCTACAAGCCCAAGCGCCGCACCAAGGCGCAGATCGCCCGCGAGCTGGGCCTTGAGCCGCTGGCCGACCAGCTCCTCGCCGATCCCACGCTCGACCCGGTGACGACCGCCAAGGGCTTCATCGCCGAAGGCGTCGCCGACGAGAGCGCGGCGCTCGAAGGGGCCAGGGCGATCCTGATCGAGCGCTTCGCCGAGGACGCCGACCTCATCGGCGGCCTGCGCGAGCAGTTGTGGACCCGTGGCCGGCTGGTGTCGAAGGTGCGCGAGGGTAAGGAGGAGGCGGGGGCCAAGTTCTCCGACTACTTCGAGTTCGGCGAGCCGTTCACGAAGCTGCCCTCCCACCGGATCCTGGCCATGTTCAGGGGCGAGAAGGAGGAGATCCTCTCCGTCACCCTGGAGCCCGACGACAGCCCCGACTACGAGCTGCGCATCGCCTCCCGGTTCGGCGTCTCCGACCAGGGCAGGCCCGCCGACAAGTGGCTGAGCGAGACCGTGCGCTGGGCCTGGCGCACCCGCATCCTCGTCCACCTCGGCATCGACCTGCGGATGCGGCTGTGGCAGGCGGCCGAGGACGAGGCGGTGCGGGTGTTCGCGGCCAACCTGCGCGACCTGCTGCTCGCCGCTCCGGCCGGCACCCGGCCCACGATGGGGCTCGACCCCGGTCTGCGTACGGGCGTGAAGGTCGCCGTCGTCGACGCCACCGGCAAGGTCGTCGAGACCGCCACCATCTACCCCCACGAGCCCAAGCGGCAGTGGGACCAGTCGCTGGCGGTGCTGGGCGCGCTCGCCCAGCGCCACGGCGTCGAGCTGATCGCCATCGGCAACGGTACCGCCTCCCGCGAGACCGACAAGCTGGCCGGCGAGCTGGTCAAGCACATGCCCGGGCTCACCAAGATCGTGGTCTCCGAGGCGGGCGCCTCGGTCTACTCCGCCTCGGCCTACGCCTCGCAGGAGCTGCCCGAGCTCGACGTGTCGCTGCGCGGCGCGGTCTCCATCGCGCGCCGGCTCCAGGACCCGCTGGCCGAGCTGGTCAAGATCGACCCCAAGTCGATCGGCGTCGGCCAATACCAGCACGACCTGGCCGAGTCCAAGCTGTCCCGCTCGCTCGACGCGGTGGTCGAAGACTGCGTCAACGCGGTGGGCGTCGACGTCAACACGGCCTCGCCGCCCCTGCTCACCCGCGTGTCGGGCATCGGCGCCACGCTCGCCGAGAGCATCGTGCGCCACCGCGACTCCAACGGCCCCTTCCGCACCCGTTCGGCGCTGAAGAACGTGCCCCGGCTCGGGCCCAAGGCGTTCGAGCAGTGCGCGGGCTTCCTGCGCATCCCGGGCGGCGACGACCCGCTCGACGTCTCCAGCGTGCACCCCGAGTCCTACCCCGTGGTGCGGCGCATCCTGACCTCGGCCAAGACCGACCTCAAGTCGCTGATCGGCAACACGGCGGCGCTGCGCTCGCTCAAGCCCGACGAGTTCACCGACGACAAGTTCGGCCTGCCGACGGTCACCGACATCCTGCGCGAGCTGGAGAAGCCCGGCCGCGACCCGCGTCCCGCCTTCAAGACGGCCACCTTCAAGGAGGGCGTCGAGAAGATCTCCGACCTGGCTTCCGGCATGATCCTGGAGGGCGTCGTCACCAACGTCGCGGCCTTCGGCGCGTTCGTCGACATCGGCGTGCACCAGGACGGGCTCGTCCACGTGTCGGCCATGTCGCGTAACTACGTCAAGGACCCGCGTGACGTGGTGAAGCCCGGCGACATCGTCCGCGTCAAGGTCCTCGACGTGGACATCCCGCGCAAGCGCATCTCCCTGACCCTGCGCCTGGAAGACGAGACCACCGCCCAGGGCGGCGGCGACGGCTCGCGCAGGGGCTCGGGCGCCCGCCGAGGCGGCGACGGTCCCGAGAGCCGCGGCGACGGGGGCCGCAGCCAGGGTGGTCGAGACGGTGGGCGCGGTGAAGGCGGCGGCCGAGACGGCGGACGCGGCCGCGGCGACGGTGGCGGCGGACGAGGCGACAGCGGCCGTGACCGTGGCCGTGATGGTGGCCGCGGTCGTGGCGACCAGCGAGGCGACGGCGGCGGACGGGGTCGTGGCGACGGCGGGCGAGGCCGCGGCGACGGCCCGCGCCGCCAGGACCGCCCGGCCCCGACCGGCGCCATGGCCGAAGCCCTCCGAAAGGCGGGCCTGGGCGGCGACAACCGCTAACAGCCACAGCCCAACACAGCACGCGCGTGCCCGCCGGCCGAACTGAGCCGCCGGGCACGCGCCACCCACCCCTGACCAGCCGTGGCAGCAGCCAGCGAGCACCGCCACCCTGGTCAGAGGGGAAGCGGCGCACGCCACCCACCCCAGCCGGCCAACGCATGGACCAACCACCGCCCTGGCCGCCCGGCGCAGGAACGGCACGTCTCACCACCGACCCAGCCAGCCGGCACACCGAGCAGCTACCACCCCAGCACCACGATCCGGCCGATAGGCGACAGGCGCCACTCGCCCCCTCGCCCAGCCGACGCACCGACCGGCTGGCTCCCGCCTGGTCGCCCTGGGTGCCTGAGCCGGCTACAGAGGGGCAGCCCACCCACCCCAGTCAGCCGGCGCACCCACCGGCCCCCGCCCCATCACGCTGGCCCGGCGAAGAAGTAACGGGCCCAGCCAGCCGACATAGCGGCCAGCCACCGGCCCATCTGCCCAGGACCGGTGGATGGGGTGGCCTGTGTCGCTCAATCGCTCAGGTCGGCGCAGAGCCAGCCGGATATGTGCAGACGAGCACGCACTGCCCGGAGTGCTGGCCCTTCCTCCGGAGGAGTGGGAGGTCGGTCGGAGACGTGTGATCAACTGCGCTCAACCCTGCCGGGAGGGCCCCGTGCGTCCGCTGGGGCGGTGAGGATGGGCGGTACGGTGCAAGGGTGAGCACGACTGCGTTCGACACGGCGATCACTCAGGCCCGCGACCTGCTCAGGTGGCGTTCTCCCCTGCGCACCGAGCTCTGGGCGTCCAGGCTCATGGCCGAGTTGGAGGAGGCCGGGGAGGCGGAGGCGTTCGCGCGGCGAGCAGCGGAGGACGGTCGCCTGGAGGCGCGTCTCGCGGTGGCGGCCATGGCGGTGCTCGATCATCCGGGCGAGACTCCCGTCGAAGACAGCGGCGAGGGTGGCGGTGAGCTGCCCGGGTGGGTGCGGCGGATGGGGCGCGTGACCTGCGAGGGCGCCTGGTACGGCAAGGCCGATCCCTACGGTGAGCAGGTTCTCGCGGTCCTGGCCTTCCGTTACGAGAACGGCAAAGAGCCCCACATCCTGGTCACCGGCATCGACCAGCCCCACGGTGGCCTGGCCGTGGACGCGCTGGTGGAGGAGTTGAAGTTCCTCGACGATCTGGGCCTGCGGGAGGCGGAGCCGGGGGTGGTGGCGGGCCGGATCCTGGACGCGTTCGAGCTGGGTGATCGGCTCATGGGCGCGGAGGTGGCGGAGACGTTGCCGGCGATCCGGCCGCTGGCGGTGGCCCGCGCCCGGTCCGTGCCCGGTCTCGTACGGGGTGGCGCTCCCGACGGTGCCATGGCCGCGTTCCAGGACCTGCCGGACTTGCCAGGGGCCGAGGAGGCGTTCGGGAAGCTGACCGAGTTCGTCGGGGATCGGCCGCTGTGGTGGAGTCCGGGAAGGGTGCGGCAGTTCCTGACGTCGTGGCTGCCCAGAGAGGCGATCCTGTCGCAGGAGGCGATCGAGGCCATGCCGGAGGTCGTCAGGGCGTGGACCCGGCACTGCGGCGACCAGCCGGCCGTGCTGCGCCAGATCGACGAGGACGCACCCCGCCTGCCCGCCCTCATGGCCGACGCCTCCTTGGCCGGCCTGGGCAAACGCCTCGCCCAGCAGAACCTCCCCGAATAGGCGTCCCTACGACCTCGGTACCCCGACGGCGCGACGTCGTCGTCAGGGTCAGAAGGCGTAGCGGATGCGGCAGTACGGGAGGCGGGTCCCCAGGAGGTCCGTGAGGGCGTTGACGTAGCGGCCCTTGTGGCCGGTGCGGTAGCGGACGTTCCAGCCGCCTGTCTGCGAGCGTTTGGCCTGCTGCAGGTCCGGGCGCCAGAGCACCTCCTCGGCCTTGGGGTGCCAGCCCAGGTTGACCTCGTGCAGTCGGTCGTTGTGGGTCAGGAAGATCACTTCGGCGGCCAGTTGTTCCCGGGCTTGCGGGCTCAGCCCGTCGTCCAGCTGGGTGAACAGGTCGGCCCACGACTCCAGCCAGCCGTCCCGTACGACCACAGGGCTGAAGTTGACGTGTACCTCGTAGCCGGCGGCGACGAAGTCGGAGATCGCGGCGATCCGGTCGGCGATCGGGGAGGTGCGGATGTCGAGCAGCTTGGAGTCGGCGGCGGGCATGAGGCTGAACCGAATCCGGGTGCGGCCGCGCGGGTCCCAGTCCAAGAGCTCCGGGTTGACGTATTTGGTGGCGAAGCTGGCCTTGGCCTCGGGCAGGTCGCGGAAGAGCTCCACGAGGTCGCGGACGTTGCGCGAGACGGTGGCGTCGAGGGAGCAGTCGGAGTTCTCGCCGATGTCGTAGACCCAGGCGTGCGGGTCCACCTGGTTGGGCTCGGTCTTGGGCCCCTGGCGGCCGGCGTGGCGGCGTACGTAGCCGAGGATCTGCTCGATGTTGGCGAAGACCGTGATCGGATTGCTGTAGCCCTTGCGCCTGGGCACGTAGCAGTAGGCGCAGGCCATGGCGCATCCGTTGGCGGTCGAGGGGGCGATGAAGTCGGCCGAGCGGCCGTTGGGCCGGGCCGTCAGCGACTTCTTGACCCCGAGCACGAGCGCCTCGGTCTTGATCCGCACCCAGCGCGCCACGTTGGTCTCGTCGCCGTAGAGCTCGGGGATGCGGTGGTGGCTCTCGATCTCGACACGTTCGGCGGCAGAGTATCGGGCCAGGATCTCCTGCCCGCGCGGCAGCTCGGCGGCGGCGGGCTCGACGTAGATGCGGCGGATGTCCAGCAGATTGTTACGAGAAGTGAGGTTCATGTTACTCCTCGTCTCAGGCTACCTGCTCTGTTCGGCTGGGCACGCGTAGGCGGTTCTGGAGGCCAGGGGCCAGGTCTCGACGGGGGTGCCGCAGCGCCGGCAGCGTTCGCGTTTGTAGACCCAGCGTTCGTCGGGCGCTGTCGGGTCGCTGATCACCTGACCGGCGTCGCGTCCCATGGCGAGGTGCTTCACCGCCGTCTGCCACAGGCGCAGGGCCGCCGGTTCGTCCACGTCGCGCCGGCTCGGGTGCAGGCCGGTCAGGTAGAGCAGTTCGGCTCGCCAGGCGTTGCCGATGCCGGCCCACACGCTCTGGTCGAGCACGGCCGCCCCGACCGGTCCCTTGAACGCGGTCAGCCGCCGCACCGCCTCGCCGGAAGAGGCGTCCGCGCGCAGCGGGTCGGGGCCGAGCGAGGCGCGCAGTGCCGCCACGGCGTGCGCGTCGAGGGGTTCGCAGCGGGAGGGGGCGATGAGGTCGTACGCCACCTCGTCCGTCGCCAGCCGCAGCCGGGTGCCGACCCGGGGTTCGGTGGCCGGGTCGTCGTAGCGCAGGAAGATGCCGCGCATCCCCAGGTGGACGTGGATCGCCAGGGGGACGTGGATCGCCATCCCCGAGTCCGGGTTCGGGTTCGAGTCTTCGTGCTCGTCGTCGTCGAAGTGGTACAGGAGGTGTTTGCCCACGGCCTCCACGCTCGTCACCGTCCGTCCGTCGTAGGGGCGCGCGTCGAAGCGGCCCTGAGGGCCGGACGCGTGCACGACCCGTCCGGCGAGGTCGGCGTCCTGGGCGTCGGCGTAACGGTGGATGAGGTGTCCTTCCGGCATACCCGGGCATCTACCCCGTGAGCTGGGCGGACGCGCTGGACAACAGCATGTCCAGTGCCGTCGGGTACGCGCTGTCGTTCATCGTTGCCACCAGCAGCGGCGCGGTGGCCGCGATGTTGGGGTGGGTACTGGCGGGCAGGTGGGCGTACGTGTCGCGCCACACCTCCTCATCGGCTTCCCGGGCCGCCTTCGGCAGGGCCAGGGTGGCGGCGTCGAGGATGGCGAAGGCCAGGCTCTGGTCGATGAAAGCGTGATAAATCCGGACCGCGTCCGCGTCGCGAAAGCCGGCCCCGCGCACGATGCCGAGGATCGTCTCGTCGCCGGCCACCTCGTTGGTCCGGCCGGTGACCCGGCTGGCGGTCAGCACGGCGGCCTGCGGATGGGCCAGGTAGGCGTGGTGGATGCGCAGGCCGAGGTCGCGCAGGTCGGCCCGCCAGTCGCCGGTGGCCCGCCAGTCCTCCATGGCCTGGCGGAACAGCTCGTCCGCGATGGCCAGGATCAGATCGTCCATGCCGCGGAAGTACCGGTAGACGGTGCTGGCGTCGGCACCGAGCGCGAGGCCGAGCCGGCGGGCGCTCAGCCCGTCGGCACCGTGCTCGCGCAACATCCGCAGCGCGGTCTCGACGATCAGCGCGTGCGTCAGCACCTGCCCCCGCTTGGTGGGACGGCGCCGCCTGCGGGCCGCCTCCGGCACCACTCGCTTGGCCACGAAGGCCCCTCCTTATGCCAACACCATTGACGTTGAACAGCCTACGGCCGTTGGATGGTCAGCACACCCCGAAAAATCATCTCAAAAGGGGATTTATCGTCATGCGTATCCTCCTCGTTGGAGCCGGCGGCGTGGGAACCGCCATCACCCGGATCGCCGCCCGCCGCCCCTTCTTCGACCACATGGTGGTCGCCGACTACGACCTGCCCCGCGCCAAGGCCGCCGTGGCCGCGCTCGGCGACCGGGCCGAAAGGTTCACCGCGGCCAAGGTGGACGCCGCCGACGCGCGCGCCGTCACCGCGCTGCTGGCCGAGCACCGCTGCGACGTGCTGCTCAACGCCACCGACCCGCGTTTCGTGCTGCCCCTGTTCGAGGCGGCGCTGGCCGCCGGGGTCGACTACCTCGACATGGCCATGTCGATGTCCAGGCCGCACCCCGACCGCCCGTACGAGGAGGTGGGCGTCAAGCTCGGCGACGAGCAGTTCGCCCGCGCCGCCGAATGGGCCGAGCGGGACCGGCTGGCGCTGGTCGGCATGGGCGTGGAGCCCGGCCTGGCCGACGTCTTCGCCCGTTACGCCGCCGACGAGCTGTTCGACGAGATCGAGGAGATCGGCATCAGGGACGGCGGCAACCTGACCGTCGACGGCTACGACTTCGCCCCCTCCTTCTCCATCTGGACCACGATCGAGGAGTGCCTCAACCCGCCGCTCGTCTACGAGAAGGAGCGCGGCTGGTACACCACGGAGCCGTTCAGCGAGCCCGAGATCTTCGACTTCCCGGACGGGATCGGCCCGGTGGAGTGCGTGAACGTCGAGCACGAGGAGGTCGTGCTGGTGCCGCGGTGGATCCCGGCCCAGCGGGTGACCTTCAAGTACGGCCTCGGAGAGGAGTTCATCGGCACGCTCAAGACCCTGCACGCGCTGGGCGTGGACCGCACCGAGCCGGTCGCCGTCATGACCGACCGCGGCGAGGCCCGGGTGTCACCGCGCGACGTGGTCGCCGCCGTGCTGCCCGACCCGGCCGCGCTCGGCGAGCGCATGCACGGCAAGACGTGCGCCGGCACCTGGGTGAAGGGCGTCAAGGACGGCCGGGCGCGCGAGGTGTACCTCTATCACGTGGTCGACAACGAGTGGTCGATGCGCGAGTACGGCTCCCAGGCGGTGGTCTGGCAGACCGCGGTCAACCCGGTGATCGCGCTGGAGCTGATGGCCACGGGCGTCTGGAAGGGCGCGGGCGTGCTGGGGCCCGAGGCGTTCGAGCCGGAGCCGTACCTGGATCTGCTGGTCGAGTACGGCTCACCATGGGGTCTGCGCGAGCAGTGAGGGGGCCGGGGTCCACCGGTGAAGGCGGGCGCAGGATCATGGGAGGCAGCGAACCGAACATCGGAGGTTTCCCTTGAGCATCGCCGACGATCCCGACCGCGCACCGGCCCGATCCCACCTGTACGCCATGGGCCTGTCGGAGGAGGAGATGCGCCGGCCCGTGGTCGGCATCGCCTCCACCTGGACCGGCACGATGCCGTGCAACCTGAACCACCGCGACCTGGCCGTCCAGGTGGCCGAGGGCGTGCGCGCGGCGGGCGGGCTGCCCATGGAGTTCAACACGATCGCCGTCTCCGACAACCTCACCATGCACACCCCCGGCATGCGTGCCTCGCTGATCAGCCGCGAGGTCATCGCCGACTCCATCGAGCTGATGGGCCGCGCGCACGGCTTCGACGCGCTGGTGGCCATCGTCGGCTGCGACAAGACCGTACCGGCCGCGATCATGGCGCTGGCCAGGCTGGACGTGCCCTCGGTGATCCTCTACAGCGGCAGCATGCTGCCGGGCCGCTGGCGCGGAAAGGACGTCACCATCCAGGACATGTGGGAGGCGCTCGGCGAGCGCGAGGTCGGCCGGATGAGCCAGGCCGACCTCGACGACCTGGCCAAGCACGCCTGCCCGGGTGCGGGCACCTGCGCCGCCCAGTACACCGCCAACACCATGGGCACCGTCGCCGACTTCCTCGGCCTGGCCCCGTTCGGGATCGGCGACATCCCGGCCACCGTCCCCGACAAGGGCGCCGCCGCCCGCCGCGTGGGCGAGATCGCCATGCGCGCGCTGGCCGCCGACGCCCGCCCCTCCAAGGTGGTGACCGCCGACGCGCTGCACAACGCGATCGTGTCGGTGGCCGCCATGGGCGGCTCCACGAACGCCGTCCTGCACCTGCTGGCCATCGCCCGCGAGGCCGGGCTGCCGCTGGAGATCGACCGGATCGGTGAGGTCTGCCGCCAGGTCCCGATCATCACCGGCCTCAAGCCCAGCGGCGGCGACGCCACGGCGCTGGACCTGTGGCGGGCCGGCGGCACCTCCCTGGTGGTCCGCCGCCTGCTGGAGGCGGGGCTGCTGCGCGAGAACGTCACCCTCGTCGACGGCCGCACCCTCGCCGAGGTCGCCGCCGACGCCCGCGAGACCCCGGGCCAGACCGTGGTGGCGGGGGCCGACCGGCCGTTCAAGCCGCGCGGCGCGCTGGCCATCCTGCGCGGCTCGCTGGCCCCGGGCGGCTGCGTGCTCAAGCTGGGCGGCAAGGACGACTTCCGCCACGAGGGCCCGGCCCGGGTCTTCGACTCCGAAGCCGACTGCTACACCGCCATCCAGCAGGGGCGGATCGTGGCCGGCGACGTCATCGTGGTCCGGTACGAGGGCCCGGCGGGCGGGCCCGGCATGCGTGAGATGTTGTCGATCACCGGCCCGCTCGTGGGACGCGGGCTCGGCACCTCGGTCGCCCTGGTCACCGACGGCCGCTTCAGCGGGGTCTCGCACGGGCTGGTCATCGGGCACGTGGCGCCCGAGGCGTACCACGGCGGGCCGATCGCGCTGGTCCACGACGGCGACACGGTCGTGATCGACAGTGCCGCCGGCACGCTGGACCTGCTCGTCCCCGAGGAGGAACTTGCCGCGCGCCGCGCCACCTGGCAGCGTCCCGAGCGGCCGGTCGAGCGCGGCGTGCTGACCAAGTACGTGGCCAGTGTCGCCTCCGCCTCCGACGGCGCCGTCACGGCCTGAGCCCTGGACCGGACACGGGGCGCGGGCGGCTATGCTGCGCAATGACGTATGCCGCCCTCACCCTTGAAGGAGACTTCCGCGATGTACAAGGAGTTCGCTGTCGAGGCCGTGATGTGGGTCGTCCCGGTCGTGGTGCTGATCGGGGTAGCGCTCCTCGTCACCGCGTGAGCACTTGGGGGCCCGGCCGTCGCCGGCCGGCCCCCACACTCTCTCAGCGGTAGTAGCGGTAGGCGACGCTGGTCCTGGCGTAGCGGTTGAAGCTGGCCCAGCCGTCCAGGTAGTTGTTCCACTTCTGCGACAGCGCCCTCGTACGGACGGTGCAGGCGGCGTAGCGGACCTTGCGCGGTTTGATGGTGCCGACGTAGTCGTAGCAGCTGCCGACAGACCTGCCGTTGACGCTGAGCCGGGCGTTGAGCTTGACGCGGTAGAGGTACGTGCGGGAGATGTTCGTGATCCGGACGTTGATCCGGCACGTGTCCTTGCATCTGCCGAAATAGACCTTGGTGCGGATCAGCTGACGTGCCGCCGTCGTGGCGGTCCCCGCCGCCGAGGCCGAGACGGACACCGGTGTGAACGACGCAGCGGTGGTCGATGCGGTGGTGGACGCGCCGGCGGGTGTGGCCATGAGCGATGTCGCGGCAGCGGCCACTAAGGCCGCGCCGGCGAGGCGCTGGAACATTGTGCCCCCAGAGTCGAAACGGCCGCTTCCCCCTCTTGGCAGCGACCCGTGTCCCTTCGACTACTATCAGGCGCTCGAGTAAAATAGTGCACGACGCGCAAGATTCGATATCGAACGGTTATCCGCTTATATCGGCTTTATGCGCGCAAGTATCCGCCGCCTCAGGAGGCCCACGCCAGCAGCGGACTCCCTTCCCTGAGCCGCCGTAACGCCTGTTTCTCCAGCTGACGAACCCGCTCCCTGGTCAGGCCGAGCCGCTCGGCGATCTGGGTGCAGCTCTGGGCCTCCTGCCCGGCCAGGCCGTACCGGCAGCTGATCACGAACGCCTCGCGCGGCGGCAGCGTCGTGACCAGCGCGCGCAGCTCCGCGCCGAGCGCGCGGCGCTCGGCGAGCTCCTGCACCTGCGGCCCCTCCTCGTCGGCGATCATGTCGCCGATCCGGCTGTCGCCGTGCTCCCCCACAGGCAGGTCGAGGCTGACGGTCTCCTGGCCGAGCCGGCGCAACGCCGCCACCTGGGCCGGCGACCGCTCGGCCACCGCGCCCAGCTCCGCCTCGGTCGGCTCGCGGCCCAGCTCGGCGGCCAGCCGCCGCTCGACCCTGACCAGCCGCGACAGCTCCTCCGCCATGTGGATGGGCAGCCGCACCGTACGGCTCTTGTCGTGGATGCCGCGCTCGATCGCCTGGCGGATCCACCACATCCCGTACGTGGAGAACTTGTATCCCCGCGTGTAGTCGAACTTCTCCACGGCCCTGATGAGGCCGAGGTTCCCCTCCTGGATGACGTCCGGCAACGGCAGCCCCCGGTAGGAGTAGCGCCTGGCGGCGGCCACGACCAGCCGGAGGTTGGACCTGATCAGCAGGTCCTTGGCGCGCCGCCCGTCACGTGCGACGCAGTGGAGTTCCGGCGTGCCCTCACCACGCCCGATCAGATGGCCCGCGTACAGGCCTGCCTCGATCCGCCGGGCGAGGTCGACTTCCTCCGCGGCGGAGAGCAAAGGGATTTTGCCGATCTGCTCCAGGTACATGCCGAGCAGGTCGGGCTCGTCGGCCGACATGCCCGGGCACTACCCGGTAAACGGCGGCGGATTCCCCTCTTCGTTGAGTTCGGCGATGGCCAGCTCGGCCGTGGAGCGGATGTCGAAGAACTTGTCCAGCGCGGTGATCGCGAACAGGTGCTTGCACCTGCCGTTGAGCCCAGACAGCAGCAGCCGGCCGCCCGAGGCGGTGACGGCCTTGTGCAGGTAGACCAGGACGGAAAGGCCCGATGAGTCGCAGACGGCCACCGCCTGCATGTCGATGACCAGCATCGGGGGCTGGGTGAGATCGAGCGCCTTGGTGACGCGATCGCGAACCTCGGCCGCCGACCCGAAGTCGAAGTCCCCCGTCAGCCGCGCGATGACGCAAGGTCCCTGGAGCCCGAGGCTTATCGACAAGGCCTGCTCCGAAGTCACCCAGCTCCACCTACCCGCGTTGCTTTCCCGATCCGACCACTTTACGAGAAGTAGCGCTTCGGGTTGAACACCAGCATCTGCTCAATCTGGCCATCGGTCACACCCGAGTCCAGCAGTGCGGCCAAAACGTCGTCGTGAATGTGATCGTAGCGCCAGTTCGGCGCGAGCGTGCTGCGGGTCTCCTCCCAGTCACCGCCGAAGTAGTCCATGAAGCAGGCCGCGTCATGGCTGAGGACCATGCGGTCGGCGTAGCCGCGCCCGCACAGCGCGGCGATGGTCGCCACGCGCTGCGCCGTCGGATTGTAGACGTCGAGGCCGAACCGGTCCATGCCGAGGATCGCGCCGGTGTCGGCCAGGCGCATGAGGTAGTCGAGGTCGTTGCTGTCACCGGCGTGCCCGACGACCACTTTGCTCAGGTCGACGCCCTCCTTGGCGAACAGGTCGAGCGCGAGGAGCCCGGTGCGCTCGGTGGAGTTGGTGTGCACGGTGATGGGCGCTCCCGTACGCACGTGGGCCTGCGCGACGGAGCGGCAGATGCGCTCGACGCCGGGCGTCAGCCCCTGCGCGTCCACGGCGCACTTGAGGAAGGCCGCCTTGACGCCCGTGTCCGCGATGCCCTCGGTCAGGTCGCGGACGAAGTCGTCGATCATCGGGTCGGGGCGGTCGATGATCAGGCCCGGGCCGCGGAAGGCGTAGGTGTGGGGCAGCTCCTCGAAGACGTAGATGCCGGTGGCCACGATGAGGTTGAGGCCGGGCACCTGCTCGGAGACGCGGAGAATGCGCGGGATGTGCCGGCCGAGCCCCCACACCGTCGGGTCGACGATCGTGCGCACGCCCTTGGCGGCCACCGCGCGGAGCTTCGTGACGGCGTCGGCGACCCGCTGCTCCTCGTCCCACCAGGCGCCTCTGCCGTAGTTCTCCAGGTGCTCGGTGGCCGTCACGAAGACGTGTTCGTGCATCAGCGTCTGCCCGAGCTCGCCGACGTCGACGGGGCCGCGAAGGGTCTCGACCATGGACATGCGCGCCTCCATACCGGCTGGTCGGTGTGCGCCAAACTAAGCTCCCACCGACCCGCCGTCAACAGCCACGCCGCACGCCCTCGCCAATGTCAGCCCGCCGGGCGGGCGTGGCGGGGGAAGAGCGGGTCGGGGCGGGTCAGCCGGTCGGCGCCGACCGCCGCCGCCACGCGCGCCGCCGCGCCCGGCAGGAACGGCTCCAGCTGTACGGCCAGTTCCCGGCACGTCCGCACCAGCGTGCCCAGCGACGTCTCCCGCTCCCGCCCGGACTGCTGCCAGGGCCTGGTCAGCTCGACATACTTGTTGGCCTCCTCGACGAGCGTCCACACGGCGAGCGCCGCCCGGCGGAAGTCGAAGTCGGCCAGCGCCTCGTCCACCGCGCCGTCCACCCGCGCGAGCGGCTCTCCCTCGTCGGGTACGTGGCCGTCCAGGAAGCGGACGACCATGGTGGCGACCCGGCTGACCAGGTTCCCCAGGCCGTTGGCCAGGTCCTCGTCTGCCCTGGCGACCAGGCGCGCCTCGGTGAAGTCGGCGTCGCCCACGCGCGGCACCTCGCGCAGCAGCCACCACCGCACCGCATCGGTCCCGTACGCCGCCACGAGGGCGGCCGGATCGGCGGCGTTCCCCGACGACTTACTGATCTTGCGGCCGTCGGCCGTGAGGTAGTCGTGCACGAAGATCGCCGTGGGCAGCGGCCGCCCGGCGGACAGCAGCATGGCCGGCCAGTACACCGCGTGGAACCGGATCACCCCCTTGCCCACGAGATGCACCTTGCGCGGCTCACGCACCCACCACCGCTCGTAGTCCCCACCGTCCAGCGTGGTCCCGCCGCCGTCCGGCCTGGTGCCGCCGCCGTCCAGCGCGGTGATGTAGTTGGCCAGCGCGTCCCACCACACGTACACCACCTGGGCCGGATCGCCGGGCACCGGGATCCCCCACCCCCTGGCCCGGGCGGCGGAGCGGGAGACGCTGATGTCGTCGAGTCCGGCCGCGACGAAGGCCAGGACCTCGTTGCGGCGCGCGGCGGGCTCGATCCGCAGCCGCCCGCTGCTGATGAGGGCGAGCAGCTCGTCCTGGTAGCGCGAGAGCCGGAAGAACCAGTTCTGCTCGGAGACGCGCTGCAGCGGCGCCTCGTGCCCGTCGGGACAGGGCCCGTCCGGGTAGAACTGCTCGCAGCCCACGCAGTAGAGCCCCTCGTAGTGGCGCTGGTAGAGGTCGTGTGCGGTCTCCCGCCAGATGCGCTCGACGCCGTCGCGATGCCCCGGATGCGTGCTGGTCCTGATGAAGGAGTCGAACGACAGGGCGAGCGGCCCGCGCAGGCCCTCGAACGCGGCGGCGTTCCTGTCGACCAGCTCGCGCACCGGCACGCCCGCCGCCTCCGCGGCCAGCACGTTCTTCAGCGAGTTGTCGTCGGTGCCGGTCTGGAACCGCACCGGCTCACCCCGCCGCCGGCGGTGCCTGGCCAGCACGTCGGCCTGGACGAGTTCGAGCGCGTGGCCGAGGTGGGGCCGGGCGTTGACGTAGGGGATGGTGGTCGTGATGTACAACGGATGCCTCCCGAGGGGCCCCGGACACGACGAGAGGCCCCGGCTAGCAGGGCCTCAACGTGGACGTGGCGGTGGGACCCCTAGGGGGTCATCATCACCGCGCGGTTCGTCATGAGGACATCGTACGCCGTCGCCGCACCGCGTAGATCACCCATCCCACGGCGAACACCGCCAGCCCGGCCAGCACCGACGTGAGCGGCAGCGTGGCCGCCAGCACCAGGCACAGCACCAGCCCCAGCACGGGAACGACGCGCGGCGGCGCCCCCTCCTCGCGGCCGAGCGTGAGCGCGGAGGCGTTGGCGACGGCGTAGTAGACCAGCACGCCGAACGAGGAGAACCCGATCGCCCCGCGCAGGTCGGCCACCAGCAGCAGCACGATCACCGCGGCGCCCACCGCCAGCTCGGCCCGCCTCGGCACCTGCCGCACCGGGTCCACGGCGGCCAGCACCCCGGGCAGGTCGCGCTCGCGCGCCATGGCCAGCACGGTGCGGGAGACGCCGAGCAGCAGCGCCAGCAGCGCACCGAGCGCCGCCACCGCCGCGCCGACGGTCACGACGGGCGTCATCCAGCCGAACCCGGCCTCCCTGACCAGGTCGGACAGCGGCGCCGCGGACCTGGCCAGCAGCTCCGGCTTCAGCGCGCGCAGCGCGGCCAGGGCGACCAGCAGGTAGACGACGAGCGTGATGGCCAGCGCGATGCCGACGGCCCTGGGGATGGTGCGGGCGGGATCGCGCACCTCCTCGCCGAGTGTGGCGATCCTGGCGTATCCGGCGAAGGCGAAGAACAGCAGCCCGGCCGCCTGCAGCACACTCCATAAACCCGGCTCGACCAGCGTCGGCTCCGGCGTGTAGGAGAACCAGCTCACCACGTCGTCGCCCGCCAGCCCGGCCACGACCACCCCGGCGAGCACGGCCAGCACGAAGACCACGATCGCCCGCGCCAGGCCGGCAGAGCGGCGCACCCCGAACAGGTTGAGCACCGTCAGCACGACCACCGCGGCGACGGCGGCCGGCCGTTCGCGCCCCGGCAGCACGTAGGCGCCGAACGTGAGCGCCATGGCCGCGCAGGAAGCGGTCTTGCCGACCGTGAAGCCCCAGCCCGCGAGGTAGCCCCACAGGGGGCCGAGGCGGCGCCTGCCGTAGACGTAGGTGCCGCCGGACTCGGGGTAGAGGGCGGCCAGGCGGGCCGAGGAGGTGGCGTTGCAGTAGGCGACGACGGCGGCCAGCGCGAGCGAGACCAGCAGCCATTCGCCGGCGGCCGCGGCGGCGGGGGCGAAGGCGGCGAACACGCCGGCCCCGATCATCGCGCTCAGGCCCACGACCACCGCGTCGGTGGTGCCGAGCCGGCGCGCCAGCTCCTCCGGCATCGTCCCTCGCCTCCTCCCGCCAGGAGGAACCCACTCTGCCCTATCCCACTGACAGATCCACACCAACGCCGGATGAACGTCCCGCTCAGTCGTCCTTGTCCGCGGCCGGCACCACCAGCACCGGCCGGCGCGCGTGGTGCAGCACCCGGTCCGAGGTGCTGCCCAGCAGCAGTGAACGCACCCCGCCCAGTCCTCTGGTCCCGGTCACGATGAGGTCGGCGTCCAGTTCGTCGGCCACGTCCACGATCGTCGACCAGACGGCCACGGAGTCAGGCTCGCACCGGGGCGCCGCGTCCAGCCCCGCCTGCCTGGCCAGCTCCGCCCCCTGCCGGGCCAGCGCGGACATCGCCTCGGCCACCGCCTCGTCCTCCGCGCCCGTCTGGTCGAACGTCATCATGAGCCCGGCCGAGGCGCGGGCCGTGGTCATCGCCACCCGCTCCCACACCGTCAGCACGACCGCCTGCCGCCCGGGGAACTGCCGCCCGGCGAAGGCGATGGCGGCCTTGGCGTCGTCGGAACCGTCGTACGCGATCAGAATCGTCATTTTCAGCCACTCCACAAGAGGTTCGGAACCTGACCTCTATCCCGGACGGCGGCTTTCACGCCTGCTGATCGTCAGGCCAGTGCGGGCGCGACCTCGCGCCGGGCCCGCGGCCTGAGCAGCGACAGCCCGGCCAGCGCCAGCACGCCGAGCTCGGTGACGACCACGACCCGCTGGGTGAGCCCGGCGGGGATGTCGTCGTTGCTCAGCGGGATGCCGAACATGCGCACCACGTACGGGACCACGACCAGCAGCAGGGCGCCCAGGGCCAGCGCGCTGAGGATCCGCAGCGCCTTCGCGTACGGGATCTTCGCCCTGGCCAGCAGCATCCCCGCCGCCGGCATCACCAGGAAGGCGGCGAAGGCGGCGTAGCGGTGGATGCCGCCCGACAGCGACAGCGGCACGCCCGGCCTGTCGGTGGGGAAGGCTCCGACCAGGAACATGCTCGCCCCCCACAGCAGCAACAGGGCCACGATCCAGCCGCTCGCCCCGGAGCGGCGCAGTGCCTCGGCGATCAGCGCCGAGCCCACGGCGAACAGGGTGAGCGAGGCGGGCAGCAGCCAGCCGGCCGACTGCCAGACGTACTCGCTGATCACGCTGTGCAGCGGGTCCAGGTTCGATCCCGCGTGCAAGGTGAGCATGGCGCCGCTTCCCGCGCCGATGGCCGCGAATCCCGTGACGAGCAATCCCTTCATGTCTTTTACGCTCGCGGAACGCGGCTTTTGCGAACATCGGAGATGGGCCCGAACCGGCCCTGAAGGTTCCCTTAATACCTTGGTCGGAGTACGCCCTGGGACCGGCCGCTGACCTGCGCGGACGTGACCCCGAGTAGGGCCTGCCCCCTCAGGGTGGGGACGGCTGCCCTGACCCGTTCGACGGCCGGGCGCTTACGGGCAGACGGCCGGGGTGCGCGCCGGGCGCTTACGGGCAGGGGCGGCCGGGGTCGAAGTAGACGCGGACCGTGGTGGCGCCGGCCCTGGTGTGCACGCGTACGAGATCGCTGAGCAGGTTGACGATGAGCAGGCCGCGGGAGCCCGCGGTGCGCGGATCGACCGGTTCGCGGCCCGCGAGCGGGTCGGTGATGTGGCCCGCGTCGCTGACCTCGCACACCAGCCTGCCGTCCTCGGCCCACACCCGCAGCGTGCCCGCGCCGCCGCCGTGGTCGAGGCTGTTGGCGCCCAGCTCGGCCACCGTCAGCCGGATGTCGTCGAGGCGGTCGGCGCCGAAGCCCATCGCGGCGGCCTCGCGGGCGGCCAGGCTCCGCGCCGCCGACAGGTTGCCGTTGTCGAAGCGCAGCGACACGAACGTCTCGGGTTCGTCGAGTGGCCGGTTGTGCCCCTCGATCACCAGCTCGGGCGCGTAGTCGGCGCTGTCCCATTCGCGGGAGGCGTCGCGCAGCACCGGATGGGTGCGCGCCGCCTCTTCGAGCACGTCGGAGGTGAGGCCGTCGAGGTCGTACGGGCACAGGATGGTGGCCCGCCGGCCGCTGAACGCCAGGTTGATCAGCGCCTCGTGCTGGGCGCAGGCCGGATATTCCGCCGCGCTGCGGCCCGGCCAGATCGGCTCGCCGATGATGCGCACGTGCCGGCCGGGATGCCGGTCGGCGAACTCGCGCAGGACGCCGGGGATGATCCGCCCCGGGTTGCGCCCGGCCTCCGTCATGTCGAGCAGCAGCACCTTGCCCGCCTCCGCCCCGAGCGCCGTCTCGATCAGGGCGAGATTGGCGGCGGGCACGGCGACCGCCACGGGCTCGCCCGCGGCCAGCCCCGCGCGGACGAAAACCGTGGTGGCGGCCACGTATTCGGGTGCGCCCCGGTAGAAGAGCGCCGGGTGCGCGAACGGTTTCGCCGACATCACCAACCACGCTACCCAAGGTTGATGAATTCCCGGCAATCCATTGGGGTACCTAAAGTGATGTGAAGAGAGTCCAGCTCGTTCGCCGCCCCCGTCCGGTCCGTAACCCCTACCCCTCCCTCGATCTCCGTACCCCTTCAGGGCGACGGCTCCCCTTCTGAGCCGCTCGACCTTATGCTCGGGACATGTCGGAATTGCAGATGAGAGTGTCCGACGAGGACCGGGAGCGCACCGCACAGCAGCTGCAGCGCGCGTTCACCGAAGGCCGCCTCAATCAGATGGAGCTCGAAGACCGGCTGGAGATCGCGCTGTCGGCGAAGACGTACGCGGACTTGCTGGGCCTGATCGACGATCTGCCCAGCGAGCAGCCCGCGGCCGGCGACGTGGTCGAGCTGGAGTCGAAGACCGGCAATCTCAAGCGTTCCGGCGACTGGAACGTCCCACGCCGGCTGCGGGTGTCGTCGAAATACGGCAGCATCGAGCTCGACCTGTCCGAGGCCGTCATCGCCCATCCCGTCGTGGAGATCGAGATCGACCTCACCTACGGCTCCGGCAAGATCATCGTGCCGGAGGGCGGCGTGGTGGACGTCGACGGTTTCAGCAGTGAGTGGGGCAGCGTCAGCACCTCCGGCCTGCCGAGCAGGCCACGGCCCGGCGCCTTGCGGGTGGTGATCACCGGGCGAGCGAAATACGGCGGTCTCACCGTGCGCTATCCGCGCAAACGCTGGTTCACCCATTGATGGAAGAGCGAGATGTGGTGCTCACTGGGCACCAGCACCCCGCCCTCCTTGTACGCCCGTGACGACATGCCCGGCTGGGTGCGTTCACAGGCGTCGAAGTCCTGCGCGTTGACCCGGTGGAACAGCTCGACCGACAGCGACAGGTCGGCCCCTGAGGCGATCACGTCCGGGTGGTAGAGCCAGTCGCACTCCACCACGGTCCTGTCCACGGCCATGGGGATCATGCGGTGCAGGATCACGTGGTCGGGCACCAGGTTGACGAACACCTGCGGCTTGACGGTGATCGCGTAGTAGCGCCGGTCCTGCTCCTCGGCGACGTCGGGCAGCTTGCCGAACCCCGGGCTGCCGTCCACGGTGAACCCCTCTGCCCGCGCGGCGAACTCCGCGCCGTGACCGACGTAGTACTGCGCCGCGAAGCCGCCGGCGAACTCGGGCAGCACGGCGGTCAGCTCGGGGTGGATGGTGGCGCAGTGGTAGCACTCCATGAAGTTCTCGACGAGGAGCTTCCAGTTGGCCTTGACGTCGTAGACGATGCGGCGGCCGAGCGCGAGCTCCTCGACGTGGTAGCGCTCGATGGCGGCGGGGTCGCCGAGGCGTTCGGTGGCGGCGTACATGACCTCGTCCTCGAACGAGGGCGGCTCGGCAGCCAGGCACACCCACGCGTACCCGAGCCATTCGCGCAGGTGGACGGGTGACAGGCCGTACTGGACGCGGTCGATGTCGGGCATCTTGGCCAGGTTGGGCGCGGCGGCCAGGCGGCCGTCGAGGTCGTAGGACCAGGCGTGGTAGGCGCACCTGATCGTCCGCTTGACCTCGCCCGCCTCCTCGGCGCATAAGCGCGCGCCGCGGTGCCGGCAGACGTTGAGGAAGGCACGTAAGCGCTGGTCGCGCCCGCGTACCACGATCACGTTCTCCCTGCCGACCTGCACGGTCTTGAACGCGCCCGGCTTCGGCAGGTCGTCGGCCCTGACCGCGCAGAACCAGAGATCTTCGAAGATCCTGGCCTGCTCGTCCGCGAAGATCGCGGGGTCGGTGTAGGAGCGTCCTGGCAGCGTGGAGATCAAGCTCGATGTGGTGGTCAACCGACACCCCTAGTTGCGTATTACGCACCGAGTTGCTCTATATGCGTCATAGTCGGGCGGCCTCAGGGGGCTGTCAAGAGGTAGTTGCTGTAGCGGCGCAGCAGCCTCGCGTACACGCCGCTCATGAGCCCGTCGGGCAGCAGCCCCGCGAACGGCCGCTGCATGTCGGTGAGCTCGGTCCCGGCCAGCCTGGCGGGCCTGCGCACCACCCTTGACCTGGCCTTCTCGTACGCCCGCAGGTCCCCGATCGACCCCCTGAGCACCCACGCGTCCTCCAGGGCCTGGTTGGCGCCCTGGGCCATGGTCGGCGGCATGGTGTGGGCGGAATCACCGGCCAGGGTCGTCGGACCTCTGCCCCAGACGTCGCGGATCGGCTGCCGGTGGTGGGGGAAGAAGTCGACGTCCGTGAGCGTGGCCAGGATGCCGGGCACCGGCTCGGCCCAGCCGCCGAAGCGCTCGCGCAGCCGCGGCACCACGTCCTCGTCGTCCGCCCAGAACGGCCCGCCGGGCGCCGACCGTACGTCGAACCACCACAGCAGCCGCCCCCTTCCCGCCGGGATCAGCCCGCACAGCCCCGCGCCGCCCGCGATCATCACCGCCCTGCGCAGCTCGGTGAGCGCGGTGGGCATCGTGGTGAACCCCTGCCAGGTCACGAACGGGCTCAGCGTGGCGGAGTCTTCCCCCCACAGGGCGGCGCGCACCACCGAACGGCGGCCGTCGGCGCCCACGAGCACGTCGCCGCGCACCGTGCGGCCGTCGGACAGGCGCGCCTCGGCCCGCTCGGGCGTCACGTGCTCGGCCCGCGCACCGTAGGTCACCGGGACGCCGTCGGCGAGCAGCTCGACCAGCTCGTGGCGGGCCACGTGCACGACGGGGTAGCCGTAGCGGCGCTCGGCCACGGTGAGGTCGAGGGTGAGCAGCCGCCTCCCGTCGGAGGCCCACGACTCCAGGGTCTCCAGGCGGCGGCCGACGCCCGAGCAGTCGACCTTGAGCCGCTCCAGGATGGCCGTGCTGCCGGGCCAGAGCGTGACGGAGCCGCCGGCCGTACGCGGCTCGGGGGCCTCCTCGTACACCTCGACCTCGTGTCCCGCGTTCAGCAGGCCGCGCGCCAGGGCGAGCCCCGCGACGCCCGCGCCGATGATGATTACCCTCATAACGACCCCTGATTAATGAGACTCTCAATATCAGATACTAGGAGTATCACAATGTCTGCGCGCGGTCGCAAGCCCGACCCCACGGTCGACACCCGGATCAGGCAGGCCGCGGCCGGGCTCGTGCTGACCCACGGCTTCGACTTCACCATGGACGACGTCGCGGCGGCGGCAGGCGTGGGCCGGGCGAGTGTGTTCCGCCGCTACGCCACCAAACGCGACATGCTCCTCGAAGCCATCGCGGGCCTGATGAACACGCACGTCGCCATCCCCGACACCGGCTCGCTGGAGGGCGACCTGCGCGTGGTCATCTCCGACACGCTCGCCCTGTGGCGCCTGCCCGGCCTGTCGCGCACGGCCAGACAGGTGTACGGCGAGGCCGGCCGGGACCCCGCGGTCGCCGAGCTCATCCGCACCAGCATGCGCAGCCGGATGGAGCGCTCATGGGTCGTGTACGAGCGCGCGATCGAACGCGGCGAACTCCCCCCGAACGCGGATCTGTGGATGCTCACCGACATGTTCGCCGGCTTCGTGACGTACCGGGGGCTCCTGGATCTTCCGCTGCCTGAACCGGAGGAGATCGTGCAGGTCCTGCTGCATGGCTTTACACCGAGTTGATGCCCGTGGTGTTAGCGGGGTGCAAGTGACCGTCAAGGGAGGACCCATAATGTTCCCTTCGTTAGCTCAACCTACGAAGGGCACAGAAAATGACACCCCCTCGTCGTCGCCTCGCCGTCGCGGGCGCGACGCTGACTCTTGCCGTGCTCACCACCGCCTGTGGTGCGATCGGCCAGGCCGTTGACTGCAACACCGCCGCCAACGACGCGGCCAAGATCGCGACCGAGTGGAGTTCCGCGGTCACCAAGGACGCCGCCAACGCGGACGCCGTCGAGTCCGCCTCGAAGACCGCGGAGACGAAGACCAAGGAGCTCGCGGGCAAGTACGACGGCGAAGTCGCCGCCGCGCTCAACGACCTCGCGGACGGCTTCGGCTCCATCAAGGGCGGCAACCTGAGCAGCATCACCGAGTTCAGCGGCAAGGTCAACGGCTTCACCAGCAAGATCACCGCGGCCTGCTCCTGAGTGGGCTCGCGGTCGCCGTCACGGCCTGTGGGGGGCAGGACCGCGGCGGCGGCCGCGTCGGATCCGGCGTCATCTCCGCGATGACGCCGGCCGTGGCGGGGTGAGACGTTCCGCGGCGCGCACGGGGGGTGAGCGCCGGCCGTCTCCCGCCCACGGACCCAGGGCCACCGCCTGCGAGTGAGCGCCATCGCGCTCCTCGCGGCGGTGGCCTTCTCCATGCCCACGACCGGGCCCCTGCCGGGGGCGGGGCCTGCCGGGGTGTGGCGCTTTGTGCTCTCGCGGCCGGGCTCCTTGCCCTGGGCGGTGCTACGCCGGGCCGTGGTGCGGGCGCTCGGCGCGGGCCTTCTCGTACGCCGCGTCGAACCCCGCCAGCACGGCCGGCCACGAGCCCGCGGCCGGGGGCGTGCTCCTGTTGTGCGCGGCGATCGAGGCGCGCAGCCGCGCGTCCGCGCACAGCCGCGCCACCGCCCGCGCCAGGTCGCCGAGCGTGCGCCCGAGCAGCCCCTCGGTGCCGTCCTTGACGAAGTCGGCGACCCCGCTCTGCGCCCTGGCCACCACCGGGACGCCCGCGGCCCGCGCTTCGAGCGCCGCGATCCCGAACGACTCGCGCGGCGCGGGCGCCACGAACACGTCGGCCGAGCCCAGCAGCTTGAGAATCTGCTCGCGGGTGTAGCGGCCGGGCAGCGAGACCCAGCCGGACATGCCGTGGCGGGTCAGGAAGCGCTCCATCTGGCCCCGGGCCGGCCCGTCGCCGACGATCGTGGCCCGCATCGGGATCCCGCCCGGCACGCGGGCACGGGCCGCCTGGAGGAGCCTCAGCAGGCGTACGGGCTGCTTGCGCGGCGCCAGCCGGCCCACGGCGACGATGTGCACCTCACGCCTCTTCTCCCGCGCGCCGGAAGCCCGTTCGTCCGGCCCGCCTGGAGACGGAGCTCCGCCGTCCCATCCCACGGAAGCCGGCGCCCAGCCCGACAGGTCGAGGCCGTTGGAGACCACCCGCACCGGCACCTCGGGGCCCGCGACGGCGCGGATCGGGGCCGCGGCGGCGTTGCTCACCGTGGTGGCCACCAGCCGCCACCGCTGCCAGCCGAAGGCCAGCCGCAGCAGCCAGTAGAGCAGCCGCGTCACCGGGTCCCACATGCTGTGCACGGTCACCACGCACGGCACGCCCGCGCGAAAGGCCGCGCGCACCCCCATCCACGCGAACGGCGACACCGCGCCGGTGTGCACATGCACCACCTCAGGCCGTCCCGAGGTGATCCAGCGCGTGAGATGCCCCACGCCGAAGGGGTGCACGGGCAGGTCGAACGGCATCCGCGCGACGATCCTGCGCACGCCGGGCAGCGGCTCTCCCCTGGTCGCCGTGGCCACCGAGACCTCGTGCCCGGCCTGCCGCTGCATACGTACGAGATCGGCCACCTGGACCTCGATCCCCCCGAGTCGCGGCAGGTAACAGTCGCTCACGTGAAAGATCCGCACGCCTCCCACACTAATCTGGGCGTGTGCCTCCACGTACCGCTGTGTTCTTCCACGCTCATCCCGACGACGAGGCCCTGCTGACGGCGGGCACCATGGCGATGCTCGCGGCCGAGGGGCATCGGGTGGTGCTCGTGGTGGCCACGGCCGGCGAGCGCGGCCTGGCCGAGATGGAGCCGGGCGACGAGCTGGGCGAGACCAGGCTCAAGGAGCTGTACGAGTCGGCCGCACTGCTCGGCTGCGCCCGCGTCGAGTGTCTCGGCTACGGCGACTCGGGGCTCAGCCCGAAGGGCGGCGTCGCCGACGAGCGGCCCGACAACGCCTTCATCGACGCCGACACCGAGGCGGCCGCCAAGGCGCTGGCGGCGATCCTGCACGAGGAGAAGGCCGAGCTGCTGGCGATCTACGATCCGGCGGGCGGCTACGGGCATCCCGACCACGTGCAGGTGCACCGGGTGGGCAAGCGGGCGGCCGAGATCGCCGGCACGGAGATCGTCCTGGAGGCGACGGTCAACCGCGATCCGCTGGTGCGGCTGCTGAAGCTGGCGGGCAGGTTCTACCGGTTCCCGCCGGAGTTCGACGTACGGACGTTCGAGAGCGCGTACTCGCCGGGTGAGACGATCACCCATCGGGTCAATGTCCGGAAATATACGAAACAGAAGCGGGCGTCCATGGCCGCACACGCCTCCCAGGCCAGCGGCGGCGACAGCGACCGCACGCTCGCCGTGATGCTCAAGGTCCCTCGCCCGATCTACCGCTTCGTCTTCGGCACCGAGTGGTACGTCCGCCGCGACCTGCCCCCCGGAGCCCGCCTCGGTCATCCGTTCGACCGGTGGCCGAAGTAGTTCTCAGGGTTGACGTGCGCGCGGCCGGGACCCGGCAGACTGGACCCCGATGAAGAACAGATGGCTCCAGATCCTCCTGTCGGCGGCCTCGCTCGGCCTGGCCGTGCTGCTCATGGTCTACCTGCCGCAGATCGTGCGCGTGCTGACCGGCAAGGACGTGTCCTGGGCGCAGGTCGGAGCCGTCTTCGCCGCGCTCGGCGGGGGCGAGGTCGCGCTGATGGCCGCGGTCTGGCTGCTGAGCCTGCTGGCCTACACGTTCGTGCTGACCAACTCCCTGCCGGGGCTCAACAACCTGCAGGGGCTCACGCTCAACGCGGCGGGCAGCGCGGTGAGCAACCTGCTGCCGTTCGGCGGCGCGGTGGGGGTCGCGGTGTCGTTCGCGATGACCAGGGGCTGGGGCTTCGGCAACCGGGCGATCGTGGTCATGACGCTGGTCAGCGGCATCTGGAACACCTTGTTCAGATTCGTCCTGCCGGCCGTCGGCATCATCGCGCTGCTGATGGCGGGCAAGGCGGCCAACCCGACCGTGGCCAACGCGGGCTGGACGGGCGCGGTCTCCATCCTCGTGCTCTGCGCGATCGTGGCCGCGGCCCTCTACTGGCAGCGCGCCGCCGATCTGCTCGGCAGGGCCCTCGACGGCATCACCCGGCTGCTGCGGCTCAAGCTCGACGCCTCCGGGGCCTTCCACCGGCTGCGCGCCGACACCGCGGGCGTCGTCAGGACCAGATGGCCTGGCCTGTCGCTCGGCATGGTGTTCTTCCTCGGCTTCCAGTGGGCGATCATGGCCGTCTGCATGCAGGCCACCGGCGCCTGGCCCGGCCTTGCCGAGTCGATCGCCGTCTTCGCCCTGTCGAGGGTCCTGACCAGCGCTTTGATCACGCCCAGCGGCGCCGGGATCATGGAGAGCGGGGTGGCCGCGCTGCTGATCGCGTTCGGCGTCGACTCGACTCCCGCCATAGCCACCGCACTGCTTTTCGGCTTCTGGACTTACACTATCGAGATCCCGTTCGGCGGCCTGGCACTGGGCGCATGGGCGCTCCTGCGCAGGCGCAACGGCCGGAACGCCGGCGCGGAGCCCCCGTCCGCGATCTCGAAGGCCACCTAGTGACAATCCCAAACCCCTCAAAGACCTTGTGCGTGATTCGTAGGCCCGCATAGCGTGGCGGCTGACATGGTGGCGTTCCGAGTTCTGGGGCCAGTCGAGGCGTACGAACACGACGACGAACTCGACCTCGGCGGGTTGCGGCAGCGGGCCGTCCTCGCCCGGCTTCTCGTGGCCCGAGGTCAGGTCGTGCCCGTTGACACGCTTCTCTACGATCTGTGGGACGACGACGCGGCCAAGGGCGCGCAGTCGGGTCTGCAGGTCTACATCTCCCGCCTGCGCCGGGTGCTGGAGCCCGGCCGCCCGCGCGGAGGGCCCAACCGCCTGCTGGTGACGGTCGCGTCCGGCTACGCCCTGCGCGTGGCCTCCGAACAGGTCGACGCGCTCAGGTTCGAGCAGCTCGTACGGGCCGCGGGCGAACATCTCGAAGAGAGCGATCCGCAGTCCGCCAGAGGCCGCCTGGAGAAGGCGCTGGGTCTGTGGCGCGGCACCCCCTACTCCGACTTCGCCGACCAGGCGTGGGCGGAGGCCGAGGTCAACCGGCTGACCGAGCTGCGCCTGGTCGCGCGTGAGCGGCACGCCGACACCGGCCTGCGGCTCGGCCTGCACGCCGAGACCGTGCCCGACCTGGAGGCGCTCACCACCGAGCATCCGCTGCGCGAGGAGGGCTGGCGGCTGCTGGCCCTCGGCCTCTACCGCTGCGGCCGTCAGGGCGACGCGCTGGCCGCGCTGCGCCGGGCCAGAAACATCCTGGCCGACGAGCTCGGCATCGACCCGGGCCCCGCGCTGCGCAAGCTGGAGTCCGACATCCTGGCCCAGGCGCCGGAGCTGGAGCTGGCCCCGAGCGCGCGTCCCGCGCGGCCGGCCGCGCCGGTCACCGACACCTGGCCGCCGCGTCCCGCCGCGCCGGTCGAGCCGCCGCCGCTGGAGCCAGAGCCGTTCGTCGGCCGGGACGCCGAGCTGGCCAGGCTGACCACCGCCGCCTCCCGTACGGGCCGCTTCCAGGTCGCGATCGTGACCGGGGTCGCGGGCGCGGGCAAGACCACGCTGCTGCGCCAGCTGGAGAGCAGGCTCGGCGCCGACGGCTGGACCACCGCCTCCGGCGCCTGCCCCGACTCCAGCGCCACGCCACCCGGCTGGGCCTGGGTGGAGATCCTGCGCACGCTCATCGGCATGACGGGCGCGGGCGAATACACCCAGTTACTCGCACCGCTGCTCGACGACGCCGCCCCAGACCCCGACGAGGACGAGGTGTCCGGCGGGTTCCGGCTGCACCGCGCGGTCGGCGGCTACCTGGCCGGGGTGGCGCGGCGCGGGCCCGTGCTGCTGACGCTCGAAGACCTCCACTGGGCCGACGACCAGACGCTGGCCCTGCTGCGCGCGCTGCCGAGCCTGCTGGCCACCAGCCGGGTACTGCTCGTGGTGACGTGCAGGGAGAGCGAGCTCGACGACCGCCAGTCCGACGTGCTGGCCGCCCTGGCCCGGCTTAGCCCCGTGCGCGTGGGCCTATCGGGGCTCGATCCGAAGGCCGTGGCCGAGCTGGTCAAGGCCACCTGCGTACGCGAGATCGACGAGGACGCGGTCGAGTCGATCGTCGAGCGCACCGGCGGCAACCCGTTCTTCGTCCGCGAGACCGTGCGCCTGCTCGACTCCGAGGGCGCGGCCGACCGGGCCAGCGCCACCGAAGTGCTCTCGCAGGTGCCGTCGGGCGTGCGCGACGTGCTGCGGCGGCGCATCTCGCGGCTGCCCGCCGGCGCCCAGCAGATCCTGCTGCAGGCGGCGGTGATCGGCCGCGACGTCGACCTCGACGTGCTGGTGGCGGTGGCGGTCGACGAGGACTCGGTGATCGAGGCCGTCGAGGCGGCTCTCCTGGCCGGGCTGGTCACCGAGCCGGGCCCCGGGCTGCTGCGCTTCGACCACGACCTCGTCCGCGACACGATCTACTCCGACGCCTCCCGGCTGCGCCGCACCAGGCTGCACGCCGAGGTGGGGGCGGTCATCGAGCAGCGCACGCCGTCCGACGTGGCGGCGCTGGCCCACCACTACTTCCTGGCCGACGCGGCCGACAAGGCCGTCCACTACGCGGGGCTGGCGGCCGAGCAGGCCGAGCGGCGCTTCGCCCACCGCGAGGCGGCCAGCCTGTGGGAGCAGGCCATCGCCGCGTTCGACCGCTCGCGCGGTGACGAGTCCAGGAAGGACGAGCAGAGCGGCGAGCAGCGTCCCGAGCGGACCAAGGAGCGGCTGCGGCTCATGCTGCGCCAGATCAGGGCGCTGGCCCTGTGCGGCGACATGACGGCGGCCCGGCTGCTGCGCCGCCAGGCCATGGACGCCGCGCTGCCGCTGGGCGACCTGGAGATCACCGCGAAGGTGGCGGCGTCGCTGGCCGTGCCGCACAAGGGCATGGCGCGCGACTTCACCCGCACCGCCTGGGAGATCGTGGACGTCACCGAGAAGGCGCTCATGGAGCTGCCCGAGGGTGAGCAGCGGCTGCGGGCGAGCCTACTGACCACGCTGGCGCTGGAGCTCGAAGGCTCCTCCTCGCCCGAGCGGGGCCGCCAGGCGTCGCTGGAGGCGCTGGAGCTGGCCCGGCAGAGCGGTGACCCCACGCTGATCGCGGCGGCGCTGAGCGGGCGGCTGCGGCAGTCGTACGACATCCCGGCCGTCGACACGCGGGAGAGCATCGGCAGGGAGCTGCTGGAGGTGGCCCAGCGCTCCGGGCAGATGGCCACCCAGGCGCTGGCCCACCTGGTGCTGCTGGAGTGTGCGGCGGCCCGCGGCGAGTTCGCCGTGGCCGACGAGCACGCGGCCGCGGCCGACCGCCTGGCCAGGCAATACGACCTGTCCGCGCCCGCCGCGGTGGTCGTCTGGTACACCGGTCAGCGGCTCATGATCAGCGGCGACTACGAGGGCGCCGAGCGGGCCTACCGCGAGGCGGCCAGGATGACCGCGCGGGCGGGCATGCTGGAGGGCCGCCAGGACCTGCCGTTGATCACCACGTTCTGCCTGCACCTGGTGGCCGGGCGGGCCGCCGAGACGGTCGACCTGCTGGCCGAGAAGCATCAGCAGGGCGCCAAGTGGACCCTCGACGCCTACGCCCTGGCCCTGGCCTCGGCCGGCCACGTCAACGACGCCAAGGCCGTCGCCGCGACCAGGCCGCCGGTGCGGCCCGACTTCCTCTACGAGCTGGCCATGACCTGGCGGGCGCTGGCCGGCATGCTGCTCGACGACCGCGAGCGCATGGTCGACTGCTACGACAAGCTCAAGCCGTTCGCCGACCGGGTGGCGGGCGCCGGCACCGGCGTGGTGGCGCTGTGGCCGGTGGCGCTGACCCTCGGCGACCTGGCCATCCGGCTGGGCCAGCCGGACGCGGCGCGCGAGCACTACGAGAAGGCGCTGGAGGTGGCGGAGCGGGTGGGCGTGCCGCGCTGGGTGGAGGCGGCCAGGCAGTCGGTCAGCAGTTCCCTCGGCAACGGCCGCTCCTGACCGGCCGTGCGGCCGGTCAGGAGATCATCGGGAACGAGGCTGAGTGGCCGGTCAGCAGCTCACCTGGAAGCGGTCGCTCTTGATCGGCTCGGCGCCCTGGATCTTCAGCTCGACGCGGTACCAGCCCGGGTTGCCGGTGACCCGGAGCCGCCACTGGACGGTCTGCTCGGCGGCGGCGGTGCCGTCGTGGTCGGACAGGTAGGTGCGCCAGGTCTTGGTGGCCGGGCTCCAGCGGGTCAGCCGCCAGCGGTAGGAGACGCCCCGGTCGGGGTCGGGGTTGATGAGCAGGCTGCGGGCCACGTACGACTTGACGCAGCCGGTCTGCCCGTCGGCCATGGTGTTCACCGTGACCTCGCCCGCCACGGGGGCGGTGGTGATCTCCTCGGTGACGGGCACCTCGCGGGCCGCCAGGGTGATCGTGGTGGCGGGGCCGGACGACACGGCCGCGGAGCCGGCGCTGCTGTAGGCGGAGAAGCCGACGTACGCGCTGGTGAAGGCGAGGGCCGCGATGAACAGCTTGGCGGCGTTCGTGGTTCCACTGGCCAGGACGGCTGCGCTTCTGGTCGGCATCGTCAACACCCCTTTTACTCACCCTTAGAGTGGGGCCGGGTGGTTGAGTCCTGGTTGTCGGTTGGTTGCACCCTTTGCGGAAGGCTTGCAACCCGGTGTGGCACCGGACCCACCGCTGAAATAAGGTAAGCCTGACCTAAGGATCGTGGAGGGGTGGTGGGCCGGCCATGTGGCGCGCGATGATCGCCGTCCCCGCTCCGACGGAGCCGTTCTTCCTGGGGATGCCCTACTGGCTCGTGGGCGCCATCCTGATCCTGGCCCTGTTCGGCGCGTTCCAGGTCTACTACTGGGTCGGCCGCAGGCTGGGCGAGAAGCTCTACGACTCGCGCGTCGGCGTCAGGCTCGGCCGCGACCGCATCGCCAAGATCGAACGCGTCGTCGAGCGCTGGGGCGCGCTCGCCGTCTACGGCTGCTTCTGGGTGCCCATGCTGCGCCACACGCTGCCCTGGGTCGCGGGCGCGCTGCGCGTCTCCTATCCCTGGTACGTGGTCGCCAGCGCGCTGGGCTGCCTGACCTGGGCGCCGATCTGGTGGTTCGGCCTCACGGCGCTCGTGTGGGGCTGGCTGGAACTGGCCGCGCGCTCACCGATGACGGCAGCGGTCGCGGCGGTGGCCGTGGTCGCGCTCGTCGCCTGGCTCACGGTCCGGCGCCGACGCCGCCGCCGCGCCGCCGAGGACCAGGCGCTCGCCTCCTGACCCGACCGGCGAAGGAGCCGGCCTGTGGTCAGTCCCCGGCTGCTTCGAGCAGGATCCGCGCCAGTTCGCGGGGCCGGGAGAACATCGGCCAGTGGCCGGTGTCCATCTCGACCAGCCGCCAACGCTCGCCGGCCAGCAGCTTGGCCACGTCGTCGGCGGGCTCGGCGTCGGCGAGCAAGCACAGGACGTACGTCGCGGAAGCTCGCCGAGCGGCCGGGCCAGCACGGCCGCCATGATCGCACCGTAACGGAGCCGCCCGCCGGACGACACTCTCGCTACGCGCCCTCGATCTCCTGGCCGTTCGGGTCCTCTATGGGGGCGCCGGGAGCGTTCCTGCGGACGGTTTCTATGCCGTTCACGCATGCCACCTTGCTCGGGAAGCCCTCCCCCACCGCCAGCGTCTGCCCGTTGTTCGCGATCAACGCGAACCGGTATCCGCCCTGCTCATCCCTACTGATGATGAATCTTCCTGCCATGGTGGCCTCCCCCCGCCATATCGGATCTATAAGAGATTTACCCCCATCTGATGCCGCCGCATGGACGTGTTGAGCAAACGAAGCCTCGATCTCCTGTCACCATATTGGGCATGCGTATTGCGGGTTTGATCAGTTCTGCGGTAGTCGCCGTGGTTGTGGGGGTATCCGCTCCCGCCATGGCCGCGGAGTCCCCCAAGGTGGGCGCCAAGGAGGCGTACGTCATCGATTCCGCCGGAACGGTCCACTTCGGCAGGCGGGAGACGAAGCGGGTCCCGGTGGCCAGCCTGGTCAAGGTCATGACGGCGTACGTCGTGCTGCGCGAGGCCCGGCTGAGCGACACGATCACGATCAGCGCGACCGACGTCAAGTACGCCGCCCGTGGCGGCGCCGCCACGGCGGGACTGAGGAAGGGCGAGCGGTTCACGGTCAACGACCTGCTGTACGCGCTCATGCTCCCCTCGGGCGCCGACGCGGCCAACGCCCTGGCCCGGCACTACGGCCCCGGCAAGGAGGCGTTCATCGCCAAGATGAACCGCACCGCCCGCTCGCTCGGCCTGACGAACACTCGCTACACGAACGCGGACGGCATGCCGACCCCGGCCAACGGCGGCTACTCCACGGCCCTCGACCAGGCCAAGCTGGCGCAGCGGGCGCTGGAGGACAGCACGTTCACGGCGGTCGTGGGCAGCAAGACGCACAAGGTGAGCAAGACGAAGGTGCACAGGAAGCACACCTGGACGAACACCAACAAACTGCTGTCACGGGCGGACGGGGTGCTGGGCGTGAAGACCGGCTACACGAACGCGGCGGGGCACTGCCTGCTGTTCGCCGGGGAGCGCAACGGGCGCAAGGTCGTGGGCGTCCTGCTCGACGACCAGAACGAACGCCGCTTCACCACGGCCGAACGCCTCCTCGACTACGCCGAAGAACAGATCGCCTTCGGCTGACCGGCCACGTGGCCTGATCCGGCCGGCCGGAGGTGTCCCCACAGGTGCGACAGCGAAAAGTCGTGGATCGGCGTGAGGTCGCGAACCGGTGTGGCTGGGTCAGCCGAACGTGATGCGGCCGTCGCCCTGGAGGGCGGACATGCCACGGGTGGCGCAGCCGAGGAGGGCGGTGGCGGGTGAGATGCCGCCCTGGACGCGTTCGCCCACGAGCCACCCCGCCGCGACGTCACCGGTCAGCAGGGTGTCGGCCGGGCGCTGGGCCACAAGGCGGTCGGCGCGTACGCGCAGCCTGGAGGTGCCGACGGGACGGCCGTCGGCGCCGAACCAGGTGATCACCGCCCGGCCCCTCACCTGACGGGCACTGGTGCAGGACGCCTGCGCCCCGGCCTTCACCACGGCCCAGCCCGAACGCAGGAACGCGGCCGAGCCGTCGGGCGAGGAGCACCCGGTGAGCTCCAGGTTGGCCCGCGCCGTCACCTGCCGCGGGGTCAGCCCGACCTTGGGCGCGAAGGTCACCGGCCGCCCGGCCGGCGTCGAGACGGCACACGTCAGCGCGGCGGCCGGCACGGACATCGGAGCCAGCAGCGGAGTGGCCGGCACGGACATCGGAGCCAGTGACGGGGTGGCCGACATCGGGGCCGGTAGCGGGGTGGCGGGCATCGGGGTCAGGAGCGGGGTGCTCGCCGCCGTGGCGAGTGCGACGATGCGGGCCGCGTTCATGGGTCCCCTTTCGGCTGCCTGACATTCGCACAGAGTAATCGACCGTTCACATTGTGCAGCATCGACCGGCCTCGTTCGACCCCCTCGGCGGGCGAGCGCACGGGTGCTGACCAGGGGTGCACGCCTGCCATGCTCAGTATGTGGACTTTCCCGGCGAAAGACCGCTCACCGTACATTCGGCGGGTAAGGTGAGGCCGTCACTCCCCCATTAAGGACGACCTCATGGCGGAATTCTTCGAGGTCCGCACCACGATCGGAGGCCGCGAGCAGGCGGCGGAGCTGGCTCACGGCATCCTCTTCTCCGGCCTGGCGACGTCGATCGACATCGCCGAAGCGCCGGACGCGACGCCCGGCCGCGAGGCGCCCGGCTGGCAGCTCACGTTCATCGCGACCGGCCCGCAGGTCGCCGCCCTGGAGCGGCACATCAGGCACGCCTCCCCCGACGCGCCCGTCGAGGCCGAGCCGGTCACCCACGACATCGACAGCTATCCCGACTGGCTCACCGACGGCCAGAGCTGACCGCCTTCACTCCCAGCCCCAGAGCGGCACCTCCCGCAGGGGATGGAGCTGATCGTCGGTCTCGGCGTGGGAGTTCTGCTTGGCCACCTCGGTGCCGAACTCCACGTGCGAGCGCAGGGCGGCACGGAACGGCTCGTCGTCGGGCAGGCCCGCGCGGTCGGCGGCGGCCATGTAGAGCTCGACGAAGCGCAGCCGCTGCTCCTCGGTGATGCGCAACCCCCGATGGGCGCGGATGAGCAGCGGGAACCCGCCCATTTCCGTGGAGAAGGTGTCGGGGCCGCCGAAGGTCTCCGCCGTGAAGGCGGTCAGGTGATCGACGTGGGTGGCCCGGCCCGTGCCGAAGAGCGGCTGGAGCAGCGGGTCGGCCAGCAGGCTGCGGTAGAAGATCTCGATGAACTCGTGCAGCTTGTCCTGGCCGCCCGCGTGCTCGAATAAGGTCTCCATGACTCCAGGGTCACACGCGCACCGGGGGCGGGCCAGGCTTTCTACCGACCCCGGCGCTGGAAGGCCCTGGCGCCCGTACGCTGCACCGCGGCCCTGACCAGGCCGAAGATCGCGCCCTGCACGGCCGCCGCGACGAGGACCTCCGTCCAGCCGCGATCGAGGTCCTCGGCGTCGGGGGCCTCGTCCTGGCCGGTGGCCAGCGTCCACACCCGCTTGGCGAGCGCGACCGCGAGCGCGCCGCTCACGAAGCTCATTCCCAGCGCTGTGGCCTTCTCCAGGGGTTGCATCCCATCTCCTTACGACGATGTGGTGTGTGCAGGTGCCCCGCGTCACGCTTCTAAACGCCCTCTCCGCCCCGGCGATCAGGAGGGCGGTCAGGAGGGGATCGTCCGTTCCGTGCCGGGCCGCCGTGCCGGGGCGGCGTCGAGGGTGCGGGCCAGCCAGCCTGCCACGAGGGTGAGCACGCCGGGGTCGACCGGCTGACGCAGGAGGCGGCGGTAGGAGCCGAGCGAGGGGCGCCCGGGGTCGCGGCGCAGGAGGTGGGTGAGGTCGGGCACGCGGTGGATCTCCGTACGGCCCGGCACCAGGCGGCGCACCACGTCCAGATCATCCGGGTCGACCTGGATGTCCTTGTCGCCGGTGACGGCCAGGACGGGCACGCGGATGGCGGCGAGGTCGGCGCGGGTGTCGTGGACGAACAGCTCACGCATCCACCGGGCGTTGACCGGGGCTCCGGCGACGCGGGCCACGTCCGTGCGGGTCTGCTTGATCCGGGCGATCAGGCGGCCGGCCAGGGCGGGCAGCAGCGCTCGCAAGGGGGCGGGCAGGGTCTGGGCGACCGAGCGCGCCTGCCCGCGCAGGGCGTCCTCACCCGATCGCGCGTAGCCCGCCAGGAGCACCGCGGCGCGGGCCCCGTGGTGCGCGGCCAGCGCCATGGCGTGGGTCGCGCCCTCGCTGTGACCGACGACGCCGACGGCCTCGGGCCGGATGGCGGGGTGGCTCGACAGCGCGCGCAGGGCCGCGGCGGCGTCCTGGCGGTTGCCGGTGAAGCCGGCGGCGCGCCAGGCACCGGGGGTGGCGCCGGTGCCGCGCCGGTCGTAGCGCAGGGTGGCGATGCCCGCCGCCGCCAGAGCGTCCGCGAGCGGGCGGCCGAGGTTCATGGCGGCCTTGCGGGTGTTGCCGTCACGGTCGAGCGGGCCCGAGCCGTGCAGCAGGAGCACGGCGGGGTACGGGCCCGGCCCGGCGGGGAGGGTCAGGGTGCCGGCCAGGGGGGTTCCGTCGTCCGCTGTCACCGTCATGTCGATCTCGGGCATGGCTGCGCCTTCCGATCCGATTGTTATCGATTTCGATAATGCTATCAAACATGAGAACATGGGGACATGGCAACCGCACATCATCTGCTCCATCCCGTACGACTGCGCATCATGCAGACCATGCTCGGCGCCGACGAGCTGACCACGGCCCAGCTGCGCGAGCGGCTGCCCGACGTCCCGCCCGCCACCATGTACCGGCACGTCGCCGCCCTCGCCGAGGCCGGTTTCCTGGAGGTGGTGAGCGAGAGGCGCGTCCGCGGCGTGGTCGAACGCGGTTACCGGGTCCGCGGGGACAGGTCGCTCCTGGACGCGGAGGAGCGTTCGAGCATGACGAAGGACGACTACCAGCGCGCCTTCGCCCTGTACAGCGGCGCTCTGATGGCCGACGTCGACCGCTATCTCGCCCGCGACGACGCCGACCCCGCCCGCGAGGGGCTGCTGTGCCGTCAGGCCGCGGTCTGGCTGACCGAGGAGGAGTGCGCCGAGCTGGCCGCGGAGATCGAGGAGGTGGTGACCCGCCGCACGAGCACCGGCCCAGGCGACGGCCGCACCCGCCACCTCGTCAGCCTCACCGTGGTCCCCGACAAGTCCGCGAACGAGCCCGCGGGCGGGTCCCCGGGCGGATCCGGCGACTGACGAGCGCGGCGGCCTCAGGCGGCGGTCAGGTGGACCGCATGAGCCCATGGCAGGCGATGGCCGCCGCCGCGACGACGTTCAGCGAGTCGACCCCCGCCGCCATCGCCTCCGCGCTCATCGGGATGCACACCGCCTCGTCGGCCTCCTGCAGCCAGTGGGAGGACAGGCCGTCGCCCTCGGAGCCCAGCAGCAGCGCCACCCGTTCGGACAACGAGACCGTGTCGAGCGGGGTGGCCGTCTGGTCCGGGGTCAGGGCGAGGGTCTGGAAACCGGCCTTGCGCAGCGTGGACAGCCCTTCGAACCAGTCGTCCATGCGCGCGTACGGGATCGAGAAGACCGCGCCCATCGCGACCTTCACCGCCCTGCGGTAGAGCGGGTCGGCGCAGCGCGGCGACAGGACGATGCCGCCGACCCCGAGCGCGGCGGCGCACCTGAAGATCGCCCCCACGTTGGCGTGGTCGACCAGGTCCTCCAGGACGAGCAGGCGGCGCACACCGCCCTCCAGCAGGGTCTCGACGGCGGGCAGCGGCAGGCGTTCCATCGAGGCCAGGGCGCCGCGGTGGACCGGGAAGCCCGCGATGGCGGACATGGTCGCGTCGTCCGCCACGTAGACCGTCGCGTCGCCGAGCACGTCCTCCAGGGACGCCAGCCAGCGGCGGGTGGCCAGGACGGAGCGGATCGGGTAGCCGGCGCCGATGGCCCGCCTGATCACCTTCTCGCCCTCGGCGAGGAACAGGCCGCGCTCGGCCTCCAGGCTCTTGCGCAGCTCCACGTCCCTCAGCCGGGTGTAGTCGGTGAGGCGCGGGTCGTCGGCGGCGGTGACGTACTCAAGCACCTTCCGATACTGCCATGCGCCGCCTGACCTGCCAGACGAGCGCGTAGCAGACGAGCACCAGGCAGAGGCCGATCACGGTGCCCGCGCCCGTCTTGGTGATCACACTGGCCAGGCCGAACTTCGGGTTGGGTGCGTCCACCAGGGGCCAGAGGAGGGCGCCGGCCACGATGCCGGCGGCGGAGCCGGCGAGGACGGTCAGGCGGGTGCGGGCGGAGACGCGCAGCCGGTCGGGCACGGGCGCCGCGGGCATCCTGGACAGCCCGCGCCAGGCCCACCACACCACCAGGGTCAGGCCGATCGCCGACGAGGTGTACTGCAGGAGGCGGAAGAGCCTGATCACGCCGAAGACGGAGACGGAGAGCCACGCGCCCCACTCCGCCGGGCCCGTGGAGTGGGTGAAGCTGTCCCACAGCACGTGGGTGGCGGCTCCGGCCACGGCTCCCGCGACCATGGGGAGCGGGCGCGGGCGCTCGGGGGTCAGCAGGGCGGCGCGGCCCGCCAGCGCGGGCGGGAGGAGGGAGATCAGGGGGTCGCGCAGGACGAGGTGGAAGAAGGGGAGCAGGATCAGGACCGCGAGCGGGTCGATGGTGACCACGCCGAGCCAGGAGTGCCAGTCGGTGTAGTCGGGCAGGAACGGCAGGAAGATCGGCAGGTCGGGGACCATCGCGCCCATCGCCAGTGCCCAGGGATCGACGATCCGGCGCAGCCGGGACGACGCGATCAGCGGTACGACGGCGGCGATGTGGCTGGGCGTGAACGGCACGAAATCCCCCCGGATCTCCACTCACCTAAGCATTCGGTGATCATTCGGCGATCAAAGGCTCATTATGCGGCCGAAGCTTGACCTTCCTTTGCCACCGCCGTGCGAGGTCACGGAGTGCGATGGGTACGGTACAGATCGCTGTCGACGGCCGGATAGCCGGGAGTTCGGGGGTTCATGGTGCCTGATCAGCGAATTCATGAGCATCCGGCCGCGTCAGCCGAGTGGCTGCGGGCCGCGCGGACCGCTCGTTCGCTCTCGGTGGCCACGCTGGTCTGGCTCGGCGTGGAGAGCACGCTCGGCCTGGCGGCGGGGCTGGCCGCGCATTCTGTCGCGCTCATCGGCTGGGGCCTGACCGCGCTGGTCGAGGCGGTGGCCAGCCTGATCGTGGTGTGGCGGTTCACCGGCGCCCGTACGTTGTCGTCCAGCGCCGAGAGCACCGCGCGGCGGCTGGTGGCGCTGAGCTTCTGGCTGCTGGCCCCCTACCTGATCCTCCACGTCGCGCACGACCTGGACGCGGGCCACCGGGCGGTGCCGAGCGCGCTGGGGATCGTGGTGACGTCGCTCAGCCTGGCCGGCATGCCGGCGCTGGGTCTGGCCAAGCGGCGGCTCGGCCGGCGGCTGGCCTCCGCGGCCACCGCGGGCGAGGGCACGCAGAACCTCATCTGCGCGGCCATGGCGGCGGGCGTGCTCGCGGGTCTGTGGCTCAACACGATGGGCCTGTGGTGGGTGGATCCGGTGGTGGCGGTGGTGCTGGCGGTGGTCGCCGTACGAGAGGGAAAGCGCGCCTGGGGTGGTCACACTTGTTGCCATTGACCGCCACGCTCGGTAATCGCCGCACCAAAAGGGCTGTTTTGCCACACAGACCGCACCGAGTATCGTTCCCGGAGTATTGCGGAGCAACTCCCGCTAGGGTCTCCGGAAGGTCTCAAGCAACCTAAGAGGACATCGTGGGGCGACACCGCACAGACGAGCTCGACGACGGCTACCGGGCCAGCGAACCCCCTCCCCGCAGGCGGTCCAAGAACAGCCGCGGCAGAGTGCTCGTACCGCTGGCCGGAGCGGTCGCCATGGCCGTGCTCCTCGGTGTCGCGGCCTTCGTCATCTTCAACCGGGACCACGACTGCTCGGCCGGCAAGCTGCCGCTGCGCGTGGTGGCCACCCCGGACATCCAGCCCGCCCTGAACAAGATCGCCGGCACCTACAACAAGGCCATGCACTCGATCGACAGCAAGTGCGTCGAGGTGTCGGTGGCCAAGGAGGCGGCGGCCAGGACCGCGAACGCGCTGGCGGCGGGCAAGGCCAAGGCCGACTTCTGGGTGGCCGACTCCAGCCTGCTCATGGAGAGCATGCGCGCGATCTCGGGCAAGGACACGCTGCCGCAGGTGGAGGGCTCGATCGCGAGCTCCCCCGTGGTGCTGGCGGCGGCGAAGGCGTCGGCCCAGAAGCTGTCGGGGGCGCTGCAGCCGAGCTGGACCGCCATGGTCTCGGCGGCGAACGTGGCCAACGTGGACGGCCCCGGCAGGAAGGTGCGGGTGCTCGCGCTCGACCCGCAGAAGAACTCCGCCGGCCTGGCGGCGCTGCTGGCCGCGGCCGGCACGGCCAAGGAGGCCGGCCAGGACAAGGCGCTGGTGGGCGCGCTCAAGGAGCTGTCGGGCCAGCTCGCGCCCGACTCGACGGCGCTGCTGGCCAGCCTCACGGTCAAGTCCGGCAGCAGGGTGCCGGTGGGCGTCACCACCGAGCAGGCCATCCACGCGCACAACGTCAAGAAGCCCGAGGCCCCGGTGGTCGCCCTCTATCCCAAGGAGGGCACGCTCAGCCTCGACTACCCCGTCACGATCCTGACCAAGGACACGGGCGTGCTGAAGGCCGCGACGGACTTCAAGCAGGAGCTCTCCTCGGAGTCGGCCAAGAAGGTCCTGCGCGCGGCCGGGTTCCGCAGCGCGGACGGCAAGGCCGGCGACGCGCTGTCGGAGGACAAGGGCTTCACCCCCGAGGCCCCGGTGGCGCTGGACCCGCCGGACGGCGCGACCGTGGGGCGGATGGTCCAGACCTGGTCCAGGCTGAACCTCGGCACCCGCCTGCTGACCCTGCTCGACGTCTCCGGGACGATGGCGCTGCCCGTGCCCGGCACGGGCATGACGCGCATGCAGGCGATCAACAAGATCGCCGCTGAGGGCCTCGGGCTCTTCCCCGCCGGATCCGAGATCGGTCTGTGGACGTTCTCCACACACCTGGACGGAAAGGGCAAGGACTGGAAGGAGAACGTCCCTGTCGGGCCGCTCAGCGAGTCGATCAACGGGGTGCTGCGCAAGGACGTGATGGGCAGGACGCTCGCCCAGATGCGGGCCAAGGCCACGGGCGACACCGGGCTGAACGACACGGTCAAGGCCGCCTACGGGCAGCTGACGAAGACGTACCAGCAGGACAAGGTCAACACGCTGCTGATCCTCACCGACGGCGCGGGCAACGACGACCCCGACGGCGGCGTGAAGAACGCCGAGATCATCCAGTACCTGAACAAGACCTACAACCCGAAGCGGCCGATCTCCATCCTGCTCATCGCGTTCGGGCCGGACGCCAAGAAGGGCAAGAAGCAGATGGAGACCCTGGCCAAGGCCACGGGCGGCGAGGCGTACATCGCCGAGGACATCCTCCAGGTGCGCGACTTCTTCCTCCAGGGCATGGAGCGCCGCCTCTGCACGCCGAACTGCGACGGGTGATCCGCCCCCTTCATGCCCATTGGGCATGAAGGGCGAACCGGCCTGTTGACGGCCGCGTCCTCTCCGCGTGGGGCCGAAGCGCCTGTGCTACCCGCGGGGAGGGAATCCGTGCCTGGATGGCCGACCATCGATCGTGCCGCCGATCAGCAGCTCGTCGAAGCTCTGAGCCGGGGTGAGAGCGATGCTCCCGCCAAGCTGTACGACTCCTACGCCGAGCGGCTGCACGACTACGCCTTCTTCCTCTCCCGGGCCGACGACCTGGCCGCCGACGCCGTGCACGACGCGCTGGTCACCGCGCAGCAGTGCGTGGGCCGGCTCAAGGACCCGGCCAGACTGCGGCCCTGGCTGTACGCGCTGACCAGGTTCCAGGTACGCGCCAGGCTGGCCCGCCGCAGCGGCACCCCGGCGGGCGGCCTGCCACTGCCCGAACCGGACGAGCACGAGGACCCCGAGCTGGCCGACCTGGTCCACGAGACGCTGGGCGAGCTGAGCGGCGGCGAGCGCGAGGTGCTCGAACTCTCGCTGCGCCACGACCTGACCCCGTCGGAGGTCGCCGCGGTGCTCGGCCTGACCTCCCGGCAGGCGGCGGCCAGGCTCGGCCGGGCCCGCGACCAGTTGGAGATCGCCGCCGCGGCCGTGGTGCTGGCCAGGGTCGGCCGGGCGCACTGCCCCGACCTGTCGGCGATGGTGGACTCCTGGGAGGGCCCGCTCACCCCGCTGCTGCGCCGGCGGCTGTCGGGGCACATCGGCGGGTGCGAGGTGTGCACCGAGCGGCGCCACCGGCAGGTCTCCGCCGCGCGGCTGCTGGAGATGGTGCCGGTGGCCTACCCGAGGATCTCGCTGCGCCGCCGGGTGATCGACACGTGCGTCAAGCCCGAGCTGGACCAGACGCGCGTGCTGATCACCGACCTGGGCGACAACTTCGACCGGACCGGGTTCCCCGTGCCGGCCGACCGGCGCACGCGCCGCCGCCGGCCGCGCCGCATGGGGCCGCTCGTGCTGGCCGGCGTCTGCCTGCTGGCCGCCACGGGAGCCGTGGTGGTGATCAACGGCGGTGAGTCCTCCGACACGACCACGCTGCGTCCGCTCCCCTCCCCCACGCTCCCCGCCGAGGAGAGCCCGGCGCCGTCGTTCGAGGAGGAAGAGGAGCCGGATCCGACGCCGACCCCAACACCGACGCCGACGCCGAGCCGGACCCGCACGCCGGACGCGCCGCCGGCCGCCACCCGGCCGAGCACCAGACCGGCCACGGGACGCTCGGCTCGCCCCGCTCCCACCCGGCGCAGGGCGGCGCCCGCCGCCAGGCTGGGCGCCTCGTGCCCGGACGGGATCGACGGCGCGGCCAAGATCGGGCTGAGCGCCCGCAACGCCGCCGTCTCCTGGGTGGCCACGGCCTCGCAGGGGCTGGACGTGTTCCCGGCCAGCGGGTCGATCAGGCGGGGCGCCTCGGTGACGCTCATGGTCACGGTCGTCGACCCGAGCGGCTCTGGCAGCGGCCGCGTCGCCTTCACCTCGAACGGCGGCACCGCCACCTGCTCGCTCTCCTGGCGCGGGCAAGACGCCCCGAGCGCCTCCGACCCGCCCGGTGACGAGCCGTCGGTCACCGGGGAGCCGACCTCGGGCCCCGATTCACCCGACCAGGAGCTGCGGACGTCCTCGACGAGCGAACCGCTGCACGACTGATGTGCAAAACGGGTGGAAACTCACAGTAGATCCACAGGATTGATCGACAAATAGGCATATATCGGGCCCTGAGTCGAAGATCCTAGGCCACATAGGGCATCCTGGTGTGCTTGGGGACGGCGTCGGGGCAGACGATCTCTTGACCGTGTGTTTAACGTCACACGAAGAAGTCTCCGCCTGCGGTAAACCGGAGTGCGTCGCCAAGCGTCGGCATTGACGTGTCCACGCGCGGATTGGTCCCATGAACTGCGATCAAACGCGCTCGACCAGTAGGAGCGGGAGATAAACAGGAATGCTCAAGCAGCATCGCAGAGCGCTGGCCTGGCTGGTGGCGCTCGCCTGCATAGCGGGGGCGGTCATCGCGCTGTTCGACATCGAGACGCCGCTGCGCCCGTTCCTGATCTCCCTGTTCCTTCTGGTGGTTCCTGGGGCGGCAGTGGTGGGACTGTTGCGTGATCGTGATCCCCTTGCCGCACTATCAGTAGGAGCCGCCGCGAGCCTCGTACTGAACGTGCTCCTAGCCGAGGCCATGCTGCTCTTCAACGCGTGGTCACCCCGAGCCGGCGTCGCGACGGTCGCCGTGCTCGGAGGGTTCATGTACGTGCTTCGCGTGTTGTACCGGGGGAAGAACATGCAGACCGAACAGGGGGCCAGGGCAAGGTGAACATCCAGGTAGTTCGGCCGGGAGAGCTCGGAGACTCCGAGCGGGCCCGATGGCGTGAGCTGCAGAAGGCCGACCCGAGTCTGGACAACCCGTTCCTGTCGGTCGAGTTCGCCGTGGCGATGGACCGCTTGCGCGACTACGTGAGGGTGGCGGTCATCTCCGATGGCGGCGGCATCAAGGGATTCTTCCCGTACGAGCGGCACAGCTTCGGCATCGGCAAGCCGCTCGGCGGCTTCCTGACCACGTGCCACGGGTTGATCGCGGAAAAGGACCTGCGGCTCGACGCCAAGGCCCTGCTGCGTGCCTGCAAGCTCAGCGTCTTCGACTTCGACCACCTGGTCGCGGGGCAGCCGACGTTCGCCCCTTACGAGACCGATGTGCGGCCCGCGCCGGTGATGGACTTCACGGCCGGCTTCGACGCCTGGCTCGAACAGGTCAAGACCAACTCGCCGAAGAACCTCAAGACCGTCCGCTACAAGGAGCGGAAGTTCGGCAGGGAGCAGGGCGGGCTGCGCTTCGAGTGGTCCTCGGCCGATCCCGAGGTGCTGCGGACCCTGCTCAACTGGAAGTCCGACCAGTACCGCAGGACCGGACGGGTCGACAGGTTCGCCCAGCCGTGGATCGTCGAGCTGACCGACATGATGCATGCCGAGAACTCATCGGACTTCGCGGGCGTCCTGACCATGCTGTATGCCGGGGACGTCCCGGTGGCCGGGCATTTCGGCCTCCGTACGGCGACCACGCTTGTAGGGTGGTTCCCCGCCTACGACACCGAGTTCGGCCGCTATTCGCCGGGCATCGTCCACCATCTCCAGATGGCCGAGGCCGCCGCGAACGCCGGTCTGCACATGGTCGACATGGGCAAGGGCGGCAAGGAGTACAAGGACTGGCTCAAGAGCGGCGTCCTGTATGTCGCCGAGGGCCGCATCTCAAGACCGTCCCCGGCGGCAACGGTTCACTGGATGGGCCGAACTCCTTTCAACAAAGCCCGAACAATTGTCATGGATCGGCCGTCTCTCTATAGGGCAGCCGACCGTGTACTCAAGGGTTTCGGTCGGGTGCGCAGTTCCATGCAGCAACAGGAGTCACCCAACACGTAACCCAGCAGCAAACGGAGCGCCCGCGTTCCGCCCCAGAAAGACCCCCGGCACAGCACACCCTCACACGCACAGGACCCTCCGATGCACCGTTCGCCGGCTTCGCCATTCCCGCAGCACCCGGGGATGACACCGTCCGGTTCGCACCGTAGGGCCCCGGAAGGATTTCCCTCGCCATGAGTCCCGAGATCACCAAGCACAACGGCAAGGTTCACTCCTCGCCCCTCCGCTCGATGCCGCCGCCTTCGAGCTTCACCCCCGTGACGCCGCACCTGGCCATCTCACCGACGGTCAGCGTGGTCGTCCCGGCCATGAACGAGGCCGAGAACCTGCCCCACGTGTTCGCCACCATCCCGCAGTGGGTGGACGAGATCGTGCTCGTCGACGGCAACTCCGTGGACGACACGGTGGCCGTGGCCAAGCGGCTGCGGCCCAACGTGAAAGTCGTGACGCAGACCGGCAAGGGCAAGGGCGACGCCCTGTCCGCCGGCTTCGCCGCGTGCACCAGCGACATCATCGTGATGATCGACGCCGACGGCTCGACCGACGGCCGCGAGATCATCAACTTCGTCGGGGCACTCGTGACCGGCGCCGACTTCGTCAAGGGCTCGCGCTACGCCGCCGGAGGCGGCAGCGACGACCTGACGATCAACCGGCGGCTCGGCAACAAGGTGCTCACCGGCATCGTCAACGTGATGTACCGCACCCAGTACACCGACCTGTGCTACGGCTACAACGCCTTCTGGGCCCGCCACCTCGACACGCTCGACCTCGACTGCGACGGCTTCGAGGTGGAGACGCTGATGAACGTGCGGGCGGCCAAGGCCGGGTTGAAGGTGCACGAGGTGCCGAGTCACGAGCGCAACCGCATCCACGGCGAGAGCAACCTTCACGTCGTACGAGATGGCTTCCGCGTGCTCAAGACCATCCTGAAGGAGTGGCGTCGCCAGCCCGCTCCCCCTCAGCCTGAGCCCACCGCCACTCCCGCCGCTGACCGAGGCGTCGCATAAAAAAGAGGACCGTTGTGAACACGTCTGTTGTCATCTGCGTCTACACCGACGAGCGGTGGGAGGACATCAGGCAGGCAGTCGAGTCGGTCGAGAACCAGACACGCCCGGCACACGAGCTGATCCTGGTGGTCGACCACAACCCGGACCTGCACCTCAAGCTCAAGCTTGAGTACCCGCAGGCCATCGTGGTGGAGAACACGCACGAGCAGGGGTTGTCAGGAGGCAAGAACACCGGTGTGGCCACGGCCAACGGTGAGATCGTGGCCTTCCTCGACGACGACGCGGTCGCCGACGCCGGGTGGCTGGAGGCTTTGGAGGAGGGCTTCCAGGAACCCGGCGTGGTGGGCGTCGGCGGCCGGACCGACCCCTTGTGGGCGTCGGGCCGGCGGCCGCGGTGGTTCCCGTACGAGTTCGACTGGACGGTCGGCTGCACCTACCGCGGCATGCCCGCGGTCAGGGCGCCGATCCGCAACGTCATGGGCGGCAACGCCGCCTTCCTGCGTGACGCCGTGTCCGAGGTGGGCGGGTTCCACAGCGGCATCGGGCGCAGCGTGCAGGGCCGCAAGTCGCGCCCGCTGGGCTGCGAGGAGACCGAGTTCTGCATCAGGCTGAGCCAGCGCAGACCGGGCTCGGTGATGCTGTTCGAGCCGCGCGCCGTGATCGGGCACAAGGTGTCCACGGCGCGCGAGCGGTTCGCGTACTTCAGGTCCAGGTGCTACGCGGAGGGGCTGTCGAAGGCGCTGGTGACGCGCGAGGTCGGCACCCAGGACGGGCTGTCCAGCGAGCGGGCGCACGCGCTGAAGACGCTGCCGCTCGGCGCGCTGCGCGGGGTCGGCGAGGCGCTGCGCGGCGACGTGGGCGGGCTCGGCCGGGCCGCCGCGATCGTGATCGGGCTGGCCTGGACGACCTGGGGTTACGTCGTCGGTTCCGTACGGCTGAAGGCGGCACGATCATGATCCGCGTACCGATCCTGATGTACCACTCGGTCACCGACGCGCCCAACGACGAGACCAGGCCGCACGCGGTGCGGCCGGGCGACCTGGCCGAGCAGCTCGCCTACCTGTCCGAGAGCGGCTTCACGCCGCTCACGCTGGGCGACCTGGTGGCCTCGCTGAACAAGAACAACGGCCGCTCGGTGCCGGACAAGCCGATCGTGGTGACGTTCGACGACGGCTACGCCGACTTCCACAGCCACGCGCTGCCCCTGCTCGAACGCTACAACTTCCCCGCCACGGTCTTCCTGACCAGCGGCTGGGTGTCCGACGCGGGCAAGGACGCCGCTGGCAGGGCCCTCGACGACATGTTGTCCTGGGGCCAGGCCCGCGAGGCCGCCCAGACCGGCATCGAGATCGGCGGCCACAGCCACAGCCACCCGCAGCTCGACCAGCTCCGCATGGAGGACCTGCGGCAGGAGTTGCGCAAGAACAAGGGCCTGCTGGAGGAGAAGATCGGCGCGCCGGTCGCCACCATGGCCTACCCCTACGGATATTCGAGCGCCCGCGTCCGCCGCGAGGTGCGCAAGGCCGGCTACTTCGCCGCCTGCGCCGTGAGCAACACGATCGCCGCCGACCGGCACGACATGCTCGCCATCCCCCGGTTGACGGTCGGCAAGGGCACGACCATCAACATGTTCAAGCGCGCCGTGGAAGGCAACGCCGTACCCCTCATCTACCTGCGCGAGCGCATCCTCACCAAGGGGTACGCGGTCGTGCGCAGGACGAGGTACGGGCTGCAGCGGGTGCGCGGAAATGTCTAGCGTCTGGGCGAAGGTCCGCACCGACCTGCGTAACCCGCTGTTCCGGCAGGGCTACGCGCTCATGGCCAACACCGTCGTCACGGGCGTGCTGGGCATGGGCTACTGGCTGCTGGCCGCCCACTTCTACACGCCCGAGGAGTTCGGCCGCGGTCAGGCGGTCATCACGGCGATGCGGCTGTTCGCGTCACTGACCGCACTGGGGTTCGTGGGCGCGCTGGCCCGTTTTCTGCCGGTGGCGGGCCGCCGCACGCCCGAGCTCATCCTGCGCGGGTACGGCCTGGCCGCCGCCACGGGCGGGGTCGCCGCGCTCGGCTTCCTGCTGACGCTGCCGCTGTGGGGGCAGACGTACCAGGTGCTCGGCGGGTTCGGGCCCGGGCTGTTCTTCCTGGCCTCCGTCGTGGTGTGGGCCGTGTTCACGCTGCAGGACGTGGTGCTGACCGGGCTGCGCCGGGCCACGTTCGTGCCCATGAACAACCTGATCTTCGGCCTGGTCAAGATGGGGCTGCTGGTCGCCCTGGCGGGGGCTCTGCCGTCGGGCGGCGTCTTCGTCTCGTGGGTGATCCCGACCGCGCTCGCGCTGATCCCGGTCAACTGGCTGATCTTCGGCGTCGTGGTGCCCCGGCATCTCAAGCAGGCCGCCCCCGTCCACGAACCGCCCCGGCTGCGGGAGGTCGGCCGGTTCCTGGCGGGCGACTTCCCCGGCACCCTGTCGATCCTGGCGATCGTCTACCTGGTGCCCGTCGTCGTCGCCACGCAGGTGGGCGAGGCCACGTTCGGGCGCTTCTCGATGGCGCACACGCTGGCCAGCATGATCGAGCTGCTGGCCATGAACATGGCGGTGTCGCTGACCGTCGAGGGCTCTTTGGATCGCGCCAAACTGGCCGAGAACTGCCAGCGGGCGCTGCGGCGGGCCTTCATGATCGTCACGCCGATCATCACGGTGGCGATCCTCGGGGCGCCGCTGATCCTGCGCATCTTCGGCTCGGAGTTCGCCGAGGAGGGCACGACGCTGCTGCGGCTGATGGCGCTGGCCGTGCTGCCTCGGGTGCTGATCGAGGTCTATCTGAGTGCGCTGCGGGCGCAGAGCAAGGCGCGCACGCTCGCCGCCGTCCAGATCGGGCTGGCGGTGGCGGTGCTGGTGTCCACCCTGGCGCTGTTCCCGTACTTCGGGGTGAACGCGGTGGGGTACGGATTGCTCCTCAGCGAGGTACTCGTCGCACTTTTGATCTTCGGAAATCTTCGCAAAATTCTCAAGTACGGCGAAAGCGGTAGGCCGACTGTCACCCAGGGGTCGTCCGGGGCCGCATGATGGTCAACGTGAGGCAACGGGACGGCGATGGCATGGCAACCGGGGGCACCGGCTCTCCGGACGTGCGCGGGGACGACGTACGTGAGGACGTGCGCGCGGACAAGGAGGAGTCAGACGTGCCCTTCGATCCGGAAGCTACGGGAGTCATCCCGAAGCTGACGTTCGACCCTCCGCCCGCGGGCGAGGGTTCCGGCGCGGCTGACGACTCCCCCAAGAGCACCGCTGCCTCCTCCGAGAGCACCGCCGGTTCTTCCGGCGACACCGACTCCTCCACGAACCCTGCCAACGCGCCCAAGACCGCCACCGGCTCTTCGGGGAGCGCCACCGGTTCTCCGGGAGACTCCGCCGGCCCTTCGGGGAACTCGGCCGGCTCTTCTGGGCACTCGGCCAGCTCGTCGGGGGGCTCCGGCGGTCCTTCCGGCGGGCCCGCCGACGACGGTTCCGAGGCGAGCGCCGACCAGACCACGGCGATCCGGCTGCCTTCGCCGCTGCACATCGGCCAACCGCCCACGGGGCGGGCCGGCGACGACGGGGCGGTTCCCACCCGGCCCGGGCTGCGCTCGCAGCCGCCCAGCGGGCCTCAGACGGCCGGTGGGAAGCAAGGGGCCCTTGGGGCTCAGGCGACCACTGCGACGAAGCCAGGCGCGCCTTCAAAGCCGTCCAGCACCCCTCAGCCAAGCGGCCCCCAGCCCTCTGGCCCTCAGCCGTCCGGCGACGCTGAGCCGACCGGCGGTTCCCGTCCCGCCACCGGCCCGAAGCCGGAAAGCCCGCGCCCGCCCGGCGGCACCGGCACCAAGCCCGGAACGCCCGCCAAGGGCACGACTCCGGCACAGGCACGGCCGAGCACGGCGAGCCCCGTAGCCGGCACCCAGCCGATGAAGGTCCAGCCCACCGGCACGTCCGCCACCGGCACTCCGGCTTCTGGCACACCGTCCACCGATGCTCCCGGCACCCCAGTCGCCGGTGACCCGGGCAAGGCGGGGGCTGCCGGGGCGGCGCCCGCTCAGGCCGGGCCTGGTGCCGGAGGTGCGGTCGCGGGGGTTCATCCGTCCGGTGGGCCCGCGACCGGAGCAGCCCTCGGTGGTGCGGCACCCGGCAGCGCAGGAGCCGGGGCGGCGCACAGTCTCAAGGATCTGGTGCGGCCGGCCACCGCGCCGCCGCCCGGCGGGGGTGCGCCCGCGCAGAGTCCGCAGGGGGCGCCGGTTCAGGCCGGACCTCCGCCGCAGGGCGAAGCGCAGGGGCGGCCGCAGGGCAAGACGCAGCAGGCCCCCGCGAAGCCCGGGACGCTGCGGGCGAGGGCCGGGGCGCTGATCGCGAGTGCGCCCAAGTGGCTGCCCGTGCTGCTGACCCTTGAGGGCCTGGTCATGTACATCCTCGCGCTCAAGGTGCCCCCGGGCCCCCTGCGCGGGGTCAACCCGGCCGACATCGACGGACTGGGCCTGATCTCGGCGCTGCCGACCTCGGCGTTCATCGCCATCCTGATCATGCTCGTGTCGTTCTTCGTCACGGTCTCCCAGAGCACGGACCGTAAGTTCCTGCTGCTGTTCCAGATCGCCGCCATCACGTTCGCGCTGCACGGCGCGGGCGCCCTGGTGGCGGAGGAGCCGCGCTTCCCGACGGCCTACATCCACGCCGGTTTCGTGGAGTTCATCGGCAGGACCGGCGAGACGGCGATCAACATCGACGCCCGCATGGGCTGGCCGGGCTTCTTCGCGTTGTTCGCGTTCGTGACGAAGGCCGCCGGCATCAGCGACATGACGACGATCCTGCAGTGGACGCCGCTCCTGTCCAACCTGCTCTACCTGCTCCCGTTCGTGCTGATCCTGCGTCAGGTGGTGGCCACCACGCGGGCCAGGTGGTTCGCGGCGCTGCTGTTCGTGCTGGTGCAGTGGATCGGTCAGGACTACTTCTCGCCACAAGGCTTCACCTTCGCCCTCTATCTGGCGTTCGTGGCGATCCTGTTGCGCTGGTTCGGCCGGGTGGAGACGCGGACCAAGCCGGTCCCGCCGAAGGGCCTGCGCAAGTTGCTCGGCAAGCTGGACGCGATGACGCCGGGCGAGCTGGCCAACACGGGCACGTTCAGGGCCGACAAGCTGCTCATGCTGATGATGCTGATCGCGCTGTTCGTGGCGTCGGTGGCCTCGCACCAGATCACGCCGTTCATGATGCTCGGCGTGGTGACGGCGTTCCTGATCTTCAAGCGGACCACGCTGACGTGGGCGCTGCCGTTCTTCCTCGGGCTGATCGTGCTGGCCTGGATCAGCTACATGACGGTGGGCTTCTGGGCCAGCCAGATCGACACGATCTTCGGCGGCCTGGGCAACATCCTGGCCAACCTGCAGAGCAACACCGGCGACCGGATCGAGGGCAGCGACCCCGCGCACGCGCTGGTGCTGCAGGCCCGGCTGGGCATCCTCGCGGCGATCCTGGCCTGCGCGGCGGCCGGGCTGTTCCGGCGGCTGCGGCGCGGGGTGTTCGACCGGTCGGCGCTGATCCTGCTGTGCGTACCGGTGCTGGCGCTCGGCCTGCAGAGCTACGGCGGCGAGATCGGGCTGCGCATCTACATGTTCGCGCTGCCGGGCGCGTGCCTGCTGGCCGCGTACGCGTTCTTCCCGAACCTGCCGGCCGACAGCGCGGACGTGCGCGAGGAGACCGTGCCGCTGCGCAAGCGGAACGTGCGCTTCAACCCCGAGCTGACCAAGAAGATCTCGCTGGTGCTGGCCGCCTGCTTCGCGATCATGTTCGCGATGGCGTTCTTCCTGGCGCGGTACGGCAACGAGAAGTTCGAGCGGGTCACCACCGGCGAGGTGGCCGCGCTGCACTACGTCTACGACCACGACAAGCCCAGCGCGAAGGTGCTCTACCTGGTGCCGAAGGAGGGCCCGGAGGTCACGCCGACGCTGCCGTGGGGCGAGCGGGACGTGGAGCGGGTCAACTTCGCCGAACAGGCGCTGGTGTTCAAGGACCCGTCGCGGATCGACAACGCCGTGGAGAAGCTCAAGACGCAGCCGCGTAACTCCTACCTGATGGTGAGCCGCGGCCAGGTGAGCTATCTGCAGCTCAACGAGGGTTTCCCGGAGGACTGGGGCGAGCGCTTCCGTGCGGCGCTGGACAAGTCGCCGGACCTGAAGAAGGTGCTCTCGAACGAGGACGCGGCGCTCTACACCTGGAAGAAGTTCGTCAGGGGCACCGAGATCCCCGAGCCGAACCCCTACAAGGGGCGCGGCGACCCCACGACGCCGTGGACGCCGGTCGGCATCGCCGCACTCGCCGTGACCTGGCTCACTCTCTTCAGCTACGAGATCATCCGGCTGAACGGCCCGACCCGGGCGCCGAGGGCGCGCAAACGCCTGCTGTTCCTGGCGGTGCCGGCTTTCGCGATCGCCCTCGCGGTGATCGTCGAGCGGTTCATCTACATCGCGCAAAATAACTGAATTCACAGGAAACACTCAGGTTGTGCGGGATGATGTCCCTCGATGAGGACACAGGGGACATCTCCCGCCAGGCCGGACGCACCACTCGCGGCAGCGAGGATCGCCTCCGTCGACGCCTTACGGGGTTTCGCGCTGTTCGGCATCCTCGTCGTGAACATCGCCTTCCTGGCCTCCGGCTACCGGATGGCCGGGCTGGCGGAGCCCGCGTTCGACTCGTCCCTCGACTGGGGCGTGCGGTGGGTCGTGACGCTGCTCTTCGAGAACAAGTTCTATCTGCTGTTCTCTTTCCTGTTCGGTTACAGCTTCACGCTGCAGGTCGACTCGGCCGCGCGCCGGGGCCTGCCGTTCACGCCGATGTTCCTGCGCCGGCTGGCGGGGCTCGGGCTGCTCGGGCTGGCGCACGCCGTGCTGCTGTTCCCCGGGGACATCCTGACCACGTACGCGGCCGTGGGGCTGGCCCTGCTCCTGTTCCGCGCGGTCAGGCCCAGGACGGCGGTGCTGCTCGCGGTGGCGCTGACGGTGCTGCTGGCGCTCGGCTTCGCGCTGCTGGCGGTGCTGGCCACGAGCGGGATGGACATGTCGGGCCGGGTCGCGGACGGGTCCGCGCAGGCCGCCGCGTCCGACTCGGCCCTGGGCGGGGCGTTCTGGGACATCGTCTCCGAGCACCTCAGGAAGCTGTCGCTGATCATCGTGGCCCGCGTGTTCTTCCAGGGACCGGCGGTGCTGGCCGCGTGCCTGATCGGGCTGGCGGTGGGCAAGCTGGGCGCGCTGCGCGACGTGCGGGCCTACACGGGGACGCTGCGCCGGCTGCAGTGGACGGGGTTCACGGTCGGGCTGGCCGGCGCGCTCTACTACACGCTGTCGGCCTGGAACGGCGCGGCGCACAAGTTCTGGGGCGAGGCGGTGGACCTGGTCACTGCTCCGCTGCTGGCGGCGGCGTACGCGGCGACGTTCCTGCGGCTGCTGCCGTACCTGCCGCGGCTCGGGCGGGCGCTGGCGGCGCCGGGCCGGATGGCGCTGTCCAACTACCTGGCGCAGTCGCTGATCTGCTCGCTCATCTTCACCGGGTACGGGCTGGCGCTGATCGAGCGGGTCAGCCCGCCGGTGGAGGTGCTGATCGCGCTCGGGATCTTCGCCCTCCAGGTCGGCTACAGCCGGTGGTGGCTCAAGGGGCATCGCTACGGGCCGGTGGAGTGGTGGCTGCGTTACCTGACGTACTGGCGCAGACCCGCCGATCGTACGGGCGGAAGCAGCGGCACGGGAGGCGGCGAGACGGGCGGCGCCAGGCGCGGGCGGCACGGGGCGCCGACGAAAATGGCATGACCGCGGCGGCGTGAGCTGGAACAATGGCGCGGCATGCGCCACCTACCCCTCTTCGGCCTGCGCCTGACCACACCCCGCCTGGAGCTGCGGCTGCCCACCCTCGATGACCTCGACGAGCTGGCCGATCGCGCCCTGGAGGGCATCCACGACCCTGAGCGGATGCCGTTCTTCGTCCCGTGGACGGAGGCGCCCGCCGACGAGCTGCCGGCCAATCTGATCCGTTACCACCTCGGCGTCATGTCCCGGTGGCAGCCGGACGACTGGTACTGCAACTTCGCTGTCGTGCACGAGGGACGGGTGATCGGGGTCCAGGACCTCTCGGCGCGCGGGTTCGCGGTCACCCGCCACGTGAGCACGGGCTCCTGGCTGGGCCAGGCCTACCAGGGCAAGGGGCTCGGCACGGAGATGCGCGCCGCCGTCCTGCACCTGGCCTTCGCAGGGCTGGGCGCGCTGACGGCGGGCAGCGGCGCGTTCGTCGACAACCCGGCCTCGCTGGGCGTCTCACGCAAGCTGGGCTACCGGCCCGACGGGGTGTCGGTGCACGAGGTCCGCGGGCGGCGGGCCGTCGAGCAGCGGCTCCGGCTCGAACGGGACGAGTTCACCAGCCCGGTGCCGGTGGACGTCAAGGGCCTTGAGCCCTGCCTGCCCCACTTCGGCCTGAGCCCGGCGAGCGACGCCGACCGGCCCGAGCCGAGCTGACCGGACGACGCTGACCGGACGACGCCGATCGAGCCCGGGGTTGAGGAACGGGCGGACAGCCGTTGGCGGTGAAAAGGATCTTGATTGCGGTGAGGTGAGGCTGCTCTTGGCAGCTCATCATGGGCAAGACGCTGCCCCTTTTCTCGTACTTGGTCTGGCCCCCCAGTAGGGCGGGTTGTGCGGGTGGTGGTCGCCGATGCCGTCCGGTGTTCGACGTGGACGCTGAAGCCCAGAGCTTGACGTTCATGCCCGGTCATGGACCATGATCGGGTATGAACGCCTTAATCCGGGCGGCCCTGGTGGGGGCCGTGATCGGGATCGGGGAAGCCGCCCTGGCGCAGGTGGATGACGACATCCTCGTGTTCCTGGTGATGCTGGCCATGCCCTTTCCCGCGGGGATGCTGCTGACTCTCTGGGGCCGGCTGCCCTTGTGGTGGCTGATCTCGATCCTGGGACCGGTCTTCGTCGTCATGGGCTTCATCGCGGTTCCGGTCCCGCCTGCCGAGATCGCGGAGATGGGCGGGTGGAGCAGCCTTCTGGCCTTCATGGGGATAGGAGCGGCCGGCTACCTGTTCGCCGGGGCCACGGCGCTGCCGCTGGGCACGGTGACGCGCCTGGCCACCATCGGGACGGTCCTCGTCCTCGGCATCGCCGCCGTCCTGGGAGACAGACCCCTCTCGGCGCTGGTCGCCGCACAGACGACGGCGCGTGAACACGTGCCCGTCATCGCCGCCGACCAGCCGGAATACCGTCTCGACTCCGTCGAGGAGGAGGAAGGGATCCTCTTCCTCCACTACGAGCGCCGGCGCGATGGTCTGGAGGTGGCCGTCACCGTCCAGGCACCTTATGGGCTGACGGCCGGGCAGGCTTGCGGCTCCGGGGTGCGGGGCGCGTGCGAGGAAGTAGCCCCGGGAATCTGGGGCGATCACGTGGACCTGGGCTCGACGATGGTCACCGTGCGGGGGAACGCGCTCGTGGAGGTGACGGGCGAGCTGGCGACGAAGGACGACCTGCTCCCGGTGCTGCGGAACATGCGCCCGATGAACGCGTGGGAGCTGGCCTGGCTGGCGCTGAAGGACAGCTCCTACGACCTGGGGATGATCGTCGCGGAGTGAGGCGTCCGGGGGCGTCCCGCGCGGCGGTGTCGTAGGACAGCGGATCGCCTGGCCGGCGACAGCTCGTCGAGCTCGGCCAGAAACGCGCGGACCGGCGTCGCGGTCAGCTCGGCGAGTTCTTCGCCGTGGTGGGGGCGAACGCGATCAGGTCGCCGCGGTAGGCGCGCCGGGTGTGCGCCGACTTCCCGGCATTGGCCAGGTCGGTGAGGAAGTCCTCGAGGTGCCGGGCGAGCACGGTAGCGCCATATCGGTCGCGATCAACTCATAGCGATTAATGCGCTACAAGTGAGGATCTTTCAGTCCTAAGCGTGTCTTGATCCTTCTCAGCGCCAACGGCTGTCCGCCGGTTCCTCGACCCCGGGGCCGGGCCGAACTGAGCGGTGATGCGGGCGGGCCCTGTCAGGCCCGCGCCGATCCCGGACGCCGGGTCAGGCGCCGCCGCGTCCCGACCACTTGATCTCGTACGGCGCCAGCGTGACCTGACGCCCGTCCACGGTCGCCGTGACGTCCTCGCCCGTGGTGTTCACCATCACGGTCTGCCGCTCCTGCGCGATGGCCTTGACCTTCGGATTGGAGGACTCCACCTCCTGCACCCGCACCCCGGAGGGGAACCACTTGGTGAAGCCGCTGAGCAGCCCCGCCATCGGCAGCTCACCGCCCACCTTGGGCCCCCAGAGGCAGCCGGCGCACTCGCCCTTCCCCTTCAGCTGGGGGTTCCAGTACAGGGCCGTGGTGACGCCGCTCTTGGCGAACTCCATCAGCGCGCTCGCCTGCACGGCCGTGCGCTTCGCCTCGCTCCACTGCGAGTTCTCCGGCTCGACGTACCACTCGGCCCACCACACCGGCAGGTCGTCGCTCTTCTGCCGCAGCCAGGTGGTGATGGCGCCGAACTTGGCCTGGGCGCCGAAGTCGTCGGGCACGTTGCCCTTGTCGTTCGTCATCGACGCCCCGTCGACGACGATGAAGTCGGCGCCCTTCTTGTGCTCGATCCAGTACTTGACGGCTTCGAGCGCCCGCTGGTCGACCGAGCCCCAGGGCCCGCGCAGCTCCGACGGCCCGCCGCGGGCGGCGTTGCTCTCGATCGGGATGTAGGGGCCCCCGACCTTGATGTCCTTGCTGACCTTCTTCAGCGCCGTGTAGACCTTGTTGTACATCTCGGTGTACGCCTCGGCGTCCCACCGGTTGGTGGTCGGGTCCCAGAAGCCTTTGAACTCGTTCCACACCATGTAGTGCTTGACCGTCGGGTACTGCTTGGCCACCCGCGTGGCGAGCTTGGCGAAGTCGTCGAAGTGCTCCCGCTCGGGCGCGACCGTGTGGTTCTTGTTCCAGTCCGTACGCCCGGCCTGCCCGCCCTTCATCCAGTCGGGCGCGCAGCAGAGCGTGATGATCGGCACGCCCCTGGACGACGACATGAACGTCAGCCGCCGGTCGAGGTCACGGAAGTTGAACTGCCCAGGGCTCGGCTCGGGGTTGCCGACGCCCCAGCCCATGATGTGCTGGTTCTGCAGCATCGGGACCCGGCCCAGCACGCCTCTGGCCTCCTCCACGACGCCTTGCGGCTCGTTGTCGGCGCTGTACTGCGTGTGGGTGATGCCCCAGCGCGGCCAGTTGGACAGCGCGGGCGGCTGCTCCAGCTGGGGCGCCGGCTCGGTGGGCACGTTGGTGGCCACCTCGCTGCCCCTGAACTCGCCGCGGGCCTTGGTGCGCAGGGCAGCGTAGACCATGATGCCCGCCACCAGGACGACCGCGAGAATGCCGGCTCCAAGTGCGATCGGCCACGGCGATCGTCGGCGCGCGTGCCGGCCGTCGGTCGGTATCACTGAACGCTCCTCATCCTCGCGAGACGTTAGGGAGGATCACGAACCTACAAGATTCGCAAAGGTAGAAGGGGCCGGGCAGCAGCCCGGCCCCTTCTACGGTAATAGTCCCGCTTGCAAGGCACTTGCCGTCAATCTGCACGTGGAGGTCGCTGCCCGCCCGCCGGGCCAGGCACCCCGGCGTAGCGGTACGGCACCGGCTGGCGGCCCGGCTGGACGATGAGGAGGGTCCCCGGGGTCTCGGAGTAGAAGGCGGTCTCGACGGCGGCGGCCACGTCCTCGGCGGTGAGCAGGGGGAAGCCGGCGTTGACGAACATCTCCCGCGATCCGGCCACCAGCGGCGTGTCGGTGAAGCCGGGGCACACCGCGCCGATGCGGACGCTCTTGGCGGCCAGCGGCTCGGCCAGCGCCCTGACCAGGCCCACGACGGCGTGCTTGGTCATGGTGTAGATCGGGTCGCCCGAGAAGCCGACGAGCCCGGCCAGCGACGCGGTGACCACGACCGCGCCGCCGCCCGAGCGGGTGAGCAGCGGCAGGCCGGCCCGCACGCCGAAGACCACGCCGTCGACGTTGACGCCGACGACCTGGCGGTAGCGTTCGAGGTCGAAGTCGGCCAGGTCGACGCCGCCGCTGACGCCGGCGTTGAGATGCATCAGGTCGAGCCGCCCGAAGCGGCTCTCGGCCAGCGCCACGGCCTCCAGCGAGGCCTCCTCGGTGCTGACGTCGGCCGCCAGGAAGGCGCCGTCCACCTCTTTGGCCAGCCGCTCGACGCCCTCGCCGTCGCGGTCGACGAGGACGCACCTGGCGCCCCCGCCCGACAGACGCCGGGCCACGGCGGCCCCGATGCCGCTCGCCGCTCCGGTGATCAGTGCAACTGTGCTCATGGGCGCTCCTTGCGGGGGTCGGAACCCGTGGTCGAGGCGTTCAGTGCTGGTCGAGCATGCGGTGCGCGCGGGAGATCAGGGTGGGCACGGCGGATCCGATGCGGTCGAATCCCTCTCCCACGGTCTTACCCTGCCGGAAGCGGGCGTGGATACCCTCCACGATGACGGCCAGCTTGAAGTTGCCGAAGGCCACGTAGAAGCCGAGGTCGGAGATCTCGCGCCCGGAGACCTTCGTGTAGTGGGCGGCGAACTCGGCGGCGCTCAGGAAGCCCGGCGCCACGGTCACGTCGCCGGCCACCGGGATGCGGGCCCGCTCGTCGTCACCGCGGTCGTGCCAGTAGGTCAGGGTGAGCCCGAGGTCGGCCAGCGGGTCGCCGAGCGTGGACATCTCCCAGTCGACCACGGCCGTGATCTCCAGGTCGCCGAGCCGCAGCAGCGTGTTGTCCAGCCGGTAGTCACCGTGCACCAGCGTGCCGGCCGCCTCGGCGGGCAGCCGCTCGCGCAGGCGCTCCACGAGCCGGTAGTAGTCGGGCAGGTCGGCCGTCTTCGACCGCTCCCACTGCTGGCACCAGCGGTCGAGCTGGCGCGCCATGTAGCCCTCGGGCCGGCCGAAGTCGCCCAGGCCCACCTCGCGGTAGTCGACGGCGTGGATGGCGGCCAGCACCTCGGCCAGCCGCTCCGACAGGCGGCGGGTCTGCTCGGGCGTCGGGTCGCCGAGCTGCTCGCTCTCGCGTACGGCGACGCCCTCGACGTACCCCATGAGATAGAACGGCGCCCCGATCACGTCCTCGTCGGCGCAGAACGCGACCGGCTCGGGCACGGGCACCGGCGTCGGCGCGAGCGCCGAGATGACCCGCCACTCGCGTCGCATGTCGTGGGCGGTGGGGAGCACGTGCCCGAGGGGCGGCCGGCGCAGCACGAGACGGCGCTCCCGGGCCTCGACCACGTAGGTCAGGTTGGACCTGCCGCCCGAGATCAGCGCGACGGACTGCGGCTCGCCGGCGTCGGGCACGTTACGGCCCATCCACTCGACCAATCGGGGGTGGTCGATGCCAGGTACGGTCATGAACACACATTAGAACGTCACTCGGTCCTGAACACCACCTGGGAGTTGTGTAACGTTCCGGACCTGCGGCTATACCACAAGGCGAGATCCTTTAATCTGGCTGTAGAACACCCCCCGCCCACGCCGGACGAAGAGTGCATGCCGACAGTAGGAGCCCATGCGCATCACCCTTGCCCTGCCTCGCGAACTGGGCCCGACGGAAGTGACCCGATGGCGCGCACTCCAGGAAGCGCACGCCGCCTTCGACAATCCCTTCCTCTCCCCCGAGTTCACGCTCACGGTGGGCGAACTCCGCGATGACGTCAGAGTCGCCGTCGTCCACGACGGCCAGGAGATCGTGGGTTTCTTCCCGTTCGAGCGACATCCCCTGGGCGTCGGCAAGCCCGTCGCCTCCGGGCTCACCGACGCGCAGGGGCTGGTGCACGCCAAGGACGTGCACATCGACCCGGTCCGGCTGATCAAGGCCTGCGGGCTGTCCGTCTACGAGTTCGACCACCTGGTGGCCGGTCAGCCGCTGATGGGCGAGCATCACGAGCGGCATCCCTCGCCGATCATCGACCTGCGCGACGGCTGGGAACGTTACACGGAGTTCCTGCGCCTGCACTCCGGCAAGACGTACAAGTCCACCCTGGCCAAGTCGCGCAAGCTCCAGCGCGAGGCCGGGCCGATGCGCCACGACTACGCGACCACCGACCTGGCGCCCCTGCGCACGCTGCTGGGCTGGAAGACCGATCAATACCGGCGCACCGGCCGCACCGACAGGTTCGCCCACAAGTGGATCGTGGAGCTGGTCGAGCGGCTGCTGGCCACGCAGTCCGAGAGCTTCGCCGGGGTGCTGGACATGATCTACGTGGACGACCGGCCGGTGGCCGGCCACTTCGGCATCCGCACCCGCACCACGCTCGCGGGCTGGTTCCCCGCCTACGACCCGCAATACAGCAAATACTCCCCCGGCCTCATCCACCACCTGGCGATGGCCGAGCGGGCCGCCGAGTCCGGCATCGAGATCGTCGACATGGGCCGGGGCCAGAAGGAGTACAAGGACAAGCTCAAGAACGGCGAGCTGGAGGTGGCCGAGGGGCGCGTGGCCAGGGTGGGCGTGGCGGCCGGGGTGCACTGGCTGATGCGGGTGCCCGCGCGCAAGACCCGCGCGACGGTCATGGCCAATCCATTGCTGCTCAAAACTGCTGACAAGGCGTTGAAAACGTACGGAAGACTGCGTACTGTCCTACAAGGGTGAAACGCATCGCAGAGCGCACAGGCCGTCACTGCCTGTCGCTACCGTCCAACCGGCTCGGCCTCTACCTGGCGCTACGCCACTGGTGCCGGCCCGGTCAGCGGCTGCTGATGTCCCCCATCTCCGCCGACGAGATCCTCTTCCTGGTGCTCGCGGCCGGGCTGCGCCCGGTGATCGCGCCGCTGTCTCCCCGTGACGGCAACATCGACGTCGCCCGGGTGGATCTCGGCGCGGTCGACGCCGTGCTGACGACCAACCTGTACGGCCTGCCCGACGACGCCCCCGCCTTCGCCGGGAAGATCCTGATCGAGGACGTCGCGCACGCGATGGAGACCGACCTCGGCGGACGGCCCCTCGGCACCTTCGGCCAGGCCGGGGTGTTCAGCCTGTCCAAGCACCCCGGCGCGGGCTCGGGCGGCGTGCTGGCCGTGGAGAGCCAGGCCGATCTCAAGGCGCTGACCCGCGCCCGTGACGAGTTGCTGACCCGCGGGTCCCTGCGCGCCGACCTGCTGAGCGTGGGCACGTCCATGGCCCGGCAGGCGGCGCTCAAGCTCGACCTGGTGCGCCCCGCGCTCAAGCTCATGCGCCGTCTCGGCCTCCAGGAGCCGCGTGAGGGCTTCCGCATCGCGCTGGCCGCGCCGGAGCTCGAACGGGCGCTCAAGCAGATCCCCTCGCTGGCGCCCTTCGACCCCTGGGTCCACGCCGACCTGCACCTCTACCGCGCCCGCCGGGGGCGGGTGGCCCGCTGGTACCAGGCGCGGCGGGTGGCCAAGGTGCCCCGCGACCGGGCGCGCCGGCTGGCGGGCGTGCAGCGCCTGGCCGAGCTGCCCACGGTCGCGCCGGCCGTGCTCGACGACCTGCGGCGGCCGCTGTTCCGGGTGCCGCTCCTGGTGCGCGACAGAGACGCGGCCATCGCCGAGCTGGAGCGGCACGGGGTCTCCACGGGCTACCTGTACGACCCGCCGTACGACGACTACGCCCCCGCCTTCACCGAGCACTCCCCCGACCCCGCACCCGCGCGCTGGTGGGCCAGGCACGTGCTGCCGGTGGACCCGATGTACACCGCCCGCTCCCTGCCCGTCCTGCGCCTTCTGGAGCCGCCTACGGCCGGCCCGCACGGATGAGGGCGGCCAGGATCTTGCAGCCCCGCCTGACTTCGGGGAGCGAGGCGGAGCCGTACCCGATGACCAGGCCGTGCAGGCGCGTGCCGGCGTGGTGGTGGCGCTCGGTGGAGTCGAGCAGCACACCCTGCTCCCCGGCCCGCGCCACGACGACGGGCACCAGGGGCGCGGGCAGCTCGGCCAGGACGTGCAGCCCGGCCGTGTCGCCGCGCAGCCGGCAGACCGGGCCGAGGAGCTCGACGACGGCGGCGCGGCGGCGCGCGTACTCCAAGCGCATCCTGCGCAGGTGCCGGTCGATGTCGCCGCGCTCCAGCAGGGTCGCCACCGCCTGCTGGACGGGCCCGCTGGTGCGGTCGCCCATCGCGCGGCGCAGCTCGGCGAGCCGGCCGACCAGCCCGGCCTCCCCGACCAGCCAGCCCACGCCCACGTCGGACGCGAGGATCTTGGACAGCGTGCCGAGCAGCACCACCCGCTCGGGGTCGAGGCCGTAGAGCGCGGGCAGCGGGGCGACGTCGTAGCGGAACTCGGCGTCGTAGTCGTCCTCCACGATGGTCGCGCCCGTGCTCCGCGCCCAGGCCAGCAGGCGCTCCCTGCGCGGGATCGGCAGGCGGCCGCCCAGCGGGTACTGGTGGGCGGGCGTGGTGTAGAGCACGCGCAGGTCGGACGGCAGCGTGTCGACGATCACGCCGTCGGCGTCGACCGGGCAGGGCACCACCTCGGCGCCCCTGACCCCGAACACCGTGCGCGCCACGTGGTAGCCGGGGTCCTCCACGCCGGCCTTCGCGCCGGGGCGGAGCAGGGCCAGCGCGCACAGGTCGAGGCCGTTGCCGGTGCCCCGGGTGACCATGATGTTCTCGGGGCCGACGGCCATGCCCCTGGCGCGTCTGAGGTGCTCGGCGAGCAGCTCGCGCAGGCGTGGCAGGCCGTACGGGTCGGGGTCCGCGCTCGGCGGCAGGTCGGCGGCCCGGCGCCAGGCCCGCTTCCAGGCCGCCCGGTCGTAGTCGCGCACCCAGGGCCGGCCGGCCGTGAGGTCGATCACGTCCGCCGGTGGCGGCGGCGGGGCGGGCGCGGACACGCCGCGCTCGGCCGGCGCGGGCGGGCGCGCCGGCTGCTCGATGTCGGCCACGAACGTGCCGGAGCCGTGCCGCCCGTCCAGCCATCCCTCCGCGTAGAGCTGCTGGTACGCCTCCGTCACCACGGTCCTGCTGACCGCGAGCTGGGCCGCCAGGCCGCGGGTGGACGGCAGCCGCTCGCCCGCGGCCAGCGTGCCGTCCAGCATGGCGTGGCGCAGCCGGCCGGCGAGCTGGGCGGTGAGCGGTTCGTCCGCCTCGCGCGAGAGCGATATGGGCAGGTCAACGTGGTTGCGCATGGAAGTGGTCTCTACGAAGGGGTGGATAGTGGCCCTACAGCGTAGGTCCACTTCCTGGCTACGGTCGAATCATGCTCTCCACCACTCCCCGTACGACGCTGGGACGCTCGAAGGAGCGTGGCAGCACCGACCGTGACGACCTGTACGAGGTGCTCGACACCGGCCTCGTCTGCCACCTCGGCGTGATCGTGAACGGCCACCCCATGGTCGTGCCGACCGGCTACGGCCGCATCGGCGAGACCCTCTACCTGCACGGCTCCACCGGTGCCTTGTCACTGCGCGCCGGCGAGGGCACCGAGGTCTGCGTCACCGTCACCCACCTCGACGGCATCGTGCTGGCCCGCTCGATCTTCCACCACTCCGTCAACTACCGCTCGGCGATCGTGTACGGCCGGGCCACGCTGGTGACGGACGAGGACGAGCGCATGGAGGGGCTGCGGGCGCTGGCCGAGCAGCTCGCGCCGGGCCAGTGGGACTACGTGCGCAAGCCGAACCGCAAGGAGCTGGCCGCCACGGCGGTGCTGGCGCTGCCGCTGGACGAGGCCTCGGTCAAGATCCGCAGGGGCGGTCCCGTGGACGAGGAGGAGGACTACGACCTGCCGGTGTGGGCCGGGGTGTTGCCGCTGGTCACGTCGTGGGGCGAACCCGAGCGGGATTCGGTGCTCCCAGAAGGTATCGATACGCCTGTTCACATCCTCCATCGGGAGTAGTTCCATGAATCCGGTACCACCTGGAAAACCCCAGCCCTTGATCACGCGTCTCATCAGGTGGGCCGGCTCCTGATGGGAGAGCGGATATGCAGTGGAGTGCTCCCGGTTACACGGAGATAAAGCAGCTCGGGGCGGGTGCCAGCGGGCGCGTCGTCCAGGCTGTGCACGACGACACCGGGGTCAGGGTGGCGATCAAGTACCTGTCCGAGGAGTTGCGGCGTGATCCGGCCGCGCTGGCCAGGTTCCAGTCGGAGGCGCGGCTGCTGACCACGCTGCGCGATCCGAACATCGCCACGATGTGGGAGTACGTCCAGGACTTCGGCGGCGCGGCCATCGTGATGGAGCTGGTCGACGGCGTCTCCCTGCGGGCGCTGCTGCGCGAGAACGGCACGACCGAGCCGGAGGCGGCGCTGGTCGTGCTCAAGGGCTCGCTGCTGGGGCTGGCCAAGGCGCACGAGATGGGGCTGGTCCACCGGGACTACAAGCCGGAGAACGTGATCGTCCGCGACGACGGAGCCAGCAAACTGGTCGACTTCGGCATCGCGGTCAGGCAGGGCACGACGGTGCAGCCGGAGGGGACGCCTCCGTACATGGCGCCCGAGCTGTGGGAGGGGCAGCCGGCCTCGCCGGCCACCGACGTGTACGCGGCCACGGCCGTCTTCTTCGAGTGCCTGACGGGGCACCGGCCCTACCGCTCCACGGAGCCGAGCGTGCTCGGCTACCAGCACGTGCACGCCCCCGTGCCCTTCCTCGACGCGCCGGAGCCGGTGCGCGAGCTGGTGCGGCGCGGGCTGGCCAAGGATCCGGCGCGGCGGCCCGACGGGGCGATGGCGTTCGTGGCCGAGCTGGAGGCGGTGGCCAGGGCGGCGTACGGGGAGGACTGGGAAGAGCGCGGCAGGCGCCGGCTGGCCGCGCTCGTGGCGCTGCTCGCGCTGCTGTTACCGACTCCGCAGACCGCCCCCGCGCCCGAGGTGGCCACGTCGCTGGCCAGGACGGTCTTCCGCGGCCTGCGCTCGAACACGCGGCGCCTGGCCATGGGCGGCGCGGTGGCCTCGGCGGCGGCCGTGGCGGTGGTGGTCGTGCTGGTCAACCGGCAGCCGCCGCCGGAGACGCCGGTCGGAGCGGCGGCGGCGGTGCCGCCCAGCCTGGTCGAGACGGCGCCGGTCGCCGCACCGACGTCCGATCCGCCGTCGGAGCCAGAGCCCGATCCGAGTACTGATACCGATCCCGACGTCGATCCCGCCGCCGAGCCCGGGACCACGCCGCAGGCCGTCCCGCAGGACCCGCCAGGAGCCGACGACCAGGATCCGGACAGGCCCGGGACCCGGCCGAGCAGCACGATCACGCCGACTCCCACCCCAACGCCCACGCCCACTCCTACGCCGACCCCCACTCCCACCCCGACCCCGACGCCGACGCCGACGCCGACGCCGACGGAGCCGAGCACGCCGCCGGCCCCCTCGGTGCTGGGAGTGAGCGTGGGCGGCATCACGCTCGGCGACGACGACGTCGCCCGCAGCACGGTCACGTTCCGCACGAACGGCCCCGGCGCGGTCACCGTCACCGCCACCTGGGCGGCGCGGGGCGCGGACGGCACCGTCCAGCGCCTGCGCCTCAGCGGCGCCACCTCCTACACCCGCACGCTGACCTGGCGGATCGGCGAGCGTCCCTGCGGCAGGACGGTCACGTTGAGCGTCGCCACGTCACCTGCGGCCCCCGGCGGCACCAGGACGGCCTCCCTGTCCGTGCCGGCCTGCCCGGTCAGGGTGAGCGCCCTCAGCGTCGCCCTCGGCCTGCCCGAGGCGCCAGGACGCACGGCCACCGCCCGGGTCAGGCTCACCGCGAGCGGCACCGGCGCGATCCCGGTCGAGGCCAGGTTCGCGGTGGACGGCGAGGCGGTGGGCACCCGCGAGGCCACCCTGTCCGGCCGCACCTCCTACTCCAGGGCCTTCACCCACACGTTCAGGTCCCGTCCCTGCGGCTCGACGCTGTCGGTGCGAGTGAGCGCGGGCGGCAGGACCGACACGGCGCGGGTCTCGGTGCCGTGCCCGCCGCAGGTGCGGCAGGTGGCGATCGTCGAGGCGGGCGCGGGGGGCGGCGGGATCACCGCGCAGGTCAGGGTCACCACGGCGGGCACCGGTCCGGTACGGCTCACCGTCAGGCTCGCGGCCGGCGAGGGGGCCGACACGCAGGCGGTGACCCTGTCGGGCGATACCTCCTACAGCCGCTCGTTCACCTACCGGGCCAAGCTGCCCTGCGGCTCGAAGTGGTCGGTGACGGCCGCCACCGACCCGGCGGCGGCCGGCGGGGGCGACAGCCGTAGCGGCGCCACTCCGGCGTGCCAGGAGGAGGAGCCGCCCAAGGAGCCGCCGAGCGACAAGCCGGTGGAGAAACCGCAGGACACACCCAGCGAGAAGCCGCAGGAGCCCGCGAAGGAGACGCCGCGAGCGACGCCGAAGATCACACCGAGGCCCGACTCTCCCGGTACCGTTGGGTGACATTTCCCCGCCTGTCTGAATAACGGTAGCGGGAAAGCGGCTCCCTCTGGTTAAGCTACGGACCGTTTGATGAGGGTGGGGGCCCTAGTTACTCCAGAGGAGAACCGTTATGTACGGTGATGGACCGTGGGGGGTCCCGGGCTACACCGAGGTCCGCGAGCTGGGCTCGGGGGCCGCAGGCCGGGTGGTCCTGGCCAGGCGTGACTACGACGGCGCCGAGGTCGCCATCAAATACCTCAGTGACGAGCTGAGATCCGACGTCGGGTTCGTGGCCAGGTTCCGCCACGAGGCCAGGCTGCTGGCGACGCTGCAGAGCGCGTACCACGCCAGGCTGATCGACTACGTCGAGGCCGGGCAGGGCGCGGCGATCATCATGGATCTGATCAACGGGGTGTCGCTGCGCGAGTTACTGCGCTCCGAGGGGCCCACAGGGCCTGAGGCGGCGCTGACGGTGCTCAAGGGCTCGCTGCAGGGTCTCGCCTCGGCGCACGCCATCGGGGTCGTGCACCGCGACTTCAAGCCCGAGAACGTCATGGTGCAGCGCGACGGCACCACCAAGCTGGTGGACTTCGGCATCGCTGTCAGGACCGGCGAGCACGCGAGCGCCGCGGGCACGCCGCCGTACATGGCGCCCGAGCAGTGGGCCGGCAAGCCCGCGGGGCCGGCGACCGACGTCTACGCGGCCACCGTCGTGTTCTTCGAGTGCCTGACCGGCACCCGCCCCTTCCGCGCCCCCAACCTCGCCGCCCTGGCCCACCAGCACCAGGCCGTGGCCCCGCCGACCGAGGAGATCCCCGGGCAGCTGCGCGACCTGGTCGAGCGCGGCCTGGCCAAGGACCCGGCGCAGCGGCCGCCGTCGGCGGAGGCGTTCCTGACCGAGCTGGAGGCCGTCGCGGCGCAGGCGTACGGGGACGACTGGGAGGAGCGCGGGCGCCGCCGCCTGGCCGCGCTCGCGGGCATGCTGGTGCTGCTCTTCCCGAGCGCGCTGGAGGAGCCCGCGCAGACGGAGACCGCGCTCGCCGAGACGAGCTTCGAGGACCCGCCGAGCCTTCTGAGCAAGCTGCCCGTCAAGATCGCCCTGGCCACGGTGACGGCGGGCGTGCTCGTCGCGGCCGTGGTGATGTTCGTCAGCACCGGATCCGAGGAACCGGTGCTCCAGGCGCAGACCACCGAGGTCACGCCGACCGCCTCCGAGCCCGATCCGGCCGCCGAGGAGACTCCGGAGGACGTGCCCGACGAGGCCACCGAGCAGCCCGAGGAGCCCACTCCGGAGGAGAGCACCTCCGCGCCGGTCCCGACGGCCACGAGCAGTGTCGCGCCACCGGTCGTGCGGCCCACGGCAACCAGGAAGCCGACCCCCACCCCGGCGCGGACGCCGGTCAGGACGCGGAAGCCGACCCCGAAGCCCACCACCGCGAAGCCCACGGCGACCGACACCGAGGAGCCCGAGCTGAACGGCGACGTCTACCGCCCCGACGGCGAGCGGCCTCCCACCCCTGACGCCCCGAGCTCCACGCCTCCGACCAGGCGGCCGGACCCGATCCCCGAACCGACCACGGCCTCGCCCACCCAGGGCGAGCCCAGCCCCACGAGAGGCGACGGCGGCGCGACGGCGACCGGGGGCGGTCAGGAGCCGCCACGCGCCGAGCCTGAGGTGCCACGGGCCGCCGGAGGAGGCGCCGCAGGCGCGTTGCTCGCGCTCGGCCTGATGACGACGGGCGCGCTACCGGTCACACTTGCGGTGAGGCGCCGTATGGCGGGACGTCACAGAAGGAAGCGCTAGACGCGCCCGGGGGGCAGGCGGCGATGAACAACCCTGATCACGGTATCGCCGGATTCCGGCTCACCGAGCACACCTGGATGACCGAACTCGGCAACTGGATCGACGCCATCTCGCCCGACGGCCGCAGGGCCGGCGCGCTGCTGTTCGATCCCAAGATCGTCGGCCTGCCCGGCGTCCGCGACCGCGTCGTGCAGGCGGTCATGACCGACCAGCGGCTCGTGCTGGCCGGGCTGAGCGGGCTGATCCCGGTGGCGGACGTGGTCGCGGCGGGCGAGCAGGTGTGGCTGCTCACCGCGCAGGCGGTCAGCCCGACGCTGGCCGACCTGCTCGCGGCCGGTCCCGTCGATCCGGGCGGGGCGGCCTCCGTCCTGGTGGAGACGGCCCAGACGCTGCTCGCGCTGCACTCGGCCGGGGTCACGCACGGCTCGGTGCATCCGGGCACGGTGGTCGTCACGTCCGAGGGCGTCTCGCTGCTGTCGGAGCGCGGGCTGTCCGACGCGATCAGGGCGCGGGTCTCTCCGCGCGAACGGGACGCGGCCGGCTGGGCGTCCCTGGCCCGCGGCCTCGGCGCCTCCGCCGGCCGGCAGGCCCCCGAGGTGGCCGCGCTGTTCGAACGGGCCGCGAACACGGCCGGCACCCTGGGCCTGGCTGCCGCCCGCGATCTGCTGGTCAACGAGCGCGGCACGCTGCCGGGCGGCCGCATCAGCAGGGACGCGCTGGCCGCCGCTGCGCGGGGCAGATCGGCGTTCGCTCAGGCGCCGGCGTACGGGCGGGCCTCGGTGGCGCCGCCGGTCCTGCCGCCGAACAGGGACGAGGGCGACATCGTCACGCTGCTGCACGTCCCCGGCCGTTCGGCGGGACCGGTCCAGTTCGGGCCGGGGGTCGGGACCCAGCCGCAGCAGAATCGGCAGGAGACGGAGGCCGAGCGGATCTGGCGGGCGGGGCGCGACGAGGCGGCCACCGTGCACCGGCCCGGCGGGCGGGCCGACAAGGTCGCGCGAGCCCGGCGGCGGCGCACGATCCTGTCGGCCGTCGTGTTCGCGATCGTGATGGCGGGGGCCGTCCTGGCCTGGCTCAAGCTGGGGACGGGGCCGGACCTGGCGGTCACGTCGGTGAACGTGACGGCGCCGAAGAAGACGCAGGGCTGCGATCGCGCTGTGGTGATCACCGGCACGGTCGTCACGAACGGGGCGCCGGGCGAGATCACCTACGAGTGGCGGAAGAACCTGGACAAGGAGGTCGTCAAGGGGACGTTACGCACGCAGGCCGACAAGACGTCGTACACGGTGCCGCTGCGGTGGACGCTGCGGGGCAGGAGCAATGTCAAGGCCACGGCCACGCTGCGGATCCTCACGCCTGGGCCGGTGCGCTCGGACAAGGCGACATTCTCCTACAAGTGCTGACGGGCTCGTACAAGTGCTGACGGGCTCCTGCGAGGGGTGACGGGACGGCCGCGCTGAGACCGTCCGATCGAGCTCAGCAATGCATATCAAAGCGGTTCTTACTAATCTGGCGAACATGACCACGCAGACCCCCGCGGGCTGGTACCCCGACCCCTACGGAGAGCCTCAGCTCCGCTGGTGGGACGGCAGCCAGTGGACGGACGCGCTCCATGCCCAGGAGCCGCCGGGCCGGCAGCCGGCGTCCGGACCCCAGCCGCAGCCCTCCTCCCAGCCGTCCGCCCAGGCCCCGACACAGGCGTTCCCCCAGCCCCAATCACAGCCCCAACCCCAACCGCAGACCGGTCCAGGCTGGGCGGCGACGCCGGCGAACCCCACGCTGCAGTTCGGCCACCCCACCTACGGACAGTCGGCCTACGGCGCGCCCGGCGGGCCCGCCCAGCCGTCCATGCAGCCGCCGCCAATGCAGCCGTCCATGCAGCCCCCCACGCAGCAGCAGTGGGGCGGGCCACTGCCGGGGCCCGGCTACCCGCCGCCGCCCAAGCAGGGCAACCCGCTGCCGTGGGTGTTCGGCGGCCTGGCGGCGCTGGTGGTGCTCGCGCTGATCGTGGTGGCCGGGATCTTCTTCATCAACCGGGACAGCACGCTCGTCGCGTCGCCGCCCAGCGAGACGGCGGAGCCGCGCTTCCCCACCGAAGATCCTCCGTCCCAGGATCCCCCGTCCCAGGATCCGCTGCCGAGCCAGGGAGCCGAGTTCCCGCAGCCGGTCGACGGCGTGATCACCGACCCGCGCAGCGGACTGGCCTTCAAGGTGCCCAGCGGCTGGCAGGTGGCCGCGGTCAACGAGGTCAACAGCGGCAGCCCGGCCGAGCAGCAGTGGACGGCCGCGGTCAAGCAGGACGCGCAGGAGAACTACGATCGCGAGGCCGACTGGATCGGCAACGTCTTCACGGGCGTGCTCAACGAGCTCTACCCCTACTCCGGCGTCTCGGGTCTCGGCGACACCGCCAAGGCCGTCTTCGTGGACTTCACCACCCATTACTACGCGCCCGCCCACGAGAGCAAGATCGTCGCGGACAAGGCGATGAAGGTCGGCGACAAGGACGCGTGGCTGTTGCAGTTCGAGCTCGACTTCACCAAGATCTCGGAGGAGAAGGGCTTCAAGTGGAAGAAGGAGAACGGGGCGATCGTGCTCGTGGACCGGGGTGACGGGCAGAGGCCGGCCATCGCGTACGTCTCCGTTCCCGACAATCTGGGCACCGACGTGGTCGAGCAGGTTCTCGGCTCGCTCAAGCCCGCCTGAGCAATAGCACTAGGCTGGTGGGGTAACAAGCGGGCGGATTGCTCCGAGCCGCTGGGCGAGGAGATCGAATGAGTGACGTGCTGGTCTGGATCGACTGTGAGATGACCGGGCTCGACCTGGGGCGAGACGCGCTCGTCGAAGTGGCGTGCGTGATCACCGACAGCGAGCTCAACCAGCTGGACGAGGGCGTCGACGTGGTCATCAAACCGCCGCCCGAGTCCCTGGAGCAGATGTCGCAGGTCGTGCGGGAGATGCACACCGCCTCCGGGCTGCTGCCCGAGCTGGCGGGCGGGGTGACGCTGGCGGAGGCGGAGGCGATGGTGCTCGACTACATCCGCCGCCACGTGCCCGAGCCGAAGAAGGCCCCGCTCTGCGGCAACTCGATCGGCACCGATCGCACGTTCATCTCCCGCGACATGCCCGGGGTGGATTCGTATTTGCACTACCGGATGATCGACGTCTCGTCGATCAAGGAGCTGGTGCGCCGGTGGTATCCGCGGGTCTACTTCGCCGCGCCGGAAAAGCAGGGCGGACACCGTGCTCTGGCGGACATCACGGAGAGCATCAGGGAGCTGCGCTACTACCGCGCGGCCATCTTCGTGGGGCAGCCGGGGCCCGATTCGGCGACCGCGAGAGCGCTGGCAGAGCGGGTCAGCGGCTAAACGGGTGGCGTAAAGACTCCCGAATCCCGCTACACTTTTCCTGTGCCACCACACAGCGGGTGGTCATGGTGGGTGTAGCTCAGTTGGCAGAGCGCCAGGTTGTGGTCCTGGATGTCGAGGGTTCAAGTCCCTTCACTCACCCCAGCGCGAACGGCCGGTCCTTCGGGACCGGCCGTTTGTCTTTTCTACCGACAACGGCCCCAAATCATGACAATGCGGGTTATGCTCGCTGTCTACCGCTAACGCCGGAAGCACGGGGGCCCTCGGCGATCTGACCGTCTGCGCGCCCCCGGAGGCCGGATGAGAGTCGACGACGCAGCGTTCGATAGCGTGTTCACGTCCCTGAGCAAACGCGAAGCCGAGGTCATGGACCTCATCGCCACTGGCCAGTCCAACGGGCAGATCGCGCGACGGCTGTTCCTCAGCGAGAAGACCGTGAAGAACCACGTCAACCGGATCTACGCCAAGCTCGGCGTCGACTCCCGCGTCACGGCCATCGGCCTGTGGCGCTCACGCCAGGAGTAGCCGCCGGCCCCGTCACGGGCCTTCTCGCTCCCCCGATCACGCGAGAGGGCCCTCTTGCGTGCGGCGAAATTTCGCACCGATCCCGTATTCAGTGGTTTAAGAGATGCTGGCGGTGCCATAGGCATCCATGACGCGGCCGAGGGGGAAGGACTCTGTCATGGTGAAGAGAGCGCGGGTCGTCGTCGTGGGCGCGGGTTTCGCGGGGCTGAACGCGACGCGGGAGCTGGCCAGGCGCGGGGCCCTGGTCACGATCGTCGACCGCAACCCCTACTCCACGTTCCAGCCGCTGCTATACCAGGTGGCCACGGCGGGGATGGGGACGTCCGACGTGTCCTACCCGATCAGGACGTTCGCCGCCAAGTGGCCCAACGTGCGAGCCCGGCGGGCCTCGCTGAGCAAGGTGCTGGCCGACGAGCGGCGGGTCGAGCTCGACGACGGGACCACGCTCGACTACGACTACCTGGTGCTGGCCACCGGGGTCACCACCAACTGGCTCAACGTGGCGGGCGCGCAGGAGAACGCGCATCCCATCTACTCGCTCAACGACGCCGCCAGGCTGCGCCGGCTGATGCAGCACTGCCTGGAGGACACCGCGGCAGGCCGGCGCGAGGGCACCCACGTCGTGGTGGTGGGCGCGGGCGCGACCGGGGTCGAGATGGCCGGCACGCTGGCCGAGCTGCGGCGGCGCACGATCCCGCTGACGCATCCCGAGGTGCGGCCGGACCAGACGAGCGTGACGCTGGTCGAGCGGTTCGACTACGTGCTCGCGCCGTACAAGCCGCGGCTGCGTGACTCGGCGGCCAAGGCGCTGCGCAAGCGCGGCGTGCGCCTGCGGCTGGGCTCCACCGTGGCCTCCGTCGAGCCGGACGCGGTGGTGCTCAAGGACGGCACCCGGCTGCCCAGCGACGTGACCGTGTGGGCCCTGGGCGTCACCGCGCCGCCCGAGGTGGGCGCCTGGGGGCTGCCGCAGGGCAAGGGCGGCCGGATCACGGTCACGGAAGCGCTCACCGTGCCCGAGCATCCCGAGATCTTCGTGGCAGGAGACCTGGCCGGGCAGCCGGATCCGCTGCCCCAGCTCGCCCAGCCGGCGATCCAGATGGGCAAGCACGTGGGCAAGCAGATCGCCGCGGCGATACAGGGCCGGCCGCTTGAGCCGTTCGTGTACCAGGATCCGGGGATCATGGCGACGGTGGGCAAGGCGGAGGCCGTGCTGCAGCTGGCCAACGGGCTGACCATGCGCGGGCTGCCCGCGTGGCTGGTGTGGATCTTCATTCACGTGGCGTACCTGCTGGGCGGGCGCAACCGGGTGAGCGTCCTGCTCAACTTCTTCTGGCGGTACGCCGGGCCGAGGCGCACCGCCACCAGCGTCACCCAGTAGCCCCCACCGAGAGTGCTGTCTACAGGGCCGCCGACAGGGCGGTCAGGCCGTGGTCGAGGTCGGGCTCGGGGATGTTCAGCGCCGGGCGCAGGCGTACGGACCTGGGCCCGCACGGCAGCACCAGGACCGCGTGCTCCTCCCTGAGCCGGGTCACCAGCGCGTCGCGGGCGGCCTGGTCGGGCAGGTCGAAGGCGCACATCAGCCCGCGCCCGCGCACGTTGGACAGGATCTCGGGCCGTTCGGCCTCCAGCTTGGTGAGGCGTTCGAGCAGCATCTCTCCCACGGTCGCGGCACGGGCGATCAGGCCGTCGCGCTCGACGATCTCCAGGATGCCGCGGCTGCGCACCATGTCCACCAGGCCGCCGCCCCACGTCGAGTTGATCCGGCCGCTCTGCCGGAAGACGTTGTCGGGCACCTCGTCCACCCTGCGGCCCGCCATGATCCCGCCGACCTGGACCTTCTTGGCGAAGGCCACCACGTCGGGCTCCAGCCCGAGCTGCTGGTACGCCCACGGCGTCCCGGTCGTGCCGCCACCGGTCTGCACCTCGTCGAGGATGAACAGGGCGTCGTACTCGTGGCACAGCCGCTGCATGGCCTGGAGGAACTCGGGCCGCATGTGGTTGTCGCCGCCCTCGCCCTGGATGGGCTCGGCGATGAAGCAGGCGATGTCGTGCGGGTGGCGCTCGAACGCCGCCCGCGCCTGGGCCAGCGCCCGCTCCTCGGCCGCCTCGACGTCGCCGAAGTGGATGGCGGGCACGTCGATGCGCGGCCAGCCGAAGGTGGGGAATCGGTCGGTCTTGCCCGGCTCGGTGTTGGTCAGGCTCAGCGTGTAGCCGCTGCGGCCGTGGAAGGCCTTGGTCAGGTGCAGCACCTGGGTGCCCAGGTCGCGTGATCGGCCCGCGGCCTCGTTGCGGCGGCTCTTCCAGTCGAAGGCGGTCTTCAGCGCGTTCTCGACCGCGAGGGCGCCGCCCTCGACGAAGAACAGGTGCGGCAGGGCGGGGTCGCCGAGCACGCGGGCGAAGGTGTCGACGAAGTCGGCCAGGTGCTCGGTGTAGATGTCGGGGTTGGCCGGCTTGTTGCGGGCCACCTGGCCGAGCAGCTGGGTGAAGTCGGGGTCGAAGGGCGGGTTCACGCCCAGGGGGGCCGAGGCGAAGAAGGTGTAGAAGTCGAGGTAGCGGCGGCCGTTCCTGGCGTCGACCAGCCAGGAGCCGTGGCTGAGCTCCAGGTCGAGCACGAGCCGGTATCCGTCGACGAGAAGGTGGCGGGCAAGGCGGGCGTGTACGTCCATAGCGCCTCCGCAGCGAATCGGGTGCCTGACATTCCTCTTGAAGAATGTCGGCATCCATACAAAATTTACGGGATACCTGCCCCCGAAGTGAAGTTCTTCACGCGTAGAGACAGAGCGATCATCGCGATGCCGTAGAGGACGGCGAAGACGCCGATCAGCCAGGCCAGGCCCAGCAGACCCGCCTTGGGCCAGATGAGCAGCAGGACACCGAAGATCACCGACAGGATGCCGCCGACGATGAACATCCACTCGTTGTCGATCACCTTGCGCAGCTGCACGCCGGCCACGATCTCGGCGATGCCGCTGAAGATGGCCCAGAAGGCGATGATGTAAAGCAGGGCGACGGCGGTGATGCCCGGCCAGACGAAGGCCACGATGCCGGCCAGGATGCCGAGGATGCCCGAGACGATCAGCCAGACACGTGACCGTTCCCCGTGCCGGAACCCGGCGAACAGTTCGGACACGCCGCTGACGATGGCGTACACGCCGAAGAAGACCACCAGGACGAGCAGCGTGATCCCGGGCCAGATGAGCGCCAGGATGCCGAAGACGATGGCTGCCAGGCCCCGGATCAGCAGCAACCACCACGAACGAGCGATATCCCCCATGCTGGTCTGCTTTCCGCAGAACGCCCTCGAACAGACCAGCGTCGGGTCAAATGTCGCCTTTTACCACCGCGTGGGGATCAGACGTGGGAGTAGACCACGATCGACACCGCGATGTACTGCACCAGGTACGCGGCGACGGTGAAGGCGTGGAATACCTCGTGGAAGCCGAACCAGCGAGGGGACGGATCGGGGCGGCGCAGGCCGTAGACGACGGCTCCGGCCGAGTAGAACACGCCCCCGACCGCCACCAGCACGACGGCGGCCACGCCGGCGCCTTCGAGCAGTTGCGGCATGACGAAGACCGCGGTCCAGCCGAGCCCCAGGTAGAGCACCGTGTAGAGCCAGCGCGGCGCGTTCATCCACAACACCCGGAACAGCACGCCGGCCAGGGCGCCGCCCCAGCTGACCGAGAGCACCGCGACGCGGGGCACGCCGTCGAGCGCGAGGAGAGCGAACGGGGTGTAGGTCCCGGCGATGATCAGGTAGATGTTCGCGTGGTCCACCCGGCGCAGGAACTCCGCGAGCCGGGGGCCGAGCTCACTGCGGTGGTAGGTGGCGGAGATGCCGAAGAGCAGGGCCGAGGTGACGGCGTAGACGGCGGCAGCGGCGCGCGCCTGCAAGGTGGGCCCGAGCGCCACGAGCACGAACCCCGCGACGAGGGTGACAGGCAGTGCTCCAGTGTGCAACCAGCCTCGCAGCCTGGGCTTTACGGTGATGGTCGTCATGAAACCTACGGTACCGTAGGTTAGCGGACGCTCTCCTTCCGGCCCCGGTGGAATCACAGGCCCTGCAGGAAGCGGGCGGCCACCGGGACGGCCGCCGCGCGGCCCGAGCCGCCGTTCCTGATGAAGACGCAGAAGGCCAGGTCGTCGCGGTATCCGATGAACCAGGCGTGCGAGGTCTCCCCCTCCACCTCGGCGGTCCCGGTCTTGCCCGCGACCCCCTCGGGCAGTCCCATGTCGCGGGCGGTGCCGTGGTCGACGACGGCCGTCATCATGTCCCGCAGCGCGGCCACGATCGTCCCGTCCATGACGACGTCGCCGTGCGGGACGCCGTCGATGCGGCGTACCTGCTCCTTGGACAGCAGCCGCGGCGAGCGCCAGGTGCCGCTCTCCACGGCGGCGGCGAGCGCGGCCATGCAGAGCGGGGTGGCGACGACCTCGCCCTGACCGATGACGTCGGCGGCGAGCATGTCGAGGTCGGTGGTCTCCGGCACGGTGCCGCAGGTCCCGCCGATGCCGGTGGCGATCGGCCGGCCGAAGCCCCATTCGTCCGCCGTCTCGCGCAGGGCGGCGCCCGTCAGCCTCGTGGTGCCCTGCTCGACGAAGGTGGTGTTGCACGAGTGGGCGAGGGCGTCGGTGAACGTGACGACCCCGCGGTCCACTTCGCCGTCGTTCTCGTACAGGCCGTGGAAGGGGATCTGGTACGTGCCCGGGCAGCCGACCTGGGCCCCCGGGTCGAGCCCGCTCTTGAGCAGGGCCGCCGCGGTGATCGTCTTGAAGACGGAGCCGGGCGGGAAGACGTCGCGGACGGCGCTGTAGTTGTCCTTGAGCCGGTCGGCCAGGCCGATGATCTCGCCGGTGCTGGGCCGGATGACGATGATCGTGGAGTCCTCCACCCCGTCCAGCGCCCGCGCGGCCGCCGCCTGGACAGGACGTGACAGGGTGGTGCGCTCGACGTTCGCCTCGGGCCGCCGGGTCATCAGCTGCTTGTCCGGCTGCCCCGGCACCTTGGAGACCAGCGCCCAGCCGTGCACCGCCTGCTCGAACTCGGGTTTGAGCGGGTTGAGGTAGGCGTCGGCGTAGCTGTCGTTCGGGATCTTGTCGCCCTCCGCCGTGACGAGTTCGGCCGCCGAGGCGTCGATCTCCGCCAGTTCCAGCGTGCCACCGTCCTTGAGCAGCGGGTGCAGGGTCTCGGGCGCCCACAGCACCTTCCAGGCCCGGTCGCGTACGGCCAGGCGTAACACGCTGTCGAACGGCCACGCCCCGAACTCCGACAACTGCCGCACCCCCGAGAACGGCACCTCAGCGCTCTCCTCCCCCGTACTCTTCACCGGGCCGGGCACGAGTTCGATGGACTCGACGTGCAGGTCGTCGCTCAGCGCGCGGTGCCGTACGACGAAGTCCGGCGGAGGCTGGTAGACCAGGCGGGCCATCTCCGTCGCGTCCGCCTCACGCCAGGCCGCGAAGTACTTGGAGGCCGTCTCGGCGGCGCTGCCCTTGACCCGGCTCGACGCCATGACGGCGAAGGCACCCGCCCCGACTACCGCGACAACGGCGATAACGAGCACAATCAGCCTTCGTCGTCGCATACGGTTTCTCCCAGGAGGGGATCAGACGTGGCACGTGGACAGCGAGAGCCGATGCCTGGCCTGTACCCGGTGACTTTCGGCGAGATCGAGCTGCTCCGGGATCTGGACAGGCAGGACGGCTGGGTGCTGTCCAAGGATGGCGTACCTCAGTCGTATGTAGATCTACAAGACCCGACATTTCTGGAATTTGAGTATGTACGACTCATGGCGGATGTGATCGACCTTTTGCCAGAAGGGGCGCTCAGCTGCGTCCATGTGGGCGGTGGCGCCTGCACGATCCCCCGCTACGTGGCCGCCACCCGGCCCGACACCCGGCACATCGTCATCGAACCGGACGGCCTGCTGGTCAACCTGGTACGCGAGCAGCTCGACCTGCGCTCGGTGCCCCGGCTGAAGGTCATCATCGCGGGCGGTCGCGAGGGCACGGCCAAGGTGTGGGACGAGACCGCCGACCTGGTCGTCCTCGACGCGTTCACCGGGGCCACGATGCCGGTCGAGCTGGCCACGGCCGAGTACATGGGTGACATCGCCCGTGTCCTGCGCCCGTCCGGGACCCTGCTGATCAACCTGGCCGACGGCAAGGGCCTCGCCTTCGCCCGGCGCCTGGTGGCCACGGTCACGGGCACGTTCCGGCACGTGGCCCTGCTGGCCGAGCCCGGCATCCTGCGCGGGCGCCGCTTCGGCAACCTCATCGTGGCCGCCTCCCGTACCGAGCTGCCGATGGACCTGCTGACTCGGCGGGCGGCCGGCGGCCTGACGCAGGCGCGCTGCGTCCACGGGGAGGCGCTGACGAACTTCGTCGCCGGCGCGGCCCCCATCAAGGACGGCGACCCGGTCCTCGCCCCGGTCCCACCCCCCGCCGTCTTCGGCTGACCCCCGAGCCCCGCACCTGAGAGCCGCCGGCGGCATGTGCCCCCGCGGTGACATCGCCATGCCCGCATGAAGGTCCCATCCGCCGAAGGGTTTCCCCGTCCCGCAAAAAGTGATATCACTTTGCTAGCAAGGTGAAGTCACATGGGAAGGGAGACAGGTCGATGGCGAACACATCGGGCGGGGTCGCGCTCGAAGGCACGGTCGTGGACATGCCGGAGCCCCAGACGAGCGAGCGGCCGCTGCGCGCGGCCAACGGGTTCGTGATGGCGGGCGTGGCGACGGCGCTGGAGCTGGCCGGCATCGCGCTGTTCATCGTCGGGATCGTCGTGCTCACCATGGACGGCGGGCAGGCGGGGGTGTGGGCGCTCGTCGCGGGCGTCCTGGTAGGGCTCACCGGGTTCTTCCTCTACTTCGGCCTCACCGCGGTGGCGCCGGGCGAGGCGAGGGTGGTGCAGCTGCTCGGCCGCTACATCGGCACCCTGCGCACCCCCGGCTTCCAGTGGATCAACCCGATCACCCAGCGCCGGCGGGTCTCCACCAGGATCCGCAACCACGAGACCGACGTGACCAAGGTCAACGACGCCGACGGCAACCCCATCCAGATCGCGACCGTGGTGGTCTGGCAGGTGCAGGACACCGCGCAGGCGGTCTTCGAGGTGGACGACTTCGTGGAGTTCGTGGCCATCCAGGCTGAGACGGCGGTGCGGCACATCGCGGGCAGCTATCCATACGACGCCCACGGCGAGCCCAGGCTGTCGCTGCGCGACAACGCCGAGGAGATCAATGACCAGCTCTCCACCGAGATCGGGGCCAGGGTCGCCTCCGCCGGCGTGAAGGTCATCGAGTCCCGCATCATCCACCTGGCGTACGCGCCCGAGATCGCCCACGCGATGCTGCGCCGCCAGCAGGCCGGGGCGGTCGTGGCGGCCAGGCAGCGGATCGTCGAGGGCGCGGTCGGCATGGTCGAGATGGCCCTGGAGAAGCTCGCCGAGCACGACGTGGTCGAGCTCGACGAGGAGCGCAAGGCCGCCATGGTGAGCAACCTGCTCGTGGTGCTGGTGGGCGACCGTGACACCCAGCCGGTGGTCAACACCGGCACGCTCTACCAGTAACCACCGTGGAACGTAAGAAGATCCTTCTCCGGCTCGACCCCGTGGTCCACGACGCGCTGGCCCGGTGGGCGTCCGACGAGCTGCGCAGTACGAACTCCCAGATCGAGTTCCTGCTGCGCAGGGCGCTCACCGAAGCCGGCCGGATGCCCGACGGGGTGGGGCGGATCCGCCCGCGCGGGCGGCCGAAGAAGGTCCCAGAAGAGGGCCAGGACGAGGGCCAGGATAAGGGCCAGGATAAGGGCCGGGACGAACAGGAGCAGGCGGATGGAGACACCGGCGAAGCAGACTGAGCCGCTGACCAGGGCGGCCTTCATGCTGGCCTTCGACCTGAGCAAGGAGCGCCTGACCAACCGCGGCGAGCTGGGTTACCTGCTGCGTGCCGCGGCCCTGGCCGAGCTGCTGCTGGCGGGGCACCTGGCCGACGAGTCCGGCAAGCCGCGGGCCCGCAGCGCGCCCCACTCCGGCGGGCTGCCAGAGGTCGTGTGGGAGCAGATCTCCAACTCCCCGCCCCGCTCCTGGCGTCACTGGATCCGCAAGGAGAGCGGCAAGGCGGTCCGCCTGGTGCGCGACGAGCTGGCGCACGACCGGGTGATCAGCGTCGAACGGCGCCGGTTCCTGCTGTTCCCGCTCACGGTGGTCCTGCCGCGCAAGGCGTACCTGTGGCGCAGGCTCGCCGAGCGCGTCGGCCAGGCCATCCGCGGCGGCCGGCCGGTCACCCGGATGGAGCAGGACGCCCGCGTGCTGGCGGCGCTGGCCGCCGCCGCCCGGATGAAGGTGGTCCTGACCAGGACCGAGTCCTACCGGCACCGCAAGCGCATCGAGCAACTGTCCGAGCCCGTCAAGCCGATCACGACCGCCCTGCGCAAGAACATCGACGCGGCCAGGAGCGCCGCGACGGCGGGCTGACCCGCGGAAGGAGAACAATGACCACGCTGACCCAGGCGCCCGGCCCCCCGGGCGTCGCCACCGGCCGCGCGCTGGCCCCCGACCTCGCCCGAGGGGCGATGCTGCTGGCCATCGGATTCGCCCACGCGCCGCTGTTCGTGACCGCCGTCGATCGCGGCCCAGCGGTGGCCAACACGATCACCGATCTCTTCCACGTCCTCTTCGTCGGCAACCACGCGCGGCCGATGTTCGCCTTCCTCTTCGGGTACGCGCTGGTGCAGCTGCTCGATCGGCGGCTGGCCCGCGGCGACTCCTGGGTGAGCGCCCGCAAGCTGCTGCGCCGGCGGGGCTGGTGGCTGATGGCGATCGGGTTGGCTCACACGGTGGCGCTGGTGCCGATCGACATCCTCGCCGTCTACGGGTTCGGCGCCGTCCTGCTGACCGGCCTGCTGCGGCGCGGCGACAAGGCGCTGCTGTGGACGGCCGGGCTCACGCTGATCCCCGCCACCGCCGTGATCGGGGCCGTGATGTGGTTCCCGCTGTCGCAGGGCGTGTCCAGCTACACCAAGGGCAGCGTCGCGGCCGGCGCCCAGAGCTTCGGCGAGCTGCTCGTCGAACGGACCCTCGTCTGGCCCTTCGGCGTGCTCTCCGCCGTCGTCACCGTCCTTCCCGGGATGGCCTGGGGCATGTGGGCGGCGCGCCGCCGCATCCTGGACGAGCCCCACCACCACCGTGCCCTGCTCATCCGCTTCGCGGTGATCAGCACCGTCGTGTCCGTCGCCGGGGGCCTGCCCGCGGGTCTCCTGCAGATCGGGGCGTGGAGCGCGCCGGACGCGGCGGTCTGGGCGGCCGCGATGGCGCAGCCGCTCACCGGGTACGCGGGCGGCATCGGCCTGGCGGCCGTCGTCGCCCTGATCGCGATCCGGGCCTCCCGGAGCAGGGGGCGGCTCACCACGATGGTCGAGGCGCTCGGGCAGCGCTCGATGACCTTCTACCTCTTCCAGTCCGTCGTGTTCGTCCTGGTCTTCTACCCCTACGGTCTGGGGCTGCAGGACGACCTCGGCCTCGCCGCCGCCACCGGGGTGGCCGCGCTGACCTGGCTGGTCTCGCTGGTGCTCGCCGACGTCATGCGGCGCGTGGGCCACCGCGGCCCGGCCGAGATCCTGCTCCGCCGCCTGGCCTACCGCTGAACCAGCTGCTGATGAACCGTCTGCCTGGGGCCGGTTACGAGGGCTCCGGCCCCAGGCAGGCCAGCACGCCCGACGCCACCGCCCTGATCGCCCCGAGCAGCTCGTCCAGGTCCCCCACCCGGTCCTTGAGCAGGTACGCGTACCCCTCCGTGCCGTGCTTGAACAGCTCGAAGGCGAACAGTGCGTCCGCGAACTGCGACAGCACCACCACCCCGACGCCGGGATGCGCGGCGCGGATGCGGTGGGCGGCGTCGATGCCCTCGAAATTCTGCCGCCACTGCCCGCCCGGCATCCGGATGTCGGTGATCACGACCTCGGGGCCGAGCCTGCGTACGGCGTCCATGAGCTCGTCGGCGTCGCCCACCGCGCCCACGACCGTCACCTCGCCCGACATCTCCAGCAGCCGCCTGGTGCCCTCGCGCACGAGGTAGTGGTCGTCGGCCACCACCGTGCGGATCATTGGGCGGATCATTGGGCGATTCACTGTGCGGATCACGTCATCCACCGATCGGCACCCACGCGTTCACCCGTGTTCCCTTCCCCGGTTCGCTGTCCACCGTCAGTTCTCCGCCGAGCGCGTCCAACCGGTCGGCCAGCGTGGCCAGGCCCCTGCGGCTCGTCGTGTGCGGGTCGAAGCCCTTGCCGTCGTCGGCGACCGTGGCGCTCAGGCGGCCGTCCGGCCGCGCCGATCACCGAACAGGACACCCTGGACCAGCTGATCGTCTCCCGCGCCGCCTTCACCCTGCTCACCAAACCCTGACCAGCAGGCCCTGACCTGTCGATTCTTTTAGGAGTGCACTTCTTACAAGTGCACTCCTAAAAGCAGGCGTACGATTCCGCGGGCTGTGCAACCTTCTGTGCTTCCGAGGGCGTAAGACGGGTGATTGTCCCCTGAGGAAGGATCGCGCATGGCGGATCGATCGGAGTACGACGCGTTCGTCGAAGCGTCGTGGCACCGGCTGCTCCGCACCGCCTACCTGCTCGCCCGTGACTGGGGCGTGGCCGAGGACCTGGTGCAGACGGCGCTGTTGAAGGCGTGGCAGGTTTGGCCGCGCCTGGAGGCGGAGCGTGAGGCGTACGTACGCAAGATCATCGTGCATCTGCACATCTCCTGGTGGCGGTTCGGCGTGTACGAGTGGACACCGCCGGCCACCCCACGACCCCCCGCGCCCCCGGTCGAGCCGCCGGCGACGATCAGCGCCGGGAGTCTCCACCTGGTCACCAAGGGCAGCGCCACCTGGCCCGGCACCCGCGAGGTGACGCTGACCGTGCCGGACAGGGGTCGCAGAGTGGCCATCGTCACCTACTGCGGGGACGGACTCGCCGGGCGGCTCACCACCGACGTGTGGGTGAACGGGCGCCCGATCAAGGGGCCCCATGACTGCGCCGCCCCGCCGACCCCCGCGGGACCGGGTTCCTCGTCCTGGGCAGGCAACCACGCGGCGAGAAGACGCTGACGATCAGGGTCCGGCTGGAGGCGCCCATTCCCGGCTACCGGCAGCGCGCGGGAACGCTGACGGTAGCGGCCTATGACGGCACCCTCTGACGGGTCACTTGAGCGTCAGGCAGGCGATGCGGTCGCCGGCCGTGCCGGCCTGCGGGCCCGAGGGCTTGGTGGCCTTGGCGTGGATGACGAGCGAGCCGGGCACCTTGGCCGGGTCGAGGGTCCACTCGTGCCGGGCGCTGGCGCGCCCGGCGCCCTCGCCGTCGGTGGTGAAGTCGAGCCAGACCTCGCTGGTCGGGTCGATCTGGCCGGGGTGGTGCTGGTAGTGGGGGCCCGAGTCGTCGGGCTTGGCGCCGCAGGGCTTGGTGTGCAGGTGGGCGCCGTAGCGGCGGTCGGGCAGCAGGCCCTCGGCGACGAGGGAGGTGCGCGTCTGCCCGTGGCCGGACTCGACGGTGACGCTCGCCTGGCTGCCCTTCGGGGCGAGCTTGCGGTCGTAGGCGATGGCCGCGGTGTCGTCGTTGCTGAACTCGCCCGCGGCGGACAGGTTGACCGACTGCTCGGGGGCGGTCTTGGCGTTCTGTACGGGAGCGGGCGGTGCGGCACAGGCCGCCGTCAGCATGATGAGCAGGAACGCGGGCACGCGCATGAGACCCCCCATGACGAGAGCCCCACCGGCACGAGGGCTCAGAGAGAGTACCCACTCTAACCAGTGACCGCATGGTCACGCTGGGTAATTAGCGGCTACGCGCCATGTTTTTCCGCGATGTCGTCGATCACGGCGGCCAGCTTGAAGTCGAGCTCTGTGAGCCCGCCCGCGTCGTGCGTGGTCAGGGCCAGGTGGAGGATGCGCCAGCGGATGTCGATGTCGGGGTGGTGGCCGAGCTCCTCGGCCTTGACCGCGATCTCGTCCACGATGCGGATGGCGGCGGGGAAGTCGGGCGCGGTGAGCGTGCGCCTGATCTCGTCGCCCTCGCGCCGCCAGCCGGGCAGGCCGGCGAGCCTGCTGTCCACGTCCATGGGGCCTCCCGCGTGCGTCGCCTACGCGCCCACGTTACTTCAGGGCCCCCGAGCCCAGCCCCGACTGGATCTGGCGCTGGAAGATGATGTACACGATCATGACCGGCAGGATGGAGATGGACAGGGCGGCGAACAGGCCGGGCCAGTCCGCCTCGTAGCCGGCCAGAGTGGAGATCCTGGCGATGCCCTGGGTGAGCACCCATTTGTCCGGGTCGCCGGCCAGGAGCACCAGGGGCAGCAGATACTGGTTCCACTGCCCGAGCACGTTGAAGATCGTGATGCTGATCAGGCCCGGCCTGGCCATGGGCACCATGATCTGGAAGAACGTGCGGGTGTGGGAGGCGCCGTCGATCTGGGCGGCCTCGGCGACGGCCTCGGGCAGCGTCCTGAAGAAGGCCGCGAGGAAGAACACGGTGAACGGCAGCGAGTACGCCACGTACACCAGCACCAGGCCGACGTGCGAGTTGAGCAGCCCGACCTGCTTGACCACGAAGAACAGCGGCCCGAGCGCGAGGAACACCGGGAACGCCAGCCCGGCCACGAAGTAGTAGTAGATCAGCCTGCCACCGGGGAAGCGGTAGCGCGCCAGCACGTACGCCGCCATCGAGCCGAACACCATCGTGCCCGCCGTGCCGAAGCAGACGACGATGACCGTGTTGAGCATGTACCGGCCGATGTGCGCCGTGTCCCAGGCCCGCCCCCAGGCGTCCAGCCGCAGCGCGCCGGGCAGTTGCAGCGGGTCGCCGAAGATCTCGGCGTTGCTCTTGAACGAGGCCAGGAACGTCCACAGCAGCGGCGCGACGATGAGCAGCGCCCACACGGCCAGCGCCACGTGGGACAGCCCGTTGAGCACGCCGATCCGGGGTCTTTCGAGCTTGCGAGCGGCCATCTACAGCTCAACCCTCTCCCGCCTGGTCGTCCGCAAGGTCAGCACCGCGAAGGTCACGGTGAGGAAGAACAGCGCCACGCCCATGGCGGAGGCGTAGCCGACTTTCTGGTAGGAGAAGGCGGTGTTGTAGATGGTGATCGGCAGGATGGTGGTGGCCCCGTCGGGCTCGCCCTTGTCGCCGGCCAGCACCTGGATGAGCGCGAACCCGTCGAAGGCGGCGATGCCGAGATAGATCCACCCGACCTGTACTGTGTCGCGCAGCAGCGGCAGCGTGATGGAGAAGAAGAGCCGCAGCCGGTTGGCCCCGTCGAGCGCGGCGGCCTCGAAGTAGTCCTTGGGGATCGCGGCCATGCCCGCCGAGAACAGCACCACGTAGAAGCCGACCGCCTGCCAGACCATCACCGCGATGATCGACCAGAGCGCCAGGTCCGGCTCGATGAGCCAGCCGACGGGGTCGATGCCGAACCGGGCCAGCACGCCGTTGATCACGCCGTCCTCGTCGGGCCGGTAGACGGCCTGGAACAGCACGCCGACCACGGCCACGGCCAGGACCTGGGGGAAGAAGAACACCATCCGGTAGAAGTTCGACCCCCACACCCCTTTCATGCCGTTGCCGCGCGTGCCTCCGCCGAGGTTGAGCAGGAAGGCGAAGACGAGCGCGATGAGGATGGTCACGAGCGGCAGCACCAGCAGCAGGATCCCGTGGTTGCGCAGGGCCCGCCAGAAGACCTCGTCCTGGAAGAGCCGCCCGAAGTTGTCCAGCCCGACGTAGCGGACGATCGAGCTGTAGCCGTTCCAGCTCGTCAGCGCGAGCTGGAACGCCTGGACGTACGGGCTGATGACGAAGACGGTGTAGAGCACGAGCGGCACGGCGAGGAAGCCGGCCACGAACCCGTACCTGCGCAGCCGCTCCATCGGTCACTGGCTCCGGGTCTGCTTGGTGACCGCGTCGTCCGCCTTGACGGCGTCGGCCTTCTTCTGCAGGTTGGCGCAGAACTCCTCGGGGGTGATCCGGCCGGCCATGACCACGTTGATCTGCTCGGTGCCGTAGTCGAAGAGCTCCTTGTACCAGCCTTCGAAGCGCGCCTCGGTGATGATGTTCGCTCCGGCCTTGTCCTGGGCCCTGGCGGCGCTCATGAGGCCGGCGGGCAGGTCGACGCCCTCGGCGGCGCCGTTCACGACCGTGACGTTCTTGGTCTTCTCGGTGAAGCCGCGCGCGCCTTCCTTGGAGAGCATGAGGCGCAGGTACTCCAGCCCGCCCTGCGGGTTCTTGCCCTTGGCGGCGACCACGAAGTTCTCGCCGACGCCGACCTGGATGGCCCCGTACGGCATCCGGTCGGAGCCGGTGACCTCGGGGATGGGGGCGATGGCGTACTCGAAGTCGTCCGGCATGTCCTTGGCCATCTCGTTCTCGATCCAGGAGCCGACCGGGTAGAAGAGGACCTTGTTCTGCAGTTGCTTGATCTGGGTCTGGGTGTGGTCGAGACCGAAGTACGCTTTGTCGCCATATTTCGCCTGGACGTCCGCCCAGACGGTGACCGCGCGCTTCATGGGCTCGGCGTTCCAGGCGTTGTCGACCAGGTTGTCGATGTCGATGATGACCTGGTTCCCGCCGATCTTGGCGGCGGTGTAGAGGACGTTCCAGAGCTGGTAGTACGGCCCCTTCTGCCCCGGATACGCGAAGAGCAGGATGCCCTCCTTCTTGGCGGTCTCACCCAGCGCCGTGAACTCCTCCCAGGTCACCGGCACCGTCCAGCCCTTCGCGGCGAACAGCTTGGCGTTGTACCAGAGGGCCCGGTGCGACACCGAGTAGTTGAGCACCAGGTCCTTGCCGGTGACCTTGGCGTTCTCCAGCACGGCCGGGGTGATCGTGTCGCGCACCTTCTTGGCCGGGTCGTCCACCGAAGGGGCGTCGAACAGCGGGGTCAGGTCGGCCAGGTGCCCCTCGGCGGCCAGGGCGGCCAGGTCCATCGACTTGGGGCCCGAGTTGTTGATCACGTCGGGGGCGTCGCCGCCGATCAGGCGCGGGCGGAGCTGGGTGCCGATCTCCTGGGTGGCGGTGTGCTTGATCGTGACGCCGGGGAAGGACTTCTTGTAGAGCTCCTCGTGCAGGTCCTTGGCGTAGGCGTCGCCGTACCCGCCGCTGAAGATGACCACTTCGAGCGGCTTCCTGGCGTCCACGCCGAAGGGGTTCTTCGGGTCGGCGGAGGCGGGGAGCGAGGTGGAGGGGGCGGCGGAGGGCTCGCCTCCGGTGCCGGCGGTGGCGCAGGCGCTCAGCAGTCCGGCGCCTGGGCCGGCGGCGAGCGCGGTGATGCCGATCCGGCGGAGCAGCTGACGCCTGGTGATGTCACCGGGGTGGGTCATGGGGGCTCCTGAATTAGGAAAGTTTCCTAAACGATCTCCGCAACGTACGAACGGGTCCGCGGGGGCGTCAAGGGGGTGCGATCGAGACGTGACCTTGCCGTGACGGGCTTGCACAGAACAAAATTCTAGAATTAGAGTTGATCCATGATTGCCGAGTACGCGGAGCGCGTGTGGCGGGGCGAGGCCGACGACAGCATCGTCGACCCGGGCATGCAGGGCAGGGGCGTCCTCACCGTCGCCGGCGGCGTGGGCTGGTGGCCGGGTTTCGGCAACGTGATCGCGTTCGAGACCGAGGGTGAGCTGGCGCTGTTCGACACCAGCAGCCCCTTCTCGGCCAAGCGGCTGCACGAGGACGTCCGCGCCTGGACGCGCGCGCCGCTGACCACCGCGTTCTACTCGCACGGGCACATCGACCACGTCTTCGGCACGGGCCCCTTCGAGGAGGAGGGGCGGCGGGCCACGGTCTACGCCCACGAGGCGGTCGTCGCCCGCTTCGAGCGTTACCTGCTGACCAACGGCTACAACGCGGTGATCAACCAGCGCCAGTTCCAGGCGCCGCGACTGCGCTGGCCAGACGCCTACCGGCATCCTGACGTCACCTACGCCGACCGGCTGACCGTGCGGCGCGGCGGGCTGACGTTCGACCTGATCCACGCCAAGGGCGAGACCGACGACGCCAGCATCGGCTGGGTGCCCGAGCACCGGCTGCTGCTCCCCGGCGACCTGTTCATCTGGGTGACGCCCAACTGCGGCAACCCACAGAAGGTGCAGCGCTACCCCAGGGAGTGGGTGCACGCCCTGCGCCTGATGGCCGGGCTGGAGGCGGAGATCATGCTGCCCAGTCACGGCGCGCCGATCTTCGGCGCCGACCGCATCCGGCAGGCGCTGCTGGAGACGGCCGAATGGCTGGAGTCTCTGGTCACGCAGACGCTCGACCTGCTCAACGCGGGCGCGCGACTAGACGAGATCGTCCATTCCGTACGGCCGCCGGCGCACCTGTCCGACCGGCCCTACCTGCGGGCGCGCTACGACGAGCCGGAGTTCGTGGTCCGCAACCTGTGGCGGCTCTACGGCGGCTGGTACGACGGGAACCCCGCCCATCTCAAGCCCGCCCCCGACGCCGTCCTGGCCAAAGCCGTGGCCGAGCTCGCCGGCGGCCCGGCCGCGCTGGCGGACGCGGCCCGCAAGGCGCTGTCCGAGGGGGACGAGCGGCTGGCCGGCCACCTCGCGGAGATGGCCGCCCTGGCGGCGCCCGACGACGCGGGGGTGCACCGCGTACGTGCGGAGGTGTTCGCCGCCAGGGCGGCGAACGAGCTGTCCACCATGGCCAAGGGCGTCTTCACCTGGGCCGCCGCGGAGTCCGAGCGGCGGGCGGGTGAGTAGGGAGACCTCGGCCGGCGTAACGGGCGGGCTCGCGCCCGTCACGAGCAGGCCAGGCTCGTCACGGGCGGCTGGGCCCGTCACGGGCGGCTGATCCGGGCGCCTCAGCCGAAGTGGGCGCGGGTCTCCGCGAACGCCTGGTCCGTACCCTCCAGGGCCTTGGCCACGTCCGCCTCCGTGTGCGCGGCCGACATGAACCAGTTGTGCCACGGGTGCAGGTAGACCCCGTGCCGCAAGCAGGCGTCGCTCCACCACATGGCCACCGACAGGTCGGCGTCGCCGTCGAAGCTGAGCCACGGGATCGTCACGGGCCCCGTCTGGTTCACCGTGAACCCGTGCGCCTTGGCCTGCGCGTACAGGCCGTCACGCAACTGCGTCCCCGCCCGTTCCATGGCGCCGATGCCGTCCTCGTCGCGCAGCGTCTCGATGGTCGCCTTGGCCGCCGCCATCGCCACCGCCGAGAACCAGAACGAGCCCGTCGAGTACAGCGTCTGCGCGGGCCCGCGCAGCGCGTCGGTCCCGGTTACCGCGGCGATCGGGTAGCCGTTCGCCATCGCCTTCGACCAGGCCGTCAGGTCCGGCCGCACGCCGTACGGCTCCCACGACCCGCGCAGGTCGATCCGGAACCCGGCCCGCACGTCGTCGATCACCAGCGCCGCCCCGAGCCGGTCCGCCAGCGCCCTGGCGCCGCGGGCGAAGGCGGGCTCGACCAGCTCCTGATCCTCGAACGAGTCGTGCTTGAACGGCGTGACGATGATCGCCGCCACGTCGCCCTCCACGGTGGCCGCCGCGGCCTCCAGGGACTCCAGCGAGTTGTAGGCGAACTCCACCAGGTCGGCCCGCTCGTTCGGTGTGGTGCCCGACAGGGACGGCGTGCACCACGGGTCCGCCCCGTGGTAGGCCCCGTGCGCCATCAGCACCTTGGTGCGCCCCGTCGCGGCCCTGGCGACCATGAGCGCCTGCGTGGTGGCATCCGTGCCGTTCTTGGAGAACATCGCCCAGTCCGCGCTCGGCACGGTGTCGACCAGCAGCTCCGCCAGCTCCACCATGATCGGGCCCGGCCCGTTGAGGCAGTCGCCGAGTACGGCCTGGCGGGCGGCGGCCTCCTCCACGCGGGGGTGGCGGTGCCCGAGCACGATGGGGCCCCAGCTGCACATGAAGTCGATGTACTCGCGGCCGTCCACGTCCCACTGGCGGCAGCCTTCGCCGCGTTCGAAGAACTGGGGGAAGCCGGGGGCGAACAGGGCCGCGTTGAGGTGGCCGTACATGCCGCCCGGGACGACTTTCTGGGCCCGCAGGCGGAGCTCTGCGTCGGTCATGAGGGGTCCTTGGGGTTGAGTGGAGGAGATCTCAGAGGAGGGCGAGGGTGGAGTCGAGGTCGGTCAGGCCGGCGTCGGAACCGAGGCCGGTGGCGACCCGGGCGGCGGCGGCCGTGCCCCAGCGGGCGGCCGTCAGAACGTCCTGGTCGTGCAGCAGGCCCGTGATGAAGCCGGCGCAGTAGGCGTCGCCGCAGCCCGTGGTGTCGGCCACGTCCGTCTTCAGCGCCGGGACCTGCCGTACGCCGTCCTCGGTCACGACGAGGCTGCCGGCCTCGCCCAGCGTGACGAGGACGCCGCGCGGCCCGTCGGCGAGCAGGACCCGCGCGGCGGACTCCACATCGTCGGAGCCGGTCATGAGTAAAGCTTGGGATTCGTTCGGCAGCACGTAGTCGACGTGCGGGAGGAACGCGCGGGCCATGCCGAGCAGGTCGGGCAGCTCGGAGAGCAGGTCCATGGTGACGACGGCGCCGTTCGCGCGGGCGGTGTCCAGCAGCTCGAAGAACGCGGGATCGCCGAGCCCGAACGTGACGTCCATGCCGCCCAGGTGGATCGCCCGCGCCTGGAGCAGCGTCTCGGTGTCGAGGTCGGCGAAGGTGACCCCGAGGTTGGCGCCCGGCACGTGGAAGCTGGGCCGCCCGCCGTCGGGCCTGATGGGCAGGATCGAGGCCGCCGTCTGCTCCCCCGGCCTGCGGACGAGACGTGAAGCGTCCACGCCGCGCTTGGCCAGGATCATCAGCAGGAAGTCGCCGAGCTCGTCGTCGCCGATCGCTCCCATGGTGACCACGTCGTGGCCCAGTTTGACCAGGTCGACCGCCGTGCCCGCGGCGGCGCCCGCGGCGGTGAGGCGGATCTGGTCTACCAGTACGGTGTCCTGGCCCTCGGGGATGTGATCGACGGGCCGGGCGAGTATGTCGACGATGTGGACGCCGACGGTGACGACGGTCATAGTCTAAATAGACAGACGTCCGAATAAAAAGTCAACGGAGGTTCGATGCCGAAGATCGTCGATCACGACGAGCGCAGGCGCGAGGTCCTGTCGGCGGCCGGCCGGGTGATCGTCAGGGACGGCATCGACGCCGCCACCACCCGGGCCATCGCCAAGGAGGCCGGCTACTCCAACGGCGTGCTGGCCCACTACTTCGCCGACAAGGACGAGATCCTGCTGTCGGCGCTGCGCCAGTCGCACCAGCGCATCCGCGCACGGCTGACCGGCAAAGTGACCGGCGCAGTGACCGGCGCAGTGACCGGCGCGGGCGGTCCCGGCGGCTCCGCCCTCGCGGCGCTGCGCGAGCTGCTGCTGGACAACCTGCCGCTGGACGACGAGCGGGCCCGCGAGACCCGGCTGGAGGTGAGCTTCTGGAGCCGCAGCCTGGCCTCGGAACGGTTGGCCGAGGTGCAGCGGGCGGAGGCGGACGAGCTGCGCGCCGCCGTACGCGACCTGCTCGGCCGGGCCCGCACGGCCGGCGAGCTGCGTAACAGTGCCGCCCCGGATCACACCACCGAGCCGAGCGGCACCGAGGAGCTGGACGACCTCACCGAGCACCTGCTCGCCCTGATGGACGGCCTCAGCCTGCACGTGCTGCTCTACCCGGAACGCCTGACCCGCGCCGACGCCGAGCGCGTCATGCTCAGGGCCCTCGATCGCCTGTGATGCACTACATTCCACGCCTATGAGCCTTCGCGAGCAGTTGTGCGAGTACGGCCGCCGCGCCGTCGAGCTGGGCCTGGTCATCGGCACCTCGGGCAATCTCAGCGTGCGCCAGGGCGACCTGGTCGCGGTCACGCCGTCGGGGGTCGCGCTCGACCGGCTGACGCCGGAGACATGCCCGGTCGTGGATGTGAGCGGCCACCTCGTGGAGGGCGATCTGCAGCCGTCCAGCGAGACCCCGATGCACCTGGCCGTCTACGAGACCACCGACGCGCAGGCCATCGTGCACACGCACTCCGTGTTCGGCACGGTGGTGGCCACGACGATGACCGAGCTGCCGCCCGTGCACTACAACGCGCTGCTGCTGGGCGGCGTCGTGCGGGTGGCCCCGTACGCCACGTACGGCACCCCGGAGCTGGCCGCGAACGTGCGCGCCGCCCTGGAGGGCAAGCGGGCCGCCCTGATGGCCAACCACGGCGGGGTGAGCATCGGGGCGAGCCTGGAGGAGGCGTTCGAGGCCACCCGGCTGCTGGAGTGGCTGTGCGAGGTCTACGTGCGTGGGCTCGGCGTCGGCCGCCCGGCCGTCCTGACGGACGAGCAGCTCGGCGCCGTGATCGAGCGGGCGGCGAACCCGCCCGCCTTCCCCCGCTCAGACAGCCGGCGCTGATCGGCTACGCGAGCGCGGCCTGCTCGGCCAGCCCGAGCGGCAGCCCGCCCGACCCGGCGATCCGGTCGTGGAACTCCTTCGGCGTGCCCTGGAACGACTCGCGGATGCGGTCGATCTCGATGGCACCCGTGAGGTAGGAGGGCGCCTGCGTGGGCCAGGCGCAGTAGCGGCTCACCTCGCCCTGGGCCGTCCCCGGCGACAGCGACGCCTTCGTGGACATGAACGTCTCGGCCTCCTCGACCGACATGTCCTCGCAGTGCAGCGCGGTGTCGACGACGATCCTGGCGGCGCGGAAGATCCGGCAGTCGAGGTGGGCCAGCTCGGTGGCCGGGGTGTCGAAGTAGCCCTGCTCGTGCAGCAGCTTCTCGACGTAGAGGGCCCAGCCCTCGGTGAAGTACGGCGTCCTGAAGACCTTCCTGACGGTACGGGGGTTGCCCGCCATGTACGACAGGTGCCAGTGGTGCCCGGGGTAGGCCTCGTGGACGGCGATGGAGGGCATCTGGGCCCGCGAGTTGGTGCGCAGGCGCTGGCGTACCTGCTCGGGGGTGAAGTCGTCCGGCGTGTACGGCACGAAGAAGATGCCCCTGCGCGAGGCGCTGAGCGGCGGCGGCGCCAGGTAGTGGGCCACGGCCAGGACCGGCCGGGTGTACTCGGCCGACGGCAGCACCTCGCACTCCTCGCCGTCGGCGAACGTCACCAGGTCCCGCTCGCCGACGAACTCGCGCGCCCGCCGCGTCTCGGCCTCGTACTCGGCGCGCATGTCGGCCAGCGTCGGCGGGTGGTCGTCCATGAGGGACTCCATGGCCGCCCGCCAGTCGTCGCCGCCGTTGACCCTGACCGCCACCTCGCGCATGCGCGCGTCCAGCTCCGACCAGGCGGCCTGGCCCTTGGCGTGCAGTTCGGCCGCGCCGTACCCGAGCATCTCGCGTTCGCGCAGCAGCGTGGAGTAGAGCTTCTCGCCCATCCGCCAGGTGCCGCCGCACTCGAAGCCCTCCAGGAAGGCGACGAGGTCGTCGAAGGCGCGCGCGGCCGGCTCCGCGGCCTCGGCCAGGCGGGCGCGCAGCTCGGCGTCCTCGACCATGGCCGGGATGGTGCGGGTGAGCAAGTTGCGGCCGGTGCGCGCCTGGCCGAGCCCACGCGTGACCAGCAGCGGGGCGGCCAGGTCGGGGTCCAGGTTCGCGCGGCAGGCGGCCAGCACCCCGGGCACCTCGGCCAGCCGGGACAGGGCCGACTCGACCAGCTCGGCCTCGGGCTTGAGCCGGCGCTGGAACGGGGTGTACATGGACGCGAAGATCGTCGAGAGGTAGACGGCGGGGTCGCGCCGCCACTCGGGCCAGGACGCGAGCGCGATCGAGCCCCTCAGCTGCGACAGGACGAGATCCCTGTCGATCGCGTCGTCCAGGGACGGAGCCTCGGCCGCCGAGAGCCGGTCGAGCCACTGGACCTGCTCGCGCTCGCGTGTCTGCCAGCCGGAGGCGGTGAGATCACCGAGGGTGTGGTCGTGGCCTTCGGCCCCGAGAGAGGCGGCGGCGACGGGATTGTGAGAAAAGTACCACTTGAGAAACTCGTCCACTGATGCACCTTATCCTGTGGAAATGCCCCTGCAGATCACCGGCGCGCTAGGCGACCCTGACCTGATCCGCCTCCCGTGGGAGGTCCCGCTCGCAGACTGGCCGCAACGCCATCTGGTCGATCTGCCGCGCGGCATCTCGCGGCACGTGGTGCGCTTCGCCCGGCTGTCCGGCAAGGTGTACGCGATCAAGGAGATCAGCGAACGCTACGCCAAGCGCGAATACCAGCTCCTGTGGGACCTGGCCAGGCTCGACGCCCCCTCGGTCGAGCCGGTCGCGTACGTCACCGGCCGTGAGGAGGGGCTGGACGCCGCCCTGATCACCCGGCACCTGCAGTACTCGCTCCCCTACCGCGCCGTCATGTCCGGCACCCTGCGCCCCGACACGCTGACCCGGCTGCTGGACGCGCTCGCCGTGCTGCTGGTGCGGCTGCATCTCAACGGCTTCTACTGGGGCGACTGCTCGCTGTCCAACACGCTGTTCCGGCGCGACGCGGGGGCGTTCGCGGCCTATCTGGTGGACGCCGAGACCGGCGAGATGCATCCCATGATCAGCGAGGGGCAGCGGTTGGGCGACATCGACACCGCGCACACCAACATCTTCGGCGAGATGCTCGACCTGGAGGCCGGCGGGCTGCTGCACCCGTCGATCGACCCGATGGAGACCGCCGAGGACATCGTGGCCCGCTACCACCGCCTGTGGAACGAGATCAACGAGAGCGAGATCATCGAGGAGGTGGACTGGCACCGCGTGGAGCAGCGCATCAGGCGGCTCAACCTGCTCGGCTTCGACGTGGCCGAGATGATGGTGCGGCGCAAGGTCGGCACCGGGCGGCTGATCGTCCGGCCCAAGGTCGTGGACGCCGGCCACCACCAGCGGCGGCTGCTCCGGCTGACCGGGCTCGACGTCGAGGAGAACCAGGCGCGGCGGCTGCTCAACGACCTCGACGGCTTCCGGGTGGCGAAGGGGCTGCGGCACGAGGACGAGGCCATCGTGGCGCACCGGTGGCTGGCGGAGGTGTTCCAGCCGACGGTCGAGGCCATCCCCATGGAGCTGCGCGGGAAGCTGGAGCCCGCGCAGCTCTTCCACGAGTTGCTGGACCATCGCTGGTACCTGTCGGAGCAGGAGGGCGCCGACGTCGGGCTGCCCGCCGCGGTGAAGTCGTACGTGGACAACGTGCTGGTGCACAAGCCCGACGAGCAGGCGCTGCTGCCCGACGACCCCGGCGAGGAACTCGCCGGTCAGTAGGCCAGTCAGTAGGCCCGCCAGTAGGCCGGTCAGTAGGCCACGGTGATGCGGCGGCGCGGGTTGGCGTTCCGCTCCACCTCTTCGGCGATGGCGACGGCGAAGTCCTCGGCCGAGATGTGACTGTTGCCCTCGTCATCGCTCAGAAGCTCGTCGCCACCGACCCGGAAGGTCCCCGTACGCTCTCCCGGGGCGATGACGGCGGGCGGGCAGACGAAGGTCCAGTCGAGGTCGTCCACCTCCCGATACATGCGCAGGGCGGAGCGCGCGGCCAGCGACTCCTTCTTGTACTCCTCGGGGAATTCGGGCGTGTCGACCAGGTCGAGGCCGGGGGCCACCTGGAGGCTGCCGGCCCCGCCGATGGCGATCACGCGGCTCACCCCGGCCGCGCGCAGGCCGTCGAGCAGGGCCCGGTTGGCGTCGAGGAAGGGCTGCTCGGGCTCGTCCACGTCGCGCGCGGGACCGATGGCGGAGATGACCGCGTCGTAGCCCTTGGCCAGGGTGGCGGTGTCGTGGATGTCGCCCTTGACGGGGCCGCGGCGGCTGAGGCCGGTGACCTCGTGGCCGCGGTCGCTGAGTTCGGCGGCGATGCGCTGCCCGACCATGCCGGTCGCGCCAAAGAGAAGGATCTTCATGCGACCAAGAGTATCCATCGGATACTGGTTACTTCATCGTGCTATAAGTACCTTATGGATACCGGCGATGTCTTCGACCCGAACTGTCCGACCAGGGTGGTTCTGGACAGGATCGGCGACAAGTGGTCGGCGCTGGTGCTGCTCTGCCTCGTCGGCGGCCCGATGCGCTTCACCAAGCTCAGGGAGCGCATCGGCGGGGTCACGCCGAAGGTGCTCACCCAGACGTTGCGGGCCATGGAGCAGGACGGGCTGGTGACGCGCGAGGTGTTCGCGGAGGTGCCGCCGCGGGTGGAGTACGCGCTCACGGACCTCGGACACTCGCTGCACGGCCCGATGGCGGCGGTGGCCACGTGGGCCGAGCAGAATGTCGGCCAAATTCTCCGAAGCCGTGAGATGCATTCATAAATCGTAGAGTTATCCGTACTGGTGGTGTTTTTCTTACCCGTAGCCATATAAAAGCCCAACACCACCATTCCTCCGCCGCGAGCGGATGACGCCGGGCCCTTACGCTTGCCTCCGTTCCATGAAAGGCGAGGGAGGTCCCGTGCTCGGAGTCGACACCTGCCTGGCAGAGGTCATGTCCATACCGGGGGCGCTGGACGCCATGCTGGTCGACCACACCAGCGGGATGGCGGTGGCCTTCAGCAGCGCGTCCGGGGTGGACGCCGACCGGTCGGCGGCGGCGCTCACCGAGGCGCTGCGGGCGACCACCGACGGGCTGGCCCGCACGTGCCCCGGCGACGTCGTGCGCATCGACGACATGCTCGTCACCACGGACAAGGGTCACCATCTGCTGCGGCTGCTGGAGACCGTGTTCGAGGGGCCGCTGGTCATCTACGTACGCCTGGACCGGGAACGTTCCAACTTGGCCCTGGCCAGGCACCGCCTGCAGAACATCTCCAGCGCCCTGACGACGAAGTGACCCATGACCAGGCTGGACACCCTCCTGGCCGGCCTGGCCCGCGAGCGCTCCACGGGTGCGCTCCGGGTCGGCCGGAGCGGCACGATCTTCCTCGCGGACGGGCGCGTGACGTACATGGAGTGCGCCCAGGCGCCCAGCGTCGAGCGGCTGCTGGCCGCCAGGGGCCTGATGAGCGAGGCGGCGCTGCGCCGGCTGCGGGACGACGGCGGCTGCGCGCGGCTGATCGAGGAGGGGCCACTCACGGCGGGCGAACTGCAGTACGCGGTGCTCGGCGGGGTGCTGGACGCGGCCTTCTTCCTGCTGCCGGTCAGCGGGGCGCGGCCGAAGTTCCGGCCGGGCGAGCGGCACTGGCTGGGCGGGCAGTGGTTCTTCGACGTCTCGGGGCTGGTGCGCGAGTGCGCGCGGCGGCGGGCGCACCTGGCCCAGATCTGGCCGTCGGCCGAGGTGGACACGCTTCCGGTACGCCCGCTGGCGCGGCTGCCCGGGCAGGGCGTGACGCTGAGCCGGGTGCAGTGGGAGGTCGTCGTCCGGGCCGATCACAAGGCGACGCCGCTGGAGCTGGCCAAGCAGATCGGGCGGCCGGCATACCCGGTGCTGCTGGCCGTCAGGAGGCTGGCCGCCTCGGGCCTGCTCGCCGAGCCGGAGCCCGCCGGCCTGCCCAAACGCGGCCAGCACGCGGCGGCGGGGAGACCGCCGCACGATCCCGGGGCGGCCCCCCAGCCGCTGGGGCCGCCCGTCACGGGCGATCCGACCGATCTGGCGCTGCTGATGCGGCTGAAGAAGGCGCTGGAGGAGCTGTCGTGAGGTTCCCCTCACTCAGGAGGAGGCCACCGGTGGAGCTACGACAAGAGGTGCTGGAGGAGATGACGCTCCTCCGCGGACGTACGCCGGACGTGGCCGGCAGCGTCGCCTGCACGGTGGACGGCCTGCCGATCGCCTGCGACCTGGAGAGCCGTACCGCCGAGCAGATCGCGGCGCTGTCGGCGGCGCTGCTCGCGATGAGCAGGCGGATGCTGGTCATCACCGGCCAGGGGGCCCTGGAGGAGACGCTCATCTCCGGCACCGCCGGCTTCGTGGCCTTCTACGCCGCCGGCCCCACCATCGTCCTCACGGTCCTGGCCGGACCCGGCGCGAACGTCGGGCTGCTGCGGCTGGAGGGCAGGAAGACGGCCGCCGCGGTGGCCGCCGTCGCAGCACGCAAGCACTGAGCGGAACCCGTTCAGAGACAAGAGAGGAAGAAGCATGGCCGGAATTGACGTCTCTCTCAAAGAGATGATGAGCATCGACGGCACGATCGGCGCGGCCATCGTCGATCACGGCAGCGGCATGGCGCTGGGCACGCTCGGCGGCTCCAAGGACCTCGACCTCCAGATCGCCGCGGCCGGCAACACCGAGGTGGTCAAGGCCAAACTCCGCACGATGGACTCGCTCGGGCTCAAGGAGAGCATCGAGGACATCCTGATCTCGCTGAGCACCCAGTACCACATCATCCGCCCGATCACCGGGCGCGGCGGCAAGGGGCTGTTCCTCTACCTCGCGCTCGACCGATCGCGCGCCAACCTGGCGCTGGCCCGGCACCAGTTGCGGGGCATCGAGGAGAAGCTGGAGATCTGACAGCGCCGTGGCCCGCGCGCGCGGCGCGGGCCACCGCTCGCCGCCTCAGGCGGAGGTCAGTTTGGTGATCTCGGCGGTGAAGGCGGGCCAGAGCTCGCGCGGCAGGTCGTGCCCCATGCCGGGGTAGGTCACCAGCCGCGCTCCCGGGACGGCCGCCGCCGTCGCCCGGCCGCCGGCCACGGGGACGAGCGGGTCGGCCTCGCCGTGCAGCACCAGCGTCGGCACGCGCACCCCCTTCAGCCCCTCCGTACGGTCGCCCGACGCCATGATGGCGGCGAACTGCCTGGCCGTGCCCGCCGGGTCGAAGCTGCGGTCGAAGGAACGCCCGGCCATCTCCATGATCCGCTCGCGGTCCAGCTCGTAGCCGGGCGAGCCGATGACCGCCCACCGCTCCACCGCCTGCTCCAGCGCCGACTCGCGGTCGGCGGGCGGGCGACCCATGAGCGCCGCGGAGGCGGCCTCGGTGGGAGGGGCGACGGACGGGGCGGGGGTGGACATGATCGAGGTGAGGGTCAGCACCCGCTCGGGGTGGCGGATGGTCAGCGCCTGGGCGATCATGCCGCCCATCGAGGCCCCCACCACGTGGGCGGACGGCCAGCCGAGCACGTCCATGAGGGCCGCGGCGTCGTCGGCCATGTCGTCCAGCAGGTAGGGGGCGGGCGATCCCGCCGCCGGTACGCCCGCGTCGTGGAAGTGGGTGGACAGCCCCACGTCGCGGTTGTCGTACCGGACGACGTGGTGCCCCTGCTCCGCGAGGAGCTCACAGAGCCCTTCGTCCCATTGGATCAGCTGGGCGCCGAGGCCCATGATGAGGAGCAGGGGCCGGCCCTGCGGTGAGCCGAAGCTCTCGTAGGCGATGTCGATGCCGTTCGCGGCTGCGCGGTTGGTCACGAAGACCAGAATGACATTCTGGTCTTGACTCTGCAAAGGCGGACGTCCTGCGTCAGCTCTGGGCCTCGTCCTGCGGCGGGGTGGCCGGGTTGCGGTCACGCTCGGCCCACGCGCGGGTCGAGAACGGGACCGGGTAGTTCTTCTTGCCCAGGCCGTCGCCCCACTTGGTGATGACGTAGTCGATCTCGATGTGGCCCTGGCCGCCGACGCCGTCCACGCCCAGTGTGCTGGAGTTGAACCGGCCGCCGGTCAGCTCGGCGAACGTCTTGGCGTCGAGGTCGAGCATGATGCCGCGGTTGGAGGGCTCACCGGGGCCGCGGTCGCCCACGAAGAAGGGCATCTTCTTGCCCTTATACATCACGTACCCCTCGGTCATGAGGGGCCAGCTGGGGCTGGCGGCCAGCCCCTTCTGCATGGGCTTGCCACTGGCGGGCAGGCCGGTGTCGCCGGCGCGGCCCGAGGCGTCGTCCCAGAAGTACGAGGCCGTGGTGGAGCCCTTGAGCAGGACCTTCTCGTCCGTGCCGGTGGCGGCGTGAGCGGCCGGGCCGGCGATGGTCAGCGTGCCGATGGCGATTGCGGTAAGGAGGGTGAGGGAACGCAGGCCAGAACGGGCAGACATGAAAAGGTAAACCCTTCGCGAGGGGACAAGGGAGTTTGCGCCCATGGGGGAATGGCGCGTAGCGGAAAATTCACCTGACGTCGCTACGCGATGCGCAAAATGACGAGCCTTTGGAGAAGGGGGCCGCTCTAGTAGGCGGCCGGCACGCGGTCCGGGGGTGTGACACGCTGATGCATGGGGTGATCGGTCCTCTCCATCACGCCTACCGGGTTAGCTGACGGGTTCGGGCGTGGAGATGCCCTACCGGCGTGTGGCCGGATTCACCCCATGAGGTGGGTCCCCGGTTCCCTGGGTTCGGGATTCGGCGCCAGTCGGCAGTCTCTTTGGGTAAGGACTAGGTCACCGGCTGGTAATGGCCGTTACTCTAACTATGGAAACGGACATACGCAAACGTTTCGCCACGAACAGGTCGAAAGATCTACCTTCGTCCGGGAATGAAGAAGGGGGCACGGGCATGCCGTACCCCCTCGGATTTCTCAGCCTCAGCCGCCGCTCTTGCGCCTGAACGATCTCTTACTCGCAGCCGGACCGTGCGCCCCGTGGATCTTCGAAGGGTCGACGCCCCTGCCACCCGCGCCCGAGCCCGCGGCCTGGCTGCGCTTGCGCTCCAGTGCCTCACGGAACTTGCGCTTCATCTCGTCCTCGGGAGTTTCGCTGACTTCCGGCTCCGGTGTATCCGCCATGAGGACCTCCAAGGTGTTGGGGACACTGACAGCTTCGCATGACACCGCTTACGACGCGAAACCGGCCTCGACCTTGCCCTGCGGCACGGGAGGCGGCCGCAGCCGCCTGTTCGGCGGCGCCACCAGCGCGATCATGGCCCCGGCGCTTCGCGGTCGTAGGCGAGCACGGTTTCAGGGTAAAGGGGTTCCTTTGCGTTCCTGGTGTTGCTTTGGAGCGGTCCAGGAAAGGGATACGCCAATGAGACTCCTCGGTCGTGACCTCGCAATGGATCTGGGAGCCGCGAGCACGCGGATCTACGCCAGGCGCAAGGGCATCGTGCTCGACGAGCCCTCCGCCGTCATGTGTGACGGCCGGACGGGCAAGGTCATCGGGTACGGCGTGGAAGCCGCCGCACTGGGCGGGGGCGGGCGTACGTGCTGGCCGGTCAGCGGCGGGCTGCCCGCCGACACCGAGCTGGCCCGGCGCATGATCCGGCACTTCCTGCGCAAGGTGCACTGGCATCCGTACGCCCGCCCGCGCGTGGTCATGGCGCTGCCCGCCGACTCCACCCCGATCGACCGGGCGGCGCTGCGTGACATCGCCTACGAGGCGGAGGCGCGGACGGTGCAGCTCGTCCCGCACGCCCTGGCCGCCGCGCTGGGGGCCGGGATGGAGCTGGACGACTGCACCGGGCACATGGTGATCGACATCGGCCGGGACGCGGCGCGGATCGCCGTACTGTCCGGGGAGTCGGTGGTGGCGGCCGGTTCTGTGCCGTACGGGGGGCAGGCCGTCAACCGGGCCATCGCCCGCTTCGTCGAGCGCGAGCACGGGCTGCTGCTCGACGAGCCCGAGGCCGAGTCGGCCAAGCGCCGCGCGGGCGGCGGGGACCGGGAGATCATGGTGCACGCCCGCGACCCCGACACCGGGCGTGAGCGCGAGCTGACGCTGCCCGTGGAGCGGATCTTCGAGGCGACCGCGCAGCCGGTCGAGTCGATCGTGCGGACGGCAATGGAGACGGTCGAGCGCTGCCCGGCCGAGCTGACCGCCGACCTCGGGGTGCGCGGCGCGGTGCTGGTCGGCGGGGGTGCGCTGCTGCGCGGGCTCGGCCGGCGGCTGCGCGAGACGCTGTGCATGCCGGTACGCCGGGCCGAGCACCCGCTGGAGGCCGTGGCGCTCGGGCTGGGGCGGTGCGTGGACGAACTGGGGCCGATCGGGAGGCTCCGGGGGCGTCTATGACAGACGACCTGTTTCACACAGGTGTCTCGCTCGCCGACAAGGCCATCAGGACCGTCGTCGTCTATCTCGCCGTGGCCGCGTTGCTGCGGATCGGCGGCAAGCGCGGCATCGCCCAGCTCAACAACTTCGACTTCGTGGTCATGCTGCTGATGAGCAACGTCGTCCAGAACGCGATCATCGGCCCGGACAACTCGCTGGCCGGCGGCCTGGCCGGGGTGGTGATCCTGATGGCGGTCAACGCGGTGGTGGTGCGGCTGGCCGCCGCCGTGCCGATGGCCGGCAAGCTCGTGGAGGGCGGCCCGGTCGTGCTGGCGCGCGACGGGCAGTACCTGCACCGCGCGCTGCGGCGGCTGGGCCTGCGCCAGTCCGATCTGGACGTGACGATCCAGCTCAGGGGCGGTACGAGCGTGGCCGACACCCGGCTCGTGCGCCTGGAGCCCGGCGGCGCGGTGCTCGTCCGGCTGCGCCCCGAGGAGGAGAACGCCGAGCGCGGCGACATCGACGAGTTGCGCGCCCGGCTCGATCGCATCGAACGCAAGCTCGACGCGCTGGCCAGGACAGGAGGTGGCGCATGACCGCACGCGGCATCGACCACGTCGGAGTGACCGTGCCCGATCTCGACGCGGCGACCGAGTTCTTCGCCCGCGCCTTCGGCGCCGAGGTCCTCTACGACACCCTTCCGCGCTCGGACGGCCCCAAGGGCGGCTGGGGCACGGAACGACGGCTCGGCGTGCCCCAGGGGACGGCCGAGGTGGCGGTGCGCATGCTGCGGCTGCCGAACGGGCCGGGGATCGAGCTGTTCGAGTTCAGCGGGCCCCGCCAGGGGGAGGCGGCGCTGCCGTGCGATCTGGGCTGGCAGCACGTCGCCGTGTACGTGGACGACGTGGACGAGGCGCTGCGGCTGGTGACCGAGGCGGGCGGGAGTCCGCTGTCGGAGCCGGTGCCGCTGCCGGGGCCCGAGGCGGGCGAGCGCAACCGGTTCGTCCACTGCCGCACGCCCTGGGGCTCGACCGTGGAGCTGGTGAGCTATCCGGATCCGCAGGCGTACGAGAAGGAGACGGACCTGCGACGCTGGCGGCCCTAGTGGCGTAGCAGCGGTCCTGCCCCGGTGCTCGCGGCCGGCCGCCGGCCCGGCGGCCCGGCGGCCCTGGTGCGGTGGCTGCGCTTTTCGTGATTGGGCCGTTAGCAATCGGTGATCTTGGCTAAGATCATCGCGTGCGCACCCGCCGTCACGCCCTGTCCGCGGTGCTCTTCTGTCTCGCGGCGATGACGGCGTGCGCGGCCCCGTCCGAACTGTCCACGCTGGCGGAGGCCTCCCGGCGGCTCGACTCCGACGCCGGCGACCTGCTCGGCGCGGCGGAGCTGCGGCTGTCGGCGGTGCGGCGGGCCGACGACGACACCTGCGTCCCCGGCCAGACCCGGCACTTCTTCCAGGCGGAGACCGACGCCGAGGACGCGCCGGCCGGGCTGCTGCGGCGGCTTCGGGCCATGGGGTACGCCGAGGTCGTCGACGATCTCGACCTGCGCGACGAGGCCCACCAGGTGTCGTTGTTGCGTGACCCCCTGACCCGGGTGACGTTCGAGCTGACCGTGTTGTCCGGCGACCGGCCGGGCGTCCAAGTGGTGGGCAAGACGATCTGCTACGCGACCGGCTGACGCCCGGGGCCGGGTCACGGGGTGGACAGCGCCTCCGTCGGGGAGAGGCGGGAGGCGCGGACCGCCGGGTAGAGCCCCGCGACGGCGCCGATGGCCAGGGTCGCGGCCAGGCCGCCGAGCGTGGCCCAGGCCGGTATGACCGAGGGCCAGCCGCTGTAGAGGGCGTACCCCATCGTCACCGCCGTCCCCAGCAGGATGCCGCCGAGCCCGCCCAGCGCCGACAGCAGCAGCGACTCCGCCAGGAACTGGGTGCGGATCTGCCCCCTGGTCGCCCCGAGCGAGCGGCGCAGGCCGATCTCCGCGCGGCGTTCCAGCACCGAGATGACCATCGTGTTGGCCACCCCGACCCCGCCCACCAGCAGCGCCACCGCGCCCACACCCAGGAGCAGGTTGGCGAACGCCTCGTTGGTCGCCTGCTTGGCGGCCAGCGCGTCGGACGGGCGGGAGACGTCCACCTCGTTCGGCGCCTCCGGGTTCGCCGTGCCCGCCAGCACCTGCCGTACGGACTCCAGTCTGGCCTCCTCCGCCCGCGTGTAGAGAACGGTCGGATGCCCGTCGAAGCCCAGCCGCTCCTCGGCCACCGGCCAGCCGATCATGACGCCACTGTCCAGCTCGGCGGCCAGCGCCACCGGTTCCAGCACGCCGACGACCGCGAACCGCACGCCGCCGACGACGATCTGCGTGTCCTCGCCGACCGGCCCGATGCCGAGCCGCTGGGCGGCGGACGCGCCGATCACGGCGGCCGGGTACCGCTCCGTGGCCGCGTTGAGCCACGTCCCGCTGCGCAGGGTCGCGCCGACCGTGGCGGGCAGGTCGAGGCGGGCGGCGTAGGCGTTGAGGCCGCCCGTCTGCGCCTGCGGGATCCGTTCCGAGCGGTAGACCTTCGCCTCGGCGACCTTTCCGATCGAGGACGCGGCCTGTACCGGGCCGATCCGCTCGATCATGACCTCCGCGTCCACCGGCATCTGAGCCGCCTCGCCCATGAGCGTGGTGCCCGAGGAGATGGTCAGCAGGTTCGTGCCCAGGGCCGACAACTGGCGGTCGAGCTCCGCGCCCGAGGAGGACGAGAGCCCGACCACGCCGACCATGGCCGCGATGCCGATCGCGATGCCCAGTGCGGACAGGAACGCCCGCAGCGGGCGCGTGCGCAGGCCGACCGCGCCGACCCGCATCACGTCGCGCGGCCGCATCCTGGCCGGCGCCGGCTTCGGCCGCGGCACCTCGACGACCGCCATCACGCCACCCCCGATTCCACAGACCCGGACGAGACAGACCCGGACGAGACAGATCCGGACGAAACTGACCCAGATGACACAGCCCCCGCCGAAGGCTCCGAGGCGACTGCGGAGTCGGAGACGATCTCGCCGTCGCGCATCCGCACCTGCCGGGGCAGGCCGGCCGCGATCTCCCGGTCGTGGGTGATGATCACGATGGTGGTGCCGCCCGCGTTCAGCTCGTGCAGCAGCTCCATCACCCCGGCCCCCGAGACCGAGTCCAGCGCGCCGGTCGGCTCGTCGGCCAGCAGCAGCGGCGGATCGCCCGCCACCGCCCTGGCGATGGCCACCCGCTGCCGTTCCCCACCCGACAGCTCGTGGGGCTCGTGGTCCATGCGGTGCCCGAGCCCCACCCGCTCCAGCGCGACCGCCGCACGACGGCGCCGCTCGGCCCGGCCGAGGCCGGTGTAGACGAGGCCGTCGGCCACGTTGTCCAGCGCCGGCACCTTCGCGGCCAGGTGGAACGACTGGAAGACGAACCCGATGGTGGTCGCCCGCAGCGCCGACAACTGGTTGTCGGACAACGTCGAGACGTCGTAGCCGTCGATGTGCAGACTTCCCGAGGACGGCCGGTCGAGGGTGCCGACGACGTTGAGCATGGTCGACTTCCCCGACCCCGACGGGCCCGCGATGGCGACCAGCTCGCCGTGGCCGATCCGCAGCGACACCGACCGCAGCGCCGCCACGCCGCCGGGATACGTCCGTGACACGTCCCTCAAGGCGATCATGGGGTACGTCATTTCGCGATCCCCACGGTCATGCCCTCGCTCAGCCCGTCGCCCGAGACCTCGACCCGGCCGCCCGCGTACAGACCGGTCTCGACCCCGACATAGCGGGACCTGCCGCCCTCGACGACCTCAAGGCCGTAGCCGCCCTCCTGCAACGCCACGAGCGCCGCGATCGGCACGGTGAGCACGTTCTTGCGCTGCGAGGCGGTGAACGTCACGTCCACCGCGGCCTTGTCGAGCCCCTTCGCGGACTTGGCGGCGCCGATCGAGACCAGCGCCTCCACCCGCGTCTGCGGCTCCTCCTGCCCCTCCCCCGGCACGATGACCGTGGCCACCTCGGTCACCTTGCCCTTGACGCTCTTGCCGTCCGGCAGCGTGACCTCGACCTTGGCGCCCTTCTTGGCCATCCGCTGATCCTCGGCGTCGAGCTGCACCGTGATCACCTTGGCCGTGCCCGTGTACGTCAGCACCTTCATGCCCGGCGTGACCGGCGCACCCTCCTCGGTGTCGAGGCTCTCCACGCGGACCTTGCCGGGGGCGAACACGACCCGGCCCAGCTCGACCACGCCGGTCTCCTCCAGGCCGCGATCCTCCTGCCACTCCATGACGGCCTGGGCGGTGTCCCAGGTGAACTCGTCGTCCACGGTGAAGCCGTCGTAGCCGAGCTTGTCCAGGTTGCGTTCCAGGTTCTCGACGTCCTTGCCCTCCATGCCGTCGCGCAGGTCGCGGTAGGCGGGACGGTCGCCGTACATGAGCACGACCGGCTTGTTGTCCGCCCGGAACAGCGACCGGCCGCGGCTGATCGTCGCGCCGCTGTCGGGCAGCCAGGTGATGGTGCCGGGCTGCCTGCTCACGGCCGTGGTCACCGGGCCGTAGCCGAGCTCGCCGTCGGCGTCCCTGGTGTCGTTCAGCGTCTGCCTGGTCACCGTCGTGGTCGCGGGCGGCAGCACGGCGGCCGCCTTGGTCGGGCCGGCGCCGGCCTCCAGCACGCCCGCGCCGTTCACCGCGACGAGCGCGCCGCCCGCGACGGCGGCCACGGCCAGCAGCCCCGCCACCAGCCTGCCCCTGCCGCGGCGGCGCCGGCGCGGCGGCGGGGCCGCGCGCTCCGCCGTGCCGTCGAGCGTGGTCCCGTCGGTCACCGGGCCCATCAGGAACCTCCCATACCGGCCTCGGCGGACTCCTTCTGGCACTTCTCCTGCGCGGACTTGAAGTCGGGGTCCTCGCCGACGTCGCGGGTGATGCGCATCATGCCGCCCTCGGGGTCGGGGTAGTTCTCGACGCCGTTGTCGCGCATGCACTGGGCGAGTTTGCGCAGGTTCTCGGCCATCTTGGGGTCTCCGCCGCCCTTGCGCTGGCCGCTCGGGGCGTACTGCTTGCAGGCGTTCTGGGCCGCGTCGACCTTCTCCTGGGGCGTGTTCTTGTCGAACCTCATCGTGAACCTGCCGCTGGAGTCGGGGTCGGGCACGTCGATGCCGTTCTCGCGCATGCACTGGGCGAACTTGAGCGCCCTCTCCTGAGGGTCCTCGCTGGGCTTGGCGCCGGCCGTGCTCTGGTTCGACGCGCCCCCGTTCACCGAGGCCACGTCCGCCCCGCCCCCGCCGTCCGCGCCGCAGCCCGTCAGGACCAGGGTGAGCGTCAGCGGCGCCGTGACCAGCGCGCCGAGGATTCGTCCTCGCATGACAGTTCTCCTCCGTCGAATGAATGCCGTTCGAGGGGAGATGCAATAGGTCGGGGCGTTTCCTCAGCGTTTCCGTCGGCTGCTCATCCGGAACGCGCGGCTTATCCGGAACGCGGCGGCTTATCCGGAACGAATATCCGTTCCGTCACACTCGGCTTCGTAAGCGGACGGAAAGGACCTGAGGACGCCATGCGGGTATTGGTGGTTGAGGACGAGCCGACGCTCGCCGACGCGATCGCCGAGTGGCTGCGCGAGGAGACCCACGCGGTCGATCTGGCGCACGACGGTGCGGCCGCGCTGGAGCGGATCGCGGTCAACGACTATGACGTGGTCGTGCTGGACCGCGACCTGCCACGCGTGCACGGCGACGAGGTGTGCCGGGAGATGGTGGCCTCCGAGTGCGCCGCCCGGGTGCTGATGCTCACGGCCGCCGCCCAGCTCGACGACCGGGTGACCGGGCTGTCCCTGGGCGCCGACGACTACCTGCCCAAGCCGTTCGCCTTCCCCGAGCTGGCCGCCAGGGTGCTGGCGCTCGGGCGGCGTTCGCGGCCGGCCGTGCCGCCCGTGCTGCGGCGGGCCGGGATCACGCTCGACCCGGCGCGCAGGGAGGTGTTCAGGAACGGGCGGTTCGTGCCGCTGTCGAAGAAGGAGTTCGCCGTCCTGACCGAGCTGCTGCGCGCGGACGGCGCGGTCGTGTCCGCCGAGCAACTGCTGGAGAAGGCATGGGACGAGAACGCCGACCCGTTCACGGGCGCGGTCCGGCTCACCATACTCAAGCTGCGCCGCAAACTCGCCGACCCGCCGGTCGTGCAGACCGTGGCCGGGGTCGGGTACCGGATCGCATGAGACTTCCGCGGCCCAGCTCGTTGCGGCCCACGCTCAGGCTGCGGCTCACGGCCGTCTACGGGGCGCTGTTCTTCCTCGCCGGGCTGGCCCTGCTGGCGGTCACGTACCTGCTGTTCAACCAGCAGCTCGACCGGACCTTCGAGGAACGCTTCTCCTCCTCCGAGCCCGGCAGGAGCAAGCAGGTCTTCCTCACCAGGGACGGCGTCACCGTCTACGGCGAGGAGGCGAAGGAGTGGCTGCGGCAGCAGGAGGCGGGGATCCAGTCCGCCGCGCTCACCTCGCTGCTCGCGCAGGGCGCCGTCGCGCTGGTCGTGGTCGGGGGCGGGGCCGTGGGGCTGGGCTGGGTGGTGGCGGGCCGGATGCTGGCGCCGCTGCGGCTGGTCACCGACACCGCCCGCAGGATCGCCGCCGCTCCCATGGCCGAACGCGGGCTGCACGAACGCATCGCGCTCAGCGGCCCCGCCGACGAGGTCAAGGACCTGGCCGACACGTTCGACACCATGGTGGAGCGGCTCGACCACTCCTTCGACGGGCAGCGCCGGTTCGTGGCCAACGCCTCCCACGAGCTGCGTACGCCGCTGACGTTGAACCGGGCGCTGGTCGAGCTGGCCATGCACCGCCGTACGGCCACGACCGACGTCAAGGAGCTGGGCGAGAGCCTGCTGGAGATCAACACCCGGCACGAACGGCTCATCAACGGGCTGCTGCTGCTGGCCAGGTCCGAGCAGGACGTCGCGGACCGCTCGCCGGTCGACCTGGCGGACGTGGTGACGCACGTGGCCGCGCAGAGCGCCGACGAGGCCGCCGACCGCAAGGTCACCCTGTACGAGGTCAGCGCCCCCGCCCCGACCACCGGGGACGCGCTGCTGCTCGAACGGCTGGTGCACAACCTGGTGGAGAACGGGCTGCGTTACAACCTCGACGACGGCACCGGGTGGGTGCGGATCGTCAGCCGTACCGTGTCGGAGTTCCAGGTGGAGGTGGAGGTGAGCAACACCGGGCCGAGCGTGGCGCCGTACGACGTGCCGCTGCTGTTCAAGCCGTTCCACCGGCACCGGCCCGAGCGGACGGTGACCGGGACCAGCGCCGGGCTGGGGTTGTCGATCGTCAGGTCGGTGGCGGTGGCGCACGGCGGTGACGTCAGGGCGCGGCCCAGGGAGGGCGGCGGGCTGGTCGTGGTGGCGGCGCTGCCACGGGCGCGGGACTACTGAGGTCTGGATGAAGGAACCTTCGGTGGGTGTGTGACTTCACCACAAATCCTGATTCGAGTCGCTATCGTACGTAAAGATCTGCCGCACCCGTCTCAGGAGTCACTTCTCTCATGGCGAACGTCGAACCGCTGCGGGAGGACGACCCACCGGCGGTAGGACCGTACCGGCTGCTCGGCCGCCTCGGCGCGGGCGGGCAGGGCACCGTCTATCTCGGGCAGGCGCCCGACGGCCGGCGCGTCGCGGTCAAGGTGCTGCGCGGCGGCGCCGGGTTCGGGGCGCGGTTCGCCAAGGAGATCGAGGCGGCGCGGCGGGTGGAGCCGTTCTGCATCGCGCAGGTGCTCGACGCCTCGCCGGACGACCGGCAGCCGTACATCGTGACCGAGTACGTCGAGGGCCCCTCGCTCCAGCAGGCGGGCCGCCACACCGGCGCCGACCTGCAGCGGCTCGCGGTCGCCACGGCCACCGCGCTGGCCGCCATCCATCAGGCCGGGGTCGTGCACCGCGACTTCAAGCCCGCGAACGTGCTGCTCGGGCCCGGCGGGCCGCGTGTCATCGACTTCGGCATCGCCCGCGCCATGGACGACCCCGTCACGCACGGCGGCGGGATCGTGGGGACGCTCTCCTACATGGCTCCTGAGCAGCTCGCCGGGCAGCCGCTGAGTCCGGCGGCGGACGTCTTCGCGTGGGCGTCGGTGATGGTGTGGGCGGGGACGGGCGCGCCGCCGTTCGGGCAGGACACGATGCCCGCGATCATCAACCGGATCCTGAACAACGAGCCTCAGCTGGGCGAGCTGCCGCACGGGTTGCGTGCGATCGTGTACGACTGCCTGGCCAAGGATCCGGGGCGGCGGCCGACGATGCGGGACGTGATCCTGCGCCTTCTCAGCGGCCAGAACGCCGGCCCACCACCGCAGTCCAGTGCAGGGCCTGGGGCGGGGCCGGCGTCGGGGCCGGGGCCGGGGCCGGGGTTGGGCGGCTGGGCCCAGGGCACTCCCATGCCAGGGCCGCCGGGGGCGATGCCACCGGGCGCGGGGCGAGCGGGCGCGGGGCACGGTCACGGCTACGGACCGGGACATGGGTCTGGGCAGGCGCCGGGGAACGGGGCCGAGTACCGGGGTAAGCGGCGGGGGTCGGTGCTGGTGGCCGTGGCCGCCGGGGTGGCCGGGTTCATGGTGGCGGCGCTCATCGCCGGTGTCGTCTGGGCCGCCCCCTGGTCGGGCTGGAAGGGCACGGCGTTCCTCTCCGCGGGCTCCCCCACCCCGGGCACCAGCCAGGACACCGATCAAGACACCGACCCGGACGCCGACGAGGACGACACGGCGGACAGGACGCCGGAACCCAGCCATAAGCCCACGAAGACCACCTCAAAGCCCCGTACCACCGCCCCCAAGACCCAGAAACCCACCCGGAAGCCCACCGCGACCCCCACCCGGACAAGTACACCGGCGCGCACGAGCGCCCGTCCGACCCCCGCCCCGACCAGGACCACCAGGAAGCCCGCCACCAGCGCCAGGATCAGCATCCTGCAGATCGACATGTTCGGCGGCCCGGGCCAGTCGGACGCGAGCGGCTGCTACATGCCCCCGGTGCACTTCCAGACCTCGGTGGAGTCGAGCAGGCCGGGCATCTGGGTCTCGTACAAGTGGACCATCGACGGCCAGGTCCGCGTGAACAACAGGTCCTGGGTGTCGGAGGGCGAGTACACGGCGTTCGTGACGTCCGGGCAGTACATGCTGGACGCCGGCCGCCACACGATCGCCCTCAACGTCACCGCGCCCGCCGCCACCCGCAAGAGCATCACGATCGAAGTCTGCTCTTTGGACGACTACCAATGACGCCCGAGGCCATCGGCCCCTACCGGATCGTCGGGCAACTCGGCGAGGGCGGCCAGGGCATCGTCTACCTGGGCTCCGCCCCCGACGGCACCCGCGTCGCGATCAAGGTGCTGCGCGAGGGCGTGATCGGCGACGGCCGCTTCGCCAAGGAGATCGCCGCCGCGCGGCGGGTGGAGCCGTTCTGCATCGCGCAGGTGCTGGACGCCTCGCTGGGCGGGCGGCCGTACATCGTGACCGAGTACGTCGAAGGGCCTTCGCTGCAGCAGGCCGGCCCGCACATGGGGGCGGACCTGCAACGCCTGGCCGTCGCCACCGCCACCGCGCTGGCCGCCATCCACCGGGCCGGGGTCGTGCACCGCGACTTCAAGCCGGCGAACGTGCTGCTCGGCCGCGACGGGGCGCGCGTCATCGACTTCGGCATCGCCCGCGCCATGGACGACGCGGTGACCCGGACCAGCAGCATCGTGGGGACGCCCGCGTACATGGCTCCCGAGCAGTTCCTCGGCGCGCCCGCCGGGCCGGCCGTGGACGTGTTCGCGTGGGGGTCGGTGATGGTGTACGCGGTCACCGGCGCGCCGCCGTTCGGCAACGACTCGCTGCCCGCGGTGCTCAGGAGGATCCAGTACGAGGAGCCGCGGCTGGACGGCGTGCCTGAGCCGCTGCGCTCGATCGTGCACGCCTGCCTGGCCAAGGATCCCACGGCCCGCCCGGCCATGCAGGACGTCCTCTTCCAGCTCATCGGCGCGTCCCCCGTGCGCCCACCCCAGCCGCCCCGCCCCGCCCTCTTCCCAGCGGGACCGCCCCCGGGCACGGCCGGTGGCCCCGGAGCGGGCGGTGGCCCCGGGCCGATCCCCGGACCTGGGGCGGTTCACGGGGCCGTCCATGGCAGGGCCTTCGCGCACGAGACGACCGGTCCCATGCGCACGTCGTCCCGCAACGGTCTCGTGCTCGCGCTCCTGGCCGGCGGCACGGCGGTCGTCGTGACGGCGGGCGTGGCCGCCGCGTGGGTGTGGTGGCCCGGTTGGCGCGGAGGCGGCCCCGGCACGACGGCCGCCATCACCGGCCCGGCCTCCACCCCCGCCTCGACCCGTACGACGAGCAAGGCCAAGCAGTCGGCCAGAACTCTGAGACCTACCAAGACCCCGGCCCGAACCCCGAAGACCACGCAGACCCCCCGCGACACGCCCGCGCCACCTACCCCCACGCCCGTCCGCACGAGGAAGACCACCACGACGCAGCCGAGCGTGAAGCCCACCACCGCCGAGCCGTCCACCGGCGGCGGCGTCAAGTCGGTGACGTTCACCTATGAGGGCATCAGGGTGGGCGACTGCTGGCGCTACGACATGAACATCTGGGCCAAGGTCTCGGCCACCGGCACCTACAGCTACCGCTGGCTGGTCAACGGCCAGAACCAGGGCAGGCAGTCGGGCACGCCAGGGTCACGGCCGCTGCTCCCGTCCATCACATGGAAGGGAGAGGGCACGTACCGCGTGGTCTTCGAGGTGATCACCCCCGCCCGCAGCCAGAAGAGCGTCACGGTGAACATCTGCGGCCTCGACGAGGGCTGGTGAGCTTCGGGCGGCGGCGGGTACCTAGTGATCATCGCGGAAAGGAGACCCCCTGATGACCACGCCCGCACTGCCCCGCTTCCACCTCGCCGTCCCCGTGGACGACCTCGACGCGGCCCGTCACTTCTACGGCGATCTGATCGGTTGTGCCCAGGGCCGCAGCTCAGACACCTGGATCGACTGGAACCTGCGCGGGCACCAGTTCGTCACCCATCTGGCGCCGTCGCGTGCGCAGCGGGCGCACAACCCGGTGGACGGCCACGACGTCCCCGTGCCGCATTTCGGGTTGATCCTCACGATTCCGGAGTTCCACCAGTTGGCCGGCCGGTTCCGGGAGGCGGGCATCGTGTTCGTCATCGAGCCGTACCTGCGTTTCGAGGGGCTGCCGGGCGAGCAGTGGACGATGTTCCTGCTGGATCCGGCCGGCAACGCGCTGGAGTTCAAGGCGTTCGCGGACGACTCTCAGGTGTTCGCCGTCTGAGCAGCTCCGCGAAGGTCGTGGCCGGCTGACCGGTGAGAAGGGGGATCGCGTCGGTGACCCCTTCGAGCTCGCCGGCCGCGATCGCCAGGTAGGTCGACACCCAGGCATCGACCTGCCATGCGGGCGCGCCGTAGACGCGGCGCGACTCGTACGCCTCCGCCACCGTCTCCTCGTGATAGGCGACCTCCCGCCCGGTCATCTCGGTCATGATGGCGGCCACCTCCTCCAGCGTCAGCGCCTCGGGGCCGGTGAGCTCGTACGTCACCCCTTCGTGCGGGCCCGGCCGCAGCAGCACGCCGGCCGCCGCGCGTGCGAGGTCGTCCTGAGCCACGGCCGCCACCCGCCCGCGCCCCGCCGGCCCCCTGATCACGCCGTCGTCGCCGGCCATGGCGGGCAGGAAGTCGGCGTACAGGTTGTCGCGCAGGAAGGTGAAGGCCAGCCCGCTCTCGCGGATGCACTGCTCGGTGGCCCAGTGGTCGCGCGCCAGCGTGAACGTGGCCTCGGGGGCGGCGCCGTAGAAGGAGACGTACACGAGGTGGGTCACCTGGGCGTCACGGGCGGCGGCCACGAAGGCGCGGTGCCGGTCGAGGCGGTCGGCGCTCTCCGACGCGGACACGAACAGCACGGTCGAGGCCCCGTCGAGCGCCTGCCGCATCGCCGCCCGGTCACCGTATTCCGCGTCGACGGCCGTCGCGCGGTCGAGCCGGGGCGCGCGTCCGACCGCCCGCCGCGACACCAGCCGCTGCTCGGCACCGGCCTCGGCCAGCAGCGCCGCGATCCTGCCACCAAGCGCACCGGTGGCGCCCGTCGTAACGATGAACGACATACCCGCACCCTACGACCACCGCCTCACGCGCCGTCAGCCGGTCGGCGAGCTCACGCGGCGCGGCCCTCGAACCAGAGCGACCCGATGCCATGACCGGCGGTGAGACGAACATCGGCGTCCAGAGCGGCGGCCAGGTGACGCAACAGCACGACGCTCGGCGCCGTGCCGCCCTCCTCGATGCACTCGATCTCGTCCTCGGTCATGGCCGCCCGCCGGGCCAGCTCGGCCGCACTGAGCCCGAGAGCGATCCGCCGGTCGTACAAGGCCTGCCCGAAGGCCAGAGCCTCGCGAATGGCGATCCGCTCAGGATCTTCGTCCTGCGAACTCGCGGGCTCCCAGCGGGTGTGCTAGCCGGACATCACGCCTGCCTCCCGAAGATCCCGTTCACCGGGCCCCAGTGATCACGCTCACAGATCTTCTGTGCTCGGACGGCTCGATCGATCTGCCTCTGATCATGTTGCCTGGTCTTTCTGAAGACCGTGAGCAACGCAATCGTCCTGCTCGCTGTACACCAGTACGTTACCCAGGGCCGCAACATCCCGAAGCCGGAGCCGCAATTCCCATACCGGTCCTTCCAGGTGATCCGGCCATGGGCCACCAAGTTCGGTACCCTTCTCGGCCAACAGTCCTGCCACTTCATCGACCCGTTTGAAGTCGCCATCGCTCAGGCTAACCAGCCACTCCTGCACCTCAGGTTCGAGCTCGAAGCCGTGCAGCTCTTTCATTGCCCCTCCATCAACGTCACCGAAAGTAGCGCCAACTTTCACATAACGTGATGGAATCGGGGAAGGCGCCGGAGTCAATGTGCGTCTCTACGGGGGAATGCGTCCTGGGCCTAGTGCCGAGACAGATCAGTCGCTGCCCGCACCAGCGTGGGCCCTGCCCGCCTGTTTCGCCGGCCCGGCCATCGCGCTGTGGAGCTGCTCGGCGTCCCAGGCGGGCTCGTGAAGGTCGAGCCGGTTCGCGGCCCGGAAGCCGTCCAAGGCCAGGTAGACGTGTCGTCGCCACATCGACGGGGCCACCTCCCGGGTGGCCTCGGCGACTCTGCTGCTCGCCCAGAGCAGCAGGAACAGGTCGGCGCCGGTGACGTCCGGACGGACGGCGCCGGACGCCTGCGCCCGTTCCAGCACCTGTTGCGCGAGCGCGCAGATCTCACCGTGCACAGCGTCGGTGCGGTCGTCGCCGGGGAAGCGCCGGGCCAGGAAGTCGCCGAACGCCCGGTCCCCGGCCTGGGCCGCGCACAGGGCTTCGAGCAGGCCGCGGAACGCCTCCCACGGATCCGCCAGGCCGGACGCGGCCTCCACCTCGGCGATCACGTGGCGCAGCTTCGGTTCGAGGACGGCGCACAGGAGGTCGAGGCGGGTCGGGAAGTGCCGGTAGAGGGTGCCGACCACCAGGCCCGCCTCCCGGGCGATGCCGTCGAGTGCGGCCTGCGCGCCCTGGTCGGCGAACGCGCTCCGGGCGCATTCGAGCAGCCGCTCGCGGTTCCGGCGGGCGTCGCGGCGGGCGGGCGGCGGGTTTCCCCTGGAAGGCATGAGGCCACCGTAGCAAAGTGCGACATGTCTCAACTTTGAGGATGCTCTCATCTTCGCTACAGTGACCGTCAAAAATGAGAGACCTCTCATTTTTGACGCAGAGGGAGAGACATGGCGAAGCTCGACGGGAAGGTCGCGGTGATCACCGGCGCGACCTCCGGACTGGCACTGGCGACGGCGAAGGTGTTCGTGGCGGAGGGCGCGCACGTGGTCATCACCGGCCGGCACCAGGACCGGCTGGACGCGGCGGTGGCCGCCATCGGCCGCGACGTGACGGGGGTACTCGGGGACGTCGGCCGGATCTCCGACGTGACGCGCCTGGCCGAAGTGGTGGCGGCCGAAAGGGGCCGGGTGGACGTGCTCGTCGCCAGCGCCGGCGCCTGGACGTGGAACGAGCCCATCGGCGACGTGACCGAGGAGTCGTTCGACGCCGTGTTCGGCGTGAACGTGCGCGGGACGTTCTTCACCGTGCAGAAGCTGCTGCCGCTGCTGTCCGACGGCGCCTCGGTCGTGCTCGTCGGGTCGGGCGCCGCGGACAAGGGCGATCCGGGCACGACGGTCTACGCCGCGAGCAAGGCGGCGCTGCGCTCGTTCGCCCGCACGTGGACCACCGACCTGAAGGCGCGCGGGATCCGGGTCAACGTCCTCAGCCCGGCCGCGATCGACACCCCCGCGTTCGCGGACCTGCCTCCAGGGTTCAAGGAGCAGATCGCCACGCAGGTGCCCGTCGGCCGCCTCGGCGACGTGCACGAGATCGCCACCGCGGCGCTCTTCCTCGCCTCCGCGGACTCGAGCTTCGTCACCGGGATCGATCTTCCCGTGGACGGCGGGATCGGCCAGGTCTGAGCGGCTTCCGCGGTCGGGCCGATCTCCGTCGTCCTCTCTTCACCTACCCTCATCCTTTACGGCGCAGCCGACGGCACCGCCACCCTCCGCACGTGGCTGAGGGCCTCCAGGAGAACGGCCGCTGAGCCCGCACAGGGCCGGGCGCCGTTACGTGCGCGACGTCGGCCGTCCGCGTGGTCACCGGCTCGCCACGCCGGGGCCCGCAGGGCGCATTCCGGTGAGCGCGAGGGTGAGCAGGCGGTCGGCCTGGGCCGCGCCGTCGGGCTCGTGCTCGACGGCCAGGCAGATGGCGTTGACCAGGGTGAGCAGGTCCGTGATCGAGACGTCGGGGCGGGCGGCGTTCGCCCGGCGGGCGCGGGCCAGCAGGTCCGCTCCGGCGTCCGTGATCATCGTGTGGCAGGTGGCGCCCCAGGCAGGGTCGCCGTCGTGGGCTCCGCGCATCAGCGAGGCGGCCAGGCCCCGGTTGGCCACGGCGTGCCTGGCGACGGCTCCCAGCCAGGTCGCCAGCGCCTGCCCGGGGTCGTCGGAGCCGGCGGCCAGGTCTTCCGCGGTGGCGCACAGGGCCTCGACCTTGTCGCGGAAGACGGCCTCCAGCAGCCGCTGCCGGGAGGGGAAGTGGCGGTGCAGCGTGGCCGAGCCGACGCCGGCCCGCCGGGCGATCTCCTCCAGGGACGCCTCGGCCCCTTGCTCGGCGACGGCCTCGGCGGCGGCGGCCACGATGCGGTCGTAGTTGCGGCGGGCGTCGGCGCGCATCGGCCGCGCGGACGCGGTCGTACGGCTGTCGGGCGGCATGTCGTTCTCCGGCGGGCTTGCAAAAACGGGGTGGCCCTCCATATCGTACTCACTCATAACCGGGGGGCCACCCCACTTAGGTGGATGGCCGCCGCGTGCCTACCTTCTGGAGACATTTCGTGAAAACCATCGTGGTGGTGGGAGCGACCGGCTTGCAGGGCCGGGCCGTGACAGCACACCTGCTCGCGGGCGGCCGGCGAGTACGGGCGGTGACGCGCGATCCGGACGCCCCGGCGGCCCGCGCGCTGGCCCAGGCGGGCGCCGAGCTCGTCCGGGCCGAGATGGACGACCTCGCCTCGCTCGTCACCGCCGCCGAAGGGGCCTACGGCCTGTTCAGCGTGCAGCCCACCGTCGGCTCCCCGGGCACCCCCGCGGGCTTCTCGGCCGAGGACGAGGTCCGGTGGGGCCGCAACGTCGCCGACGCGGCACACGCGGCCGGCGTGCGGCACCTGGTCTACGCCTCGCTCGCCGGCGCGGGCCGCCACGACACCGAGAAACTGCCGGTCAACACGGTCAACAAGTGGCGGATCGAACAGCACATCACCCGGCTGGGCCTGCCCGCGACCTTCCTGCGCCCGGTCTCGTTCATGGAGAACTACACCGGCGGCTACTACCTGCGCGACGGCGCCCTGGCCACCGCGTTCGATCCCGACGTACCGCAGCAGATCATGGCCGTCGACGACGTCGGCGTCTTCGCCGCGCTGGCCTTCGACCGGCCGGGCGAGTGGATCGGCCGCGCGGTCGACCTGGCCGGGGACGAACTGACCCCACGCCGGATCGCCGCCGCCGTCTCGGCGGCGATCGGCCGGTCGCTGCCGTCCGTACAGATCCCGATCGAGGAGATCGCGCGGATCGGGGAAGACTTCGCCTACGCCTACACCTGGCTGAACGAACGCGGCTACCGCGCCGACGTCGCCTTCGCCCGCGCCCTGCACCCGGGCCTGATGAACCTCGACACCTGGCTGCGGCGGACGGGAGCGGCCCAGATCTCCGCCTTCCTGGCCGCCCAGGACACCGCCGAACGCGCTCTTTCTTGACGGGGTGAAGCCGAGCGGAAGCCGATCTGAGTCGGGTCGTTGTTTGACTGGTCCGGTCCGAACGCTGAGAAAGGACCAGATCATGCGGAGCTTCATGAAGCCACGGCCCGGAGTCGCGTCGGCCTCTGTAGTCGTTCTCGCGCTCGTCACGGCGCTGTCGGCGGGCGCGCCGGCGGCGCAGGCGGAGGAGTCGAAAGCCCAGGGACGGACGAGCGCGGCCGCGTGGGAGCCGTGGATGCAGTTCTTCGGCCCGCACGAGACCGTGACCCCCGACGCGTCCACGCTGCTCAGAGACACCATGCTGCACAACTGCGACAGCGAGTACGCCTGCCTCGCCGCCGGGGAGGGCGACGGCGAGCACACCCTCTTCGAGGTGACCTACTGCAAGCCGGACGATCGCTGGGTGTCCAACTTCATCGGCGACGGCGCCGTGGCGAACCATCAGGTCAACGATGCGAAGGTCGTCCTGATGGACAAGAACAAGAAGACGCTGCGGACCATCGACGCGGGCAAGATCGTGCGCGTCGACTGGGATCCCGTCTACTACATCGACGTATGCTGACGCACGCCCTGTACCTGCTCGCCCACGCGCGGCTCGCCCGGCCGGGACGGCCGGGCTTCCGTGTCAACCGAATGCACGTTCACCCCGTCTCCCTTGTGCACCGTCCGTCGCAGAGGAGCCGCCGTGCGTGTCCAGCCGGCCATGTTGACCGCCGCCATGATCCTGTTCTTACCGACCCAGGCCGACGCGGCTGAGCGACCGCGCGTGCTCGCCACCGACGTCGTCGAGTACGCCTGCAAGGCCGGTTCGGAGACGCAGAACATCAAGGTGCGGGTCACCTTGACGATGCCGACCACCACCGCCGTGGGCGATCAGCTGTCCATCGGCTGGCAGGGGGCCTATGAGGGCGCCGCGCTCAAGGCTCCCCTCGCCGGGCTCGACGACGGCACCAAGCTCTACGCCTATGCCGGCATCAGCGAGTATCCCGGCCTGACGTCGGCCACCGGCGTCGGCACGCTGGAGGCGATCACGCCGGGTGCGGACATCCCGCTGCCCGCGACTCGCGTGGAGCTGCTGACCACGCCCGGCCGGGCTGACACCGGCGTCGTGCGGCCGGGCGCCATCAATTTCGGCACCACCCCGACCTCCCCCGCCATCCGGTGCGAGGTGCGGAATCGAGCGGCACTGACCACCTACACGCTCAAGGTCCCCACGACCGGGCAGGACGACGAGCCCGATCCGGGCACCACCGGCAGCGAAAGCCCTGAACCCACCGACACGGAGACCACCGACCCTGCGGAAACCCCCGCAGAAACCCCCACGAAAACCCCTGCCGAGACCCCCACCGGAGGGGTGGCCACAGGGGCGGGTGGGGAGGCGGGGCCTGATGGGCGGATGGTGGTGGTGGCGGGGCTCGTGATCACGGGGGCCGCGCTCGCCGGTCTGCGCCGTCGCCGGCCGGCGAAACCCCTGTAGCCGCTCTGTAGTCACTTTGTAGGGCCTGAACTGATCGTTGCTCCGTGAGAGGGGGCGTCGAGCCCCGTCCACGGAACGAGAGGGAGAGCCCCATGATCAAGACCGCTCGCCGTTACGCCAAGTACGCCGTCAGCGCCCTGTCCACCGCGGTGTTCGTGCACATCGGCTGACCCGCCGGGCAGGTTCACGCCCCCCGGGGGATCAGCCCCGGGGGGAACAGGCGGAGGAAGGTGAGGCGTGTTCGGCACAGCGATGCGGCAACTGGGCTACGCGTGGACGATGATGTCCGGCCGGCGGTTCCGGATCCGGGACGTGCGCGCGCTGGTGGACGACACTCGGGCCACCATGGAGGCGTTCGGGTCGCCCGGTGAGGGCTCCGACGACATGCTGGCCGCCGCCGATCCGGAGATCCAGGAGGATCTCACGAAGCGGCGCCTGCGCCGTACGATGAAGCACGCCCTGGCGGAGGTCCCCTACTACCGCCGCATCGGCGAACCGGGCATGACCTTGGCCGATCTTCCCCCGACGCCCAAGCAGGCGCTGCGCGGCATGCCGGCCGCTTTCGTGTCGGACCGGGCCCGTCCCGCCGTGCTGGCCCACACCACCGGGACGACGGGCAGCCCCACGCTCGTCTGGTTCTCCGCGTACGAGGTCGAGCTGATGTCCTCGATGGCGGCCCTGGCGCTGATGCTGACCGGCGGCGTCCGCGAGGAGCATCTGTGGGCCAACGCCATCAGCTCGCGGTCGATCGCCCAGGTGGTCGCCGAGCGGGCGGTGCCCATGACGGGCGCCGGGTTCGTGCATCTCGGCATGATCGATCCGCGCGCCGCGCTCGACCGGCTGGCCACACCGCTGCACGTTCCCGGGAAGCGTCCGCTGATCAGCCATGTCAACGTGACCGCCTCCTATCTGGCGGCGCTCGTGCAGGAGGCCGAGCGGGGCGGCTGGAGCCCGCGCGACTTCGGCCTGATCGAGGTGTGGTCGGGCGGCGAGGTGCTGACCGACGCGCTGCGGGTGCGGGCCGAGGAGGTGCTGGGCGCGAAGGTCTTCGACGGCTACTCGATGACGGAGATCGCCCCGGTCACCGGCCAGGTGTGCGACGACGGGCACCTGCATCTGCCGGCCGATCAGGGGCTGGTGGAGGTGCTGGATCCGGTCACGCTGGAGCCGGCCGCGCCGGACACGACCGCCGTCCTCGTCATCACCCCCTACTCCTCCTTCCGCGACACCACCCTCCTGCTCCGGTACGTCACCGGTGACCTGGTCAGAACGCTGCCGGAGTCCGCGCCCGTGACCTGCGCGATGGCGGCGATCCCGGCGACCTCCCGCGTCCTCGGCCGCCTCACCGGTACGAGCGGCCTGACCACCCGCGACGTCCTCGACGTGCTCCAGGCGGAGCGGACGCTGCCGCTGCCGACGAGGTACGCGGTCGAGGACGACATCCTGTACGTGGTGTCGGGCAAGGACGACGCGACCCTGCTCAGCCGGTTGGAGGAGCGGGCCGAGGGGCTGCCGATCAGGGGCATCGTCCTGGTCGAGACCCCCGGCGACCTGCCCGTCCCCTGCCAGGTCCGGGCGGACCTGATCGAGCACAGCTTCGAGCACGCCGCCCCCGTACCGCTAGGAGTCCGGTGATCCCGCACGTCCTGGGCCTGCACGCGCTCATCGCGCTGACGGTCGCGCTGTCCGCCTGGTTCCTGTCCCGTTACACGATCCCGCGCCCGCCGGTGGGCCGGTTCGTCCGCGCGGACATCGCCGTCATGGTCGTCGCGCTGGTGGCCATGCCGTTCGCGTACCTGCACGTGCCGGTCGCGATCGTGGTGTCGGTGTTCGGGGTGGTGGTGTTCACGTTCACGCAGCTGACGCTGGCCCCGGTGCTGGGCGGGCGGGTGGCGGGGTTCGCCGCCCTGGTGCTGTGCGGCGGGGACGTGGCGGCGTACTTCGCCGGGTGGAGCGGCGTCGTCCTGGTGCTGAACGACGTGGCGGTCATCCTGCTGGTCGTGGGCGCGGTCAACCTGTGGGTGCAGACGGCCATCTCCCCCGCCCAGGTGGCGGCGCTGGCCGCCGCGCTCACCCTGTACGACACGCTGGCCACCGGGCTCACCTCGCTGACCTTGGACTTCGTGGCCCGCCTGGACGGGCTGCCGTTCGCGCCGGTGCTGGCCACGCGAGGTGCTCCCGAGCCGTCGCTGGTCGGGCTCGGCGACTGTCTCATGCTCACGTTGTGGCCGCTGGTGGCGTACCGGAGTTACGGGCGGGTCGCGGGATGGACGGCGGCCGGCGTGGACGCGGCGCTGCTGGCGGTCGTGGTGGCGGCCTTCCTCGGCGGGGGCGGCGCGGTGCCGCTGCTGACCACGCTGGGGCCGCTGATCGTGGTGCAGTGGCTGTACTGGCGCTCGCGTCCCGTGCCCGTGCCGAGCCGGCCCGAGGTGGAGCGGGCGCTGGAGTTCGTTCCCGAGCCGCTGCAGGGCCAGGCGCAGGGACGGTGGGTGGCGCTGGCGGACGGCGGCGTCGTGGGCGAAGGGCCGACGCCGGGCGCGGCGCGGCGGGCGGCCAGGCAGTCGGGGGCCGAGACGGTGCCCGTGGTCACCTTCCTGCAGCCGGCTGAGTGAGCCCTTCCAGGGGTGCCCGTGCGCCTCAAGCGCGGCCGGCGAGGTAGGCGGTCACCTGGGCGGCCTCAGGACCGTGTTCGAACAGTCGCAACGCCTCCCGCCACACCGCCTCCGCCCGTTCACGTTCCCCCACCCCTGCGTGCGCCCGGCCGAGTTCCCTGAGCACCCGGGCCCGCCACACGGGCGGCCCGTCGGGCCCGAGCCGCTCGTACGCGCCGGCCAGCAGCGCGAGCGCCTCCTTCGCCCGCCCCTGACGCAGCCGCACCTCCCCCAGCGCGTACGTGGCCAGCGCCTCCCCCAGCCCGTCCCCGCTCTCGCGGAAGAGCGAGCGGGCCCCGTCGAGCGCGTCCACGGCCTCGTCGAAGCGCCCGAGCGCCCCCAGCGCCTCGCCCAGCCGGCGCAGCACCTTGCCGGTCGCCACCCGGTGCCCGATGACCTCGCTGATGAGCAGGCTCTCCTGGTAGTAGCGGACCGCCTCGGCCGCCTCGCCGCTCAGGTAGCAGGCCGTGCCCAGCGCCCGCAGCAGGTCGCCGCGCACCCGCCGGTCGTCGCCGGCCACGGCCAGCCGGTCCTGGCAGAGCCGTCTGGCCTCGGCGTACTGTCCCCTCTCCATGTGGATCCAGATCGGCCAGGTCCAGGAGTAGTCCAGCCCGCCGGCGTCGCCCAGCTCCTCCAGCAGCCGGATCGCGCGGTGGGCGTCGTCGAGCGCTTCGTGCAGGAGCCCGGCCCCGTGGTGGCAGGCCGCCCGATTGATCAGCGCGTACGCCGCCCCGTGCCGGTCCCCGATCCGCTCGAAGCCGTCGTGCAGCCGGCTGAAGTGAGCCCCGGCCGCGCCGAAGGCGCCCCGCGACAGCGGCACCCCGGCCAGCAGCAGCTCCGCCCGCAGCGCGGTGCACTCGTCGAGAGCGGCCGCGATCACGGCCCGCTGCGTGCGCTCGACGTCGTCGAGGAAGCCTTCCAGGTTCAGGTACGCCGACAGGTGGTGCGCCAGCTCGGCCGCCTCCGCGACCAGCCCCAGCTCGATCGCGGCCGAGACGCTGTGGACGAGCGTCCTGCGCTCGGCCGCCAGCCAGCCGATGCCCGCGCCCTCCACCGGCGGCCCGGCCCGCCCCGGCTCCTCCAGCGGGTACGGCGGCGCGGTCGGGATGGGCAGATCGCTGGTGGCCGCCCTGATCCGGCGCAGGCACTCCAGCACGTGACGGCCCAGCGCGGCCCGCTGCTCCTCGGGGCTGTCCTCGGCCAGGGCGCGCTCCTCGGCGTAGACGCGCAGCAGGTCGTGCAGGCGGTAACGCGGCTGCCCGGCCTCGTCGATCTCCCTGGAGTCGAGCATGCCCGCGGCGACCAGGGTCTCCAGCGCCACGTCCGCCTCCAGCGCGGAGCAGCCGAGCAGCGCGGCGGCCGACCATTCCGCGATGCTGCCCAGGTCCGCCAGCCCGATCAGCCGGAACGCCCGCATGGCCGGCTCGGGCAGGGCGGCATAGCTGCCGCCGAACGTGCCGCGGACGTCGAGCCCGCCCACGACCAGCTCGTCCAGCCGCCGGTCGGCGAGCCGGCCGGCGAACTCGCGGACCGGCCAGGCGGGGCGGATGGCCAGCCGCGCCCCCGCCACCCTGATCGCCAGCGGCAGCATGCCGCAGGCGCGCAGGATGTCCAGCTCGGCGTCCGGCGCGGCCCCCAGCCTGGCCCCGCCGGCGATGCGTTCGAGCAGTTGCCTGGCATCGTCCTCGCCCGGCAGGTCCAGCGGCAGCCGGGTGGCGCCTTCCAGCACGGGCAGGCGCGATCTGGAGGTGACCAGCACGCAGCAGCGGGCCGTACCGGGCAGCAGGTGGCGGACCTGGGTCTCGTCCTGGGCGTCGTCGAGCACGATGAGCACCGCCAGGTCGGCCACCCGCTGGCGCAGCAGCCTGGCCCGTTCCTCCAGGTGCTCGGGGATGAGTGTGCCGTCCACGCCGAGTGAGCGCAGCAGCTCGCTGAGCAGGTCGGCGGGGCGGCGCGGCCCGGCGGCGTCGCGGCCGAGCCGCAGGAAGACCTGGCCGTCGGGGTAGTCGGCGCGTAACCGGTGGGCGGCGTGCACGGTCAGCGTGGTCTTGCCGACGCCGGGCAGGCCGGAGACGACGACGATCGGCGGCGACCCCTGGTCCCGCCGCGCCCGCGCCGCCGTCAGCAGCACCTCCAGCTCGGCCCGCCTGCCGACGAAGTCGGAGGTGCCGCGGGCAACTGGCACGACGGCCCCAGGAACGCGGGCGCGCCAGGGCGTACGCTCAGCGCCGGGTCTCCTGCCAGCAGCGCGGCGTGCAGCTCGGCCAGCTCGGGGCCAGGCTCGATGCCGAGCTCGCCGGCGAGCAGCGTGCGGGCCTCGCGGAAGGCGTCGAGCGCCTCGCTGCGCCGGCCGCTGCGGTGCAGGGCGAGCATGAGCTGGGCCCATGACCGCTCGCGCAGCGGGTGGGCGGCGACCACGGTACGCAGCTCGGCCACGAGGTCGTCCCGCCCGAGTTCGAGCCGGACGTCGATCCACTCGGACCTGGCCAGGACGAGCTGCTCCTCCAGCTCGGCGATCCTGGCGGCCATCACGCCGCCGAGCCTGGCGTCCTCGGCCGGGCTGCCCTGCCACAGCGCCACCGCCTCGCCGTAGGCGCGCTCGGCGGCCTGCCGCTCCCCCGCCTCCCTGGCCTTTCTGGCCCGGCGCACCGCCTCCTCGAACGCCAGCAGGTCGAGCTGGCCGGGCGGCAGTTCGCAGACATACCCGGAGGACTCGGTGCGCAGGCGCAGCGAGGTGCCGCGCAGGGCGTGGCGGAGCTGGGAAAGGTAGGTCTGCAGGTTGGCGACGGCGGACCTGGGCGGGTCGTCCCAGACGGCGGCGATCAGGCGCTCGGTGGAGACCACGACGCGCGGGTGCATGAGCAGGGTGGCCAGCACGGCCCGCTGCTTGGCGCTGAGGTGCACGGGCCCGTCGGGTCCGTGCACGCGCAGGGGCCCCAGAACGGCGAACTCCATGGTGGCAGCCCTCCCGATGCTTCCGGTAGATCACCTTATCTGAGCGCCCCCGCCGATGAATCGGCATATATCGGGTTACGTCATCGCATGTCGGTTGGTCAAACCATTGAACTCGCGCCACGCGGGCGTTACGGTTCACCCCAACGGACTTTTGGCCGCCTGTACTATTGTATCGATTGCTACGTGATGAGGTCTGCCCGAGCATGCCAAGACGAGTGACGATCCCCCTGGTGGCAGCCCTGCTGGCGGGCACACTCCCCGCGCTCCCCACCGCCGCCGCACCCCCCGCCCAGACCGTCGTGTACGTCGCCAAGACCGGCAAGGACGACGCGACCGGCACCGAGAAAGACCCGTTCGCCACGATTGAACGCGCCCGCGACGCCCTGGCCGGCCGGACGAGCGAGCGCAGGCCGGGCGTCGTCTACATCCGCGAGGGCGTCTACCAGACGTCCAGGACGATCGAGGTGACGGGCCCCGCCCAGTCGTACGTCACCTATGCCGCTTATCCGGGCGAGCAGGTCGAGCTCGCGGGCGTGACCACGCTCGCGCCGGAGAAGTTCCGCAGGCTGAGCGACGTGCCCGAGGGCGAGGCGAAGTGGTCGTCGCGCTCGCGCGTCCCCGCCGCCGCGGCGGCCGGCGTTCACGTCTACGACCTGGGCGCGGAGGGCATCCCCACCGGCACGCTCAACAAGAACGGCTTCAACTGGAAGCCCCAGCCCTTCGCCCCCCAGTTGATCACCGACGACGTCGCCCAGACCCTCGCGCAGTATCCCAACGGCGCCGCCAAGCTCGACCGCACCCACGTCACCGTCAAGGAGGCCCCGAAGGGCGCCCGCGACTACTTCTCGGACAAGACCGCCGACGGCACGACCCTGCCGTACGAGGACATGCTCAAGCTCCCCGGCCCCGTCTACGCGGTCGCCGACCGGGCCGTCGCCGAGCGCCACACCACGTGGGCCAAGCCGATCGGCGCTGCCGAGCCCGACAGCACGAAGGTCGAGACGGACGGCTGGCTGGCCGGATATTTCGGCAACAACTACGCCAACGACCGCGTACGCATCGACCAGGCCGGCGGGAACGAGCTCAGGACGACCTACCCCACCATGTACGTCGCTACCGACAAGTGGACGTCGTTCGTGGCCCAGAACGTGCTGAGCGAGCTCGACACCGAGGGCGAGTACTACATCGACCGCTGGCAGGGCCACGACACCCTCTACTACTACCCGCCCGGCGGGACGGTGGAGGGCAAGACCATCAGCCTGACCTCCTTCGACGCCCCGTTCTTCGAGCTGGAGAACGTCAGGGGCGTCACGCTCAAGGGCCTGAAGCTGAACGGCACCACCGGCACCGGCGTGCGCCTGCTCGACGCCGAGTCCTGCACGATCGACGGCCTGGAGATCCTCAACGTCAGCATGGACGCGGTCCAGATCGGCGAGGCCAACGACGCGATCACGGCCATCGCCGAATACCGTACGAGCCGGGGCGGCCACCGCAACCGCGTCGTCAACAGCAGGCTGCACGACCTGGGCGGCGGCGGCGTCTTCACAGCGGGCGGCGACCGCGACTCGCTCGAACGCGGTGACCACGTGGTGGAGCACAACGAGATCTACGACTTCTCGAAGCTGGCCACGTACACGCCCGCCGGTTACATGTACGGCGTCGGCAACACGTTCCGCTACAACGACGTCCACGACGCGCCGCACATGGCCATCCAGATCATGGGCAACGACATGGAGATCAGCCACAACAGGTTCGAACGGCTGGTGACGCACGCCTCCGACCAGGGCGTCATCTACGCCGGGCGGGACTACACGTACCTGAACAACGTGGTGGCCTACAACCTGTTCAGGGACATCGGCGCGGACGGCAACCAGGCCATCTACATGGACGATGGGATGTCGGGGATGGTGGTGCACCACAACTTCTTCGACACCGTCCAGCACGGCCTGTTCTACCAGTCGGGCCACAGCAACGTCGCGGCCGACAACGTGTTCAAGGACGTGAAGTACATCGGCCACGACAAGCTCTACCACGAGGGCGGCAAGCGGCTGCCGGTGGCCAACGCGAAGGTCGTGGTCGAGCGGTTCAACGACATGCTGAAGCCCGGTGACGGCACCGGATTCACCAACACCCGGCGCAACGTGGAGAAGTGGTACCGCCACTACGCCAGGCAGTATCCGAACATCCGCGACTGGTACGTCCCGTCCACCGCCGACGGCCGGGTCTGCACCGAGATCGGCACCACGGAGTGCACGGACGAGCAGGTGTGGAGCAACCCGGACTCCGTCTACGTCCCGGCGCACAACGTGCTGACGCGGTCGGTGAGCATCGGCACCGGGGACTTCGCCTACACCGACGACGCCGGCGGGCTGAGCGTGAAGACGTTCAACCCGGACTTCGACTCCCACAACGTGAAGGGGGCCGGCGCCGCCGAGCTCGCCTTCGATCCGGCCACGGGCACGTTCGACGCCCGCACCACGCCACTGAACGCGGCCGAGGGCTTCGGCCGGGCGTGGGTGAAGGAGTGGAACAGGATGTTCACGCTGGACGGCATCGGGCCGGCCGCGAGCTGAGCTGGGGGCAACGGTAAGGCCCAGGCCGTCCTGGCCTGGGCCTTTACCACGCTCGCGAGCCTCCCCCGAGAGCTCGCGCGGCCGGAGAGTGCGCTGCTCCCCCGGCCGGCCGATCAGCGGCCGTACGTCTCCAGCAGCCGCAGCCACACCTCGGAGACCGTGGGGTACGAAGGGACCGCGTGCCACAGCCGGTCCAGCGGAACCTCGCCGACGACCGCGATCGTCGCGGCGTGCAGCAGCTCCGCGGTGTCCGGGCCGACGAGCGTGAAGCCGACGATCACCTTGCGGTCCTCGTCCACGACCATGCGGGCGTGTCCCCGGTAGCCGTCGGCGTGCAGGGAGGATCCGGCGACGGCGCCGAGGTCGTAGTCGACGACGCGGGTCCTGATCCCGGCGGCCTCGGCGGCGGCTGCGGTCAGCCCCACCGACGCGAGCTCGGGGTCGGTGAAGACCACCTGGGGCACCGCGCGCTCGTCGGCCGTGGCCACGTGCCGGCCCCAGCGGTCGTCCTCGACCGCCTCGCCCTTGGCCCGTGCCACGATGACGTCGCCGACCGCGCGGGCCTGGTACTTGCCCTGGTGGGTCAGCAGCACCCGGTGGTTGACGTCGCCGGCGGCGTACAGCCAGCCGTCCCCGACCGGGGTTCCGTCCGGCCCGAGCACGCGCAGCGTGTCGTCCACCGTGAGCCAGGCGCCCGGCTTCAGTCCGACGGCGCCGAGACCGATGTCCTGGGTGTTCGGCGTGCGGCCGACCGCCACCAGGACCTCGTCGGCCTCGACCTGACCGCCGTCGGCCGTCGTGATGCGCACCGTTCCCGTCTCGTCGCGGTGCACCGACGCGGCCTCCGCGCCGAGGCGTACCGAGACGCCGGCCTCACGCAGCGCCTCGGTCACCCGCTCTCCGGCGAACGGCTCGGCCTGCGGCAGCACGCCGTCGCGGGCCAGCATCGTCACCGTGGAGCCCAGGGCGGCGTAGGCGGTGGCCATCTCCGAGGCCACCACGCCGCCGCCGATGATCGCGAGCCGGCCGGGGACCGCGGTCGCGGCGGCGGCCTCCCTGCTGGTCCACGGCTTGGCGTCGCGCAGACCGGGCAGGTCGGGCAGCAGCGCGCCGCTCCCGGTCGCGACGACCACCGCGTGCCGGGCCGTCAGCGTGACCCGGGCGCCGTCGGCGCCGGTGACCTCGACCGTCTTCTCGGACACGATCCGGCCCTGGCCCCTGTGCAGGGCGATACCGACCGATTCGAGCCAGGCCACCTGGCCGTCGTCCTTCCAGTGCGAGGCGAAGGAGTCACGGCGGGCCAGCACCGCGGCCGCGTCGATCTCACCGGTCACCGCCTCGCGCGCTCCGGGCAACTGCCGCGCCGCCCTTAACGCGGCCGCGCTGCGCAGCAGGGCCTTGGTGGGCATGCAGGCCCAGTAGGAGCATTCTCCGCCGACCAGCTCGCGTTCGACGATGGCGGCGCTCAGACCGCCCTGCACCGCGCGGTCGGCGACGTTCTCGCCGACAGGGCCGGCTCCGAGAACGATGACGTCGTAGGTGTGCTCGCTCATGTCACTTGCCCTTCGCGGCGCGGCCGAGACGCAGGGCCGAGATGAGGAAGAAGATGCCGCCGGGGATGGCGTAACCGGCCGCGTTGGCCAGCGTCGGGTTGGCCGCGGAGGCGCCGAGGATGAACGAGGAGCCGGCGAGGACGGAGATGCCGCCGCTGAGGATCATCGGCCACTGGCCGCCCATCTTGCGCCGGGGGACGGCCACGATGAGCTGGACCAGCCCGGCCACGATCGCCCAGGCGCCCCACACGCGCAGCACCGCAGGGATGCCGGAGGTGCTCGCGATGGCCACGGCGATGGCGGTGATCGAGCTGACCGCGACGTTCACGTACAGGAGGGTCGGCGAGCCGGTGGAGCGCGAGGAGCGGGCGTCCACGATGGCGGCGCCGACGTCGAACAGCGGGTAGAGCACCAGCAGGGTGACCGCGAGCGGTCCCAGGTTCATCGCGGTGGTGAACATCACGAGGGCCCAGACGATGGCGAACGCGAACCGGACGAAGTACAGCCGGCGTAGTGCGGACGCGGTGGTGGAGATGCCGGATGAAGCAGCGATGGCACTCATGACGAGCCTTTCAGTGACGGGGGCCTTCCCAAGACCGAACGTTCTATCGTTCCCGAGTATGGTCCTGGCGCGCGCACACTGTCAAGACCGAACGTTCTACCGCTAGAATGACGGACATGCGCAGCCCCACAGAAGCCCGGCCGTCCGAAGCGCGCAACCGGCTGCTCAGCACGGCTACCCGGCTCTTCTACACGGAGGGCATCCACTCCGTCGGCATCGATCGCATCGTCATGGAGGCGCAGGTCACCCGGGCCACCCTCTACCGGCACTTCACCGGCAAGGAAGACCTCGTCCTCGCCTACCTGAGCGAGGTCGACCGGGCCCTGCGCGGCCAGGCGGAGGAGATCATCGCCGCCGGCCTGCCCCCGGCCGAGACCATCAAGGCCATCAGCGCGTCCATCGCCCAGGGCATCCAGTCCCCCGGTTTCCGAGGATGCGCCTTCCTCAACGCCGCCGCCGAATACCCCGACCCCGAGTCGCCGGTGCACCAGACCGTGCTCGCCCACCGCCAGTGGTTCCTCGACACGGTCACGGAGCAGCTCGCCAGGATCGAGAAGTCGGGCTCGGAGGCCGCGGCCCGCCACTTCGTGATGATGCGCGACGGCGCCATGGCGGCCGGCTGCCTCTTCGACCCGGCGCTGATCTGCGAGACCCTGCTGCACGGATCGGAGCGGCTGCTGGAGGTCTACACTGCCACCAGCGAGCAGAAGTCAGTCACCTGAAACGTGCCTCGGCGCTGGGGCGGACCAGCGCCGGCGCATCCTCGTAGGCGCTGGTTTCACCACGTCAGAGCGTCGATGCCCACGGTCATCGCGGTGTCGGCGCCGGAGTAGAGCTGCATCCCGATGGCGTGCAGGCGGTCGGCCTCGGGGACGGTCCAGGTCAGCGGGCTCCAGCCGGCGGTGGCGGGCAGCCCGATCTCGGTCTCGGGGTTCTCCGGCGCCCACACGGGCTTGGAGGCCGAGTCCATCGCGAAGAACCTGACACCACCGGGCACCGGGAACCCAGAGCCAAGTGGTCACCTTCATACCCGGGCGCAGGCCGCTCAGCCCTTGGGTGGTGCCGACGGCGGAGTAACCCTTCTCCGCCGAGGCGCCGGTCACCGAGACCAGCACGGCCCGCCTGCCGTGCTGGGCGATCTTCGTGGTGATGGTCGCCTCGGCCCCCACCGTCGCGACGGCGACCAGCGCGACGACGACGGTTATCACGACAGGGACCCTGACGCCTCGACGCTTCCGCTCAGCGGGAGGCGGCCCGGCGGGAGACGGGGTCGCACCAGCTGCGGATTCACGAGCTTCCGCGAGCGGCGGATCCTCCCCGTCCAGGGAGACGCCCCCGCCCAGGGAGACGCCTCCGACATCGGCGCGAGGGCATGCGTGGCGCCGGCCCCCCGCAACTGGAGACTCGACCCGTTCTACCGGCAATCGGGCGGCATCTGCACGACCTTCGCCTAGCCCCACCGGCACGAGCCCCTCACCTCGAAGCCGGCCCACCAGGAAACCCGAAAGCCCCAGCTCAACCTTCTGAGCTGGGGCTTTCTTCGCGGTGCGCCGCCAGGGACTCGAACCCCGGACCCGCTGATTAAGAGTCAGCTGCTCTGACCAACTGAGCTAGCGGCGCTGGCAGGAAGGAATATACCGGTGATCCGCATCCTGGTCGAATCGGATTCCCCTGGACATGAGCCGCTAGAATAAAGTTCGGCCCCAAGAACAGGAGCATCGATGTTCGACTCGCCCACCGATGTGACGGAGCGGCTCGCCGCCGTGGACTACCTCTCCGACGACGCCATCTCCACCTCGGTGTTCCTGGCCGCCGCGCTGGGGAAGCCGCTGCTGGTCGAGGGGCCGGCCGGGGTCGGGAAGACCCAGCTGGCCAAGGCGGTGGCCCAGACGACCGGGGCCGACCTGATCAGGCTCCAGTGCTACGAAGGGCTCGACGAGACCAGGGCTCTGTACGAGTGGAACTACAAGAAGCAGCTGCTGCGCATCCAGGCCACCAGCGCCGACGACGACATCTTCAGCGAGGAGTTCCTGCTGGAGCGGCCCCTGCTCAAGGCGATCAGGTCCGAGCGGCCGACCGTGCTGCTCATCGACGAGACCGACAAGGCCGACGTCGAGGTCGAGGGGCTGCTGCTTGAGCTGCTGTCCGACTTCCAGGTGACGATCCCCGAGCTGGGCACGATCGCCGCCACGCGCAGGCCGTACGTGGTGCTGACCTCCAATGCCACCCGCGAGCTGTCCGAGGCGCTCAAGCGGCGCTGCCTCTACCTGCACATCGAATACCCCACGCCCGAGCGCGAGCGGGACATCGTGCTGGCCCAGGTGCCGGGTTTCCGGGCCGAGCTGGCCGAGCAGTTGGCCAGGACGGTGGCCACGCTGCGCGCCCTGGAGCTGAAGAAGGCCCCGTCCGTGGCCGAGACCGTCGACTGGGCCAACACGCTGCTGGCGCTCGGTCGCGACGAGCTGGACGAGGCCACCGTCGCGGGGACGCTCGGCGTCGTGCTCAAGCACGCCTCCGACCACACGCGGGCGGTCAAGGAGCTGGGGCTGCCCGATGCCTGAGCCGGGGTCCCTGGTGGATCGGCACATCGGCTTCGTGCACGCGCTGCGCGAGGCCGGGGTGCCGGTGTCGGTGGCGGAGGGGCTCGACGCGGCGAACGCGCTGCGGGTGGTCGAGCTGGCCGACCGGGAGTCGCTGCGGGCGGCGTACGCGGCGACGCTGGTCAAGAAGCCGGCCTACCGGCCGGGGTTCGACGTGCTGTTCGACCTGTGGTTCCCAGCCTCGACGAGCGGGATCAGGCCCCACGTCCCGCGTACGGACCTGGAGCGGGCCGACGTCAAGGAGCTGCGCGAGCACCTGGCGGCGCTGCTGACCGGCGCCACCGACCAGGAGCTGCGCGCGTTCGCCCAGGCCATGGTGGAACGGTTCGGCCGGCAGGAGTCGGGGCCCGGACGGCAGAACTGGTTCTCCTACAGCGTCATGCGCGCCCTGTCGCCCGAGACGCTGATGGCCGGCATCCTGCGCGGCGTGCTGCAGGGGCACGAGCGCGGCGGGCTGGCGGAGAAGACCCTGCGCCGGCGGGTCGACGACAACCGGCGCCGCTTCGAGGAGGCCGTGGCCACCGACGTGCGCCGCCGCATCGCCGAGGACTCGGGGATCGAGCGCATCGCCCGCTCCGCCGTACGCCCGCCGCTCGACCAGGTCGACTTCCTCCGCGTCACCAAGGCGGACCTGGCCCGGCTGCGCAGGGAGGTGCACCCGCTGGCCCGGCGCCTGGCCGCCCGCCTGACCATCAAGCACAGGAAGGGCAAAAGGGGCAGGCTCGACTTCCGCCGGACCGTGCGGGCCTCGCTGCAGAGTGGCGGCGTGCCGCTGACGACCCACTTCAAGCCGCCCCGGCCGCACAAGCCCGAGCTGGTCGTGCTCTGCGACACCAGCGACTCGGTCTCGTCGTTCGCGCACTTCACGCTGCTGCTCACGTACGCGCTGCGCGAGCAGTTCACGAAGGTGCGGGCGTTCGGCTTCGTGGACACCGTGGACGAGATCACCCGGTTCTTCCTGCCGGGCTCCGACGTGGTGGAGGCCATGACCAGACTGGCGGACGAGGCCGACATGGTCCGCTTCGGCCGGACGAACTACGGGCACGCGCTTGAGCGCTTCGCCGAACGCTACGGCGACGCGATCGGCCCCAAGACGTCGCTGCTCATCCTGGGCGACGCCCGCTCCAACTACCAGCCGCCCGCCCTCGACGTGCTCAAGTCACTGGTGTCGAAGTGCCGCCACGCCTACTGGCTCAACCCCGAGCCGAGACAGCAGTGGGACACCGGCGACTCGGTCGCGAGCGACTACGGCACGGTCGTGCCTATGCACGAGTGCCGCAACGTCGCCCAGCTGACCGCGTTCATCGAAACGCTGGCCTGAGCCCCGGCTGAACGCGCCGTAAGCACCCGGCACCGGACGCGCCGTGAGCCCCCGCGCTAGACGCGCTGGAGCTCGCGGGCCGCGGTGCGGGCCAGCAGTTCGATCTGGGCCTCGTTGAGCGCGCCCGGCTCGGCCGACTTGATGAGCCTGCTCACCGTCCGCGGTTTGACGAAGGTGAGACCCTCGCCCATGACCACGCCCTCCTTGGGCAACATCCCGCAGTGCACCACGAGCACGGGCGTGATGTTCACCGGGACGCCGGTCTCCCGTGTCAGCAGCTCGGAGAACGCCTCGGCCTGCTCCACCAGCGGCTTGGCGACCTTGGTGCCGTATTTCTCGCCGATGAACAGCCGTCCGGCGTAGCAGGCGATCTCGATGTCGGGGGCCCACGACTCGTTGTCGAGGATCCAGACGCCGCCTGGACCGATCACCAGGTGGTCGATCGAGGCCTGGCCGCGGATCGCCCTGCCGTCGAGGACGTGGTAGCCGTGGCGGACGAGCGACCTGCGCAGGATGCGGCCGGTGATCGCCTCGCCGCGCCGCGCGCCACGCCACACGGCCGTCTTGTGGAAGGCGTGCCAGTGCAGCAGCCAGTCGCCTCCGGCGACGGCTCCCGCCAGCAGCAGTCCGGTGAACGCGGAACCGCCGGCGAGGCCGAACCGCAGGCCCAGCGCCACACCGACGACGAATCCCACAGCGGCCTTGACGTAACGGTACTTACGCCGCGTCGGCGCGTCCTCGCGCCAGAACTTCTCGTACCACCACTGCGGGGAAGATCCTGTGTACTTCTCGTTGGGCTGCACGTAGATAGAGCCACCGGGCACGGCAAACTCCCCGAAATGAGTAGGTCTTGCAGGATCTGCCACGCCGAAGATCCCTCGCCGGTCAAGAGATACCCGTTCTCCAACCAAGGCGAGCCTAAGGTGACGGAATTAGTACCCGCAAGACCACTGACCCTGCCGCAACCGACCAGTCGGTACGCTAAGGCGGTGACCAAGGGGGATCGTGTGAAAGAGGAACCGGTCAGACAGCGCCTGCTGGCCGAGGCGACCCGGCTGTTCGCCGAGCGTGGCTTCGAGAGCACCTCGGTCCAGGAGATCGTGGTGGCGGCCGGGGTCACCAAGGGCGCCATGTACCACTATTTCGATTCGAAAGATGATCTGCTGCACGAGATCTACGCCCGCGTCCTGCGCATGCAGATGGACCGGCTGACGCAGATCGCCGACGGGCCGGGAACGCTGCGCGAGCGGCTGCACCGGGCGGCGGCCGACGTCGTGGAGACGACGGCCGCGAACCTCGACGACTCGAAGATCTTCTTCAGGTCCATCCACCTGCTCGCGCCCGAGACGCAGAAGACCGTCCGGGCCGAGCGCCGCCGCTACCACGAGCGCTTCCGCGCGCTCGTGGCCGAGGGGCAGCGCACCGGCATCTTCAGCGACCGGGTCCCGGCGGAGCTGGTCGTCGACTACTTCTTCGGCTCGGTGCACCACCTGGGCACGTGGTTCCACGCGGCGGGGCCGCTGACCGGCGCCCAGGTCGGCCGGCACTTCGCCGACCTGCTGCTGTCCTCGCTCGAAGCAGCGCCCGAAGCCGAGCCCGACGACCGCCGCTCAGGCGGGGCCGGGGACGTCGACCATTGAGGCCAGCGCCTCCCGGTGGTCGCCCGGCGTGCCCAGCGCGATCTCGGTGGCCTTGGCGCGCTTGAGGTAGAGGTGCACGGGATGCTCCCACGTCATCCCGATCCCTCCGTGCAGCTGCAGCGCCTCCTCCGCGGCGTGCACGGCCACGCCCGCGTTCCACGACTGGGCCACGGCCACCGAGATCGACGAGCTGTCGGCGACCGCGCTCCTGGCGGCGGCCCTGGCCCTGACCACGTCCAGCCACAGATCCGCCAGCCGGTGCTTGATCGCCTGGAAGGAGCCGATCGGCCGGGCGAACTGGTGCCGCTCCTTGACATAGGCCAGCGTCGTGTCCAGGCACCACTCGGCCACGCCGAGCTGCTCGGAGGCGAGCAGCCCCGCCCCGAACCGCAGCACCCCGGCCAGGTCGCACGCGCCCACGCGCCGGGCCCGCGCCCGCCGCAGCGTGACGGTGGCGACCGGCCTGGTCAGGTCGAGCGAGGTCACGACCTCGACCGTGACACCCTGGGCCATGCCGTCCTCGACCGCGTACAGGTCGCCGCCCACCGGCACGAGCAGCACGTCGGCCACCTCCGCCCCAGCCACGCCGGTGACGGTCCCCGACAGCCTCCCGTCGCCGTCCAGGCTCACGGAGGCGCCCCGCTCCGGCGCGTACGGCGACGCCGCGAACGACACGACCAGCGCGGCCGTCAACCGCCCCTCGGCCAGCTCGCCGAGCAGCGCGTCACGGGTCGGCAGCAGCGCCCGCGTGGCCAGCACCGAGCTGGTGAAGAACGGCACCGGCGCCACCCCCCGGCCCAGCTCCTCCAGCACCACGGCCACTTCGCTGGCCGAGGCGCCGGCCCCGCCCAGCTCCTCGGGGACGAGCAGCCCGGCCACCCCGATCTCACCGGCCAGCGTCTTCCACAGGTCCAGGTCGTACGGCTCGGACTCGATCCGCTTGAGCACCGCCGCGGGCGGGCAGCGGTCGGCGAGCAGCCCGCGCACGGCCGCGCGCAGTTCCTCCTCGACGTCGGAGTAGAGCAGCGTCATCGCGGCAGGTCCTTCCAGGGCACGTCCTTGTCGACACGGGGTTCGGAGGGCAGGCCGAGCACCCGTTCGGAGATGATGTTGCGCAGGATCTCCGAGGTGCCGCCCTCGATCGAGTTGCCCTTGGCCCGCAGGTAGCGGTAGCCGGGGCCGCGGCCGAAGAAGTCCACGTCCTCGGAACGGCGGAACGCCCAGTCGTCGTAGCCCAGGTCACGCCGGAACTCCACGTCGAACCCGGACAGCGCCTGGTTCAGCCGGGCGAACGACAGCTTCATGCCCGACCCCTCGGGGCCCGGCTGGCCCGCGGACAACTGCTCGCGCAGCCGCGTCCCCGACAGCCTGGTGACCTCGGCCTCCACCCACAGCGACAGCAGCCGCTGGTGCAGGTCGTGGGTGCGCAGCTCCGGCTGCTCGCGCCAGGCGTCGAGCACGGCGGCCATGGCGCCGCCGCCGCGCCGCGTGGGCGCGCCGCCGATGGCCACGCGCTCGTTCATCAGCGTCGTCTGCGCGACCCGCCAGCCGTCGCCCACCTCGCCGAGCCGCAGGTCGTCGGGGAGCCGCACGCCGGTCAGGAACACCTCGTTGAACTCGGCCTCGCCGGTGATCTGCCGCAGCGGCCGCACCTCGACGCCGGGGGCGTGCATGTCACACACGAAGTACGTCATCCCGCGGTGTTTGGGCACCTCCGGGTCGGTACGGGTGACGAGGATGGCCCACCGGGCGTGATGGGCCCCGGACGTCCACACCTTCTGCCCGTCCACCACCCACTCGTCGCCGTCCCTGACCGCCCTGGTCGCCAGCGTGGCCAGGTCGGAGCCCGCGCCCGGCTCGCTGAAGAGCTGGCACCAGACCTCCTCCCCCGTCCACAGCGGGCGCAGGAACCGGCGTTTCTGCTCCTCGGTGCCGAACGCCAGGATCGTCGGCGCGGCCATGCCCAGCCCGATCCCCTGGATCCCGGTGTTGATCTGCGGCGTGTCGGCCAGCTCCCGCTCCACGACCTGCTGCAGCTCCCTGGGAGCCCCCAGCCCGCCCAGCCCCTCGGGGAACCACACCCAGGCCAGGCCCGCGTCGAACCTGGCCCGCAGGAACTCCAGCCGGTCGCCGCCGGGGTCGTGGTCGCCGAGGAACGCGGCCACGCGCTCCTTGATCTCCGCCTCGTTCACATCCACCTCTTGAGCTCGCGATAGGCCAGCGACCGCTTGTGCACCTCGTCGGGTCCGTCCGCCAGACGCAGGGAGCGGGCCCCCGCCCAGAGGGCGGCCAGCGGGAAGTCCTGGGAGACGCCGCCCGCGCCGTGCACCTGGACGGCCTTGTCGAGGATCCACTCCACGGTGATGGGCGTGGAGATCTTGATGGCCTGGATCTCGGTGTGGGCGCCCTGGTTGCCCACCGTGTCCATCAGCCAGGCCGTCTTGAGCACGAGCAGGCGGGCCTGCTCGATCTTGATCCGGGACTCGGCGATCCAGTCCTGGACCACGCCCTGCTGCGCCACCGGCTTGCCGAAGGTGGTCCTGGCCAGGGCCCGCTTGCACATCATCTCGACCGCGCGCTCGGCCATGCCGATCAGGCGCATGCAGTGGTGGATGCGGCCGGGGCCGAGGCGGGCCTGGGCGATGGCGAAGCCGCCGCCCTCCTCGCCGATGAGGTTCTCCGCCGGCACGCGTACGTCCTCGAACACGATCTCGGCGTGGCCCCCGTGGTCGGCGTCGGTGTAGCCGAACACGTGCATGCCGCGCTTGATGTGCAGGCCGGGGGTGTCGCGGGGGACGAGGATCATGCTCTGCTGGCGGTGCTTGGGCGCCTCGGGGTTCGTCTTGCCCATGACGATGAAGATCTTGCAGCCGGGGTTCATCGCGCCGGAGATGAACCACTTGCGGCCGTTGATGACATATTCGTCGCCGTCGCGGGTGATCGAGGTGGCGATGTTGGTGGCGTCGGAGGAGGCGACGTCGGGCTCGGTCATCGCGAACGCCGAGCGGATCTCCCCGTCGAGCAACGGTCGCAGCCACTCCTTGCGCTGCCACTCGTTGCCGAACATGGACAGCACTTCCATGTTGCCGGTGTCGGGCGCGGCGCAGTTCGTGGCCGTGGGCGCGATGCTGGGACTCCGGCCCATGATCTCGGCCAGCGGGGCGTACTGGAGGTTCGTCAGCCCCGAGCCGTGCTCGCCCGGCAGGAAGAGGTTCCACAGGCCGCGCTTCCTGGCCTCGTCCTTCAGGTCCTCAAGCAGCGGTGGCGGGCTCCAGCCCGAGGTGGCCGCCTGCTCCTCGAAGGCGGGCTCGGCCGGATAGACGCATTCGTCCATGAAGCGGAGCAGTCGCTCGCGCAGGTCCTCGGTGACGTGGTCATAGGCGAAGTCCATGCCCGTGAGCCTACCGACCGGCCGGTATGAGTGTCGACAGGTGGTTCCCCGTAAAAAGGGACAGGTGGCCATGAACCCGGCTGATCTGGCCTCATAGGGTGACCAGCATGACCGCGAAGCTGCCCGCGCCTGTGGTGCTGGAGAACGACGTCGTCCGGATCGAGCCGCTCGCCCTGGACCACGTACCCGACCTGTTCGCCGCCGGAGGCGGGGACGACGACGTCTGGCGCTGGCTGCCCATCGACACCCCGCGCACGGAGGCCGCGCTCGGCGCGACCGCGCGGACGCTGATCGAGGACGACCGGCACGTGCCCCACGCCGTCATCGCCAAGGAGAGCGGGCGGGCCGTCGGCTGGACCACGTACTGCGACGTGCCCGGCTTCGAGGAGAGCATCGAGATCGGCTGGACCTGGTACGGCCGCGCCGCCTGGCGCACGGCCGTGAACACGAGCTGCAAGCTACTGCTGATCGACCACGCCTTCGCGCTCGGCTACAACCGCGTCCTGCTCAAGACCGACAACCTCAACCTCAGGTCCCAGAACGCCATCAAGCGCATCGGCGGCCTGCACGAGGGCACGCTGCGCCGCCACCGCAAGAGGCCCGACGGCACCTGGCGCGACACCGTGTGTTTCGGCATCCTCGACGACGAGTGGCCGCCGCACCGCGACCGCCTGACCGCCCGCCTCGCTCTTTCCTAGGAGCGACTTCCCTAGGAGCGAGACTTTCCTAGGAGCGGCCTCCTGGGGGCGGCACTTAGGAGGCGCTGAGCCCTGGGCGTGCGCGGCGTGCTGGAATGCGTGCATGATCCTGGACCATCTCGTCTACGCCACCCCCGACCTCGACGCGACCGCGGCCGAGCTGGAACGGCTGCTCGGCGTGCGCCCGGCCGAGGGCGGCAGGCACCCGGGCTTCGGCACCCGCAACCGGCTGCTGGGGCTGGGCGGCCGGAGCTATCTGGAGATCGTCGGCCCGGATCCGGAGCAGGAGGACCCGGCCGGGCCGCGCCCGTTCGGGATCGACGGTCTGCGGGCGGCCGGGCTGGCGGGGTGGGCGCTGGCGGTGGAGGACATCGACGCGGTGGTCGCCCGCGCCCGCGATCGGGGCTACGATCCCGGCGACCCGCAGGACATGTCCCGCCGCACGCCGTCCGGCGAGCTGCTGCGCTGGCGGCTCACCCCGCCGCACCGCGCCGGGCACGAGGGGCTGGTGCCGTTCCTGATCGACTGGGGCACGACCCGGCATCCCGCCGAGGGGCTGCCGGTGGTCGAGCTGGTGTCCGTGGCCGCCGTCCACCCCGACCCCGAGGCCGTACGGCGGGATCTGGCGGCGGTGGACACCCGCCTCGACCTCGCCGAGGGCCGCCGGCCCACGCTCACCGTCGTCCTGTCAGGACGGCACGGCCCGGTGACGCTCACCTGATCACGGCACGAGCCGGCGCAGGTCGGCGCAAATCGGCGCAGGCCGGCTGCGGGTCGGGGCAGGCCGGATGCGGGTCAGGGGCGCGGGCCGGGCGAGGGTTCAGGGCCCAGGTCCGGCGTGCGGCCGAGCATGCCGGTCAGGAGTTCGCGCAGGGCCGTTTCGAGCTCGTCCCGGTCCGGTACGGCCCCCGCGCCCGCGATGGCGTCGAACATGAGCCCCTCCCCGAACGCCACGAGGCTGCGCGCGTGCCGTACCGGCTCAGGTGAGCCCAGGGCCGCCAGCATGGCCACGGCCGGATCGCGGAAGCGCCGCCCGGCCTGGTCGTAGATCGTGCGCAGCTCAGGCCGCCGGGTGGCCTCCAGGGCCAGCTCGTAGCGGGCCAGCGTGCGGCGGCGGTCCTTGAGCTGGATGTGCAGCGCCTCGGCCATGCGGGCGGGCAGCCCGCCCAGCTCGTACGACTCCGCCCCGTACGCCCCCGCCAGCGCCCGCAGCTCCAGCTCGGTGAGCCGCGACAGCGTCAGCTCCAGCAGTGCCGCCCGCGTGCGGGCCAGGTTGGAGGTGGACCCGGGCGGCAGCCCAGCGACCTCGTCCACCGCCCGGTGGGTCAGGCCGCGCATGCCCCGCTCGGCCAGCAGGGTGATGGCCGCGTCCGCCACGACGTCTGAGCGTTTCACGGAAGCCGATACTACAGGGGTAGTGGGACCGGACTACAGGCGTAGTACAGTGACACTACAGACGTAGTGAGGAGGCTCGCGATGGCGAAGGCCGTGGTGGTCGGCGGCGGGGTCGGCGGCATGGCCGCCGGGGTGGCGCTGCGGCGCAAGGGGTGGGACGTGACCGTCCTGGAGCGCGTGCCGGTGATCGAGCCGGTCGGGTCGGGCCTGGCGATCTCCGCAAACGCGCTCAAGGCGCTCGACGCCGTCGGCCTCGGCGACCGGATCCGCGCGCTCTCCTCGGCGGAGGGCCGCTTCGGCCTGCGGCGCTCGGACGGGCGCTGGATGGTGCAGACCAGCGAGGCGGACGCCGACGCCGAGTACGGCGACTCGGTGGTGGTCCTGCTGCGCGCCACGCTGATGGAGGTGCTGCTGGACGCGCTCGGCCACGACCGGCTGCTGCTCGGCACGGCCGTCAAGGACGTGGACGCGGAAAGAGGCCTCGTCCGCACGGAGGCGGGCGATCTGGAGGCCGACCTCGTCGTGGCGGCCGACGGCATCCACTCGGCCACCCGGCGCACGCTCTTCCCCGAGCATCCGGCACCGGCGTACTCCGGGGTGACGGCCTGGCGCGGCCTCATTCCGCGCGGAAGCCTGACGATCCCGCGCTCGGAGAGCTGGGGCCGGGGCACGGTGTTCGGCATCCACCTGCTGGCCGGGGACGTGGTCTACGTCTACGCCACCGACGTGCTGCCCGCCGGGACCGTGCACGCCGACGAGCGGGAGGAGCTGCTGCGCAGGTTCGGCGGCTGGCACGAGCCGATCCCCGCGCTGCTGCGGGCGGCCGACCCCGCCATGATCATCAGGAACGACATCTACCACCAGGCCCGGCCGCTGCCCGCCTTCCACCGGGGCAGGGTGGCGCTGGTCGGGGACGCCGCCCACCCGATGACGCCCAACCTCGGGCAGGGCGCCTGCCAGGCGATCGAGGACGGCGTGGTGCTGGCGCACGTGGCCGGGGGCGACCTGGCCGCGTACTCGGCGGCCCGGGTGGAGCGGACCGCGAAGATCGTCCGGCGGTCGATGACGCTGTGCCGGATGAGCAGGATCCGCAACCCGGCGGCGGTGTGGCTGCGCGACGCCGGGCTGTCGGCCGCGGCCCGGCTCAGCCCAGGTCTGATGTTGCGGTCGATGGACGAGCTGCTGCGCTGGCGTCCACCTGGGGAACCTGCACGGTGATCGTGCGCTCGGCCAGCTCGGGAGAAAGCCGGTCGGCGCGCGGCGATGAGCCGTTGGCCGGCTGCGTGGCGCCGTTGAGGGGCTGGTGGGCGGTGCCGTTGACGGGCTGTGCGGTGCCGTTAAGAGGCTGTGCGGCGCCGTTGGCCGGCTGGCCGGCGCGTTGCGGGGAGGGCCGCGTGGTGGCCGGCTTGGCGTTGTGGTCGGGCGCGAGGCGGCCCAGCGTGATCGTGCCGCCGATGGTCAGGGCGGCGGCCAGCACGGCGGGCACGGCCGTCGAAGCATCGGTCGGCAGCGGCTCCCCGAGCAACAGCGTCCCGGCCAGCACGGAGGTGATGGGGTCGATGACCTGCACCCCGGCGTACGCGATGCCGAAATAGCCCACGGCGTACGAGCGCTGCAGCAGCACCACCGCGCACACCAGCAGCACCGGCACGGCCAGGCTGAACCAGTGGATCAGCCGCCCCCAGTCGCCCTGCATGCCGCCGCCGATCACGCGCACGAACGTGGACACGCTCGCGGTGACGGCCCCCGCGCCGACGGACAGCAGCAGCGCCTTCGCCGGCCCGTGCACCCGGCTCGCGATCATCTGGGTGGCCAGCGTGACCACCCCGATGACCGCGATGAACCCGAGAGCGGCGCCGTTACCGAGCCTGGGCGTCACGTTGTGCGTGGGCACCAGGAGCATGAGCCAGAGCAGGCCCACGGCCACGGCGATGGAGCCGAGGATCTCCGCGCGGTAGGGCCGCCGCCCGTACATGAAGGCGGCCAGCGGCACCGCGAACACCAGGGTGGCCACGCTGATCGGCTGCACGGCGACCAGGGGCGCGAAGCTGAGCGCCACGGCGTGCAGGCACGCGCCGCTGAAGGAGATGATGCCGCCCACCCACCAGCGCGGGCGTCTGGCGAGCTTGAGTGAGGCGCCTTCCGCCACGACCTCGTACTGCTGCAGCGCGGCCCCGAACGCGTATCCCAGCGCGCCCGCCAGGGCGATGAGCATGCCGACCCACGTCATCGCGGCCCGCGCAGACTCGGGGATCCTTTCAAGAGCATTGCTCCAGCTTATGAGGCCGGAGGGACTCCAGAATCATCCTTTAGGCTGATAAAACATTACAAGTCGGGGGCGACTCGTACGGACATGTGGCTCATCCTTGAGCCCGAGCAGGCGTTTCGCCCCGTTCCAGCCCTCCTGTCACGAGACGCCACGCCCGCGAGCGACGGCCCCGATTCGGGTGGGTTACGACTGCTCGGGGCAGACGCAGAAGAGGTGGCCCTGCGGGTCCCGCAGCACGACCCAGCGCGTGCCCTCCTCGGTGACGCCCGGCTGGAACTCGGGCCTGGTGGCCCCCAGCGCGACGTACTCCTTGACCGCCTGGTCGACGTCCGGCACCCGGAAGTCGAGGTGGAACTGCTTGCCCGGCCCCGGCCAGTCGGCCGGCTCGCGCTCGGGCACCCGGCCGAAGTAGATGCTGGTGGTGCCGTCGGTGATGGCGGCGTACTCGTCCTCCGCGTACGTGATCTCCATCCCCGTCACCTCGTGGTAGAAGGCCGCCAGCGTGCGGGGGTCGGCACAGTCGATGGTGAAGGCCAGCAGCCTTGCTTTCGTCGTCATGCCGTTCACCCTCGCAGCCATACCTGCCATCTCCTGTCAGGTACGTCGTGCGGCCTTACGCGGACGGGTCCGACTTTTCCGACAGAACATCAACAAGCCGTCGGTTTTCGTGTAAACCCGTAAGAATGCCTTTCACGTTTTTTAACCAACTCGCAAGCTGATGCCGCCACCCTCTCTACAACAGAAGGGAGATACCCGTGCGAACCAGGCCAGAACGGCTCTATGAGATCGACGGGCTCCGGCTGCTGGCGGCTCTGTGCGTGGTGCTGTTCCACTACGTCTTCTCCGGGTGGGCGGGTGGCAAGACCACTGTGACGTTCGTCACCGAGAGCGCCTGGGCCAAGTACGGCTACCTGGGCGTGGACCTGTTCTTCCTCATCAGCGGTTTCGTCGTGCTCATGAGCGCCTGGGGCAGGACGCCCCGGCAGTTCGTGGTGTCCCGCGTGGTGCGGCTCTATCCGGCGTACTGGATCGGCATCGTGATCACCGCCGTGGTGACCGTGACGCTCGGGCAGGGGCTGTTCCAGATCTCGTTACCCCAGGTGCTGGCCAACCTGACGATGTTCCAGGCGGTGCCGAACATCGAGAACGTGGACGTCGTCTACTGGACGCTCTGGGCCGAGATGCGGTTCTACGTGCTGATGCTGGCCTTCACCTTCATCGGGATGACCAAGGGCCGCATCATGGCCGGACTGTGGGGCTGGCTGGCACTGACGTTCCTGGTCGAGCTGGGGCTGCTGCCGGGGATCGCGGACCTGGTCGTGCAGTCGGAGTTCTCCCACTACTTCATCGCCGGGATGGCGCTGTTCATGCTCTACCGCTTCGGGCTGACCGTGCAGATCGCGCTGCTGGTGCCGATCTGCCTGGGCAACGCGGTCTACCGGGCCATCGGGTACGCCGAGGCGGTCGGCGAGCGGTACTCGGTGACGTACTCGCCGGTGGTCATCACGGCCGTGGTCGTGCTCATCTTCCTGGTCATGACGTTCGTGTCGCTGCGGGTGACGAGCGTGCTGGCCAGGCCGTGGCTGGTGACGGCGGGGGCGCTGACGTACCCGCTGTACCTGCTGCACGCCCACGTCGGGTTCATCCTGTTCGCCCGGCTGGAGGACGCGGTGAACAAGTACGTGCTGCTGGTGGCGATGATCGCGGTCATGCTGGGGGCGGCGTACCTGGTGCACCGGTTCGTGGAGCGGCCGCTCGCGCCCCGGCTCAAGCGGCTGCTGTCGAAACGGGAGCCGCCCGCGCACGCCGTGGTGCCGGCGGGAAGCCCGACAGCGTGAGTTGACTCTCCTGACAACCGCCCGCCAGGCGGAGCGTGGGGCCCCCGGCTGCGGATACGATCCGCGTCACGGATGGCAGAAGGAGCCCGGATGAGTCTCAGCGGTGAGCAGCAGGAATGGGCCCCTCCAGGCGTGGATCCCGAGCGGCCCAGCGTGGCCCGTGTGCACGACGCTCTGCTGGGCGGCCAGGAGAACTTCGCCTCCGACCGCTCGGTGGCGCGCCGGCTCAAGGACGCGGTGCCCGAGGTCGTCGACCTCGTCTGGTGCAACCGGGCCTTCATCGGCCGGGTCGTCGACTTCCTCGTACGCGAGGCGGGCGTCAAGCAGATCATCGACCTCGGCGCCGGGCTGCCCACGGTCGAGAACACCCATGAGGTGGCCCAGTTCGCCGACCCGCAGGCGCGGGTGGTCTACGTGGACAACGACCCCATGGTGGAGCCGCACGCCCGCGCCATCCTCGGCGGCAACCCGAACGCCGACGCCATCACCGCCGACGCCCGCGACGCGGACGCCGTGCTCGGCCATCCGGCCGTGCGCCGGCTGATCGACCCGGAGCGGCCGACGGCGATCCTGATCATCGGCGTGCTGCACCTGTTCTCCGACGAGGAGCAGCCGCACGCCCTGGTCAGGCGGTACATGGACGCGCTGCCGCCGGGCAGCCACCTGGCCGCCTCCAACTTCCTGGCCTCGGACAATCCCAAGGCCAAGGCGCTGGAGATCATGCTCCAGGCGACCATGGGCACCGGGCACTTCCGCGACCGCGAGGCCGTCGAGCGCTTCTTCGACGGCCTGACGCTCGTGGAGCCCGGCGTGGTGCACTTCCCCGAGTGGCATCCCGACGACCGCCTCCCCGGCCCGCTCGCGCCCTGGGAGGAACTGCTGGTCGGCGGCGTGGCCCGCAAACCCTGAGGCACGGAACGCGCCGACCGCGCGGCACGCGACGCGTGAACCGTGCGGCACGAAATCGTGGCGCGGTCAGGCCCGCGTGGCCGCTACGCTGTGGCCCATGCCGCGACGTCTGATCTGCTCCCCTCCGCCCGCCCGCTAGCGGGCGGCTTATCCAGATATCGCCGGGTCTGACGGATCCGGGGGTGGTCGCTGCCCGCATACGGGCCCATTCCGACCACTCCATCCGGAGAACCCCTGTCATGACCCATGTCTCCGCCCGGCGGGGCGCCCTTTACGTGTCCGTGGCCGCGACCGCCTGGGGCACCGGCGGCGCCGCCGGCGTCCTGCTCTTCGAGACGGGCGGGCTCGGCCCCGTCGGCGTGTCGCTCTGGCGCTACCTGCTCGGCGCCGCCTTCCTGCTCGCCCTGGCCCGCCGGCGCCCTCGGGGCGGCCTGCTCACCTGGCGTGTCCTGGTCGTAGGCGCCGGGATGGCCGTCTACCAGACCGCGTACTTCGCCGCCATCGCCCACACCGGCGTCGCGCTGGCGACGGTGGTGACCATGGGCGCCACCCCGGTCTTCACCGCTCTGGGCAGCCGGTTCGTGCTGCGCGAGCACCTCGGCCGGGTCGCGCTCGCCGCCCTGGCCGTCGCGCTGGCCGGGCTGCTCCTGCTCACGGGCGAGAGCGTGCTGCAGGCCCGCGCGTCCTCCGTACTCGGCATCGCCTTCGCCCTGGGCTCGGCCGCCGGGTACGCGGGGGTGACGCTCTTCTCCCGCCGCCACCGCGACGACGACCCCCAGTCCGTGTCGATCGGCGGGTTCGTCGTCGGTGCCGTCTGCCTGGCGCCGTTCGCGCTGGCCGAAGGGGTGGTGCCCGAGCTGAACTGGACGTCGGCCTGGTTGCTGCTCTATCTGGGCGCGGTGCCGACCGCGCTGGCGTACGGGCTGTTCTTCCGCGCGCTGACCGCCCTGCGGGCCACCACCGTGTCGATCATCTCGCTCGGCGAGGCGGTGGGCGCGGCGCTGCTCGGGGTCGTGCTGTTCGGCGAGCGGCTCACGGCGCCGGCCTGGGCGGGCTGCCTCCTGCTGCTGGCCGCCGTCACCGTACTCGCCGCACGTGCCGATGCGGCGTGATGTGACGGCGCAGGCGGCCGGATGAGTTAAGGTCCGGTACGGCGACGCTTGCCGGACCGTCGCTCCGCTCCCCCTGACACGGCAAGGCCGGCGGAGGGCCGGCACAGGGCCGGCCGTGGGAACGGTATCGGCGAAGCGCGCGTTGGAGGAAGTGTGGCCTCGTTCAAGGGAATACTGAGGAACCTTCTGGATCGGCCTGGAGGCGTTCCTCTGACGCCCTACCAGAAGGTCGTGAAGGCGGCGCACGCGCGCGCCGGCCGTGTCGCCGAGCTCGACGAGCTGCCGGCGCCCGGCATGGACGACCTGGCCGAGTTCTGCGCGGTCGCGCGCGAGGCCGCCGACCGCACTCTCGGCCTGCGCCCCTACGACGTGCAGTTGCTCGGCACGCTGGCCCTGCTCGACGGCAAGGTCGCCGAGATGGCCACCGGCGAGGGCAAGACCCTGTCGGGGGCCATGGCGGCGGCCGGCTACGCCTTGCAGGGCAAGCGGGTGCACGTCATCTCGGTCAACGACTACCTGGCCAGGCGTGACGCCGAGTGGATGGGCCCGTTCTACGAGGCGCTCGGCGTCAGCGTGGGCTGGATCGACCAGAACTCCACGCCCGAGGAACGGCGCGCCGCGTACGCGAAGGACGTGACGTACGGGCCGGTCAGCGAGATCGGGTTCGACGTGCTGCGCGACCGGCTGCGTACCGACGCGAGCGAGATCATCGTGCCCGCGCCCGAGGTGGCGCTGATCGACGAGGCCGACTCCGTGCTCGTGGACGAGGCCCGCGTGCCGCTGGTCATGGCGGGCGCGGCCGACCCGGGCAGCGCGGTGCCGGAGATGGCGGCGCTGGTGCGCCAGCTCGTCCGCGGCTACCACTACGAGATCGACGAGCAGGCCCGCAACGTCTACCTCACGCCCAAGGGCGCCGACAGCGTGGAAAACCTGCTCGGCGTCGAGCTCTACGACGAGCACGAGCCCGGCACGCTGATCGAGCTCAACCTGGCCCTGCACGCCCACGCGCTGCTGGCCCGCGACGTCGACTACATCGTGCGCGACGGCAAGGTGCAGCTGATCAACCCCTCGCGCGGCCGGGTGGCGCTACTGCAGCGCTGGCCCAACGGCCTCCAGGCGGCCGTGGAGGCCAAGGAGGCGCTGCCGCCGAGCCAGAAGGGCGAGATCCTCGACTCGATCACCGTGCAGGGCCTGATCCGCCGTTACCCGCAGATCTGCGGCATGACGGGCACCGCCGTAGCCGTCAGCGAGCAGCTCGGCGAGTTCTACGGCCTCAAGGTCGCGGTGATCCCGCCCAACCGGCCGTGCGTACGCACCGACGAGCCCGACCGCGTCTACCCGACCGTGCCCGACAAGGACGCGGCGCTGGTCGAGGAGATCCAGTCCGTGCACGAGAGCGGCCGGCCCATCCTCATCGGCACCCTCGACGTGGCCGAGTCGGAAAACCTGGCCAAGCTGCTGCAGCGGCGCGGCCTGGAGCCGGTCGTGCTCAACGCCAAGAACGACGCGGAAGAGGCCGCGATCATCGCCAGGGCCGGCGAGCGCGACGCCATCACCGTCTCGACCCAGATGGCCGGGCGCGGCACCGACATCCGCCTCGGCGAGGGCGTGGCCGAGTTGGGCGGCCTCTACGTGATCGGCTCAGGCCGCCACGCCAGCAGCCGCCTGGACGACCAGCTGCGCGGGCGCGCGGGCCGCCAGGGCGACCCGGGCGGATCGGTCTTCTTCGTCAGCATGAAGGACGACCTGATCACCCAGTTCGTCCCCGACGAGCGCCCGCCCGCCGCCGACGCCGACGGCCTGGTCCGCCACCGGCGCGGCGCCTACCTCGTCGGCCACGCCCAGCGCGTCGCCGAGGGCGTCAACCTGGAGATCCACCGCAACACGTGGCGCTACACGCGCCTGCTTGAGCACCAGCGCGAGCTCATCCTGGAGTGGCGCGACAAGGTGCTCCACGGTGACTCCGCCGCCAAGGCGCTGGCCGAGGCCGATCCCAAGCGCTGGGAGGAGCTGCCCGAGCACACCAGGGACGAGACGGCCAGGCAGATCGTGCTGCACGCCATCGACCGCTGCTGGACCGAGCACCTGGCGTTCCTGACCGATCTGCGCGAGGGCATCCACCTGCGGGCGCTGGGCCGGATGAGCCCGATCGACGAGTTCCACCGCGAAGCCGTCAAGGAGTACAAGTCACTGCTCGCCGAGGTGGAGCGGCGTTCGCTGGAGTCGTTCGAGGCGCCGGAGCCCGATCTGGGGCGGCCGACGGCGACGTGGACCTACCTCGTCCAGGACAACCCGTTCGGCACGGAGTGGGACCGCATCCTCAAGCGCGTCACCGCGGCCACGCGGAGAGGCTGACCGTTCAGGGCCAGGTGGGGTCGCCGGAGGCGACCACCGGGCCGTCCAGCACGCCCAGCCGTTCCAGCAGGGTGATGAACGTGGTCGCGTACGGCGACTTGGCCGTCACGGCGGCCACCCGGGGCCAGTCGACCTGCTCGCGCAGCGCCCGCACCTGGGCCAGCAGCGCGCCGTAGTCGCAGGCGTGCTCCGACAGCGGCAGCAGCCACGAGATCACCAGGTCGGTGGCCTCCAGCACCGGCACGATCACCGCCGACGCCTTCAGCGGCTCGGCCCGGTCGAGCAGCTCGTCGGTGATCGGCAGGTCGGACACGCGGAAGATGAGATCCACCAGCCGGCCCTCGTCGTAGGCCTTGACCAGCCAGTCCTCCGGCGGCTTGGCCGTCTGGAAGCCCAGCCCGCGCAGCGCCTCCAGCGCGGCGGGCACGTCGTGCTCGGTCAGGACGAAGTCCACGTCGTGCAGCGAGGGCGCCGCCCCGCGCGCGTACGCCGCACAGCCGCCGGCCAGCGCGAACTTCACCCCGGCGTCCTTCATCCCGGAGCTGGCACGCTTGAGCGTGTCCAGGATGGCGTCGGTGACCGCGTGGCCGTGGCTGCTCATGTGACCGGGCTACCCAGACGGTCGTCACCTAGACGTTGGAGGGTAAAGCTTCCGGAGCACGATCGTCCGCTCCGCGGCTGCCTCGGCTCCGCAAACCCGACGAAGGCGACCGGCGGGTTGACGAACCGGCGAGAAGATCTTCTCCCCCTTGCCGGAAGAAAAGATGTTATGGGGTGAAACCTGAGGGCAGTTCGGTGCGCATGGCTACTTTGCTCTGGATCATCGCCGTCATTCTCGTCATCTCCGGGATCTACGTGATCCTGGCCCGGCGCGACCTGCTTTGGGGGATCGTCCTCATCGTCATCGGTTTCCTCGTCGGGCCTGGTGGGGTCAGCATCTTCAATGTCTAGGGGCGCCCGTCACCGGCCGCCCACCCGTTCCCGACCGCTGGGCCGATCCCCGAGAACGGTCCAGCGGTCACTCATGCACGCTGGCATGAAGCACACAGCGAAAAGAACACAGAAAAAGCGCACAGGCTCCTCGTTTCCGAGGAGCCTGTGCGTTTCGGTGAGCCCGCCGTTCAGCCGCCCTCGGCGCCGAAGCCGTTCTCGCATTCGAGGCAGTAGACGGCATAGGCCCGGTTCAGCACCGGCAGCGCCACGTTGCGCACCCTGATGCCGCCCGGCGTCATGCCCTTCTCGCTGCCCTTGTGCGCGTGCCCGTGCAGGATCAGGTCGGCGCCCGCCGTGTCGACCGCCTCGGCCAGCAGGTAGCTGCCGAGGAAGGGGTAGATCTCGTGCGGCTCCCCTTCGAGGGTCTCCTTGGTCGGGGAGTAGTGGGAGAGCACCACCCGTTCGTCGGCCACGATCTCCTTGAGCGCCACCTTCCATCTCTCGGCGATCTGGCGCGTGTGGGAGACGAAGTCCTTGATCTCGCGCTCGCCGAACTCGCTGGCGCACTTGCCGGCGAACCCGCCGCCGAAGCCCTTCCCGCCGACCACGCCCAGCTTCTTGTCCCCGCACTGGATCACCACGCCCTCGTCGTCCAGGACGATGACGCCGGCGTCGCGCAGTTCGGCGGCGATCTCGTCCTGGAGGTCGGAGTGGTAGTCGTGGTTGCCGAGCACCGCGACGGTGGGGATCGGCAGGCCGCGCAGCTCGTCGGCCACCAACCGGCCCTCCTCCAGCGTGCCGTGCCTGGTCAGGTCGCCCGCCAGCATGAACACGTCCGCGCGGTCCTCGATGCCGTCGAGTTTCTTGCGATAGCGGCCTCTGACGTCTTCGCCCAGGTGGATGTCTCCCACCGCGGCGATGCGCAGGTCAGTCAAGATGTTCATCCTCCCCCGGCGCGGTCGCCTCCAGGACGTTGATCTCGTTGTGCACGTGGAGCTCGGGCGCGGCCTCGTGCGCCACCTGGCCGAGTCGTTCGCGCTGCTCCGTCCCGCTCACCTGACCGCGCAGGAACAGCTGGTCGCCTCGGATGTCGACGCGAATTCCGAGCTCGTGCGTCCGTCCGTCCTCGGCCAGCGCCTGCTGGACGCGGGCCGCGACGTACTGCGGAGCTTCCATCGCCAGCCTCCTTCTTCTGTCGCCGCATGCCCGGGTTTGAACCCCTCAAACGGCACGAATCAGCTCAATAGTTGCCCGTTCCACCCGGCCCGCCGTGGCAAGCTGCCCGAAGTCGGCGTCCGCGCCCAGCTCGGTCAGGGCCGCGGCGATGGTCCTGTCGCGGTCGTACGCGGCCACGACACGCGGGTCCACGTACGACGCCCTGGCCACGGTCGGCGTGTTGCCCAGGTACTCGGCGACCTCGCGCATCACCCGGGTCACCGCGCGCTGCTTGCCGGTGCGGCCACGGCTCCTGGCGGGCCGCGACACCGCCAGCCCGACGGCCGCGAGCACCGTGGCGTGCCAGGTGCGGAAGTCCTTCGCGGTGACCTCGTAGCCGATGATCTCGCGCAGGTACTCGTTGATGTCCTCGCTCCTGATGTCGCTCCAGCCGCCGGAGTGCCGGTAACGCAGCAGTTCGCCCCGTACGCCCAGGCCCTTGAGCGCCCTGAGCACCTTGCACGCCGCCGGGTCGGCCACCTCGACCTCGCGCGCGATGTCGCCCTTGGCCTGGTAGGAGCAGACGACGATGCCGTTGGAGCAGGTGATGTGCTCCATCCTCAGCGTGGCCAGCCCGTAGGTGTCGTAACTCTCCCCGCCGATGCGGAAGAAGCCGATGTCGAGCAGCCTGGCCGCGGCGGCCAGGACCCGCTGCCTGGTCAGCCCGCGTCCCTCAAGCTGGTCGTCCACGGCCTTCCTGAACGCGGGCAGCCGCTCGGCCACGTCCAGCACCCGATCGAACTTGACCCGGTCCTGCTGCTCGCGCCACACGTCGTGGTAGCGGTACTGCCGGCGTCCGGCCGCGTCCGTGCCCGCGGCCTGCAGATGGCCGTCGGGCGAGCCGCAGATCCACACGTCCTGCCAGGCCGGGGGGATGGCCAGCGCCTTGATCCGGGCCAGCGTGTCCGGGTCGCGCACCGGCTCGCCGTCGGGCCCGGCGTAGCCGAACCCCCTGCCGCGCCGCCTCCTGACGATCCCCGGCTCGTTCTGGTCGCTGGCGCGCAGCTCCGGCCCAGAGGACGGCCCAGAGGACGGCCCAGGGGCCGGTTGCGCGCGGGGATCACGATCAGGCACGGGAGGCGGCTACCCCGGACGTTAGGCGGCAAACGGTACGGGCAGGTGAGCCGCATGTCTGATAACGGAGAGTGGCACGAGCAGCGGGATCGGCGCGGTCATGCCATGGTGCCCGCCACGCCGCGGGACGTGGTGCACATCAGGGTGGGCTCGTTCCTCCTGGTCTTCCTGTTCGCGTTCACGGTGCTCGGCATCATCACCCGAGCCTGGGTGCTGGCGGGGATCGCCGTCGTGCTGGCGATCGCGACGGTGGTCGACATCACGCTCGCCGTGAAGCGGCAGAAGAACCGGGGCGACAACGGAGAGGCGGGCTGATCTCGACATGGCACCACTTCGAGGGCGGGTAGTGGTGGTGACGGGCGCGAGCGGCGGAGTAGGGCGCGCGGTCGTCCGCATGCTCGGCGCGCAGGGCGCGAAGGTGGCGCTGATCGCACGCGGCACCACGGGTCTCGGCGCCGCCGCGGTGGACGTCGGCGCGGAAGGGGGCACAGGTCAGGTCTACGAGGCCGACGTGGCGGACTACGAGCAGGTACGCCACGCCGCCGAGCGCATCGAGAAGGAGATGGGTCCCATCTCCGTATGGATCAACACCGCCTTCTCCTCCGTGTTCGCCAAATTCACCGACATATCACCAGACGAGTACGAACGCACCACCGCCGTCACCTACCTGGGCTACGTCTGGGGCACGAAGGCGGCCCTGGACATCATGGGCCCGCGCGACGCCGGCGCCATCGTCCAGGCGGGCTCGGCCCTGTCCTACCGGGGCATCCCGCTGCAGTCGGCGTACTGCGGCGCGAAACACGCGATCAAGGGCTTCACCGAGTCAGTGCGCACGGAGCTGCTGGGCGACGGCAGCGGCATCGACATCACGCTCGTCCAGCTCCCCGCGGTCAACACGCCCCAGTTCGACTGGGTCCTGTCGAAGCTGCGCCGCCATCCGCAGCCCGTACCCCCGATCTATCAGCCCGAGGTGGCGGCCAGGGCGATCGTGTACGCGGCCGAGCACCCGGAGCGCAAGGAGTACTGGGTCGGCGCCAGCACCGCGCTCACCCTGCTGGCGCAGCGCGCGGCCCCGGCGCTGGTGGACCGTTACCTGGCCTGGTCGGGCGCGCGGTCCCAGGTGACGGACGAGAAGGCGCCCACCGGCGTGTCCAACCTGTGGGAGCCCGCCGACGAGTCCACGGACTACGGCGCGCACGGCTCCTTCGACCACCGCTCCCACGGGCGCAGCCCCCAGCTCTGGCTCTCCCAGCACCGCCGGCCGGTCCTCCTGACGCTGGCCGCGGGAGCGGCCGCCGCCGTCGCCGCCACCGTGGTCCGGGGCAAGCGCTCATAGCGCCCTCCGGCATGCCCCCGCACCGCGCGTTCCCGGCACCGAGCGGGGGCAGGCGCCGCAGCAACCGCTTTCGAGGAGGCGATGATGCCTGAACGCGATCTCCAATACCTTGCCGAACTGGCAGCACAGCTACGCGTCGACTCCGTGCGAGCCGCCGCCGAGGCGGGGTCCGGCCACCCCACCTCGTCGATGTCCGCGGCCGACCTGATGGCGGTGCTGTTCGCCTGCCATTTGAGCTACGACTTCGACGACCCGGGCAATCCGGCCAACGACCAGCTGATCTTCTCCAAGGGGCACGCCTCTCCCCTGCTCTACTCGCTGTACAAGGCGGCGGGCGTGATCGACGATGAGGAACTGCTGTCGTTCCGGCGCAGGGGCAGCCGGTTGGAGGGGCATCCGACACCCCGGCTGCCCTGGGTGGACGTCGCCACCGGCTCGCTCGGGCAGGGCCTGCCCGTGGGCGTGGGCGTGGCGATGGCCGGGCGGCTGGAACGCATGCCGTACCACGTCTGGGTGCTCTGCGGTGACAGCGAGCTGGCCGAGGGCTCCGTCTGGGAGGCCGCGGAACACGCCGGGGCAGAAGGACTGGCCAATCTGACCGCCGTCGTGGACGTCAACCGGCTCGGGCAGCGCGGCCCCACCCGGCACGGGTGGGACACCGGCGCGTACGCGCGCAGGTTCACGGCGTTCGGCTGGCACACGATCGAGATCGACGGGCACGACCCTGGACAGATCGACTACGCGCTGAACGACGCCCGCAACACGCGCCGGCGGCCGACCGTGATCCTGGCCAAGACCCGCAAGGGCGAAGGCGTCCTGGAGGTGGAGAACCGCGAGGGCGCCCACGGCAAGGCACTGAAGGACCCCGACAAGGCGGTGGCCGAGCTCGGCGGCGTCAGGAACGTGCACGTCGAGGTGCGCAAGCCCGAGCCGGGCGCGACGCCGTACCGGTTCGCGGCCAGCGGGATGCAGGTGCCCGCCTACGCCGTCGGGGACCAGGTCAGCACGCGCGCCGCGTACGGGGAGGCGCTGAAGGCGCTCGGCGCGGCCAGGGGCGACGTCGTGGCGCTGGACGGCGAGGTGGCCGACTCCACCAAGACCCAGACGTTCGCCGATGAGTTTCCCGAGCGGTTCTTCGAGATGTACATCGCCGAGCAGCTGCTCGTGGCGGCCGCCGTCGGGATGCAGGTGCGCGGGTGGAAGCCGTACGCGGCCACGTTCGCGGCGTTCCTCACCAGGGCGCACGACTTCATCAGGATGGCCGGGGTGAGCGGGGCCTCCATCCGGCTGGTCGGCTCGCACGCCGGGGTGGCGATCGGCGAGGACGGCCCTTCGCAGATGGGCCTGGAGGACCTGGCCATGCTGCGCACCACGTACGGGAGCACCGTGCTCTACCCGTGCGACGCCAACCAGACGGCCGCGCTGCTCTCCGAGATGGCCGACCTCGACGGCGTCTCCTACCTGCGTACGACGCGCGGCGACACGCCGGTGATCTACGAGCCGGGCGAGCGCTTCCCCGTGGGCGGGTCACGGGTGCTGCGGCAGAACCCCGGCGACCGGGCCACCATCGTGGCGGCCGGCGTGACCGTGCACGAGGCTCTGGCCGCGGCCGACGAGCTGCGGGCGAGCGACATCCCGGTCGGCGTCATCGACCTGTACTCGATCAAGCCTGTGGACGCGGCTGCGCTCATCCAGGCGGCGACCACCACCGGCAACCTGATCACGGTCGAGGACCACCGGGCCGAGGGCGGGCTCGGCGACGCGGTCTCGGACGCGGTGAGCGAGCTGGGGCCGCGGGTGGTGAAGCTGGCCGTGACCGATCTGCCCGGCTCCGCGACCCCTCGGGAACAGCTCGCCGACGCCGGCATCGACCGCACCGCGATCGTCGCGGCGGTCAAACGGCTGCTGTGACGACGGCGCGGTGACGAGTTCCGTCTCCGAGAGGGCGGGCGCTGTGGCCAGGACCGGCGGAACAGGCGACGACACGACAGAGGGCCGGTGGTCTCCCGACCACCGGCCCTCTTCTCGTCGAGACCTCGAGCGTGCTCAGCGGGACTTCGCCGTGGCCTTCCTGTCGGCCTTCTGGATGGCGGCCACCGCCTCCGGCTCGGTCATCTGTTGGTCTCAACTCCTACAGGGGCGGTTCGTGGTGGCGGCGCTCCTCGTACACCGTGGTTCTGCGGGCCTCGGGCTCCTCGTAGATCTCCTGGCGGTGCACCGGCTCCTCGATCGGGCCGACCGCTCGCCGGGTGACGCGGATCCGGTAGATGCCGAACAGCAGTCCGACGATGCCGCCGAGCATGAGGATGACACCCACTACGTTGATGTCGAGACCGGCGAGGTCGAACTCGACGGCCCAGGTGAGGATCGCACCGAGCATGATGAGGATGATGCTTCCGGCGATGGTCATCAGATTTACCTCCTTGACACGAAGGAACCTCTATCCACATGGCGAAAAACAAACCCGTCGTAATGATCGGGCTGATGGGATCAGGCAAGACGACCTCAGGACGCCTGGTCGCCGCGGCCCTCGGCCTGCCGTTCACCGACAGCGACCAGTACCTCCAGGACCGCTACGGCGCCACGTCCGCGCCGATAGCCGTCAGGGAGGGCAAGGAGACGCTGCACCGCTACGAGGCCGAGCACGTGCTGAAAGGGCTGGCGGGTGAGCCGCAGGTGATCGCGGCGGCGGCGAGCACGCTGGAGAACCCCGAGGTGCGTGCGGCGATGGGCCGGGCGTTCGTGGTCTGGGTCGACGCGAAGGACGACGTGCTTGCGCAGCGGATGCGCACGAGCGATCACCGTCCCGACTACGACCCGGCCACCATGCGGGCCCGGCGCGAGCACTACTTCCATGAGGTGGCGGACCTGATCTGCGACGTCGGCGTGCTCAGCCCCGAGCAGGTGCGCGACGAGGTGCTGCGGCAAATGGGTTTGCCCGACGGCGATCACACCTGATAGCCAAAGGGGATGTTCGCCGAGAAACCCACGCTGAAGGGCGAGCGCGTGACGCTGTGCCCGATCGGCCTCGAACACCTCGACGCCCTCGTCGAGCTCGTCTCCGACCCCGAGGTGGGCCGGCTGACGGGCTCGCACGGCACGTTCGAGGTGGATCGGCTGCGCGCCTGGTACGCCACGCGCGGCGAGCAGGCCGACCGGCTCGACCTGGCGATCGTGGCGGACGACGAGGTCGTGGGCGAGATCGTGCTCAACGAGCTCGACGCCCACAACTTGTCCTGCAACCTGCGCATCGCGCTGGTCGGCCCGCGTGCCTTCGGCAAGGGGTACGGCACCGAGGCGATCGAGCTGCTGCTGGCCCACGCGTTCACCGCGACGCCGATCCACCGGATCAGCCTCGGCGTCTACACCTTCAACGACCGCGCCCGCCACGTCTACAAGAAGATCGGCTTCGTCGAGGAGGGCGTCGAGCGCGACGCCCTGCTCTGGGACGGCGAGTGGCACGACGCCGTGCTCATGTCCATCCTCCGGCCTGAGTGGCAGTCAAGATCCGGAAGCCTGGCATAATGATCATGACTCATGGGTCCCCCGAGGCGCGCGGGGGACCTGTGGCGTCTTTCAGGGCAACCAAAGGGCCATGTCGTGCATCTAAGCATCAGTGACGATGCGCTTGGTGCCCGGTGATCCCGAGAGGCTCGGCGGCTTCTGGCCGGCGGCCAGGCTCGGCGTGGGCAAGCGCGGTGTCGTCTACGACGCCTACGACGACGAGGGCCGCCGTTACGCGGTCACCGTGCCGAGGGGCGAGGTCGGTCACCGGTTCGAGAAGGTGACCTGCCGCCAGCTGGCGCAGGTGGTGGCCGTCGGGTCCGACGGAGGCGTCCCCTACGTGGTCAGTCAGTTCGTCAGCGGGCCCGACCTGCGTGAGGCGGTCGGGCTGCACGGTCCCTACTGCGGTGACGAGCTCGTCGCGCTGGCCGCCGCCCTGGCCGCCGCGCTGCGAGCCCTGCACGAGGCCGGGCTGACGCACTCCGGGCTCAACCCGGAGGCCGTGCTGCTGGCCGCCGACGGGCCCCGGGTGATCGAGCTGGGCCTGCCCGCGGGCGACCCGGCGGGCGACACGTGCACGTACCTCGCTCCCGAGGTCCTGACCGGGCAGCCGGCCGAGGCGGCGGCCGACGTGTTCGCGTGGGGCGCGGTGGTGCTGTTCGCGGCCACCGGCCGCGACCCCTTCCAGGGGGAGAGCCTCGGCGGCATCATGCACCGGCTGCTGACCGTCGACCCCGACCTGAGCTGCCTGCCCGACACCCTGCGCGAGCTGGTGGGGCGGGCGCTGTCGAAGAACTGCGCCGACCGGCCGGCGGCGGCCGAGCTGCTCATCGACAGCGAGACCGAGCTGCGCCCGCCCGAGACGTGGGCCCCGACCCGGTCGCTCGGCGAGGTGGCCGAGGAGGTCTACCTCTCGCTCACCCCGAGGCAGCAGGAGGAGGTGCCCGGCCTGCTGCTGCGCCTGCTCGACGGCGACGACCCGCACGACGAGGGCGAGGTGCTCGCCCCGCTCATGGAGGCCGGCCTGCTGGTGCGGCGCAGCGTCCGGGTGCCGCCCGCCGAGACGTCCGTGGGCAAGCTCGTGGCCGTCAGCGACAACCGGGTGGCCGCCGCCAGCGCCGCCCTCTACCGGGCCTGGCCCCGCTTGCGCGGGTGGGTCGCCGACGAGCGCGATGGCATGCCGTCCCACCGGCGCATCCGCGAGGCCGCCAGGACCTGGTCCGAGCACCGCCGCGACACCAGCCACCTCTTTCGCGGCCATGAGCTCGACTCCGCGCTCGGCTGGGCCGCGACCAAGCGCCGCCACGTACGGCTCAACCAGCTCGAACGCGACTTCATCAACGACAGCGTGGCCCTGTCCAAGCAGCGCAGGAAGTTCATGGTGCCCGCGCTGGCCACGGTCGCGGCCGTGCTGGCCGTCGCGGTGACGATGAGCGTCCTGTCCGTGCACGGCCAGAACGACCTGCGCGAACGCCTCATCGAGGCCGACGCCAGGGCCGTGGCCGCCAGGGCGGAGACCCTGCGTGACTCCGACCCGCGCACCGCGATGCGGCTCAGTGTGGCCGCGTGGCGGCTGGCGCCGGTGTTCGAGGCGCGGGCGGCGCTGCAGGCCTCGCTCGTGCAGCCGGAGCTGGGGGTGTTCACCGACCCCGGGGCCGACGCGCGGGCGCGGTACCTGCTGCGGGAGGACGAGCTCGTGCGCTGGGACGCCGACGCCGTCACCGTCTGGGACGTGGGCGGCGGGCGGCGGACGGCCACGTACGTGCTGCCGCCGGGAAGCACCGCGCTGAGCGACGACGGCCGCTACGCGGAGGGGCCCGGCGGGCGGCCCTTCGACGTCGCGACCGGTCAGGCGCCGGCGGGCGACGCCGTGTACGCGATCAGCCGGGGCAACCGGACGGTCGTCCGGCGGGGCGGCCGGGTGCTGTTCGACGTGAGCGACAAGAAGGTGGCGCTGTCCCCCGACCGGTCCAGGGCGGCCGTGTCCGGGGTGACGGGGCGGGTGGAGCTGTGGGACCTCGCGCCCCGGCGGGTCAGGACGGGCATCGTGACCGTCCAGCCGCTCACCGGCGTGGACGCCGGGGCGCCTGCTCTCGCCTTCAGTCCCGACGGGGGGACGCTGGCGGTGGCGGGGCGTGACGGGGTCACGCTGGTGGAGGACGAACAGACCCGCACCGCCCGCTCGGCCCCCGCCCAGCCCCTCAACGCCCAGGCCCCACCCCAGTCCTCCCCCACCGGCCCGACGGGCGGCGAGGCCGGCCACCCCGGCACCCTCGCGGCCCCACCCACCAGCCCTCCCGCGGACCAGGCCCCGCCCACCGGCCCCCTGGAAGCGCAGGCCGGACGTCCCGGCGCCCTCGCGGCCCCGCCGACCGACCCTGTGGGGGCGCAGGCGGCGCCCTCTGGGACCCTCGCGGCCCCACCCACCGGACCCCTTGAAGCGCCGGGCGTTCTCGCGGCCCCATCCCCTGCGGGAGTGGAGGCGGCGCCCTCTGGGGCTTTGGCCGCGCGGGGTGTGCCGAGTGGGGTTTCCGGGCCGGCGTTGCGGGCGCTTCCGGCTCCGGAGCCTGCGGCCACGCTCAAAGCCGTCACGCCGTCGGCCCTGCCTGAGCGTGACGCCGGAGGTCAGCCGGCCGCGCCCAAGACCGATGCCGGGGGTCAGCCGGCCGCGCCTGAGATCGACGGCGGGGCTCAGCCGGCTGTGCCGAAGGCCGATACCGGAGGTCGGCCGGCCGCGCCTGAGATCGACGCGGGAGGGTCGTCGGCCGCGCCTGAGCCCGATGCCCGGGCCTCGTCGGGTGTGCGGGAGCAGGACCTCGGTGAGGGGCCGGTGAAGGAGCGTGGCTGGGGGGTCGAGATCGTGGACGGGCTGGAGACGCCTCCTGGCGCCCTGGCCGGCCCGCTCGTCTTCAGCCCCGACGGCCGCCTCCTCGCCCTCCCCGGCGACGGCGAGGTACGCGTCTGGAACGTGGCCGAACGCCGCCTGGCGGGCGCGTACCCGCTCAAAGACCCCGGCCACGGCCTGACGTTCTCCAAGGACGGACGGACCCTGCGCTACCTCAGCGGCACCGGCTCGGTCGTCTCGCTCGACGTCTCCGGCCTGCCGATGCCCGCCCAGGACGGCCACGTCGCCGCCTTCTCCGGCAACGGCCGCGTCGCCGCCAAGGAGGTCGGGGACACGATCGAGCTCACCGACACCGAGGCGCGCAGGACGCTGGGCCGGATCGCCGCCGCCGGCGACCTGGCGTTCGACGCGAGCGGCCGGCTGCTGGCCGTCGCGGGCGACCCGGTGACCGTGTGGGAGGTGACCGGGGGCAGGCAGGTGGCCGCGATCAACGCCGGCGGCGACGTACCGGCCGTGGCGCTCTCCCCCGACGGCGGCACGCTGGCCACCGCCCGCGGCAGCACCCTGGAGACGTGGGACGTGCGCCAGGGGCGCCGGATCAAGACGTACGAGAGCGCGGGTGACCTGGCTCTGGCCTTCAGCCCCGACGGCAGGACGCTGGCCGCCGGTGACAGCCTGCTCGACCTGCGTACCGGCCGGATCACCCCGCTCAGCCTGGCCGCCGAGGCCGGTGGGGGCGCCGCCGCGACCGCGCTGGCCTTCTCGCCCGGCGGCGACAGGCTGGCGTTCGGGCTGGAGGGCGGCAGGGTGCTGCTGTGGGACGTACGCGAACGCCGGCCGCTCGGCACGATCGAGACCGGCACCACCCCCGTGGACGAACTGCGCTTCTCCCCCAAGGGCGACCTGCTGGCCATCGACGGCGCCCGCACCTCGCTCTGGGACACGAAGACGCTGCGCGAGGTCGGCCAGGTGGGATCGTGGGCGTCGGGGCTCGCCTTCAGCCAGGACGGCAGGCGGCTGCGCGGCGTGGCGCTCGACGGCACCGTACACGAGATCGCGGTCGATCCCGCCCTGACGGCGAGCGAGGTGTGCGCCCGGGCGGGCGGGGCGTTGAGCAGGCAGGAATGGGCCCGGCTGATCCCCGAGAGCGGCTACCAGGACGTCTGCTGACGGCGATACCGGTACCGGCGACCCGATCCCCCGCCGACCGGCCACGCCTGGCGACCCGACCTCCGCCGGCGGCCGGCCGCGCCGGTGACCAGGACCTCTACCGGCCGCACGCCGTCCGGTCGTCCTAGTCGCCGACGAGCCTGAGGACCTTGCCCTGGGGGTCGGCCACCAGGTAGCCGCCGCGGCCGTAGTCGTCGGAGGCGTAGACGAGCAGCACCTGCTTGGTCGCGGTGAACACGTAGTTCGGGTCCACGATGACGTAGACCGTCGTGGGGTTGGAGGCGCCGAGGTCCTTCTTCGCCCGTTTGATGAGGTTGGGGAGGGCGTTCCAGTTGTACTTGGACAGGTCGGTCGTGCCGGTGCGCACCTGGCCGCCCTTGCGCGGCTCCGAGACGGCGCCGTCGCGGTAGTCGTAGCTGTCGTACAGGTCGGAGTCCCGTTTGAGCGGGGCGTCCACGGAGGCGTACGTCGGGTAGACGACCATCTTGACGACCTTGGTGCCGCCGATGGCCGGCTTGAGCTTGGCGATCATGGCGCGCATGCCGGCGGGGGTCAGCAGGTTCTCCTCGACGGTCTCCTCGGAGGGGTCGCCCGTCTGGTCACCTGTCTGGTCATCCGTCGTGTCGCCCGTCGTGTCGTCTGTTGTGGTGACTCGCGGGGTTCTGCCGGTGTTCGGGGCGTCCGACGCCGACAGGCGGTCGGTCTGGGGACGGCCGTCGCCGCCGAGGTCGCCGATGGCCGGAAGTAACCGCCAACCCACCACGCCCACCACGACGACCACCGAGACGATCACCGCGACCAGCGCCGTCCCGCCGCGACGGGGGCGGCGTCTGTTCATGGTGTCGGCGTGCGAGACCGGCGCCTTGCCCCACGGGCCTCCGTGCCCGGGCGGCACGGTGTGCCCGGCCTGGGGCGGCACGGTGTTCCCCGCCTGGGGCGGCCCGGCGTACGCACCCGGCCCCGCCCCTGGTGCCCCCGGCCCGGAAGGCCCTGACCCATACGGCCCCGACCCGGGCGGAATCGGCCCGCCGGCGTTCCCACCGGGTGGGAAGACCGCCGCGCCCCACCCGGGCCCACCGGACTGGGCACCAGCGCCGTGGGGACCGGTGCCGTGGTGGCCGGCACCGTGAGGGCCGGAGCCCTGGGAGCCGGCGCCGTAAGGGCCAGCGCCGTGAGGGCCGGAGCCCTGGGAGCCGGCGCGGTGAGGACCGGAGCCGTGGGAACCGAAGTCGTGTGGAGCGGGCGGCTGAGAGCCCGGCCCTTGAGGGGCGTAAGCCTGCGGACCCGACGACTGAGGGCCGGGAGCATGGGGGGCGTAGGGGTGGGGCGGCGGGGGTGTGTGGCCTGATTCGGCCGCGGCCAGCATCCGGTCCAGGGTCTCGGCGTCCGGTCGCACCGCCGTGTCCCGGGTGAGCAGGGCCGCGAGCACCGGCCCGAGCGGCCCCGCCCGCTCAGCCGGCGGCACGTCGGCGTTGAGCACCGCCGCCAGCGTCGCCAGGGTGGTGCTCCGGCGCAGCGGATGCCGTCCCTCCACCGCCACGTACAGCATCATGCCCAGCGACCACAGGTCGGAGGCCGGGTCGCCTTCCACGCCGTTGATCCGCTCGGGCGCCATGTACTCGGGCGAGCCGATGAACGACCCCGTGGCCGTCAGGCTGGTGGACTCGCGTACGGCGGCGATGCCGAAGTCGGTCAGCACCGAGCGCCCGTCCTCGCGCAGCAGCACGTTGGCGGGCTTGACGTCGCGGTGCTGGATGCCGACGGCGTGGGCCGCCCGCAGCGCGGACAGGACCTCGCGTCCCAGCTTGGCGACCTGCTCGGGCGGCATGGCGCCGTGCTGGATCCGGTCCTGGAGCGAGCCGCCGGGGACGAGCTCCATGACGATCCACGGGTAGTCGTGCTCACCCGGGTCCACGATGTGGTGGATGGTGGCCACATGCGGGTGGTTGAGCCGGGCCAGCGCGCGGGCCTCGCGCAGCACCCGGGCGCGCAGGTCGCGGGCGCCGGCCGGGTCCTGCTCGTCCATCGACGGGTCGGGCGGGCGCACCTCTTTGAGCGCGACCTCGCGGTGCAGGGCCACGTCCCAGGCCCGCCACACCAGGCCCATGCCCCCGCCGCCGAGCCGCTCCACGAGTTCGAAACGGCCGTCGATCACGCGCTTGTGCATGCGCAGCAGCGTAGGGCCGCGCCGACTCCGTCGCCATCGGGGGCGGCCGGCCGGCTCGGCTGTCAGGGGCCGGTCAAGCGCTGGTGGCGAGTTCCGCGGCGGCCACGCCGTGCTCGAAGGGCAGCCCCTTGGCGTACCTGACCAGCTCGTCCACGGCCAGGTCGGCGATGCGGGCCAGCTCGCCGCCGAGTGAGCCGGCGATGTGCGGGGTGAGCAGCACGTTGGGCAGGTCGTAGAGGGGCGAGTCAGGCGGCAGCGGGTCCGGCTCTGTGACGTCGATCACGGCGTACAGGCGGCCGGAGGTGAGCTCGGCGGTGAGCGCCTCGGTGTCCACGAGCGCGCCGCGCGCCGTGTTGATCAGCGTGGCTCCGTCGCGCATGCGGGCCAGCCGGGCGGCGTCGACGAGGTGCTCGGTCTCGGGCAGCGCGGGCGCGTGCACGCTGATCACGTCGCACCGTTCGAACAGCTCGTCCAGGCCGACGTGCGGGACGCCCAGGTCCTCGGTCAGGTACGGGTCCGCGACCAGCACGTCCAGGTCGAACGGCCGGAGCAGCTCGATCACCCGGCGCCCGATCCTGGAGGCGCCGATGATCCCGATCGTGCGCCGGTAGTTGCCGATGCCGCTGGACAGTCCGTACACGTCGAGTTGGGCGCGTTTGTCCCGGTAGAGCGCGGCCAGCTCCAGCACCCGCTTGTTCGCGAAGAGGATGGAGGCCAGCGTGTACTCGGCGACGGGCTCGGCGTTGGCCGCCGCCGCGGAGGAGACGAGCAGGCCGTGTTCCCAGCAGGCCGGGGTGACGTGGTGCTTGACGGAGCCGGCCGCGTGCACGATCGCCTTGAGCCGGGGCGCGGCGGCCAGCACCTCGGCGGTGATCGGCGGGCAGTACCAGCTGGTGTAGAGCACCTCGGCCTCGGCCAGCGCGGCCGCCACGGCGGGGTCGGCGAAGTCCGTGGCCACCTGGTCGGGGTCCACGTCGGCGACGGCGATCAGGCGGTCGCGTACCGGGCCGGTGACGAGCCGTCCGGCGATCTGCCGGCTCATGGCGAGCAGGGTCTTGGGCCGGTATTCGGTCATTTCGCTCCCCCGGGCGCGCAAAAGGTCAAAACGATCATAACGAAGGCGGTGCAACCGGCTCGCCCGCCCCTGTGCGCGGCCGGCTCGCGTGTGCGCGTGTGCCTCCGGCTCGCCGTGCGGTTCGCGTGCACCCGTGCGTCTCCGGCTCGCCGTGACGACGGGGGCTACTCGCCTATGTCGCTCAGCCGGCCGATGAGGGACCGGGCCTCCCCGTCCGGTTCCTCACCCGCCGACCGGACCCACCCGCCTGATTCCAGACCCGCCGACCGCGCCGGTCCGGCTGGTTCGCCGCCCATGGCCTCCGAGCCGTCCCGCGCGGCGGCCACGGGCCCAGCTCCGGCCTGCCCGGCGAGGCCCAATGCTTCCCCGGCGGGGTCGGTCAAGGCGGGGCCGGTCAAGGCGGCGAAGCGGACCAAGTCGCCGCCGCCCGTCTCTGTGCGGCGTGAGCCGTCCCTTGGCAGGGTGTGGCCGGTCCAGCGGGCGATGTCCTCGCCGCAGCCGCGGGTCAGGGCCGCCAGCGCCTGCCGGGCCGCGACGGCCGGTCCCAGCCACGGGTCCTCGCCCGCGTACGACCAGGCCTGGTCGAGCAGGCGGACCGACTCCCGCACCCGCCCCGCCACCAGCGCCACCGACCCCACAACGTAGGCACGCACCCCGGGATCGCCCCGGGCGTCAGCCGGCCGGCCAGCTCCTCCGCGTCGCCGGGCCGGCCGGCGGCCAGCAGTGCCTCCACGGCCTCGGCGATCAGGCGGTCGCGTTCGGGGCCCTCCTCGGTGAGCTGCACCGCCCTGGTCAGGCAGCCGCACGCGCTCGGTACTTCAGCGCCTGCAGCGAGAGCAGGTCCGCCCAGTCGGCCCCGTCGACGGCGAGCACCACGGGAGCCCGGTGGTGGAGCCGGCCCAGCAGCTCCAGCAGCGCGGCCCCGGCCACCAGCGGATCGGGCACCCGCCGCTCCAGCGCGGTCTTGCCGATCCCGGCCGGCCCCTCCAGCACGACGAGGCCCGACCGGCCCTCGCAGGCGTGGCCGAGCTGCGCGTGCAGCACCGACAGCTCCCTGTCGCGGCCGACGAAGTGCTCGTCCCTGGAGCGATCTGATCCGCCGCGAAGGGCATGCGCCGCCATGCGGGCTCACCCCCTCCCTGAGGCTCCAGGGCACGTTCATCGTCTGCCCTGGTCCGGCCGTCCAGGGCCGGGTTGACCCGCGTCAGGCTTTCGGTCATCGGACGACAGCCGCGGAGTCTTCCGGCAGGGCACATGCACGCGAGCCTCCGCTCACCGAGACACCGAGGGACCCCCGAAACGGCACGGAACGGAAGAGCGAAACCTCGGTGACACGCGTACCATCAGGCGGTAGAGGCCACATGCCGGCATCCGCCGGCGCCGCGGGGGCTATTGCGGCCCGGGACCGGCCGCAATAGCCCCTACCTTGGTCACATGGATCCCCTCATCAGCCGCCGGGCGCTCAACCGGGCCACTCTCGACAGGCAGCTCCTGCTGCGGCGCACCGGCCAGTCCGTGATCGAGGTCGTCGAACACCTGGGCGGGCTCCAGGCGCAGACCCCGCACACCTGGTACACCGGCCTGTGGACCCGCATCGAGGGCTTCGCCGCCTCCGACGCCGCCGACCTGCTGGCCTCGCGCGCCCTGGTGCGCATCGCGCTGCAGCGTTCCACCATCCACCTGGTCTCGGCCCGCGACTGCCTGGCCATGCGGCCGCTGCTGCAGCAGGTCACCGAGCGCGGAACGCGCACGACGTTCGGCAAGCGGCTGGCCGGGGTGGATCTCGGCGAGCTGGAGGCGGTCGGGCGGGCGCTGCTGGAGGAGCGGCCGATGACCTTCGCCGAGCTGGGCCGGGCGCTGAACGAGCGCTGGCCTGAGCACGACCCCCACGCGCTGGGCCAGGGGGTGCGCTGGCTGGTGCCCCTCGTGCAGGTACCGCCGCGCGGCCTGTGGGGCAGGAGCGGGCCGGTCGCCCACACGAGCGCGGAGTCGTGGCTGGGCTTCGAGCAGCCCCCGATGACGCCGGCCGAGCTGGTGCGGCGCTACCTGGCCGCGTTCGGGCCCGCGTCGGTGCAGGACGTGCAGACGTGGTCGGGGCTGACCCGGCTGGCCGAGGTGGTCGAGCCGCTCGACCTGCTCAGGTTCAGGGACGAGAGCGGCAGGACCCTGTACGACCTCCCCGACGCCCCACGCCCCGACGCGGACGTGCCCGCGCCGCCCCGCCTCATGTACGACTTCGACAACCTGTTCCTCTCCCACGCCGACCGGTCGCGGGTCATCACCGAGACCGGCCTGGCCGCGTTCCAGGGCTTCATGGGCACCAACGTGATGCCCAGAATGATCCTGGTGGACGGCGTCACGGCCGGGGACTGGACGATCACCCGGGCCAAGGGCGTCTCCACCCTCGGCCTGCACCTGTGGGAGCCGGTCAAGGACCTGGATGCGGTCGAGGAGGAGGGCCGGCGACTGCTCGCGTTCCTGGCCCCTGGCGACACGCACGAGATCGCGGTCTCCGACGGCCCCTCAAAGCCCTGAGCTGTTGTGCACTGCACAACGACGTATTGCAAACCGCGATCCGCCGGTATGTTGGGGCGCGTGCCAGAACGCAACCAGTCCGCCTCGCTCAGACGCGCCCTGGCCGTGCTGGAGCACGTGCGCGAGCATCCGGGCGTCTCGCTCACGCAACTCGCCGATGCCGTGGGCCTGTCCAAGAGCACGGTACTGCGCCTGTCCGCGCCGCTGGTCGAGGCCAGGCTGCTCGAACGCGACCGCGAGACGGGCGCCTACCGCCTGGGCCACGGCACGCTCAGCCTCGGCCAGTCCTACCTGGCCACGCTCGACCTGCGCTCCGTCGCGGCCGAGGAGTCGCACCGGCTGATGACCGAGGTGCGCGAGACCGTCCACCTGGTGGTCCACGACCCGCCGCACGTCGTCTACATCGACAAGGTGGAAAACGCGGCCAGCGTCCGCATGGCCTCGCGCATCGGCAGCCGCAGTCCCCTCCACTGCACCGGAGTCGGCAAGGCCATCCTGGCCTGGCTGCCCGAGGAGACCGTGGCCGGCCTGACCCTCGAACCGCGCACGAAACACACGATCACCGACGCCGAGCGGCTGCGCGCGGACCTGGCGCACATCAGGCGGCGCGGTTACGCGGTCGACGACCGCGAGAACGAACCCGAGGTGCGGTGCGTGGCCGCGCCGATCTTCAACCACGACGACGCCGTGACCGCGGCCATCTCCGTCTCCGGCCTCACCTCGCGGATCACCGCCGCGCGGGTGCGCGAGCTGGGGCCGCTGGTGGCCGGCGCGGCGGCGCGCATCTCCAGAAAGCTAGGTAGTCAGAACCGATGACCGAGCTGGTGACCTTCGGCGAGACCATGGCGCTGTTCGCCGCCAGGCGCACGGGGCCGCTGCGCTTCGCCCGCGACTTCGACCTGGGTCTGGGCGGCGCCGAGTCCAACGTGGCGATCGGCGTGGCCCGCCTCGGGCACGGCGCGACGTGGGTGGGCCGGGTGGGCGCCGACGAGTTCGGCGACCTCATCAGGGCGACGCTGGCCGGCGAGGGCGTGGACGTGCGCGCCATCCCCGACCCCGGCGCGCCCACCGGCCTGATGATCAAGGGCAGGCGCACGGCCGACCTCATCGACGTGCGCTACTACCGCAAGGGCAGCGCCGGCTCGCGGCTGTGCGCCGCCGACCTCAACGCCGAGCTGATCAGGTCCGCCCGGGTGCTGCACGTCTCCGCCATCACCCCCGCGCTCTCGGACTCCGCGCGTGATGCCGTACGCCACGCGATCGGCGAGGCCAGGGCCGCGGGCGTACTGGTCTCGCTCGACGTCAACTATCGCAAGGCGCTGTGGACGCCCGAGGAGGCCGGGGCCTGGCTGCGCGAGGCGATCGGGAGCGTGGACGTGCTGTTCGCCACCGAGGCGGAGGGCCGGCTCATCGCCGCCGTCGAAGGGGCCGAAGAGCTGGCCAAGGCGCTGGCGGGGATGGGGCCGCGGCACGTGCTGATCAAGTTCGGCGCCGAGGGGGCCATGGAGTTGTCCGGCGGCGTCGTACGGCGGGCGGAGCCGTACCGGGTGAGCGAGGTCGACTCGGTCGGGGCCGGCGACGCCTTCGCGGCCGGCTGGCTGGCGGACTGGCTGGCGGGGGCCGAGCCCGAGCGGCGGCTCAGCACGGCGTGCGCGGCGGGGGCGTTCGCGGTCACCTCGCAGGGCGACTGGGAGAGCCTGCCCCGCCGTGCCGACCTCGACCTCCTGCGCCGCCCCGCCGACGGCGTCAACCGCTGACCGCCCCGAGCGGGCGGTGCACCGGTTGTGCGGGGCGGCAACCCGTAGCATGTGTGCATGAAGCGGCCGCTGGGAGAGCTCGAGTCCACGATCATGGACAGGATGTGGTCCTACCGCAGGCCCGCCTCCGTCCGTGACGTGCTCGAAGACCTCCGTACGGAGCGCGAGATCGCCTACACCACGGTCATGACCGTGATGGACAAGCTCCACACCAAGGGCCTGCTCAAGCGCGAGCCGGTCGGCCGGGCCTACGTCTACGAGCCGATCGCCACCAAGGAGGCCTACACCGCGGAGCTGATGCGCCACGCGCTGGCCGGCAGCGGCAACCAGGCCGCCACCCTGGTCCACTTCCTCGAACGCCTCACCCCCGAGGAGGCCACCGCGCTGGAGGCCGCCCTCCAGGTCGTCCCGCCGGGCAGCCGCCGCGGATAGCGGATCTTTGCCCGTTTCCGTTCCGGCCTTGAGGGCAGGCGGGGAAAACCTCGTCCGGGGGAAGGGAAACGCGATGACAGACGTCTCTGGCCAGGGCTCGCCGCCCGACGACCAGCGTGAGGTGCTCACCAACAGGCAGGGGCACCCGGTCTACGACAACCAGAACCAGCGCACGATCGGCCCGCGCGGCCCGGCCACGCTGGAGAACTACCAGTTCCTGGAGAAGATCAGCCACTTCGACCGGGAACGCATCCCCGAGCGCGTGGTGCACGCGAGGGGCGCGCTCAGCTACGGCTACTTCGAGGCGTACGGCAAGCTCGGCGACGAGCCGATCGCCCGCTACACGCGCGCCAAGCTGTTCCAGGAGGCGGGCAAGCGCACCGACGTCGCCCTGCGCTTCTCCACGGTGATCGGCGGGCGCGACTCGGCAGAGACGGCCCGCGACCCGCGCGGCTTCGCGATCAAGTTCTACACCGAGGACGGCAACTGGGACCTCGTCGGCAACAACCTGGCGGTCTTCTTCATCAGGGACGCCATCAAGTTCCCCGACGTCATCCACTCGCTCAAGCCCGACCCCGTCACCTTCAGGCAGGATCCGAACCGGATCTTCGACTTCATGTCGCAGACGCCCGAGTGCATGCACATGCTGGTCAACCTGTTCAGCCCGCGCGGCATCCCCGCCGACTACCGGCACATGCAGGGCTTCGGCGTGAACACCTACCGGTGGGTCAACGCCCAGGGTGAGACGCACCTGGTGAAGTACCACTGGATGCCCAAGCAGGGCGTGCGCAGCATGACCGCGGCCGACGCCGCCGCCGTGCAGGCGGAGGACCTGGGTCACGCCACCAAGGACCTGTACGAGGCCATCGAGCGCGGCGACTACCCCGAGTGGGAGCTGCTGGTGCAGGTCATGAGCGACGACGAGCACCCCGAGCTGGACTTCGACCCGCTCGACGACACCAAGACCTGGCCGGAGAACGACTTCCCCGCGCTGCCGGTCGGCCGTCTGGTGCTCAACCGCAATGTGCAGAACCAGTTCGCCGAGAACGAGCAGGCGTCGTTCGGCACCGGCGTGCTCGTGGACGGGCTCGACTTCTCCGACGACAAGATGCTGGTCGGGCGGACGTTCTCCTACAGCGACACGCAGCGCCACCGGGTCGGCCCCAACTACCTGCAGCTCCCGGTCAACCAGACGAAGGCGACCTGCCGGACCAACCAGCGCGACGGCCAGATGACGTATTTCGTCGACTCGGGCGGCGAGAGCCCGCACATCAACTACGAGCCCTCGCTGCGCGACGGCCTGCGCGAGGCGCACTATCCGCATCCGGACGAGGTCGGCCCGCAGATCAGCGGGCGGCTCACCCGTAAGCGGATCCCGCGCACCAACGACTACAAGCAGGCCGGCCAGCGCTATCTGCTGATGCAGGAGTGGGAGCGCGACGATCTGGTGCTCAACTTCGTCACGGCGCTCAAGCAGTGCGACCGGGCCGTCCAGGAGCGCATGGTCTGGCACTTCCTGCTGGTCGAGGACGACCTGGGGCTGCGCGTGGGCGAGGGTCTCGGCATCACGCCCGACGACCTGGCCGGCCTGGAGCCGCTGCGGGGCCAGGATCTCACCGACGAGGACCGCGACCGCCTGGCCAAGCTGGGCAGGAACGGCCCCCGTGACGTCGAGGGCCTGAAGATGACGCACTGCGTGCCGAACGAGCGGGCCGCCCGCGCCTGACCCGCCGGCCTGATCCGCCGCTCCGACCTGCTGCTCTGACCCGCCGCTCCGACCTGCTGCTCTGGCCCGCCGCCCCGGCACGTCCGCCGGCGCGGCGTCAGAGCGGTCAGAGCAGGCCCGCGCCCGCCAGCAGCTTGCCGATCCGCCCGATCTCGTCCTCGTTCAGCGGGGTCTGCGGCAGCGCGGTGACCGGGCAGTCGATGACGCCGCGCAGGTGCAGCGCGGCCTTGAACGCGCCCAGCCCCGACGAGCTGCCGCCCATGCGGGCGCCGCCGACGTGCACGATGCCGAACAGCCTGGCCAGGCGCTCCTGCTCCGCCCTGGCCGCCTGCCAGTCGCCGCGCGAGGCGCTGCGGTACAGCTCGACGTAGCCGTGCGGGTCCACGTTCCCGAGCCCGGGTACGACGCCGTCGGCGCCCATCCACAGCGCGGAGTCGACGGTCACCTCGGACCCGGTGAGGACGCTGAAGGGCGGCCGGCGCCCCAGGATGACCGCGCGCAGCCCGCCGTCGTCGCCGCTGGAGTCCTTCACCCCGGCCAGTGCGCCTTCCGCGGCCAGTTCGAGCAGCAGGTCGGCGCTCAGCTTGGTGTGCACGGACACCGGCAGGTCGTAGGCGTAGAGCGGCAGCCCGGTCCGCGCGGCGATGGTCCTGAAGTGGGTGCGGATCTCGTCGGGATGCGTACGCGTGTAGAACGGCGCGGTCGCCACCAGCCCGGCCGCCCCCGCCTCGATCGCGACCCTGGCGTGCTCCAGGACGCGCGGCGTGGTCATGTCGATCACCCCGGCCAGCACCGGCACCTGCCCGGCGACGTGCCCGATCACGGTGTCCAGCACCGTGCGCCGCTGCGCGTCGGTCAGGTACGCCACCTCCGACGAGGACCCCAGCACGAACAGCGCGTCCACCCCGCCCCCGACCAGATGATCGACCAGCCGGACCATCGAGGCGATGTCCACCTCGTAATCGGGGGTCATGGGGGTGCAGACCGGGGGGATGACTCCGGCCAGTGCGGCGGATCGGGCGGCGGCAGAGGTCGTCATGCATGCTCCTGGATCAGTTCGAGGTCGGTGGCGCCGGCCGCCACCGGGTGATGGCAGTGGAAGAGGTGCTCGTCCTGGACCCGCGCGGCCGGCCATTCGGCCGCGCAGACGTCGTCCGCCCGCCAGCACCGCGTACGGAACGGGCACCCGCTGGGCGGCCTGGTGGCCGAGGGCACGGCGCCCACCAGCGGGATCGGGTTGATCGGCGAGATCAGGCCCGGCGTGGCCGAGAACAGCGCCCGCGTGTAGGGGTGGCGCGCGCCCAGCGGGACCGCGGCGGCGGGGGTCTGCTCGACGATGCGGCCCAGGTACATGGTCACGACCCGGTCGCTCATCCTGCGTACGGTCTGGATGTCGTGCGAGACGAACACCAGGGCCAGGCCGAGCCGTTCCTTCAGGTCGAGCAACAGGTTGAGGATCTGCGCGCGGACGGACACGTCGAGGGCGCTGGTCGGCTCGTCGGCCACGACCAGCTCGGGTTCGAGCGCCAGCGCCCTGGCCACGGCCACCCGCTGCCGCTGGCCGCCGGACAGCTGGCTCGGCAGCGCGTCGGCCGCGTTCGCCGGCAGGCCGACCAGGTCGAGCAACTCGCGCACGCGGGCGTCGCGCTGGGCGGGGGTGCCGCGCCCGTGCACGTTGAGCGGGTCGCGCAGCACCTGACGGATCGGCAGCCGCCGGTTGAGCGCCGTGGACGGATCCTGGAAGATCATTCCCACACTGGACCCGATCAGTGCCCGCCGCTCGGACTCCTTCATCCCCCACAGCTCACGGCCGCGGAAGGTGACGCTGCCCGAGACCGGCCGCTGCAGCCCGACCAGCACCTTGGCCAGCGTGGACTTGCCGCAGCCCGACTCCCCCACGATCCCGACCGTCTCGCCGGCGCCGACCGTGAGGCTGGCGCCGGTCAGCGCGTGCACGCGGTCGCGCGAGAACAGCCCGCCCGAACGGGCCTTGTGCACGACGTGCACGTCCTTCAGCTCAAGCATGCTGCTCACTCCTCACCAGCTCCTGCGCCGGATGGTGACAGGCGACACGATGCGTCTCGTCCCCGTCCAGCACCGGGCTCTCGGTACGGCACACGTCGGTGGCCATCGGGCACCGGTCGGCGAACCGGCAGCCGGGCGGGAAGTCGGCCGGCGCCGGCACCACGCCGCGGATCTGGGTCAGCCGCTCGGCCCCCGACTCCAGCGACAGCACCGAGCCGAGCAGGCCGCGGGCGTAGTGGTGGGCGGGCGCCCCGACCAGGGCGGCGGTGACGCCGGTCTCGACGATCTGGCCGCCGTACATGACCACGACCCGGTCGGTCACGTCGGCGACCAGCGCGAGGTCGTGGGAGACCAGGATCAGCGCGAAGCCCAGCTCCTCCCGCAGCTTCAGCAGCAGCTCGATGACCTGTGCCTGGACGGTGACGTCGAGCGCGGTGGTGGGCTCGTCGGCGACAATCAGCTTGGGGTCGCGCGAGAGCGCCATCGCGATCAGCACCCGCTGCCGCTGCCCGCCGGACAGCTCGTGCGGGTAGGAGGTCAGGGTGCGGCGGGCGTCGAGGCCGACGAGTTCGAGCAGCTCGGCGGGGGTGCGCCGGCCGCCGCGCCGGGTGAGCTGCTTGAGCTGGGCCTTGATGGTCATGGCCGGGTTGAGCGAGGAGAGGGCGTCCTGGTAGATCATCGCCATCTCGTGCCCGAGCAGCCGGCGGCGGGCCCGTTTCGACTCCGCCAGCAGCTCGCGCCCGTCGAAGCGGATCTGGCCGCTGACGCGGGCGTCGCGGGGCTGCAGGCCCATCACGGTCAGCGCGGTCAGCGTCTTGCCGCAGCCCGACTCGCCGACCAGGCCGAGCACCTCCCCCGGGCGTACCTCGAAGCCGATGCCGTCCACGATGTCGACGCCTTCCGCGAACCCGATCCGCAGCCGTTCGACGGTGAGGATCGGCGGGCCCTGCGGCAGCGGGCGGGCCCGCTCGGCGAGCCTGCGCGCGGCCTCGGCCAGTCCCGGCAGTTCGACGACCTCGCCGGAGCCGGGGGTGGCCCGCTCGAAGGCGTCGTCCTTGCGGGCGACCGGCTTGCGCGCGGCCGGGGCGGCCCAGGCGTCGGAGATGCCCTCGGACAGGATGTTGAGCGCGAGCACGGTGACGAGGATCAGCAGGCCGGGGAAGACCGTGGCCCACCAGCCGCCGAGCAGCACCATGTTCTTGCCGTCGGCGATGACGCTGCCCCATGAGGGGTTCGGCGGGCGTACGCCGGCGCCGATGAACGACAGCGACGCCTCGAACACGATCGCGTCGGCCACCATGACCGTGCAGAACACCAGCACCGGCGCGGCGCAGTTGATCGCGACGTGCCTGATGAGGATGTGCGGAGTGCGGGCGCCGATGATGCGCTCGGCGGCGACGTAGTCCTCGCCGTACTGGGCGATCACGTTGGCCCGCACGACCCTGGCCACGGACGGCATGTAAAGGAAAGCCATGGCCATGACCAGCACCGGGATGCTGCCGCCGAACACCGCCACGAGCACGGCCGCGAGGGCGATGCCGGGGAAGGCCATGACGACGTCGAGCAGGCGCATGACGGTCTCGTCCACGGCCCGGCGCGAGGTGGCCGCGACCGCGCCCACGATCGCGCCGGCGACCAGGGCGAGCCCGGTGGCGCCGAGGCCGATGATGAGCGACCAGCGGGCGCCGTACAGGAGCCTGGACAGGATGTCGCGGTTGGCGCTGTCGAGCCCCATCCAGTGCTGGGCGGAGGGGCCGCCGCCGGCGGCCTCCTGGAAGTACGGCGAGTGCGGCGCGATCCACGGCGCCAGCAGCGCCGCCAGCACGACCACGGCGACGATGCCGACCGCCACCCACGACAGCGGCTTGAGCCGGCGGAAGCCGACGCCCGGCCTGGACAGGCGCTCGGCCAGCCCCCCTCGCAGCTGGAACCGGTTCATGTGGCGCTCCTGAGGCGGGGGTTGACCAGCAGATACAGGACGTCGACGACCAGGTTGACGACCATGAAGCCGATCGCGATGGTCAGCACCACGCCCTGGACCACCGCCGGGTCACCGTCGCGGACCGCGTTGATCATGAGCTGGCCCATGCCGGGCAGCCCGTAGATCGTCTCGATCACCACGGTGCCACCGATCAGGTAGCCGATGCGCAGGCCGAGCACGGTCAGCGGGTTGATCAGGGCGTTGCGCAGCACGTTCCGGCCGACGACCACGATCATCGGCAGCCCGCTGCCGATCGCGGTGCGGACGTAGTCGCGATCCAGCTCCTCCACCATCGACGTGCGGATGACGCGGATGAGCTGGGCGGCGATCGGCAGCGACAGTGACAGGGCGGGCAGCGTCATCGACTGCAGCCACCCGGTCACCGAGTCGGCCGGGTTGATGTAGCCGCCGGTCGGGAAGAGCCCCTCACCGACGGCCAGCCACTGGATCATCAGCAGCGCCAGCCAGAACGCCGGCGCCGCCACCCCGATCAGCGACACCACCCGGATCACCTGGTCGGGCCAGCGGTCGCGGAACAGCGCCCCCGTCACGCCGAACGCCAGCGACAGCACCACGGCCACCACCAGCCCGAGCAGCGTGAGCTGCAGGGTCAGCGGCAGCGCGGTCATGACCGACTCGATGACCGGCTTCTTCGTCAGCACGCTGGTGCCCAGGTCGCCCTGCGCCAGGTCGGCGACGAAGCGCACGTAACGGACGGGCAGCGGGTCCAGCAGGCCGTTCTCCAGCTGGAACTGGTGGATCTGCTCGGGGGTCGGGTTCGCGCCCTGGAAGTAGGCGTACTCCGGCTTGCTGCTGGAGAAGCGCATGACGATGAACACGAACGCGATCACGCCGAGCACCAGCGGGATCAGGATGAGGAGCCGCCGCAGCAGCATCCGGGCGACGAGTGTCATGTCCTCTTGGCCTGCAGCAGGGTGATGCCGGGGTACGGCTGGGCGCGGACGCCGGACAGCTTCTTCGGGTCGTAGGCGGTCATCAGCTCGTTGTGCACGACCGGGTAGAGGATGGCCTGCTCAGCCACGAAGTCCAGATATTTGTGGATCAGCTCGGTTCGCTGGGCCTTGTCCGTCTCCTTGCCGGCCTCGTCCATCATCGCGAACAGCTTCTCGGCGTCCTTGGTGCCGTCCCAGTGGGCGTACTTCATCCACAGGCCGCCGGGCACGTAGTTGTAGTGCAGGATCAGGTCGGCGTCCATGCCGAACTGGTTGGGGTTGGAGGCCGCGGCGACGGCCTGGTAGTCCTGCATCTGGTCCATCTTCGTGAACAGCGCGGCCGTGTCCTGCGGCTCCAGCGTGGTCTTGACGCCGACGGCCTCCCAGGAGGCGGCGATCGTGGGCAGGCAGTCCACGATCCAGCTCACGTTCACCGCCATCAGGTTGATCGTCAGGTCGGTGACCCCCGCCTCCTTCAGCAGCGCCTTGGCCTTGTCCGGGTCGTAGTCGTAGACGACCGAGGCGCGCTTGTGGTCGGGGTGGCCCTCGTTGAGGAAGGAGCTGGAGGCCGTGCCGTGGCCCTTGAGCGCCACGTCGATCATCTTCTGCTTGTCGATGGCGTAGTGCAGGGCCTGGCGCACCCGAATGTCGTCGAACGGTTTGGTCGCGGTGTTGAACATCAGGAACATGTGGTTCATGCCCTTGCCGCCCTCGACCGTCAGGCCCTGCTGCTTGAGCTGGTCGACGTTGGCGTACGGGATGTTGTCGGCGATCTGCGCCTCGGCCGAGCCGCCGGAGATCTTGGCCACGCGGGCGGCGGCGTCCACGATCGTCAGCCAGTTCATCTTCTTGACCGTGGCCGGGCGCGGCCCGTTGTAGCCGTCGAACGCCTCGAACGCGGTGTTGGACTTCGGGTTGTGCGCCGCTAGCTTGTACGGCCCCGACCCCACCGCCTTGCCGCCCTTGGCCTGGTCCCAGGCGCCCGGCCGGCCGAACACGTGCTTCGGCATGATCTTGGCGATGGTCAGCCGCGGCGCCGCGTCCGGGAAGGCGAACTTGAACACCAGCTCCACGTTCTTGTCGTCCACCTTCTTCACCTCCTTCAGCCAGGTCCTGAAGAAGTTGCCGATGAGCACGTTCGCCTCGGGGTCGAGGACCCGCTCGAACGTGAAGACGACGTCGTCGGCGGTGACGGGCTGCCCGTCGTGCCACTTGGCGCCGTCCCTGAGGGTGAACGTCCAGGTGGTCGCGTTCAGGTCGGACGGCAGCGCGGTGGCCAGCGCCGGGTACGGCTCGCGCGTGATCGGGTCGGTGTCGAGCAGGCCCTCGTAGATGTGGTTGATCCCCGCCATGGCGAAGGCCGAGGCCGTCTGGGTCGGGTCCCAGCTCTGGTCGTTGCCGTACCCGATGACGGCGGTGATGAGGTCCTTGTCGGATCCGGCGCCGACCGACCCGGTCGAGGCCGGGCCTCCTGAACAGGCGGAGAGCGTGGCCGCGATGAACGCCGCCGCCCCGCTGGCCCCGCTGTAACGCAGGAAGTCGCGGCGGCTGAACTCAGAGCTCACGGATGCCTCCAAGGGGGACGAATGTAGAACGTGGGACATCCCATGTCCTATGTTTTGCGTAAGGTGGACGCTAAACGCCGCACCTGCGTCAGGTCAACGGAAGATTTCCGGATTGTTACCTACGATGAAAGGAACCTTCATGACCACAGTCCCGCGCCCGGCGCGTCCCAGCCGCGCCGTCGAGGCCCAGGAGGGCGTCAAGGATCTCATCGTGCGGCGCGGGCTGATCGCGGGCGACCCCCTGCCCACCGAGTCGGAGCTCATGGAGGAGCTCCACGTCAGCCGCAACTCGATCAGGGAGGCGCTGAAGGCCCTCCAGGCGGTGGGCATCGTGGACATCCGCCACGGTTTCGGGATGTTCGTCGGCCGGATGTCCCTCACGGGCCTGGTGGACGAGCTGACCTTCCACAGCCGCATCACCCTCCAGAACGGCGCCAACCACCTGGCCCACCTGATCGACATCCGCGAGATCCTGGAGAGCGGCCTCGTGGTGCGGCTGATCGAGCTCGGCCCCGACGCCGACCTGACGCCGGTCGCCGAGGTCATGGCCAGGATGGAGAGCGAGGCGCAGGCCGGCCTGGTCTCCCCCGAGACCGACCGGCTCTTCCACGACCTGCTCTACCGCCCGCTGGGCAACCCCCTCGTCACCACGCTGCTGGGCGCGTTCTGGGACGTCTACTACCAGCTCCGCGACGCCTTAGGAGCGCCGGACGAGCCCCCGGCCGACGTGGCCAGGCGGCACGGCGACATCTACACCGCCGTACTCGCGGGCGACCGCGATGCCGCCCGGGCCGCCGTGGAGGCGCACTTCCTGGGCGTACGCAACCGCGCGGCCCGGATCGAGGGGTGACCACGAGGCTCCCCACCAGTGCTCAGGCGGGCCAGCGCTCCACTCGCCGCCACCGCCCCCGCCACTCGCTGAACCACTTCGCGTACCACGGATGCGCGCCCGCCAGCGGCATGACGTACGCGACCGTCTCCATGTAGTAGCGCCGCTGGAACCGCCACGGCATCCGCTGCAGCTCCTGCACGTTGCTCACCCGATCCGACAGCTTGACCAGCACGGCCCCCTGCGGCGCCCGGACCAGCGAGGCGAGATAGTCGGCCTTCGCCCCGCCGCGGGGCCTGGTCACCCACCGCACGAGCGCCGCCACCTCAAGCCCGAACCTCCGCGCGATCTCCGCCTCGGTGCAGGACGTGTCCTCCAGCACGTCGTGCAGCACGATCGCGACCAGCACGTCCCGGTCGACCAGCCCGGCGCCCGACACCGCCACCTCCAGAGCCTCCAGCAGATGCTCCAGGTACGGGCGCCCGGTGGGCCGCTGCTGCACCCCGTGCCGGCGCCCGGCGAACGTGACCGCCTCGCACAGGTCCCGCACCGTGGGCTCGGGCAGCGCCGCGCTCAGGGGGCCCTCCGCGTGCGCCCAGGACGGCCAGCTCGTGAAGATCTCCATCAGGCTCCTTCGTCTGCGATCGTGCCGCGAGCGTGTCCTAGGCTGAGAATATGGCCGAGATCGCCGTCCCCGACGGGTCATGGACGTTCGACGGGCAGCTGCTGCGCATCGTCCCCGGCAGCGGCAAGGAGATCGACGAGCTGCGCAGGACCCTCGGCGAGGTGAGCGTGCCGCTGGAGGCCGTCGCCGCCGTGACGTTCGAGCCGGCCCGCAAGGGCGGCCACCTGCGGTTGCGGCTGCGCAAGGGCGCCGACGCGCTGTCCGACGTCGTCGCCGGCACGCTCACGCCGCCCGCCGACCCCTACCGGCTGGCCGTGCCGAAGAACCGCGTCGGGGCCGCCGAATACTTCGCCGACGAGATCCGCGACACCCTGCTCATCGAGCAGACGCCCGGCGACCCCTGCGACCGCTACCTCTTACGCGTCCCCGACGTGCCCATCTCCGCCACGGCCGGAGACGGCACGGCGCTCTTCGACGGCGAGCGGGTGCGGCTGGAGTGGACCGGATGGGCCGCGTCCGAGAAGGAGAAGGCGGGGCCGCGCGAATACCCGCTGGCCGAGCTGACCGGCGTGGAGTGGAAGCCGCAGAGCGGCATGAGCTACGGCACGCTGCGCTTCCGGGTCAAGGGCGAGGGCCCGGTGCAGCAGCCGCAGAAGGATCTGCGGTGTGTGTCGTGGGGCATCCAGCGCTTCGGCGGCTCGACCGCGCTGGTCGCCGCCGCCGTGCTGGCCCGGCTGCCGCGCGAGGCGCCCGAGCCGCCCGCGCCGCCGGTCGCCGACGACGTCCACGACGCGGTCCTGCGCCGGCTGACCGAGCTCGGCCGGCTGCACCAGTCCGGGGTGCTGACGGACGAGGAGTTCACGACGGCCAAACAAGCCATGATCCGCCGCCTCCAGGAGTCCTGACCCGCCTCCAGGAGTCCTGACCCGCCCGCACGGGCCATGATCCGCCGCCCCAGGAGTCCTGACCCGCATGTTGTGGGCCTCTCGTGGCAGTCTGGTCCCCTCACGGGCAGAACCGTGAGACCCGGATCCACCCCGAGGAGCGAACGACACCGTGACCCACGACGAGGAGAAGCTGCTGCACCGCGCGATCGAACTGGCCGCGCAGGCCAGGGCCGGCGGCAACCCGCCGTTCGGCTCGCTGCTGGCCGGCCCCGACGGCGCCGTACTGGCCGAGGAGCGCAACAGCTCGCTCACCGACCGCGACATCACCGCCCACCCCGAGCTGAAACTGGCCCGCTGGGCCGCCCGCGAGCTCACCCCTGAGGTGGCGGCGGCCACCACGATGTTCACCAGCTGCCAGCCCTGCGGCATGTGCGCGGGCGCCATCGCCCGCTCAGGTCTCGGCCGCGTGGTCTACGCGCTGTCCGGTGAGCAGCTCGACGGCCTCAAGCCGCCCGGCACCGGCTTCACCGACGCCCCGGCCGAGGGCCCGGCCCTGTACGACGAGGCCCGCATCCCGGTCGAGGGTTACTACAGCGAATAATCGATTTCCCCCTGGCGACTCTCCGCGTACGATCGGCAACGGAAAGTGATCGTCGATCTCTGGTCCAGGAGGGGCAATGTCCAAGGGAATGCGCATCACGGCGGCCGTGGCCGGGTCCGTCGCACTGCTGTCGGCGGGGCTCACCGCACCCGCCACAGCGGCGGCGGCCACGGTGCTGCACTGCGACACCTTCGTCCACCACAACGACAACTACGTCGGCATCGCGATGTGCTCCAACCCCACCGGCCAGACCTGGAGGTTCCGGGCCGTCGTCACCTGCGGCTGGGCGCCGGACGTCGTCGGCGAGTGGGTGACGCTGCGGCCACGTGACTCGGGGCAGTCGCAGGGCGCCTGCGGCCGCCTCGGCACCGGCGTCGGGGCCGTCGGCGTCGACGAGCGCCTCGTCTGAAGCTCGTCTGAAGCGGCGGGAACGACAACGGGCACTGTCCAGAAATTGGACAGTGCCCGGTGGCGATGATGGGTGCGCCGCCAGGGACTCGAACCCCGGACCCGCTGATTAAGAGTCAGCTGCTCTGACCAACTGAGCTAGCGGCGCAACAAGGGAAACTCTATCAGCCGCCAGACAGTGCCCGCACCGCGTCAGCCCGATCGCTCGGCTCGCGCGAACGAGCGTCAGCCCAGGCGCACCGCCAGCTTCTCGTACGCCCCCACCACCAGGTCCCAGAACGCCGGCACGTCCACGGCGGTCGCCACCAGCGCGTTGGCCGTCCGGTCCCCGACCTTGAAGTCGGTCACGGTCATGCCCCTGGTGAACTGCCCGGCGGTCTCCACGTTCACCACCGCAGGCACGCACGTGAACAGGGACGGATCGACCACGTACGCCACCGCGCACGCGTCGTGGACGGCCGGCCCGCTCACCTCGGTGACCACCCCGTAGGACTGCGCCGCGGGCACGAGCAGCTCGGACAGCCGGCCGAGCGGCCGCATGCGGTCCAGCACGGCCGAGGTCACCGCCGCCGTCAGCGTCACGTCGAGCCCCAGCATGGTGACCGTCCACCCGGCCTCGAACACGATCGCGGCGGCCTCGGGGTCGGCCAGCATGTTGAATTCGGCCGCCGGGTTGTGGTTGCCACGGGTGTAGGAGCCACCCATGATCACCAGGTCGCGGGCCCATTCGACGACGCGGGGCTCACGGCGTACGGCGAGGGCGAGGTTGGTCAGCGGGCCGACGGCCACCAGCGTGATCTCACCGGGGGCGGCCCGCAACGTCTCCACGAGGTAGTCGACCGCGTGCCCGTCAGCCGGGCCCCGCTCAGGAGCGGGCAGCACCACGTCGCCGAGCCCGGTGGCTCCGTGAACATGGGTGGCCCTGACCGTGTGCCGCAGCAGCGCGCCCGCGCTGCCCGGCGTCACCGGCACCTCGCCCAATCGCAGGAACTCGCGCAGCGCCAGCGCGTTCGCGGTGGTCAGCTCCAGGTCGACGTTGCCGCCCACCGTGGTCACACCGACGAGGTCGAGGGTGTCGGAGCAACCGGCCGCCAGGGCGAGGGCGAGCGCGTCATCGATGCCGGGGTCGCAGTCAATAACTATCTTCTTCACATAACCGGAGGATACGCATGGATCGGGCCGGGCAGTTCCCCCAAAGCTGCCCGGCCCGATCGGCGGCGGTCCAGGTCGGCGCTTTCCCCCAAAAGCACCGACGGGCCCGCACTCGCGAACCGCGGTCCCCCTCCGCGTCCGCTTCGGTGAAGGTCTCTGGGCCAGTCGCAGTGCTCCTGACCTGCTACAACGCTACCGAGACGAATGCAACGGTCGCGTCATAACGGGGTCGAATATCTGTTTAATCCGCCTACGGAAGCTCCAATCGAACCTCCGTGCCCTCTTCCAGCGACCTGCTCACCGTGCAGTACTTCTCGTGCACCCGCGCGGCCACCGCCCGGAACACCTCGTCGGCCTCCTCCGACGGCAGCTCGACGTCGTAGGTGACCGTGACCGGGCCCAGCCGGTTCGGCTCGACCTTCTCCGCGCCGACCGTCATGGCCAGCCGCACCAGCCGATGCCCTCGTTTGGCGGTCAGCGGCTCGACGGTCACGATGTTGCACCCGCCCACCGCCGCCAGCAGCAGCTCGACCGGGGTGAACACCCCTTCCTGGTCGCCGCCACCGATCGCCACCTCGGCGCCTCGGGCGTTCGTAGCCCGGAATCCGCCCTCTTCAGTCCGCTCGACACGCACGTTAGCCATGTTTCAGACCCTACTCAGAATGCTTTCATGTTCGTTCAGCAAGGTAAAAGCATGGCTAGCGAGGCGAATGCTCATCAGGGTCCGATCCTCTTCTGGTCCGGGGTCGCGGTCGCCGAGTTCGGCGCGATCCAGCCGGGTTTCGGCTATCCGCAGACTCCGGCCGCCTACGCGGCCGTGGCGCTCGTCGTGGCGCTCGGCTGGCTCAGCGTCAAAGCGGCCGACCTCCTGCGTACGGAGGAGGCCGGGCAGCGGCTGCGGCTCGGGAGCTACCTGGCGGGCGCGCTGCTGGTGGCACACCAGTTCAGCTCGACCGCCTCGATGAACAGCCCGCTCCGGGTGGGCGCGCTCGTGCTGTACACGCTGGCCGCCGTGATGGCCGTACGCAGCCACCGCGCCCCCGTCACCGGGCGGCCCGTCCTGCTGATCGCCACCGGGCTCGACCCGCGCGCGTTGCGTGAGCGCCTGGTCCCGCAGGCCGGGGCCACGTCGGACATCGTGGCGGTCTACCGCGCCGACCGCGCCACCGCCGAGCTGCGCGAGCTGGAGTCCCGCTTCGGTCTCATCCTCGTCGTGGGCGACGAGCATGATCCCGCGGTCAAGGAACGGGTGAGCGCCTCCGGGCTGCGCCGGCAGATCCCCGACATCGCCGAGCGCGAAGTGGTGGTGGCCGGGCCGCGGCAGTTCAAGCGGTACGTGGCCGGGGCGTTGTCACGCCTGGCCATCCCGAAGTCACAGATTCATTTCGAAATCGGCCACCGGGTTTAGGCCCACCATACGGCCGGTCTGAGAGCGTGGACGCCGGACAAGGAGGCACGATGACGATCTCTCATGACGCCGGGTCCACGACGACCGCGTCCATAGCGAGTTCCGACGTCGCGGAGCCCGCGACGGTCTTCCCCGGCAGTGCCCGGGTGGAAATGGTCATGGGTATGCCGGTCAGCGTCGACATCCGCACGGCCCTGCCGGCCCGCGAGCTGATCCCCCTCCTCGACGACGCGTTCGCCTGGCTGCGCTGGGTGGACGACACCTTCAGCCCGGTCAAGGAGGACAGCCAGATCGGCCGGCTCAACAGCGGCCGCACCATCAGGCAGATTCCCGAGCTGGTCGAGGTCCTGCACCGCTGCGACGAGCTCAGCGAGGCCACCGAGGGCTACTTCGAGGCCCGCATCAACGGCATGATCGACCCGTCCGGCTACATCAAGGGCTGGGCTCTCGAACGGCTCTCCCGCGCTCTGTCCAACGCCGGCGCCGGCGACCACCGCATCACCGCGGGCAACGACATCAGGGTGCGCGGCTCGGCCAGCCCCGGCATGCGCTGGCGCGTCGGCGTGCGTGACCCGCGCGACGGCGTCGTCCGCAAGGTCGTCTGCGCCCACGACCTCGGCATCGCCACCTCGGGCGGCGCGCCGGTGGTCAACCCGCGCACCGGCGAGGTCCAGGACGGGCTCCGCGCGGTCACGGTCATCGGCCCCGATCTCGGCCTGGCCGACGCCTACGCCACCGCCATCTTCGCCATGGGGCCCATGCCCGGGCGCCGCTTCGCCGCCGACCTGGCCCGCTCGGGGCCGTACGAGACGATGATCGTCCTTCCGGACGGGCAGGAGGTGACGACGCCCGGCTTCGCCGACCACGGCGGCGCACAATCCCGCCTGGCCGGCTGACCGCCCGCGCGTACGCCACCGGGGATCTCGGGACGCGGGAGGGTCAAGCGTCGGGATGCTTGCGCAGATAGTCGATGTAGATCGGCCGCAGCGCCTCGCCCAGCTTGCCCTCGCCGGCCGCGAGCGCGTCGCTGAGGAGCGCCGAGACCTTGCTGAGGTCGTTGGCGCTCTCGTTGGGGTGACCGCTGGCGGCCTCGGCGGCCGGGATCACCTTCAGCAGCTCCCACAGAAACCCCAGGTCCCCGTGGCGTACGGCGTAGCGCACCGCCCGATCGTGCAACTCGGCGGCCGGCATCGTCTCAAGCCCGTTGGCGTCCATCTCACTCCTCCCCTGCAGCCTCTTCCCCGATGGACCCACCATAACCAGCGACTACGCACGGTAACCGATGGGCATCGTAGTGACGGCACCCCTATCGAGCGGCGAGCTCCAGTGGGAGGATCATCCAGCGTGAGATTCATCATCAGAACCATCGCAGCGGCAGTGGCCCTGTGGGTGGCCATCCAGTTCATCGACGGCATCGACGTGAACGCCCCCACCAACACGGCCAGATACTGGGGCGTCCTGCTGCTCGTGGCCTTGATCTTCGGCCTCATCAACGCGATCGTCAAACCCATCGTGAAGGCGCTCGGCTGCGCGATCATCGTCTTGACGCTGGGCCTGTTCCTGCTCGTCATCAACGCGGCCATGCTGCTGCTGACGAGCTGGATCGCGGGCGAGCTCGACATCCCCTTCCACGTCGACAACTTCTATCCGGCCGCGTTCTGGGGGGCGGTCATCATCAGCGTCGTCAGCTGGCTGCTCGGCCTGTTCATCCCCGACAACGACTGATCCTCCAGTGGAGCTCGACGGCGCCGGCCTGACCTGCGCGAAGGTCCACCAGGCCGGATACGACGGCGCCCGGGTCACGATCGCCTCCCTCGATCGGGCCCGGGCCGCGTGGGCCGTCGCGCAGGGGCTGACCGGCCCGGTGTACGGCAGGAGCACCGGGGTGGGCGCCAACAGGGACGTGGTGATGGAGGGCGCGGGGCTCGACCTGCTGCGCAGCCACGTGTGCGGGGCCGGGCCGCCGATCGAGCCGGCCAGGGCCAGGGCGATGCTCGTGGTCCGGCTCAACCAGCTGCTCGCGGGTGGCTCCGGCGTGGACCCGGCCGTCTGCCGGGCGCTGGCGTACGCGATCAACCACGGCTACACCCCGCCGCTGCGTACGTACGGCGCCATCGGCACCGGCGACCTCACCGCCCTGGCCACCACGGCCCTGTGCCTCCACGGCGAACTCCCCTGGCACCACGAACCCCCGGCCCCCACCACCCCGCCCGGCACCCCGCCCGGCACCGCCGGCCCGCCCGAGCCTGTCCATCCCGGAGAGCCCCGCCGGCCCGGCGGGACGGCCGGCCCTTCCGCGTCCGGCTGGGATGGCGGGGCGCGGCATCACACGCCTGGCCGGCCCGGTGAGGCGCGGCATCAGACGCCCTCCGAGCCGCCGCACCATGCCTTCGCCTCCGGTGACGCGCTGCCGTTCATCAGCTCGGGGGCCGCGACGCTCGCCGACGCGGCCATCGCCTGCCACCGGCTGCGCCGGCTCCTCGACGCCGCCATCGACGTGGCCGCGCTGTCGTTCACCGCCGTGGACGCCTCCGCCGAGCCGCTGGCCGCCGTCGTCCAGGAGGCCCGCCCGCATCCCGGTCAGGCCGTCGTGGCCGCACGGCTGCGCGGGCTGCTCGCCCACGAGCCGACCACCCGCGTCCAGGACCCGTACGGCTACCGTGCCTTCGCCCAGGTGCACGGCGCGGCCATGGACGCGCTCGACCGCGCCACCACCACGGTGGAGATCGACCTGAACGCCTCCACCGAGAACCCGCTCTTCGCCGAGGGCCTGGCCTGGCACAACGGCAACTTCCACGCCGCTCCCGTGGCGCTGGCCCTGGACGCGCTGCGGGCCGCGCTCGTGCAGACGGCCCAGCTCAGCACGGCCCGCCTGGCGACCCTCATGGACCCCGCCTACACCGGCCACCTGCCGTTCCTGGCCGACCGCCCGGGGGCCTCGGGGGTGCTGATCCTGGAGTACGTGGCCCAGGACGCCCTGGCCGAGCTGCGTCACCTGGCGAACCCGGTGACGACGGGCACGGCGGTGATCTCGCGTAGCGCGGAGGACCACGCCGGTTTCGCCACGCAGGCCGCCCGGCACGCGCTGCGCTGCCTGGAGCCGCTGGAGATCGTGCTGGCCTGCGAGCGTACGGCCGCCACCCGCGCCCTGCACGCCTCGGCCCCCGACCGCCCCCTCACCGCCGACCTGGAGACCTCCCGCCAGGCCCTGACCCGCCACCTCTGACCGGCCACCTCTGACCGGCCCAGCGGGTTTCGGAGCGGAGGGTCAGGAGGTCAGGCGGGTGACCGAGCCCCGTTCGCGCAGTGTCGGGGTCTGCATGACGCGCCGCCGGCGGGTGCCGCCGTCGGCCGCCGCCGAGATGAGCCGGACCGCCGCGCGGACGATGCCGTCGATGTCCCAGTCGACGGTGGTGAGCCCCGGCGTAAGCAGGCCCGACATCGGATGGTCGTCGTAGCCCATGACGGAGACGTCGTCGGGCACCGCCAACCCCAGCTCCTGCGCCGCCGCGTAGACCCCGTAGGCGATCGAGTCGGCGAAGCAGAAGACGGCGCTCGGCCGCTCGCGGGTCAGCAGCTCGCGGGCCGCCGCAGTGGCTCCGGCCAGCCCGTGGGGCGCGGTGGCGACCTCGATGTCGAGCCCCAGCCGGTCGGCCTCGGCCGTGACGTGCACGTCGGCGGGCCGGTCGGGCGTGCTGGCCCCGGTGGAGGTCAGGACGGAGATGCGCCGGTGACCGGAGGCGCGCAGGTGCTCAAGGGCGAGCGTCACCCCGCGCCGGTTGTCGAAGACGACCTCGCCCGCCGTGCCGGCGATGGAGTCGCCGATCGCGACCACCGGCACCGACTCGCACAACTCGGACCAGAACGCCGCCGCCGGATCGATCGACTGCACGATCAGCCCGTCGACACGCTGGTCACGCAGTTGCTGGGCCAGCGCCCGCTCCCTGGCCGGATCGCCGACCGCGTCGAGGATCAGCGCGTAACGGTCCTTCTCCCGCAGGCTCCGGCTGATGCCGACGGCCAGCGCCTGCTGCCACAGGTCCTCAAGGGAGCCGCAGAGCAGGCCGATCATCCCGGTGCGTCCGCTGGCCAGCGCCCTGGCGATGGGGTCGGCCTCGTAGCCGAGCTCGGCGGCCGCCGCGCGCACCCGCTCCATGGTCTCCTCCGACACCTGCAGTCCGCGTAGCGCGTAGGAGACGGCCGCCGGTGACAGGCCGGTGGCCTGGGCCACCTCACGAATGGTGGCTCTCTTGCGAGGCATTACGCCAGCTTATTGCGTGGCACCGACAGAAGCCGATTTCCCGTCACCCGGCTGTCGGGTTTCCGAGCTGGGCCGGCCGTTGACAAGACCCTTGTGAAGCGGTTCACTGAACCGTATCAGTGAAACGGTTCACCTCCAAAGCGACACAGCGTAGAGCGTTTACATGTATTGTGAGTAGGAAATAGCGGAAGAGGGGAGGCCGCCATGAGCATCGACGTGCATCAGCACCTGTGGACCAGCACGTTCGTCGATGCTCTGCGCGCCCGTACCAAGCCGCCCTACCTCGACGGCTGGACGCTCATCCTCGACGGCGAGCCCCCGTACGAGGTCGATCCGGTCGATCACGAGCACCGCGACACCACCGGGCTGGAGCTGGCGCTGGTGTCGCTGTCGAGCCCGCTCGGCATCGAGTTCCTGCCGCCCGAGGAGTGCTGGCCGCTGATCGACGCCCACCACGACGGCGGCCTGTCGCTGGGCGACCCCTTCGGGGTGTGGGCGGCCACCTGCCACAGCGAGCCCGACCCCGACCGCCTGGCCAAGGACCTCGACCGCGGCCTGGCCGGCCTGCAGATCCCGGCCACCGCGACGCCCGACGACCGGCTCCTCGAAGTGCTGACCGCCAGGGACCTGCCGCTGTTCGTGCATCCCGGCCCGGCCCCCGCACCGGCCTTCGCGCCGGCGGGGACGCCGTCGTGGTGGCCCGCGCTGGTGCCGTACGTGCAGCAGATGCACGCCTCGTGGCACTACTTCCACGCCGTCGTCCGGCCGCGCCATCCCCGGCTGCGGGTCTGCTTCGCGCTGCTCGCCGGGCTGGCGCCGCTGCACTCCGAGCGCCTGATCGCCCGTGGCGGCGGGGGGCGCGGCCTGGTGGACCGCGACTTCTTCGTGGAGACCTCCTCGTACGGGCCGCGCGCGATCGACGCGATCGTCCGCGAACTCGGCATCGACGTCGTCGTCAACGGCTCCGACGCCCCCTACGCCACCGCCCCCGACCCCGGCCTCGGCGCGGCCGCCGCCCACGCCATCAGGACCGTCAACCCAGCCCGCTTGCTTGGCGAGGGAGTGCCGTCGTCTGGAGGAGCGGAGGGAGCGCAGCGACCGGAGCGGGGGAAGACGGCGGCATCTGGCGACCGAGCCCGCCGCCCGCAGGGCGGCAAATCAGACGCTGACAGCAAACGCGAAGGGAGACTCCGTAAGTGAGCACCACCACTGACCAGATCCAGGGCGGGAGTACCTGTGCGGGGCTCCCTGAGCGCACTCTCGACCGTCGCGAGCTGCGCGACCTGGTGAACGACCTGGCCGCGCACCCCGAGGAGTGGCGTGACCAGGTGGACTTCCCCGCCGACGGCGGACGTCACTACGCCTCGCTCTACCGCGACGCCTACGTGGACGTCTGGCTGCTGTGCTGGCGTCCCGAGGACGACACGGGCTGGCACGACCACGACATCTCCTCGGGCGCCGTGCACGTGGTGCGGGGCGCGCTGCGGGAGTGCAACCCGCGGATCGGCGGCGAACATCTGGAGACGGTGGTGCCGGCGGGGGAGTCGTTCTCGTTCGGGCCCGACCACATCCATCGGCTGACGGGCGCGGTGGACGAGAGCGTGTCGATCCACGCCTACTCGCCGCCGCTGTGGCGGCTGGGGCAGTACTCGATCGACGGGACCGGCGTCATGCGCCGCGTCTCGGTCAGTTACGCCGACGAGCTGCGCCCGATGGACGACCCGATCGGCTCGGTGGCCTGAGGTTTTGCCGCTCTACCGCTCGCGATGGGGCGGCAGCAGGACGCAGCAGCTGCCGCAGGGCTCCACGTCGGGCAGGGTGATCCACAGGCAGCAGGTCCTGCGGAAGTAGTCGTCGCCGGCGGGCTCGATGAGCCCGTCGACGGGCCGGCCGAGCTCGTGCAGCAGTCTCATGTAGTCGCCGGGCACGATCGAGGTCAGCGGGTGGGCGATCGCCTCCGCCGTGGAGCCCCACAGCGTGCGCTCGCCCACCTTGGCCAGGGCTCCGATGGCCTCGACGAGGGGCCGCTGCGACTCCTCCAGCGCTCCGGAGATCGCGGCGGCGCCGGCGTCCCAGCGCACGCGCGTGGCCGCGATCGTGACCCCGGCGCCGGACTCCTTGAACCACGTGTCGGCCAGGCGCATGATCGGCACCCGCCCGTCGAGCGCCCAGCCGAGCGCCATCGGCAGCGTGTGCCAGTAGCTGTAGGTCTTCCAGAACAGCGCCGCGCCGACGTGCCGTGGCGCGTTCCAGCGCGCGGCGGTGTCGTCGATGAGCCGCCCGAGCAGCGGGTACGGCTCCCGCAGCAGCTCTTCGGCCCGGGTCCAGCTCTCGTCGGGCGAGATGACCAGGCCGGGCTCCACGCCGAGCACCCCGCCGCGCGAGTCGGCGAGCCGCTGGAGCGTCTCGGTCAGCACGCTGCGTCTCCCGGGAAGGCTAGGGGGCGGACCTGATCAACGTACCAGGGCGTCCGGCGAACCAGCCGGCCACGAGCTGCACCCCGACCACCCCGAGTCCCACGACGAGGGGCATCGTCCAGGACCCCGACACCTGCCGCAGAAACCCGAACAGCAGCGGCCCCAGCGCGGCGATCACGTACCCGACCGACTGGGCCACGGCCGACAGCGCGGTCACCTCTGTGGGGTCGGCCGGGCGCAGCGCGATGATCAGCAGGGCCAGCGCGAACGAGGCCCCCTGGCCGATCCCGAGCACGATCATCCACAGCCACGGCACGGTGGTCGGGGCCAGCAGCACGCCCAGGTACCCGAGGACGGTCAGCACGCCTGCGCCCATCACGTACGGCACCTGCGAGGCGCGCCGCCCGGCCAGTACGGGCACCGCCAGGGAGGTGCCGACCTGGACCAGGTTCGTCAGGCTGAGCAGGTAGCCGGCCTGGTCGGCGGCGAGGCCGGCTTCGAGGTAGATCGTCGGCAGCCAGGCGAGCATGACGTAGAAGGTCAGGGACTGCAGGCCCATGAGGGCGGTGACGTACCAGGTGACGCGGCTGCGCAGCACCGCGCCGAAGGGGCGGGGGCCGTTCTGCCCGCCGGGCCGCCCGCGCAGCGCCTGCGGCAGCCAGAGCAGCGCCGCCAGCAGAGCGGGGACGGCCAGGAGCGCGGAGACGCCGCGCCAGCCGTACCCGGTGGTGTGCTCGATCGGGACCACGAGAGCGGACGCGGCCGCGGCGCCGGCCACCACGCACGAGACGTAGACGCCGGTCATCAGGTTGATCCGGTCGGGGAAGTGCTGTTTGACGATGCCGGGCATGGAGACGTTCATGACCGCGATGGCCGTGGCGGCCAGGGCCGAGCCGAGGTAGAGCACGGGCGCACCGTCAAGGCCGCGTAGCGCCAAGCCGGCCGCGATGACCAGCAGCCCGGCCAGCAGCGTGCGGTCGAGCCCCACGCGGCGGGCGAGCACCGGCGTGAGCGGCCCGAACACCCCGAGGCAGACCACCATGACCGTGGTGATCGCGCCGCCACCGGCGGGGGTGAGGCCCACGTCGTCCATGATCTCGTCGAGGAGCGGCGAGAGCCCCGCGATGGCCGGTCGCAGGTTGAGCGCGGCCAGGGCGAACCCCGCCACGAGCAGAGCGGATCTGAACGACATAGAGGACCACTCTCGCATAACCTGTTGACAACGTTGTCTATCGGCCCTGATTAGGGAATGATCCAGGCGTGAGACCGACGATGAAGGACGTGGCCTCGGCGGCGGGCGTGGCGCTCAAAACCGTCTCGCGCGTCGTGAACGGCGAGCCGGGCGTGCATCCGGAGACGGCCGAGCGGGTGCGGGCGGCCATCGACCGGCTGGGCTACAGCCGCAACGAGAGCGCTCGGGTGCTGCGCAGGGGCACGACCGCCACGATCGGGCTGGTCATCGAGGACGTGGCGGACCCGTTCTACGCGGGGCTGAGCCGGGCGGTGGAGACCGTGGTGATCGACCACGGCTGCCTGCTGCTGAGCGGGTCGTCCGGGGAGCAGCCCGGCAGGGAGCGCGAGCTGGTCGAGACCTTCTGCGCGCGCCGCGTGGACGGGCTGATCATGGTGCCGGCCGGGGACGACCACACCTACCTGCGCCCCGAGCTGGAGGCGGGCACGCCCGTGGTGTTCGCCGACCGGCCGCCGGGAGCGGGCATCGACGTGGACACCGTGCTCAGCGACAACGTGGGCGGCGCCAGGCAGGCGGTGCGCCACCTGCTGAGCCACGGTCACCGCAGGATCGCCTTCCTCGGCGACGATCCGGCGATCTTCACCGCGGCCGGGCGGCTGCAGGGCTACAAGGAGGAGCTGGGCGGGCTCTTCGACCAGCGGCTGGTCTCGATGCGGACGCCCACGCCCGAGGCGGTGCGGGCGGCCGTGGACCACATGTTCGACCTGGACGACCCGCCGACGGCGGTGTTCACCGGCAACGGCCGCTGCACCGTCACCACCCTGCGGGTGCTGGACGGGCGGCGGCCCGCGCTGGTGGGGTTCGACGACTTCGAGCTGGCCGACCTGCTCGACCCGGGGGTGAGCGTGGTGGCGCAGGATCCGTCCTGGATGGGGCGGGTCGCGGCCGAGCTGCTGTTCCGCCGCCTGCGCGGCGACACGGGACCGTCGGAGCACATCGAGCTCCCGGTACGCCTCATCCCGCGCGGCTCGGGCGAACTCACCCCCGGAGACCTGTAGACACCCGCACGAGCGCCGACCGGCGCCACCGCACAGGCGTCGCGCACGGGCTTCAGGCCGGGAGCCGCACCGGCGCTAAGCGGGGAGCCGTGCGGGCTCGGGTGCCGGGCGCAGGACGCGGGCCAGGGCGAGCGCGACCACCACCCCCGCCGCCCCCGACAGGGCGATGGCCTGCCCGGGCGCGACCACCTCGCCCAGCACGCCCACCACCGCGGCCCCCGCCGCCTGCCCCGTCATCAGCCCGGCGGACTGCAGCCCGAACGCCTGCCCCCGCACCTCCTCGGGCACCGCGTCCACGAACCGCCGCTGCAACCCGAGCTGGTACGACAGCCCGGCCGCCCCGATCGCCGCCAGCACGGCCGCCCAGGCGACCCCGGGCGAGAGCGCGAACGCCAGCCAGGGCACCCCCAGCAGCACCGCCAGCGGCAACGACAGCCGCTCCCGCAGTCCAGGGGCCGCGAACCGCCCCACGGCGAACTCGCCGGCCGCCATCCCGCAGGCCGCCACCGCGAGCACCACCCCCGCCTGTCCCTGCCCGCCCATGTACGGCACCACCATGGCCTCGGCCCCCGCCAGGCACACGCACGGCAGCCAGCCGGCCAGCAGCAGCCCGCGCACCCGGCCGTCGGCCAGCAGCCGCCGGTTGACCCGCAGCGTCTGCCGGACCGCGCCACGCCGGGCCCCGCCCCGCGCCGCCCGGTACGGCAGCCCGAACCGCAGCACCAGCGCGGCCACCACCGACAGCCCTGCCGTGACCGCGAGCGCGCCGCCCGGCCCGGCGAAGGCGAGGAACGCGCCCCCGGCCGCCAGCCCGACGACCTGCGCACTGGCCGAGGCCACGTTGAGCATCGAGCGCCCGAGCACGAACGCGTCCCCCGGCAGCACCTCGGGCAACATCGCGGCCCGCGCCGCGAAGAACACCGGCGAGAACACCCCCGTGACCAGCACCAGCGCCAGCATCGCCCAGACCGGCAGCCCGGCGTAGGCCAGCAGCAGGCACGTGACGGCCCTGATCAGCTCGCCCGCCACCATCAGTGCCCGCGGCGCCAGGCGGTCGGCCAGCGAGAGCAGGAACAGCCCGCCCACGATGAACGGCAGCCACCCGGCCATGTACGCCGCCGCCGACAGCCCGGGTGAGCCGGTCCGCGTGTAGACCAGCACCGACAGGGCCAGCATCTTGATCGAGTCTCCGCCGACCAGCAGCACGAAGCTGCCGAACAGCACCCGGAACTCCCTGACGGCGAACACCTCACCGAACGTCGCACCCTTCACAAGGCCCGATGGTGCTGGCCCCCTCCCACCCGACGCGACTTATTCGGATATAACCGAAACATGGTGACGATTGACGTCGTACCTCAGGACGTGATGGCGAGCAGGTTCGCGATCTCACCGCTCATCGAGACCATGCACTCCCAGTGGGTGCTGGCCGGCCGCTACCCCGCCGGCGCCAACGGCCCGTGGGCGGCGCGGTGGCGCGAGACGTACCACGGGCTCGTACGGGAGCATCCCGTGCTGCGGGCGGCGGCCACGATCAGCGGCAACAGGGGAGACGCCAACGTCGACTTCATCGCGCCCCCGCCGACGGCCGTGGACGTGCCGTTCGAGACGGAACTGGCGGCCATGCGCGCGACGCCGCTGGAGACCGCGCACGGCGAGATCCGGCAGGCGCTGGCCGGCCGGCCGCCCGTGGCGGACTGGATCAGGGAGCTGCTGCTGGGGCCCGAGGTGGTGTGGCTGTTCGCGGCGGCGTACGAGGCGTTGTGGCGCGAGATCCTCTCCCACGAATGGCCCCGCTTCCGCGCGGTGCTCCAGCGCGACGTGGCGCAGCGGGCGGGGCGACTGGCCGCGTACGGCTGGCAGGCGGCCCTTGAGGACCTGCGCCCGAACGTGCGCTGGCACCGCAGCGGCCGGATCGAGGTCAAGCTGACCAGCAGGGGCGGGACCCACCGGCTCGACGGCAAGGGCCTGCTGTTCCTGCCGTCGGCGTTCATGAGCACCATCGGCTGCTATCTGGAGGACGCCTGGCCGTACGCGCTGGTCTACCCCGCCAGAGGCATCGCGGCCGCTCCCCCCACGCCTGACGCGGACCTGGCGGCGCTGATCGGCCGCAGCCGGGCCCGCATCCTCGCCGAGCTGGCCGAGCCGGCGACCACCACCCAGCTCGCCGCCCTGCTCGGGCAGAGCCTGGGCACCACGGGCGGCCATCTCGCGGCGCTGCGCAGGACGGGCGTGATCGCGGGCACCCGCGTCGGCCGGAGCGTCCTGTACGCGCGCACCCCTCTGGGCGAGGCCTTGATCAACGGCTAGCCTGGGCACGCAGGTATAGTCATTGGGCATCAGTTCTGCAACTTTGTTCACAAGCCGTATCAGGAGCGCGCGCATGAATGCCGCCGACGTCGCCCCCGAGGCACAGCCGAGGTTCCCTCCCGAGCTGATGTACGCGGCGGCCCAGCAGTACTACATGGAGGACGCCACCCAGGGCGACATCGCCGGGCGCCTGGGCGTCAGCAGGGCGACCGTGAGCCGGCTGCTCACCGAGGCGCGCAAGCAGGGCATCGTCGAGATCAAGGTGCACCGGCCGGCCGCGCTGGCGGAGGGCCCGCTGGCCGACGAGGTGGCGCAGGCACTCGGGCTGGAGCGCGTCTACCTCGTCCCCAAGGTCAACGGCCCCACCCTGGGTCCGTGGCTGGCTCCCGGCGTGACCCGCGCGCTGGCCGCCGTCGGCCTGGAGTCGGGCGACGTCGTGCTCGTCTCCTCGGGCACCACGGTGTACGAGTGCGCCCGCGAGGGCCTGGGCCAGTATCCGGGCGTCACGATCGCCCCCGCTGTGGGCGGCCAGGAGGAGCCGCAGCCCTGGTTCCAGACCAACGAGACCACCCGCATCCTGGCCGAACGCTCGGGCGGCGTGCCCGCCTACCTCTACGCCCCCGCGCTGCCCGGCCCCGAGCTGTTCTACTCGCTGCAGCACGAGCCGTCCGTACGCCGGGTGATGGACCTGTGGGCGCACGCCAAGTGCGCGATCGTGGGCGTCGGCTCGGCCCCGCTGATGCGGCAGATGGTGCCCTCCCTCATGCCGCGTGACGCCGAGAGCCTGCGCCAGGCCGTGGGCGACGTCTGCATGCGCATCTACGACCGTGACGGGGCCCCGGTGACCTATCCGGGCAGCGAGCGCCTGGTCGCCGCGAAGCCGGAGGACCTGCGCCGCATCCCCCACACGATCGCCGTCGCCGTCGGCGCGGAGAAGGTGCTCTCGATCGTCGCGGGAGCCAGGGGCGGCTACTTCAACCAGCTCGTCACGGACACCCCGACCGCGGAGGGCCTGCTCGCGGCAGCTCACCAGCTCTGAACACTTTTGCTGGACAAAGTTTCTGAACGCGCGCTAACGTGAGCCGCACCACGGGACATGCCCTCCCGTGAGGGCGTGTCCCCGTCTCGGGGGCCAGCGAGCGTCAAAGAACCTAAGGAACACCCGTGAACAGAGCTAAGATGCGGACCTCCGCGTTCGCCGTGGCAGCAGTGCTCGCAAGCTCGGTGCTGGCCGCGTGCGGCGCAGGCTCCGGCGGCAGCGGCGGGAGCACCACCGCCGGCGGTGGCGGCGACCTGCAGAACGCCAAGGTCGCCTTCCTCATGCCCGACCTCGCCTCGACCCGATACGAGCTGCAGGACAAGCCGCTGTTCGAGGCCAAGATGAAGCAGCTCTGCCCGACCTGCGAGGTCATCTACCAGAACGCCGACTCCGACGCGGCCAAGCAGCAGCAACAGGCTAATTCCGCGCTCGCCCAGGGCGTCAAGGCGATCGTGATCGACCCGGTCGACTCCGCCGCCGCGGCCACCATCGTCAAGTCGGCCCAGGCACAGCAGGTGCCGATCATCGCCTACGACCGGCCCATCCCGGCCACGCCCGCCGACTACTACATCTCGTTCGACAACGAGAAGATCGGCTCGCTGATCGCCCAGTCCCTCGTGGACCACCTCAAGGCCGAGAAGGCCGAGGGCGGCATCCTCCAGGTCAACGGCTCCCCGACCGACGCGGCGGCCCAGCTGATCAAGAAGGGCATCCACAGCGCGGTCGACCCGAGCGGGTTCAAGCTGCTCGCCGAGTACGACACCCCCGACTGGCAGCCGGAGAAGGCCCAGACCTGGGTCAGCGGCCAGATCACCCAGTTCAAGGACCAGATCGTCGGCGTGGTCGCGGCCAACGACGGCACCGGCGGCGGCGCGATCGCCGCGTTCAAGGCCGCGGGCGTGAAGGTGCCGCCGGTCACCGGCAACGACGCCGAGATCGCCGCCGCGCAGCGCATCATCAACGGCGACCAGTACAACACGATCTCCAAGCCCATCAAGATCGTCGCCGAGGCTTCGGCCAACGTGGCCTGGGAATTCATGCAGGGCAAGAAGCCCGCCGGCAAGACCACGCTCTACGAGACGCCCTCCGAGCTGTTCGTCCCCACGGTCGTGACCAAGGAGAACACCAAGGAAGTGCTGTTCGACAGCGGCATCATGAAGGCCGCCGACGTGTGTACGGGCGCGTACGCCAAGGGCTGCGAAGAGCTCGGCATCAAGTAGGAGCATCCGATGACCGTCCTGTCGCTGCGCGGCATCAACAAGACCTTCGGCGCCGTAGCCGCGCTCACCGACATCGAGCTCGACGTCGCGGCCGGCCAGGTCGTCGCCGTCGTGGGCGACAACGGCGCGGGCAAGTCCACGCTGGTCAAAATCCTGTCGGGGGTGCATCCGCCCGACTCGGGCACGATCACGTTCGAGGGCCGTGAGGTGGAGATCCCGACGCCGGCCGCCGCCCACAAGCTCGGCATCGCCACCGTCTTCCAGGACCTGGCGCTCTGCGAGAACCTCGACGTGATCCAGAACCTCTTCCTCGGTCAGGAGATCCGCCCGCTCCGGCTGAACGACGTGGCCATGGAGACCCGCTCGTGGGAACTGCTGCGCCAGCTCTCCGCCAAGATCCCGAGCGTGCGGGTGCCGGTGGCGGCCCTGTCGGGCGGCCAGCGGCAGACGGTGGCCATCGCCAGGTCGCTGCTGGGCGACCCGAAGGTCATCATCCTCGACGAGCCCACCGCCGCGCTCGGCGTGGCCCAGACGGCCGAGGTGCTCAACCTGGTCGAGCGGCTGCGTGAGAACGGGCTGGGCGTCATCATGATCAGCCACAACATGGCGGACGTGAAGGCCGTCGCCGACACCGTGGCGGTGCTGCGGCTCGGCCGCAACAACGGGGTGTTCGCGGTGGACCAGGTCTCCACCGAGGACATCATCGCCGCCATCACCGGTGCCACGGACAACGTGGTGTCCCGCCGCAACCAGAGGGGGCAGCAGTGAGCGCCGTGACCACCGACCGCCAGGACGAGCGGTTGAAGAACCGTGACGGATGGCGCGGCGCGATCACCGACGTGGTCGAGCGGGCCCGTGGCGGCGATCTGGGAGTCATCCCGGTCGTCGTCGGGCTCATCGTCATCTGGTCGGTGTTCCAGGCGCTCAACCCGATCTTCCTGTCCAGCGCGAACCTGGTGAACCTCACCCTCGAATCGGCCGCCGTCGGCGTGATCGCGCTCGGCATCGTGTGCGTGCTGCTGGTGGGCCAGATCGACCTGTCCGTCGGCTCGGTCAGCGGGCTGTCGGGCGCGGTGCTGGCCGTGCTGTTCGTGAGCGAGGGGCTGCCGGTCTGGGTGGCCGTCCTGGCCTCGGTCCTCATGGGCGCGGTCATCGGCTGGCTGTACGGGCAGCTGTTCAACCGGTTCGGGGTGCCCAGCTTCGTCATCACGCTGGCCGGCCTGCTCGCCTTCCTCGGGCTCCAGCTGTACGTGCTGGGCGCCAAGGGGTCGATCAACCTGCCGTTCGACTCGGGGCTGGTGAACTTCGCCCAGCTCGACTTCGTCCCGGCCCCGCTGTCGTACGCGTTCGCCGTGATCGCCTCCGCCTGGCTGTTCCTCAGCGGCTACCTGCACGCCCAGGAGCGGCGCAAGGCCGGGCTGTCGGCCAAGAGCCTGTCGACGCTGGTCGTCAGGAGCGTGGCGCTGCTGGTGGTGCTGGCCTTCGTGGTCTGGTACCTGGGCCAGACGCGCGGCGTGGGCTGGATGTTCGTCTTCTTCGTGGCGCTCGTGCTGATCATGCACTACCTGCTGTCGCGGACGAAGTGGGGCCGCGCGGTCTACGCCGTGGGCGGCAACGTGGAGGCCGCGCGCCGGGCCGGCATCAACGTCAAGGCGATCTTCACCTCCGTGTTCGTGCTCTGCTCGACGTTCGCCGCGGTCGGCGGCATCCTGGCCGCGGCCCGGCTGGCGGCGGCCAACCAGAGCAGCGGCGCGGGCGACGTCAACCTCAACGCCATCGCGGCGGCCGTGATCGGCGGGACGAGCCTGTTCGGCGGGCGCGGCACCGCGTTCGGCGCGCTGCTCGGGATCATCGTCATCCAGTCCATCTCCAGCGGCCTGACCCTGCTCAACCTCGACTCCTCGATCAGGTTCGTGGTCACGGGAGCCGTGCTGCTGCTCGCCGTGATCGTCGACTCCGTCTCACGCCGGTCGCGAACGTCCCACGGCAGGGCCTGATGGCGATCATCTGCGTGGACGCGGGCACGACGGTCATCAAGGCCGTCGGGTACGACTCCTCCGGCGCGGAGACGGCCGTGGCCCGGCGCGAGACCGTCGTGTCCAGGCCCGCTCCCGGCCACGCCGAGCAGGACATGGGCGCGGTCTGGGACGCGGTCACGGCCACCGTGCGCGAGGTCGCCGCCCAGGTGGGCGGCGCCGACCTGGTGGCGGTCACGGCCCAGGGCGACGGCTGCTGGCTGGTGGACGCCGCCGGCCGGCCGACCGGCCCCGCGATCCTCTGGAACGACGCCAGGGCCGCCTCGTACGTGGACGCCTGGACGCGCGACGGGCTGGCCGAGGCCGCCTTCCGGCGCAACGGCTCCGCCGCGGCCTCCGGGCTCCCGCACGCCATCCTCACCTGGCTGCGCGCCCACGACCCCGACCGGCTCGCCCGCTCTCATGCGAACCTGACCTGCGGCGGCTGGATCTTCTCCCGGCTCACCGGCGAGGTGGTGGCCGACGAGTCCGACGCGTCGGCGCCGTTCATGGACCTGCGGACGCGGGCCTACGCGCCGGAGCTGCTGGCCATGTTCGGCCTGGAGCAGGCCGAACGGCTGCTGCCCCCGGTCCGGCCGTGCCCGGTCGCCGAGCTGACCCGCGAGGCCGCCGCCGCGCTCGGCCTGGCCGCGGGGACGCCGGTCGTCATGGCCCCGTACGACATCGCCTCGACCGCGCTGGGCTCGGGAGCGGTGTCGGCGGGGCAGGCGTGCGGCATCCTCGGCACCACGCTGTGCACCGAGGTCGTCGTGGACGCCCCCGACCTGGACGGCGCGCCGACCGGCATCACCATCGCGCTGCCCGGCGGCTACCTGCGGGCCTTCCCCACGTTCGCCGGCACCGAGGTGGTGCAGTGGACGTGCCGCCTGCTCGGGCTGGGCGGCCCGGCCGACCTGGGCGAGCTGGCGCTGGAGAGCGAGCCGGGGGCGGGCGGGCTGGCGTTCCTGCCTTACCTGTCGCCCGCCGGTGAGCGGGCGCCCTTCTCCGACCCGCTGGCCAGGGGATCGCTGCTCGGCATGTCGTTCGAGCACGGCCGCGAGCACGTCGCCAGGGCCGTGCTGGAGGGGCTCACCATGGTCATCCGCGACTGCCTCACCGCCACCGGAGCCGCACCCACGGAGCTGCGGGTGTGCGGAGGCGGCTCGGCCAGCGCCACCTGGCTCGCGCTCATCGCCGACGTCACCGGGCTGCCCGTGCGGCGCTCGGCCGACACCGAGGTGGGGGCGCGCGGGGCCTACCTGGTCGGGCTGGCCGCCACGGGCGCCGCGCCGTCCATCGCCGCGGCGGCCGGGCAGCACGTACGACTGCGCGAGGCGGTCGAGCCCGACCCCGCGCGGCGAGCCTTCTACGACCGGCTGTTCGCGGACTTCCTGACCTTGCGCGCCAACAACGCGGGCACCTGGCCGCTGCTCGGCGCGATGAGAGGCCGTACATGAGCGTGTGGATCGGCATCGACCTCGGCACGCAGAGCGTGCGCGCCCTGGCCGTCACCGGCGAAGGGCGGGTAGTGGGCGCCGCGAGCCGCCCCCTGACCAGCCACCGCGACGGCCCCCGCCACGAGCAGGACCCCGAGCAGTGGTGGCGCGAGCTGGCCGCGGCGACCCGCGAGGCGCTGCGCGGCGTGCCGGCCGGCGAGCGGGTCGAGGGCGTCGCGGTGGACGCGACCTCTGGAACGATCCTCCTCACCGACCCCTCGGGCCGGGCTCTCACCCCTGCTCTCATGTACGACGACCGCCGCGCCGACGCGGACCGGGCGAACGAGGCGGGCGCGGCCGTGTGGGAACGGCTCGGCTACCGGCGCATGCAGCCCAACTGGGGGCTGCCGAAGCTGCTGTGGCTGCTGCCCGGCGCTCCCGCCGGCGCCCGCCTGGCCCACCAGAGCGACTTCGTCAACCGCCGCCTGGTGGGGCGCGAGGTGGCCACCGACATGAGCAACGCGCTCAAGACCGGTGTCGATCTGATCGGCGAGCGCTGGCCGGCGGAGGTGTTCGACGCGCTCGGGGTGCCCGCGGAGATGCTGCCCGACGTCGTACGTCCTGGCGCCCGCCTGGGCGAGGTGTGCGCGGCGGCGGCCGAGGAGACCGGCCTGCCCGAGGGCACCCCGGTGATCGCCGGCACCACGGACGGCTGCGCGGCCCAGCTCGGCGCGGGCGCGCGGCAGGTGGGCAGCTGGAACTCGGTGCTGGGCACGACGCTGGTGCTCAAGGGGGTCACGAAGGAGCTGATCCACGACCCGCTGGGCGTCGTGTACTCCCACCGCGCCCCCGACGGCTCGTGGCTGCCCGGCGGGGCGTCCAGCACGGGCGCGGGCGTCCTGACCCGCGACCTGCCCGGCCGCGACCTCGACGCCCTGAGCGCCCAGGCCGCCACCCGCTACGGTCCCCAGCCCCACCACACGACCCGCCGCACGTCCGGCCGCGCCGCGAACCCGGGCGTCCCCGGCGCGAGCTCCCCAGGCGCGGGTGTCTCGGGCGCGAGCCTCCCGAGCGGGCCGCCGGTCGTCACCTATCCGCTCGTCTCGCGGGGTGAGCGGTTCCCCTTCGCCGCGCCGGACGCCGAGTCGTTCACGCTCGGGGAGCCGGCCGACGACGTCGAGCGGTACGCCGCGATCCTGCTCGGGGCGGCCTTCGTCGAGCGGCTCTGCTTCGACTACCTCGACCTGCTCGGCGCCCCGGTGGACGGCGAGATCATCCTGACCGGCGGGGCCACCAGGAGCGCGTACTGGACCCAGCTCAGGGCTGACGTCCTGGAGCGCCCGGTGACGCTGCGGGAGAACGCCGAGCCCGCGCTGGGCATGGCCGTGCTGGCGGGCGGCGACCCGGCCCGCATGATCAGGACCCGGGCCGTGGTCGAGCCGTCAGGGGCCTCGCTGGGCGAGGCGTACGTGCGTTTCGTCACCGAGCTGGAGCGGCGCGGCTGGCTCGACCCCGAGGCCGCCGCACACGCCCGCGAGCGGGCCACCCCATGACCGGCCCCACGACCGGCCCCATGACCGGCCCCACGACCGGCCCTATGACCGGCCTCACGACCGGGGCCACGCTCGTCCGCGAGAGGACCCCCTCATGACCGACCTCGTGCTCGTCCGTCACGGCGAGACCGTCTGGCACGCCGAGAACCGCTACGCGGGCATCAGCGACATCGAGCTGACCCCGCGCGGCCACGAGCAGGCCGCTCAGCTCGCCGGATGGGCCGCGGGCGCGGGCCTGGCCGCCGTGTGGGCCTCCACGCTCAGCCGGGCCCGCATCACCGCGCAGGCCGCCGCCGACCGGGCCGGACTGCCGGTACGGACCGACGCCCGGCTCCGCGAGCTGGACTTCGGCCAGGGCGAGGGCCTCACCTCGGCCGAGATGGCGGCCCGCTTCCCCAAGGCCCGCGCCGCTTTCGAGGCCGACCCCGCCGCGAACCCGCTGCCGGACGGCGAGGGCCCGCACGAGGCCGCCGCCCGCTTCGCCGGCGCGCTGCACGACATCGCCGCAGCGCATCCCGGCGGACGCGTCCTGGTGGTCGCGCACACGACGGCCATCAGGCTGACCCTGTGCCGGCTCATCGGGGTGCCGCTCGGCGAGTATCGGCGGCTGTTCCCGCGCCTGGACAACTGCGCCCTGACCGAGCTGCGCCTGAAGGCCGGCCGGGTGGCGCTGCTGCAGTACAACTCCCCGATTGGAGCCGTTCGTTGACCATCCGGATCCTTGCCGCCGGCGATCACTTCGTCCGCAACAGCCTGTTCGGCGACGCTCTCAGACGCGAGGTCCCCGGTGAGGTGGACATCAGCGAGCTGACGCTGCCGTGGCCGGTGCAGCCGTTCGGCCGGGTGGGGGAGGTGGACGAGGCCTCCGACGTGGAGGACGAGCTGATCGAGGCGCTGCGCGGCGTCGAGGTGTGCGTGACCCAGATGGCGCCGCTGACCAAGCGCGTCCTGGACGCCTCCCCCGACCTGCGGCTGTTCTGCGTGAGCCGGGGCGGCCCGGTCAACGCCAACCTGGAGGCCGCCGCTCAGGCGGGGGTCGCGGTGACGTACGCGCCCGGCCGCAACGCCGTCGCCACCGCCGAGCACACTCTGGCGATGCTGCTGGCCGCCACCCGCCGCATCCCGCAGACCCACGCGGACCTCGCGGGCGGCGTGTGGCGGGGCGACTACTACACCTACGACAACGTCGGCCCCGAGCTGGACGGCAGCACCGTCGGCCTGGTCGGTTACGGCGCGATCGGCCGCCGCGTGGCCCGCATGCTGGAGGGCTTCGGCGCGGAGGTGCTCGTGCACGACCCGTACGTGGACGTGCCCGGCAAGGTGGAACTGCCCGAGCTGCTGCGGCGCTCCCGGTTCGTGTCCCTGCACGCCCGCGCCACCCCCGAGACGGCCGGCATGATCGGCGCCGCCGAGCTGGCCGCCATGCCCAGGGGCTCGGTCCTGGTCAACTGCGCCAGGGGCGCGCTGCTCGACTACGACGCCCTGTGCGACGCCCTCGACTCCGGCCACCTGTTCGGCGCGGCGACCGACGTCTTCCCCGAGGAGCCCATCCCGGCGGGCTCCCGCCTGCTCACCACGCCAAACCTGGTCATGACCCCGCACCTGGCCGGGGCCAGCAAGGAGACCGCCATGAAGGCGGCCTCGATCGTGGCCGCGGACGTGGCCCGCTACGTACGCGGCGAGCCACTCGCCCATCTCGCTACCCCCTGAAGGGGGTCCCGACAGGGGGGCGCGGCGGGGGCGCTCGGGGGTCGCTGTGGGGTCACCCCTTGAGCGCTCCCGCCATCAGCCCGCGCATGAAGAACCGGCCCAGCACCACGTAGATCACCATCGTGGGGATCGACGCCAGGATGGCCGCCGCCATCTGCTGGCTGTACGGGGTGGCCTGCGCCCCCGCGATGTTGTTCAGCATCACGGTCGTGGGCCAGCTCGTCGGCCCGGTCAGGAAGACGGCGAACAGGAAGTCGTTCCAGAGCGAGGTGAACTGCCAGATGATGACCACGGCGATGGCCGGCGCGGACACCGGCAGCACCACCGACCAGTACGCCCGCAACATCCCGGCCCCGTCGACCCGCGAGGCCTCGATCAGCTCGTCGGGGATGGTCACGTAGTAGTTGCGGAAGATCAGCGTGCAGATCGGGATGCCGTAAACGACGTGCGCCAGCACCAGGCCGGGGATGCCGCCGTAGAAGACGCCCTGCAGCCCGGCCTGCTCGTCCACCCACACCAGCAGCTGCACCAGCGGGATCATCACCCCCTGGTACGGGATGAACATGCCGAACAAGAACAGCGTGAACAGCACGTCCGCCCCGGGGAAGCGCCACTTGGACAGCACGTAGCCGTTCATGGAGCCCAGCGCGCACGACAGCAGGGACCCGGGCACCGCCAGCAGCACGCTGTTCCACAGCCCGGGGGCCAGCTTCTCCCAGGCCACCCGCCACGCCTCGGTCGTCCACGTCTGCGGCAGGTTCCACGCCTGGCCCGGATCGGCCTCGGTGAGCGGCTTGAAGCTGGTCACCAGCAGCACGTAGATCGGGATGAGGAAGACGAACACGAACAGGATCAGCAGGCCGAACTTCGTCCAGCCGAACACCGCCGCCCTGCGCCCGGCCACCGCCGTCATGATCGCCTCTCCTTACGCACCGACCAGACCAGGTACGGGATCACGAAGATCGCCACGCTGAGCACGATGTAGGAGGCGATCGTGGCCCCCTTCGCCGGGTCGTTCGAGTCGAACACCGCCACCCACATGAACACGGCGGGCACGTCCGTGATGATCTGCTTGCCGGACACCGCCACGATGAGGTCGAAGACCTTGAGCGAGATGTGCCCCAGGATGATCAGCGCGGAGAGCGTGACCGGCCTGAGCAGGGGCAGCACCACGTGCCGGTAGACGCCCCACTCGGTGCAGCCGTCCACCCGCGCGGCCTCGCGCAGTTCCTCGGGCACGCCGCGGAACCCCGCCAGGAAAAGTGCCATGACATATCCGGACATCTGCCAGATGGCCGGAAGCGCCATCGCGGCCATCCCCCAGTCCGGGTCCCGGAACCACTGCCACTGCGGCAGCCCGATCCAGTCGAACAGCCGGTTGAGCCCGACCGCCCGCTCCCCGGTGCCGGAGTTCATCAGCCACCGCCACACGATCCCCGTCGCCACGAACGAGATGGCCATCGGGAACAGGTAGATCGCGCGGAAGGTGCCCTCGCCCCTGACGCCCTTCTCCATGAGGAACGCCAGCAGCCACCCGAGCAGCAGCGCCCCCAGGACGAACACGACCGTGAACATGATCGCGTGGTTCACCGACAGGTGCCACCGGGGCAGATCCCAGATGTCGACGAAGTTCTGCAGCCCGACGAACTTCCCCTCGGACACCGCATCGTGCTGGTCGGTCATGGCGACCCGGAAGTTCCAGCCGAGCATGCCGTACACGAAGACGCCGATCAGCACGATCGACGGCGTGACGAGGAGGAGTCCGGGCAGCCACGTACGCGCCCGCCTCACAAGCATTCCCTCTCACGGATGCGGCAGGCGCGCACCGGCGCCCGCCGCATCCTGCAGTGATCCTGCGGTTTCACCGACTTACTGGGCGTTGGCCGTGGCCGCGTCCGCCAGGCCCTGCTGCAGGGCCTTGATGTCCTTGCTGCCGATGAACAGCCCGACCGCCTCGTTGATCGCGGCCAGCCACGGCTGGTTCACCGCCACGCCGTGCTGGATGGAGCCGGCCAGCTTGTTGCTGGACCAGTCCTTCAGCGCGTCGCCCAGGTAGTCGGTGTAGAGCGCCTGGTCGGCGTCCTTGCGGGCGGGGATGGAGCCCTTCTTCGGGTTGAAGGCGTCCTGCCCCTCCTTGCTGGCCGCGACCTTGAGCCAGGCCAGCGCACCCTCCCGGTTCTTGGCGCCCTTGGGCAGCGTGAAGCTGTCGGACAGCCACAGGTACGTGCCCTCGGTGCCGGGAGCCGGCGCCCAGTCGAAGTCGGTCTTCGACGTCTTGCCCAGCCCGCCCTCCGGCGGGTTGTGGAAGTAGCCGTACGCCCAGTCGCCCATGATGTTGAACGCCGCGTCGCCGTCGGCCACCTGCTTGGCGGCCGGCTGCCAGTCGTCCTGCGGGTCGCCCGCGTACGACAGGATCTTGGCGAAGTTCTCCAGCGCCTTCGTCACCTCGGGGCTGTTCCAATTGGCGCCCGGCTTGAACAGCGCGTTGTAGGCGTCGGTGCCGAGAGATCCGAGCAGCACGCTCTCCATCAGGTGGGTGACCGTCCACTCCGACCCGATGGACAGCGGGACCTTGCCCTTGGCCTTGACCTTCTCCAGCGCCGCGATGAACTCCTCGATCGTCTTCGGCGCCGCGGCCACCCCCGCGTCCTTGAGCACGGCCGGGTTGAACCACAGCACGTTGGAGCGGTGGATGTTCACCGGCACGGAGTAGATCTTGCCCTCGACGCTGATCTGCTCGACGAGCTGCGCGGGGAAGGCGTCCTTCAGCTTCAGCTCGTCGTAGAGGGAGGTCAGGTCCTCAAGGTTGCCTGCCTTGATGTAGCCCTGCAACTCGGCGCCCGCGTGTCCCTGGAAGGTGTCGGGCGGGGTGCTGGCCTGCAACTTCGACTGCAGCAACGCCTTGGCCTTGTCACCCGAGCCGCCGGCCACCGCCGCGTCGAAGAAGGTGTAGTTCGGATTCTTCTCCTCGAATATCTTCCGCATGGCCTGGAGGCCGTCGGCCTCGCCGGGGCCCGTCCACCACGAGAAGACCTCAACCTGCTGTTTGCCGCCGCTCGCCGCGGGCGACTGTCCGGTCGCGGTGCTGCCGCCTCCGCCGCCGCAGGCAGCCAGGCCCAGCACGCTCACCATCGTGATCGATACGGCCGCTAACCACCGTCGCATCCCCACACCATCCCTTCGAAGCCCCCCGAAGTCGGTGATTTTGACAACGTTGTCAACAACGGCTATCAACCCACTTCCGGCAGCCGTGCGTCAAGGGATGAGCGGTAACAGCTCCGCATATTCCGGCCTCAGCGCGAAGAAAGGGCGGGGCCTTGAGAAAGAGGGGGGCCGGATGAAAGGGCGGGCTCGAGCCCTGCGCGGCCCGAGCCCGCTGTCACGCGCCCGGGGCCGGACCCCCACCCCTCCGAGAAGATCCGGCCCCGTGCGGACGCGTGACGTCCCCGACCGATCGGCCGCGACGCCCCCGACGCGAGGGGCGAGGAACGCGCGGTGCGGTCGATCACACGTAGAACGGTAGATGTGCAGAGAGCCGCGGCACATGCGCTGACATGGCCATTCGACGATGTAAGCGCGACAGGCGCAGCCATGTGTAGATAAGTGCGCAGGCCATGGAACGGCGTTCGTCCATACGACGATCTGTGTATGCAAACCCTTGTGCGTACGTGAAAGCCCGTGCCGGCGGGAACACTCACGACATGGCTGATGAGCCGCTCGAACTCGGCGAGATCTCCTTCTCCGACTGGTACGCCCACATGGACAAGCTCGCCGAGGTGGGCTTCCTCACCATCGCCCGCCGGTTGCCCGCGCTCGTCGGCCAGGCGATGCGCACCGCCTGGCGGGCCAGCCCGCGCGACACCGTGGCGACGATCTCGCTCAACCTCCTGACCGGGGTGTTCACCGCCTTCGGCCTGCTGGCCACCACGGGGGTGCTGACCGCGCTGTTCAGCCAGGGCCCGACCCCCGACCGCGTCATGGCCGCGCTGCCCAGCCTGGCGCTGGTGGCGGGCGCGGCGGTGCTGCGCACGGCGGCGCAGGCGGGCGCGGGCTGGGCGCAGGCCCGCCTCACCCCGCAGGTGAGCCGGCTGACGGAAGAGCGCCTGTACGGCCTCACCAGCCGCGTCGACCTGGTGGCCTACGACGACCCCGAGTTCCACGACGCGCTGCAGCGCGCCAGGCTGCGCGGGGTGGCCATGGCCGACGCGGTGGTCCGCAGCGCCATCGACCTGGTCACCGCCGCCGTCGGCATCGCCGCCGTGGCGGGCGTGCTGGGCGTGCTGCACCCGGTGCTGCTGCCGCTCCTGCTGCTGGCCGTACTGCCCGACGCCTGGGCGCTGGTCCGCAGCGCCAAGATGCGTTACGCCACCCTCTACGCCCTCATCCCCGTGCACCGCCGCAAGTGGATCGTGGCCGAACTGCTGGCCGACCGCGAACCTGCCGCAGAGGTGCGCTCGTTCACGATGCGCGGCTTCCTGCTGCGCGTGTACGACGCCGTCGCCCGCGCCGAGCAGGACGTCATGCTGCGCCTGGCCCGGCGGCAGATGACGGCCAGGCTGGTGGGCGAGGCGCTCGGCGGTCTAGGCGCCGCCCTGGTCTACGTCGCGCTCGGCATCCTGCTCGCCGTCGCCGCGATCCCGCTGGCGGTGGCCGGCACCGCGGTCCTCGCCATCCGCTCGGCCCAGAACTCCCTGGGCAATCTGGTGTACGCCACGAACGAGCTCTACGAGGAGGGTCTCTACTTCACCGACTTCGTCACGTTCTGCGAGGACGCGGAGGAACGGCTGACCGGCCCCAGGTCGTTGGCCGTCCCCGACTCCTTCGAGCGCATCACCGCCGAGGACATCACCTTCACCTACCCGGGCGCCGAGTCCCCGGCGCTCAGTGGTGTCTCGGTCGAGATCAAGCAGGGCGAGGTGATCGCGTTCGTGGGGGAGAACGGCTCGGGCAAGACCACCCTGGCCAAGATCCTGTCCGGCCTGTACGAACCCGGCACCGGCACCGTGCGCTGGGACGACACCGACCTGTCCCAGGTCAGCCCGGAAGAGCTGCGCACCCGCACCGCCGTCATCGCCCAGGACCACACCCGCTGGCCCCTGGCCGCCCGCTACAACATCACCATGGGCACCGACCGCGGCGAGAGCGCCCTGCACGCCGCCGCCACCGTCGCCGGCGCCGACGAGGTCATCGCCGAACTCCCCCACGGCTACCGCACCCTGCTCGACCGCCGCTTCAAAGACGGCTGCGAACTGTCCGGCGGCCAATGGCAGCGCATCGCCGTCGCCCGCGGCTTCCACCGCGACGCCGACCTGCTCATCTGCGACGAACCCACCGCAGCCCTCGACGCCCGCGCCGAACACGCCCTCTTCGAACGCATCCGCACCCACGCCGACGGGCGCACCGTCCTGCTCATCACCCACCGCCTGGCCAGCGTCCGCTACGCCGACCGCATCTACGTCCTCGACCACGGCCACATCACCGAACAAGGCGACCACGACACCCTCATGACCCTCAACGGCCTCTACGCCGAGCTCTACACCCTCCAAGCCGACGCCTACCGCTGACCCCCGCCGCCATGAGGGGCGGGCCCGGGCTCGGGCCGTCCGGCGCTCTCCGCGTCATCGGGCGTGGGCTCCGCGTCATCAGGCGTGGGCTCAGGCCAAGGCCGCCTCGATCATCGCGCGCGCGACCGCACCCACCGCGCCCGCGCGCTCCCCCGGCCGTTCCAGCACCACCCCGACCGCCACCTCGGGCGCCCGCGCCGGCGCGAAGGCCGTCACCAGCGCGTGTTCCCCGCCGCCCGGCACGGTCGCGGCGGTGGCGGCCCTGGAGGCCACCCGCACCCCCGGGATCGCCGCCCCCAGGCCCCTCGCGGGCGTCGCGATCGTCATCATCGCCGCCAGGTAGCGGGCCAGCACCGGCGGCACGGCCGTCCGGTACACCACGGGAGCGGCCCGGTTGATCATCGTGCCGTCGCGCAGCCGTACCTCCTCCACCAGATACGGCCGCATCAGCACCCCGTCGTTCGCCACCGCCGCCGACAGCATGGCCACCATCAGCGGCGTCACCCTGTTGTCGTGGTGCCCGACGGCCGCCAGCGCCGTCTGGGCCCGGTCCAGGGCGAGCGGGTACCGGCTCGGCAGCGCGACCAGCGGGATCCGCAGGCTCCCCCCGTTGAAGCCGAACGCCTCCGCCTGGTCCCTGAGCAGGTCCTGCCCCAGTTGCAGCCCGATGCCGGCGAACGCGGTGTCGCAGGACCTCCTGAACGCCAGCGCGAGCGTCGGCCGCCGGTGCGCGCAGTCACCCGGATTGCGCAGGTACGTCGGCGTTCCTGGAAGGCGCAGCCGGTCCGGCGCGTCCACCAGGGCCGTGGGCGTGTACTCCCCCGACGCCAGCGCCGCCGCCGTGGTGACCAGCCGGAACGTGGCCCCGGGCGGATAGAGGCGGTGCAGCGCCCGGTTGAGCAGGGGCTGCGCAGGAGCCTCCCGCAGCCGCCTGACCGCCTCCGCCAGCCGCGCCCGGTCGAACGTGGTCAGCACGTTGGGGTCGTAGGAGGGATAGGTGGCCAGCGCCAGGACCGCCCCGGTCGCCGGATCGAGCGCCACCGCCGCCCCCGGCACCCCCGCGGCGGCGAGCCCCTGGTAGGCCGCCCGCTGCACCCGGTCCCTGACCGTCAGCCTGATGTCGGCTCCCTCGACGCTGCCGTGCCTGACCAGCGACCTGACCCTGACCTTGGGGTCGTCCCCCGACAGCACCGCGTCCAGGGCCTGCTCCATCCCCGTCGAGCGGTGCAGCGACACGTGCCCGGTGAGCGCCGCGTACGGCTCGCCCTGTGGGTAGGCGCGCCGGTAGCGGTAGGGTCCTGCGCCGGTGGGCAGGCTGGTGGCGACGCGGGTGCCGTCGTAGGTGCGGATGTCGCCGCGCGGGTGGCCGTACCTGGCGATCAGCGGGCGCTCGTTCCTGCGGTCGGCGTTGAGCTGGTACGAGCCGAACGCCTGGATGAGCGTGATGTGCGCCAGGAGGACGAAGAGCATCGCCGCGCACACCCTGGCCACGCGGCCCAGGGGTACGTTGATCCACCTCGCCCTCGATCCAGCCATGGATCTTGGTCTACCCGCCAGGGCGCAAAGGGGGAGCTAGAGGACGCTTCGGTAGTAGGAAATCTTGTTCCTGATGTACTGCTGCCGCTCGACGAGGTTCTGGAGCTGCCCCTGAACCTGCTGGTCGTGCTCCTCCAGCAGCTTGATCCGGTCGGGGATCGTGTGGTCGCCCGCGCGGACCAGCTCGGCGAAGCGCAACATCTGAGCGATGGGCATGCCGGTGTCGCGCAGGCACTTGATCGTGCCGAGCCAGCCGATGTCCTCCTGGCTGAAGCGGCGCTGGCCGGCCGCGTTGCGCCCGACGCGCTCCAGCAGGCCGATCTTCTCGTAGTAGCGGAGGGTGTCGATGCTGAATCCGGTCTCCTCGACGACCTCGGCAGGGGTATAAACGCTCACACCCCAAAGTATCCGACCTGGAGTCCACTCCAGGTCAACCGGATCCCGGCACCTCGCCCCCGCCCCGCCGTCCGTCCTGGCCCGCGCACCCGGCCCAGCCGCTCGATCCGGGCGCTTGACATGGAGCGCGCTCCAGCTCGCACAGTCGGCTCATGAACATCGCACTCGGCACGATTCCGTTCGGCACCACCGTCGGCACGCGGGAGACCTTCGCCATCCTGGACCGGTTCCTCGACGCCGGCGGCACCATGCTCGACACGGCCAACAACTACCCGTTCTGGGTCGAAGGCCGCTCGGGCGACGAGAGCGAGGAGACCATCGGCGCCTGGCTGGCCGCGCGCGGCGTACGGGACCGGGTCTTCCTCAGCACGAAGGTCGGCGCGAGGCCGACCGTGCCCGGCGACCTCACCCTCGGCTCGGCCGAGGGCCTGGCCGCGGCGACCATAGCGAAGGGTGCGGAGGACAGCCTGCGGAGATTACGGACGGACTACATCGATGTGTATTGGTCGCACATCGAGGACCGCTCCGTCTCGCTGGAGGAGACCCTGGGGGCGTTCGACCAGCTCACCGGGGCCGGCAAGGTGCGCGCCATCGGGGCCAGCAACATCGCCGCGTGGCGGCTGGAACGGGCCAGGAACGTCTCGGCGGCGCACGGCTGGACGCCCTACACCTACATACAGCTGCGGCACACGTATCTGCGCCCGCGTCCCGGCGCCAGGCCGGCCGAGGCGGGGCACACGCTGGTCTCGGACGACCTCCTCGACTACCTGGCCGCCGAGCCTGACCTGACGCTGTGGGCGTACAACACGCTGATGTTCGGCGCGTACACGCGGCCCGACCGCCCGATCGCCGAGATCTACGACCACCCGGGCACCACCCGGCGGCTGGCCGCGCTGCACGAGGTGGCCGGCGAGCTGGGCGCGACCGCGAACCAGGTCGTGCTGGCCTGGCTGATGACCGACGGCGTCGTCCCCATCGTGGGCGTCTCCACGATGGAGCAGCTTGAGGAGGCCATCGGCGCCGCGGACCTGAAGCTGGACGCCGACCTGCGCGCCCGCCTCGACGACCCGAGCTGAGCCGGACGGCCGGGCGCGGCGCCGGCCGCCCCGGTCAGGGGCACCGGGGTCAGGACAGGTGACCGGCCAGGTAGCGGTGGACCAGTTGCTTGCACTCGGCGATGAGCCGGGGATCGCCCGCCGGGTCGGCCCTGAAGGCGAGCTTGAGCACCGCGTCCGCGGCCTCGACGGCCACCAGCAGGGCCCGGTCGAGCCCTGGGCCCATGGGGGCGTCCAGGAAGTCCATCGTCAGCGCACGCAGGCGCTCGGCCACGACGACATTGTTGTCCTGCGTCCCGTCGAGCGCCTGCTTGCTGCCTGCGACGGTGGGCCCGCCGGGGGCGAGGAGCACCTCGCCGAAGTCCACCACCGCGAACCCGGGCGTGGTGCGCTTCATGTCGACGAACTCGTCGATCGCGAGATCGACCAGGTCGGTCCAGTGGCCGAGCGCGGCCTCGGGGATGCGTTCGACGATGCGCTGGAGGAACGCCTCCAGGTTGCGCCGCGCCAGGGCGCGTACCAGGCCCTGCTTGTCGTGGAAGAACTGGTAGAACGTGCCGATCGGCACCTCCGCCCGGCGTGCGACCTCTTTCGTGGTCAGCGCCTCGTAGCCGACCTCGTCGAGCAGGTGTGCGCACTCGTCGAGCATCCGTTCCACCCGCTCGACGCTCCGGCGTTGCGCGGGCCGGCGGCGCAGGGTACTGGTCATGGCCCCATCCTGTCGCATACCGGGGACCTTGAGTCAGGGGGTTTGAGCACGATTAACATGAGCCTTACTCGCGTGAGAGGAAGGCCGAGCATGTTCCTCTGGGGTACGGCCACGGCGGCTTACCAGATCGAAGGCGCCGCCGGGGAGGACGGCAGAGGCCCCTCCGTCTGGGACACCTTCGCCCACGAACCGGGCCGCGTCAGAGACGGGCACACCGGCGACGTGGCGTGCGACCACTACCACCGCTGGCCCGAGGACGTGGCCCTGATGGCGGGCCTCGGCGTGAACGCCTACCGCTTCTCCATCTCCTGGCCGCGCGTGCTGCCGACGGGCGCGGGCGAGGTCAACCGGCGCGGCCTGGACTTCTACGACCGCCTGACCGACGCCCTGCTGGCCGAAGGGGTGCAGCCGGTGCCGACGCTGTTCCACTGGGACCTGCCGCAAGCGCTGGAGGAGCGCGGCGGCTGGATGGACCGCGACGTCTCCGCCCTCTTCGCCGAGTACGCCGCCACTGTCGCCGCCCGCCTGGCCGACCGCGTCCCGCTGTGGATCACGCTGAACGAGCCGTTCGTCCACATGGCCTTCGGCTACGCCATGGGAGTGCACGCCCCCGGCCGGGTGCTCATGACCGGCGCCCTGCCCGCCGCCCACCACCAGTTGCTCGGCCACGGCCTGGCGGTCCAGGCGCTCAGGGCGGCCGGCGCCCGCCAGGTGGCGCTCACCAACAACTGCACCCCCGTCTGGCCCGCCTCCACGCGGGAGCAGGACGTGGCGGCGGCCGGCGCGTACGACATCCTGCACAACCGCCTGTTCAACGACCCCGTGCTGCTCGGCGCGTATCCCGACCTGTCCGCCTACACCGGCTCCCTGGAATTCGTCAGGGACGGCGACCTCAAGACCATCTCGGCCCCGCTGGACGCTCTCGGGATCAACTACTACAACCCCACCCGGATCGCCGCCCCGACCGGCCCCCCGACCGACACCGGCCTGCCGTTCGCCGACGCGGGCATCACCGGCTACCCGACCACCGCCTTCGGCTGGCCGGTCGTCCCCGACGGTCTGCGCGAGCTCCTGACCGGCCTGAAGTCCCGCTACGGCGCGGCGCTGCCGCCGATCCTGATCACCGAGAACGGCTGCTCCCAGCCGGACGAGCCCACCGAGCGGGGCACGATCGAGGACGAGGCCCGCGTCGACTTCCTCGACCGGCACATCGCCGCCATGCGGCAGGCCATGGCCGAGGGCGTGGACGTGCGCGGCTACTTCGTCTGGTCGCTGCTGGACAACTTCGAGTGGGCCGAGGGCTACCACCAGCGCTTCGGCCTGGTGCACGTGGACTTCGCCACCGGGCGCCGCACGCCGAAGCGGTCCTACCGCTGGTTCAAGGGGTTCCTGGAGGGTCAGAACACCGACACGTGAACGTGGTCGTAGTGGTTGGCGGTCACGCCGCCGCGGTTGGACATCGGGTCCCAGCCGCCGCCTGAGCGGATGTCGTAGTAGCGCTGCTTCCAGATGATGTACATGACGCCGAGCCGGCCGCCGTTCTTGATCAGCCAGGCGGCCAGCGCGTCGCCGTTGGCCGCGTTGTTGCCGCCGGCCATGGTGCCGCCAGGCGACATCATGAAGTCGCAGGCCCGTCCCTTGCCGTGCTCGCCGGGGTCGCCGGGGCGCAGGCAGCCGACGCCGTACTTCATGGGGAAGTTCGCCATGATCTCGGCGCGTACGGAGATCATGCGGGGCGTCAGGCCCTCGGCGCCGCCGGGCTGCTGGAAGCCGTACTTGGCGAGGAGCTTCTCGATGTCCTTGCGCCGGCTCTGCATCTGCCTGATCTCTTTGCGCAGCTTCTCGATCTTCTCGTTGGCGTTGAGCTTGGCGTCGTTGGACTTGGCGATCAGCTTCTTGATCGCCTCGACCTTCTTGGCCCGCTCGTTGGCCATGAAGGTGAGCGTGGCGGCCTGCCCGAGCATCTTGTACGGGTCGTCGCTGGGCGTGAGCAACTGGGTGTTGTCGAGCGGGCCGACCATGTAGGCCGTCTGGGCGATCCGGCTGACCTCGGCCTGGGCGGCGCGGAGCTGGGCCTGGAGGCTGCCCGAGGTGTCGGTGGCCTTCTTGGCCTGAAGCCTGATCTCCTCAAGGCTCTGGATCTGACCCCGGTAGCGCTCGCTCAGCTGGGTCGCCTGCCGGGTGAGTTTGCGCAGCTCGGCGGGGCTGGGATCGGCCACGGCCGGAGTGGGTGCGAGCAACCCGAGCAGCCCGGCGAGGACGGTGACAAGAACGGCGGTCCGCCAGATCCTCACACCCGCCCCCTCCCATCATAGACGGACCGAAACTATAGAAGATGATCTTGATCTCTGTCATCCGAACGACCGAACTGCTGCCCCTTTGGCGAAGTTTTGTGTTTTTGTCCGACTTAATACGGGCCCAAAAGTTGGGTCTTGTCTGAAACGCTCCAACCGTCTGAGATGGCGATCGTTCTCCGTCTCTGCGAAGGGGCAGACCGTGTCTCGAACTTTGACCCTCGCCGCGGCCGTCATCCTCGGCTTAGGCACCTCTCTCGTGGCCTCCACGGCCGAAGCCTCCGTGGATCCGCTACCGGCCCACGACCGGCTGGAGCTCTACCAGCTCGAAAGCCCGCCCGGCACCGCGCAGGCCCTCAGGGAGAAGGGCTTCGACGTCGTACAGCAGCAGAACAAGGGCGACAAGGAGCACATCGAGCTGACCGCGGCCCAGACGGACCTCGCCGCCCTGGCCAAGCTCGGGCACAAGCCGGAGCCCGTGCGCAACCCGCAGGGCCAGACCCAGCTGGAGGCGGCCAGGGCGCAGGCGGCGGGCGGCTACACCGTCTACAAGTCCTACTCCGAGCGCGGCGGCATCGCCGACCAGCTCAAGGCGATCGCGGCGGCCAACAAGGACGTCGTCAAGCTGCAGTCGATCGGCAAGACGCTGCGCGGCCAGGACATCCTGGCCGCCAAGGTCTCCACCGGCGCCAGGGTCCTGCCCGACGGGCTCAAACCCGCCGCCCTCTACTCGGCCACCCAGCACGCCCGCGAGTGGATCGCTACTGAGGTGGACATGCGGCTGCTCAAACACGTGGTCGCGAACAAGCGCGCGCTGCGGGACCTGCTCAACACGACCGAGCTGTGGTTCGTCCCCGTGGCCAACCCCGACGGCTACGACTTCACCTTCACCGAGGGCAACCGCCTGTGGCGCAAGAACCTGCGCGACAACAACGGCGACGGCCAGATCACCGGCGGCGACGGCGTCGACCCGAACCGGAACTTCCCCACGAACTTCCACTACGACGAGGAAGGCTCGTCGAGCATCCCCAGCAGCGAGACCTACCGCGGCGCCGGCCCGGCCAGCGAGCCGGAGACCAGGGCCATGGACGGGCTGCTGCGCCGGGTCAAGTTCGAGACCCAGCTCAACTACCACTCCTACGGCCCGCTGCTGCTCTACCCGAGCGGCTTCCAGATCGCCACGGAGACCGCCGACAACCCGATCTACGAGGCCCTCACCGGCGACGACGTCAAGCCCGCGGTGCCCGGCTTCGACCCCGACCTCGGCGCGGAGCTGTACACGACCAACGGCGACACCAACGACCACGCCCACGCCCGCTACGGGACGCTGTCGTGGACGCCCGAGCTGAACGAGGGCTGTGACGGCTGCGGCTTCGTCTTCCCCGACGACGAGGCGCTGGTGCAGGCCGAGTTCGAGAAGAACCTGCCGTTCGCCCTGGACGTGGCGAAGTCAGCGGTCAACCCGGTCGAGCCGGTCACCCACCTGGGCAACAGGACGCCCGACTTCGTCACCGACCCGTTCGAGATCAGCCACGGCAAGGAGCAGGTCGTCGAGGTCAACGCCAAGCGCAAGCTCGGCCCGGTGTTCCTGAACTACCAGGTCAACGGCGGCCGGACCAAGACCGCCACGACCGCCGAGTGGAAGGGCGGCGAGCGCTACGGCGCGGGCTACGACCGCTACTACCACCGCCTCCGCGGCAAGATCACCGGCACCAGGCCCGGCGACAAGGTCAAGGTCTGGTTCAGCTCGATCGGCAGGAAGAGCGCCGACTTCACCTACACGGTCGCCACCGACATCGGCGGCAAGGTGCTGGTGCTGGCCACCGAGGACGTCACCGGCCTCAGCCCGGCGCAGGGCGTGAGCGAAGCCCAGTACGCCGACGAGTACGCCGCCGCCCTCCAGGCCGCCGGCTACAGCTCCGACGTGTACGACATGGACAAGGCGGGCCGCAAGGCCCCGCACCCGCTGGGCGTGCTCAGCCACTACAAGGCCGTGATCTGGGAGACCGGCGACGACGTCATCCCGAGGTCACAGGGCCAGGTGCCCGGCACCACCTCCAAGGGCGGCGTGGACACCGAGCTGGCGGTCCGCGACTACCTGAACGAGGGCGGCAAGGTGCTGCACGCGGGCAAGTACCCGTCGTACGCGGCCAACTTCAACGGCTCCTACTACTACGAGCCCGACCAGCCGGAGAACCCCGAGTGCACGGTGGACGACGATCCGCCCTGCATCCCGGTGTTCAACGACTTCCAGCAGTACTGGCTGGGCGCGTACGTCTTCTTCGACAACGCCGGCACCGACCAGGCCACCGGGCAGCCGTTCGCGCTCCAGGGCAGTTCCGGCGAGTTCGCCGGCTTCGACGGGACGATCGCGCCCGACCACACCCAGTCGTTCGTGGCCACCTCGGCCATCCTGCCCAGCGCCCAGTTCCCCAGGTTCGCCAGCTCGGCCCCGGTGAAGTGGGCGCGTCCCGGCGGCCCGTTCGACCCGCACACCGGCTCCTGGGACGTCTACAGCGGCATCGCCGACGTCTCCTGGAAGCGGCTGACCAAGACCATCGACCTGACCGGCAAGTCGAGCGGCGACCTGTCGTTCTGGACCTCGTACGACACCGAGTTCCACTGGGACTTCCTGGCGGTCGAGGCGCGCACGGCGGGCGGTGACGACTGGACCACCCTGCCCGACGCCAACGGGCACACCACGCAGGAGGCCGGCGACAGCTGCCTGACCGAGAACAGCGGCGGCTGGCGCACGATCCACCCGTTCACCCAGCGCTACCAGGGCGAGAACTGCGAGCCGACGGGCACCTCCGGCGCCTGGCACGCGGCCTCGGGCAACTCCTCGGGCTGGCAGCAGTGGAAGATCGACCTGACCCCGTACGCGGGCAAGCAGGTCGAGATCTCCATCTCCTACATCAGCGACTGGGGCACCCAGGGCGCGGGCGTCTTCCTGGACGACTTCGCCGTCACCCTGGACGGCGCGGCGGCGGAGACGACGTCGTTCGAGACGGACCTGGGCGGCTGGACCGTCGGGGCCGCGCCCGAGGGCAGCTCGCCGTCGATCAACAACTGGTTCCGTACGGACCAGGTGTTCGAGGAGGGCGCCGGCATCGTCACCGAGGACACCGTGTACCTCGGTTTCGGCGTCGAGTCCATCACCGACCCGGCCAAGCGGGCGGACCTGCTCAAGCGGTCCATGCAGCACCTGCTCGGTAAGCGTCACTGACGAGCGCGTGAGGGGCGCGGCACGTGCTGCCGCGCCCCTCTTGCGTGTCCGGACAGAACATGATTCGGTCACCTTGAGGACTGCACAGGGCAAGCAAGCATTCGGTCAAGTGAGAGGCTCCACGACATGCGCCGGCACGACAAGCTGTTCATCGGGGGCGAATGGGTGGCCCCTGCGGGCACCGGAACGATAGAGGTCATCTCCCCCCACACCGAAGAGGTCGTGGGCAGCGTGCCCGAAGGCACCACCGAGGACATGGACCGCGCGGTCGCCGCCGCCAGGCAGGCGTTCGACCACGGGCCCTGGCCGCGGATGACCTTCGCGGAGCGGGCCGAGGTCATCGGCAGGCTGGCCGCGATCTACAACGAGCGCCAGGGCGAGATGGCCCAGCTCATCACCGAGGAGATGGGCTCGCCGATCTCCTTCTCCAACCTCGCGCAGGCGCCGCAGCCGCTCGGCATGCTGCAGTACTACGCCGAGCTGGGCACGACGTTCGAGCAGGAGGAGCAGCGGCCGGGCCTGTTCGGGCCGATCACCGTGCGCAGGGAGCCCGTCGGCGTGGTGGCTGCCGTGGTGCCGTGGAACGTGCCCCAGTTCGTGACCATGACCAAGGTCGCCCCCGCGCTGCTGGCCGGTTGCGCCATCGTGCTCAAGCCGGCGCCCGAGACGCCACTGGACGCGTACCTGCTGGCCGAGTGGGCGGCCGAGGCCGGCATCCCGGCGGGCGTGCTCAACATCGTGGTCGCGGGCCGCGAGGTGGGCGAGCACCTCGTCTCCCACCCCGGCGTGGACAAGGTCGCCTTCACCGGCTCGACGGCCGCCGGCCGGCGCATCGCCGCCGTCTGCGGCGAGCAGCTCAAGCGGGTCAGCCTGGAGCTGGGCGGCAAGTCCGCCGCGATCATCCTGGACGACGCCGACCTGCCCGCCAGCATGGGCTTCCTGACCATGGCCTCCCTGATGAACAACGGGCAGGCGTGCGTCGCGCAGACCCGCATCCTGGCCTCGCGCAACCGCTACGACGAGGTCGTGGACGCCGTCGCGGGCATGGTGAACGGCCAGGCCGTCGGCGACCCCGCCGACCCGGCGACCGGCATCGGGCCGCTGGTGGCCAAGCGGCAGCAGGACCGGGTCGAGGGCTACATCAAGATCGGCATGGACGAGGGCGCCAAGGTCGTCGTGGGCGGCCTCGACCGGCCGTACGACCGCGGCTGGTACGTCTCCCCCACCGTCTTCGCCGGGGTCTCCAACGACATGCGCATCGCCCGCGAGGAGATCTTCGGGCCTGTGCTGGCGGTGATCCCGTACGAGGACGAGGCGGACGCCGTACGCATCGCCAACGACAGCGACTACGGCCTGGCCGGAACGGTGTGGACGGCCGACACCGAGCACGGGATGGACGTGGCCAGGCAGGTCCGTACGGGGACGTACGGGGTGAACTGCTTCATGCTGGAGACCAACGCGCCCTTCGGCGGCTACAAGGCCAGCGGCGTCGGGCGCGAGCTGGGCCCCGAGGGGCTGAACAGCTACCTGGAGTACAAGACGATCGCCCGCCTGGGCTGAGCCGCACACACTCCTGAGCAAGGGTGAGAAAAAGGGCCCCGCATCCCCTGCGGGGCCCTTCACGCGGGATGGGCACCCAGCGCGCCCCCGCGACGCTGGGCAACCGCCCGACTACAGCAGTATGTCCCACGTCCACCGCATCGACGGTTTTCTTTCCCCAGGGACTTACGCCCTAGGTAGACGTTTATTGCTCAGGAAAAGTTCGAAGAGATCCATTTGCCGATTTTGCGGATGAGTTCGGGGGTGGCCGCGGCCTCCGCGTGACCGTATCCGGGCTCGATCCAGAGCTCCTTCGGCTCCTTCGCGCCGGCGTACAGCTGCTGGGGGTGATCCAGCGGGAAGAACGCGTCGGCGTCGCCGTGCACGATCAGCAGCGGCGTCGGCGAGACGAGCCCGGCGGCCTCGTACGGAGGCATCGGGATCGGGTCCCACCGGCCGCGGGCGATCCGCGTGCGCTTGGCCCACCGCGCCGCCCACCGGCCCAGCGGCCGCTCGATCGCCCAGTGCACCTGGCGCATGGGCTTGGTGCCCCGGTAGTACCAGCGAGCCGGGCCGCTCACCGCCACCACCGCGTCCACCCCGCCGCGCAGCCCGGCGTGCCGCACCGCCACCGAGGCCCCCATGGAGAAGCCCACCACGGCGATCCTGGAGTAGCCGATCACGCGGGCGTGCCTGACCGCGGCCTCCACGTCGAGGATCTCCAGGTCGCCCACCGTGGTCTCGCCGCCGGAGCGCCCGTGGCCCCTGAAGTCGAACGCGACCACGCCGCCGTAGCCACTCAGCACGTGCACGATGCGGCGCGCCGTGTGATCCCGCCACGAACCGGTGAAACCGTGCGCCACGACGATGCCGACGTCCGTACGGGCGGACGGGGTGTGCGCGGCGTCGATGCGGACCCCGTCCTCGGTTCTGAGCATGACGGGGAAGCTGGGCGCGAAAGGCATGGGATCGAGCTTAGGGTCGCCCCCCGATCACCCAGCGCCCGGACACCCCGCACCCGCTCACCCAGCCCCCGGTCACCCCGCGCCGGGCCTTCCCGCGACCGGTCACCCCGCGCCCGGCCCGCCCGGTCGCGGCCTTCCCGCGACCGGACGCCCCGGTCGTGATCAGCGGCCCGACGGGCACGACGGCGAGGCGCCGCTCAGGTCCGCGACGCTCATCACGATCCGTACCCGCGACTCCTCGGCCGCGTCGAGCGCCCGCTGGACGTTGGAGATCATCACCCGGGCCGCGCTCTCCTGGATGCGGTCCCGCAGCGTGGCCTGGTCGAGGTCGACCGGCAGGGGCCAGGCGACGCCGTCGGCCGCGATCACCGCGTGGGTCGCCACCAGCAGGTCGGGGCCGACGGGCAGGCAGATGAGCACGGTGTCTCCAGCGCGCACTCCCTTGTGCCGCAGCCGGACGGCCGCGACCGCGGACCTCTCGTCCAGCTGCTCCTCGGTGAGCTTCAGGCCGGTGCCCGAGTCCACCATCACGATGCGCTGATCCATGGGGCCCACCGTAAAGAGGGCATCTCTGGCACACATGGGGCGGAATATGCAGATCCCTATGCAGAAGCGCGCGCCTACCCGGAGCCGTTCGAACGCTCGGCCGCCCACACCGCGATCTGCGCCCGGGAGGTGTAGCCGAGCTTCTCCATGATGTTGGCGATGTGCCGTGCGACCGTCGCCGGGCTGATCACCAGCTCACCGGCGATGCCCCGGTTCGACAGGCCCCGGGTGAGCAGGCCGGCGATCTCGCGTTCGCGGGCGGTCAGCACCGAGTGCTTGACCGGCTCGGCCGTCACCGGCGCCTTCGCCGCCTTCGGGGGCAGCCGCTCGCCCGCCAGCACCCGGCGGGCGGCGACGTCGGGGCACATGCCCCGCCCGCGCGACCACAACGAGGTCGTACGGCCGTCGCCCAGCTTCGTCCTGGCCCGCCCGAGCAGCTCTTCGAACCTGGTCGTGGCGGAGTGTTGCCCGATCGACTCGCGCAGCCCGGCGGCCGCGGCGGCGGCCAGCACCGCGCCCTCCAGGTCGCCCTCGCACTCGGCCAGCACCGACAGCCCCACCAGGCAGCGGGCCACGGCCTGCCGCTGCCCCGTCGCCCGCGCGATCTCCGTGCCGGCCGCCAGCCGCTCGCGCGCGGTGCCGAACTCGTGCAGCATCGCCGCGACCCGGCCGATCCTGGCCAGGCAGCGGGACAGTTCGAGGTCGCTGCCGAGCTCGCTCAGCCACGGCGCGGCCGTCTCGTACTGGGTCTTGGCGGTGGCCAGGTCGCCCCTGGCCTCGGCCACCGCGCCAAGCTGGACCGCGGTCCTGGCCATCAGCCAGCGGTGGCCGTGCTCGCCGGCCCGCGCCAGCGCCTCCTCCCCGTGCCGCTGCGCCTCGCGCAGCCGGCCGCGGATCAGCGCCACCGCCGACAGCCCGGCCAGGCTCGCCGCCTGGTTCCACAGGTCGCCGGAGCGGGTGGCGGCGGCCAGGCCCGCCTCCGCGTGGTGCGCCGCCTCCTCGGAACGGCCCATGCGCAGCAGCACCACGACGAGCAGGTTGTGCATGACGCAGCGCGGGAAGTCGTCGTCGGGCGCCATCTCGGCCAGGCTCCGCGTGGCCGTCTCCAGCGACCGGCTCAGCTCGTCCTTCGCCTCCAGGCCGTAGGCGAGGTAAGCCATGGCGTGGGCGATCTCCTCGGCGGGCACGCCGGTCGTATCGAGCGACAGCAGCCGTTCGATCCAGCCGACGATCTCCCTGAGGTTGCCGCCGAGCGGCAGCAGCCCCGTGCTGGTCTGGCAGAGGCGCAGGCCGAGCAGCACGTCGCCGGACTCGGCCGCCCATTCGAGCGCCACCCGCTGATCGTCGATCAGCTCACGGCTGGCCATCAGCGCCTCGGACCGGCGCGGCCAGGGCACGCCCGGCTCGACCACCTCGCACGCGAAGTGGCGTTCCTGCAGCGCGCAGAGCACGTGGAGGTGCCGCTCGCGCAGGACCTCCCGCTCGCCGGCCTGGCGCAGGCGCTCCAGCGCGTAGCGCTTGATGGTCTCCAGCAGCCGGTAGCGCCTGCGGCCCTCGTCGCACAGCACGAGCGACTTGTCGACCAGGCCGCCGAGCAGCTCGACGATCTCGCTCGGGGCGATGGGCCGCTCGGCGCAGACCTGCTCGGCCAGGACGAGGTCGAAGTCACCGGCGAACACCGACAGGCGGCGCAGCAGCACCTGCTCCTTGGCACAGAGCAGGTCGTAGCTCCACTCCACGGCCCCCAGCAGCGTGCGCTGGCGGGCGGGGGCGGTGCGCCCGCCGGTGGTGAGCAGCGAGAACCGGTCGTCGATGCGGTCGGCGATCTGGCCGGGACTGAGCAGACTCGTACGGGCCGCGGCGAGCTCAAGCGCCAGCGGCAGCCCGTCGAGCGCCCGGCACAGACGCACCACGTCGGGCAGGCTGACGGCGTCGAGCCTGGTGCCGGCGGCCGTGGCGCGGTCCATGAACAGCTGCACGGACTCGGCGTCGGCGGCGCCCTCGCCGGGCAGGTCGAGCGGCGGCACCCGCCAGATCAGCTCGCTGGCGATGCGCAGCGGCTCTCTGCTGGTGGCCAGCACCCGCAGCGCCGGGCAGCCCGCCACCAGCGCCGCGACCACCTCCGCGCACCTGTCGACCAGGTGCTCGCAGTTGTCGAGCAGCAGCAGGCAGCGCTGGTCGCGCAGCCGCGCCGTCACCGTGTCGAGCAGCGGCCGGCCGGCCTCCTCGCGCACGCCGAGCACGCGCGCGATCTCCTGCTCGACCAGCTCGGCCCGGCCGAACCTGGCCAGCTCGACCAGCCACACGCCGCCGGGGTAGGCGGGCACGAGCCGGGCGGCGACGCGCAGCGCCAGCCGGGTCTTGCCGATGCCGCCGACGCCGCACAACGTGACCACGCGCGTGTCGCCGACCAGGTCGTGCAGGTCGTCAAGGTCACGCTCGCGACCGACGAAGCGGTTGGGCTCCGCCGGAAGGTTGTGCCGGGGGGTATCTGGCATGTGCTCACCCTGCGTCGCGGAAGGATCACGCTCTTCCACAGTGTCGCACTTTTCACAGGCCAAGCGAGCTCACGACCGCCCTTTCGTCGACGACGCGCAGAAGTGGATTCCCGAGCAGCCTTCTGGCCAGGTCGTACGGCGCCACGACCACGGTCGCCCGGCGCTCCTGGGCCAGCACGCGGCAGCCGACCAGGCTCGGCTCGTGGGCGACCACGACGTGGGCTCCGGACATCATGGCTAAATCGATCACCCGCAGCCCGCGGAACGGCTCGCTCACCGCGCTGATCAGGACGTCGTCCTTGGCGATCACCAGCCGGGTGGCCAGCCTGTGCAGGTCGGTCGTCAGCTCGGCGTTGTCGAGCAGCCGCTCGCCGTCGAGCGTGAGCGCGGGCCCGGCGAGCGGCCCGAACTCGACGGTGCCGCTGGACAGCAGCTCGCCGAAGGGCCTCGCGCCCGGCGCGGGCAGGAACGAGAAGACCTGGTCGACCTTGGCCGCTGTGGGGTCGTGGCCCTCGTGGGCGATCATGAAGCGGGACGCCCCCGAGGCCGAGAGCACCGCGGTGCCGCCGGCCCAGGCCACGGCGTGCACCGCCACCGGAAGGTGAGTGCCCTGGGGGACGTCGACCAGCACCCGCTCGCCGTAACGCAGGCCGTGCGCGCGCAGGCCCGCCGCGGCGCGGGTGACCCGTCTCGCGAAGGCCGCGTAGGACAGCACGTCGCCGGTCCTCACGTCGCTCACCGCCGGCTGATCACCCTGCGTCGGAGCAGCGGACATAACCAGCTCAGTCCAGGTCATGCGCTCAATGTAAAGAGCCCGGCCGCGCCTGCCATGCGCAAGAATGTGCAACCGGCTATGTAGCCGCCCATGAACAGGTGCGGGCGGGCCCCTTGTCCCGCTCCTGCCATCAGAGGGGATCAACTAGACTTAGAGGGTCGCGACTTCGCGCGGCCGCCCCCACCGAATACAGAGCGAGACGTCATCATGCCTTTGAACAGCCGCGACGACCTGCGGAACATCGCGATCATCGCGCACGTCGACCATGGCAAGACCACGCTCGTCGACGCCATGCTCTGGCAGTCCGGGGCGTTCCGCGCCAATCAGGACGTCGACGACCGGGTCATGGACTCCAACGACCTGGAGCGCGAGAAGGGCATCACCATTCTCGCGAAGAACACCGCCGTCAAGCACGGCGGCATGACCATCAACATCATCGACACCCCCGGCCACGCCGACTTCGGCGGCGAGGTCGAGCGCGGCCTGTCCATGGTCGACGGCGTCGTGCTGCTGGTCGACGCATCCGAGGGGCCGCTGCCGCAGACCCGGTTCGTGCTGCGCAAGGCCCTGGCCGCCAAGATGCCGGTCATCCTGTGCATCAACAAGGTCGACCGCCCCGACGCCCGCATCAAGGAGGTCGTGGACGAGGTCTACGAGCTGTTCATGGACCTCGACGCCACGGAGGAGCAGATCGACTTCCCGATCGTCTACGCCTCCGCCAAGGCGGGCCGGGCCTCCCTGGCGCGCCCCGACGACGGCGGCATGCCCGACTCCGAAGACCTTGAGCCGCTGTTCGACATCATCAAGTCGACGATCCCGGCGCCCACCTACGACCCGAGCGCGCCGCTGCAGGCCCACGTCACCAACCTCGACGCCTCCTCCTACCTCGGCCGCATCGCGCTGTGCCGGATCCACCAGGGCGTCATGCGCAAGGGCCAGCAGGTGGCCTGGTGCCGCACCGACGGCTCGATCCAGCGCGTCAAGATCACCGAGCTGCTCATGACCGAGGCGCTGGAGCGCAAGCCGGCCGAGGAGGCAGGTCCCGGCGACATCATCGCCATCGCCGGCATCCCCGAGATCATGATCGGCGAGACGCTGGCCGACCCCGAGGACCCGCGCCCGCTGCCGCTGATCACGGTCGACGAGCCGGCCATCTCCATGACCATCGGCACCAACACCTCGCCCCTGGTGGGCAAGGTCAAGGGCTCGAAGGTGACCGCCCGCATGGTGAAGGACCGCCTCGAGAAGGAGCTCGTCGGCAACGTCTCGCTGCGCGTGCTGCCCACCGACCGGCCCGACGCCTGGGAGGTGCAGGGCCGCGGCGAGCTGGCGCTGGCCATCCTGGTCGAGCAGATGCGCCGCGAGGGCTACGAGCTGACCGTCGGCAAGCCGCAGGTGGTCACCAAGACCATCGACGGCAAGGTGCACGAGCCGGTCGAGCGGCTGACGGTCGACTGCCCCGAGGAATACCTGGGCGCGATCACGCAGCTGCTGGCGGTGCGCAAGGGCCGGATGGAACACATGACCAACCACGGCACCGGCTGGATCCGGATGGAGTTCGTGGTGCCGGCTCGGGGCCTGATCGGCTTCCGTACCGAGTTCCTCACCGAGACCCGCGGCACCGGCCTGGTGCACCACGTCTTCGACTCCTACGAGCCGTGGTTCGGCGAGCTGCGCACCCGTAACAACGGCTCGCTGGTGGCCGACAGGTCCGGCCCGGTGACCGCGTTCGCCATGCTCAACCTCCAGGAGCGCGGCACGCTGTTCGTCTCGCCGACGACCGAGGTCTACGAAGGCATGATCGTCGGGGAGAACTCCCGGGCCGACGACATGGACGTGAACATCACCAAGGAGAAGAAGCTCACCAACATGCGCTCCTCCACCAGCGAGGAGACGGAGAAGGTGATCCCGCCGCGCACCCTGTCGCTGGAGCAGGCGCTCGAGTTCATCCGCGAGGACGAGTGCGTGGAGATCACGCCCGAGCACGTGCGCATCCGCAAGGTCGTCCTCGACGCCTCCATACGGGGCCGCGCCGCCGCCCGCGCCAAGCGCGGAAACTGACTCCCTCGAAGGCCGCGTTCCGTCCGCTCGAAGCGGGCGGGGCGCGGCCTTCGTCCATGTACGCGCCTCGGTCCGGCCACCGGCGATCCCGGCGTTCGGCGGGATCGCCTGCTCCGTGTACGGGGGGTCAGCGGCGGCGGGGAAGTTCGCTGCCGCGTACGTTCGCGCAGAGCCACTCCACCAGCGGACCCGACGCGCGCCAGGTCCGCTCCACCCGGTCCCGGGCCCGTGCCGTGTGCACCCACTCGCGCGGCTCGAACCGCTTGGCCGCGTAGAGCGACTTGTGCCGGAGCAGGTCGATGCGCGGATGGTCCTCCTCGAACCCTCTCGGCCTGGTCTTCAGCCGCTCGCCGCGCAGCTCGTAGCCCTCGGCCGCCAGCGCGGCCGTGATCGACTCCAGCGGTTTGCCCGTCAGGTCCTCGTCCACGGCGGCGCGGAAGCGGGCCACCTGGTCGGAGGCGGTCGAGTAGATGCCGCCCGCCGCCAGCAGCCCGGCCGCGCTGAGCTCCACGTAGAACCCGATGCCGGGCATCAGGTCGACGAAGGCTCCCTGATGCGTCTTGTACGGCGACTTGTCCTTGGCGAAGCGCACGTCGCGGTACGGCCGGAAGAGCTGGGCCGTGCCGAACTCCGCCGCCAGCTCGTCGGTGAGCGCCAGCATGGGCGCCCGCACGGCCTGCTCGTAGAGCTCCTTGTGCCGCGCGAAGTACGTCTTCGAATTGTCCGCCTCAAGCCCTTCGTAGAAGATGAACGCCTCGTCGGGGAAGCCGGTGAAACCCATGTCACCAGGGTCCCACGAGGCGCGGGCGGCCCGGCGCCCCGGTCGGCGTCCGGCGTGCTCGCGACCCGGCGACCCGGCGGCCCGGTCAGCGTTCGGTGTACTTGCGGCCGGGCGCGGGCGTCCTGCCGTACAGCTCGGAGACGGTGACGAACGTGTAGCCCTTCCTGCCGAGCCGGTCGAGCATCTCCGGCACGGCGTCCACCGTCGTGCGGTGGATGTCGTGCAGCAGCACGATCGATCCCGGTTTGGCCTGGCTGGCGCGCTTGACCACGGTTGCGCTCTCCCGGTCGCGCCAGTCGAGGGTGTCGACGCTCCACAGGATCTGCGCGAGCCCTTCGCGGCGCGTCTCGGCCGCCACGGCCTCGTCCGTCGCCCCGTACGGTGGCCGCATCACCCGCATCCGCACCCCCGTGAGCCGCTGCACGATGTCCTCGGTGTGCTTGAGCTCGCGTTTGACCGCCTCGTGCGGCAACTCGGAGAGCGCAGGATGGCTCCAGGAGTGGTTGCCGATCTCGTGGCCGTCGCCCACGATGCGCCGGACGGTGTGGCCGCCCTTGTCGGCGGCCACCATCTGCCCGATGACGAAGAAGGTGGCCTTGACGTCACGCGTGCTCAGCATGTCGAGCAGCCGGCCGGTGTGCTCGCCGGGGCCGTCGTCGAAGGTGAGGGCCACGCACTTGAGCCGGGCGCAGTCGAACCTGCGGCTGCGCGGCCAGCCGGCCTGCATCGAGATCAGCCTCTTGGCCAGCGAGTCGGGATCGACGACGGGCCGCGTCAGCGGCACGACCGGCACCACGTACTGCTGCTGTAGGCGCGGCACCGACAAGGTGACACAGCTCACCAGGGCGAGCAGGGCCAGCGGCAAGGCCCATACGCGCATGCTTCCCCCCGAAACACCGCACGCGGGGGCCTACGGATAATCCTGGACCGGTGCCCCCCGCAGCTCCCTGGCCAGGTCGTCCCACCAGATTGGGATATCCGTCTGCAATTCCTGGTAGCGGCGCGCCACGCGCATGGCACATCCGACCGGATCTGTGCCCAGATGCCGACGTTTCACCGGCCCTTCCTGCCAGCGGTAAAAACCATCCCTATAACGCACGACCAGGCCGATCCATACCGAGATGGTCTCGTCGTCGCCCACTTCGTACGCGCAGGTGACGCCCAGACCATGAAGCTCGGCCATGAGCTTCTCCGTCGCCGCTCGGGCCTCACTCACACGCCACCCCCTGCCGACGTCGCGACATCCGCGGACGACCGCCGGAGCGGCCCGCCGCACACAAGGGATGTACCCAGCAACGGGCATCAGCCGTCCAAGACATGGAGTAATCATGAAACTCCACCGGGTGATCAGGGGGCCGTTCACGATATTTGGTCAGGGGCGAATGCGCGGCGTGGCGCCGGTCCAGGCGGACCGTCTCAAGCCGGGTCACGCGTCACACGCGGACTCGCGCGGCTCGGGCCGGGTCACGAGCCTCAGGACGGGTCGTGCGGCTCCCGCGGCTCGGCGACGACCATGACGAACCTGAGCTCCATCTCGCCCCTGTTCGCGTAGACGTGGGGCCGGTCGGCGGTGAAGAGCGCGGCGTCGTCCTCGCCGATCACATGGCTCTTGCCGTAGACCGTGAGCGTCAGCTCCCCCGCGAGCACGGTCAGCATCTCGCGGGTGCCGGGCGGATGCGCGTCGCCGTCGTGGTGCTCGCCGGGCGCGAGCCGCCAGTCCCATAGTTCGAGGATCATCGGCACGTCCGCGCCCACCAGCAGCCGCGCGCGTACGTCTCCCTGGTCGAACGTGACCACGTCCGCCTTGTCCACCACCCGCACGACCGGCACGTCGGCGACCTCGACCAGCCTGGCCACGGTGACGCCGAGCGCGGAGGCGATCCGGGTGAGGGTGGTGACGCTCGGATTCGTCCGGCCCTGCTCGACCTGGACCAGCATGCCCCTGCTCACTCCCGACCTGGCGGCCAGCGCGTCGAGGGTCAGCCCGCGGTGCGCGCGCTGGGCGCGCACGTTGCTGGCGATGGCCTGGGTGATCATCTCCGGATCTTCCATGGGAGTTCAGTGTAGTGAAGGAAAGGTACAAAGGACTGTACTCTGTCCGTTGTACCAACAGTGCAACACATTGAACTGAAGGGAAGCCCGGTGACGGTGATCCTGGCCACGGCCTGCGCGATCGTGTACGGCACCGCCGACTTCTTCGGCGGCCTGGCCACCCGCCGCGCGCAGGTGCTGTCGGTGGTCACGCTCTCCCAGCTCGCCGGCCTGGCGCTGATCCTCGGCCTGCTGCCGCTGCTGCCCGGCGCCTACAGCGATCCGGCCCTGGCCTGGGGCCTCGCGGCGGGCCTGTCGGGAGCGGCCGGGCTGGTGCTCTTCTACCGGGCGCTGGCCACGGGCGTCATGTCGGTGGTGGCGCCCACGACGGCGGTGACCTCGGCCGCGCTGCCGGTGGTGTTCGGGCTGGCCGCCGGCGAGCGCCCGCACGCGTGGGCGCTGGTGGGCGTGGCGCTGGCGCTGGGCTCGGTGCTGCTGGTGAGCCAGGACAAGTCCGGCGGCGGGCGCGGCTCGCTCGTCTCGGTGCTGGTGGCGCTGGCCGCGGGCGCGGGGTTCGGCGGGTTCTTCATCCTGCTGTCCATGGCGCCGCACGAGTCGGGGCTGTGGCCGCTGGTCGGCGCCCGCCTGTCGTCGGTGACCACGGTGGCCCTGCTGGCACTGCTCACGCGGCGCGCGCTCAGGCCGGGCCCGGGGTCGCTGCACATCATCGTGGCCGCGGGCGTGCTCGACATGGCGGCCAACGTGCTCTACCTGCTGGCCCAGCAGGAGGGCCTGCTCAGCCTGGTCGCCGTGCTGGTCTCGCTCTATCCGGCGAGCACGCTGCTGCTGGCCAACCGGGTGCTCGGTGAGCGGCTGCGGCCCGTGCAACTGGGCGGCGTCCTATGCGCACTGGCCTCGGTGGCGCTCATAGCCGTTGCGCAGCCCCTCTAGCGCTTGCTACGTTTCGCCCGTGCACCGTGAGCGGGCACGTTTCGATGAGGAGTCGTTGAAGCACGTCGCGGTGCCGTACGACTCCGATGAGTCCTTTCTGGACCTGATCGCGCCGCGCGTCCGCGCCGCCCTGGACGACGGCACGCGCGTGCTGGTCGTCACCTGCGCGGCCAAGCTCTCCCTGCTGGCCGAGGCGCTGGGCCAGGACGCGGGCCGCATCGACAGCCGGGTCTCCACCTCCTGGTACGACCACCCGTACCGGACGCTGGCCGCCTACCACGAGTACACGCGCGGCCGGCGCACCCTCGTGGTCGGCGAACCCGTGTGGACCGGCAGGAGCGAGCGCGAGATCAGGGAGCTGATCCGCTACGAGTCCGTGCTCAACGCGGCGCTCCGCCCGGCCGCCGCGACCATGTTCTGCCTGTACGACCTGCGCCACGTGCCCGACGAGGTACGCGACTTCAGCGCGATCAACCATCCGGTGCTGCTCGGCACGGACGGAGAGGTGACCAGCACCCGGTTCGTCGAGCCGCACGACCTGGTCCTCGACCACGACCGCGTCCCCCTGCCCGCGCCGGGGAGCCCGGCCGAGACGATCAGGTTCACCGCGCGGGAGCTGAAACGGCTGCGTCAACGCGTCGGCGACTACGCCAGGGCGGCCGGCATGGACGGCAACCTGATCACGTCACTGGTGATCAGCGTGTCCGAGATCGCCGCCAACAGCGTCGAGCACGGAGCCGGCTACGGCACGATCGCGATGTGGCCGGCCGAAGGAGAGCTGGTCTGCGAGATCACCGACCCCGGCGGCTCCCTGGACGACCCTTTACCCGGCTACATACCACCGGAGCCCGAATCCCCACGGGGATACGGGCTCTGGATCAGCAGGCAGCTCTGCGACCTCGTGGAGCTGCGCACGGAAGACGACGGGTTACGCGTCCGCCTCCATCTCCGGATGGAGCCCTGAAGGCGGGACGATCGGTCTAGGCGGCGTGCTGGGCCTGCACGGGAATGCGCAGTGCGCCTTCCTCGCGGGCGTACTCCTCCAGCATCACCCGAAGCTGGCGGCGGCCCCGGTGCAGCCTCGACATCACGGTGCCGATGGGCGTGCCCATGCGCTCGGCGATCTCCTTGTACGCGAACCCCTCCACGTCGGCCAGGTAGACGGCCACGCGGAAGTCCTCGGGCAGGGAGCGCAGGGCGTTCATCACGACGTTGTCGGGCAGCCGGTCGAGCGCCTCGGTCTCGGCGGAGCGCAGCCCGGAAGAGCTGTGCGACTCGGCGGCGTGCAGCTGCCAGTCCTCGATGTCCTCGGCGGCGGACAGCTTGGGCGAGCGCTGCTTCTTGCGGTAGTCGTTGATGAAGTTGTTGGTCAGGATGCGGTGCAGCCACGCCTTGAGGTTGGTGCCCTCGCGGAACTGGTGGTACGACGTGTACGCCTTCGCCACCGTCTCCTGCACCAGGTCCTCCGCGTCCGCGGTGTTACGGGTCAGGCGCATGGCGGAGGCGAAAAGCTGCGACGTCACGGGCACGACATCGCGCTCGAACCAGTCTTGACGCTGCTCATCGGTCATGGTGATCAATTCATTCCCCCTTGCGCTATCCCCCGTTTCGGCACAAGCCGCCTGATAGCGGTTCCATCATCGCAAGACCCAGGTAAGGGACGCGTTAGGGAGGTTCCGCGGTGATCAGAGAGGGGTTTCGTCCTACTGCTCGCGGCGTGCGTCATCACGTCCACGGCGGGACAAGTATCTTTATCATAACACTACCTATCCAATCCTGCAGTAATAGTGGCGAGAGTCACATGGGATAGCGTATGGACATGATTTCCGTGGACCGCCACGACGCTGGTGCACGCCGCTGGGTGGCTGAGGCCATCCGCAAGGTCGAGGCCGACGCCAATCGAAGTTGCGACACTCATCTGCACGTCTTCCCGCTTCCCTCGCATTGGGGAGTAAACCTCTACTTGAAAGACGAATCGGTGCACCCAACCGGTTCACTCAAACATCGACTTGCCCGGTCCCTGTTCCTGTACGGCCTGGCCAACGGCTGGATCGGCCCCGCCACGACGGTGGTCGAGGCGTCCAGCGGATCGACCGCCGTGAGCGAGGCGTACTTCGCCCGCCTGCTCGGCCTGCCCTTCATCGCGGTCATGCCGGCGTCCACGTCACCGGAGAAGATCCACCTCATCGAGTTCTACGGCGGCAAGTGTCACTTGGTGGACGATCCCGGCACGATCTATGACGAATCTCACCGCTTGGCCACTGAGACCGGCGGCCACTTCATGGACCAGTTCACCTACGCGGAGCGGGCCACCGACTGGCGCGGCAACAACAACATCGCCGAATCCATCTATTCCCAGATGTCCATGGAGCCGCATCCCGAGCCGGCCTGGATCGTGGTCGGCGCCGGCACCGGCGGCACCTCCTCCACCATAGGCCGCTACATCCGCTACCGCCGCCACGCCACCCGCCTGGCCGTCGTCGATCCGGAGGGCTCGGCCTTCTACCCGAGCTGGACCTCGGGCGACAGCGAGGTCACCGCTCCCGGCTCGCGCATCGAGGGCATCGGCCGGCCCCGCGTGGAGCCCTCGTTCCAGCCCATGGTGATCGACCGCATGATCGCCGTGCCGGACGCCCGCTCGATCGCGGCCATGCACTGGGCCCGCGAGGTGACCGGCCTCGACGTCGGAGGCTCGACCGGCACCAACCTGGCCGCCTGCGTGGAGCTCGTCGAGGAGATGCGCGCGGCGGGCGAGCAGGGCAGCATCGTGACACTGGTGTGCGACAGCGGCGACCGGTACAAGGGCACGTACGGCGATCCCCGCTGGCTGGCCGCCAACGGGCTCGACGTGGCGCCCCATCTGACGGAGCTGCGCGCATTCCTGACCGGCTAGGGTCTGGCCGGGTCCACGGTGAAGAACTCGGCCACGTCGTCCAGGATCGCGTGCGCGCCCTGGATGCCCACGGCGCTCATCCACGTCAGGTCGCCCACCTCGTGCTTGGCCCCCTTGAGCTTGCCCCACAGGGGGTTGGCGGTGAACTTCTCCTTCGGCCCGTCGCTCGACGGGTCCGGGTAGGTGGCCACGAAGATGTGCTCGGCGTCCAGGTCGGCGATCCGCTCCTGGCTCACGTCGACCGCGATGGCGTCCTGCTTGGCCGGCTGCCCCTCGGGACGCGGGAACCCGACGTCCTTCATGACCACGCCCGAGTAGGAGTTCTCCACGTACAGCCGGGTCGTGGGCTCGCCGGCGAAGCGCACGATGGAGATCGTCGGCATTTCGCCCTCCTTCTCCTTGATCGCGGCCCCGATGGTGCGCGCCCGCTGCTCGTACTCCTTGATCCGGGTCTCGGCCAGCTCCTCCTTGCCCAGGGCCCGGCCCATCAGGCGCAGGTTGTCCTTCCAGATCGCCCCCGTGGTCTCGCTGAACACGGTCGGCGCGATCTTGGCGAGCTTGTCGTACAGCGCCTCGTGCCGCACCTTGGCCGAGACGATCAGGTCGGGCTTGAGCGCGATGACCTTCTCCAGGCTAGGCTCCTCCAGGGTGCCGACCGGGGTCGCCTCCTTGCCGTACCGCTCGGCGACCGGCCCGAGGTAGCCGGGCAGCGTGGAGTCGATCGAGCGGTACGTCGTGTACCCCACCACCGGCGTCTCCAGCGTCAGCACGGCGTCCACGAAGCTCTGGTCGAGCGCCACCACCCGCTGCGGCCGGGTCGGGATGACCGTTTCGCCCATCGCGTGCTCGACCGTCCTGAAGGGGGCCGCACCAGTACCGGAGGTCGCGGAGGTGGCGGCGGGCTCCGGCGAACCGCAGGCGGCCAGACTCGCCATCAGCAGCGCCACGGCGAGCACGCGCGACGGTCTCATGAAGTACCTCTTCTCCAAAGTAAGGCAAACCTAAATTAGGTAAGCCTTAGCCTAACCTGGCATACTTCAGCGGAATCACGAACGTCGAGGAGGAGCCGGGTGAGCGCAACAGCCGTCGCCCCGCGTCTCCATGGGCTCCGCACCCGCCGGCTCACGATCCTGCTTGTCCTGCTCGCCTCGGTCGCCGTCGCGGTGGTGCTGAGCATCACGATCGGCTCCAAGTCCGTGCCGCCGGCCGACGCCTGGCACGCGCTCACCGCCCCGACCGGCACCGAGAACGACATCGTCATCCGCTCGCTGCGCATCCCCAGGACCGTGCTCGGCGTGCTCGCCGGGCTCGCGCTGGGCGTGGCGGGCGCGCTCATGCAGGGCCACACCCGCAACCCGCTGGCCGACCCCGGTCTGCTCGGCGTCACGCAGGGGGCGGCGTTCGCGATGGTGTCGTCGATCATCCTGTTCGGCGCGTCGAGCCTGCTGGTCTACATCTGGTTCGGCCTGGCGGGCGCGCTGGTGGCCAGCGTGGCGGTGTTCGCGCTGGGCATGGTCGGCGGCAGGGGCGGGCCGACCCCGGTCACGCTGGCCCTGGCCGGCACCGCCGTCAGCGCCCTGCTGTACGCCCTGACCTCGGCCATCGTGCTCCTCGACGAGCAGGCGATGGACGTGTTCCGGTTCTGGCAGGCGGGCTCCATCGCGGCCAGGGGCGGCGACGTGGTGTGGCAGGTGCTGCCGTTCATCCTGGCCGGTCTGGTGCTGGCGGTGGTGAACGCCCCAGGGCTCAACGCGCTCTCCCTGGGCGAGGACGTGGCCAGAAGCCTCGGCCAGAACATCGCCATGACCCGCACCATCGGCGTCGCCGCCGTCACCCTGCTGTCGGGCGCGGCGGTCGCCGCCTGCGGGTCGCTGGCGTTCGTCGGGCTCATCGTGCCGCACCTGGCCCGGCCGCTGTCGGGCACCGACCATCGGTGGCTGCTGCCGTTCTCGGGGCTGATCGGCGCGGCGCTGCTGCTGGTCGCCGACGTGATCGGCCGCGTGGTGGCGCCGCCGGGAGAGCTGGAGGTGGGCGTGGTGCTCGCGCTGCTCGGCGCCCCGTTCTTCGTCGCCCTGGTCCGCCGCAGGAAGCCCGTGCGGCTGTGATGACCACCCTTCCCCTGCGCGTCGGCGGCCTGTCCTGGCAGGTACGGCCGCGCGTCGTCGTGCTCACCCTGACCGGCGTCGTCCTGCTCGCCCTGCTCATGGCTTTGAACATGCGCATCGGCGAGCTCCCGATGACGCTGGCGGACGTCGTCACGGGCACGTTCGACGCCGCCAGTCCCGCGCACTTCGTCATCATGGAGCTGCGGCTGCCCCGCGCGCTCACCGGCGCCCTGGTCGGAGCCGCGCTGGCGCTGTCGGGCGCGATCATCCAGTCGATCGCGCGCAACCCCCTGGCCAGCCCCGAGATCCTCGGCGTTACCACCGGCGCCTCGGTCACCGTGGTGGCCGGCGTGGTGGCCAGCGGCAGCGCGTACGGCGGCGTCAGCGGCCTGCTGTCCACCCTCGGCATCCCCGCGCTCGCCCTGCTGGGCGGCCTGCTCGGCGCGGCGGTCGTGTACGGCCTGGCCTGGCGGCGCGGCCTGGACGGCTACCGCCTGGTGCTGGTCGGCATCGGCGTCGCCGCCGTCTTCACCAACGTCAAGTTCTGGCTGCTGACCGTCGGCGACGTCAACGACACCAGCCGCGCCATGGTCTGGATCAGCGGCTCGCTGAACGGCAGGGGCTGGGAGCACGTGACGCCGACGGCGCTGGCCCTGGTCGTCCTGGTGCCGCTGACCCTGCTCGGCACCCGTTCGCTCGACGCGCTGCGCTTCGGCGACGACACGGTCACCGCGCTCGGCGTCCGGATGAACCCGGCCCGCGCCCTGATGATCCTGGCCGCCGTGCTGCTGGCGGCCGTGGCCACGGCGTCGGCGGGGCCGATCGCGTTCGTGGCCCTGGCCTCGCCGCAGATCGCGCTGCGGCTCACCCGCTCGGGCCGGCCGCCGCTGCTCTGCTCGGCGGTGGTCGGCGGCGTGCTCACCACCGCCGCCGACCTGATCGCCAGGACCGTCTTCTCCCCCATCGAGCTGCCCGTCGGCATCGTCACGGCCGTACTGGGCGCGCCGTACCTGATCCACCTGATCTGGAGGTCGCGAAAGTGAGACTGCAGGCCGCCGGGGTCAAGCTCGGGTACGGCGACCGCCTCATCGTGGACGGCCTCGACCTCGGCATCGAGGCGGGCACGGTGACCACCATCATCGGCCCGAACGGCTGCGGCAAGTCCACGCTGCTGCGCGCCCTCGGCCGGCTGCTCAAGCCGCAGGGCGGCGAGGTGCTGCTGGACGGCAAGCGCATCGACAGGATCCCCACCCGCGAAGTGGCCAAGATCCTCGGCGTGCTGCCCCAGGCCCCCACCGCGCCGGAAGGGCTCACGGTCGCCGACCTGGTGGCCAGGGGCCGGCATCCGCACCAGACGTGGTACCGGCAGTGGTCCTCCGACGACGAGGGCGCGGTCGCGGCGGCCCTGGACATGACGGGCCTGGCCGACCTGGCCGAACGGCCGCTGGAGGAGCTGTCGGGCGGGCAGCGGCAGCGGGCGTGGATCTCCATGGCCCTGGCGCAGGGCACGGACCTGCTGCTGCTCGACGAGCCCACCACATTCCTCGACCTGGCGCACCAGGTGGAGGTGCTGGAGCTGGTCCGGCACCTGCACGAGGAGGCGGGCCGCACCGTCGTCATGGTGCTGCACGATCTCAACCTGGCCGCCCGCTACGCCGACCGCCTGGTGGCCATGCGGGCCGGCCGGGTGATCGCCTCGGGCACGCCGCACGAGGTGCTGACCGAGGACCTGCTGCGGGAGGTGTTCGAGCTGGACGCCAAGATCATCGCTGATCCGGTGGCGGGCACGCCCCTGGTGGTCCCCATCCGCCCGCTCTCCCACCCCGCTCCCTGACGTCCGCTCTCCCGCCCTGCCCCCTGACGCCCCCTGCCGCCCTCCTGACGCCAGCCCTGACGCCGGGGCTCACGTCTCGTGCAGCGCCCGGGTGACGTCCGCGTCGTCGGGGGCCAGTTCGGCGGCCCTGAGCAGGTCCTGCCTGGCCTGACCGGCCTGCCCGGCCGCCCGGTGCACCAGCGACCTGTTGAACAGCAGCTCCGCCGTCTCCTCCAGCTTCAGCGCCCGCGTCAGGTCGGCCAGCGCCGCCTCGTGGTCGCCGCGCTCGAAGGCCAGCTCCGCCCGGCCCGCCCAGGCCGGCAGCAGCTCGGGATCGGCCTCAAGGGCCAGATCGAAGGCCATGCGTGACTCCGGGTAGTGGTTTTCGGCCAGCTCCACCTGCCCGAGCACACACAGCAAGTGCGGATCGCCCGGCGTGAGCGCCAGGCCGCGTTCCACGTCCCCGCGCGCCCGCGCGTAGTCGCCGGCGGCCACGTGCAGCCCGCAGCGGTTGACGTAGGCGGGGGCGAACTCCGGATCCAGCTCCAGCGTGTGGTCCAGGTCGGCGCGGGCGCCCGCCAGGTCGCCGCGGGCGTAGCGCACCTCGGAGCGGTTGTAGTAAGCCTCGGGGAAGGGCGGGCTCAGCCGTGTCACCGCCTCGTAGTCGGCCAGCGCCTCCTCCTCCCGGGCCAGCTCGTGCAGCAGGTTGCCGCGGTCGAGGTAGTAGTCGGGATAGCCGGGGTCGAGCGCGATGGCGCGGTCGTAGTCGGCCAGCGCCGCCTCCGGCCGCCCGGCCATGGCCAGCAGCTGGGCCCTGTTGCCGTACAGCACGAGCCGGTGGATCGGGTGCTCGTCCGGCAGGTCGGTCTCGGCCAGCTCGATGGCCTGGCGCACCAGCTCCATGGCGGCGCCTGGGCGGCCCCTGCGCACCTCGACCAGGGCCTTGCCGTTGAGGTCGAACCCGAGGTGGAAGGCCCGTTCGCGGGCGTCGGGCAGCAGGGAGGTGATGGTGACGGCCTCGTTGATCCAGGCCAGGGCCTGCTCGGGGTCGCGGCGGGCGTGGTCGTGGTGGCGGACGAGGATCATGGCGGTGCCGTACGCGATCGTGGCGCGGTGCCTGGGGTCGGTGCTCACCCGCCTGGCCCGGTCGTAGAGCTCGCGGGCCTCCTCCTCGCGCTCGATCGCCTCCAGGGACGCGGCCACCCGCTGCAGGAGGTGCTGCCAGCGTTCGGGATCGTCCTCGTACGCCAGCCCGCGCAGCACCGCCAGCCCCGCCTCCGCCATGGCGTGGTGGAAGCCCTCGTCGCGGTAGCGGTCGAAGTCGGCCCGCAGCGGCCCGGCACCGGGCGCCGACGGCCCCTCCTCGATGGTCAGCAGGCCGGGCTCGACCCGCCGCCGCAGCACGGTCACCAGCTCACGGTCGGTGTGGTCGGCCTCGCCGAGGTTGACGGCCGTCACGGTCAGGGGCCCGGCGCCGGCCAGGTGGTCGCGGACGAACTCGGCCAGCCCGTTGGCGATCCGCAGGCTGCGCCGGGCGCCGGGCACGAGCACCCGCTGCCCTCGTGGCAGGTCGCCGGCCAGCGAGCGCCTGCGGGCCGGTACGAGCTCGCGCAGCGCGGGCGCGGCGGCCCTGATCTCGATGTCGTGCGCGGCGACCAGATCGGGACGTCGTTCGAGGGCGGGCGGGACCAGGTGGGCCAGGAGCGCCGCGCCGAGCGTGTAGGGGCCGCCGATCCGGCGGTCCGCGTCGAGGAAGATCGTGTCCACGCCGTCCCTCTTCCGTCGTCCGGCGTGGCCGACGCCCCTGTCGGGGACGCCGGCCGGGTGGGTCAGGAGCTGTGCCGCGGCGCGGCCGAGGCGGCCGGCTTCACGGTTCCTGGCCGATGAACGACGATCTTCTTCATGGTGGGCCTTTCACCAACAATGGGACCGAACGATCTTTTGATGACCGATACATGTCAACACATCAAAAAGTGGTCGATCAACACTTATCTGGTAAGGCCGGATCCGTGACCGATTACGGGAGGGCCGTTAGTCACTCACCGAGAATGGCGTCCACGAACACCCCGGGATCGAACGGCGCCAGGTCGTCGGGCCCCTCGCCCAGACCCGCGAGCTTGACCGGCACGCCCAGCTCCCGCTGCACCGAGATCACGATGCCGCCCTTGGCGGTGCCGTCGAGCTTGGTCAGCGCGATGCCGGTGATGTTGACCACCTCGGCGAACACCTGGGCCTGGCGCATGCCGTTCTGGCCCGTGGTGGCGTCGAGGACCAGCAGCACCTCGTCGACCGTGGCCTTCTTCTCGATGACCCGCTTGACCTTGCCCAGCTCGTCCATCAGGCCGGTCTTGGTGTGCAGGCGGCCCGCGGTGTCGACGATGACCACGTCGACCTTCTCCTCCATGCCCTTGGCCACCGCGTCGAACGCCACGGAGGCGGGGTCGCCGCCCTCGGGGCCGCGCACGGTGTCGGCGCCGACCCGCTCGCCCCAGGTCTGAAGCTGGTCGGCGGCGGCGGCGCGGAAGGTGTCGGCCGCGCCGAGCACGACCTTCTTGCCGTCGCCGACCAGTGAGCGGGCCAGCTTGCCCGTGGTCGTGGTCTTGCCGGTGCCGTTGACCCCCACGACGAGGACGACCGCGGGCCGCTCGCCGTGCTTCTGGATGTGCAGGGTGCGGTCGAGGTCGGGGTCGATCTGGGCGAGCAGCTGCTCACGCAGCAGGCCGCGGACCTCCTCGGGGGTGCGGCTGCCCAGCACCTTGACCTTGGTGCGCAGCTCCTCCACGATGGCGCGGGTCGGCGCGACGCCCACGTCGGCCGTGATCAGCCGCTCCTCGATCTCGTCCCACACGTCGTCGTCGAGACGGTCGCGGGACAGCAGCTCCAGCAGCCCGCGCCCGAGCGCGCTCTGCGAGCGGGCGAGCCGCTCGCGCAGCCGCACCATCCGGCCGGCGGACGGCGGCGGAACCTCGACCTCCGGCTCGACGACGACCGGCTCGGCGGGCTTGACCGGCGGCGGAAGCGTGGTGGTCGCGCCCTCGGCCTCGTCCGCCGCCGCGGGCCGCTTCTCCTCGGGAAGCGTCGGAGCCTCGGGCGGAACGACCGGCGGAGGCGTCTTACGCCCTGGCCTGAAGAGCAGGAGGAGACCGCCGACCGCCAGCAGGGCGACGACGGCCACGATCACGATGACGCCCAGGTAACCATCCACAAGATGTCAGTTTTCCAGATCGACCGCCCGGAATGGACCAGCAGGGTCACGACCCGCCTCATGTCGGCCGACCTGTCCGGTCAGGCGGACTCGCGTTCCCTGAGCCGCCGGCTGCCCACCGGCGTCACGCCGACTCGCGTTCCCTGAGCCGCTGGCTGACCACCTGGGTCACGCCGTCGCCGCGCATCGACACGCCGTAGAGCGCGTCGGCGATCTCCATCGTGCGCTTGTTGTGGGTGATCACGATGAGCTGCGAGCTCTGCCGCAACTCCTCGAACAACATCAGCAGGCGCTGCGTGTTGGTGTCGTCGAGGGCCGCCTCGACCTCGTCCATCACGTAGAACGGCGACGGCCGCGCCTTGAAGATCGAGATCAGGAACGCCACCGCCGTCAGCGACCGCTCGCCGCCCGACAGCAGCGACAGCCGCTTGACCTTCTTGCCCGGCGGCCTGGCCTCGACCTCGATGCCCGTGGTCAGCATGTCGCCGGGCTCGGTGAGCACCAGCCTGCCGTCACCGCCGGGGAAGACCCGGCCGAAGATCTGCTCGAACTCGCGCGCCACGTCCTCGTACGCCGAGGAGAACATCTGCTCCACCCGGTCGTCGACCTCCTTGACCACGGTCATCAGGTCGCGCCGGGTCTTCTTGAGGTCTTCGAGCTGGGAGTTGAGGAACGCGTGCCGCTCCTCCAGGGCCGCGAACTCCTCCAGGGCGAGCGGATTGACCTTGCCGAGCTGGTTCATCTGCCGCTCGGCCGCCCTGGCCCGCTTCTCCTGCTCCTCGCGCACGAAGGGGACGGGCGGCTCGCCCGGCACCATGGCCTCGGGGCCGTACTCGGAGATCAGGGCCTCGCCCTCGACCCCGAACTCCTCCAGCGCCCGCTGCTCCATCTGCTCCAGCCGCAGCCGTTGCTCGGTGCGGGCCATCTCGTTGCCGTGGACCCGGTTGACCAGTTTGTCGAGCTCCTGACCCAGCTCGCGCACCCGCAGGCGCACCTGCTTGAGCTCGGCGTCCACGGCCACCCTGGCCAGGTCGGCCTCGTCGCGTTCTCTGGAGGCGAGCTGGACGGACGTCGCGAGGGCCGTGAGCACCCTCTTGGCGCCCTTGCTGACGGCCTCGGCCACCGCGGCCTGGCGCCTGCGCCTGGCGCGCTGAGCAGCCGCCTGGGCGCGTTCCTCGCGCTCGCGCCTGGCCGCCCTGAGCAGGCCGTCCGCGCGGCCCTCGATGCCCTTGACCCGCTCTTCCGCGGTGCGCACCTGGAGGCGGGTGTCCATCTCGCGCTGCCTGGCGGCCTCGCAGGCGCTCGACAGGTCGTCGCGCAGGTCGGTGGTCGGCTCGGACTCCAGCTCCTGGGCGTATTCGGCCTCGGCCAGCCGGATCTCCAGCTCGGCCAGCTCTTCCAGGCCCTCCGCGCGGGCCTCCTCCGCCTTCGTCACGCTCACGGCCAGGCGCTCGGCCTCGTCGCGGGCCGCGTTGGCCGCCGCCTCAAGCTGGGCCAGCCGCCTGGCCGCCGCCGCGTTGCGCTGGTCGGCCTCCCGCTGGCGGCCCCTGACCTGGTCGAGCAGGCCCTGGGCGGCGCTCACGCCGGCCTGGGCGGTGGTGAGCGCGGTCTGGGCCTCGCTGACGTGGGCCTGGGCGGCCTCCAGGGCGGCCTGCGCGGCCTGCTCGCCGGCGACCGCCTCGTCCAGCGCGAGCGCGCCCTGCTCGGCCCTGGTCTCGGCCTCCTCCAGGTCCCTGACGGCCTCGTCGAGCGCCGCCCGCACCTGGAGGACGGAGGTGCCGCCCTCTGAGCCGCCGGCGACCACGTGAGCGCCGACGAGATCGCCGCCCGTCGTGACAGCACGCAGCCGCGGATGACGGTCGACGACCGCGCGCGCGGTCTCCAGGTCGTCCACCACCACGACGTCGGCCAGCACGTGCTCCAGGGCCGAGCGCAGATGATCGGGCACCGTCACCAGGTCGGCCGCCCACCGGCCGCCTCCTGGAGCCGCCGCCCGCGCGGGCGCGCTCCGATCGTGCCTGTCCGCGCCCAGCGCGACGAGGAGGGTGGCCTGTCCGGCGCTCCGCGAACGCAGCAGCTCCAGGGCCTCCACGGCGGTGTCGAGCGACTTGACCGTGATCGCCTCGGCGACGGAGCCCAGGACGGCCGCCACGGCCGGCTCGGCGCCGGGTGTCACCTGCATCGAGGCGGCGAGCGGCCCGAGCACCCCGCCGAGGTCGGCCTCCAGCAGCGCCGCCCCGCCGTCGCCCTTGGCCAGCCCCATCTCCAGCGCATCGCGCCGGGCGGTCAGCGCGGCCACGGCGCGCTGCGCCTGCTGGTCGGTGGCGCGGGCGGTGCTCACGGCCGACTTGGCGGCCTGGAGCGCGGCACGCGGCGCGTCGAGTGCCGACTTCGCCTCCTCCGCCGCCGCCCTGGCCGCGTCGGCCACCGCCTTGGCCTCCTCGACGGCGGCCTGCGCGGCGGCCAGCTCTTCGGCCAGCGCGGGATCGGTGGCCGGCTCGTCGATCCGCTGGGCCTCCAGGTCTTCTCTGGCCTGCTGCTCGCGCCGGGTCGCGTCGGCCACGGCCTGCCGCAGGCGCCCGATCTCCTCCTCGGCGGCGCGGCCTCTGCTGCGTACGGAATCGACCTGGCCGCGCAGCTTGGCCAGGCCCTCGCGGCGGTCGGCGGCGGCCCTGGCGGCCAGTGCGAGCCGCCGCTCCTCCTCGCCCAGCTCCGCCTCGGCCTCGGCCCGCCGTTGCACGGCGTCGTCCAGCAGCTCCTGGGCCTGCTCCAGCTCGGCCCGCAGGATCAGCTCCCGCTCGCGCATCTCGGCGGCCTCGCGCTCCAGGTCTTCAGGGTCGCGGCCGCGGCGCTCGATGGCGGCGGCGTCGAGCGCGTGGCGGTGGCGTTCTGAGGCGAGTTGTTCCAGGCCGGTGATGCGCTCGCGCAGGGAGGCGAGCCTGAAGTAGGTCTCCTGAGCGGCGGCCAGCCGGGGCTGGGTCTCGGCCTCGGCGGCCTCAAGGGCGGCCTCGCGCTGCTGCCCCTCGGTCAGCTCGGCCTCGACCTGCTGCCGCCTGGTCGTGATCGCGGCCTCGTCGGCGGCCTCGCGCTCCAGCGTGGCGCGCAGGATGCACACGTCGTCGGCCAGCAGCCGCAGCCGGGCGTCACGCAGGTCGGCCTGGATGACGGCGGCCTTGCGGGCGATCTCCGCCTGGCGGCCCAGCGGCTTGAGCTGGCGGCGCAGCTCGGTGGCGAGGTCTTGAACGCGGGTCAGGTTGGCCTGCATCGCATCCAGCTTCCGCAGCGCCTTCTCCTTGCGCTTGCGGTGCTTGAGCACGCCGGCGGCCTCTTCGATGAATGCGCGCCGGTCTTCAGGGCCCGCGTGCAGCACGGCGTCGAGCTGGCCTTGCCCCACGATCACGTGCATCTCGCGGCCGATGCCGGAGTCGGACAGCAGCTCCTGGATGTCGAGCAGGCGGCAGGTGTCGCCGTTGATCGCGTATTCGCTCTGCCCCGACCTGAACATCAGCCGGCTGATCGTGACCTCGGTGTAGTCGATCGGCAGCGCGCCGTCGGTGTTGTCGATGGTCAGCGTCACCTCGGCGCGGCCGAGCGGCGGCCGGGACGAGGTGCCGGCGAAGATCACGTCTTCCATCTTGCCGCCGCGCAGCGACTTGGCGCTGTGTTCGCCCATGACCCAGGCCAGGGCGTCGACCACGTTGGACTTGCCCGAGCCGTTGGGGCCCACGACGCACGTGATGCCGGGCTCGAAGCGCAGGGCGGTCGCGGAGGCGAAGGACTTGAAGCCGCGCAGGGTGAGGGTCTTGAGATACAAGCGCGACCCCCTTCCCCGGAAACGGACTGCGGAAAAGCCTACTGGTCCGCGCCGCCCGGCGGCGGCAACTGCTTATGTACCGCGTTTGACCAGGGCTTTGGCATTCGGGGAAAATAACAAGGGACGCCTCTGTGAGACGTCCCTGGGTTGCGCTCCGATCACTCTCAGGTGAGTGCCGGCTCGCGCTCCTGCATACGGCTTATCGCCTCGTCGCGGGTTTGCGCCGCAAGAGCGTCATTGGTGGCCTGAAGTCGGATGAGTTCTGCCTCCAGATCCCGGATACGCTGCTGCAGGCGGCGCATTTCCGAGACCATCCGAGGGTCAGGACCGCCGACGTGGCCGAGTAGAGCCTTCGCCATGGTAAAGGGTCCTCCACGCTGAGTGACCAGACTGGTTCGCGCACTTCTATTCCGCGGGAGGGGTGCGCGTGGTACCTAACAAGAGTCGCACCGGCAGTGTGGGCGGTCAAGTCGAACCAACCGCTGAGCCCTACTGATGGGCACTCCCGACATACAACTATACCCTATTTGGGGCGTTTGACAAAAGCGGCTACCGCTCGACAAAACCGCCCAAACTACCTCGGGGTTCGCTCCATCGTTCCACTACTCCATCCACTCTTCCCGGCGTGTCGCAACTTCTCAGCAGCTCCAGCAGCTTGACGCACGCCTCGCGTGATCCCTCCGCGACCACCTCCACGCGGCCGTCGTCGGTGTTGCGGGCCCACCCCACGAGATCGAGCTCCAGCGCCCGCGCCCGCGTCCACCAGCGGAAGCCCACGCCCTGGACGCGGCCACGCACCCAGGCGGTCAGCCGGACGTCTCCCTCGTCCTGCGTCATCTCGTCCCCCTTCACGCCACCAGGACGCGGTCACCGGTCCCCTGCCCCGGGGCCCGCTCCGCAGCCAACTGCGCCGCCGCCTCGCCGAAGGCCCTGACGGCCGCGCTTTCCGCGTTCTTCACCCAGGCCAGACCGAAGATCGACGCGGGCAGCCCCGTGACGGGCACGAAACTGACGTCGGGGCGCTGGTGCTGCATGGCCGTGGGCGCGCAGAACAGCATGCCGCCCCGGCCGAGCGCCACCTGTGTCAGGCCCTCCTGGGTGGTGGTCACCCTACCGGCGCGGGGAATCGGACGTCCGGAAGGGGTCACGGAGGGTGCCACCCGCTCGTGCCACGAGCGCGGGGCCGGGCCGTCCAGCCCGATCAGCGGCACGGACGCCAGTTCCTCCGCCGCGATGCCGGCCCGCCCGGCGAGCGGATGGCGGGTGGACAGGCCGAGCGTGTAACCGACCCGGTTCAGCTCGCCGCCGCCGGCCAGGTCGGGCTCGTCCAGGGGCAGCAGCGTGAACGTGACGTCCACCTGCCCGGCCCGCAGCCGGCCGAAGGGGTCGGACAGCGGGACCTCGACCAGCTCGACCGCGCAGCCCGGGTTGCGCCGCTCGAAGGCACGCACGCTGCCCGTCACCACGTCGGTCGGCGTGGCCAGGAACCCGACCCTGAGCACGCCCGTCACCTCCCTGGCGGCCGTCCTGGCCCGGCTCACGGCGCCGGCCAGGCCGTCGTAGGCGGGGCGCAGGTCGGCCAGGAAACGTTCGCCGAGCGGGGTCAGCCGCACTCTCCTGCTCGTCCGGTCGAACAGCCTTCCGCCGATCCTGCTCTCCAGGGAGCGCATGAGCTGGCTCACCCTTCCCGGCGACAGGTAGAGGCGCTCGGCCGTACGCGCGAAGTGCAGCTCCTCGCTGAGCACGAGAAAGCACTCCAGCTCCCTGAACTCCATCCCCACACCTCCGGCGGATCGTTGAGCCTGGTTAAAGGAAGCCTTCGGCATTCGTCATTGTTCCCGCCGGCGGCCCGGCCGGAGGCTGGGCGGCATGACGACGACTGACGTTTCCGGCGCCGTACGCGCGCGCTGGCTCGCCGTGACCTCCGTCGCGATGGGCACCTTCACCATCGTGAGCAGCGAGATGCTGCCCGTCGGCCTGCTCACCTCGATCGCCTCCGACCTCGGGGTGTCCACGGGCACGGCCGGGCTGACGATGTCGCTCACCGGCCTCGTCGCCGCGGTCGCCGCTCCCGTGCTGGCGCTGGCCGCGCGCGCGATCGACCGCAGGACGATCCTGCTCGGGCTGATGGCGGTGCTGGCGGTGGCCGACCTGGCCGGCGCGCTGGCCCAGAACCACCTGGTCATGCTGGCCGCCAGGGTGCTGACCGGAGTGAGCATCGGCGGGTTCTGGGCCTTCGCGGCCGGGCTCGGGACGCGGCTGGTCCCCGAGCGGTCCGTCGGGCGCGCGACGTCGATCATCCTGTCCGGCGTGTCGGTGGCCTCGGTGCTCGGGGTGCCCGCGGCGACGTTCGTCTCGTCGTTCGCGGGGTGGCGCACCGCGTTCGCCGCCGCCGGGGTGCTGGCGCTCGGCCTTCTCGTGCTGCTGGCGGTGACGCTGCCGCCCTTGCGGCCCCCGGCCGGGTCCTCGGACGCGGCGGCGCGGGAGAAGCGCCTCTCGTGGCTCTCAGGGCCGCTGAACGTCGTGCTGCTGCTGACCGCGCTGACCGTCTCCGGCCACTTCGCCGCCTACACCTACGTCCGCCCGTTCCTCGAACAGGTCTCGCTCGCCGGCGCCGCCTTCATCGGCGCCGCGCTCCTCCTGTACGGCGCCGCCGGCGTGGCGGGCAACTTCGCCGCCGGGGCCCGCGCGGCCAGGAACCCCAGGGCCACGCTGATCGTGCTGACCGGCCTGATGACGCTGTCGATGGCGGCGCTGGCGCTGACCGCCCTGCCGCCCCTGGTGGCACTCGTGGCGTGGGGCCTCGGCTACGGCGGCGTCGGCGTCACCTTGCAACTGTGGATCATGCGGGAGGGCGGGGGCGAGCTCGGCACGGCGCTCTTCGTCGGCTCCTTCAACGTCTCCATCGCGCTCGGCTCGTTCGCCGGCGGCAGGATCGCGGACGGGCTGCCGATCTCCGCCGTCATGTGGGCCGGAGCCGGGCTCACGCTGGTCAGTGCGATCGTCGCTGGCATCTGGGGCAGGAGTAGGACGAGCGGTTCATGAACGCCTCGCGCCTGATGGCGCTGCCGCAGCGGGAGCAGGGCTGGTCGCGGCGGCCGTACACCTCCAGCGAGCGCTCGAAGTATCCGCTCTCGCCGTTGACGTTGACGTACAGGCTGTCGAACGACGTGCCGCCCTGCAGCAGCGCCGCGCCCATGACCGTGCGCACGGCGGTGAGCAGCTCGGCCACCTTGGGGCGGGTGAGCGTGTTCGCCGGGCGGGCCCAGTGAAGTTTCGCGATCCAGAGAGCCTCGTCGGCGTAGATGTTGCCGACGCCGCTGATCAGCGACTGGTCGAGCAGGGCCCGCTTGATCTCGGTCTTCTTCGTCCTGAGCCTGCGGGTGAACTCGGCCTCGTCGAACACGGCCTCGAACGGGTCGGGCGCGATGTGGGAGATCGGCTCGGGCACGTCGCCGGCCATCGGGGTGAGCATGACGTGGCCGAACGTGCGCTGGTCGACGAAGCGCAGGTCGGGGCCGCCGTCCTCGAAGCGCAGGCGTACCCGCAGATGCTTCTCCTGGGCCGTGTCGCCGTCCACCACGAGCAGCTGGCCGCTCATCCCCAGGTGGGCCATGAGCGCCTCGTCCGCGCCCGACAGCGGGAGCCACAGGTATTTGCCGCGGCGCTCGGCGGACAGGAGCACGCGGCCCTTGAGGCGGGCGGCGAACTCGTCGGCGCCGGGCACGTGACGGCGGATCGCGCGGGGGTGGAGCACCTCGGCGCCGGCGATCTCACGCCCGGTCACCCATTGCGCGAGGCCGCGCCTGACGACCTCGACCTCCGGCAGCTCAGGCACTTCCGACCTCGCCCTCTGGACGCTGGGGCAACCTAGCTCTCACCTTCTGGACAACATCCGGGAGCTCCAGAACCATCCTCCAGAGCTCCCTCCGCCCGTTGGCGGCCGTCGGTCGGGGTCAGCCGGCGGGCTGGCTTTCGCGCTGCTCGCGGCGGGCCCTGATGCGGGTCCAGGCCGCCTCGGCCGCCTGCTGCTCGGCCTCCTTCTTGCTGCGCCCGTTGCCCGAGCCGTAGGACTCGCCACCGACCCGCACCATCGCCGTGAACGACTTGGCGTGGTCGGGGCCGCTCTCCTCGACGTGGTATTCGGGCACGCCGAGTGCCTCGGAGGCGGTCAGCTCCTGCAGCGAGGTCTTCCAGTCGAGCCCGGCGCCGAGCGAGGCCGAGCGCACGATCAGCGGGTCGAACAGCACGTGGACCACCCGGAACGCCTCGTCGAGCCCCTTGTCGACGTAGATCGCGCCGATCAGGGCCTCAAGGGTGTCGGCCAGGATGGACGACTTGTCGCGCCCGCCCGTGCCCTCCTCGCCCCTGCCGAGCCGCAGGAACCGCCCCAGGCCGAGCCCTCTGGCCACGTCGGCCAGCGCGCGCATGTTGACCACCGCGGCGCGTAGTTTGGCCAGCTGCCCCTCGGGCAGGTCGGGGTGGTTGCGGTAGAGGGTGTCGGTGACCACCAGGCCCAGCACCGAGTCGCCCAGGAACTCCAGGCGCTCGTTGGTGGGCAGGCCACCGTTCTCGTACGCGTAGGAGCGGTGCGTCAGCGCCCGCTCCAGAATGTCGTGGCCGAGACCGACGGAAAGGACCCGCTCCAGCTCTTCTCTGGCGACCTCGACGGCCACCGGCTTAGGACCTGCGCCCACGTGTTTCCTCCTCGGACATCTTCACACGGCGCGTCGGCTGCGCATGATGCCCGAAAACGTGGTGGGCGTCGGGGTACCGGGCGTAGCCCCGGCGTCCACCACGGCCGCGGGCGAACCGCCGCCGCACACATCTAAGAGACGGTAACGCCGACCGAGGCACTTTGGCACCCGGTCGGCATCACGTCAACTGCTGGAGCGGAACCTCCGGCGCCGGCCACCGTCACGCCCTGTGCGGAACGGCGGCCCGGCGATCGGGCCGCGCCAGCGGATCAGGCGGACGGCTCGATGACCTGACGACGGTTGTAGGTGCCGCAGGTGGGGCACGCGATGTGCGGCTGCTTGGGCGAACGGCACTGCGGGCAGCTCACCAGGGCGACAGCAGTCGTCTTCCACTGGGAGCGACGGGCGCGGGTGTTGCTCCGCGACATCTTTCGCTTCGGGACGGCCACGTCACTTCTCCTGATCGTTATCTTTGTCGGAAATCAGACCTTGCAACGACGCCCAGCGGGCGTCGATCTTCTCGTGCCGGTGATCGTCGCCGGCCTCGGCCAGCTTGATCCCACACTCCGGGCAGAGCCCCTGGCAGTCGTCACCGCAGACGGGGCTCAGCGGCAGTGCGAGCACCACCGCGTCGCGGAACGTCGGCTCGAGGTCGAACAGCTCACCGTCGAGCAGTGAGTCATCCTCCGAGGCGTCCTCGTCGGAGTAGAAGAACAGCTCCTGCAAGCCGACCTCGATCTCCGAGGAGACGGGGTCGAGGCACCGCGCGCACTCCCCGGCGAGCGGGGAATGCGCCGTGCCCGAGACGAGCACGCCTTCCATCACTGCTTCGAGCCGGAGATCCAGCTCGACATCGGCGTCTTTGGGGACACCGATCATGTCGACGCCGAGATTCGCCGGTGCCGGGAGAGTCAGAGTCATCTGCCTCATCGTGCCCGGCCGCTTTCCCAGGTCATGAGTGGATATCACCCACGGGGAGCGGGGGTCGAGGTGCTGAGTCATCCTGCTCTCGCTAGGCATGGCGACAAGGATCGCCGTCGTACAAGGCCGAAATGAAAGGATAGCAGCTCGCGCTCAGCCCCTGAGCCGCTCGATGAGCAGGGTGTGCACCAGGTCCGGCACGAGACCGGAGACGTCGCCGCCGTATCGGGCGATCTCCTTCACCCGCGAGGACGACAGGAACGAGTATTCGGGGTTGGTGGGCATGAACAGCGTCTCCACTCCCGACAGGCGGTAGTTGAGCTGCGCCATCTGCAGCTCGTAGTCGAAGTCGCTGACCACTCTGATGCCCTTGACGATGGCGGGGATGTCGTTCTGTCTGCAGAAATCGACCAGCAGGCCATGGAATTTCCGCACTTTGACGTTGGGGTACTCCTTGGTCACGGTCTGCAGGATCTCGATGCGTTCGTCAACCGTGAACAGGCTGCTCTTCTCGACGTTGATGAGGACTGCCACGGTCACCTCGTCGTACAGCCGCGCCGAGCGGCCGATGATGTCGAGATGACCATTGGTGATGGGGTCGAACGACCCCGGGCAGACTACGCGGCGCAAGACGCCTCCCAGGTCTACGGGTTCCCGGCGGCGCGACCGTACCAAACGGATGCTTCGCCATAACGACGGACCCTCTCCTCAACGTACCCTTCAGGCCACATGAGGGGCTTTCCCCTGGTTTCCCTCTCGAACGCCACCAAAGCCTCATCTGCCAACCAATCGTTGTCGCGCAGCAGCTCCAGCACCTTCTGGACGTCGTCACCGGAGACCGCGTACGGCGGATCGGCGAAGACGATGTCGTACGGCCCGTCGGCCGGCTTCGCCAGCAGCCGCTCCACCTTGTCCGCCACCACCCGGGCGCCCGCGAGCCCCAGCGTCCCGACATTGGCCCTGATCGTCCGGACCGCCTTCGGATCCGACTCCACCAGCACCGCCTCCGCCGCGCCCCGCGACAGCGTCTCCAGCCCGACCGCGCCAGAACCGGCGTACAGGTCGAGCACACGGGCGCCACGCAGCCCGTACAGGGAATCGAGCGTCAAGAGGATCCCTTCTCGCGCCCTGTCACTGGTAGGCCTCGTGCCGCGCCCCGGCGGCACGGCCAGACGCCGCCCACCCGCCGTGCCTGCGATGATCCGCGTCATGTGACCCATTGTTCCGCATGTTCGCGCAGGTCAAGAGTGGACAAGTGTCTGCCTCGGATACGCAAGGATGATTCACATCGGCCGGACGGGCACGCATGATGAGTTCTGCGGCCTTCAAGGTGACCCACATGAAGGCCGACCGGCGTGATCGTGAGCCCTTCCGCACGCCGGTTCCCTCGGCACCTGACCCGAGGGTGGGCCCAGCCGGGGACGGCATTCGGGGGGAGGCCGTCCCCGCGGCTGGGCATCCAATCATCATCATTTTCGGCCTCGTCGGGCCTCTTTCCCTCCGTCTTCTTCTGCGGCAGTGCCGCAGTGACAGCCTCATCTTTTACGGCGGTGCCGTGGCTTTCCACCCGCCGCACTTCGGCTGAGGGCCCTCCAGGAAACGGCCTCTGAACCCTTCACCGGCTGACCGCCGTAACGCGAGCCCAACTTGACCGGCCAGGTGGCCAAAAAGCGCGACCGGCGACGTCGTCGAAAGCGTGATCGGCCGCGCGGTCAAGAAGGCGGCCCGGCACATCGTCGTCGTGCGACCCGGCACATCGGCGAAAGTGCGACCGGTCGCGTGATCGAAAGTTCGACCGATTGCCCGATTGCCCGATCGGCCCGGCGTGCGCCAGACCGTCAGGTTTTTTCCAGGTATTCCGCTCGTTCGTCTGCCAGGAGTCGGTCGATCTCCGCGCGCAGGCCCGTGTGTCGTTCGAGTTGCGGGTCGTCCACGAGCAGGGCGGCGGCCTCGTCTCTGGCGGTGGCGATCACGTCCTCGTCCCTGAGCAGTTGGAGCAGTTTCAGCGACGAGCGCTTGCCCGACTGCGCCGCGCCCAGCACGTCGCCCTCGCGTCGCTGCTCCAGGTCGACCCGCGACAGCTCGAACCCGTCGAGTGTGGCCGCCACCGCGTCCAGCCGGGCCCTGGCGGGGGTGCCCTCGGGGAAGTCGGAGACCAGGAGGCAGAGGCCAGGTAGGCCGCCCCGGCCGACTCGGCCTCTGAGCTGGTGGAGCTGGGAGACGCCGAAGCGGTCGGCGTCCATGATGATCATGACGGAGGAGTTGGGGACGTCGACCCCGACCTCGATGACCGTCGTCGCCACCAGGACATCGAGCTCGCCCCGCGTGAACGAGCGCATGACGGCGTCCTTCTCCTCCGGCGGCAGCTTGCCGTGCAGGGTGCCGACCCGCAGGTCGTGGAAGGGACCCTCGGTCAGCAGCTCGGCCACGTCGAGGACCGCGAGCGGCGGCCGGCGGTCGTCGCCGCCGTTCGACGCCGCGGCCAGGTCACCCTCGTCGCCCTCCAGGTCGCCGATGCGCGGGCAGACGATGTAGGCCTGCCTGCCGAGCCCCACCTCCTCCCTGACCCGCTGCCAAGTCCGTTCCAGGTAGTGGGGCTTCTCGGCGGCGGGAACCACGTGGGTGGTGATGGGGGCGCGGCCCGACGGCAGCTGCGACAGCGTCGAGACCTCCAGGTCGCCGAAGACCGTCATGGCGACCGTGCGCGGGATCGGCGTGGCGGTCATCACCAGGACGTGCGGCCGGCCGCCGCCCGCCTTCTCACGCAGCGCGTCGCGCTGCTCGACCCCGAACCGGTGCTGCTCGTCCACCACGACCAGCCCCAGATCAGCGAACTGCACGTGCTCCTGCAGCAGCGCGTGGGTGCCCACGACGATGCCGGCCGTGCCCGAGGCCGCGTCGAGCAGCGCCGAGCGGCGGGCGGCGGCGCCCATCGAGCCGGTCAGCAGCGTGACCGCCGTGCCCCCGAACATGCCTCCCTGCGCGAGGTCGCCGAGCATGGCGGTGATCGACCGGTGGTGCTGCTGGGCCAGCACCTCGGTGGGCGCGAGCAGCGCGGCCTGGCCGCCGGCGTCGACCACCTGGAGCATCGCCCGCAGCGCGACCACCGTCTTGCCCGCGCCGACCTCGCCCTGCAGCAGCCGGTGCATGGGGTGTTCGAGGGCCAGGTCGGCGGCGATCTCCGCGCCGACCCGTTCCTGCCCCTCGGTCAGCGCGAACGGCAGCCGCGCGTCGAAGTCGGCGAGCAGCCCGTCGGTACGCCCTGGACGCGGCTTCGCGGGCCAAGCGGTGGCGGCCTGGCGCCGCTGGAGCAGCACGGCCTGCAGCACGAACGCCTCGTCGAACTTCAGCCGCTTGCGCGCCCGCCCCACGTCGGCCATGGTCTTCGGCCGGTGCACGGCCACCAGCGCCTCCGCGAGGTCCTGGAGCCCGTGGCGGGCCCGCAGCGCGGCGGGCAGCGGATCGTCGAGGGGGCCGAGCGTGTCGAGCACGATGCCGATCGCGCGCCTGATCGCCCACGGCGTCAGGTCCTTGCCCGCCGGATAGATCGGCACCGGCGCCGACGCGAACTCCTCGGCGCTCGCCTCGCTCTCCTCGAACAGCTCGAACTCCGGGTGGGCGAGCTGCCAGCGCGGGCTCGTCCGCGACCCGAACAGCCCCACCTTGCCGGCGAACATCCCGCGCCGCCCCGGCTTGAGCCGCGACTCGGCCACGTGGGAGCCCTTGCCGAAGAACGACAGGTAGATCTTGTTGCGGTTGCCGTCGACGACCTCGACCTCCAGCCAGGTGCCGCCGCGGTTGCGCATGGGCTTGCGCATCAGCCGGCTCACCTCGCCGACCACGGTGACGTGCTCGTCCACCTCCAGCGCGTCGAGCGAGGTCAGCTCGCCGCGCTCGGCATAGCGCCGGGGGTAGTGGCGCAGCAGGTCGCCGACCGTCTCAAGGTCGAGCACGCTGTGCAGCAGCTTGGCGGTCTTCGGGTCGAGCGCCTTCGTCAGAGGCTCGTCGAAACGGCTCACGGCAATAAGTTCTACCGCCTGCGGCCGACAGGAACCCCGGCGACGCTCACTCCACCCCGATACAGGAGCGGGCAGACCCTCACTCCACGCCGATCAGCACGGGGTAGCCGCCCTGCTCTCCGTCGTACACGACCAGATCCACACCGGGCCGCGTACGTCCGAGATGCTCCTCCACCAGGCCCGCCAGGCCCTGCGGCGCCCGCTCTCCCGTGACGAGCGTGACCAGTTCGCCCCCGCCCGCGACCATCCGGTCCACCACCGTCACGGCCACGTCCGCGACCGAGTCGCCGATCACCGCCACGTCCCCGTCGATCATGCCGAGCACGTCGCCTGGACGGCACACCCCGGCGCTGGTGAACGCCTCCCTGTCCGCCACCGTCACATGTCCGTACCTCGTGTGCCCGGCCGCGTCCGTCATCGCCACCACGTCGTCGTCGAAGCGGCGCAGCGGGTCGTGCACGGCCAGCGCCGCCAGGCCCTGCACGGTCGCCTTCGTGGGCAGCACGCTGACCATCACGCCGTCCTCGCGGGCGATCTCCGCCGCCGCGGCGGCGACCGCGCGTACACCCTCGTCGTTCGGCAGCACCGCGACCTCGGCGCCCGCCTGCCTGATCGCGGCCAGCAGGGCGGGCAGCGTGGGACGGGTGCCGGGCGTGCGGCGCACCACGATCGCGCCGCACTCCTCGAACAGCGCCGCGATCCCGTCGCCCGCGGCGACCGCCACGACACCCCTGCCCGCGCCGGCGGTGTGCGTGCTCTCGGCCAGGTACGTGATCCTGATCCGGTGCGGCCGGCCCGCGCGGATGCCCGCCTCGACCGCGGGCCCGGCCTCGGCCACGTGGACGTGCACGTTCCACAGCCCTTCGCCGCCGACCACGACCAGCGAGTCGCCCATGGCGTCGAGCTCCGCCCGCAGCCCGGCCACCGCGCGGTCGTCGGCGTCCAGCAGGTACATCACCTCGTAGCCCGCCCCGACCTCGGTCATCGGCGACACGCGCAGGGTGGGGGCGGGCACCTCGTAGTGGTCGGCGTGGGAGCCGGTGATCACGGCGGCCAGCGTCTCCAGGACGATCGCCGCCCCCGCGCCGCCCGCGTCCACGACGCCGCTGCGGGCCAGCACGTCGAGCTGTCCAGGGGTACGGCGCAGCGCGGCCCGCGCCTCCCCCGCCGCCTGCCGCGCCACCTCCGGCAGGTCGCCGTCCACCCCCTGCACGGCCAGCGCCGCCGACTCCAGCACGCTCAGCACCGTGCCCTCGACCGGCCTGGCGACCGCCTCCCTGGCCAGCACGGCGGCCCTGAGCAGCCCGGCGCGCAGATCCTCGCCGTCCTTCAGCACCTCGGCGAGGCCGCGTAACGCCTGGCTGACGATCACGCCTGAGTTGCCGCGCGCCCCCACCAGGGCGCCGTACGAGAGCGTCTGCCACACGACGGCCGCGTCCACGTCCTCGGGCAGCGACTCGACGGCCTCGGCCGCGGACAGCAGGGTCAGGTGCAGATTGGTGCCGGTGTCGCCGTCTGCGACCGGGAACACGTTGAGCGCGTCGATCTCCGACCTGGCGTGGCCGAGCGCGTCGGCGGCCAGGCGGGCCCAGCGGCGCACCGCGGGCGGGTCGAGGATCTTCATGTGCGTCCTGCGACCTCCGCCCATGCGCTACCGTTGTGCGAGGAGGATATCGCCGCCCTGACCCGATCCAGATGCTCTGGTTCGCGCTCATAGTGCGCATCAGATATTCTCAACTGGCTGGCCGGTTGTCCCGGCATGCCCTCCGCCCGGAAAGCATCAGCGGACAGGGCTATATCGACTGTTTTAAGGAGCGATACCGTGGCTTCCGTCTGCGATGTCTGCCGCAAGGGGCCGACCTTCGGCAACAACGTGTCCCACTCTCACCGCCGCACCCGCCGTCGTTGGAACCCCAACATCCAGACAGTCCGCGCGGTCATCGGCGGCACGCCGAAGAAGCTGAACGTGTGCACCTCGTGCATCAAGGCGGGCAAGGTCACCCGCTAGTTCTCACTTCCACGAAGGCCCGCCTCCCCTGGGGAGCAGCGGGCCTTCGTCATACCCACCCCTCGCCGCATGATCGCACGGGCGGCCCTGTCCCATGGACCGCCACGCCCTGTGGCGGCCCCACAGCGTGCGCAGCCGTGCCGCACGGATGACCGTGCCCCCGTGGGCCGCCGTGCCCCGCAGACGGCCCTACGGCGCGGTCAGGGGCGCCACTGCCAGGCGTGGTCCACTGGGCCGATGCCCTCCCCCAGCGGGAAGCCGCGGGCGATCGCGCCCGTCACGTACTCCTTGGCCCGGCCCACCGCGGCCGGTACGTCGTCGCCCAGGGCGAGGCGGGAGGCGATGGCGGAGGCCAAAGTGCAGCCGGTGCCGTGGGTGTGGCGGTTGTCGAGGCGGTCGGCGGTGAAGCGGTACTCGGAGGTGCCGTCCGTGAGCAGGTCCACCGGGGGCCCGGGCAGGTGGCCGCCCTTGATCAGCGCCCACGTGGGCCCCAGTTCCAGCACGGCGTCCGCGGCCCGCCGAAGCCCGTCCTCGTCCTCCACCTTCACGGAGGTGAGCTGCTCCACCTCCCACAGGTTGGGCGTCACCACGGTGGCGACGGGCAGCAGCCGGGTGCGCAGCGTCTCGACGGCCTCGGGCACGAGCAGCGTGTCGCCGTGCTTGGACACCCCGACGGGATCGACGATCACGGGCGCGGAGTAGGAGGCGAGCACGCCGGCGACCGTCTCGACGAGCGCGGGCGAGGCCAGCATGCCGGTCTTCACCGCCTGGGCGCCGATGTCACCCAGCACGGAGTCGAGCTGCGCGCGTACGGCCTCGGGCGGCAGCTCCCAGTAGCCCTGGACGCCCAGGGAGTTCTGGGCCGTGACCGCGGCGATGACGCTCATGCCGTGGACGCCCATGGCCAGCATGGTCTTCAGGTCGGCCTGGATGCCCGCGCCGCCGCCGGAGTCGGAGCCGGCGACGGTCAGCACACGAGGAGGGATCGAAACCGTCATGTCCCCCATCCAACCATTCAGCTGACGGCGCACTCCCCTTCGACCATGCCGCAGTTCTGCGCCTTGGCGCCCCTGCCGGTGGCCGTGAACGACACCTCGACCGAGTCACCGGCGGCCAGCGAGCCCGACACGTCCAGGATCAGCAGGTCGCCGTCCTGGGACCACTCGGCGCCGTCCACGTCCACGACCCGGCCGTCCACGGGCACGGAGACCGTGGGGTTCTGCAGCGTACGCGCGGAGTCGTTGGACACCGTCATCCTGGCCTTGTAGGTGGTCAGGCGCTGCTGGATGGTCTGCTTGACGTTGACGGAGCCGGCGTTCGACGACTGCTCGAACGTCCCGGGGTCGCCCGTGCCGGGCGATTCCGGCGTGCCGACGCCGGTCCCGGCGTCGGTGTCCTCCACGGGCGTGGGGTCCTCGGTGGGCGCCTCCGACACGGTCTCCTCGACCGGCGGCTCGTCGTCCAGCGGCTCCTCCGTGGGCTCCGCCGTCTTCTTCACCTTGGACTTGGTGGGCGTCGGCGTGGGGGTCGCGGTCCTGCGCGGCGCCCTGGCGCTGTAGGTGGCCGTCGGCTTGGGGGTGTCGGCGGGCTCGGTCTCCTCGCCCTCCTCCGTCGGCTCCTCCTCCGGCGCCGGCTCGGCGTCCTCCTCATCGGCGGGCTCGGAGACGGCGGGCCCAGGCTGTCCTGTCGTCTGTACGGCGGCGCAGGTCACACCCTCGCACTTGGCCGGATCACCCGAGCTCATGAACTTCACGCCCGCCACGGTGCCACCGAGCACCACGGCCACGGCGGCGACGGAGAGCAGCGCCACGCGGCCCTTGCCGGCGCCTCCCGGCGCGGCGGCCAGCATGTCGTCATCACCGCCACCACCGCCACGGCCCGACCTGCGCCGGCCACGGCGGCCTCTGGGCTCCTCGTCCGGCGTGTCGGAGTCGTTCGACCAGCCGGAGCCCAGGAAGCCGGTCTCGGCGTCGGCCCAGGCGGGGGCGTTGTGCACGGCGGTCGGCTCACCGGCCACCTTGATGTCGCCCGGCTCGGGCGGAGCGGCGAAGCCGGCGCCGGGCGGGCCGTCGAACCTGGCGGTGCGGTTCGCGTCGTCCCCGTCATAGGAGTCGAAGGGGTCACGGGAGTCGCGGGGGTCGCGGTCGCCGGGGCCGCCGAACGGCCCTCCGCGCTCGTCACGCCCGTCGAACGGGCCCTGCTGGTCGAACGGCCCCTGCTGATCGAAGGGACCGGGCTGGCCGGGAGCGCCGGGCCGGTCGAACGGTCCCGGCTGGCCGAAGACGTCCGGCTGGTCGAAGGGACCGGGCTGCCCGGAAGGACCCTGCTGACCGGGCTGACCGGAGGGGCCGGGCCGGCTGAAGACGTCCGGCTGGTCGAAAGGTCCGGGTCCGCCCTGGGGCCCGCCCTGCTGGGGGCCGCCGAAGAAGGCCGTCTGCCCGGGGTCCTGCGCGTCGCGGCCGGGCATCCCGCCCTGGCCGCCGCCGAAGACCGAGGTCTGGTCAGGACCGTTGAACGGCCCCTGCCGGTCGAACCCGCCTGGTCCGCCGGGGTCGCCCCGCCGGCCGAAGGGCCCGTCACCGGGCTCGTCGAAGGGGCCTCTGCCCGGCCCCGCCTGATCGGCGGCGCCGTCGAAGAAGCCGCCTGGACGATCCACGGGCGGGCTCCAGTCGGACGGACGGGTGAACGCGCCCGTCGTCTCGAACGGCCCTGAGTCGTCCCTGGAGGACGGCGGTGGGAAGGCGCCCGCGGGGTCGTTGGCCGGTGGAAGGCCGCTGGCGGAGTCGGTGGGCACCGCGAAGGCTCCGGTGGTCTCGAACGGCTCCGACTGCGGAGCGCGCGGAGCCGGCCCGTCGGTGCGCTGGGGCATGGGTGCCCACTGGCCCGTCACCTCGGGCTGGTCCGGCAGGGACGGCCAGCCCGGCGCGTCACCTTGCTCGTCAGGACCCCAGAATGCGCTGCCGTTCCCCCGTTCTTCCCCGTCGTCGGATCCACCTGTGCCGTGGCGGCCCATGGCTGCCCTTTCTGCCGGTTACAGTGGCCGCCAATCTTCATAACACCTTTGATACGCCGTTGTCACAGCAATCCCGCTAGTCGTACCCCAAAACAGGAAAACTTCACGTAAATCGGGACAAGTCATCACCGAAAGTGATCCCACCCGCGACGGCCGATTTCCCGCCCATACACCATGACGCCCTCACCTTCGACCACCCGCCCCACCACCTGAAACTCGGGCGGCAGCTGTACGTCAGCGGGAAAGACCGCAGCCAGAGCGTGATCTTCGCCACCCGTGAGCACCCATTCGAGCGGATCGGCCCTCAGCTCCTTGGCCGCCGCCAGCACCGGCTCCGCCACCGTGAACTCACGCGGATCGAGCTCGATCCGCACCCCGCCCGCCTCGGCCACGTGCCCGAGGTCCTGCAGCAGCCCGTCGCTCACGTCCAGCATCGCGCTCGCGCCCAGCTCGGCCGCCATGGGCCCCATCGCGTACGGAGGAAGCGGCCGCCGATGCCCCGCCACGACCTCCGCGAGCAGCGGCGTCTCCGCCGGCACGCCCGCCTCCAGCAGCGCCCAGCCCGCGGCGGCGTAGCCGAGCCGGCCCGCCACCGCCACCACGTGCCCCGGCCTCGCCCCTGAACGCAGCACGGGGGCCCGCCCGGCCAGGTCGCCCAGCGCGGTCACCCCGATGACGACCAGGTCGCACCGGGTCACGTCACCGCCGGCCACGCTCGCCCCGACCGTCGCGCACTCGTCGCCGAACCCGTCGGTCAGCTCGTCCAGCCAGCTCAGCGGCAGGTCGGCGGGCACGCCCAGGCCGACCACGATGGCCGTCGGCGTGGCGCCCATGGCGGCCACGTCGGCCAGGTTCTGGGCGGCGGCCTTGCGGCCCACGTCGTAACCGCTGGACCAGTCGCGGCGGAAGTGCCTGCCCTCCAGCAGCAGGTCCGTGGAGACCACGACCCGCCCGTCGGGCGCGCCGACGAGAGCGGCGTCGTCACCCGGCCCGAGCATTACCGCCGCGCTTTGGGGCAGACGTCCGGTAATACGATTTACCACACCGAATTCGCCGAGATCTCCGACTGTGATGACGCACCTCCTGACGCACACAGGGTACGGTGGCCCTTCGGCGTGATCGAATCGCCCGGGAGGACGTGATGGTGCAGGCCTACATCCTTATCCAGACCGAGGTCGGCAAAGCCGCCGCCGTGGCCCGCGAGATCTCCGGCATTCCGGGGGTCACCCAAGCGGAGGACGTCACGGGGCCTTATGACGTGATCGTGCGCGCGGAGGCCAACAATGTCGACGAACTGGGCAAGCTCGTCGTCGCCCAGATTCAGGCGGTGGAGGGCATCACGCGTACTCTTACGTGCCCGATCGTCCATATCTGAAGGTAGTCCTCGCATGCGTGCCGCCGCCGTCCTGTTCGTTCTCCTGGCCCTCGCCGGTTGCGGCGGCACCGTACGGGTCGAGCCGCCCGCCCCGCAGGGCGAGGCGGCGGCGGCCTGCGCCAAGCTGGCCCCCCTGCTGCCCGCGACACTCGACGGCGAGCAGCGTGGATCCTCCACGCCCGAGTCTCCGTACGTGGCCGTCTGGGGTGCCGGCGTCATCGCGCTGCGCTGCGGCGTGCCCAGGCCCGCCAGGATGGCGCCCACCGACCGGCTCCAGGAGGTCGGCGGCGTGGGCTGGTTCGCCGATCCCGACAAGCCCGCGCTGTTCACGGCGGTGACCGACCTCGCCTACGTGGAGGTCACGGTCGGCGGCGAGCACGTCGCCGCCGAGGTGCTGGCCGACCTGTCGAAGCCGATCGCCCAGATCGCGTCAGAGGCCTGACGAACGCGCGGGCCGAGGCCCGACCGGCCCGCCTCAGACCGAGACCGGCCCACCGCACGCCGAGACCACCTCTCGGCAAGCCGAGACCGGCTCATCTCAGGCCGGGCGAGCGCGAGAGCGCCAGCTGGATCAGCCGGTCGACCAGGGCCGGGTACGACAGCCCCGAGGCCGCCCAGAGCTGCGGCGCCACCGACAGCGACGTGAACCCGGGCATCGTGTTGATCTCGTTGAAGATCACCTGGCCCTCGGGCGTGTAGAAGAAGTCGACCCGCGCCAGTCCCTCGCAGTCGAGCGCCTCGAACGCGCGCACCGCCATCGCCCGCAGCTCCTCGGCCGTCTCCTGCGGGATGTCGGCGGGCACCGTGAGCGACATCTGGTCGGGGTAGTACTTCGCCTCGAAGTCGAAGAAGTCCTGGCCGCCCTCGACCCGCACCTCGCCGGGCATCGACGCGGTGGCCGGCTCGTCGCCCAGCGACTGCAGCACCGCGCACTCGATCTCGCGGCCGACGATCGCGGCCTCGATGATCACCTTGGGGTCGTGCCGCCTGGCCTCCTCCACGGCCGCCTCCAGCTCGGCCCGGTCGGAGGCCTTGGAGATGCCCTGGGACGAGCCCGCCCTGGCCGGCTTGACGAAGACCGGGTAACCCAGCTCCTCGGCCTCCTTGAGCACGCACTCACGCCCGAGCCGCCAGTCGCGGTCGCGTACGACGACGTAACGGCCGGTCGGCAGGCCCGCCGCGGCCATCACGGTCTTCATGTGGGCCTTGTCCATGCCCACCGCGCTGGCCAGCACGCCGGAGCCGACGTAACGGACGCCGGCCATCTCCAGCAGCCCCTGGATCGTGCCGTCCTCGGCGAACGGGCCGTGCATCACGGGGAACACCACGTCGACCGTGCCGAGCTCCACCGGGATGCTGCCGGGGTCGTAGGCCACCAGCGAGTTGTCGCCCGAGGGCAGCGCCAGCGCCGCGCCCGAGGTGTCGACGACCGGCAGCTCGCCCGACTCGATGGCGAACCGCTGGTCGGAGGCTGCCAGCACCCACCTGCCGTCCTGGGCGATCCCGATGGGGATCACTTCGTACTTGGTCCTGTCGATCGCATCCAGCACGCTGCCCGCTCCCATCAGGGAAACAGCGTGCTCGGAATTGCGGCCTCCGAAAACGACGGCGACGCGTGGCTTGCTCATGGTGTCCGAATCTACCGGGGGTGTCCCTGTCACAGCGAGTCGAGCACGCCGTAATCAGGTGTTTCTCACAAGCCGTACCGCTCGGGCTTGGGGGAACGGGACATCAGCAGCGTGCCCGCCTCGGCGGGCGACATGCCGTCGTGGACGACCCCGACGACGACCTCGGTGATCGGCATCTCGACATCGTGCTTCCTGGCCAGTTCGAGCACCGACTCGCAGGACTTCACGCCCTCGGCGGTCTGCTTGGTCGAGGCGACGACCTCGGCCAGCGTCATGCCCCGGCCCAGGTTCTCCCCGAACGTACGGTTGCGCGACAGCGGGGACGTGCACGTGGCCACCAGGTCGCCCATGCCCGCGAGCCCCGCGAAGGTGTGGGCGTCGGCCCCGAGCGCCGCGCCCAGGCGGGAGATCTCGGCCAGCCCCCGGGTGATGAGCATGGCGCTGACGTTGTCGCCCATGCCCATGCCGGCGGAGACGCCCACGGCCAGCGCGATGACGTTCTTCACCGCGCCGCCGAGCTCGACCCCGACCACGTCGGGGTTGGTGTAGGGGCGGAACCACGGCGGCAGGTGGCAGATTGCCTGGAGCCGCGCGGCGACCTGCTCGTCGGTGCAGGCCACCACGGTGGCGGCGGGCTGGCGCTGGGCGATCTCCCTGGCCAGGTTGGGCCCCGAGACGACCGCGACGCGTTCCTGCGGCCATTCGGCGACCTCGTGGATCACCTCGCTCATGCGCTTGGTCGTGCCGAGCTCGATGCCCTTCATCAGGCTCACCAGCACCGCGCCGGACGGGATGTGGGCGCGCCAGGCGGCCAGGTTGGGCCGCAGGCTCTGAGCCGGCACGGTGAGCACCACGAAGTCGGCCCCCGCCAGCGCCCGCTCGGGGTCGGTCGTGGCCCGCAGCGCGGCGGGGAGCGGGATGCCGGGCAGGTAGTCGGGGTTGACGTGGTCGCGGTCGATGGCCTCGGTCACCTCGGCCCTGCGCCCCCACATCGTGACCTCGTTGCCGGCCTCCGTGAGGATCATCGCGAACGTGGTGCCCCACGAGCCCGTCCCGAAAACGGCCACCTTCGTCATGCCATCACCGTCCGGCGGGATCGTAGGGAGTCTCCGGCGCCTTCTCGCCGCGCAGCTCGGCGAGCTGCGCGGTGACCGCCGCCATGATGTCGGCCGTCGCCTCGCGCAGCACGTCGGCGTGCGGCGGTCGGCCGGCGTACTTCGACAGGTCCACCGGCGGCCCCACCGACACGCCGAACGTCTTGCGCGGGAACAGCCTGGGCCTCTTCTCCCCGTACGGCAGCAGCTCCTGCGCCCCCCAGTGGGCCACGGGGATGACCGCGGCGCCGCTCTCCAGCGCCAGCCGGGCGGCGCCCGTCTTGCCCACCATGGGCCACAGGTCGGGATCGCGAGTGCACGTGCCCTCCGGGTAGAACAGGATCGCGCACCCGTCGGCCAGCCGCTCGGCCGAGATGCGCAGCGACTCGGCCGCCTCGCTGCTGCCCCTGGCCACCGGGATGGCGAGCAGGCTGCGCACCGCCCACCCCAGGAAGAAGATCTTGAACAGGCCCGACTTGGCCAGGATCACCGGCCAGCGGCCGTTGTTGTAGAGGAAGTGCGACAGCAGAACGGGGTCGGCCCAGGACAGGTGATTGGTCGCGATGATCACGCCGCCGGTCTTCGGGATACGCTCGCCTCCGCGCCAGTCACGCTTGACCAGGAGCGTGGACAGCGGTTTCACCACGACTACTGCGAAGGTCTCCCAGAAACGCGATGGTCGCGTGGGGCGGCTCATGGTCTCCTCCAACACCTGCGGGATGCGCCCCAAGTCTCCCGGTTGGCCGGGCGGGATGTCGAGGCGCGATGCTTAGCCTATGAGCATCCGCTGGTCCCTGGTCATTCCGGTGAAGACGCTGGTCGCGGCGAAGACCCGGCTGGCCGCCGCGACGGGCCCGCACAGGACGCGGCTGGCGGTGGCCGTCGCGAGCGACACCGTCTCCGCGGCGCTCGCCTGCCCGCTGGTCGCACGCGTGATCGTGGTCACGGCCGATCCGGCCGCCGCGGGGCCGCTGGACGCGCTCGGCGCCGACGTGGTGTCCGACCCCGACCGGGGGCTGAACACGGCGCTGCGCACGGGGGCCGCCCATGCCGTACGCCTGGCGCCGGGCGACGCCGTGGGGGCGTTGCAGGCCGACCTGCCCGCGCTGCGCCCTGCCGAGCTGGCGCTGGCGCTGGAGGCGGCGGCCGAGTTCGACCAGTCGTTCGTGCCCGACGCGCTCGACGTCGGGACGACGTTCTACGGGGTACGGCCGGGCCGGCCGTTCACGCCCAGGTTCGGCGGGGAGTCGCGGGCCAAGCACCTGGCCGGCGGGGCCAAGGAGCTGTGCGTGCCGGGGATCGACTCGGTCAGGCGTGACGTGGACACCCCCGACGACCTGCGCGCGGCCGTGCGGCTGGGGCTGGGGCGGCACACGGCGGCGGTCGTGGCCGACCTGTGGCCGGACCCGGGCCTCATCCCGTCCTCGGACCCGGCCCCACCCGCCTGAGCGTGCTCGTCGGACGGACGGGAAGCGATTAATCTGAACGGATGCAAGGGACCGTACGCACCTTCGACGAGACCACCCGCTCCGGCACGGTCTTCCTCGACGACGGCACCGTCCTTCCGTTCGGCGCCCCCGCCTTCGACGCTGGCCCGCTGCGCCTGCTCCGCTCCGGCCAGCGGGTCAATCTCGCGATGTCCGGCGGCGAGATCGGCTACATCACGCTGTCGACTTTCCCGGTGGCGGACGCCTAGAAAAAGCGGACGCCCGGGCCGGCCGGCCCGGGCGTGCTGGTCCGCTCGCGTTTACTTCCTCTTGCCGATTTTCTTGCCGCCCGTGTTCACCAGCTCTTTGAAATCCGAGCCGGGACGGAACTTGGGCGCCCAGCTCTCGGCGACGTTGATTTCCGCGCCGGTCGACGGGTTACGCGCCGTGCGGGCGGGCTTGTTCACCATCTCGAACGCGCCGAAGCCCGTGATCGAGACCTTGTCGCCACTGGCCACAGCCTTCTGGATGGCGTCGATGACCGCGTTGACGGCCTCGGTGGCCGTCTTCCTGTCGCCCACCCGATCCGCGATGGCCTCGACGAGTTCTCGCTTGTTCATGAAAGTCCTGCTCCCCCAGTTACGGCTCGGGGTTCCAGCTCACGAGTTCGACGTAGAAACCCCTTACGGGCTCGAAAGTAGGCGGGATCGCGAGGGAACTCAATCACCCGGCGTGTTTTCTTCGTCTCGTGGCGTGTCGTACGCGTCGTCAAGGGAGGCCAGAAACGCTTCGAGGCGTACCGCGGCCCTTTCCGGATCTCGCTTCGCGACGTCGCATATCGCGAGATAACGGCGCGCGATCCGGTCCTTTTCCGCGGCGGGCAGCATGCGGACGCGGCGGTGCGCCTCGCGCAACCGCCGCGCCAGTTCGTCGTCTTCCAGGTCGTCTTCTAGACGGTCGTCGGCAGCCATGGCTGCCGACCATTCTCGTACGCCGCCACGTCCTCGGCGTGACGCAGGGTCAGCCCGATGTCGTCGAGCCCCTCCGTCAGCCGCCAGCGGGTGTAGTCGTCGATCTCGAACGCGACGACCTCGCCGGCCCAGCGCACCTGACGTTCGCCCAGGTCGACGGTCACTTCCAGCTTCGGGTCCGCCTCGACGGCCGCCTGCAGCGCCTCGACCCGCTCGGCCGGCAGGATGACCGGCAGCAGGCCCATCTTGGTGGAGTTGTTGCGGAAGATGTCGCCGAAGCGGGCGGCGATCACGACGCGGAACCCGTACTGCTGCAGCGCCCACACCGCGTGCTCGCGGGAGGAGCCGGTACCGAAGTCGGGGCCGGAGACCAGGATCGAGGCACCCTCGTAGGAGGGGTCGTTGAGGACGAACGTCGGGTCCTCGCGCCAGGCGGCGAACAGGCCCTTCTCGAAACCGGTGCGGCTGACCTGCTTGAGCCAGACGGCCGGGATGATCTGGTCGGTGTCGACGTTGCTGCGACGCAGCGGCACCGCCGTACCGGTGTGGGTGGTGAAGGCTTCCATCTGTCTGTCTCCTTACAGGTCGGCGGGGGCGGTGAGGCGGCCGGTGACGGCGGTCGCGGCGGCGACCTGCGGCGACACCAGGTGGGTGCGGCCTCCCTTGCCCTGCCGGCCCTCGAAGTTGCGGTTGGAGGTGGAGGCGCTGCGCTCGCCCGGCTTGAGCGTGTCGGGGTTCATGCCCAGGCACATCGAGCAGCCGGCCTCGCGCCACTCGGCGCCCGCGGCCTTGAAGACCTCGTCCAGGCCCTCCTCCTCGGCCTGCCGCTTGACCATCATCGAGCCGGGCACGATGAGCGTGCGGGTGGTGACCTGGCGACCGCGAAGGATCTCGGCGGCCGAGCGCAGGTCCTCGATGCGGCCGTTGGTGCAGGAGCCGACGAACACCGTGTCGACCTCGATCTCGCGCAGCGGCGTGCCGGCGCGCAGGCCCATGTATTCCAGCGCCCGCTCGGCGGCCGAGCGCGCGACCGGGTCGGCGAACGACTCGGGGTCGGGAACGGACTCGCCCAGCGGCAGGCCCTGGCCCGGGTTGGTGCCCCACGTGACGTAGGGGGTCAGCGTCGAGGCGTCGATCTCGACGACCTTGTCGAACACGGCGTCGTCGTCGGTGCGCAGCGACGTCCAGTATTCGACGGCCTGGTCCCACGCCTCGCCCTCCGGCGCGTGCGGGCGGCCTTTCAGGTACGCGAACGTGGTCTCGTCGGGGGCGATCATGCCCGCCCGCGCGCCCGCCTCGATCGACATGTTGCAGACGGTCATGCGGCCCTCCATGGAGAGCTTGCGCACGGCCTCGCCGCGGTATTCGACGATGTAGCCCTGGCCGCCGCCGGTGCCGATCTTGGCGATGATGGCCAGGATCAGGTCTTTCGCCGTGACGCCGGCGGGCAGCTCGCCCGAGACCTCGATGGCCATCGTCTTGGGCCGGTAGGCGGGCAACGTCTGCGTGGCCAGCACGTGCTCGACCTCGGAGGTGCCGATGCCGAACGCGATGCCGCCGAACGCGCCGTGGGTGGAGGTGTGGGAGTCGCCGCACACGATCGTCATGCCCGGCTGGGTCAGGCCGAACTGCGGCCCGATGATGTGCACCACACCCTGACCGGCGTCGCCCATCGGATGGAGCCGGATGCCGAACTCGGCGGCGTTCTTGCGCAGGGTCTCGACCTGGGTCTTGGACACGGGGTCGGAGATCGGGCCGAGCAGGGTCGGGACGTTGTGGTCCTCGGTGGCGATGGTGAGATCGGGCCGTCGCACCTTCCGGCCGGCGAGACGGAGTCCGTCGAACGCCTGCGGGCTGGTCACCTCATGGATGAGGTGCAGGTCGATATAGAGCAGGTCCGGTTCGCCCTCCGCGCGACGGACTACGTGCTGCTCCCAGACCTTCTCGGCCAGTGTGCGGCCCATGATCTCCTCCTTGAGAATCATCCGACTTGCCTTCTCATATGTCGAGACGGCAGTATCGGTGTATGGACAACTCTAGCGGAGTCGGAGTACTCGACAAGGCGGTTCTTGTACTCAATGCCCTCGAAGCGGGACCCGCTTCGCTGGCTCAGCTGGTCCAGGCGACCGGCCTGGCCCGCCCCACCGCCCACCGGCTGGCGGTCGCACTTGAGCACCACAGGATTGTGAGTCGCGACACACAGGGAAGATTCGTGCTCGGCCCCCGGCTGTCTGAGTTGTCCACGGCGGCCGGCGAGGACCGGCTGCTCGCGGTGGCCGCGCCCGTGTTGATGCAGTTGCGCGACCTCACGGGGGAGAGCGCGCAGCTCTACCGCCGCCAGGGTGACGAACGCGTGTGCGTGGCCGCGGCAGAGCGCGCCAGCGGCCTGCGTGACACGGTTCCCGTCGGCTCCGCGCTGCCCATGACGGCCGGCTCGGCGGCGCAGATCCTGCTGGCCTGGGAGGAGCCCGACCGGCTGCACCGCGGGTTGCGCGGCGCCAAGTTCACCGCCGCCACGCTGGCCTCCGTACGGCGCAGGGGCTGGGCGCACAGCGTGGGAGAGCGCGAGCAGGGGGTGGCCAGCGTCTCGGCCCCGATAAGGGGCAGCGGCGGGAAGGTGATCGCGGCCGTGTCGGTCTCCGGGCCCATCGAAAGGCTGACCAGAGCGCCCGGACGGCTGCACGCGGTGCCCGTCATGGCGGCGGCCGAACGGATCACCGAGGCGATGCGCCGCACGTCATGATCAGCAAAAGGATGTATTTCGGGAGCCGACTGCCTCGCGGGCGCACTAGCCTGAGTGCGTGACAGATCGCATCGAGGTAGCCGCCACTGAGCTGCGACCCCTGCTCGAAGAGTTCATCATGTGGGCGCGTGCGAACGCGCCCGGGAGCGACCCCGAGCTTGTGGGACCCGCCGCCCTGTGGCACCGTCTCGCCTTCTCGCAGGATCTCGGCACGTGGAAGCGTGCCGACCTGCGTAACCTGCTGCTCGACCGCATGCCCAAGGTCGTGGAGGATCCCGACGCCGCCGCCGACGGCATGCTTCCGGCCGTGGACGCCTACCTGACGTTCCTGTCCCAGACCGGCCGGCTGGCCAAGGGCTCCGACAGCCTCGCCGATCTGCAGGCCGAGCTCGACGACGTCGAGGACGAGTTCGTCGACCTCATGGAGGAGATGCTGGACGACTCCGAGGGCGACGACGAGGCCGGGGCCGCCGAGACAGGCGACCTCGGCGACTTCGAGCCGTTCGCCGACGAGCTGGCCGAGCTCGACACGATCAGGCTGCGGCCCGACTCCGAGCTCGCCGCCGCGGCCCGCGAGGTGCCGCTGGTCGCCAAGGCCCGCGATCTGGCCGTGTGGGTCGGCTCGGGCCGGCGTGTCGGCGAGGACACCCTGCTCACCGACGCCGAGGTGGAGGAGGCGTTGCAGGTCACCGGCCTGCCCAGGCCCGAGACCGACGGCTCCGTCGCCGAGGCCGTGCCCCAGCTGTGGAACATCTGGAACCTCGCGGTCGACCTGGAGTTCCTTGAGCCGGGCGAGGCCGGCACGGTCGCGGTGCAGGACGACACCGCCGAGTGGCCGTTCGACGACGACGAGGACGTCCTCGACGCCTGGATGCTCGGGCTCCACTCGGTCGACTACGGCGACCCCGAGCTGGAGGACGACGACCTCACGATGGCCCTGGCGGGCCTGACCAGGGGGGTGCTGGTCCGGCTGCTGCTGGCGGGCGGCTCGCGCGATCTCGGCGAGCTGTCGCGGGATCTGGCCGAGGCCGCCGCCGAGCTCGACGAGCTGGGCGCCGACGCATGGGAGGCGGCCGGCGACCCGGTGGCCTCCGCCGTCGACTGGCTGACCGGCTACGGCATGGTCGAGCTCGACGACGACGGCACGCTGCGCCTCACGCCGCTCGGCACCGAGGGCGTCATCCACCTGGTGGACGACGCCGACATCGAGGTCGACGCGCGGCCGGCGATCGAGTCCATGAGCGCCCACGAGCTGCTCGCGCTGAGCGCCGAGCTGCCGGAGGAGGAGGCCGACGCCGAGTTCGCCGCCTGGATGCGGCTGCGCGAGCCCGCCAAGGCGGCGGAGGAGCTGCTGGACGCGGCGGCCGAGGACGAGAGCGACGCGCTGATCAGGGTGCAGGCCGCGAGCGTGGTCGGCACGCTGGGCGAGGCCGCCGTGCCCGCCTGGCAGGCCGCGCTCAAGCAGTCGTCGCTGCGTCCCTACGCGGCCACGCAGCTGAGCCAGCTCGGGGTCGAGGGCGCGCCCGAGCCGACGCAGGACGACACCCACTGGCTCATCCTCGACATGTGGACGATCTCGGCGGGTCTCGGGCGCTCGGAGTTCGTGAGCAGCCTGCGCGACATCGGGCCCGACATGGTCAACAGCCTGCTGGAGGTGATCTGGAAGATCCCGCACGCGCACGTGGAGGAGCTGCTGGATCTGATCTCGCAGGTGCATCCGGACAAGCAGGTGGCCAAGGCCGCCAGGCGGGCGCTGTTCAAGGCCCGCTCCGCCTGATCCGGCCCCTGATCCGGTTCTGCCGACGATTCCCCCCGCCGCCGTTCGCGGCGGGGGGATCTCGCGTTCTGTGGCCGGGCAACAAAAAACGCTCCGGGCTGAGTGCACCGGAGCGGTTGTTGCAGACGTAGTCCCGACCGGATTCGAACCGGCGCTACCGCCTTGAGAGGGCGGCGTCCTGGGCCACTAGACGACGGGACCTTCGTGAGCTTGTGACAGTGGTAGTCCCGACCGGATTCGAACCGGCGCTACCGCCTTGAGAGGGCGGCGTCCTGGGCCACTAGACGACGGGACCCTGTCCACAAGCTGGTGTGCCGGGTCTCCCCGGCGACGCAGGTAACTCTACCGCACCCGGAAGACCACACCAAACCGCTTATCCGCCTACCAGATCGGCTCTGTGGCGCCGGACCCAGTCGCCCATCGGGCCTCGTTCCCACTGCGGATCGAACTCTCCCAGCGGGATCGCCACCTCCGGCCTGCCGGTTGCGGGGTCCACCGGGACGGCGGCCAGGCGGGCGCGCATCCAGCGGGGCACGCGGGGCGGGACCGTGCGCTCGCCCCATCCGATCAGGCCGGTCGAACGCAGCGGCCGTACCCGCGCCCTGGCGGCGCCTGGACGCCCGATCGCGCGGGGGTCGGCGAGCTGCGTGTCCACGACGCCGACCCTGGTGATGTCGGGCCAGCGCAGGCGGACGCGGAAGCCCTGGGAGTCGGCCAGCTCGACGCCGTCGGCGGAGAAGCGGACGACGGTGCCCGCGGCGAGGCGGCGGTGCTTGCCGGCCAGGACGGCGACCAGCACACCGGTGGCGAGCGCGCCGATGCCGGCGCCGAGCGGGGTGCTGTTGGTGAGGATGGCGCCGAGGAGGAGACAGACGGCGAAGAAGAGGACGAGCGGGGCGATGAACGGAGCGAGGAAGCGCGGGAAGCCGCCCGCGCGAAGACGAAATTCAGCCATGAGTGGGGCGCGACTCTACCCGATACGTCCTCGGGGATCAGCGGGTGAGCAGGCCGCGGCGGTAGGCCTCGCCGACGGCGGCGGCGCGGTCGCGGACGTCGAGTTTGGCGTAGATGTGCAGCAGGTGCGTCTTCACGCTGGCCTCGCTGATGAGCAGGCCGGCCGCCGCCTCCTTGTTCGTCGCTCCCCCGGCCACCAGGCTCAGCACCTCCAGCTCCCGCTTGCTCAGCTGCCCCCTGGCGGGCCTGCGCAGGTGGTCGGCCAGCCGGCCGGCCACGGCGGGGGCGAGCACGGTCTCGCCCCGGTGGGTGGCGTGCACGGCCCGGACCAGCTCCTCCTTCGGGGCGTCCTTGAGCAGGTAGCCGCCGGCGCCCGCTTCGAGCGCGGGCAGGACGTCGCCGTCGAACGTGGTGAGGACCAGGATGCGCGGCCCGGTGCCGCTGAGCCGGCGGATGGCGCTCAGCCCGTCGAGGCCGGGCATGCGCAGGTCCATGAGCACGACGTCGGGGGCGAGCTCGGCGGCCAGCCGGACGGCCTCGTCGCCGTCGGCCGCCTCGCCGACCACCTCAAGGCCGGGCTCGCCGTCGAAGGCGGCGCGCAGTCCGTCGCGCACGATCGGATGGTCGTCGGCTATCAGCAGCCGCAGGGCCATCGGTCCTCCCTGTCCGGGTGTCGGCTCGGCAGGCATCGGTCCACACCAGGATCTCACCGCTCGCCACGATCCCGCCGCTCGCCGGGGCCCCCTTGAGGTCTCAGCGCTCGTCGCGATCCTGCCGCTCGCCGTGCTCGGGAAGCGCGGGGACGGCCGCCGCGACGGTCGTGCCCTGGCCCGGCTCCGACTCGATCTCCAGGGTGCCGCCCACGCCGCGGACGCGCTGGCGCATGCCGTCCAGCCCGAAGCCGTCAGTGCGCTCCTGCGGGGCGAAACCGGTTCCGTCGTCGCGGATGTCCAGCAGGACGATTTCGTCCGCGTACGAGAGGGTCAGGGCCGTCCTGGTGGCTCCGGCGTGCTTCGCCACGTTGGACAGGGCCTCCTGGGTGATGCGGAAGAGTGCCTGCTCCACGTCGGCGGAGAGCGGCACGGGCTGCCCGGTGACCTCGTACCGGAGCTCCACCCCGGCGGTGTCGGCCCACGACCTGGCCAGATGGCCGATCGCGTCCGGCAGCCTGGCCTCCTCCAGCGGCTCGGGCCGCAGGGCGCTCACGGATCTGCGGGTCTCCGTCAGGCCGCGGCGGGCCAGCTCGGAGGCGCGGTCGAGGTGGCGGCGGCGGACCTCGTCCTGCCCGGTACGGGAGGCCGCGTCTAGCTGGCCGATCAGGGCCACGAGGTCCTGGGCCAGCGTGTCGTGGATCTCGCCGGCGACCCGGTGCCGCTCGTCGAGCACGCCGGCCCGCCGGGCCTGGTCGAGCAGCCTGGCGTTGAGGTCGGCGTTCTCGTCCATGGCGGCGCGCAGGCGGGTGACCAGGCGGCGGCGTTTGTCGTGCTCGGCGGAGACGTACCAGCCGGCCACGACCAGCGGCAGCGCCACGCCGGCGATCACCGTGAGCAGCGTCGCCCGCGAGCCGGGCGCCGCCTGGGTGGTGACGTTGACCAGGGCGGTCAGCGTGACGCCCGCCATGATCAGCCGGGCCGGGAGCATGGCGATGGCCAGCGGGTAGCCGATCGAGGCGAAGACGACGAAGGCCGTACTGCGGAAGGACAGCGCGGCGGCGAGCGCGAGCAGCACGAGGTAGTGCCCCACGACGAGCACCCGATGCCGGTCGCGGCGCGGGTAGAGCCAGGGAACGGCGGCCAGCCAGGCGGCGGCGAGCAGGACGAGCACGGGCCAGGGCACGAGCTGCCAGGGCGCGAGCGACCACTCCAGCGGCTCCGGTGACGGCTGCACAGGCCCTGGGGACGGCCACTCCGACGGCCCCAGTGACGGAACCTGTGACGGCACCGGCGAGGGTGGCAGGGCGGGGACGCCGGTGAGGGCGGCCGCGGTCGCGGAGATCGCGAGCAGTGCGTAGGCGAGCGCCGGATAGACCCAGCGTTCGCGGCCGTCGAGCCAGCTCATGGGGTCAAGCCTGGCACGGGGGTCCACCGATCGGTTGATGGCCGCCGTCCGCCGCTCGTCCGTCCCGGTGGGCGATGTGCGCCTCCGGCCGTACGGGCGAGCATCGAGGCATGAACGAACCGACCCGCAGAACAGCGTTCCGGCTCGCCGCCGCCACCGGCGCGGGCGCAGCCGTCACCGCGGCCACCACCGGCGCCACCGCGTCCGTCCAGGAGAAGAGGAGAGAAGTGACCACGTACGTCTTCGTGACCGGCTCCAACGGCATGGCCTCAGGCGACTCCGAGCTCGTGCTGCGCGGCCATCGCACCGTGGGTGTGAGTCTGCCTGGGCATGGCGCCGAGGAGCAGTTCCACGTCGCCTACCAGGCGCCACAGGACCTGAAGGCGCTGGCCGCGATCCCCTCCCCCATGGCCGGGGTGACGCTGGACGACTACGTGGAGGCCACCGTGAACGTGGTGCGCCGGGTCTCCCGGTACGGCCCGGTCATCCTGGTGGGCGGCAGCCTGGGCGGCTCGACGATCACGAAGACGGCCGACGAGGTGCCCGGCCTGATCGACCGGCTGGTCTACGTCGGGGCGTACTGCTGCACGAAGCTGCGTTCGCCGGCCGAGTATCTGGAGACGCCGGAGAGCAGCACGAGCCTCGGAGCGGCCATCCTGCCGGCCGTCGTCGGCGATCCGGCCGCGCTCAAGGCGATCAGGCTCAACTGGCGCACGAACGACAGGAAGTTCCTGGCCGCGGCGAAGGCGGCGTTCATGGCGGAGGGGACGGAAGGGGAGTTTCTCGCCATGCTGAACTCGTCGCTGCCGGACGAGAGCCTCCAGGTGTCCAGCGCCGACGCCAGGGGCCGCAAGGACGCGTGGGGGCGGGTGCGGCGGGTCTACGTCAGGCAGACGCTGGACCGGGTGATCCCGCCGGCGCTGCAGGACCGCATGATCAGGGAGGCCGACGAGGCGACGCCGGGCAACCGGTTCGAGGTCTTCTCGGTGAAGGGGCCGCACGCGCCGACGCGGAAGTCTTATCGGCGGATCACCGAAATTCTGGCCGGGCTCGCCCGGTAAAACAAAAACGGACATCTCGCTGGGAGACGTCCGTGTAAATGCTGGGGTACCAGGACTCGAACCTAGACTAACTGAACCAGAATCAGTCGTGCTGCCAATTACACCATACCCCACCGCTGCGATCTCCTCGCGGAGCGCGCTTGGCGACGTCCGAAAGAATAGCCCAGCTCTGGGGCTAAGACCAAAACGATTCCGCGACCCGCCGTCCGCCGCTCCCGTCACGTGCCCGGCCGTGCCAAGCTGAAGGGGACAAAACACGCACGTGGAGGAGCCCAAGCGTTGGCTGAGAATCCGTTGTTCGCCCCCAGCGACCTGCCGTACGAGCTGCCGCCCTTCGCCGACATCCGCGAGGAGCACTACCTGCCGGCCTTCGAGCGCGGCATGGCCGAGCAGCTGGCCGAGGTCGACGCGATAGCGAGCGGCACCGAGCCGCCGACGTTCGCGAACACGATCGCCGCGCTCGAGCGGTCGGGGCGGATCCTCGACCGCACGGCCACGGCCTTCTACACCGTCTCCGCGTCCAACACGACCGACGGCATCATGGAGATCGAGAAGCGGATCTCGCCGGAGCTGACCCGCCACAGCGACGCGATCCGGCTCAACCGGGCCCTGTGGGCCAGGATCAAGCAGGTCACCACGGAGGACGCCGAGGAGTCCTGGCTGCTGGAGAAGTACCGCGACGACTTCATCAGGGCCGGGGCCGACCTGTCGGAGCAGGAGCAGGACCGGCTGCGCGCGATCAACGAGGAGCTGTCGAAGCTCTCGACGACGTTCGCGCAGAGCCTGCTCAAGGCGTCCACCGAGTCGGCGCTGCGGGTGACGGACCCGAAGGAGCTCGACGGGTTCGACGAGGCCGAGATCGAGGCGCTGCGCCAGGACGACGGCACGTACGTGCTGCCGCTGCTCAACTACACCCTCCAGCCGGGCCTGGCCCGGCTGACCGACCGCGATGTGCGCCGCCGCCTCTACGAGCTGAGCGTCAACCGGGCGCCCGGCAACTTCGAGCTGGCCGTCACCATGGCGACGCTGCGGGCGGAGCGGGCGGCGCTGCTCGGCTTCCCCAGCCACGCCGCCTACTCGGTCGCCGACCAGACGGCCAAGACCGTCGAGGCGGTCGAGGACATGCTCGGCCAGCTCGTCGGCCCCGCCGTGCGCAACGCCAAGAAGGAGGCGGAGGCGCTGGCGGAGCAGGCCGGGTTCGCGATCGAGCCGTGGGACTGGTCCTTCTACTCCGAGAAGGTGCGCCAGGCCCGCTACGACTTCGACGGCGCGGCGATGCGGCCGTACTTCGAGCTCGACCGCGTCTACCGCGACGGCGTGTTCTTCGCGGCCACGAAGCTGTACGGGATCACCTTCGCCGAGCGGCCCGACCTGGGCGGCTACCACCCCGACGTGAGCGTGTTCGAGGTGGCGGACGAGGACGGGAGCCCGCTGGGGCTGTTCGTGCTCGACCCGTACGCCAGGGCGAGCAAGCGTGGCGGCGCGTGGATGAACAACCTGGTCGACCAGTCGTTCCTGTTCGGGCAGCGGCCGGTGGTGATCAACAACCTCAACGTGACCAAGCCGGCTTCCGGGCCGACGCTGCTGACCTACGACGAGGTGAACACGGCCTTCCACGAGTTCGGCCACGCGCTGCACGGATTGTTCTCGAAGGTGCGCTACCCGCGCGTGTCGGGCACCAGCGTGCCGCGCGACTTCGTCGAATACCCGTCGCAGGTCAACGAGATGTGGGTGACCTGGCCCGAGATCCTGGCCAACTACGCCAAGCACCACGAGACGGGCGAGCCGATGCCGGCCGAGCTGGTGGAGAAGCTGAAGGCGGCCGAGACGTTCAACCAGGGCTTCCAGACCGTCGAATACCTGGCCGCCACGCTGCTCGACTGGGCCTGGCACAAGCTGACCCACGGCGAGGTCGTGGCCGACCCCGAGGCGTTCGAGGCGACCGCCCTGGAGGCGGCCGGGATCGCCTTCCCGCTGGTACGGCCGCGCTACCGGACCAACTACTTCGCCCACATCTTCACGGGCGGCTACAGCGCCGGCTACTACTCCTACATCTGGAGCGAGGTGCTGGACGCGGAGAGCGTGGAGTGGTTCAAGGAGAACGGCGGGCTGACCAGGGCGAACGGTGACCACTTCCGCCGCGAGCTGCTGTCCAGGGGCGGGAGCATCGACCCGCTGACGGCCTTCCGCAACTTCCGCGGGCGCGACGCCACGATCCAGCCACTGCTGGCCCGCCGCGGCCTCACCTGAGCCGCCGCCCGTACGGGCACCGCGCGACAAGACGGCCCGCCGCGCACCGAGCGCGGCGGGCCGCTCGCGTCTCGGCGGCAAGACGTCCGCCGCAGGGCGGGCGTTTCCGATGAGCGTGGCGTCGCTGAGCGTGGCGTCGCTCAGCCTTGCGTCGCGTCCAGTTCCTCGATGCGTTCGCGGAGCCATTCGCGCTCGGCCAGGCTGACGGCCCGGGCGATCTTGAGCATGCCGCGCCGGTACGGGTCCGGCTCGTCCTTCGCCTTCACCGGCCTGCCGTTGTCGTAGAAGAAGCTCGCAGGAGCCTCCAGGAAGGCCAGCCTGCGGCGCAGCACCGCGGCCTGGTCGGCGGGGTCGGGCAGCGCCGACAGGAACGTCAGCAGGGCGAAGAACCGGCTCTGGTCGCTGATGTCGAGGTCGGCGGGCTCACGCAGCCGCCGCAGCAGTTCCTCGCGACCGGCCGGCGTGATCGTCAGCACCTGCCGGCGCGCGGCCGCCGCGCCCGCCTCCTCGTGCCGCTCGACCAGCCCCTTCGCCTCCAGTCGTGAGATGGCGGGATAGAGGGCGCCGTCGCTGACCGGCCGCAGGTGGCCGGTCAGCGCCGTGAGCCGCGACTTGAGCTCGTAGCCGTGCATCGGCCGCTCGTGCAGAAACCCCAGGATGGTGAGGCTCAGGTCACCGCCGCTTGCCATGGGGTGCATCGTAACGCTATACCTCTAAACGATGTATATCGAAACGAGGTACAGATGATGATCCGGCTCGCCCTGCCCGTCTACGTGGAGTTGCTCACCGCCGTGGTCGCCGTCGGCCTGATCGACCTGCTCTGGGTGTCCGGGCTGGGCGAGGGGGCCATCGCGGCGGTCACCGTGGGCACCACGGCCGAATACCTGGCCTACGGGCTGTTCCTGGCCGTTCCGACGGGGGTCACCGTGCTGGTGGGCCGCCGCGACGGGCACGCTCCCCTGGGGCCGGTGATCAGGACGGGATGGCTGCTGTGGGCCGTCTTCTCCGTGGCCGTCGCCGTGCCGGGCGTGCTGCTGCGCGAGCCACTGGCCGCGCTGTTCACCGACGATCCGGCGCTGACGGCGGACTTCTTCCTGATCTCGCTGGGCGGGCTGCCGGTGTACTACGCCCAGACGGTGGTGGACGGCGTGCTCAAGGGCCTGGGCGACACCCGGCGGCCCATGCGGCACGCGATCATCTGCAACGTGCTGGTGGTCGCGCTCGACCCGCTGTTCATCTTCGGGCTCGGCATGGGGGTCCAGGGCGCGGCCCTGGCCACAGTGATCGCGCGGGCCGTCACGCTGGCGGTCGCGCTCATTTATCTCGTACGCCTGCGCGTCTCCGCCGGACGCGGCCTGACGACCGGCGAGGTGCTCCGCACCGGCTTCCCCATGTCCGGAGATTTCCTGGCTCGCGCCGTAGTGGGCATGGCGCTGGTGGAGATCGTGGCCGGGTTCGGCACGGCGGAGGTGGCCGGCTACGGCATCGGGCAGAAGATCATGCTGGCCGGCGTCATGGTCTTCTACGCGCTGCGGCAGGCGGCGATGATCCGTACCGCGCGGTCGGAGGCCGTCGGGTCACCGCTCCTGCTCGGCCTCGGGTCGGGCGCTGCGGTCGCGCTCGTGCTGAACCTGCTGGCCGCGCCGGTCGCCGGGATGTTCACCGGCGATCCGGCCGCGGCCGTCGCGTTCCTGCGCTGGATGACGCTCTACCTGGTGCCCTTCGGCGGGCTGATCGCCGTGGGCGGGGTGCTGCAGGCGAGCGGCAGGGGCGGCCGCCTGCTCGCCGCCACGCTGGCGGGCTTCGCGGTGCAGCTGCCGCTCGCGTACGCGCTGAGCTCGTGGCTCGGCGTCACCGGCGTGTGGCTGTCGATGGCCGCCGGGGCGTCGATCAGCCTCGCAGCCGCGCCAGCGCGGCGCGCAGGCGCTCGCGAGTCCGCTCGCGGCCGAGCACCTCGATCGACTCGAACAGCGGCAGACCCACCGTCCGGCCGGTGACGGCCACCCGCACCGGCGCCTGGGCCTTGCCCAGCTTGAGCCCGTGGGCCGCGCCGACCTGCTCCAGCGCCTCCTTGAGCGACTCGGCGTCCCAGCTCACGCTCTCTAGGCGCTCCAGGTAGCCGGTGAGGATCTCCTCCGGGGAGTTCTTCATCGCCTTGTCCCAGGACGCCTGGTCGAAGACGGGCTCGTCGAGGAAGAGGAAGTCGACGTTCTGCCGGATCTCCGACAACACCGCGATGCGAGTCTGGGCCAGCGCCGCGACCTTGCTGAACAGCTCGCGGTCCCAGCCTTCTTCGAGGTAGGGGGCGCAGCGCTCCTCGAACGTCTCCAGCGGCAGCGCCCTGATGTATTCGCCGTTGAACGCGCGCAGCTTCTTCTCGTCGAAGAAGGCGTTGGAGGGGTTGACGTCCTCCAGCCGGAACAGCGGCACCATCTCCGACCACGGCATGATCTCGCGGTCCTCGCCGGGCCCCCAGCCGAGCAGCATGAGGTAGTTGACCATGGCCTCGGGCAGGTAACCCTCGGCGCGATAGTCCTCAAGCGCCACCTTGTCACGGCGCTTGGACAGCTTTTTGCGCTGCTCGTTGACGATCACCGGCAGGTGGGCCCAGACCGGCGGGGTCGCGCCCAGCGCCGGCCAGAGCAGCTCCTGGCGGGCGGCGTTGGGCAGGTGCTCCTCGCCCCTGGCCACGTGGGTGATGCCCTGGGTGATGTCGTCGACGGCGTTGGCCAGCACGTAGAGGGGCGAGCCGTCGGTGCGCGCGATGACGAAGTCCTCCTGCGCGTTGTTGGGGAACTCCACCCGGCCGCGCACCAGGTCGTCGACCACCGTGACGCCCTCGTCGGGGGTGCGGAAGCGCACCGCGCCCTCGCTCAGCCCGCGCTCGCGGCAGAAGCCGTCGTAGCCCTTGTCCTTCGAGCCCGTGCGCTCCTGCACCTGCTCGCGGGTGCAGTCGCAGTAGTACGCCTTGCCGTCGGCCAGCAGCTTGGCCACGGCCTCGCGGTGCTGCGGCTCGTAGGCCGACTGGAAGTAGGGGCCTTCGAAGACCGGATTGCTGCCGTTGATGCCGATCCAGTCGAGCGCCGAGATGATGCCCTCGGTCCACTCGGGCCGGTTGCGGGTGGCATCGGTGTCCTCGATGCGCAGGATGAACCGCCCCTTGGACTGCTCGGCCACGGCCCAGTTGAACAGCGCCGCGCGGGCGCTGCCCACGTGGAACATGCCGGTTGGTGACGGGGCGAACCGCACCCGTACGTCAGTCACGGGAGACCACCTTGTTCGTGAGTGTGCCGATGCCTTCGATGCCGACGCTGACTTCGTCGCCGATCTCCAGAGGACCGACGCCCGCGGGGGTGCCGGTCAGGATGATGTCGCCGGGGATCAGCGTCATGACGGCGCTGACGTAGGCCACCAACGCCGGAATGTCGTGGATGAGCTGGTTGGTGCGGCCGCTCTGCCGGATCTCGCCGTTGACCGTGGTCGTCAGCGCCAGGTCGCTCGCGTCGAGATCGGTCTGGATCCACGGCCCGAGCGGGCAGAACGTGTCGAACCCCTTGGCCCGGGTGAACTGCACGTCCTTCTTCTGCAGATCGCGCGCGGTGACGTCGTTGGCGCAGGTGTAGCCGAAGATGACGTCCTTGACCCGCTCGACCGGCACCTCGCGGCAGAGCCTGCCGATCACCACGGCCAGCTCTCCTTCGAAGTCGACGCGGTCGGACAGCGTCGTGGGGTAGGCGATGTTCTCGCCGTGGCCGATCACCGTGGTGGACGGCTTCATGAAGATGAGCGGCTCGTCGGGCACCTCGTTGCCGAACTCGGCCGCGTGCTCGGCGTAGTTTCTGCCGATGGCGACCACCTTGCTCGGCAGCATCGGGGCCAGCAGCTTCACCTGGGACAGCGGGAATCGCTCGCCCGTGAACTGCACCTGGCTGAACGGATGACCGGAGATCGCGGAGACGAACTCCTCGCCCGGACCGCCCTCGACCACGCCGAACGAGACGCCTTCGCCTGTGGAGAACCTCGCTATACGCACCCGACAAGGCTATCGCCGACGCCGGAGGGGTCCGCCCACCTTTTACCCGCCCCGCCTGCGGGCGAGTCAGGCGCTGTCCATTATTCGCCCTCAAGTCCGTTTTGATGAGCTTCGGTCGCGTAGCAGGGGTTATGTGGACTTATAAGGAGACATCTAGGGGGTGACGATCGTGTCGGACACGATGTCGAACCGGCCCGGCGGAACCGGTGCGACCGGAACCGTGCCACGGGCCAGGACTGAGGAGAGCACCGGCTCGCCACGCTCGCTTGTCACGGACAAGGGCACGACGACCATCGAGGACGGCGTCGTCGCCAAGATCTCCGGCCTGGCCGCCCGGGAGGTGTCCGGCGTGTACGCCATGGGCGGAGGCGCCGCACGGGCCCTCGGCAGCATGCGCAACATCGTCGGCGGCGACCCCAGCCTGACCCAGGGCGTGTCGGTCGAGGTGGGCGAACGGCAGGCGGCCGTGGACCTGGATCTGGTGGCCGAGTACGGGACGGCGATCCCGGAGCTGGCGGCGGCCGTGCGCAGGAACGTGATCGGGGCGGTGGAACGGATGTGCGGGCTGGAGGTGACCGAGGTCAACATCCGGGTGGACGACGTCCACCTCCCCGACCAGGACCGTGATCGCGACCGTGGCCGGGACCGGGATGGCGAACGGATGCAGGACGGACAGCGGACAGACGCGGAGCAGGAGCCCCGGGTCCGATGACCGACGCCCCGACCGGCCCCGGCACTCCGCCCGCTCCCAGCGACCCACCTACTCCGGCCGCCCCGCCCGTCCAAGGCGGGCCGGTCGCCTCAGGCGGGCCGGCAAGCCCGGTCGGCCCGGGACGCCCGGTCGACCCCGGTGGACCGGTCGACCCCGGTGGACCGGTCGACCCCGGTGGACCGGTCGACCCCGGTGGACCGGTCGACGTCGGTGGACCGGTTGACGTCGGTGGGGCGGTTGACGTCGGTGGGGCGTCGTCCGAGGTGCGGATGATCGCGGAGCGGGTGCGGAAGTGTGCCGGGGTGGCGGGGTTGTCCGGGGGGCCGTTCGGGACGGTGGCCACGTACCTGCCGAACGAGCGGTTCGTCGGCGTGTCGGTGGACGGGCGGGCGGTGGAGATCGCGATCGTCGCCACTTTGGCCAGGCCCCTGCCCGAGACCGCCGACGAGGTGCGGCGAGCCGTGGCCGACCTGGCCGGGGACCGTCCGGTGAACGTGCGCGTCGAGGACATCATCGTGGAGGGACCATGAACAACATCCAGTGGATGCCGGTGATCGGCATGGCCGTGGGCATCATTCTCGGCCTGGTCGGGGCGTTCGGAGGACTGGGCGCGTTCCTGCTCGTCCTCGTGCTCGGAGCGGTCGGCTTCGTGGTCGGCCGGATCGCCGAGACCGGCGAGGTGAACCTGTCCGGCCTGTCCTTGAGACGGAAATGACCGGCATCGCCCCAGACCCCACCCCGGGCGCGACACCAAGCATGGGTCCGGGCACCGCCTCAGACACGGCATCGGACATGGGTCCGGGTGCCGCTTCAAGCACGGCATCGGACATGAGTCCGGGTGCCGCTTCAGGGGCAGGTCAGGGTGCTGTACCGGATGTTGTGGCGGTGCCGGCGCAGCGTGCCGCTCCCCTGCCATCTCCCGAGCGACGCGGCCGTACGGAGATCTCGGACCGGGCGATCACCAAGATCGCGTGCGGCGCGGCCATGGAGGTGCCCGAGGTACGGGACGCGCGCCCGCGCGGGCTCCCGTGGACGCGGACGTCGGGCGGTGCGGTGCACGGAAACCAGGCGGCGCTGCGGCTGAACGTGAGCGTGGGCTACCCGTCACCGCTGCACGCGGTGGCGAGGCGGCTCAGGGAGCACGTGACCCGGCGCGTCGCGGCCCACACCGGGCTTGACGTCACCCGCCTGGACATCACCATGACCGACCTGGACGGCGACCAGCCATGACCCCACGAATCCCAGACCACGACCCACGCCGGGACCCGCCCACCGAGCCGTACCCCGAACAGCGCCCTGAGCAGCGCCCCGAACAACAGGGGGACCCGGGCGCGGCCGAGCATGACCTGTGGACGGACGGGCAGGGCGCGGGGGCGGACGAGCCGGGTGACGGCGGCGCGCCCGAGATGTGCCTCATCCCGGATTCGGCCGGCGACAAACCCAGGGGTGCATACCGTGCGCCCGACGACCCGTCCGGCGCGCACGAAACGCGGGACGAGCCGCCGAGTGCGTACGGCGCGCAGGGCGAGTCTTCGGGTGCGTTCGGGGCGCGGGGCGAGCCTTCCGGTGCCTATCGTGCGCCGGTAGGTGCAAAGCAGTCCAAGGCGGCCGACCGAGCGGCGGTGCGGGCGTTTCGGCCGCAGCGCCGGGTTCCCGCCGTCGTGGTCGCACTCCTGCTCACCCTGCTGGGCCTGCTCGTCGCCGTCGAGACGTTGTCGGGGCTGTTCGGCCGGCCGTTGCGGTGGATCCCGTACGAGGGCATGCGGGCCTGGGCGGCCTCGACCCTGTGGTCGAACCCGCTGGTCCTGCTCGCCTCGGCGGTCGTGACGCTGCTCGGGCTGGCGTTGCTGATCACGGCGGTGGTGCCGGGGCGGCCGAGCATGGTGCCCGTACGCAGCGGCGATCCTGACGTGATCATCGGCCTGCGTCCCAAGAGCGTCACCCGCGCCCTGGCGCACGCGGCCGAGCAGGTGCCCGGCGTGCACTCCGCCCGGGCCGTCCGGCACGGGCACACCTTCGAGGTGCGGCCGACCACGTACGGGCGGGACACCGGCGAGTTCGGCCAAGAGGTGCGCGGCGCCGTGCTGACCAGGCTGGCCGCGCTGGACCTCGTGGAGCCGTACGGCGTGACGGTGCACGTGAAGGAGCGCCGGCGCAGGTGATTCGGGAGGAACGACAGGACGCGGAGTGAGCGGCAGGAACGGCGAGGGCAGGTGAGCGGCGGGAAGCAGGGCGAGCGCGGGTGATCCGGAACGGACGACAGGGGGCGTGGTGAACAGGAAGACGGGGCGGGGGAATCGGCTGGGGCTGGCTCTGGTCGGGTTGGTGCTGGTCGTGCTGGGAGGATCGGCGCTGGCCAGGGGGCTGGGCGCGTTCTCGCGGGACTGGGCGGCGGCCGACACGCCGGTCGTGGACGGCAACGTGGTGGGCTTCTTCGCCCGCAACAGCCCGTGGATCTGGTGGCTGGTGGCCCTGGCGGCACTGGTCGTGGCGGTGCTCGGGCTGCGCTGGCTGCTCGTGCAGGGGCGCAGGGACGCGCGCGGGAGGCTGCGCGTCGAGAGCGGCCCGTCCGGGGTAACGGAGGTGTCGGCGGGCGGCATGGAGCGGGCGGTGGCGGCGGACGTGGCGACGAGCCCCGCCGTCCTGAGCGCCGACGCGAACGTACGGTGCCCGCGCGGCCATCCCGAGGTACGCCTGCGCCTGGTCGCCGACGAGTCGGTGCCCATGGGCGAGCTGACGGAGCATCTGACCACGGTGGCGCTGCCGCACATGCGGGAGGCGCTGGACCGGGATCAGGTGCCGGCGCTGGCCCGCGTTAGCCTGGAGCCCGCACCTTCGCCGCACCGGATCGTGCGCTGACGAGAGGGGTTCTCTGTTGTCCGTAGTGAAGATCAACGTGCTGACCGTGCCCGCCGAGATGCGCGCGGAGCTGGAGAAGCGCTTCGCCAGCCGCGCGGGGATGGTGGAGTCGGCGGACGGGTTCGAGTGGTTCGAGCTGCTGCGGCCGGTCGAGGGCACCGAGCGCTACCTCGTCTACACGCGCTGGCGCAGCGAGGAGGACTTCCAGAAGTGGCAGCAGGGCGAGGCGTTCCGGCGCGGTCACGCCCAGGCGGCCCAGGCGGCCGAGGCGTCAGGAAACCAGGGGCCCGGAAACCAGGGACAGGGTCATGGCCACGGGCATGGTCACGGTCAGGGGCCGGCGGCGTCGGGCTCGGAGCTGTGGAGCTTCGAGGTCGCCGAGAGCACCGGCCCCAAGGCGTAGCCGCTCAGTCGTCGAGCGGGCCCGCGCCGGAGGATCCGTTCATCGGCCGGGCAGGCCGCGCGGAACCCACGTTCAGCCGTCGAGCGGGTTGCGCAGGATGCGGTCCACGATGCCGTCGCGCACGAACCCGGCCGCGAAGCTGGCCGGCTTGCGCGCGCCCTGATCGGCCACGCACACGCTGAACTCCTTGGCGATCTCCAGCCGCGGGTAGCGTTCGAGCACCTCCCGCCGCACCTCGGCGGGGATCTCGTCGGTGCGGCGGCCCGAGATGTCCATGCCGGTGGACAGTTCGAGCAGGTGCCCCTCGGGGTCCTCCGCAACGGGCACCTCGGCCCACATGTGCTTGACGATCACCTCGTACGCGCGTGACCTGCGCTCGGGCGACCAGCCGGCCCCGGCGCAGAAGGCCCAGGCCACGTGCCCGCCGGCCTCCTCGTACGGCACGGCGTTGCTGTCGAACTCCGGCACCAGCCCGATGTCGTGCAGCATGGACGAGACGTAGAGCAGCTCGGCGTCGAACGCGATGCCCTGATCCTGCGCGTACGCCGCCGCCCACAGGTAGGCCCGGATCGAATGGTTGAGCAGCGATGGCGTGTGGTAGCCGGTGGCCACTTCGAGCGCGCCACGGCAGGCGGGCGTGTCGGGGATCACCAGGTCGTCGAATCTCACAGGTACCAGCATGCATCGGGCGGCTAACGAATCGGGCACTCGACTTGACCTCTTGATCAAAATTCCGAAAGCATGTCCCGCCCTCATCGTTTTGTCCGGAAGGAACTGGCGTGCGCCGGCTCGCGATCCCCCTCGCCCTCATGCTCTCGGTCGGAGCTCTGGGCACCCCGGCTCAGGCCACCGACAAGGTGACCCGCACCGCCGAGTGCCAGGGCGACTGGCTGCCCGGCACGCCGACGGCGAACGATGTCATGAAGGGCGAGATCTCGCTGGTGGGGCTGCCCGCGTACAAGCTGGGCAAGGACATCAAGTGGGCCGCGAGCCCGTTCAGGAACCGGTCGTGGGAGTTCGTGTTCCAGTCGCTGCGCTGGATGGGCACGCTCGTCGTCGAGTACGAGAACACCGGCGAGCGCCAATACCTCGACCGCGCCACCGACATCGCCAAGGACTGGGTGGCGAGCAACAAGTACGGCGCCAAGGGCACCCCGTCGTACGTCTGGAAGGACCACCCGGTCTCGCTGCGCACGCAGCCGCTGCTCTGCCTGAGCAGGCACGTGAACGCGGGCTGGCTGAAGGAGAGCCTGGCCACGCACGCGAAGCTCCTGTCGAACCCGAGGCTCTACAAGAAGGGCCACAACCACGGCATCGACCAGGACATCGCGCTCATGGGCATCGGCTGCAGGTACGGCAGGAAGGACTGGGCGAACCTGGCCTCGCGCCGCCTCACGGGCACGGTCAAGCTGGACGTGGACGCGCAGGGCGCGCTGATGGAGCAGGCGCCCCGCTACGCCGTCTACGTCTACGGCCGGCTCCAGGTCGCCATGACGAACATGAAGGCGTGCGGCCGCAAGGTGCCCGGTGAGATCGCCAGGCGGGCGGAGGCGCTGAAGGACTTCATCGCCCACTCGACCATGCCGAACGGCTACATGGTGCCCATCGGCGACGGCAGCGCCGAGACCGAGCCGAAGATGGAGACGGGCACGCCGAAGCAGAAGGTCAGGACCTACCGGGCCGGATACGTGTTCGGCCGGACCAAGTGGGGCGAGCCGGACTCGGCGTACTACTCGATCAGGTACGGCCCCGGGATGAAGTTCCACGGCCACGAGGACCACCTGGGCGTGACGTACTACGCGCAGGGGCGCGACATCCTGATGGACGGCGGGTTCCACTCCTACGAGAAGAGCTCCTACCGCTACTGGACGCTCTCGCCCGAGGCGCACAACGTGCCGACCGTCGTGGGGGCGAAGTTCCGGCCGCGCACGGCCAGCAAGCTGATCAAGTCGTCGTACGGGGACGACCGGCAGGCGTTCAAGCTCACCGACCGGGCGTACGGGGTGAGCCGCACCCGTTCGGTGCTGGTCAACCATGGCGAGGACCTGATGGCGGTGCTGGACACCGCCTCCGGCGGCAAGAAGGTCAGCAGCATCTGGCGCTTCGCCCCGTCGTTCAAGGTCGTCTCGAACGGCGGCGGCAAGGTCGTCCTGGCCGACGGGAAGTTCAAGGTCACGCTGCTGCAGTACTCGGCGTCGTGCGGCAGGACCGGCGGGCAGAAGGTGCAGCGGGGCGGCAAGCTGGGCTGGGTGTCGCCGACGTATCTGTCCAAGCAGCCGGCCAGCGTGGTGAAGTCCCCGGCGGCGAAGTCGCTGCTGACGATCATCGTGCCGGGGACGGACTCGCCCAAGGTGTCCTGCTCGGGCGGCAAGGTCAAGGTGGACGGCGTCTCCTTCTCCACCAAGCTGCTCTGACGAGCGGTGACCGGCCGCCGCCTACGTGAAGGTCGCCTACGTGAGGTCGCGGCCGGCGCGCAGCAGGCCGTAGGTGACGGCCTGCTCCAGGGCCTGCCAGGAGGCGTCGATGATGTTCTCGGCGACGCCGACCGTGGCCCATTCGCTCTTGTCGTCGCTGGAGGTGATGAGCACCCGGGTGACGGCGTCCGTGCCGTGGGTGCCCTCCAGTATGCGGACCTTGTAGTCGACCAGCTCCAGCTTGGCCAGCTCGGGGTAGAGCTGCTCAAGCGCCTGGCGTACGGCCTTGTCGAGGGCGTTGACGGGGCCGTTGCCCTCGCCGGTGGCGACGATGCGCTCGCCCTTGGCATGCAGCTTGACCGTGGCCTCGCTGACCAGCTCGCCGCCCTTGGTGCGCTCGACGATGACCCGCCAGGACTCGACGTCGAAGTGGCGCTTGCGCTCGCCCTGGACGGTGTCGCGCAGCAGCAGCTCGAACGAGGCGTCGGCGGCCTCGAACGTGAAGCCCTTGGCCTCCAGGTCCTTGACCCGCTCGACCAGTGACTTGGTGTGCTCGGGGGTCAGCTCGTAGCCCAGCTCGCGGCCCTTGAGCTCGACCGAGGCCCGCCCGGCCATGTCGGAGACGAGCATGCGCATGTCGTTGCCCACCTGCGCCGGATCGATGTGCTGGTAGAGGTTGGGGTCGACCTTGATGGCGCTGGCGTGCAGCCCGGCCTTGTGGGCGAAGGCGGAGGTGCCGACGTAGGGGGCGTGGGAGTTGGGGGTGACGTTGGTCAGCTCGGTGATCGCGTGGGCGATGCGGGTCATGTCGGCGAGCGACTCTTCGGGTACGAGGTCGTACCCCCGCTTGAGCTGCAGGTTGGCCACGACCGTGAAGAGGTTGGCGTTGCCCGAGCGCTCGCCGTAGCCGTTGGCGCACCCCTGCACGTGGGTGGCTCCGGCCCTGACGGCGGCCAGGGTGTTGGCCACGGCGCAGCCGGTGTCGTCGTGGCAGTGGATGCCGACGCGGGCGCCGGCGCGGACGGCGTCCTGGACGATCTCGGCCAGCTCGTCGGGGAGCATGCCGCCGTTGGTGTCGCACAGGGCTATGACGTCGGCCCCCGCCTCGGCGGCGGTGCGCAGGACCTCCAGCGCGTAGGCTGGATTGGACTTGTAGCCGTCGAAGAAGTGCTCGGCGTCGAGGAAGACTCGCTGTCCCTCCGCACGAAGGTGAGAGACCGTGTCGCGGATCATCGCGAGGTTCTCCTGGAGAGTCGTGCGGAGGGCCAGCTCCACGTGCCGGTCGTGACTCTTGGCGACAAGGGTCACGACCGGCGCGCCGGATTCGCGCAACGCGGCAACCAGAGGGTCGTCGGCTGCCTTCATACCTGCCCGGCGGGTCGCGCCGAACGCGGCGAGTTGCGCGTGCTTCAGGTCGAGCTCTGTTTGAGCGCGCCTGAAGAACTCTGTGTCCTTGGGGTTGGCGCCCGGCCAGCCCCCTTCGATGAAGCCGACGCCCAGGCCGTCCAGATGCCGCGCCACGGCGAGCTTGTCGGCGACCGTGAGGGTGAGCCCCTCCTGCTGTGCGCCGTCTCGCAGTGTCGTGTCGTATACGTGGAAGCGGTCGTCGGCCATGAGGTGTCTCTTCTCTGCGGAAGCTTCGGAGTCTTCGGGAAAACAAAAAGACCCCTCACGGACGTGAGAGGTCTGCGCGCCGGCGGTGTCCTTCGTCAGCCGGCGCGCCTGCCGATAATGAGCAGACCGTAGAACATGGTGCCGTCCAGTCTGCCACATGGATTCACCATCTGGCACACCGGTCTCACCCCATGGACACTGCCGGTGCGCACGGGCGTGTTATTCCAGGTCACCTCAGGTCCGGGCACAAGCCTGGTCACACCTGGACGCCGATGCCTCCGGTGATGAGCTTCTCCAGAGCGGCCGGGTCGAACGCCTCGTTGCCCAGCAACTGGCCGTCGAGGACCACGGTCGGCGTGCCCTCCAGCGGGATCTTGGCCGTCTCCGCCACGTGCACCTCGGCGTACGACTGCGACGTCACGCACGAGTCCACCGACGCGCCCGCCTTCCGCGCGGCCGCGGCCAGGTCGGCTACGGCGAACCCGGACGCCTGGCCGTGCGGCGCGGGCTGCATGGCGTAGAGCGCGTCCCTGAAGGCCAGCCAGTTCGGCTCGGGCACGCAGCGGGCGGCCGCGGCGGCGCGGATGGAGTTGGAGCGCATGGGCTCGTCACGGAAGATCGTCACGGTGTGGAAGACGACCTTCACCTTCCCCTCCCTGGCCAGCCGCTGAATCGTCGTGTCTACTTTGGCGTGCATGTCCTTGCAGACGGGACAGTCGAAGTCCTCGTACACGTCGAGCACGGGGGCCTTGCTCCCCAGGTCGGCCAGGACCATCGAGCCGTCCGCCTGCCTGGTCAGGGTCACGCCGTCGGACGACTCGCCCGGCTCGGAGAACGCCAGCACCCCGAGCACGGCGATCGCCAGTCCCGCCACCGCGACCGCCAACAACCGCTTCATCATCAGCCCACTCTCACCTCGTCGATCGCGCGAACCCTACCGGAAGCGGAAACAACGCCCGCATAAGGCATGCCCGCCCGGCGGGATCGTGCGGGACCTTTGCCGGGCCCATACCTGTCCGACATCGGCGGGCGACGATCACACCCTGTTGTCACACACCCGTCCGGCCGTACGCTCGATCACCCCCGACGCAGGTGAAGGACGGAAGGCATGGCCGGGCCACTCGAAGAGCGATTTCGCAGCGTGCGCGATCTGCTTCCTGAATATCGGGTGGAGACGGCGCGCGGCCGGATCGTGGTGAACGAATCCGGGACATGGCAGCACAATACGCTCGTCTTCCAGATGGTGTGCCGGCTGATCGGCCCGGCGGTCGAGCGGGGCTGGGAGATCTGGCCGAACATCACCGTCTATCTGGGCAGGAACGCCGACCGCTACGTGCCCGACCTGGCCGTGGTGCCCCGCCGCCCGCGCATGCGAATGGAACACGCGGTGTACGGGGACGCGACCGTGCTGCTCGTCGACATCGTCACCGCCGGCAGCGTCTACGAGGATTATCACGTCAAGCCGGGCGAATACGCGCAGGGCGGGGTGCCGCTTTATCTGCTGGTCGATCCGCTGCAGTGCACGGTGAAACTCTTCGGCCGGCCTGAGGGCGGGAAATACGGGACGGAAATTCTGGTGGCGGGCGCCGAACCGCTCATTCTTCCGGCGCCCTGGGAATTCGCCGTGGAAACCGGGGAACTCTGGTGACCGGATTCCCCGGGGCGCGTCGGCCCCGGGGGCCCGGGGCCGCGTGGTCCCGGGGAGTTCCAGATCAGACGATCTTGTGGATCCAGTTGTGGGCGTCGGGGCGGGCGCCGTACTGGATGCCCACCAGCTCCTCGCGCACCCGCATGGTCACCGGGCCGGGCGTGCCGTCGGCGATGGTCCAGGAGCGGTCGGCGCCCTTGACCGTGCCCACCGGCGTGACCACAGCGGCCGTGCCGCACGCGAACACCTCCGTGAGCTCGCCCGACGCGCACGCGGCCTGCCACTCGTCCACGGTGATGAGCCGCTCCTCGGTCTCCAGCCCGAGGTCCCCGGCCAGCTCCAGGATCGAGTCCCTGGTGATGCCGGGCAGCAGGGTGCCGGTGAGCGCGGGGGTGACGAGCTTGCCACCGAAGACGAAGAACAGGTTCATCCCGCCCATCTCCTCCACGTAGCGGTGCTCGTGGGCGTCCAGCCAGACCACCTGGTCACAGCCGTTCTCCACCGCCTGCCGCTGTGCGACGAAGGCCGCGGCGTAGTTGCCGCCGCACTTGGCGAAGCCGGTGCCGCCGGGGGCGGCCCTGGTGTACTCGGTGGACAGCCAGACGGAGACGGGCTTGAGGCCGCCGGTGAAGTACGAAGCCGCCGGCGAGGCGATGACCATGTACTTGTAGGTCTTCGACGGGTAGTTGACGCCCAGCCCCGCCTGCGTGGCGATCATGAAGGGGCGCAGGTAGAGGCTGTGGCCCTCGGTGGTGGGCACCCACTCCTTGTCGGTCTGGACGAGGAGCTCCAGCGAGTCGACGAAGGTCTCCTCGGGCAGTTCCGGCATGGCCATGCGCGCGGCCGAGCGGTTGAAGCGGGCGGCGTTCGCGTAGGGGCGGAAGGTCACGATCGACCCGCTGAGCTGGCGATACGCCTTGAGGCCCTCGAACAGCTCCTGCGCGTAGTGGAAGACCGAGGTGGCGGGGTCGAGCTGCAGCGGCCCGTACGGCAGCAGCCGGGCGTCGTGCCAGCCCTGGCCCTCGGTGTAGTCGATCGAGATCATGTGATCCGTGAAGGTCTGCCCGAAACCGGGGTCCGCCAGTACCTGCTCCCGCTCGGCCGCGGTGCGAGCGTGGTCGGATAGCTGCACGTCGAAGCTGAGCTTCTGAGCGATGGTCATGACGGCGGTCCTTCTCTCTGCGGTCTACCGAAAATCTACCGAAATCTACCGAAAGTTACCGGATCTGCGGGATCTGCCCGCCGGCTGCGGGCCCGCTGCGATGAGCGGCCATGCCCGTAAGGGCAGTCCGTACTTCCTATTGTCTCGCCATATGGGATAGCAAGGGGCCAAAGGGGTGGTTAGTCCTTTTGGCCGCTGGATTCGCCTGCGCGGTCGCCGGAACCCGCACACGAAAAAGCGCCCGGCAGCCCTCCTCGGACCGCCAGGCGCTTGATCGGGGCTAGGCGGTCCTAGCCGGATACTCGCGCGGTGATGTCGTCGCCGATCTCGTGGGTGGTGCGACCGGCCCAGCCGGCCAGGCGCTCGACGATGTCGTCGGCGACCGCCTGCTCGACCTTGGCCGCCTCGGCGCGCAGGCCGAGATGGTCGAGGAGCATGGCGACGGACAGGATGGTCGCGGTGGGGTCGGCCTTGCCCTGGCCGGCGATGTCGGGCGCGCTGCCGTGGACCGGCTCGAACATGCTGGGCGCGGTCCGCTCGGGGTTGATGTTGCCGCTGGCCGCCAGGCCGATGCCGCCGGCGATGGCCGCGCCGAGGTCGGTGATGATGTCGCCGAACAGGTTGTCGGTGACGATCACGTCGAAGCGCTCGGGCTGGGTGACGAAGAACATCGAGGCCGCGTCGATGTGGCTGTAGTCGGTGGTGACCTCGGGGTATTCCTCGGCCACGCGGTTGACCGTGCGCTGCCACAGGTCTCCGGCGTAGGACAGCACATTCGTCTTGTGGACGAGCGTGAGCTTCTTGCGCGGCCGCGACTTGGCCTGCTCGAACGCGTAACGCACCACGCGCTCGACGCCGTGGGCGGTGTTGAGCGACTCCTGGGTGGCGATCTCGTGGGGCGTGCCCCGCCGCATGGCCCCGCCGGTGCCGGCATAGAGGCCCTCGGTGCCCTCGCGGACGACGATCATGTCGATGTCCTCGGTGGGCGTGTCGGCCAGCGGCGTCTCCACGCCGGGGAACAGCTTGACCGGTCGCAGGTTGACGTAGTGGTCGAAGGTGAACCGCAGGCGCAGCAGCAGGTCGCGCTCCAGGATGCCGGGCGGCACGCTGGGGTCGCCGATGGCGCCGAGCAGGATCGCGTCGAAGCCGCGCAGCTCCTCCAGCACCGAGTCGGGCAGCGTCTCGCCCGTGCGGTGGTAGCGTGCGGCCCCCAGCTCGTAGTGGGTGGGCTCGATCTTCGTACCCACGGCCTCCAGGACCTTGAGTCCTTCGGCGACGACCTCGGTGCCGATGCCATCCCCGGGGATGACGGCCAAGCGGATGTTACGCGACTCCATGGGCTGTACCTTACCGGCTCGTCTCGTCTGACGAACACACCATCTCAAGGTCCGGACGTCCGATTTGGGGGGTTTACGACCTCTTGACCCATTCGCTAAAGTCCATCGGGCCTAATCCACACAACCGCTGTGTGGAGCCGGGGACCCATTTCTCCCCCAGGGGCGAATCGGCGCCCAGCGCGCCGTAGGGCTGTCTTCCAGGCCCGAGCCCGTCAGCTAACCCGGCCGGCCCCATGGAAGGACAAGTGCTCTGTCTCGCATCGCCATCGTCCTGGCGGCCGCGGCCGCCGGACTCACCTTGGCCACCCCAGCAGCCCAGGCAGCCACCCCCGACGACGACACCACCACCCTGACCGGCGCCGAGATCAGGCGCATCCAGGAGAAGCAACTCCCCGTTCCCGCCTGGAAGATCGCCATCAGATACGCCATGGACAAACGCGGCACCCCGTACGTCTGGGGCGGAGCGAGCAGGCAGGGCTACGACTGCTCGGGGCTGATGCTCCGGGCCTACGAGGCGGCCGGGATCGAACTCCCGCGCACCGCCGCGCAACAGTTCGGCGCGTTCTCCAGGAAGATCTCCTGGGACCACCTCAAGCCCGGTGACCTGGTCTTCTTCAGCGGGCTCGGTCACGTGGGCATGATCTCCAAACCCGGCTACATGGTCCACTCGCCGCACACGGGCGACGTGGTGAAGGAGGAGAAGTTCTCCGACTGGCGCAGGCAGGCGTTCGTCGGAGCGGTCCGGCCGGATCGCGCGGGCGTACGCGAGTGGAAGCAGGTGCTCGAACACCGCGAGGAGACCGGCCCCACCCCGCTCACCGCCTCCGTGGAGTGAGCCGCACGAGATAGACGGCGAGTGGGCGGCGGCCGCGCGGGGCCGCCGCCCACCCGCACCCGCCCGGCGCGCGGCCGCAGAGAGCGCGGAGCCGCCGTCCGCCCCACCCGCCGTGCGCCGCGCGCGCGGACGTAGCGTGAAGGCATGTCACCCGAGAAGGTGCACCTGACGGAGGAGAAGGCCACCCTCCTCGCCACGCTCTACGGCAGGGCGCTCGACGCCCGATCCCCCCGCCCGATCCTCGGCGACCGCATGGCCGCGGAGACGCTCGACCGGATCGAGCACGGTTTCGGCAGAATGGGCATGACCCCGGGCAGTGCCGCCGCGGTCGCGCTCAGGGCACGTTTCCTGGACAGGTGGGCCGCCGGGTTCCTCGACGCCCACCCCAAGGCCACGGTGCTGCACCTGGGCTGCGGGCTCGACACGCGTGTACACCGGCTCGATCCGCCGGACTCCGTCCGCTGGTACGACGTGGACTATCCCGAGGTGGTGGAGCTGCGCCGGCGGCTGTTCCCCGAACGCCGGGCCTACGCCACGGTCGGCACGTCGGTGACCGACCTGGCCTGGCTGGAGCGGGTCCCCGCCGACGCCCCCGCGCTGGTCGTGGCCGAGGGCCTGCTCTACTACCTGGACCCGGACGGCGGCCGGGCGCTGCTGCGGGCCATCGTGGAGCGGTTCCCCAGTGGCCTGTTCGTCTTCGACGCGCTGAGCTCGTTCGGGCTGCGGCTGCAACGGCTGAACAGGCCGGTGCGGAAGGCCGGGGCCACGATGCACTGGGGCATCGACGGCCCCGCCGAGCTGACGGCGATCCATCCGGGCCTGCGCTGCCTGTCGGCGGTGAGCGCGTTCGACATCGACGGGTTCGACCTGCTGTCGGTCACCCACCGCGTCGTGGCCCGGATCGCCTCACTGGTGCCGGGGATGCGGCGGACCGCGGTGTTCTACCGGCTGGAGTTCTGAAAGGCGCCGCCATCTAGCTGCGCTCCAGCCGCGCTCTAGCCGGGTTCTAGCCCTGTTCTACTGCCCGGAGCTCTGCGGAGCGCCGCCGTTGTCGCGCCGGTCCAGTGCCATCTGCACGGCCTCGACCGCCTCGTCCTCGTGGTCGTCGGCACGGTTCCAGGCATACATCTCGTACATGTCACTCATCTCATTTCGCGGACGTCGTTCGACTGGGAAGCCGGACTCCGGTCGGGAATCCGACCGGGCCTGATCGCGTGGTCCGGGTCACGGACCGGACGGAGGGACTTGACGGCCGACGCACACGCCGCACACCGCGACGGGTCGTCGACCTGCCCTAACAGGCCCCGCCGCGGCAGGTAATAAGTACGAGAACCTGGCGCATCACCGACAACAGTACCTGAGCATTCTGCTCGGATGTCCTACTATCTCGCATGGTGAGACGCGAAGGGCCGCCCCGTGGAACGGAACGGCCCTTTTCCGCTGATATCAGAAGAGACGCAGGTGTGTCAGTCCGCTGTGTCAGTCCGCTGTGTCAGTCCTCCAGGTCCACCGAACGGCCGCTCTCGGCCCCGATCTCGGCGCCGATCTGCTCGACGACCTCGGCCGGGATGGCGGAGTCGACGGTCAGCGCGATGAGCGCCTTGCCGCCCTTGACGTCACGGGCCACCTGCATCGAGGCGATGTTGATGCCGTGCTCGCCGAGGAGGCGGCCCACCACGCCGACGATGCCGGGGCGGTCGGCGTAGGTGAGGAAGCAGAGGTGGGCCGTCGGCTCGATCTCCATCTCGTAGCCGTTGACCTCGACGATCTTGGTGATCTGCCGGGGGCCGGACAGCGTGCCGGAGACCGAGACCGTGCGGCCGTCGGCCAGCACACCGCGCACGGTCACCACGTTGCGCCAGTCGGGGCTCTCGGCGCTGGTCACCAGCTCGACGGCGATGCCGCGGTCCTTGGCCAGCAGCGGCGCGTTGACGTAGGTGACCTGCTCCTCGACCACGTCGGCGAAGACGCCCTTGAGCGCGGCCAGCTCGATCACCCGCACGTCCTGGGCGGCGATCTCGCCGCGCACCTCGATGTCGAGCTTGGTGGCCACCTCGCCCGCGAGCGCGGTGAAGACCCGGCCGAGCTTCTCGGCCAGCGGCAGGCCCGGCTTGACGTCCTCGGCCACGGCGCCGCCCTGGACGTTGACGGCGTCGGGCACGAACTCGCCCGCGAGCGCCAGCTTCACGCTGCGCGCGACCTGGGTGCCGGCCTTCTCCTGGGCCTCGTGGGTGGAGGCGCCCAGGTGCGGCGTGACGACGACCTGGTCCAGCTCGAACAGCGGGCTGTCGGTGCACGGCTCCTTGGAGAACACGTCCAGGCCGGCTCCCGCGACCCGGCCCTCCTTGATCGCCGAGTAGAGCGCGGCCTCGTCCACGATGCCGCCGCGGGCGACGTTGATGATGCGCACATTCGGCTTGACCTTGTGCAGCGCCTCGTCGCCGATGATTCCCAGGGTCTCCTTGGTCTTCGGCAGGTGCACCGTGATGAAGTCGGCCTGCTTGAACACCTCGTCGAGGCTCACCAGCTTGACGCCGAGCTGCGCGGCGCGGGCCGGCGGCAGGTAGGGGTCGTAGGCGATGATCTCGACGCCGAACGGCTGCAGCCGCTGCGCCACCAGCTGGCCGATCTTGCCGAAGCCGAGGATGCCGACGACCTTCTCGTCCAGCTCGACACCGGTGTACTTGGACCGCTTCCACTCCCCGTTCTTCAGCGCGGCGTGCGCCTGGGCCGTGTTGCGGGCGCTGGCCAGGACGAGGGCGACGGTCTGCTCGGCGGCGCTGGTGATGTTGGAGGTCGGCGCGTTGACGACCATGACACCGGCCTTGGTCGCCGCCTCGACGTCGACGTTGTCGAGACCGACGCCGGCGCGGGCGACCACCCGCAGCTTGGGCGCCGCGGCGATGGCCTCGGCGTCGACCTGCGTGGCGGAGCGGACGATCAGCGCGTCCACGTCGGCGAGGGCGGGCAGGAACTGGGACCGGTCGGCGCCGTCGGTGTGGCGGACCTCGAAATCCGCACCGAGTACGGCGAGGCCAGCCTCGGACAGCTCCTCTGCGACCAGAACGACGGGCTTGTTCACAGGTGTGGATCCTTTTGGTCACGGCGGCTTGGGAGGGTTCACGTCCATGGATCCCCCCGGCGGTCCCACAGAGTCTAACCGTCGCTTGTGAACGCGTTCACGAGGGACCCACCATGTGAGACGGGGACCGGCGTACCCACCGCGCGGCAAACTCATCCACTCTGGATGCATCTTTGTCTTGATCGGGAGATTTATTGGCCATTAGCCTGATAAGCCGTGGCCGACTACCTATGGTTCGTCATATGAGCATCGGGAATCCTGCGCTTGCCGACGTGCTCGCCCAGCATGGCGCTCCGCATCGCCTGCTGGGCGCTCTTGCCGACGGTGGAGTCCTGGTGGCAGTGCGACCAGATCGTTCCGTCGTCCTGGGGACGACGCAGGCGGGCGACCGAGTGCTGCTCGGATACACCAGCCCCGCTACCTATGCCAGGCACCGCGGCAGCCATTCCCTCTCGGCGTGCGATGCCGACACCATCCTGGACATCCAGCGCGTCACCGGCGTGCGCGAGATCGTCATCGACGCGGCCGGTCCAGCCGCCGCGGCCGTGCCCATCGACGATCTCCAGCGCTTCATCACCACGACGCGCACGGGACCGACGCCCGTCCTGTCGGGGGCCGTGCCGGCCGCCTACGCGACGGGCGCCATGGCCACCGTGTCGCGCGGTGCCGCGCTGGCCCAGGTGGCCCCGCCGACGCCGCACGCCCCCACGCTGCCCTGGGTGCCCGCGCCCAGGCCGCACCTGTCGGGGCCGATGCAGCAGGTGGACCCGGGATACCGGCGGTGCACGCATCCGATCCTGCCCGCGCTGCGGAAGGCGATCGGGTACCTGCTCATGGACTTCCCGCTGGTGCACCACGTCTGGATCTCCGAGGCCCGCACGGCGTCCGGGGCGCCGGGGATCATGCTGCATGTGAAGGTGCACATGTCGGCGGCCGAGGACGTCGTACGCGACCTGCACCGCCTGGTACGCGCCCGGCTGCCGCAGTTCGCCGCCTCCGGCGCGCCGATCCTCATGGCCAGGGTGGCCGACTCGCGCAGCGAGCAGCGGATGATCGAGATCGGCGCGCACGTGGTCTGCGCCAACGTCTCGGACTGAACCTGCCGTCCTGAACGGGCGGGCCCGCGAAAAGTGGGCCCTCCCGAACAAGGCCTCGCTCGGCTTCAATGAGGGAATGATCACACCGGCGACCGGCACGGCCACCGTTCCGAAGGGCGTGCGCCTCGGTTACGGGGTGGGCTCGTTCTGCACCGCCACGGTCAACGCCGTGCCGGGCCTGCTGCTGCTGTTCTACATGACCAACTTCCTGGCCGTGCCCGCATGGCTGGCCGGCGTGGTCGTCACCGCGCCCAAAATCTGGGACCTGATCATCAACCCGCTGGTCGGACGCTGGTCCGACCGGACCACCTCGCGCTGGGGGCCGCGCCGGCCGTGGCTGCTGGCCGGGGCGTGCACGCTGCCGGTCGCGTTCTTCCTGGTCTTCGCCGGGCCGCCGCTGACCGGGGTGCCGGCCGCGCTGTACGTCGGGCTCTGCTTCCTGGCCACGGCGACCGCGTACGCGCTGTTCGAGGTGCCGTACAAGGCGATGCCCGGCGAGATGACGCACGACTACCACGAGCGCACGTCGCTGCTGCAGTGGCGGATGGTGTTCATCGGCGCGGCCACCGCCATCAGCGGCGTGCTGGCCCCGGCCATCGCCCACAGCGAGGGCACGGACGGCACGCTGAACAGCTACCGGCTGATGGCGCTGACGATCGCGATCGTGCTGTTCGCGGCCATGCTCGGCTCCTTCTTCGGCACCGCCCGCGCCCCCATGACCGGCGCCCCGGAAGGGGATCGGGGCACGTGGCGGGAGCAGTTCGCCGCGATCAAGGGCAATTCGGCGTTCTTGTGGCTGACCGTGCTGGCCTGCGTCCAGATGCTGGCGGTCAGCATGATGCTGGCGGCGGCGCCGTACTTCGCCACGTACACGCTGGGCTCGTCGGCGGCCACGCAGACACTCTTCGCCGTGCTGGTGGGGCCGATCCTGCTGACGATGCCGCTCTGGGTGCGGGTGGCCAAGCGCCTGGACAAGCGCGGCGCGATGGTGGTGGCGGCGCTGCTGTTCGGGGCCGGCACGACGGCCGCCATGGCGACGCCGCTGTTCGGCCCGATCTGGGCGCACGTCACGATCCTGGTGGTGGGCATCGGGTACGCGGGCGTGCAGCTCATGCAGTTCTCCATGCTCGCCGACGTGATCGCGGTGGACGCGGCCAAGACGGGCAAGCGGCGGGCCGGCGTGCTGACCGGGCTGTGGACGGCCATCGAGAGCGGGTTCAGCTCGTTCGGCGCGCTGATCTTCGGGGTGATCCTGTCGATCAGCGGCTTTGTCGAGTCCCAGCCGAGCAAGCCGGTCGAGCAGCCGGACAGCGCGGTGACCGCGGTCCTCATCGGGCAGACCACGGTCCCCGCGCTGATCATCTTCGCGTCGGTGCTGATAACGCTGAAGTACCGCCTCACGCCACCCGTCGCGCCGGAGCCGGCCGCGTCCGAGTGAACGCCCCGGCGATCAGCGCCGCCAGCAGGGGCAGCCCCAGCACGAGCGCGGCCAGGAACGGCCACGGCAGGGCGAGGTCGCCGGACCCGCGCACCATCCGCATGCCCCGCGTCACGGCCGTGGCGGTCACCAGGCCCGCCACCAGGCCCGTGACCGCGCCCAGCCCCGCGATGTAACCGGCCTGGGCCGCCACCACCAGCCTGCGGGTCAGGGGACGGCCGCCGACGGCCGACAGGGTGTCGAGATCGCGGCGCATGTCCGCCGCGGCCAGCCCCGTGGCCGCGAACGTGCCGCCGAGCACCAGGATCACGGCCGCGGCCAGCAGCGCCCCGAGCATGAGGGCGTACTCTTCGTCGCTGCCGTCCTCGACGACGACGACATACGCGCCGATCGTCAGCTCCTGCAGCTCCGGCCCCAGACGATCCGGCACGGGCCGGAGCAGCGTGGCGTACAGCCTCCGCTCGACGGTCTCGAACCCGGCCTGCTTCAGCGCCGACGCGGGGATCACGGCGCCGCCCTGGCCGGCCTGGGCGCCCTCGGCGGGCACCGCCGGGACGCGGATCCGGACCTCGTCGGCGTCCTCTCCTCCCACGACGCCCACGTCTATGGCGCCGTCGCTGATCAGCCGGGAGTCGAACACCACCGCCCGGCCGGCCGCCAGCGCGGCCTCGGCCGACGGGTCCCGCCGCCCCTGGAGGAGGGCGAGCAGCCGGGCGTCGCCGGTGATCGGGAAGTCGAGCGGAGATCCGTAGGAGGTGGGGGAGGTCGCATCCGCCGGTGAGCGCACGGAGATCGCCAGCTCCCGTCCCTGGTCGTCCACCGCCGCGAGCGCGGGGACGAAGGTCGCCGCCGGCAACCGCGCGCGCATGGCGGCGCGCACCTCCGACCAGCCGTGATCGTCGACGTTCTCACCGTGGACGATCAGGGTGCCTTCGGGCGCCGTGAGCCTGAACTGCTCGCGGCGCTCGACGTACGCCGAGTTGTACGCGATGCCGACCGTGACCGCCCCCATCGTGGCCGCCATGACGGCCGCCACCGCCGAGGCCGTACGGCCGCGATGGCGGGCGCCGTCACGGATCGACAGCCGGGCCGGCAGCGGCAGCCGGGCGGCGAGCCGTCCGGTGCGGCCCACGAGCCACGGCGTCAGCGCGATCAGCCCGAAGAGCGTCACCGTGGCCGAGGCCACCACGCCGAGGTCGTCCCTCGACGCGACGGTGAACATCAGGGCCACGCCCAGCAGCACCAGCACGAGCCCGAGCACCGGAACGCCCGCACGCTCACGCGCCTTCGCCGCGCGCCCGGCGAGCACCTGGGCCGGGCTCTGCCGCGCCGCGCCGACGGCCGGGGCCACGGCCGCCACCAGGGCGCTGACCAGGCCGAGCGCGGCCACACCGAGCACCTGCCACCACGGAATGTCCGATGACCCGCTGGTCCAGTCGAGCTGCCTGGCCACGACCGACACCACGGCCAGGCCCGTGCCGGCGCCCAGGCCGGCGCCGATCAGGGCCGCGGCGCCGCCCAGGAGCAGGCCGTCGGCCAGCACGATCGTGCGCAGGTGACGCGGCGAGCCGCCCTGCGCGGCGACGGTGGCCAGCTCCCTGGCGCGCCGGCGCAGCCCGACGGCGAACGCGGGCCCGGCCAGCAGCACCGTCTGCGTGACGACGAGCAGGACGGCGATGGCCAGCCACAACCGCTGGTCAGGGCAGATGGGAGCCGCGTCGAAGGCGTCCGCGCGCGGGCTCTCGACGACGGCGCGGGAGGCCACGCGCACTCCCGCCCGGTTCAGCCGTTTCACCTCCTCCCAGGTGACCGGGGCCGGGGTGTCCGCCAGCCAGCCGGGGCCGCGCCAGGTGCCGTCGGGCGGACGTACGGAGTCGTACAGGGCGACGACCTCGCTGATGCCCGGGCGGTTCGGGTGCTCGACGACGCCCACCACGCGCTTCGGCTCGCCGCTCCTGGCCACCTGGAGCGTGCCTCCGACGGTGACGCCCGCGTCGAGCAGCGCGGGCGTGACGGCGATCTCCTGTGGCGTCGCGGGATGGCGGCCCCGCACGAGCGGCCTGAGGCCGCTGCCGAGCGGGTCGCGCAGGTCGATCTCCAGCAGCTCCACCCGGCCGAAGCCCCCCGGCAGGCGGGCCCCGGTCGTGTACTGGTGGAAGGGCAGCAGCCGGCCGCCGGTCAGCGCGGTGATCTCGGCGGTGGTCCAGCCGGGCGGTCGCGCCCCCGTCTGCTGCTGGTCGCCGTACCTGCCGGCCGGGTCCTGGGTGACGAGGGTCCTGCGCAGGTGCGCGTAGACGGCGGCGTCGGCGACCGGGCCCAGCAGGGAGGGCAGCTCGTCGCGCGCGGACAGCTTCGTCGTCTGCGACAGCGTGAGCAGCCCCGTGATGAGCAGCACGGGCAGGCCGATCATTACCATGATCAGCGCGCTGCGGCCCTTGGCGCGGGCGGCGTCCCTGCGGGAGATGCGCAGCGCGGCGCGGAACGCGCTCACCTGGCGCTCTCCAGCCGCACGGCGTTCGCCTCGGCGATGCGGCCGTCACGCAGGTAGATCACCCGGTCCGCCCAGGCGGCGTAGCGGGGCTCGTGGGTGACGAGCAGCACCGCCGCGCCCTCATCGGCGCGCGTGCGCAGGAGCTGCAGGATCTCGTCGCCCATGGCCGTGTCGAGCGCGCCGGTCGGCTCGTCGGCCAGCAGCAGCCGGCGCTCGCCCGTCAGCGCCCTGGCGATGGCCACGCGCTGGCGCTGCCCGCCGGACAGCTCCTCGGGGAAGCGGCCCGCGACCTCCTCCGCGCCCACCTCGGCCAGCGCCTCCAGCGCCTCCGCGCGGGCCCGGCCCGTCCTGACGCCGTCGAGCTCTCTCGGCAACATCACGTTCTCGGCCGCCGTCAGCGACGGGATCAGGTTGAGGTCCTGGAAGACGTAGCCCACGCTGGTACGTCTCACAGCGGCCAGGTCCTTCACCCCCGCGAGGTCCCTGCCCTCGATCGTCACGCTGCCCGAGGTCGGCCGGTCGAGGCCGCCCGCCAGGTTGAGCAGCGTGGACTTGCCCGAGCCCGAGGGCCCCATGACCGCGACCAGCTCACCGGCCGTGACCTCCAGGCTCACCCCGCGCAGGGCGTGCACCGGGCCGTGCTCGCGGGTCACCTCCCGCAACTCCACCACAGTCATCGGTTCTTCTCCTTGGATACGGCCTCGCAGTGGTCCAGCCAGCGCTGCTCCGCCTCGGCCTTGAAGATCAACGAGTCGAGCACGAGCCGCTGGGCGAGCCCTTCGGCCGTTCGCTTGGCCTTCGTGAGCCGCTGCAGCGCGCGCATGGTGGCCACCCGCTGGGTCTGGACGACCTCGGCGACGTTCACACCGGAGGCCACGGCCATCGCGATCTTGATGGCCAGCTCGTCCCTGGGCCGGTCGGTCTGGGCGACGGGGGTGCCGAACCAGCGCTCCAGCTCCTCCCGGCCGGCCTCGGTGATCGTGTAGACCGCGCGGCCCTGGTCGTCCTCGCCGCCGGGCGCGACCAGCCCATCGCGCTCCAGGCGGGCGAGCGTCGTGTAGACCTGGCCGATGTTGAGGGGCCAGGCCGCCCCTGTGGACGCCTCGAACTCCACCCGTAGCTGGTAGCCGTAGCGTGCCCCGCCGTTCAGCAGCGCCAGCAGTCCGTGTCTGATCGACATGGATACCGAGTATGCATACGGAGTATGTCCATCGCAAGTGATCCGCGTATTCTGGACACGAAGCGAGGTTCAGGCCGATACTCGCTACATGAGCTCCACGCATCCGCCCTTTCGCGCCTCAGACGGAGAGCGTGACCGTGCGATCGACGAGCTCAGAGACCGCGCCGTGGAGGGCCGGATCTCCCACGACACCTTCGTGGGCCGGGTCGACCAGGCGCTGCGCGCGCAAAACCGGCGCGAGCTCGACGAACTCGTGGCCGACCTGCCACGGCGGCCCACGTTCCGGCAGCGGCTGACCGACGCCGTCGCCTCGGTGTCGGAGTTCACCACCCGGGTGCAGTCCGCGTGGCGGCGTCCGCGCCTGCCGCGCCTGGCTCTGCCCGACGACGACCGGCTGCGTTACGTGGTGGGCCGGGGGTCGGCCTGCGATCTCGTCCTGTCGGACCTGACCGTCTCCCGGGTCCACGCCGAACTGCGCCGGGAGGGCGACGGCGCGTGGCTGCTGGTCGATCTCGGCTCGCTCAACGGCACCCGGCTCAACGGGTGGCGGCTGATGGGGCCGGCGCGGGTGAAGTCGGGCGATGAGGTCTCGTTCGGCGACTGCGGCTTCATGGTCACCTCACACCAGCCGTCCTGACCGCCGCGCGAGCGGGCCTGGCCACCACACGAGCGGGCCTCGGCCGCCGGGAGGCGGCCTGGGCGCCGGATCGGTGCGCTGATCTCGGCGCTTGGTGCCGATAAATACGGATATTTGCGGATTACAGGGTGACTGTGGTGATCCATGCTTCCAGGCGATCCCCCAGTCACTTGGAGACCCCATGCGGCGCACCTCAGCATCCCTCGTCGCGGGCGCGCTCGTCGCGGCCCTCGCGTGGGCGTCAGGACCCTCCTCCCCCGCCGTGGCGCTCGACCCCTCCGTGGGCGCGGCGGACCTGACCCAGGACATCAACCAGATCCTCAGCGACTCCCGGCTCACCATCGCCAGAGCCGGCGTCGTCGTCAAGAGCGCTCAGACCGGCGAGGAGCTGTACGCCACCGACGCCGGCAAGCAGCTCATCCCGGCCTCCAACACCAAGCTGTTCACCTCGGCGGCGGCGGTGGAGACCCTCGGTCTCGACTACCGCTTCCCCACCACCGTGCTGAACACCGGCCGCAAGGCGGGCTCGGTGCTGGCCGGCGACCTGGTGCTGCGGGGCACCGGCGACCCGACCATGCTGGCCGAGGACTACGACGCGCTGGCCGCCGACGTCGCCAAGGCCGGCATCAAGGTCGTCACCGGCAAGCTGGTGGCCGACGACACCTGGTTCGACGACCGGCGCCTCGGCAACGACTGGGCCTGGGACGACGAGACCGCGTACTACGCGGCGCCGATCTCGGCGCTGACCGCCTCGCCCGACCGCGACTACGACGCCGGCTCGGTGATCGTGGCGGTGTCGGCCGAGAACGGCAAGGTCAAGGTGTCCACCACGCCCGCGACCGACTACCTGAAGATCGTGAACAAGGCCACGGCGGGCGCCGAGACCGACGTGCTCATCGAGCGGCAGCACGGCACGCGCACGGTGGTCGTCACCGGCACGGTCGCCGACCCCTACCAGGAGTGGGTGGCCGTGGACGACCCCACGGCGTACGCGACCTCGCTGTTCCGCAAGGCGCTGGGCAAGCACGGCGTCAAGGTGCTCGGCACGACCGAGTCCGGCGCGGCTCCGGCGAACGCGAAGAAGCTGGCCGAGCACCAGTCGATGACGCTGGGCGAGCTGCTGGTGCCGTTCATGAAGCTGAGCAACAACATCCACGCCGAGATCCTCACCAAGGCCATGGGCCGCAAGGTGTCCGGCCAGGGCACGTGGTCGGCCGGGCTCAAGGTCAGCACCGACTTCGCCAAGGCGAACGGCGTACAGGTGATCAACATGCGGGACGGCTCGGGGCTGTCGCGCCGCGACGGCTTCTCGCCGGGCTCGATCGTGCAGCTCCTGTCGGCCGTACGCGCCAAGCCGTGGTTCTCCACCTGGTACGAGTCCCTGCCCATCGCCGGCAACGCCGACCGGTTCACCGGCGGCACCCTGCGGAGCCGGATGCGCGGCACGCCGGCGGCGGACAACGTGCACGCCAAGACTGGTTCGCTGACCGGCGTCACCTCGCTGTCCGGCTACGTCACCAGCGCCGACGGCGAGCCGCTGATCTTCTCGATCATGCTCAACCAGTACCTGTCCGGCTCCCCGAAGGACATCGAGGACAAGATCGCCGTCCGGCTCGCCCAGTTCTCCAGGACGGCCGCCGCGGGCGAGACCGCGCAGCTGCGCGCCACGGACGCGGGCCAGGCGGGCGACCTGGAGTGCTCGTGGCTCAAGCCGGTCCAGTGCTGACGACAGTGCTGACGACCACGTGAGATCGTGCTTCAGCCGGTGGGAGCCGCCGGCTGAAGCACTCAGCCAGTACGGCCGGCCATCAGCCGGCTTCGAGCACGAAGAACAGGAAGCTCAGGAACCTGGTGCCGGTGCGCTCGCGGAACTCCTCGGGGAACAGCTCGCGGGCTTCCGGCGCGTACGGCGGCTCGCTGATGGCGCTGATGCGGAAGCCGGCCCCGGTGAAGGCCTCGGTCATCGCGTGCAGCGGCCGGTCCCAGAAGCTCATCGTCGCGCTCTGCCCGCCCATGGTCCACTCTTCGACCCGGTTGCGGACCTCGAAGTACTTCGGCCTCTTCTCCCCTGCCATGGCACTGAAGAGGGTCACCACGAAGGGATGGTCGACCGAGGCGAGCAGCCGGCCGCCCGGCCGCAGCACCCGGCGCAGCTCGGCCAGCGTCGGCCCCCAGTCCCGCAGATAGTGCAGCACCAGGGACGCGACGACGTCGTCGAACGCGTCGTCGGGGAAGGGCAGCGGGGCGGCCAGGTCGGCGACCCGCAGATCGGCGTCGGCGCCCAGCCGCTTTCTGGCCAGCTCCAGCATCCCGGCGCTCGCGTCGACGCCGGTCACGACGGCGCCTCGGTCGCGCAACTCGGCGAACAGCGGGCCCGCGCCGCAGCCGGCGTCGAGGATCCGCCGTCCGGCCACGTCGCCGGCCAGCTCCAGCATCGCGGGGCGCTCGTAGTACGCGTTGACGAGGCTGCGCTCGTTCTCGGTCGAGTAGCCCTCGGCAATCCCGTCGTAGTCGTTGAGCGGGGCGGGGTTCGCGGTCTCGATCTGATCTTCGGGCGTGGTAGGCATGCGGGCCATTCTGAACCAAGAACCCGATCATGAGCGCTGCCGGCGAGCCACGTGAGTTCACGGCCCCGACGCGCGGAGGGTCGCTCTGGTTTACCGGCCGCAACCAGGGGCGTATTACGATTCAGCTACCTGGAACTCCAGGTATGGCGCGGAATTTCCGTACAAAGCCGACTTGGGGGTACCAGAATGCGGTTCGACGCGGTGTCGAGCCCCCGACCGGAGGACTGAAATGCGCAGACAGCTCCAGGCGATGGCCTGCCTCGGAAGTCTGGCGGCATTGAGCATCCCCGCCCCGGCCGCGGCCTCCAGCGACCGAAACGCCCAGCGGACCGCCCAGCAGACCACGCAGCAGACCACGCAGCAGACCGCCCAGCAGAGCACCCAAGTGAGTGCACAGCAGAGCGCGCAGGCGTGCCGGGTGGTCGCGCTCAAGCCGTTCGTCTCCAAGAGCAGGGTGCGCGGCACCGTCGCCAGGACGGGCTGTGCCGACCAGGCCCGGCTGCGCGTGCGCATCAAGGTCTCCGCGGCGGGTCCCGACCGGGTCGTGAAGAGCGGCTCCAAGGTCGTCGGCAACGGCCGGATCACCGCCAACGTGAAGTGCGGCAGCACGCCGCGCCGCTACTACGTGGTCGCGCTCGACTCGCAGGGCCGGACGAACACCTCCCGGGCGCTGAAGCTGGCCTGCGGGCGCCCGGCCTCCAACTCCGGCTCCAGCGGCTTCGCCTCCGCCGCCGAGACGGCCGTGGTCACGCTCACCAACCAGGCCAGGGCCAGGAACGGCTGCCGTCCCCTCGTCCACGACGCCAAGCTGCACCGCGCCGCCGAGCGGCACTCGGCCGACATGGCGCGCAACAACTACTTCGATCACGAGTCGCAAGACGGCCGCACGTTCGACCAGCGGATCAAGGCCGAAGGCTTCGACTTCCGCCTGGCCGGCGAGAACATCGCCAAGGGCCAGCCCAGCGCCGCCGCCGTGGTCAGGGCCTGGCTCGACAGCCCGGGGCACCGGGCCAACATCATGAACTGCTCCTTCACCCACATCGGCGTCGGGCACGCCGGTCAGGGCCCCACCTGGACGCAGGACTTCGCCGCCCGTTAGGGCACCTCTCCCTGGACCAAGGGAGCGTCGGGCTTACACCGGCCACACCCCGAGCCGGTTCCCCACCGCACGCCCACGCGCTCCCCTTCCGGGCGGACCCGGCCGCGCCTCCCCCCGCACAAAGGACCGCGGCCGGGTCCGCACACCTCCCACCGCACGCCCGTCCACACGAGCCGCCGCACGCCACTCGGGCCGCCACGCGTCCGCCCCGGCAGGCCGCCGTACGCCGCCCGCGCCGCCTATTGGGCCGGCCGGTCCGAGAAGCGGGCCAGGACGAGCGCCTCGACGACGCCGACCACCGCGTACGCCAGGATGGACACCCCCGTGACCACCACGATGTCCGCCCACACCTCGTCGTAACGGAACCCGCCGATCGCCCGCAGGATCTCGGCCCCGATGCCCTGCCCGGTGGCCAGCCACTCCGCGATGAGCGCGCCGATGATCGAGGCGGGCACGGAGATCCGGGCCGAGGCGAAGATCGAGGGCATCGCCGTCGGCACCGCCACCTTGCGCAGCACGGTCAGCCGGGTGCCGCCGTACGCCATGATCAGGTCGGTGGCCTGCGGCGAGGCCGATCTCAGCCCGAAGGCGATGTTCACGAGCGCGGGGAAGAACACCACGACGCCGCCGATGACGGCGACGCCGACGAGATCGCGGCCGAAGATGAGCGTGATCAGCGGCGTCATGACGACGAGCGGCACCGAGCGCAGCAGCATCGCGACCGGCATGAACGTCTGCTCGACGGTCCTGAACAGCACGAACGTGACGGCGACGACGGTCGCGGCGATCATCCCCGAGGCGAAGCCGACGGCGGCGTCCCTGACCGTGATGCCCAGCGCGCCGAACACGGCCTCGCGGTGGGCCGCGGACGACGTCAGGTACTCCCAGACCTGCGGCGGGCGCTTGCCCACCAGCGGGCTGATCCCGAACGCCTCCAGCGCCAGCCACCAGGCCGCCACGACGATGACGACGGAGGGCGCGAGCGGCCCCACGATCCGCAGCACGATCCGGCCGATCATCGCGACGCCCCTCTCGACCAGGGGGTGACCACGCGGGCGGCGAGCGCCACGAGCGCGTAGCCGAGCCCCGCGATCAGGCCGGCCACGAGCGCCAGCCCCCAGGTGCGCGGCACCTGGAACTGCTGCTGGGAGATCATCAGCGACACGCCGAGCCCCTGGTCGTTGCTGCCCAGATACTCGCCGATGATGGCGCCGAGCAGCGCGGACGGCGCGGAGATCTTCAGGCCGGCGAACGTGCTGGGAAGAGCGGAGATCACCTGTACGTAGCGCAGCCGCGCCAGGCGTCCGCCGCCGTACACGGTGACGAGGTCGAGGCTGGCCCGGTCGGCCGAGCGCAGCCCGAGCAGGGCGCCGATGAGGGTGGTGAAGAAGACGGAGATGGCCGCGAGGAAGACCACGGTCGCCTCGCCGCCGAAGACCACCAGCACGATCGGCCCGATGGCCAGCAGCGGAACGCAGTAGCTGATCACGGCGAGCTGGGTGGCGACGGCCTCAAGCCGGGGCACGAGCAGCACCAGCAGCGCCACGCCGATGGCCAGGCCGTTGCCCCACAGGAAGCCCTGGACGGCCGCGGTCAGGGTGGCGGAGGCGTTCGGGCCGTAGAAGGCCCAGCCGTCGCGGCCCACGGACGCGAGCACCGCGGCGGGGGTGGGCACCGCGCCGCCCTCGGCGAACACCGTCGCCGCCAGCAGCCACCAGAGCGCGACGAGGGCGACGACCCCGATCAGCCCCTGGACTCGTCTCATGCGCCGTGCCCGAACAGCAGGTCGCTGAGGTGGTCATGGATGGCGTGGAACTCGGGCGTACGCATCATCTCCGGCGTACGCGGACGCGGCAGGTCGATCTCCACCATCTCGATCACCCGCCCAGGCCGCGGGCTCATGACCGCCACCACGTCCGACAGGAAGATCGCCTCGCCGATGCCGTGGGTGACCATGAGCGTGGTGGCCGGCTTCTCGGTCCAGATGCGCAGCAGCTCCAGGTTGAGCCGCTGGCGGGTCATGTCGTCCAGGGCGCCGAACGGCTCGTCCAGCAGCAGCACGCTGGGCTTGACCACGAGGGCGCGGGCGATCGAGACCCGCTGGCGCATGCCGCCGGACAGCTCGGCGGGGCGGGCCTTCTCGAAGCCGTCGAGACCGACCAGCTTGATCAGGTCCTCGATCACCCCTGGCTCGGGCCTGATCCCGGCCACCTCCAGCGGCAGCCGGATGTTGGCCGCGACGCTGCGCCAGGCGAGCAGCGCCGAGTCCTGGAAGGCGATGCCGAGGTGGTGGCTCCTGCGCAGCTCCTGGGGCGTCTCGCCGTTCACCGAGACCTCGCCCTCGGTGGGCTCCTCCAGGCCGGCCAGGATGCGCAGCACCGTGGACTTGCCGCAGCCGGACGGGCCGAGCAGCGACAGGAACGCGCCCTTCGGCGTGCTCAGGTCCACGCCCTCGACGGCGGTCAGGCCCTTGCCGAACGTCTTGCTCAGCCCGGTGACGCTGATGCCGCTCATGCCAGTTTGAGGCTCGGGTCGGCCTGGTAGATCTCATTCAGGATCGACAGGTCGAACAGCTGCTCGGCCTTGATGTCCAGGCCCGCCTTGGCCAGCGACTCGATGTTCTGCGCGATCAGCTCGGGCGTCATCGTGAACAGGCCGTTGGCCTTGGCGTCGGGGGTGACGACGAGCTCGTTCTGCATCTTCGCCTCCTCCGTCTGCTCCTTGACGTCGAGGTTCTGGTCCTTGCCGTAGACGGTGGCGGCCAGCTCGGCGGACTTGGCCGGGTCGGCGACGGCGTCCTTCCAGCCCTTGATCTCGGCGGTGAGGAACGCCTTGAGCTTGTCGCGCTCGTTGTCGATGGTCTCCTGCGTGACCGTGAACGTCTCGGCGACCAGCGGCAGCCCGGCGTCGGCGAGCAGCAGGTACGCCGGGTCGTGACCCTGCATGCGCAGGTTGACCGGCCCGCTGGTGACGAAGCCCACGTACCCGTCGAGCTGCCCGGAGGTGAGCATCGACGGGTCGGACTGGAACGGCACCCGGGTCACGCTGGACGCGTCGAGGCCGTTGGCCTTGAGCAGCGCGTTCCAGACCAGCTCGTTGGAGTCCTGCACACCGATCTTCTTGCCGGCCAGGTCCTTGGCCTCCTTGATCGGGTTCTTGTTCAGGGAGACGATGGCGAACGGGTTCTTCTGGAACGTCGCGCCGACGATCTTCAGCGCGGCGCCCTGGAGCACGGCGGGGGCGGTGATGGTGGGCGCCGACAGGCCCGCCCAGCAGCGGCCGGTGGCCAGGCCCGACTCGACCGAGGTGCCGGAGCCGCCGCCGGACAGCAGCTCGACCTGGCTGAACCCGGCGTTCTTGAAGTGGCCGTTGGTGTCGGCGAAGTACTCGCCGGCGAACTCGACGTTCTTCTTCCAGGAGAGCTGCAGCTTGATCGCCCCGAAGCCGCCGCCCGCGGCGCCCGTCGCGCCGCCCGTCGCGCCTTCAGTGGCGCCGTCGTCGCCGCAGGCGGCCAGACCGAGCGCCAGACCGGCCAGACCGGTTGTCCGCAGGAACGCGCGACGGTCGAGGGTAGCCATAATTCTCCTTGAACGGCCTAGACGTGCAGGTCAGGAAGCTATCTCCCGATTATTACCATCGTGTGACGGTCATTTCGGACTGCGGGCCGATCCGGCCGTGGAAGGCGGACAAGCCGGGAAAAGCGCTGGCGGGCCCTGTAGGTCCCTACGAGAGGGCGGCATCAGGACCGTAGATCCCTCCAGCGGCCCAGGGGCTCGGGTAGCGTCGGGCCTTGAGATGAGACTCGACGGAATCCCCCTTTGGGACGGTACCGAATATCGCGGCCCGGTCGATCTGGCCTGGGAGCCCGACCGGATCACGGACCTCAGCCCGGCGGCGCAGCGCCACGGCGACCTGTGCGTGCTGCCCGGCCTGGTCGACACGCACGTTCACCTGGTCGGCTACGCCGGCGACGGCGCGCCGCCCGACTTCGCGACCTGGCCGCTCACCACGACCCGCGACGAGCAGGTGCTGCACGGCGCCGCCCACGCCCAGCAGGCCATGCGGCACGGCGTGACGACGCTGCGCGACCTGGCGGGCGACGAGGCCCAGGTCGCGCTGCGCCGGGTCTTCGACGCCGGGGTGCTGGCGGGGCCGCGCATCCAGGTGCACGGCGTGGTGGGGATGACCGCCGGGCACAACGACCTGTTCGTGCCGCCCGCCGTGCCGCTGCGCAAGCCGACCGCCGACGGGCCCGACGAGTGCCGCAAGCTCGTCCGTACCTGGGCCAGGGCCGGCATGGACGGCATCAAGCTCACCACCAGCGGCGGCGTGCTGTCGATCGGCGACAGGAACGTCTGGCGCAACTACACCCGCGACGAGATCAGGGCCGTCGTGGACGAGGCCCACGCCCTCGGCATGCCGGTCGCCTCCCACGCCCACTCCGAGGACGGCATCAGGGTGGCCGTCGAGGAGGGCGTCGACTCCATCGAGCACGGCACGCTCATGAGCCGCGACCTGGCCGAGACGCTGGCCGCGCGGCGCACTCCCGTGGCCCCCACGCTGCTCATCAACGAGGCCATCGCCGAGGGCCGGGTGCCGGTCACCCGCGAGGCGATGGACAAGGCCGCCGAGCTGGTCGCCACCCGCAACGTGCTGCTGGCCCAGGCCGCGGCGCTGGGCGTGCGGTTCGTGCTCGGCACCGACGCCAACGGCCACCACGTGCGGTTCGGCGACCAGCTCGCCGAGGTCGTGCACATGACGCGCATCCTGGGCATGGACGCGGAGTCGGCGCTGCGGGCGGCCACCTCCGACGCCGCCGACGCGATCGGCATGCCCGTCGGCCGCCTCGCGCCCGGCCTGGGCGCCGACCTTATCGTGCTGCGCGGCCGCCCGTGGGAGCGCATCGAGGACCTGGCCACGGAGAACATCGTGGCCGTGGTCTCACGTGGCCGGCTCGTCGCGGGCCGGCTGCCCTGAGCGCAGCGCCAGATACAGGTCCGTACGGTCGCGCATCGACGTCATCCGCCGCCCGGTCAGCTCCTCGATCCGCTGCATCCGGTAGCGCAGGGTGTTGACGTGCACGTACAGCTCGTCGGCGGTGCGCTGCCAGGATCCGCACGTCTCCAGGAAGATGTCCAGCGTGCGCAGCAGCTCGGAGCCGTGCCGGGCGTCGTACTCCTCCACCGGCCCGAGCAGGTGGTCGCGGAAGGAGCGGCGGGTGGCGGCGGGCAGCGAGGCCAGCAGCAGGTCGAAGCTGTCGATGTCGGCCAGCGACATGATCGACACGGGGCCCGGCCCGGTCCTGGCCGACTCCATGCCGCGCCTGGCCGTCTCCAGCGCCTCGCCGAGCTGTGACACGCTGGCCGCCATCTCGCTGATCCCGGCCGCGATGCTCGTGCCCCGCCGCCCGGCGACCAGGTCGCGCAGCTCGTCGGCCAGGCTCTTGCGCGAGGCGCGGCCGTTGACCAGCACGATCGCCTCGTGCGGGGTGCCGCCGACGATCAGGTGCCGGCCCTTCCTGGCCAGGCCCTCGTGCAGCAGCTCGGGCAGGTCGAGGTCGGGGCCGCCGGTCAGGGTGACCGCCATGGCGGCGGTGGGCAGCCCCGGGTCTGCTCCGAGCAGCCTCAGGTGTGCCGACACCTCGCCCGGCGGAATGCGGCCGAGCACGTCGAGCAGCGTCTGCGCCCTGACCCGTTCGGCCCTGCGCTGCTCGGCGGCGAACCCTTCGGCGGTCACCACCTCGGTGATCGCGCCGAACGCCTGGTCGGGGGCGGCCAGCAGGAGCGGCAGCCGGCGGCGTTCGCACGCCTTGACCAGCTCGCCCGGCAGCTCGCCGAGCACGATCAGGCCGACGACCAGGCCGGCCGCGTCGCTGGCCCACAGCGCGTCGGCGAAGCGCTCGCAGTCGGACGGCTCGGCGTACCAGACGCCGCTGGTGAGCACGAGATCGCCGGAGCGCAGGTAGCGGCGGGGGTCGGGCAGGTCCGTCGGGTACGCGCGGCGGATCTCGCGGTCGAGGGCGCCGGCCCCGGTCACCAGCGTGAGCCGCAGGTCCTCGCGTGCCAGCAGATCCTCCAGCGTCATGAAATCTGATGTTATGCCAGCTCACGGGGTGAGAGTTCAGAGGTTCGCACGATACCTCGCACTACGTGGGTCCGGTTTACTCGTTGCCATGCGTCCCAAAGCAGAACTCCACCTGCATATCGAGGGCACCCTTGAGCCCGAGCTCGTCGTCGAGCTGGCCCGGCGTAACCGGATCGACCTGCCGACCTACGACGTGGAGGCCATCCGCTCCCGCTACTCCTTCACGGATCTGCGCTCGTTCCTGGACGTGTACTACGAGAACCTCGCGGTCCTGCGCACCGAGCAGGACTTCTACGACCTGGCCAGTGCCTACCTGCGGCGGGCCGCCGGGCAGGGGGTGCGGCACGCGGAGATCTTCTTCGATCCGCAGGCGCATCTGAGCAGGGGCGTGGCTCTGGAGACGGTGTTCGGCGGGTTGTCGGCGGCGATCAAGGACTCGGGGGCGTCGGCCGCGCTCATCCTGTGCTTCCTGCGAGACAGGGGCGCGGAGGAGGCCGAGCAGGTGCTGCGCGCGGCGCTGCCGTTCCGTGACCGCTTCATCGGGGTGGGGCTGGACTCGGCGGAGGTGGGATATCCGCCGTCGTTGTTCCGGCGGGTCTTCGACATCGCCGCGGCGGAGGGGCTGCGCCGGGTGGCGCACGCGGGCGAGGAGGGCGGGCCCGACTACGTGTGGGAGGCGCTGGACGTCCTGGGCGTGGAGCGGGTGGACCACGGGATCAGGGCGATGGAGGATCCGCAGCTCGTGGCCCGCCTGCGGGAGGAGCGCATCCCGCTGACCGTCTGCCCGCTGTCGAACGTACGGCTGCGGGCGGTGCCGTCCCTGCGTGACCACATCCTGCCCGCGATGCTGGACGAGGGCCTGGTCGTGACCGTCAACTCCGACGACCCGGCCTACTTCGGCGGCTACGTGGAGGACAACTACGCGGCGCTGCGGCGCGAGCTGGGGATGACCGACGAGCAGCTCGACCGGATCGCCCGCAACTCCTTCGACGCCGCGTTCGCCTATGAGGGCTGAACAACGAGGGGCGAACATGGTGTAGGGGCCCACCCGGCGGATGGGCCCCTGGATAACGCTGCTCAGCTGCAGAGGAATGACGTTAGCTGATGGAGCACTTCGTGTCTTCGCTCTTGATGCCGAGGATCTGGCTCAGGATGTCACCGGTCTGAACGACGAGGACACCGCTCGTGCTGTTGTCGACCTCGCCCTGGGCGAAGATGTTCTCGTCGCCGCAGAAGAAGAAGGTGCGCTGCGCGTCTTCGTTGGCCCGGGGCCACTCGGCCGTGGCAGCTACCGCGGAGCCGCCGAACATGACCATCCCGCCGACGAGACCGGCCAGGACGAGTCCTGATTTGTACATGTGATTCTCCCTGATACCTCTCGACTACTCTCCGTAGCTATCGGGAGAAGATCTGCCCTGCCCCCAAGTTCGACAAACGCCGATAATTTCCGGCTTGACCAGGGAAAACCCGCCACATTACCGAACAGGTGAAGAAGAACTCCCGGCTTGGCGCAGGTCTGCGGGTGACTGAAGGGCTGCCCGCCCCGCTCATGAGGCTTCCATGACCGTGCCAGGCGCCCTCTCAGGGCTTTGAAAGGGGAGCAGTGTGGGCAGACTAGTCGTGACTCCGCGTAGCGGATCATCATCGCCCGGATAACCACAGAACGGCACCCATCCGACCGCCGCTACGGCAGGGTCAGGATGACGGGGCCGTCCTCGGTGATGGCCACGGTGTGCTCGACGTGCACGCTTCTGCTTCCGTCGGCAGAGCACACCGACCAGCCGTCGTCCGCCATGTAGTAGTCGTCGCCGCCACCGGCCATCAGGCTGGGCTCGATCGCGATCACCAGCCCGGGCCGCAGCCGCAGCCCTCTGCCGGGCCTGGCCTCGTTGGGCACCCACGGCGACTCGTGCATGGACCGGCCGATGCCGTGGCCGCCGAAGTCGTTCTGAATGCCGTAGCCGGCGCCGCGCCCGACCGTCGACATGGCGTGCCCGATGTCGCCCATCCGGCCGCCGGGCACGGCCGCCTCGATGCCCGCGGAGAGCGTCTCCTCGGCCACCCTGATCAGCTTGAGGTCCTCGGCGCGGGGGTGGCCGACCGTGAAGCTGACGGTGCCGTCGGCGTGCCAGCCCTCGACGATCGCCCCGCAGTCCACGCTGAGCAGGTCTCCGTCCCGCAGCCGGTACGACGTCGGCAGCCCGTGCAGCATGGTGCCGTTCACGCTGGTGCAGATGACGCCCGGATAGGGCGTGGCGCCGAACGACGGGTGGTATCCGAGGAACGACGCCCCGGCCTTGGCCTCCTCAAGCACGGTCCTGGCCACCTCGTCCAGCTGCCTGAGCGTCACCCCGATGTCCGCCCGCTCGCGCACCGCGCTGTGTATGGCGGCGACCACCCTGCCCGCCTCCCGCATGGCGGCGATCTCACCGGCCGACTTCAGTTCGATCATGACTCCTCCTGAGCGATAACTATACCGGTATTTTTATCACGCCCAGTGGAGTGCTCGCGCGGGTCAGTCCAGGCCCTTCCTCCCGGGAGTCCAGAACGGCTTCGTCCGCACGTCCCTGCGGTGCCACCCGCGCTCGCCGACCAGGTGGGCGCGCACGGCCTGGATCGTGCGGGCCTCTCCCGCCAGATAGGCCACGCCGGGAGTGTCGGGCAGGTCCAGCTCCCTGACCGCGTTCACCAGCGCCTCCGACCGCGCCGCGGACGCGCCGCCCCGGCACACCTCGACCAGGTCGCCGGGGAGGCCGAGGTGGTCGCCCGGCCCCTCCGCCTCCACCGCCCCGTACGCCCGCGCCCCGGCGGGCAGGGCCCGCAGCATCGCCCCGAACGCCACGGACGCCGTCTCCTCCCCCGCGAACAGGTGGTACGGCGCCTCCTCTCGCACCACGAAGCTCCCTTCCGGGCGGGTGAAGGACACCCGCTGCCCTGGCGCGGCGTTCCTGATCCAGGAGACGCCCGGCGAGTCGCCGCCGTGGTCGTAGCCGACGAGGTCGAGGGCCTCCCAGGAGGGGTCGTGCCACCAGATCGAGTACGTCCGCAGCACGCCGCCCAGCGGGCCGCCGCCCTCGATCAGCAGCCGGATGTGCTGGCCGGGAGTCCACCGCAGGTACGCCAGAGCCGGCCCGCCGATCCTGACCCGCCGCATGCGGGCGGTCAGCTGCTCGGCCTCGATCACCTCCCCCTTGAGGAAGAACCGGTCGAGCCACCTGCGGGCGACACTGGGGCTCATGACCGGCTCCTCTCGGCATCGAGGTCCTCGATCCGGCGGCGGGCGTCCACGAAGATCTCCTGGATCCGCTCGACCACCCGCGGTTCGCCGTGGGCGTGGGCGAGCGTCTTCACCGCGGCCTTGACCAGGCGCAGCGCGGGGCCGACGATCTCCGCCGCCTCGGGCTCGCGGAACATCCCCCACTCACCCCGGCCCGCGGCCCGGCCCCACAGGCGCTCGATCTCCTCGGCCTTCTCGGCGGCCACCCGTCCGCCCTCGTCGGTGACGTGGTAGACCTTGCGGCCGTCCGTGGACTCGGCGCGGACGAGGCCCTCGTCCTCCAGCAGTTGCAGGGTCGGGTAGATGGAGCCGGCGCTCGGCTCGTAGGTGCCGTTGAAGCGGTCGGCGAGCCGGCCCATGAGCTGGTAGCCGTGGCCGGGCGCCTCGGCGACCAGGGCGAGGATGGCCAGCCGCAGCTCACCCGGCCCGAAGAAGCGCCCCGTGGGGCCCATGCCGCCGACGCCTTGGTTGCGACGTGCGTTCGTCATAGATCGGATGCTATATCGAACGATATATCGGAGTAAAGACGTACTATCTCGACTTTATCGCTCAGCGGCGCGGATCCGGGCCCTCGGTGACGCCCCAGGTCTCCGCGAGCCGGCCGTCGTCGATGCGGAAAATCTCGATGAGCACGGGACGGGCATCGCCTTGGGCGCCCATTCCCTCGACGGACGAGCGGACGGCCACCTTGTCACCGTCGATCAGAATGTCGTCGGCGACCACCCGCATCTCCGGAAACCGGGCGACGACCTGGACCCAGGCCGCCCGGCCCGCCTCGAACCCGGTGGCGCCGAGCGGATGGTTGCGGAAATCGGGCGTGAACAGCTCGGCGGCCTGGTCGAACCGCCGGGTGTTGAAACAGTCCTGCATCCGCCGCACCAGGGCGCCGGCTTCCTCGCGGGTGGTCATCGAAGGCCCCTCCTCGTCCTCGGCCGGCTCACCTGACGGCCAGACGGCCAGCTAACCGGGGCGTCGCCCCGCTTATCCGATGAGCATACGGGGCGGCGCCCCGGTTAAGCTAGGGCGGTGAGACGTCCAGCCACGGACCCGTGCCAGCCGAGCCGCCGGCGGATCCCGTGACCGACCGGGAGCCGCGGGCCGACGCGCGCCGCAACCGTGAGCAGGTGCTGGCGACCGCACAACGGCTGTTCGCCGCTCAGGGCCTCGGCATCTCGCTCGACGAGATCGCCCGCCGCGCGGGGGTCGGCCCTGGCACCGTCCACCGGCACTTCCCCACCAAGCAGGCGCTCTACCTGGCCGTCGCGATCGACCAGATCAGGCGGCTGGTCGCCGAAGGAGAGGCGCTCGCCGCCACAGACGATCCGGCCGCGCTGTTCACGCTGCTGTCCCGGATGATGGCCTCGGGGGCGGAGAACGCGGCGGTGAAGAGCGCGCTCACGGCCGCCGAGTTCGACCTGCGCGACGCCGCTCCCGACGCCGCCGCCGGCCTCACGCACCAGGTCGCGCGCCTGCTCGATCGTGCTCGTCAGGCCGGCGTCGTACGCGAAGACGTGACCGTCGACGAGGTGATGGCGATCGTCGCCGGCGCCTTCGCCGCGATCCGGCACGCCGGCGCGGACACCAGCCCCAAACGCTCCACCCACCTCGCCCGGATCATCCTCGACGGGCTCCGGCCCCCTCCCCGGCGGTAAGGCTCCGCCCGCCGCCTGGCGGCGCTCGTCAGCGCGTGATGACGACCTTGCCTCTGGCGTGGTCGTCAGAGCGTGATGACGACCTTGCCCCTCGCGTGGCCCCCTTCGAAGTGGGTGATGGCTTCCGGGACCTCGCTCAGCGGGTGGGTCCGGTCGATGACGGGGGTGAGCTTGCCCGTCTCGACCAGCTCGCGCAGGGTGTCGAGGTCCGCGGCGTTCTCCTTGGTGACGAAGGTGACGAACGTGTGGCGGACGAACGGGGACATCGCCTTGAGGCGGATGAGGCGGCCCATCACCCCGAACCAGGGCCCGCCGCCGGTGCCGCTGTTGGGGATGAGAATCCCGTCGGGGGTGAGAGCGCGCCGCAGGTCGGCCACCGAACGGTTGCCCACGTTGTCGAGAATGAGGTGGTATCGGCGGCCGGTGCGGGTGAAGTCCTCTTTGCCGTAGTCGATGACGTGGTCGGCGCCGAGCGAGCGGACCAGGTCGGCGTTCCCGCGGCTGCACACGCCCGTCACCTCGGCCCCGTACGCCTTGGCGAGCTGCACCGCGCACGTGCCGATGCCGCCCGAGGCCCCGTTGACCAGCACCCGCCGCCCCGCCCGCCCTTCCCCGCGCAGGGCCCGCAGCGCGGTCAGCCCCGAGGTGGGCAGGGCGGCGGCCTGCTCGAACGTCAACGCGGCGGGCTTGCGCGCCAGCGGCCCGTCCGCGCGCACGGTGACGTATTCGGCGAAGGTGCCCTGGGCGCAGCCGAAGACCTCGTCGCCGGGCTCGTACGCCATGACGCCCCCGCCCACCGCCTCCACCACGCCGGCCAGGTCCTTGCCGAGCCCGGGCAGCTTCGGCCGGGCCGGGCCCGCCATCGCGCGCAGGATGTACGGGCTGCCTCTGAGCAGGTGGTGGTCGCCCGGGTTGACCGCGGCCGCGCGGACCCGGACCAGCACCTCGCCGTCACCCGGCACGGGCTTGGCCACGTCACGCAGCTCGATGACGTCAGGCGGGCCGTAAGCGTGGTAGCGGATGGCCTTCATCGTCATGGTGTCTCCTCTGACACGTGAAAGAAATTTCTGACATATGAAAACCATACCTCCCCTATGGGTGCTTGTGCGGGGGTCGCGGGCGACAAAAAACCGCGGCGGCCGGAGGAGATCCTCCAGCCGCCGCGGCTCGCGTTCGTTCAGGCATCCGGCCGTTCAGGCGCTCGGCCGTCCAGGCCGTTTCACCCGTTCAGGCACCCAGCCGTAGAGCAGTTCAGCCGTTGAGCGGTTCAGGCGTTCAGGCGGTCAGGCCTTGAGCCAGCTCATCATCGGGCGAAGCTTGGCGCCGGTCTTCTCGATCGCGTCCTCGGACAGCTCACCGCGGTAGCGCTGGAACTCCTTCTGGCCGCCGTCGAACTCCTCGACCAGCTGCCGGGCGAAGGTGCCGTCCTGGACCTCGGACAGAATGCGGCGCATCTCCTGACGGGTCTCGTCGGTGATGACGCGCGGGCCGCGGGTGTAGCCGCCGTACTCGGCCGTGTCGGAGACCGACCAGTACATCTTGGAGATGCCGCCCTCGTACATGAGGTCGACGATGAGCTTCATCTCGTGCAGGCACTCGAAGTAGGCCACCTCGGGCTGGTAGCCGGCCTCGATGAGGGTGTCGAAGCCCGCCTTGATCAGCTCGGAGACGCCGCCGCAGAGCACGGCCTGCTCACCGAACAGGTCGGTCTCGGTCTCCTCCTTGAACGTGGTGCGCAGCGCGCCGGCGCGGGTGCCGCCGATGCCCTTGGCGTAGGAGAGCGCGAGGTCGAGCGCCTTGCCCGAGGCGTCCTTCTCGACGGCGACGAGCACCGGGACGCCGCGCCCCGCCTCGAACTGGCGGCGGACGAGGTGACCGGGGCCCTTGGGGGCCACCATGCACACGTCGACGCCCTCGGGGGCCTCGATCAGCCCGTAGCGGATGTTGAGACCGTGGCCGAAGAACAGCGCGTCGCCCTCGACCAGGTTGGGGGCGACGTGCTCGGCGTAGAGGTGGCGCTGGATGTGGTCCGGCGCGAGGATCATCGTGAGGTTGGCCTCTTCGACCGCCTCGGAGGGCGTGAGCACGCGCAGGCCGTCGTTCTCGGCCTTCTCGCGGCTCTTGGAGCCCTCGGGCAGCCCGACGCGCACGTCGACGCCGGAGTCACGCAGGGAGAGCGCGTGGGCGTGGCCCTGGCTGCCGTACCCCAGCACGGCCACGTGGCGCCCCTGGATGATCGACAGGTCGGCCTGGTCGTCGTAGTAGATCTCGGTCACTTGCTAAAACCTTTCAGGCGGTACGGTCCAGTGCCCTGAGGGACCGGTCGGTGATGGAACGGGCGCCGCGGCCGATGGCCACCATGCCCGACTGGACGAGTTCTTTGATCCCGAACGGCTCCAGCACCTTGACGAAGGCCTCGAGCTTGTCGGGAGTGCCGGTGACCTCGATGGTCACCGCGTCGGCCGCCACGTCCACGCAGCGGGCCCGGAAGAGCTGGACGAGCTCCAGCACGTGGGAGCGGCTCTCGGAGTCGGCCTTGACCTTGATCAGCATCAGCTCGCGCTGCACCGACTGCGAAGGGTCCAGCTCGACGATCTTGAGCACGTTCACCAGCTTGTTGAGCTGCTTCGTGACCTGCTCAAGCGGCAACTCCTCCACACTGACCACGATCGTGATGCGGGAGATGTCGTCGTGCTCGGTCGGCCCGACGGCCAGGGAGTCGATGTTGAAGCCGCGCCGGCTGAACAGCGCCGACACGCGTGCCAGGACGCCGGGGCGGTTCTCGACCAGCACCGACAGCGTGTGTCTACTCATCCTCGTTCTCCCACTTCGGCGCCATGTCACGGGCGATCTTGATGTCGTCGTTGCTGGTGCCCGCCGCGACCATGGGCCAGACCATCGCGTCCTGGTGGACGACGAAGTCGACCACGACGGGCACGTCGTTGATCTCCATGGCCTTCTTGATGACGGCGTCCACGTCCTCGGGACGTTCGCATCGCAGGCCCACACAACCATAGGCCTCGGCCAGCTTGACGAAGTCCGGGATGCGGCGTGCCGTCTGCAGGTCGGTGTTGGAGTAACGCTGGTCGTAGAAGAGCGTCTGCCACTGGCGGACCATGCCGAGGTTACCGTTGTTGATGACGGCGATCTTGACCGGCACGCCCTCCAGGGCGCAGGTGGCCAGCTCCTGGTTGGTCATCTGGAAGCAGCCGTCGCCGTCGATGGCCCACACGGTGGCGTCGGGGCGGCCCATCTTCGCGCCCATCGCGGCCGGGACGGCGAAGCCCATGGTGCCGAGGCCGCCGGAGTTGATGAACGTGCCCGGGTTCTCGTAGCCGATGAACTGCGAGGCCCACATCTGGTGCTGCCCGACCCCGGCCACGTAGTACGTGTCGGGACCGGCGATGGCGCTCAGCCGCTCCATGACGTACTGAGGGGCCAGCGAGCCGTCCTCGAACTCGTCGTAGCCCAGCGGGTAGGTCTGCTTGTAGCCGTTGAGCATCGTCCACCAGTCGGCGTAGTCGCCCTTCTGGCCGGACGCCTCGATGGCGGCGATGAGGTCGGTGATGACCTCTTTGCAGTCGCCCACGATCGGCACGTCGGCGTGGCGGTTCTTGGAGATCTCCGCCGGGTCGATGTCGGCGTGCACGATCTTCGCGTAGGGGGCGAAGGACGCCAGGTTTCCGGTGACCCGGTCGTCGAAGCGCACGCCCAGGCCGATGATCAGATCGGACTTCTGCAGCGCGCCGACGGCCGAGACGCTGCCGTGCATGCCCGGCATGCCCATGTGCTGGGGGTGGCTGTCGGGGAAGGTGCCCCTGGCCATCAGGGTCGTGATGACGGGGATGTTGGTCAGCTCGGCCAGGTGCAGCAGCTCGGCCGCGGCGCGGGCCTTGTGGACGCCGCCGCCGACGTACAGGACGGGCCGGCTCGCCTCCGTGATCAGCTTGGCGGCCTCGCGGATCTGCTTGGAGTGGGGCCTGGTGACCGGGCGGTAGCCCGGGAGCTGCATGGTGGGCGGCCAGCTGAAGGAGGTCTCGGACTGCAGCGCGTCCTTGGAGATGTCCACGAGGACCGGGCCGGGACGGCCGGTGGAGGCGATGTGGAAGGCCTCCATGATCGTACGGGCGATGTCCGCAGGATCGGTCACCAGGAAGTTGTGCTTCGTGATCGGCATGGTGATGCCGGAGATGTCGGCTTCCTGGAAGGCGTCCGTGCCGATGGCGGCGCTGGCCACCTGCCCGGTGATGGCCACGATCGGCACCGAGTCCATATAGGCGTCGGCGATCGGGGTCACCAGGTTGGTGGCGCCGGGGCCGCTGGTCGCCATGCACACCCCGACCTTGCCGGTGGCCTGCGCGTAGCCCTCGGCCGCGTGCCCAGCCCCCTGCTCGTGGCGTACGAGCACGTGACGGACCTTGGTCGAGTCGTAGAGAGGATCGTAGGCCGGCAGAATGGCACCGCCCGGGATCCCGAACACTGTGTCGACTCCCACGTGCTCCAGCGCCCTGACCAGGGCCTGTGCACCTGTCATCCGTTCGGTCATCGGCTCGTTCCTTGCGTGGCTACTCGCTTAAGGACATAAAAAATGCCCCGTCCCGCCAGGTGGCGGGTCTGGGGCGGCGCGCAGGTCGTCGTGCTTCGCTATCGGCCTGCGCGCCGGCGAAGTACTACGAGAATCTCACTGCGAAGCATGGCTTACACCATAGCCGCTCCGAACGCCCCAGTGTCAACTTGGTGGACACATGTCTCAAACGGTGAGACTCGTCCGCCGCAGCGAGTCGACTCCCCGCGCCGCCATCGGCCGCGCCACCAGGAACCCCTGCCCGCGCGTGCAGCCCATCTGCTTGAGCAGTTCGAGCTGCTCGGGGCGCTCGATGCCCTCGGCCACCACGATGAGCCCGAGGTCGTGGCCGAGCCGCACGATCGTGCGGGTGAGCAGGGTCAGCGTGTCGTCGCGGCCCAGCCCGGACACGAACGACGGGTCGATCTTGATCATGTCGACGGGAAGCTGCCGCAGGAAGGCCAGCGAGGCGTAGCCGGTGCCGAAGTCGTCGATGGCCAGGCGCACCCCGAGCGCGCGCAGCTCCGACAGCCGCTTGATCGTCTCCTCGGCGTCCTCGACCAGCATCTCCTCGATCACCTCAAGGGTGAGCGCGGCGGCGGGCAGCCCGCTCTCGGCCAGCGCCTCCTCCACGGTCTCGACGAACCTGGGCGCCATGATCTGGCGCGCCGACAGGTTGAGCGACAGCCCGATGTCCCAGGAGGAGGCCCGCCAGGCGGCCACCTCGCGGCACGACTCGCGCAGGATCCACTCGCTCAGCGGCACGATCAGCCCGGTGTCCTCGGCCGGGCCGAGGAACTGCTCGGGCGGCACGAACACCGACCCGCGCCACCACCGCACCAGCGCCTCGACGGCCGTCACCCGCGAGGTGGCCAGGTCGACCACCGGCTGGTACTCGATCGCGAACTGCTGCTCGATCAGCGCCCGCTGCAGGTCGGCGGCCAGTTCGAGGCGGCGTACGACGTCGGCGTGCATCTGCGCGGCGAACACCTCGACCCGCCGCCCGCCCAGTTCCTTGGAGCGCGCCATCGCCACATCCGCGTTACGCATAAGGTCGCCCGCGGGCTGGTCGTCCTCCGCGAAGGCCACGCCCACGCTCGCGGTGATCGCCACGTCGCGGTCGGCGACCCGGAACGGCTCCTGCGAGACGGCGCCGACCAGCCGCTCGGCCAGATCGACCGCCACCTGCGCCTCGCCGCCGGTCTCCACGAGCACGGCGAACTCGTCGCCGCCCCACCTGGCCAGCGTGTCGTCGGGGCGCACGGCCCCGCGCAGCCTGCGGGCCGCCTGCCCGAGCAGGTAGTCGCCGCTGGCGTGGCCGACCGAGTCGTTGACCGAGGTGAACCCGTCGAGGTCGAGGAAGATGACCGCCACGTTGGCCGTGCCCGAGGTGCGCCCGGCCAGCACCTCGCGGGTGCGCTCCTCGAAGTAGGCGCGGTTGGGCAGGCCGGTGACGCCGTCGTGGAAGGTGAGGTGGGCGACCTGGTTGCGCAGCGCCTCCTGGTCGCTGACGTCTCTGGTCGTCACCAGCATCCGCTCGTCGCCGCCGACCCTGCGGGTGGCCACGGACTCGGTGGGACGCCAGGTGCCGTCGGCCGCGCGCACCCGGCAGGCGATGAGGCAGGTGCCGGGCGCGGCGTTCTCCTCGTCGAGGTGCATGGCGCGCATGGCGGCCTGGATGCCCGGCACGTCCTCAGGGTGGATGTAGTCGAAGATCGAGCCGCCGATCAGCTCGTCGGGGCAGTAGCCGTAGGTGACCTCGACCCCCGGGCCGATCTCGCGCACCACGCCCTGGTAGTCGCAGGCGAAGACCACGTCGCCGGTGCTCTCGGCCAGCTCCCTGAGCTGGCGGTCGCCCAGCTTGACCAGGCCGCGCAGGCGTACGTTGACCGCGGAGAGCACGAACAGGCGCACCAGCAGGAGCAGCACTATGGAGACGGCGACCAGCACGACGCCGGTCACCGCCGGCCCCGCCTGCCCGCCGGCCTGGTGCGCCAGCAGCGTGACGGCGGCCACGGCGACCAGCGCCAGCGGCGCCACCCCGACCGCGTGGCCGACGCCAGGGCGGGCGGACTCACCGGCCTTCGGGCCCCACGGGACGGCCGCCAGCAGCAGCAGCGCGACGGGCGCGAGCAGGACGCTCCACAGCTGCGGATCACCGTCCATCAGCCGGGCCACCGCCTGCCCCACGCCGGCCACGGTCATCGTGGCCAGCACGCCCACCCCGGCCAGGCCGAGCAGCCAGGACGATGACCTGCTGCTCACCACCGAAGGGATCACGGCGCAGGTCACCAGCAGCGCGATCATCGGCGGCAGCATCACCAGCGTGAAAGCGGGCGGATCGGCCGTCTCGGCGTAGACGTGGCGCAGCGCGACCACCCAGCCGACGAGAAACAGTGAAGCGGCGCTCAGATAGGCGTCCGTGAGCTGCCGTAAAGCGACTCTGGCCGGAAATCTGCGGTCGGCGGCGATCAGCGCGCCGCCCGCCGTGACCACCGTGCCGAGCAGCACGAACATGTCGGCGAAACTGGCCACGAAGCCTTCGGCGACCGTCTGCAGCGCCACCCCGGCGGCCCAGATGACCGACCCACCGCCCATCCAGCGCGCGCCCATCGCCGTCGGCCGGTGATCGGCCTGCTTCACCGAGGCGAACAGCAGGGAGCCCGCGGCGATCAGCGCCGCCAGCCCTCCGGCGACCGCGCCGGTGACCAAGGCCGGGGCCTGCGCCAGGACGGCAGCGGCGAACACCACCGCTCCTGCCGCCGCCGCAGCGGCCGGCGGCACCCGTGGATCACGCCAGCGGATCACAGTCGTTGCCCATCCCGTCTCGAACCCTGCACCTGCGACCGCCGAAGCCCGGTCGATCACTTCGCCAGTGTGTGCGGTCTCGGGTGCGCGGGTGGTGACAACGCCGATGTCGTCACCGATCTGATAACCACACAGACCATTTGCCGCCAAGAGTCCCTTGACAGTCAGTCAGGAACTCCCTGCAAACGCAACCGTACGCACCGAAGGTCACGGACCAGCCACGTTCCGGGATCCTCTCAATATGCGTCGGTGATGACGTTGACCAGCGATTCGCCGGCGAGATAGCGCTGCAACTGGGCCCTCATGAGGCGCAGCATCCGCCGCTCCGACGCGGGCGTGCTGCCCGCGACGTGCGGCGTGATCAGCAGGCCCGGCGCGCCCCAGAGGGGGTGTCCCTCGGGCAGCGGCTCGGGCGCGGTCACGTCGAGCGCGGCGCGCAGCCTGCCGTTCTTGAGCTCCGCGAGCAGCGCGTCGGTGTCGACGATCCCGCCGCGGGCGGCATTGACGAGCACGGCGCCGTCCTTCATCCGCGCCAGGAACGCCGCGTCCACCATGCCGGCGGTGGCCGGAGTGGCGGGCACCAGCAGCACGACGACGTCCGCCTCCGGCAGCAGCGCGGGCAGTTCGTGCATGGCGTGCACGCCGTCGCGGGCGCCGCGCGCCACTCGGACGACCTCCACCTCGAACCCGTCGAGCCGGCGCTCCAGCGCGGCGCCGATGGAGCCGTAGCCCACGATGAGCACGCGCGAGTCGGCCAGCACACCGGTGTGGTGGTAGGTCCACTCCCCCCTGCGCTGCGCGTCCACGAACCCGGGGAACTCCCTGACGACCGCCAGCATGGCGCCCACCGCCCATTCGGCGGTGCCCGCGTCGTGCACCCCGCGCGCGTTGCACAGCACCGCGCCCGGGGGCATGTGGGGCCGGTACGCCTCCACGCCGGCGGTCACGGTCTGCAGCAGCTTGAGCGAGCCCATCCTGGCCAGCGTCCCCGGCACGTCGGGCACGGGGATGAGCGGCGGGATCCACACCTCCACGTCGCCCACCCCGTCCGGCATCGCGGACGTGCCGTCATAGACCGCACATTCGACGCCGGGGAGGTCGGACAGTACATCGGCCACCGAAACATACGGAACCCAGGTCTTCATGCCGAGAACCTTACGACTCCGGGGTCAGTATGGAACACATGAGGAAGCTCTGGACGATCGCGCTGCTGGCGGCGCTCACCGGCTGTTCCGGCTCCTACGGCGGCGGCGCTGAGGCGCTCCCCACGGCGGCCGTGTCCGCCGGGGCCGCCCCCGGCGACCCCAAGGACGTTGTGACCGGGCTGGCCGTCCCGTGGGCAATCGCGTTCCTGCCCGGCGGCGACGCCCTCGTGACCGAGCGCGACTCGGCCCGGCTGCTACGGGTGAGCCCGGCGGGCGCGGTGACGGAACTGGGCACGATCGAGGACGTACGGCCGGACGGCGAGGGCGGCCTGATGGGCATTGCCGTCAGAGAGGGACAAATCTTCCTTTACCACACGGCAGATCAGGACAACCGGATCGTCCGCTACCGCCTCGACGGTGACCGCCTCACCGACCGGCGCGTCATCGTCGAGGGCATCCCGAAGGGCGGCATCCACAACGGCGGCCGGCTCGCGTTCGGCCCCGACGGCTTCCTGTACGCCACCACCGGCGAGACCGGCGACCGCGACATGGCCCAGCGGCGGGACTCGCTCGGCGGCAAGATCCTGCGCATGACCGCGGACGGCGCGCCCGCGCCCGGCAACCCGTTCGGCACGCTGGTCTACAGCTACGGCCACCGCAACGTCCAGGGCCTGGCCTGGGACGACTCCGGCCGCCTGTACGCCTCGGAGTTCGGGGCCAGCACCTACGACGAGGTGAACCTGATCAAGCCGGGGGCCAACTACGGCTGGCCGCAGGTCGAGGGGCGCGGCGACGACGACCGCTACACGAACCCGATCCTCACCTGGCCCACCTCCGACGCCTCGCCGTCGGGGCTGGCGTACGCGAAGGGCTCGCTGTGGATGGGGGCGCTGCGGGGCGAGCGGCTGTGGCAGATCCCGCTGAGCGGCGACGGCTCGGCCGGCACGCCCGCCGCCCACTTCACCGACCGATACGGCCGGCTGCGCGCGGTCACCACATCTCCCGACGGCACGCTCTGGGTCGGGACCAGCAACAAGGACGGGCGCGGCTCGGTCAGGGACGGCGACGACCGGATCATGTCCGTCACCCCGTCATGACCCCGTCCTGACCACGGGCGTACGTCCGCGCGGGCCCTCGGCGATCTGAGCGCCGAGGACCCGATCTCTCAGCGCGGGACGCCGGTGCAGGCGATCTGGGGTTGCGGGCGGTACTTGGTGGTCAGCTTCTTGTCCTTCTTGGCCACTTTGCCGTCCTTGTGGAACACGCGGGTCACGTCGATCGTGAACCCCTGCTGTCCCGTGGTGGGCAGGCAGCCGGGCGCGGAGCTGGTCTCGCGCCGGAACGGCGTGAAGTCCCTGCGCTCCGACTCCACGGCCTCGACCTTGTCGAAGCGCTTGGTGCTCCACAGCGTCACGGTGACGGACGTCTCGGTGAAGGCGGTCTTGATCAGCACGCCCTGGTCGGAGTCGTTGCGCCACTTCAGGTCCACGTCCGGGTAGAGCAGCGCCACGCTGCGCCCCGCCGGATAGCGCTCGGCGAAGTAGTCCATCGCCTGATGCTCGACGTCCTCGAACCCGCCGAAGAACGCCGCGTTGTAGAGGGCCGTCGCGAACTGCGACTGGCCGCCGCCGACCACGTTCACCGTCCGGCCGCCGACGACCTGCCCGGCCTCGACGTATCCGTCCTCGATCGTCCGCTCACCGAGGAAGTCGTTGAGCGAGAACGTGTCACCGCTCTTGACGATGTGCCCGTCGAGCTCCTGCGCCATCCGCTGGATGTTCTTCACCCGGGGCTGGCAGCAGTCGAACGTCGAAGTGAACTGGCCCACGACCTCCCTGATGCCGAGCCCCTGGATCTCCGAGGTCTGCACGGCGGGCGCGACGGTGCCGAGCCGGACCGGGATCGTCCGGACGCCGCCCTGGTCGAACACCTTCTCCGCGTCCCTGGCCAGCAGCTTGTCGTTGATCCCGCGTCCGACGCGCGCGGGGACCAGGACCGGCTTGCCGTCCACGATCCGGTACGTGGCGTCGCGCGGCTGCTGGGCCGCGTCCACAAGGCTGCTCTGCGCTGCGGCCAGTACGGCCTTGGCGTTGAACTCGGGCACGAGCGCGCCGTCACCGCCGGCCACGTAGGTCAGGTTGGCGGCGATCGTGGCCGGGGGGATCTGCGTCTGCTTGTCGTCGAGCGTCAGGGTCAGGGGGGCGGCGACCGCCGCCTTCGCCTTCTCGACCGCCGTCTCGACGGACTCGGGGGTGGTGACGGGCTTGGCCGGCCTGAGCGTGAGGACCACCGTGCCGCCGCCGTTGAGGAAGGCGTCGCTGATCCGCTTGACGGCGTCGTCCCGGTCGAGCAGCACGCCGTCCTGGGGCAGGTGCGCCTTGGGCACCAGGCCGGTGAACGTCACCCGGCCCTCGCGCGCGCGCTTGTCCGCGGCCTCGGCCATGCCGTCGACGGTCCTGGTGAGCTGGGAGGCGTCGACGGAGATCTTCGGCTGGAGCTCGGTCGTGCCGGTGAGCCCGCGCCACACCTCCTGCGGGCTGGGGAACCCGCTGGGCGCCTGCCCGATGGTGCCGACCACGTCCAGTTCTAGCCCGGCCTCGTCGGCCTGAATGGTCTCCCTGTTGTCGCCGATCTCGGCCACCACGGGCTTGCTGAGCTTGGTGGCCAGTTCGCTGCGGAGCTTGTCGGCCGCCTGCGTCACGGTGAGGCCGCCGATGTCCACCCCGGCCACGTGCGTGCCGCGTAACACAGAACCGGACATGAGCACGGCGGGCACCACGTAGGCCAGCGCCGCCAGCATCAGCACGACCGTGATCACCCCGGGCAGCACCCGGCTGCGCTTCGGCGGCTCGGGCTCGTACGCGGGCGGCCGCTCCGGCGAACCCCCGAACGCCGGGGGCGGCGACTCCTTGCCGACCATGGGCCAGGGTTGGGCGGGCGGCGCCACCGGCGGTAGCGCGTTCTTGCCCGAAGGTCCGCCCGGGGCGCTCGGGCCCTGGGCCGGCCGCGCCTCCTGTCTGCCCGGCGGGCCGAAGATGTCCCGGGAGACTCCCGGAGGCAGCCCTTCGATCCGCGGCTTCTTGGAGACGCCCGACGTGGGGAGTGGCACCGAGGCGAACGGGTCGGTTGGTGATTCGATCGGTCCGGCGTTACGCACGCCTCAATCTCCTCCCGGTCCGCAGCCAAGTCTCAGGCAACAGTAAGGCACGCGGATCCGCATATGTCACGGGAATCGGCTACGGAAGTGTGTCAACCTAGCCACCGGTAGCGATGTTCCGGTCGTCCGGCCGTGCCGTAACGCGGCCGGAACTCCGCCTGCCCCACCGCGCAGAGGTGTTCGAGATAGCGGCGGGCGCTCACCCGCGACAGGCCGGTGAGCTCGGCGGCCTCCGCCGCCGACAGGTCGCGGCCGGCCTCACGCAGGGTGTCGGCGACCAGCGCGCACGTGGCCGCGGACAGCCCTTTGGGCATGGCGGCCGAGCTCTTGGCCGTGCCGAAAAGCCGGTCCACGTCGTCCTGGCGCGCCTCGGCGCCGATCGCGGTCAGGCGCCGGCGGGTGTCGGCGTACTGCTGGAGGCGCTCGGTCAGGGCGGCGGCGGTGAACGGCTTGATGAGGTAGTTGACCGCGCCGCCGCGCATCGCCTCCCTGACCGTGGGCATGTCGCGGGCGGCGCTGATCATGAGGACGTCCACGTCGTGCAGGGCCTTGAGCACCTCCAAGCCCGACATGTCGGGCAGGTAGATGTCGAGCAGCACGAGATCGGGCCGCAGCTCGGCAACCGCGGCGAGCGCGTCGGCCCCGGTGTGCGCCGTCGAGACGACGGTGAAGCCCGGCACGCGGGCCACGTAGCCGCTGTGGATGCGGGCCACCATGAAGTCGTCGTCCACGACCACCACGCGGATCGGCGTGCGTGTCACCGTCTCGCCCCGTCCACAGCCTCGTCCTTCGCCCCATGCGCAGCCTCGTTCGCAGCCTCGTTCGCGGCGCCGGTCGCAGCTCCGTTCTTGGCGCCGTTCTTCGCCCCGTTCGCCGGGAGCAGGGCGGTGAAGACGGCGCCACCCGAGTTCTGTACCCGGACCCAGCCGCCTCTGCGCAGGCACGCCTGCCTGGTCAGCGCCAGCCCGAGCCCGCGCGGCCCCGAATGGGCGGCCTTGGTGGTGAAGCCCTCCCTGAAGACCTCCTCCACCAGGTCGGGCGCGATGCCGGGGCCGGAGTCGCCGACCCGGACGCGCAGCCCGCCGGCGTCGGCCTGCAGCGACACCTCGATCGTGCCCTCGGCGCCGTCGAGGGCGTCGATGGCGTTGGCGACCAGGTTGCCGACCACCAGCACCGCGTCCCTCGGGTCGCCGATCAGGCCCTCGGGCACCGAGGAGTCGTCGGAGAGCACGAGCCGGGCCCCGCGCTCGGACGCCTCGGCCGACTTGGCCATGAGCAGCGCCGCGAGAGTCGGGTCCTGGATGCGTTCGCGCAGGTCGGTGGCGTACGTGCTGCCGGTCGTGCGGGTGATGAAGCCGATCGCCGCATCGTGCTCGCCCAGTTCGAGCAACCCCACCACGGTGTGCAGCCGGTTGGCGAACTCGTGCGCCTGCGCCCGCAGCGCGTCCGTGGCGCTGCTGGTGTCGTCGAGCTCGCGGGCCAGGCGGACCAGCTCGGTGCGGTCGCGCAGGGTGACCACCCAGCCGCGGTGGCGGCCGCGTACCCAGACGGGGGTGCGGTTGAGCACCAGCACCCGCTCACCGTGCAGCACGACGCGGTCCTCGCCCGGGTCGGCGCCGCCGAGCACGTCGCGCATGCGCTCGGAGACCGGCATCTGCGTCAGGTCCGCGCCGACGTCGCCGAGCAGCTCGCGGGCGGCGTCGTTGACCAGCGTGACCCTTCCGTTCAGATCGAGCGCGAGCACGCCCTCCTTGACGCCGTGCAGCACGCCCTCGCGCTGCTCCAGCAGCGCGGCGATCTCGCGCGGCTCCAGCCCGAACGTCTGCTTGCGCACCCGCGCGGTGATCAGCGCGGCCAGTGCGAGCCCGGCCAGCAGCACGGCCAGCGCGGTCCAGATGAGCGGCGGCAGGGCGTGGGTGAGCTGGCTGTCGACCGTGGTCTCCAGCACGCCGACGGAGACGAGGCCGATGACGGTGCCGTATTCGTCGCGGATGGGTGTCTTGCCCCTGACCGTGGTGCCGATCGTCCCGGTCTCCGTGCCCACCCAGCTCCGGCCCGAACGCAGGACGAGGGTGCCGTCGGTGGACAACGTCTTGCCGATCAGCGCGGCGTTGGGGTGGGCGTAGCGCTTCTGATCGGCGTTGGCGATCACCACGTAGTCGGCGCCGGTCTCCTGCTGGACGCTCATCGCCAGCGGTTGCAGCACGGTCTCCGGGCTCGCCAGCTTGAACGCCTCGCGTACCTGCGGCAGCGCGGCCACCGACTGCGCGATGGCCAGCGCCCGCTGCTGGTAGAGCGAGTCGAGCTGATTTCTCGTGTGCTCGGCCCACACTCCCGCCGTGCCCCCGGCGGCGAGCAGCACGATCACCATCTGGAGCACGAAGAGCTGCGTCCCGAGGGACGCGTCACGCACTCGTCTCACCCTGCTCATGGAAACAAACGGAGGTCACGGCCTGGTCGCGGCCGATACCCACGTTCTGTCCGCGGCTCTTTCGCCTCTTTTGCCTCTTTCGCCGCTATCCGACGCGACCAATACGACCACTACGACGGCAACCGCGCAAAGGCTCGACGCCTCGCGCGCCGGAAATCACCATGCCAGTCCAACCTATGTGAGCACACCCCCTGGAGTGATCATGCGCTTGCGCGTATTCGCCGCACTCGCGGCACTCTCCCTCGGCGCGATGACCGGCTGCGGCGCCTCCGGCGGCACCTCCGCCGGCGCCTCCGCCTTGCGGATCATGGCTCCGGCCGCCCCCGGCGGCGGCTGGGACCAGACCTCTCGCGTGGCGGAGCAGGCGTTCAAGAGCGCCGATCCGCAGCGCAAGGTCGAGGTGTTCAACGTGCCCGGCGCCGGCGGCACCATCGGGCTGGCCCAGCTGGCCGGCGAGAAGGGCAACGGCAACCTGCTGATGACCATGGGCCTGGTCATGGTGGGCGCCATCGAGCAGAACAAGTCCAAGGTCACGCTCTCCGAGACCACGCCCATCGCCAAGCTGACCGAGGAGTACGAGCTGGTCGTGGTGCCGGCCGCGTCCCCGTTCAAGTCGCTGGCCGATCTGGTGGCGGCCTGGAAGGCCGACCCGGCGAAGGTGTCCATCTCGGGCGGCTCGGCCGGCGGCACCGACCACATCGTGGCCGGCCTGATGGCCAAGGCCGCGGGCGTGGACCCCAAGCAGGTCAACTACATCGCCCACTCCGGCGGCGGCGAGGCCCTGAACGAGCTGCTCGGCAACAAGGTCAGCGCGGGCATCTCGGGCGTGGCCGAGTTCGCCGAGCACGTGAAGTCCGGCAAGCTGCGCGCCCTGGGCGTCACCTCGGGCGAGCGGCTGCCCGACCTGGACGCGCCCACGCTGAAGGAGGGCGGCCTGGACGTGGAGCTGGCCAACTGGCGCGGCTTCGTCGCCCCCGCCGGGCTGTCCGAGGCCGACAAGAAGGCCCTGACCGACCTGGTCACCAAGATGCACGAGGCGCAGCCGTGGAAGGACGCGGTGGCCAAGAACGGCTGGATCGACTCCTTCCAGACCGGGCAGCAGTTCACCGACTACCTGGCGTCCGAGCAGACCCGGGTGAAGGCGATCATCGCCGAGATGGGGCTCGTTTCCTGATGACCCGCTGGTGGCGGCCCGAGCTCGGGCTGGCGATCGTCGTACTGGTGCTGGGCGTGCTCGTCGTGGTGGGCACGCTCGACGTCTCCGCGGCGGCCTCCCAGCTCGGCATCGGGCCGAGGTTCTTCCCCATGCTGGTGGGCGGCGCCATGGTGCTCATCGGCCTGTTCTACGTCGCCGACGTCCTGCGCGGCGGGCACGGCGACCCCGAGGAGAGCGAGGACGTGGACGTCGAGGCGCCCACGGACTGGCGCGGCGTCGGGCTGGTCAGCGGCATCTTCCTGGCCTTCGCCGCACTGCTGAACGTGCTCGGCTGGATCATCGGCGCGAGCCTGCTGTTCTTCGCCCTGTCGGTGGCGCTGGGCGCCGAGCACAAGTCCCGCGCGGCCGTGGTCGCGGTGGTCATGGGGGTGACGACGTACCTGCTGTTCGTCAAGGGGCTCGGCGTCACGCTGCCCGGCGGGCCGCTGGAGGGGGTGATCTGAGGTGACCTCGTTCCAGCTGCTGCTCGACGGCTTCGCCGCCGCGCTCACCCCCGTCAACCTCATGTACGCGCTCATCGGCGTCACCCTCGGCACCCTCGTCGGCGTGCTGCCCGGCATCGGGCCCGCGATGACGGTGGCGCTGCTGCTGCCGATCACCTTCACGGTGCCGCCGGCCAGCGCGTTCATCATGTTCGCCGGCATCTACTACGGCGGCATGTACGGCGGCTCGACCACCTCCATCCTGCTCAACACCCCCGGCGAGTCCGCGTCCATGATCACGGCGCTGGAGGGCAACAAGATGGCTCGGCGGGGCCGGGCCGCCCAGGCGCTGGCCACGGCCGCGATCGGCTCGTTCGTGGCCGGCACCATCGCCACGGCGCTGCTGGTCGTGGCGGCGCCCGCCGTGGTCGACTTCGCCATCTCCTTCGGTCCGGAGGACTACTTCGCCCTGGCCATCCTGGCCTTCACCGCCGTCTCGTCGGTGCTGTCGCGCTCGATCGTGCGCGGCCTGGCCTCGCTCGGCCTCGGCCTGGTGATCGGTCTGATCGGCATCGACCAGCAGACCGGGCAGGCCAGGCTCACGCTCGGCATCCCGCAACTGCTGGACGGCATCGACGTGGTGATCGTCGCCGTGGGCCTCTTCGCGCTCGGCGAGGCCCTCTACGTGGCCTCCCGGCTGCGGCACGCGCCTCCGGAGGTGGTGCCGGTCGGGCGGGCGTGGATGGGCCGTACCGACTGGCGCCGCTCCTGGTTCCCGTGGCTGCGCGGCACCGCCCTGGGCTTCCCGTTCGGCGCCCTGCCGGGCGGCGGGGCGGAGATCCCCACGTTCCTGTCGTACGCGGCCGAGAAGCGCCTGGCGCGCGGCACGGCCCGCGAGGAGTTCGGCAACGGGGCCATCGAGGGGGTGGCGGGTCCCGAGGCGGCCAACAACGCCTCGGCGGCCGGCACCCTCGTCCCGCTGCTCACTCTGGGCCTGCCCACGTCCGCGACGGCCGCGATCCTGCTGGCCGCCTTCCAGCAGTACGGCCTGCAGCCCGGCCCTCAGCTCTTCGACCACAACCCGGCGCTGGTCTGGGGCATGATCGCGTCGCTGTTCATCGGCAACACGATGCTGCTGGTGCTGAACCTGCCGCTGGCTCCGCTGTGGGCCAAGGTGCTGCGCGTGCCCCGGCCGTACCTGTACTCCGGGATCGTGCTCTTCGCCGCCCTCGGCGTCTACGCGCTGAACGGCACCGTGGTGGACCTGTTCGTGCTGTACCTGCTCGGCCTGCTCGGCTATGCCATGCGCCGCTTCGGCCTGCCCGTCGCCCCCGCGGTGATCGGCATGATCCTGGGGCCGATGGCGGAGATCCAGCTACGCCGGGCGCTGGCGATCGGGGCAGGGGACGTGAGCGTGCTCGTCGGCAGCCCGGTGGCGGTCGTGCTGCTGGTGCTGGCCGCCCTCGCCCTGCTCACCCCGCTGTTCAGAAAGCTAGCCGGCCGCCGCCAGACCGCAGCCACGTCGGCCGGGGAGTAACGGACGCCTCCCCCGGCCGACCACCCGGCCCCGTCGATCCACCAGGACCGACGGGGCCGCCTGCTGCCGTACCGAAACGCCCGGAAATCCACCCCAGAACACCCGTGCGAGGACGGGTACCCCAACCCGGGCTCTACTCCTGGACGCCGAGCTTCTCCAGGATCAGCTGCCGGGCGCGGGCCGCGTCGGCCTTGCCCTTGCTCGCCCGCATCACGCCACCCACCAGCGCACCGGCGGCGGCGATCTTCCCGGACCGCACCTTCTCGGCCGCGTCGGCGTTGTCGGCCAGCACCTGGTCGATGATCGCCGACAGCTCGCCCTCGTCGTTGACGATCTTCAGCCCGCGGCTCTCGACCACCTCGTCCGGCGTGCCCTCGCCGGCCATCACGCCTTCGAGGACCTCGCGCGCCAGCTTGTCGTTGAGCGCGCCTGAGGCCACCAGCTCGGTCACCCTGGCGATCTGCTCGGGGGTGATGGGCAGGTCGGACAGCGGCGTGCTGGTCTCGTTGGCCCGCCGCGCCAGCTCACCCATCCACCACTTGCGCGCGTCGGCCGCGGGCGCGCCGGCCGCGACCGTGGCCTCGACCAGCTCGATGGCGTCGGCGTTGTGCATCGCCTGCATGTCGAGGTCGGAAAGGCCCCACTCGGCCTGCAGCCGCTTGCGCTTGACCGACGGCAGCTCGGGCAGCGCCGCCTTCAGCTCCGCCACCCAGGCGCGGTCGGGCGCGATCGGCACCAGGTCGGGCTCGGGGAAGTAGCGGTAGTCCTGCGCCTCCTCCTTGGACCGGCCGGACGTGGTGCCGCCGGTGTCCTCGTGGAAGTGGCGGGTCTCCTGAACGATCTTCCCGCCCCCGGCGAGCACGGCGGCCTGCCGCTCGATCTCGCTCCTGACGGCCCGCTCGACGCTGCGCAGCGAGTTGACGTTCTTGGTCTCCGTACGGGTGCCCCACTCGGACGAGCCGCGCGGCATCAGCGAGACGTTGACGTCACACCGCAGCGACCCCTCCTCCATGCGCACGTCGGAGACGCCCAGCGAGCGCATGACCTCCCGCAGCTCGGTCACGTAGGCCTTGGCCACCTCGGGCGCCAGCCGGTCGGTGCCGGGGATGGGCTTGGTCACGATCTCGACCAGCGGGATGCCGGCCCGGTTGTAGTCGACGATCGAGTAGTCGGCCCCGTGGATACGACCCGTCGCGCCGCCCACGTGCGTGGACTTGCCGGTGTCCTCCTCCAGGTGCACCCGCTCGATCTCGATCCGCACGGTCTTGCCCTCGATCTCGACGTCGAGGTAGCCGTCGAAGCAGAGCGGCTCGTCGTACTGCGAGATCTGGTAGTTCTTCGGCATGTCCGGATAGAAGTAGTTCTTCCGGGCGAAGCGGCACCACTCGGCGATGGAGCAGTTGAGCGCCAGGCCGATGCGGATCGTCGACTCGATCGCGGCGGCGTTGGCCACCGGCAGCGCCCCGGGGAACGCCAGGCAGGTCGGGCAGACCTGCGTGTTGGGCGGGGCGCCGAAGGTCGTCTTGCAGCCGCAGAACATCTTCGACTTGGTGCCCAGCTCGACATGCGTCTCCAGGCCGAGCACCGGCTCGAACCGGTCGAGCGCTTCGTCGTACGGCATGAGCGTACCGGCAGTCATGGTGAGGTCCTTAGTTCAGATCGTTGCGTTTCAAGCTATCGCTTCGGCGCTCAGAGAAAGCCATGGTTCCTCAGCGCCTTGGAGGTGGCGTCCACCCATGCGGCATACGCCACGAACCTGCCGCGGGGAGACGAAGGTGCCCGGCTCGCCTTCCTGGCGTACCGGCTTGGCCACGGTGACGCGGGAACGGGGGTTGCCGCCGCCCGTCCGCCAGACCGAGTCGAGGAAGACCAGCGCGTCGGGTGCGGTCCGGTAAAGGCTCGACACCGCGACGGGCGAGTGGGTCGTCAGGATGACCTGCCGCCACAACCTCCCTGATCGTCCGACCCGCTGCGAGATCCTTTCGAGCAGCTGCCCGAGCCTGCTGGGGTGCAGGCCGTTCTCGATCTCCTCCACCATGAGCAGGCCGGCGGAGGACTCGTCGTAAAGCGCCGCCAGCAGGGCGAGCACCCGGAGCGTGCCGTCGGAGGCCAGCCGGCCCGGCATGGGCTCGTGATCGACGAGGATGTCGAACGACCACTCCTGCTCACGCTCGTCCAGCATCGGGCGCACACCTGTGGCGTCCGGCACCAGAGCGGACAGATCCACCATCAGATCGTCCAGCTCACCTGTGACTTCCATCCGGCCCAGCACGGCCGCCAGGTTGCCGGCGTCCTCGGTGAGCGGCCGCTGGTTGAACGCCGTGACCGGCCGCCGCATGGCCTGCGGATCCGGGACGTGGAAGTGCCAGGACGCCACCTCGTACGGCCACACCTTCTGGCGTGCCCCCTCGGGCGTCACTTCGAGGGACCAGTCGCCCGATTCGCGACGGGCTTCCATGACGGCGCGTACGTCCTCGCTCCGGCTCTCGACGCTCACCTCAGCCTCCACCCGGACGGCGAACCGCGACACCGGAGGGCGCCCCGCCGGCTGGTGGAAGTGCTCCTGCGGCTTGCCCCGCCGCGCGTCGAGCAGCGGGTCCTCACCGCCGCGCGTGTGCGGCAGTCCTGCGCCGATCGCCGCGCGAGCGAAGGCCAGGGCGTCCAGCAGGTTGGACTTTCCGCTCGAATCGGGCCCGACCAGGGCGAGGAACGGCGGCACGTCGAGGGTGAAGTCCAGGAAGGACTTGAAGCCGTCGATCTCGATGCGCGTGAGCATGCCGCCGTCCCCCTCTCGTCCTACAGTTCCGGCGCCCTGGACAGCAGGCCGCCGCCCCAGTGGCTTTCCAGGGCCTGCTCCACGGCGGCGCCGACGCGGTAGCAGCGGTCGTCGCCCAGGACCGGGGCCATGATCTGCAGGCCCACCGGCAGGCCGTCCTCGTCGGCCAGGCCGCACGGGACCGACATGGCCGCGTTGCCCGACAGGTTGGACGGGATGGTGCACAGGTCGGCGAGGTACATCGCCATCGGGTCGTCGGTGCGCTCGCCGATCGGGAAGGCCGTGGTGGGCGTGGTCGGCGAGACCAGGACGTCGACCTGCTGGTAGGCGGCCTCGAACTCGCGCGAGATGACCGTGCGCACCTTCTGGGCCTGGCCGTAGTAGGCGTCGTAGTAGCCGCTGGACAGCGCGTACGTGCCGAGCATGATGCGCCGCTTGACCTCGGGGCCGAAGCCGGCGGCCCTGGTCAGCGCCATGACCTCCTCGGCGCTGCGGGTGCCGTCGTCGCCCACGCGCAGGCCGTAACGCATGGCGTCGAAGCGGGCCAGGTTGGACGAGCACTCCGAGGGCGCGATCAGGTAGTACGCCGGCAGCGCGGTCGTGAACGACGGGCAGGAGACCTCGACGACCTTGGCCCCGAGCGACTCCAGGAGGTGCACGGCCTCGTTGTAGCGGGCCAGGACGCCGGGCTGGAAGCCCTCGCCGGCGAACTCCTTGACGACGCCGATCCGCATGCCGGAGACGTCGGGGTTTCTGGCGGCCTCGACCACCGAGGGCACCGGGGCGTCGACCGAGGTGGAGTCCATCGGGTCGTAGCCGGAGAACGCCTCGTGCAGCAGCGCCGCGTCGAGCACGTTGCGGGCGAACGGGCCCGGCGTGTCGAGCGAGCTGGCGAAGGCGATCAGGCCGTAGCGGGAGGAGCCGCCGTAGGTCGGCTTCATGCCCACGATGCCGGTCACCGAGGCGGGCTGCCTGATGGAGCCGCCGGTGTCGGTGCCGGTGGACAGCGGCGCCTCGTAGGCGGCCACGGCGGCGCTCGACCCGCCGGACGAGCCGCCGGGCACCTTGCTCAGGTCCCACGGGTTGTGGGTCACCTGGTAGGCGGAGTTTTCCGTGGAGGAGCCCATGGCGAACTCGTCGAGGTTGGTCTTGCCCAGGATGACCAGGCCGGCCTCGCGCAGGCGCGCGGTGACGGTCGCGTCATAAGGGGGCCGCCAGCCTTCGAGGATCTTGGAAGCGGCCGTCGTCGGCATGTCGCGCGTGGTGAAGATGTCCTTGTGCGCGATCGGCACCCCGGCCAGCGGGCCGAGCTTCTCGCCGGCCCTGAGCCTGGTGTCGACGGCGCGCGCCTGCTCGATCGTCGTCTCACGATCGACGTGCAGGAACGCCTTGACCTTCGGCTCGACCTCGGCCATCCGGTCGAGGTGGGCCTCGGCCACCTCGACGGCCGACACCTCGCCCGCGGCGATCAGCGAGCCCAGCTCGGCGGCGGTCTTACGGATCAGACTCATGCCTCCTCCCCGAGGATGCGCGGCACACGGAAGCGGTCGTCCTCGACGGCAGGGGCGCCGGAGAGCGCCTGGTCGGGCGTCAGGGACTGTCGCACCTCGTCGGCACGGAAGACATTGGTCAGCGGAAGCGCGTGCGACGAAGGCGGCACGTCGTCGGCGGCGACCTCGGACACCTTGGCGACCGACTCGATGATCTGGTCGAGTTGGGTGGCGTAGTGGTCGAGCTCGTCGTCGGTGAGCGCCAGCCTGGACAACCGGGCCAGGTGTGCGACCTCGTCGCGGGTTATGGCGGACATGAGTCGTTGAACCCGTTTCGTGGATGGAGTCTGTGGACACTGCCATCCTAGGGGGCTTGACGTATTGGGCCCGAACGGTTAACTCGACGGCAACACGCGGCGTCGCACGAGGCAACGCGTCCGGCGGTCGCGCCGGAGTGGCGCGTCAAGCGGATCAGGCGCGTCCAGCACGTCCGGCACGTCCGGCACGTCCGGCGTGTCAGGCTTGTCAGGCTTGTCAGGCGGAGCTGCTTACCTCGGGCTGGTAGCCGTACTCCACCGACGGGTCCGCCTGCTCGCGCAGCCAGGCGGTGGCCTCGGCGGCCGGCAGGGGGCGGCAGAACAGCCAGCCCTGGCCGACGTCGCAGCCCATCTCCGCCAGCCGGATCGCCACCTCGTCCGACTCCACGCCCTCCGCGACGGACCTCAGCCCGAGCGAGCGGACCAGGTCGACGATGGAGCGGACGATCCGGTAGTCGTCCTCCGACTCGGCGATCCTGCGGACGAAGGAGGAGTCGATCTTGACCTCCGACACGGCCAGCCGCTGCAGGCGGATGAGCGAGGAGTAGCCGGTGCCGAAGTCGTCGATGGCCAGCGGGACGCCGAGGGTGGCCAGCGCCTTGATGGTCTCCTGGGTGTAGGCCTGGTCGCCGGTCAGGATGCGCTCGGTGACCTCCAGCTGGACGGCCGCGGGCGGCAGCCCGTAACGGGCCAGCCCGACCTCCAGCTGATCGGGCAGGGCCGAGGCGAGCAGGTCGCGGGCGGAGATGTTGACCGAGATCTGCACCCGCAGCCCGCTGTGCCACCAGGCCGCGGCCTGCTTGAGGGCCTCCTCGATCACGTACGCGGTGAGCTGCCGCATCAGGTACGACTGCTCGGCCAGCGGCACGAACTCCGACGGCCCGATCGGCCCGTGCACCGGATGCCGCCAGCGCACCAGCGCCTCCACGCCCTGGACGTCCCCGGAACGCAGCCCGACCTTGGGCTGATAGTGCAGGCGCAGCTCGCCGTTGTCGATGGCGCGGCGCAGGTCGCCGAGGAGCGTGAGGCGTTCGGGGGAATTGCGGTCTTTGTCGGCCTGGTAGAGCTCGACGCCGGTGCGTCCCTCCTTGGCCAGGTACATGGCCACGTCGGCACGCTGGAGCAGCAGCTCGAAGTCGGGCGCGTGGTCGGGGTAGAGGGCGATCCCGACGGAGCCGTCGAGGTCGAAGGTCATGCCCTCCAGGCGCACCGGCTCGGTCAGCGCCGCCCGCAGCCGGGCCGCCACCTCCCTGGCGGCGTGGGCGTCCCTGATCGAGGGCAGCAGCACGGCGAACTCGTCGCCGCCCAGCCGGGCCACGACATCACCGGGACGCACGGAGTGGGTCAGCCGATGGGCGACCATCTGCAGCAGCCGGTCGCCCACGGGATGGCCCATCGTGTCGTTGACCTCCTTGAACCGGTCGAGGTCGAGCAGGAACAGGCCGACCCGCTCGTCCTGGCGCACCTCGGCCAGCGCCTCCTCGGTGCTGACGATGAGCATCTTGCGGTTGGGCAGGCCTGTCAGCTCGTCGTGCAGGGCCTGGTGGTCACGGCGCATGGACAGCGTGGCGGTGAAGTAGACGGCGGCCAAGGGGGCGACGAACAGGGGCACAAGGCCGGGCGAGTGGTTCATCACCACGACGACGAGGGGCGCGAGGCCCAGCAGCCCGGCGTACACGAGGCTCTGGGGGCCGGCGGTGGCCCGCAGCACGCGCGTGATCGAGCGCCGCTCGTGCAGCGCGACCGCGCCGGAGACGAGGGCGGCCCTGGTGACGAAGTACGCCACCCCGGCCAGCCCGATCGGCAGCAGGTCACCGCCGCCCGGCACCCACGGCCTGGCCGGGCTCGGCATGATCCCGAACGTGCCCAGCACCACGGCGGCGGCGGTCAGTGCGAGCGTGGATTGAGCGATGTTGAACATGACCCGATGCCACGACCTGCGGGTCACGACGCCGTTGATGGTCACCGCGACGGCCTGCATCAGCACCGCCACCGGCAGCCCGAAGTGCAGCAGCACGGCGAAGGTGAACATGGTGGACGGGTACGTGCCGCCCACGGTGGTCGCGGACGACACCATCACGGGCCGCAGCTCGCCCAATATCACCAGCACCGCGAGCACCCAGAACAGCGGTCCGCGTGCCAGCTCGGCCAGGCCGGCGGGGTCGAGCCTGAGCATGGCCACCAGCAGGGCGGTGAAGCCGATCACGGTGATGCCCGCGAGGAACCCCCACAGCGGCGTGCCGACGCGTGGTCCGGTGTCGCGGGTGTCGGTTGGGTCAGTCATCGGTAACAGAACCCCCATTAGGTCACTATGGGAGGGTACGACCTTCACCCCACTTCGCGAAACCAAGCGGGTACGTTCCGTAGTGTCTCTTATCCGACATATACCCAAAAAGCACCCTCAGTAGCAAGCCGTGCACGCTACGACCCGGTAACCCCCGGAAACACCGATGGGGCCCGCCCACGTACGGACGAGCCCCTCCGGCCGAAAGGGAGCGCTGGAGCTCCTACGCGCTGGAATTCCTAGGGCTCCGGTGTGACCGCCACCTCCGCCGCAGCCTCCGGCCCCTCGTTGAGCAGGACCTCGAAGCCGGCCCCGTCGAGGATCGGCACCCCCAGACTGACCGCCTTGTCGTACTTCGACCCCGCGTTCTCACCCGCCACCAGGAACGACGTCTTCTTCGACACCGACCCCGACACCTTGCCACCCCTGCTGGTGATCGCGTCGGCCGCCGTGTCGCGCGTGTAGCCCTCCAGGGTGCCGGTCACCACGAACGTCATCCCCTCAAGGGTCTGCGGCCCCTTCTCGGGAGCGGGCTCGTCCTCCATCCGGACCCCCGCGGCCCGCCACCGCTCGATGATCTCGCGGTGCCAGTCGACCTCGAACCACTCCTTGATCGTGGCCGCCACCCTGGGCCCGATGCCCTCGACCGCGGACAGCTCCTCCTCGGAGGCGTTCATGATGGCGTCGATCGAGCGCATGGCGTCGGCCAGGGCGCGGGCCGTGGGCGGGCCGACGTGGCGGATCGACAGCGCCACGAGGACCTGCGCGAGCGGAACCTGCTTGGCCCGCTCCAACTCCTCCATCAGCCGCAGGGCGTTCTGGCTGGCCTCGCCGTTGACGTTGGAGAAGAAGGTGACGACCTTCTCCTCGCCGGTCTTCGGGTCGATCTTGGGCAGGCCGGTCTCCTGGTCGCGGACCACCGACTTGATCGGGATGAGCTGCTCCAGCGTCAGATCGAACAGGTCGGCCTCGGTGCACACCACCGGCTGCTGCGGCGGCAGCGGCTGGGTGAGCGCCGTGGCCGCGACGTAGCCGAGCCCGTCGATGTCGAGCGCCCGCCGCCCGGCCGCGAAGAAGACGCGCTCACGGATCTGTGCCGGGCAACCGCGCGCGTTGGGGCAGCGCAGATCGGCGTCGCCCTCCTTCTCGTACGCCAGTTCCGTGCCGCACTCGGGACAGTGGGTGGGCATGACGAACTCCCGCTCGGACCCGTCGCGCAGCGCGGTGACCGGCCCGACGATCTCGGGGATGACGTCGCCCGCCTTGCGCAGCACCACCGTGTCGCCGATGAGCACGCCCTTCTTCACCACGATGGCCGCGTTGTGCAGCGTGGCCCGCTCGACGGTCGAGCCCGCCACCACGACCGGCTCCATCACCCCGAACGGCGTGACCCGCCCCGTGCGCCCCACGCCCACCTGGATGTCGAGCAGCTTGGTGTTGACCTCTTCCGGCGGATACTTGTACGCGATGGCCCAGCGCGGCGCCCGCGAGGTCGAGCCCAGCTCCCGCTGCGTGCGGAAGTCGTCGACCTTCACCACGACCCCGTCGATCTCGTAAGGGGGGTCGTGCCGGTGCACCCGGTAGTGCTCGATGAACGCGTTGACCTCGTCGAGCCCCGCCACCACCTTGGTCAGGTCGCTGACCGGCAGCCCGAACTCGCGCAGCCGCTCGTAGACCTCCGACTGCGCCTTCGGCTCGGCCGCGCCCTCCCAGACGCCGATGCCGTGCACCAGCATGCGCAGCGGCCGCTGCGCCGTGACGCGCGGGTCCTTCTGCCGCAGCGTGCCCGCCGCCGAGTTGCGCGGATTCGCGAACGGGGGTTTGCCCTGCTCGACCAGTTGCTCGTTGAGCCGGGCGAAGCCCTCGACCGGGATGTAGACCTCGCCGCGCACCTCGACCAGGCTCGGGACGTCGTCGCCCTTGAGCCGGTGCGGGATGCCCTTGATCGTGCGTACGTTGGCGGTCACGTCGTCGCCGGTGCGCCCGTCGCCGCGGGTCGCGCCGCGCTCCAACCTGCCGTCGCGGTAGACCAGCGCGATGGCCAGCCCGTCGATCTTCAGCTCGCACAGGTACGGCCCAGGATCGCCCTCGGCCAGCCGATCGGCCCGCGCCATCCAGGCCGCCATGTCCTCGGCGTTGAAGGCGTTGTCGAGGCTCTCCATCCGGTTGAGGTGCTGAACCTTGGCGAAATCGCCCGAGACCGGCGCGCCCACCTTCTGCGTGGGCGAGTCGGGCGTCTGCAGCGCCGGATGCGCCTCCTCCAGCGCCAGCAGTTCCCTGAACCAGGCGTCGAACTGGGCGTCGCTGACCGTGGGCTGGTCGAGCACGTAGTAGCGCCAGCGCGCGTCCTCGACCAGCTCGCTCAGCTCGGCGTGCCGCTTGAGCGCGGTCACCGGCACGCCTCCGACCTCCGCACTAGACTCGCTCACGCAGCTCTCCTCCCGTACGTCAACCTGTGCAAACGCTACCGCCGGGCACCGGCGGGAGCACGCCTCAGCCGGTCCCCAGTCCGGCCCTGTGCGTCTCAGCCCGTCTCCATTCCGTTCGCGGGGTCGTCCCTGAGCACCTGAGCCGCCTTCCTGCACGCCGCCAGCGCCGCCCGCGCGTACGCAGGCGACGCCCCCGCCAGCCCGCACGCCGGCGTCAGCACGACCTGCTCGGCCAGCCGGTCGGGCGCGAACCCGAGCCGCCGCCACAACCCCACTGCGGGCCTGGCCACCACCCCGGCGTCGGCCAGCCGCGTGTCCCTGCCCGGCACGACCCCCATCAGCAGCGTCATCCCGGCCTCGAACAGCTCCCCCAGCGCCTCATCGTCCCTGCGCCGCAGCAGCGCGCCGTCCACGGACACCCCGCGTACGCCCGCCCTGCGCAGCAGGTCGAAGGGCACCCCGGGTGCGCAGCAGTGCACCACCGGCTCGGGGAACAGCCGCAGCGACTCCTCCACCCGCCACTCCTCGACCGCCGCCAGCCGCCCGAACCCGGACGCGGTCGGCACGGTGCCGGCCAGCACCCCCGGCAGCCCCGGCTCGTCGAGCTGCAGCACGATCTCCGTCACGCCGGGCACCCTCCGCCGCACCTCGGCGCAGTGGGCGGCCACCCCCTGCGCCAGCGAGGCGGTCAGATCCCGCACGGCACCCGCGTCGGAGAGCATCTTGTCGCCGAACTTCAGCTCGATCGACCCCGCCAGCGTCCACGGCCCGCACACCTGCAGCTTGAGCGGCCCCGCGTAGTCGTGCGCGACCTCCTCCAGCCCGTCGAGGTCGCGCCGCAGATGATCGACGGCCCGCCGATGGTCGCGGCCCGGCCGGTCGCTCAGCCGCCACCCCGACGGCTGCACCTCGACGGGCAGCTCGACCAGCAGCCCCGCCGTGCGCCCCACCATGTCGGCCCCGACACCTCTGGCCGGCAGCTCGGGCAGATACGGCAGACCGGGCACCTCTCCGAAAACGATCCTGGCCGCTTCGAGATGATCCTCACCCGGATGCGAGCCCAACCCGGTGGCTTCCCACGTAGACATGGGCACAAGCGTAGGCTCTGCGGAATGGAGCTCACGAAATTCGATCACGCATGCGTACGCTTGGAGAAGAACGGCAAGGTCCTGGTCATCGACCCGGGCGCGTTCGCGCAGAGCGATGTGCTCGACGGCGCCGACGCGGTGCTCATCACGCACGAGCACTTCGACCACATGGACGCCGACAAGCTGAAGGCCGCCTCGTCCGAGCTTGAGATCTACACGTGCGAGGCCGTCGCGGCCCAGCTGGGCGAGGTGCCGGGCAAGGTTGAGGTGGTACGGCACGGTGACGGCTTCGAGACGGCCGGGTTCCGGGTGAAGGCGTTCGGCGAGCGGCACGCCGAGAACCACCCTGACATGGCGGTGGTGCAGAACGTCGGCTTCCTGGTGGACGACGAGGTGTTCTACCCGGGTGACGCGCTGACCGTGCCGGACGCGGAGGTGCCGACGCTGCTGGTGCCGACCGGCGCCCCCTGGCTCAAGCTCATGGAGATGGTGGCCTACCTGCGCACGATCCGGCCGGCGCGGGCGTACTCGACCCACGACGCCCTCTACAGCGAGATCGGCCTGGGACTCGTGGACAACTGGCTGCGGATCGAGTCGGAGAAGCAGGGCGCCGACATCCGCCGCCTCGCCGTCGGCGAGTCGACGACCCTCGGCTAGGCCGACCGGCGCCGGCCTTCTCGCGCCGGTCTTCTCGACCAGGTCGGCGGACGGCCTTCGGCCGGCCGGCCGACCGGCCGGTGCTCAGGCGGCGGAGACGATGGTGGCCGAGCCGATCACGGTGGCCCCGGAGTAGAGGACGGCCGCCTGGCCTGCGGCGACACCCGTGGCCGGGCGGTCGATCTCGATCGTGAGCCCGCCCTCGCTCTCCTCGAACCGGCACGGATAGACCTCCCCGTGCGCACGCAGCTGCACCGTGAGGTCGTCTCGGGAGCCCTCATCGGGGCCGTTCCAGATCGGGCGGGCGCAGGTGATCGAGGTGACCTCAAGGGCCGAGCGCGGGCCGACCGTGACCGTGTTGGACACCGGCTCGATCGACAGCACGTAACGCGGCCTGCCGTCGGAGGCCGGCCGGTCGATGTGCAGGCCCTTACGCTGGCCCACTGTGAACCCGTGGGCGCCCTGGTGACTGCCCACGACCTCACCGCTCTGATCGACGATGGGCCCCTCGGCCGCGCCGAGCCGCTTGGTCAGGAAGCCGCGCGTGTCACCGTCGGCGATGAAGCAGATGTCGTGACTGTCGGGCTTGTCGGCGACGGTCAGGCCGCGCCTGGCGGCCTCTTCGCGTACCTCGGCCTTGGTCGAGTCGCCCAGCGGGAAGATCGCGTGGCCGAGCTGCTCGCGGGTGAGCACGCCGAGCACGTAGGACTGGTCCTTGCCCTGGTCGACGCTCCTGGACAGCACGCCGTCGACCAGCTTGGCGTGGTGGCCGGTGGCGACCGCGTCGAAGCCCAGGGCCAGCGCCCGGTCCAGCACCGCGGCGAACTTGATCCTCTCGTTGCAGCGCAGGCACGGGTTGGGCGTGCGGCCGGCGGCGTATTCGGCGACGAAGTCCTCGATCACGTCGCGCTGGAAACGTTCGGCCATGTCCCAGATGTAGAACGGGATGCCGATCACGTCGGCGGCGCGCCGGGCGTCGCGCGAGTCTTCGACCGTGCAGCAGCCCCTGGCTCCCGTGCGGTGGGATTGGGGGTTGGCGGACAGGGCAAGGTGGACACCAGTGACGTCGTGACCGGCCTCGGCGATCCGAGCGGCGGCCACGGCTGAGTCGACGCCGCCCGACATGGCGGCAAGCACACGCAGTCCCATGGTCGTTCCAGCGTACTGTCCGTTGAGGAGTGCGCGACCAGGCCCCCGGTCTGGAAGTATTCGACCATGCGACTGTTCGGGCGCAAGGACGCTGACGAAGAGGCGGGCGGGCCCGACGAGGCCATCGCCGGATTCTGGACGTGGTGGCAGGAGACCCGGCCGAATCTCGACTCGCTGGTGGCCGCCGGCGAGGCCGAGGGGCTGGAGGAGTGGCTGGCCCCGGCGGTCGCCGCGATCCATCCGGGCCTGGTCTGGGAGGTGGCGCCGGGCCGGGCGGCCGCGCACGCCCTGGTGGTGACCGCGGCGGGCGACGCCGAGCTGCGTTCGCTCGCGCACCGCTGGGCCAAGGCGGCGCCGCCGGCCGACCTGCTGTGGGAGTTCCATCCGTCGCGGCAGGCCAATCCGCAGGCGATGGAGCTGACCCTCGACGTGGGCGGCTTCGAGTTCGCGCTCGACAAACTCATGCTGGGCCTGCGCGTGCCGCGCGACCAGGCCAGGGTCGACGTCTCCGCTTACCATCCGATCTTCGGCGAGCTCGACGAGGACACCCGGCTGGAGGCCGTGCTGCTGGCCCTCGACTGGCTGCTCGGTGAGGACGACGTGGCCCGGTGGGTGGGCGAGATCACGGCGGCCACGTTCCAGCCGATCGACGCCGTGGCGGCCGTGCACCTGCCGGCCGTGGTCGCCGACGTGGCCTCGGGGCACTCCGAAGAGGAGTGGCTGCTGATGGAGGGCCAGACCGGGGGCGGCGCGCCGCTGGTCGCCACCGTCCGCCATCCGTTGCGGCCGGTGGACCATCCGCTGTTCGACCAGCACATCATGATCACGCTCCCGTACGCGCACCGCGACGAGAACGGCCTGCCCGTCGGCGACTCGCTGGCCGCGCTGCGCGACTTCGAGGAACGCCTGGCCGCCCGCCTGCTCAAGCTGCGCGACGACGCGGTGCTCGCGGCGCACCTGAGCGCGGAGGGGCACCGGATCATCCACGTCTACGCCGACCCGACCGGTGAGGCGGCGATCCACGCCAAGGAGCTGATCGTGGGCTGGGAGGAGGGCGAGCCGAGGGTGGACGTGTCGGCCGACCCCGCCTGGACCGCGGTCGTCCCCTTCCTGACCTGATCGCGCCTGGACCGCGGTCGGCCCTTTCCTGACCTGACCCGCCTGGACCCGCGGTCGTCCCCTCCTGACCTGGCCGCCGGCTGTCGGCGGACCGGCGCGTCGGCACGGCCCTCCGGCCGGCGGCACGGCCGGCGAGGCCGGTGCGTTCGCCGGTCTCTGATCAGCTGAGGCCGGCCCGGCGGGCGCGTTCGACGGCCGCGGGGAGCACCTCGATCAGCCGGTCGACGTCGTCGGGCGTCGAGGTGTGCCCCAGCGTGAAGCGCAGCGAGCCGCGCGCCGCGGCGGCGTCGGCGCCCATGGCCAGCAGCACGTGGGACGGCTGCGCCACGCCCGCCGAGCAGGCCGAGCCGGTCGAGCACTCCACGCCCTTGGCGTCGAGCAGCATGAGCAGCGCGTCACCCTCGCAGCCGGGGAAGGAGAAGTGGGCGTTGCCGGGCAGCCGGTCGCCGGGGTCGCCGTTGAGCACCACGTCGGGCACGGCCTCGCGGACGCGCTGGATGAGCTCGTCGCGCAGCGCCGACAGCCGCGCGTGCAGGGCCTCCTGCTCGCGTACGGCGGTGCTGACGGCGGCGGCCAGGCCCGCGATGGCGGGCGCGTCGAGCGTGCCGGAGCGCACGTCGCGTTCCTGCCCCCCACCGTGCTGCACGGACACCGGCGTCAGCCCTCTGGCCAGCAGCAGCGCACCGGCTCCCATGGGGCCGCCGACCTTGTGGCCGGTCAGCGTGAGCGCGTCGGCCCCCGAGCCGGAGAAGGACACGGGCAACTGCCCGAGCGCCTGCACCGCGTCGGTGTGGAACGGGATGCCGTGGTCGTGGGCGATGGCGGCCAGCACGTGGATCGGCTGGACGGTGCCGACCTCGTTGTTGGCCCACATGATGCTGATCATGGCCACGTCGTCCGGGTCGCGCTCGATGGCGGCGCGCAGCGTCTCGGGGTGGACCCGGCCGAGCTCGTCCACCTCCAGCAGCTCCACCTCGGCGCCCTGGCTGTCGGCCAGCCACTGGGCCGGGTCGAGCGCCGCGTGGTGCTCGACGGAGCTGATCAGCACGCGCCTGCGCGGCCTGCGCGCCCAGTAGAGGCCCTTGATCGCCAGGTTGTCGGCCTCGGTGCCGCCCGAGGTGAACACGACCTCGCTGGGCCGGGCGCCGAGCGAGTCGGCGATCGTCTCGCGCGCCTCCTCGACCACCCTGCGCACCTGGCGGCCGGCGGCGTGCAGCGAGGAAGCATTTCCGACGCGTTTGAGTTGCTCCGTCATGGCCTCGATCGCTTCGGGCAGCATGGGGGTGGTCGCCGCATGATCAAGGTAGGCCGACGGTCTGGTCACGTGCTCAGGGTATCTCGTTTGCGACTGTACCGTCCGGACGGTACAGTTGAGGCATGCGAAGGGACGAGCTTTTGGACGCCGCGGAGGAGCTCCTCTGCGACCAGGGCTCGACCGCGCTCACCCTGGCCGCCGTGGCGGACCGGGCGGGCGTGAGCAAGGGCGGCCTGCTCTACCACTACGCCTCGAAAGAGGCGCTGATCAAAGGCATGGTCGAGCGGCTGATCGCCGATTTCGACGAGCTGCTGGCCGCCCAGCCGGGCGAGACCTACACCGAGCGCTACCTGGGCGCGACGCTGGCCGCCGTCAGATCCGGCCGCCTGCGACGCTGGGCGGTGGTGACCAGCGCCTCGGGCAACCTGTTCCTGCTCGCGCCGCTGCGCGAGGCGATGACCCGCTGGCATCGCGAGGGATTGAGCGAGGAGCCCGATCCGCTGGCCGCGCAGATCGTCCGGCTGGCGTGTGAGGGGCTCTGGGACGTGGCCAGTCACGATCCCGAGCTCAACACCGAAGCGGATCTCCAGGCCCTGGAGCGCCGGCTGAGAGCGCTCATCACGCCCGCCTGAAGCCCTGCCGAAGCCCGCGCCTCAAGCCCGTGCCTGAAGTCCCCGTCCCAGCCTGATCTGCCCGCCCGCGCCGACGGGGCTCGTTCTCACGAAACTCCGGCCTGACCATGGCCGCAGCGCCGCACCCCTTGGTGCGGCGCCTTTCGTGCGGCGAAGCCCTCGCGGTCCGGCACGCCCCTCCCCCCGGCTCTCCCGAGTCCCCCGGCTCTCTTGAGCACCACGCGGCACGCCCGTGCCCGTGACCCGCACAACATCACCGATCACATACGAACAGAAGAGGTGTGGCCCTTATGACCCGCGAGCTGAGGAGCGCCCGTTACGGGGCGGTTCTCACCTTTGTCCTTGCCGGCCTGATGGTGGGCACGATGACCGTGCGCATCCCGGCCCTGACCGACAAACTCGGCCTGTCCGAGGCCACGGTCGGAACGATCCTGCTGGCATGGGGCCTGGGCGCTCTGGTGACGATGCAGTCCATGCGCCGCGTCATGGCGCGCGTGGGCAGCCGGGCGGTGCTGCGGGCAGGCGGTCCACTGACGGCGCTCGGCCTGCTCGGCGTGGCCCTCGCCCCCGACCTGCCCCTGCTGCTGGTCGCGGCGGCGCTCTTCGGCATGGCCTTCGGCACCGTGGACGTCGCCATGAACGCCCAGGGCTCAGCGGTCGAGCAGGCGTACGGGCGACCGCTGATGAACGGCATGCACGCCGGCTGGTGCGTCGGCGCGATCGGGGCCGGCGGGCTGGGCAGTCTGGCCATCGCCGCCGGGCTTCCGTTCACCGTGCACGTGACGCTGATCGCGCTGGTCTCGCTGCCTGTGCTGGTGCTGCTCGGCCGTACGTACCTGCCCGAGCCCCCGGCGGCGGCCGGCACGGCCGGCACGGTGGCCGGTGAGAGGCGGCGCCTGCCGGCGATCGTCTATCTGCTCGGCGCGATCATGTTCTTCGCCTTCATGGTCGAGGGCACGATCGCGGACTGGAACGGCCTCTACATGCGCGACGAGCTCGGCGCCCCCGAGGCCTTGGCGGCGCTCGGCTATCCGGTGTTCGAGCTGGGCATGCTGATCGCCCGGCTCACGGGTGACCGGCTGCGGGTCAGGTTCGGGGTCCGCGGGATGCTGACCGTGTCCGGCGTGGCGACCGCCGGGTTCTTCGCGGTCGTGCTGCTGGCGCCGGCGGCGACGGTGGCGGTGTCCGCGATGTTCTTCGTGGGGCTCGGCGTGGCGACGATCTCGCCGCTGACGCTGTCGCTGGCCGGCACCGCGACCGCCACGCCCGGCCCGGCCATCGCGCAGGCCGGCGCCATGGGGTACGCGGGGCTGCTGCTCGGGCCCGTGGTGATCGGCTTCCTGTCGGACGCCACCTCGCTGCGTACGGCGCTCGGCATCGGCGTGGTCCTCGGCTTGCTCATCGCCCTGTCCGCCCGCCTGCTCCCCCGCCACGAGCCCGCCACCGTCAGCCCCCTCCCGGTCGTCAGGGAGCCGGTCGAAGCCGCCGCCTGAGGGGCGGCCTGAGAGTTCTCTGTGGATCCGGCGCGGGCGGCGTCATACGTCCCACGTGGCGACGCCCGCGCTCACAGAGAACTCACAGAACCGCTCAGAACGCCTCCAACCGGCCGCCCCAGGCTGGATCTCATGATTCAGCTGACAGCACTGACCAAACGCTACGGCGACAAGACCGCCGTGGACGATCTCACCCTCGTCGTACGCCCAGGCGTCGTCACCGGCTTCCTGGGCCCGAACGGCGCCGGCAAGAGCACCACGATGCGCATGATCCTCGGCCTCGACCTGCCCACCTCGGGCACGGCCACGATCAACGGCCGCGCCCACCACGAGCTGCCGCACCCGTTGCGCACGATCGGCTCGATGCTGGACCCGCGCGCCGTGCACCCGAGGCGCACCGCGTACAAGCACCTGCTCTACCTGGCCCAGACGAACGCCGTCCCGGCCACCCGCGTGCACGAGGTGCTCGACCTGGTCGGGCTGACGGAGGTGGCGGGTAAGCAGGCGGGCTCGTTCTCGATGGGGATGACCCAGCGGCTCGGCATCGCGGCCGCCCTGCTGGGTGATCCGCCGGTGCTGGTGCTGGACGAGCCGGTCAACGGGCTGGACCCCGAGGGCGTCCGGTGGATCCGCTCACTCATGCGCGGCCTGGCCGTCGAGGGGCGTACGGTGCTGATCTCCAGCCACCTGATGAGCGAGATGGCGATGACCGCGGACCGGCTGGTGGTCATCGGCAAGGGGCGGCTGATCGCCGAGGGCGAGATCGGCGACTTCACCGCCGGGGGGTCGGCCGTGGCCGTCCGCACGCCAGAGGCCGGCACGTTCGCCCTGCTGCTGGAGCGGGCGGGCGCCCACGTACGTCCGGGTCCCGATGGCGAGCTGCTGGTCACCGGCATGGAGGCGGCCGACGTCGGGCGGCTGGCCGCGGCCGAGGGTGTGACCCTGTTCGAGCTGGCCCCGCGGCACGCGTCGCTGGAGGAGGCGTTCATGGAGCTGACCCAGGACGCCGCCGAGTACGGAGCGGCCCGATGATCGCGACGGGGGTGCTCAAGGCGGAGTGGACCAAGTTCAGCAGCATCAGGGCGACCATGGTGCTGTCGCTGGCCGTCGTGGCGGCCTCGGGGTTCTTCGGGTGGACGTTCGCGAACATGGCGGCCCACGAGTACGCCACGGCCTCGGCGCAAGAGCGGCTGGACTTCCTGCCCCTTGACCAGGTGATGCGCGGGATGCTCCTCGTCCAGCTGCTGATCTCGGCGCTGGGCGTGCTGGTGGCGACCTCCGAGTACGGCTCCGGCACGCTGGGACCCAGCCTGGCCGCTGTGGGCAGGCGGAGCCGGCTGGTGATCGCCAAGGCGGGGATGACGGCGCTGATCGCGCTGCCGGTGAGCGTGGCGGGGATCGGGCTGATGTTCGTGACGAGCCAGGTCACGCTGGCCGCCCAGGGGGCACCGTACCTGATGCCAGGTGACCCGGCCGCGCTGCCGGCACTGCTGCTCGGGCCGGTGGTGTTCACCCTGCTGGCACTGTTCGGGCTGGCGCTGGGCCTGCTGCTGCGCGGCACGGCGGCGGCCGTGAACGTCAGCACCACGTTCCTCCTGCTGCCCGTCCTGGCTCCCATCTTTCCCGACTTCCTGAGCAGGATCCTGACCACCTACTGGCCGAACGGCGCCGGCTTCAGGGCCGTCACCAGCAGGTCCGACCTGCCGCCCGCGCTTTCCTTCGGGCTGCTCGTCGGGTTCGTCGTCGTCATGCACCTCGCGGCCTTCACCCGCTTCACCCGGCGGGACGCCTGACTACCCTGGACGGCGGGAGGTGCCTGACATGGGCGAGCGGCTGCTGGTGGTGGACGACGAGCCCACGGTCAAGGAGCTGCTGTCGGCGACGTTACGCTTCGCGGGCTTCACCGTGAGCTCGGCCGACAACGGCGCCCAGGCCCTGGAGGAGGCGGGGCGCGAGCCGCCCGACCTGGTGCTGCTCGACGTGATGCTGCCCGATCTGGATGGGTTCGAGGTGCTGCGCCGCCTGCGTGCCCTGCCCAGGCCGGGCGGCCGGCCCGGGCCCGTGCCGGTGCTGTTCCTGACCGCCCGCGACGCGACGGCCGACAAGATCAACGGGCTCAGACTGGGCGGCGACGACTACGTGACCAAGCCGTTCGACCTGGAGGAGCTGCTGGCCAGGATCCGGGCGATCCTGCGCCGCACCGGCGCGGTCCCCGACGATCAGACGCTGGTGGTCGGCGACCTCGAAGTCGATCCCGACGGCCACCAGGTGAGCCGGGCCGGCCGTCCCGTACGGCTGTCGCCCACGGAGTTCCGCCTCCTGCTCCACCTGGTGCTGAACGCCGGCCGGGTGCTGCCCAAGTCGCAGATCCTGGAGCACGTGTGGCGTTACGACTTCGCCGGCGACACCAGCATCGTGGACACCTACGTCAGCTACCTGCGCCGCAAGCTCGACGTCGGCGGGCCGCGGCTGATCCACACGGTCCACGGCGTCGGCTACGTGCTGCGCAGGCCCAAGGGATGATCACCCGGCCGTCGCCGCGCCCCCGTCTGTCGTGGCGCCCCCGACTGGGCTCCCGGTTGTCGCTGCGTTCGCGGCTGCTGGCGATCACGGTCACGCTGCTCGTCGCCGGTCTCGTGCTGATCAGCTCGGTCGTCGTACGCCAGCTCGAAACCCAGCTCATGAACCGCGTCGACCAGCAGCTCACCCCCATGGGCACGGCCCTGTCGGCGGTGCCGCCCGACCTCCTGACCGGCAAGCTGAGGCCGCCGGCCGGAGTGAGGCTGTCCACGGACGAGCTCGACCTGTTCGGCACGGCGTACGCGGCCTACCTGTCCGCCGACGGCACCGTGCTGCGCGAGCTGGCCGGCCCGGGCCCCGCCCTGCCCCGCCTCGACCTCGCCGAGGTCACGGCCCGCGCCGGGCGGCCGTTCACGGTCGAAGGGGCCGGCGGGGAGGCGTGGCGGGTGGTCGTGCAGCCCGCGCGGAGCAGGAGCGCGACGATCGGGCACGCGGGGGTCGTCGCGGCGGTGTCGCTGAAGGGCCTGTACACGACGATCGACCGGATGCGCCTGGTCTGCCTCGTGGCCGGATCGCTGCTGCTGGCGTTGCTGGCGCTGGTGGGCGGGCTGGCGATCAGGGCCGGGCTGGCGCCGCTGCGCCGCGTGGAGGAGACGGCGGCGGCCATCGCGGACGGCGACCTCACCCGGCGCGTCCCCTCACCCGCCGGGCCCGGCACGGAGGTCGGGCGGCTGGCCCTGTCGATCAACAAGATGCTGGCCCAGATCGAGCAGGGGGTCGCGGCGCGGGTGTCGTCGGAGGCGCGCATGCGCAGGTTCGTCGCCGACGTGAGCCATGAGCTGCGTACGCCGCTGTTCGGGATCAAGGGCTTCTCCGAGCTGTACCGCATGGGCGGCACCGAGGCGGCGCCCGCGCTGGCCCGCATCGAGAGCGAGTCGGGGCGGCTGGCCGCGCTGGTGGACGACCTGCTACTGCTCGCCGGTCTCGACGAGAGCGACGGGCCGGGGCTGGAGCTGACGCCTATGGACCTGCGTACGCTCGCCGCCGACGCCCGCCACGACTTCACCGCGCTCGACCCGTCCCGCCCGATCGCCTTCACCGGCCCTTCCGGCGGCCCCGCGGCCAGCGCCCCCGTCCTGGGCGACGAGGCCCGGCTGCGGCAGGTGGTCAGCAACCTGGTCGGGAACGCGATCACGCACACCCCGGCCGGCACCCCGGTCAGGATCGGCGTCGGCACGGACGGCGCGGAGGCGGTGCTGGTGATCGAGGACGAGGGTCCTGGGCTGACGGCGGAGGAGGCGGAGCGGGTCTTCGACCGCTTCTACCGCGCCGACGGGTCCCGCGCCCGCGCGACGGGCGGCGCCGGCCTGGGCCTGGCCATCGTCCGCTCCATCGTCGCCGCCCACGGCGGCCGCGTGGACCTACGCTCGGCACCGGGCGAGGGCGCGTCCTTCCAGATCAGACTCCCGGCCGCACCCCCGTGACACCGGCCTCGAAGCTTGATCACGCCTGCCCCTATAGCGGCAGATCGTCCGTCGTCTCGGTGAGGATCTCCCGCGGTTCGCCCGCGAGATCCGTGTCATCCGCGCCCAGCCGGATCAGTCCGGCGCCGATCTCCACCGCGGAGATCCACCGAGGGCGGCGAGTGAGCTTCACGGTCGGGGCGGACATAGGGCGATCGTAGCGCTACGCGGCGTAGCAACCATGGCTCTCATGTGCAACCGGCGGGGAGTGGCGGTGCCGGGGTGTGGGAGGCTTGGGGCTGGACTGGCCGAGGTGGAGAACGGAGAGGTCGTCGTGGGGGGCGTGCTGCGGATCTCGCGGCCCAACGCGCGGTTCCAGCAGTGGCAGGCGCTGCTGCGGAACCAGAACAAGCGGCAGCGGGCGGGCGAGTTCCTGGTTCAGGGAGTGCGGCCGATCACGCTGGCGCTGGAGTACGGCTGGCCGGTGCGCGCGCTGATCTACGACGCCGAGCGGTCGCTGTCGCGCTGGGCGGCGGGGGTGCTGGAGCAAGCCGGCGGCGAGCAGGTGGCCATGGCGCCCGAGCTGCTGCGGGAGTTGAGCGGCAAGGACGAAGAGGTGCCGGAGCTGGTGGCGGTGGTCGCCCTGCCCGGCGACGACCTGGCGCGGATCCCGGTGGGGCCCTCGTTCCTGGGCATGGTGTTCGACCGGCCGTCGGGGCCGGGCAACATCGGCTCGATGGTGCGCTCGCTCGACGCCTTCGGCGGGGCCGGGCTGATCGTCAGCGGGCACGCCGCCGACCCCTACGACCCCAAGTCGGTCCGCGCCTCGACCGGCTCCCTCCTGGCGCTGCCGGTGGTGCGTACACGCTCCCATCAGGAGGTGCTGGCCTGGGCGGATGACGTACGCGCCGAAGGGCTGCCGCTGACCGTGGTGGGCACGGACGAGCACGGCACCGACGACATCTCCGGTCTCGACCTGACCGGCCCGACGCTGCTGGTGATCGGCAACGAGACCACCGGGCTGAGCGCGGGCTGGCGGCAGGGCTGCGACGTGATGGCGCGCATCCCGATCACGGGCGCGGCCAGCTCGCTCAACGCGGCCAACGCCGCCACCGTCGTCCTGTACGAGGCCGCCCGCCAGCGCGCCGCCGCTGCCGCCGCCGCGAAGTAGACCCATGCCTTACCGTCACGCCGTCGTACGCGCGAACTACGAGGACCTGGCCAGCGGCGGGGTGCTCCACTCGGCCCCCGGTTTTCCCGCCTTCCCCGTCCGGCTGGCCAGCGAGATGTTCCAGAGCGCCCTGGCCCTGCGCGGCGGCGGGCCGGCGCTGGTGTGGGATCCGTGCTGCGGGGGCGGCTACCTGCTGACCGTGGTCGCACTGCTGCACCGCCGGCTGGTGACCGGGGTGGTGGCCTCCGACTTCGACGCCGAGGCGGTGCGCCTGGCCGAGCGGAACCTGGGTCTGCTGACCGCGACCGGGCTGGCCGCCAGGGCGGTTGAGCTGGACGAACGCGCCGAGCGCTATGACAAACCGGCCTACGCGGCGGCGGCACTGGCGGCGGGGCGGCTGGCTCGCGGGCTGGCGAACGAGGGCGGCGACGTGCGGGGGGTCGCCCGTCAGGCCGACGTGTTCGACCCGGACGCGCTCCGCGACGCGCTCGGCGGCCTGCGCCCTGGCGTGGTGCTCACCGACGTCCCGTACGGCGAGCAGACCTCCTGGCTGGGGCCCGGCGCGGAGGGCGGGCTCGGGAGCCTCGGGAGCATGGTGCGCGCCCTCGGGCGGGTGCTCGACGACGACGCGGTGATCGCGGTGGCGGTACGCGGCCGGAAGGTGCCCACGGACGGCGGCCCGCGTCCGCACGCCACCTACAAGATCGGCACCAGGACCATCGCCCTGTTCCGCCCCGCCCGCTGACCTCGCGGCCAAGAACGACCTCGCGGCCCGGAACCCAATGAGCGGCGTCGTCGGCAGGCCCCGAAGAACCCGGCGCCGCCCCTCCCCCGGCACGACCGGCCGGCGGAGGGGAGGCGCGGCGGCTACTTGCGCTTGTTGACTTCCTCGGTGAGCTGGGGCACGACCTGGTGCAGGTCGCCCACCACGCCGTAGTCGGCCAGCTCGAAGATCGGCGCCTCGGGGTCCTTGTTGATGGCGACGATCGTCTTCGCGGTCTGCATGCCGGCCCGGTGCTGGATGGCGCCGGAGATGCCGGCCGCGATGTAGAGCTGCGGCGAGACGGTCTTGCCCGTCTGCCCCACCTGGAACTGGTGCGGGTACCAGCCCGCGTCCGTGGCGGCGCGCGAGGCGCCCACGGCCGCGCCCAGGGCGTCGGCGAGGCCCTCGATGACCGAGAAGTTCTCCGCCGAGCCCACGCCGCGCCCGCCGGAGACCACGATCGCGGCCTCGGTCAGCTCGGGGCGGGCGCCCTTCTCCTGCTTGACCCGCTCCACGACTCGGGTGGCCTTGGCGGCGTCGGTCAGGGTGACCGAAACCTCCTCCTCCACGCCGGCGCCCGCGGCCGCCACGGGGGCGGTGGAGTTGGGGCGGACGGCCACGATCGGCGTGCCCTTGCGCACCCTGGAGTGCACGTTGACGCCGCCGCCGAAGATCGACTGGTCGGCCACGAAGCCCTCGGCGAGGCCCACGGCGTCGGTGATGACGCCGGAGTCGGTCTTGATGGCCAGCCGGCCGGCGATCTCCTTGCCCTCGGCCGTGGCGGCCACCAGCACGGCGGCGGCCGAGGCCGAGGTCACGAGCTGGGCGAGCAGCTCGGCCTTCGGGGCCACCACGTGGTCCACGAGGTCGCTGGAGCCGGCGACGTAGATCTTGTCAGCGCCGTACTCGGCGAGCCTGGCCTTGGCCTCCGCCGTGATGCCGGGGCCGGCCCAGACTGCGGCGGGCGTGCCGAGGGTGCGGGCCAGGGTCAGCAGTTCGAGCGTGACCTTCTTGACCTCGCCTTCGACCTGCTCGACGAGAACGAGAATTTCCGACATTTCCGTAAGACCCCCGTTCTCAGATGAACTTCTTGGACGCCAGGAACTCGGCGGCGTTCACGCCACCGTCGCCCTCGTCCTTGACGATCGTGCCGGCCGCCCGCGGCGGGGCGGGCGCGAAGTCGACGACCTCGGACCAGGCGGCGGCCAGGCCCACCTGGGCGGCGTCGATGGAGGCGTCGCCGATGGCGAGCGTCTCGACCGGCTTCTTCTTGGCCGCCATGATGCCCTTGAACGAGGGGTAGCGCGGCTCGTTGATCTTCTCGACCACCGACACGACGGCGGGCAGCGTGGCCTCGATCCGGTCGTAGCCGTAGTCGGCCAGGCGCTGGACCCTGATCGTGTCGCCCTCGACCTCGACCTTGTTGGCCAGCGTGAGCTGCGGCGTGCCGAGCCGCTCGGCCAGCATGGCGGGCAACATCCCGGTGCGCGCGTCGGTGGACTCGGAGCCGAGGACGACCAGGTCGAACCCGATCTTCTTGAGCACCTGGGCCATCGCGTAGGAGGTGGACAGCGCGTCGGAGCCGCGCAGAGCGTCGTCGCTGAGGTGGACGGCCTTGTCGGCGCCCATGGCCAGCGCCTTGCGGATGGTCTCGGTGGCCTTGCCGGGCCCCATGGTGAGGACGGTCACCTCACCGCCGTGAGCCTCCTTGAGCTTCAGTGCCTCCTCGACCGCGTACTCGTCAAGCTCGTTGACCACGCCGTCGGCGGCGTCACGGTCGAGCGTGTTGTCTTCGGACCGCAGCTTGCGCTCGGTCGCCGTGTCGGGGACCTGCTTCACGCAGACGACGATGTTCATGGCCGGTGGCCGACCTCCCGTAGTTCGCGTGCGCCCCCGCCTCGCTGCGGTGGCGCCGAATGCATCTGTCCAGACTGCCAGGTGCCCGGCGGGCTCCCGACAGAGGGTCTGCCGTGTTTCGCGGTTATGTTACCCATGGGTAGCTTACGCGCAAACCAGCCATACGCGCACCGAGCACGAAGCCCTCCCCCACCATACCGAACTTTATTCGGTAGCTGCTCAGGCGGACACCAGGAACACGATCCCCACCACCAGGGCCGTGCCCGCGAACAGCGCCAGCGTGACCGGGCTGAACATCGCCGCCAGCCCGAAGCAGATCCCGGCCACCCCCGCCACGCTGAGCGCGTCGGCCACCAGCCGGCTGCGCCGGTAGAGGCCCCGGGAGAACAGCGCCACCCCGGCGTCGGCCACCACGCCCACCGCGTAGGCCGCCAGCAGGAACAGCGACACCTCCGGCAGCGGCTCACGCGCGGCCGCCGCCAGCAGCGCCACGAACAGCCCCGAGCCGATCAGCCAGCGCCTGCGCACCTTCTCCCGGTGCCTGGCCCTGGACTCCTCCACCGAACGGCGATGCCGTTCCCTGCCCGGCCGCCACTCCCTGGTGCCCAGGTCGTCGTTCGCGGAGCGGGAACGTACTGCGTGAGCCGCCTGTGGAGCCACCTGTGGAGCCACCTGGGGGGAGACGAGCGGCACGTGGGCGACGGGCTCGACGCCGAGCCTGGCGCAGATCTGCGCGGCCGTCGGCCGCGCGGCCGGATCGGTGGACAGGCACTCGCGTAACAGCGGCGCCAGCCACTCCGGCGCGTCGTCGAGGTCGGGCGGATGGTGCACCACCCGGTAGGCCACCGCGGAGGCGGGACCCTGCCCGTACGGCTGCCGCCCGGTGGCCGCGTACGCCAGCGTGGCCCCGAACGAGAACACGTCGGCCTCCATGCCGGCCGCCCGCCCCTCCAGCACCTCAGGGGCGAGGTAGCCGGGCGTGCCCACCACGGCGCCCGAGGCCGTGACGGACAGCGAGTCGAGCGCGCTGGCGATGCCGAAGTCGATCACGACCGGCTCGCCCTCGGTCATCATCACGTTGGCCGGCTTGAGATCACGATGGACCACGCCCGCCGCGTGCATGGCGAGCAGCGCGTCGGCCAGGCCGGCCGCCAGCCGCCTGAGATCGGGCACGGGAACGGGCACGGCGCTGAGCGGCCGGCCCTGCACGTAGCGGGTCACGAGGTAGGGCCGCTCGCCGGTCAGCGAGGCGTCGAGCACCTCCGCGACGTGCGGCCCGCCGACCATGCGCATGGTCTCCACCTCGCGCGCCAGCCGGGCCAGCGCGCCGCCGTCGGCCGCCACGTGGGGGTGCAGCACCTTGACCGCGACCGTGCGTCCCTCGGGGTCGAGCGCCAGGTGCACCGCGCCGAACCCGCCGGCCCCGAGACGGGAGGCAAGCTCGTACGGCCCCAGGCGCTCGCTCATACCTTCATCTCTCCCCCAGGGAGACGGCGCGGACACTCAGGACCGCGGACTCTCAGGACCGCGGACTCTCAGGACCGCGGACTCTCAGGACCAGGGATTCAGGAACCCCAGCCCGAGATCGTCGAGCAGGCTGCCGATCAGCCCCGTGATCAGGCCGATCGTGCTCTGCCTGGCCTCACTCGCCAGTTGGTCGATCACCTTCTCGGGCTCCTGCCAGGGGTACCAGTCCGTCGGCTGCCCCAGCGCGAACATGACCGCGAACAGCGCCGCGGTGCCCACCAGCACGACCGCGACCAGCGCCGCGCCCGGGCTGCGCAGCACGCCGGTGAGCGTGCGGGTGACCGCCTTGCGCGGCGCGCCGCCGCCCGGCAGCACGAACAGCCCGGCGGCGAAGGCGCCCGCGGCGTACGCGGCGGCCTCGTTGACGTCGAGCCGGGCGCCCCAGTGGAGCACCCCCCACACGCACACGCCGAACAGCAGCGCCAGCGGCGCGTGCACCAGCGTCACGAGCGCGGACTTGATCAGCGCCCACGGAGTGCCGACCAGGACGAGCAGCGGATCGGCCGCGCTGCTGCCGCGCACCTGGCGCCGCTTGACCATGTCGCCGAACAGGTATTCGCCGATGCGCAGCACGACCGCGAGCGCGAGGGCCACCGCGCCGACCGTGACCGGCATCAGCACGGTCAGCGCCACGAGCGTGACCAGCAGGAGCAGCCCGACGACCTGGCTGCCGAACAGGTATCTCCTGCGCTCGGCCGGCGGAGTGTACTGGGGCGGCGGGGCGTATTGCGGCGGCGGGGCGTAGGGCCGCGCCTGCGCGGGCGCCGGCGCGCCAGGATAGCCGGCCACCCGCTGGTCGCCGTACTGGGCGGACGGCCTGGCCGGCATCGGCGCGGGCACGTAGGGCGGCGGCCGCTCGTCGCGGCGCGGCTGCTCGCGGCGCGCCGGCCGCTGCTCCTGGCGGGTTGGCGTCGGCGGCGGGGCGGGCTTGGTGTACTCGACCGGCGGGAGCAGGTCGGAGAAGTTGTCCATGGTGCGCGTGCGGTCGCCCAGGCGCTTGGTCCCCGTCGGCCCGTCGAAGGACGCCTCGTTGAACGTGGTCACCGACGGATCGAGCGCCTTGGCCATCCGCAGCAGTTCCTGGGCGCCCGGCCGGGCCGCCGGATCGACCTGGAGTGCCCGGCTGAGCCAGCCGCGCAGCCACACGGGCGCCTTGTCGACCTGCGCCCGGCCTTCCATGATGTTGAAGCAGACCGCCTCGAACGTGCCCGTGCCGAACGGCGGCGCCCCTGTCGCGGCGAAGAACACCGTCGAGGCCAGCGCGTGCACGTCGGCGGCCTGGGTGATCTCGGAGTCACGGATGATCTCGGGCGCGAGATAGCCCGGCGTGCCGACGAACATGCCCGTCTGCGTCAGCCGGGTCGCGTTGACCAGGTGGGCGATGCCGAAGTCGATGACCAGCGGCTCGCCGTCGACCAGCATGACGTTGGACGGCTTGAAGTCGCGGTGGATCACGTCGGCCGCGTGGATGGCCACCAGCGCCTGGCAGAGCCCCTGGGCGAGCCTGATCACGTCGCGCGCCTCCAGGGCGCCCTCGCTCAGGACGGTGTCCTCCAGCGTGCGTCCCGGCGCGAACCGGGTCACCACGTACGGCTGCCCGCCGACGAGCTCGGCGTCGATCACCTCCGCGACGTACGGGCTGCGTACCCTGCGCATGGTCTCGACCTCGCGGGTGAGCCGGTCGCGCGCCTTGAGGTCGGCGGCCACGTGGGGATGCAGGACCTTGATGGCGACCTCGCGGCCCTCGCCGTCGAGACCCAGGTGGACGACCCCCATGCCACCTTCGCCGATCTTCCTGACCAGTCGGTACGGGCCGAGGCGTTCTGGTGCTTGGGTGCTCATCGCCACCTTCCCCCCGTCATCCTCCGGATTCCCCCCCTAGCTGATCCAGCTGTCTGCTCACTGGATCGACGTTCAGCGGAGTCCATACGGCCTCCCTCTTGTCCCCGAACGTTCCGATGGCGAGGGTCAGCGAGAGCGCGGCCACCGCGGCCAGCACTCCCGCCATCACCATCGCCGCTGTTCTCGAGGGTACGAGCGACGCGAGCGTTCTGCGCATCTGTTTGCCCGGCCCCTCGACTCCGGGGCCCGCGCAGACCGTCCACAGCGCTATGGCGGCGCCCCACGCGAGGGCGTTGTCGGGATTCATACCCGCCACGACCGTGAGTAGCAGCGTGACCGGCAGTCCGAGTATGAGCGCGTAGAGGCCCAGGGCCAGCGTGATGCCGGCCGACTTGGCCAGCGCGGCAGGATAGGCGAGCACCCTGATCACGTCGAGCGCCGCCGCGCCCGCCGCCCTGCGGGCCGTGAGCTGCGGCTGGGCCAGGTCGGCCGCGCGCAGCAGGACCGCGATCGGGATCGCCACGACGGACACGAGCACGGGCGCGCGCACCGCCGCCACGATCATCAGGATCAGCAGCATCGAACCGGCCAGACCGTAGGCCCTGGAACGCTGCAGCACCTTGCCCGGCGCGACGCTCGGGAGGAAAGGCTCCCGCTTGGTCGGGTCGAGGTGCGGATATTGCGGCTGGGCCGGGATGTAGGGCGGCGGCTGCACCGGGATCGGGTTGGGCCGGCCGTAGTCGTTGAGGTCGCCCCGGCCCTGACCTGCGCCGCGCTGCGGACCGGAACCCGGGCCGTGCTGCTGCGGCCCCGAGCCCGGGCCGTGCTGCTGGGGGCCGGAACCCCGGCCGTGCTGGGGCCCCGAGCCGGGACCGTGCTGCGGGCCGGAGCCGGGGCCGTGCCGGTATCCGGAGGGCGAGCCCTGGTGCGGGCCGTGCTGCGGACCGGAACCCGGCGCCTCGGGACGGCCGACGGCCGGAGCCTGGTGCTGAGCTTGCTGACCCTGCTGCGGAGGCTGGGTGAGCCTGCGGTAGTCGGCCGAGTCGGGGCGCACCCGCGTGGTGGGCACGTCGGTCTCGCCCTGCGGCGGCGCCACGGGACCGTTGCCGCCCGCCGGCTGCGCGGCCGACTGCGCAGGTGACGGGGCAGGTGACTGGGCAGGTGATGGGGCCGACGACGGCGACCCGTGCAGGCCGGCCTCGCGCTGGATCTGCCGCAGCTCCTCCGGCGACACCCGGCGCGTCGGGTAGGGGTCGGGCTGGTCGGGCAGCAGCGACACGTACTGCTGCTCCTGCGGCGGCAGCGCGGGCTGCTCCTGGCTCTCGATCAGCCGCCTGGGCGTCACCGGCGGCGTGGAGATGTCGTAGGACGGCTTGTCCGTGACCAGCGGGGGCGGCGTCAGCGGGACCGACGGCACCGCGTCGGGGCGCGGCACGGTCGAGATCTCGTCGGGCGAGGAGCCCTGCGGTGACTTCGGCAACATCCGGGCGGTCTGCTCGGCCAGCTCGGCCGCCTTGGGCCGCTTGCTCGGGTTGCGCTGGAAGGCGGCCTTCAGCAGCGGCCGCAGCTCCGCCGGGGCGCCGCTGATGTCGGCCTTGCCCGCGGTGATGTTGTAGAAGATCATCTCCAGCGTGCCCTTGCCGAACGGCGGCTGCCCGGTCCCGGCGTACAGCAGGGTGCCCGCCCAGGCGTGCACGTCGACCTCGGGACCCGCCTCCTGGCCCTCGATGATCTCGGGGGCGAGGTAGCCGGGCGTGCCGATGAACATGCCGGTCTGCGTCAGCCGGGTCGCGTCGACCGCCTGCGCGATGCCGAAGTCGATGAGGACGGGCTCGCCGTCGAGGATGAGCACGTTGCCCGGCTTGAGGTCGCGATGGATCACGCCCACCGAGTGCACGGCGGACAGCGCGGCGGCCACCCCGTGCGCGACCCGGACCAGCGCGGGCAGGTCGAGCGGGCCGTCGTCCTTGACGATCTCGTCGAGCGGACGGCCCGGCACGTAACGCGTGACGATGTAAGGACGATGACCGGTCACATCGGCGTCGAGCACCTCGGCGATGAACTTGCTGCGCACCCTGCGCATGGTCTCGACCTCACGCGAAAGCCGCCGCCTGGCGACCTCGTCGCCCGCGACCTCTCCGCGCAGGACCTTGACCGCCACCTGCCGCCCCTGGGGGTCGACAGCGAGGTGGACAACACCCATTCCGCCTTCACCGAGCCGCCTGAGCAGCCGGTAAGGGCCTAGTCGGTCATCGTTCATGGCATGAAGCACCATACCGGCTTAATCCCCGCCCACGAGATGAACCATGAGGCCACATTCCCACTCGTACAACGTCCAGAGCGGGCCCTTCGGTTTCCCATCCAACGGTCTCGAATCGGCTTCAGTTTTCCCTCAGCCGGCCAAGGAGAGCACCTCTGCTCCCTTGAGAGCGGCCAGCGCGGCACCTGATACAGCGAGTTTCGACCTGCGCACGCCGCTGCCGATGACCACCCTGGGGTACCGCGCGACGTGCGCGTCGACCAGGATCGGCCACTCCTCGGGCAGGCCGAGGGGCGTGATGCCGCCGTATTCCATGCCGGTGAGCCGGACGGCGTCGTCCATCGGCGCGAAGCTCGCCTTGCGGGCGTCGAGGTGTTTGCGCACGACGCCGTTGACGTCCACCCGCATGGTGGCGAGCACCATGCAGGCGGCGTAACGGGTCTCGCCGCCGCGTTTGGCCGCCACCACGACGCAGTTGGCGGACTCGTCGAGAGTCACGCCGTAGCGCTCGCAGAACGCCGCCGTGTCGGCCAGGCCGGGATCGATCTCGGCGACCTCGACCCCCTCCTCGATGTCAGACAGGGCCGCGGCCACCGGATCGGCCAGCAGGTCGATCCGTTCGGTCGCGGGCACCCAGTGCAACGTCATCCCAGCTCCTCGATCGCCTCTCCCACGAGCCTATTGTGGCCCTGGGGATCAGCGGGCGACGTCACGGAGACTGCAGCACTCGCTGGTGCAGTTGAGTGACGGCGCCACGGGCGGATTCCATGGCCCCCGCCTGCCAAGCGATCAGATGGGTGAGCCAGTCGCCCGCGAAGTAGACCCTTCCGGCGGGGCGTTGCAGAAGAGTGAACGACGAATCAAAGGACGGCCAGCGCACCCAGGCTCCCTGGATGTGCTCCTGGCGCTCCCAGGCGATGGAGGCGCTGGACAGGACGTCCTGGCGGTACTTCTCACCGTGGATCTTCTTGCCCTGGGTGAGCGCCCTGCGCCTGCGGTCCTCGGGGGTGAGCGCCGCGTACAGTTCGGCGTTCTTGTCGGTGTTGTAGTAGCCGACGAGCAGGCCGCGCTCGGAGTGGTAGCCGTGTGAGGGGTACCAGATGTGGGTGACGTCGAGGTCGGTCTCGGTGACGCCGCCGTAGATGCGGTCCTCCCGCTCCCACCAGCGCCGGCCGTACTCCAGGCCGATCTTGCCCGCCGCAGCAGGGACCGGGGTGGCCAGCGCGGCGGTGACCTGGGCCCCCAGGTTGTGCGGGATCTTGGCGAGGAGGTGGGGCGGGAGGGTGGCGATGCAGTAGTCGGCCTTGATCGAGCCGCCGGTGTGCACGACCTCCACGCCGTCCGCCAGGGTGGTGATCTTGGTGACCTTGGCGCCGGTCTTGATCCGGTCCTGGCCGACGGCCTCGACGAGCCTGGTCACGATCGCGTCCATGCCGCCGACGGGCTGGAACATGGGGGTGGCCTGCTCGAAGCCGAAGTCGCCGGTGATGGCGCGGCCGGTGCCGGCGGCGAGGATCTGGTGCAGGCTGCCGGGAGCGGGGACGGGTGTGCCGGCGTCCAGCGCGGGGAACTTCGTGAAGCCGCGGCGGTCGGAGCCCTCGTACTCCAGCTTCGGGCCGAGGTCGCCGAAGCGCCGCAGGAAGTCCAGCAGGGTCTCCTGGTCGTTCTTGGAGACGACCCGGTCGAGGGCGCCGAGATCGGTGGCCTTGGCGAGGAGTTCGGCGACATATCCGTACATGTCAGCGCGTGCCTCGCGGGCCCGCACGGTCCTGCCGTTGGTGTGCACGTACGCGGCGGCGTTGTTGTTGATGAAGGTCTCGATGGGGATGCCCAGCTCGCGGCAGTAGTCGAGGGTGACCATCCAGGGGGCGATGCGGCCGGGGCCGGCGTTGAAGTAGACGCCCTCGCCGAACGTCACGTCCTGGGCGGGGCCGTTCAGCTCGGTCAGGCGGTCGCCGCCGCGCAGTGTCAGGTTCCTGCCGCCCGCCTTCGGCCTGGCCTCGAGCAGCGTGCAGTCGTAGCCGGCCTTGCCCAGCTCGTACGCGGCCGTCAGCCCCGCCACCCCCGCGCCGAGGATCACCACCTTGGCCGAGCCCTTGCCGCGCAGGGTGAAGTCGCCCGTCCTCGGGGCGGTGAAGTCCTTGTCCTGCTCGGCGGGGGCCAGCCCGAGCGCGCCCATGGCCGCGTACATGGCCCCGGCGCCACCTACCGCCCCGATGCCGACCAGCAGCCCGCGCCTGGTCAGCGCCCCGCCGCCGCCGCTCTCAGCCATAGGGGCCGCTGCCGCAGGCGATCTGACCACCGATCGTGGCGAAGATCCCGAACAGGGCCATGATCTGGGTGAAGTCGTCGGTGGTGAACTCGGTGTGCCGCGAACCGGCCGTCTTCACGCCAGGGATCAGCGCCACCGCGGCGGCGATGGCGGTGGAGTTCCACTCCACCCCCAGCGTGTACGGCGCCGCCGGCTGGTACGGCGTGAAGTCGCTCAACCGACCGAGCGCACGCGAGGCCGCCTCACGAATGCGCGCCTGGGCCACGACCGGCGGCAGCAGCTCGGCCGAGAACTTGTCGATGCCCCGCTTGACCGCCACCGTCTCGACGTCGCCGAGCAGCTCGCGGGCCTCCTCTCCCACCGCCTCGTCCCCGGTCACCAGCACCACCGGAACCCCGTGGAACCCGGCGCAGGCCGCGACCAGCCGGGTCTCGCCGCACAGCTCGCCGTTGAGGTAGACGTTCTGGATCTCCTTGCCCATCCAGGTGTGGTTGAGCACGCCGTCGGGCACGCCCGCGCGGGCGTGGTAGCCCACGAAGCAGGCCGCCCCGAACGTCCCGTCGAGCCCCTGGGCCATCCGCTGCGCCTTGCCCGGCCCCCTGATCAGGGTCGCCCGGGGGTCGAGGAGGTCGATCCTGAGGTTCTTGGTGGAGCCGTGGGCGTCGTTGACCAGCACCTCGCCGGCTCCCGCCGCGAACGCGCCCTCGATCGCCGCGTTGGCGTCGGCGGTCATCAGCTCGCAGCCGCGCTCGTACCCGCGCTTGCCGGCGTGCATCTCCTCCGGGTCGGTCAGACCCGTCACGCCCTCCATGTCCACCGACAGATAAACCTTCACGACGCCGTTCCACTCCTCGTCCAGCCGCTGATCACGCGCCCCACGACTCCACCCTGCGCACCTCGGGCTCGGTCATCAGCCCGACGTTCGCCTCGACGAACGCCTCCGCCTGGGCCCGCCACGGCTCGGGGATCTCGGCGAGCGCGGGCGGGTAGCAGTGCTCCAGCCAGCTCGTCGCCTCCTCCGAGACGTCGAAGTAGTCGAGGGCGGGGGCGAACAGGGTGTTCTCGATGCCGGGGACGCGGGAGAGCCCGTACTGGATCATCTCCTGGCCGCCGTAGGGCGGCTTCTTGAGATACTTCCGGGCAGCGGGGTGATCGGCCTTGATCGGCGTGTCCAGCGGGCGGCGCTCGACGGCGGCCTGGATGAGCTCCTTGTACAGGCACTTGCCGCAGACGCGGCACGGGCCGTCGGTGCCGCGCAGGCACCAGCGGACCTGGGGCCGCAGCCCGGAGCCGAGCGCCAGGCGCATGGTGACCGCCTCGCTCACGCCGCCGACGGGCAGCACGATGTGCACGCCCGCGGCCGCGAACAAGCGGCCCCACCTGCCGTGGGGCGACCACATGGGATTGTCGGGGGTGTAGCGCCACAGGTAGCGTCCGCCGCCCAGCCAGCGCGAGCCCATCTCGTAGCCGAAGCCCAGGCCGCCGAGGTCGAGCCGGTCGGCCAGCAGCAGGGCGCCGGCGGCCACGGCGTGGTGCTCGGGGTAGCCGGGGCGGGGCTCGGCCAGCGTGTACTCCAGGTCAGAGGTGACCGTGCTGAGCTCTCTGCCGGTCCCGGCGGCCAGCTCGGCCAGCACGTCGGAGCGGTAGTGGGGCCAGCGGTTCGGCACGCGGGGGTGGTCGACCCGGCGGAAGTGGATGAACGGCGCGTCCGGGTACATCGTGGCCGCCGCCACGGAGTCGGCGCCGCCGCTGTACGAGATCGCCAGCCGGGCCCCCGGGCGACGCGCCTCGGCCCCTATCGGGCCCGCCTCGATGCCCCAGCCCTCGTGCAGGGCCTGGGCCAGCTCCGCGGAGACGGCGCGGTCGAACGTGATCCGATGGCGCGTCCACGGGGCCACGATCGTCCAGGCGGCCACGGCGAACAGGTCGGGATGGGCGTCGTCGGGCACCCCGCCGAGGGAGCACGCGTTGATGGCCAGCTTGATCGGGTAGTCGTCGGAGGCGGTGCCGGTGATCTCGTCGTCAGGATCGAGGCGGAAGCTCAGCGCGCCCCCGCCGCTCCACGTCACGCGCACGACTGCTCCTCGGCGCGACCCTGCTCTCCCGGATCCATGGGGGTCTGGACCACGGTGCTCTGGTCCACGGCGGCCTGCACCGCCGCGGTCTGCTTCGCCTGGGCCTCGGCCGCGGCGGCGCGCAGCTCGTCGATGGCCTGCCAGACCAGGATCTCGTTCTGCAGCACGCCGTCCAGGGCCTTCGCCGTCTCCTGGGCGAGCCTGCGGGTGTCGTCGATCTTCGCCTTGTCGGCGGGCGACTGCCGCGGCGGCGGTGGCGGCGATGCCGGGCGGGTCTGGCGCAGCCGCTCCACCTCGCCCTGGAGGGTGACCATCTCCCGCCTCAGGGTCTGGACCTCCCAGAGCGCGTCCCTGATGTCCTGGCGATGATCAGAGATCGAGATGTAGCGGGAATCGAACCACGTGCGCACGGCCTTTCTGAGCCGGGCAGGGACGAGGACGCGCATCATGAAACGCCACCATAGTGGCAAACCAACATCGGAAAGGACGACCCTTACCGAATGTGTTGACTTCGCGTCGCACCGACCTGCCCGGCCCGGCTCCGTGACCTCCGCAGACCCTTGAACCCGGCCCTGGACGGGATTTCCGCCGACCGGTGAATCGGCTCTGGGGCCGACCTCCGCCGAGCGGTGAACCCGGCCTTGGAGCCGCCTCTAGCGACCGGTGAACTTGGCCTTGGACTTCTCCATGAATGCCTTCATGCCGAGCTTGGCGTCCTCGGTGGCGAACAGCCCGGAGAACTGCAGCCGCTCGATCTCGAGACCCGTGTCGAGGTCGGTCTCGAGCCCCTGGTCCACGGCCTGCTTGGCGGCGCGCAGGGCGACCGACGGGCCGCCCACGAAGGTCGCGGCCCACTCCAGGGCCGCCGTGTAGACCTGCTCGTCCGGCACCACCCGGTCGACCAGGCCCATCGCCAGCGCCTCGGCGGCGGGGACGTGCCGGCCGGTGAAGATCAGGTCCTTGGCCTTGGCCGGCCCGATCAGGCGCGGCAGGCGCTGGGAGCCGCCCGCGCCGGGGATGAGGCCGAGCAGGATCTCCGGCTGCCCCAGCTTGGCCGACTCGCCCGCGACCCGGAAGTCGGCGCACAGGGCCAGCTCGCAGCCGCCGCCCAGGGCGTAGCCGGTGACGGCGGCGATGACCGGCTTGCCGATGCGGGCGACCGCGGTGAAGCAGCCCTGGAGGCCGGTGGAGTGGGCGGACATGTCGGCGTAGGACATGCCGGCCATCTCCTTGATGTCCACGCCGGCGGCGAACACCCGCTCCCCGCCGTACAGGATCACGGCCTGCACCAGCGGGTCGGCGTCGACGATGCCGGCCGCCTCCTCGATCTCCCTCTGGGCCTGGCCGCTGAGGGCGTTCATCTTCGGACGGTCAAGACGGATCGTGGCGATCTGGTCGGCCACCTCGACGCTCACAAACTCACCCATGAGCCAGAACCTAACAGCCGCACTCCCGCACGGGCCGGTGAGCCGCGTCCGTCCGGGCATGTCGGCCCGGAGTCAGGTCCTCTACCCGAGCGTGAGCATCGCCTCGGTGACCTCGCCGATCGCCGCAGGGGGGATCGCGGAGGCGGCCTCCTTGAGGACGAGCAGCCGTGCCCGCGGGATCTCGCGCGCGATCGCCTCGCCGTTGCCGACGGGGAAGAACCGGTCGCGGCGGCCGTGGACGACGAGCGTGGGAACCTCGATCTCGGGCAGGCGCTCGCGCCAGCGGGGCGCGCAGTCGAGCCTGGAGAACACCATGCCCAGCTGATTGGCCAGCTGGACCGGGGGCGCGGTGCCGGGCGTGCGGTCCCAGACGCGCGCGGCTATCGCGCGCGCGGCGACGGGGTCGTCGCCGAGGATCTCCGCGCCGGCGGCGGCGAACTCCGCGACCGCCTCGCGGTCGGCCCAATCGGGCATCGGACGCGCGAACAACCGGCTCATCGTCGCCTGGTCATGGTCGGGGAGATCGTCGTCGGGCGGGCCAGGGGCGACCGCGCGGGTGCCGACCAGGGTGAGCGCCGAGAACGCGCCCGGATGGTCGAGCACGGCCACCTGGGCGACCATCCCGCCGACGCCGATCCCCGCGAGGTGCGCGGGCCCCCCGCCGAGCGCGTCAGCGAGGGCCGCCGCGTCGGCGGCGAGGTCGCGCAGGGTGTAGGCGGGCGCCTCCGGATCCGTCGTCGTCGATTCCCCGCTGTCGCGCAGGTCGTAGCGCACCACACGGCGCCCGCCGGCGGCGAGGCGCCGGCAGAGCGCGTCGGGCCAGGAGAGCATCGTCGTCCCGCCCGCGAGCAGGACGAGTGGCGCGTCGTCGGCACCGAACGACTCGATGCCCAAGGCGATCTCCTTGGCGTTGACAGTGGTCATCGGATCACCGGGAGAGGTGACGGCCGAGGATGACAGCGTGATTCGAGTCATGCCAGGGCAGACCTGATCCGCCGCCCGAACTCATCGCTCACGCCGCATGAAGCGTGTGCAGGAGCCTCGGAGTTTGGGGTGGGACCCGTGGGTTAGGCGGAGGGTTCACGAGGACAAAGGAGCAGGTCGTGCTGGTACTGACTGACAACGCCGTCGTCGCCATCCGGGATCTCATGGATGGGGAGGACGTGCCCGCCGACGCCGGGCTGCGCATCTCCGCCAAGGCCGACGAGGCCGGGACGCTGGAGGTGGCCCTGGCGACCACGCCGCAGGCCGGGGACCAGGTGGTGGAGAAGGAGGACGTGCGGGTGTTCGTCGCGCAGGACGCGGCGCCCATCCTCGACGACAAGTCGCTGGACGCGGACCCGGGTATGCCGGGTCAGCCGATGTTCCGCCTCGACCGGCAACCCGGCGGCCACAACGGCCGCAGCGCCCAGAACGGCCAGAGCGTTTAGCCGCCGCTGCTGGTGGTGCGTGTCTCCTCCGGGCCGGGTTCCGCCGGCTCGGAGGATCATGTTCAGGACGACCCTCGCAGCGAAGGGCTGAGCAGCGCGTACAGGAGAGGGATCCTCCGGTTCGTGAGGTTAGGCTGCTGGGGAAGCGACACCTGACGAGAGGCGGCTGACCGCATGAGCGCGCCGGGCCAACCGAGAGCGGACGCCGGGAACCGGGACCTCATCGCCGACGGCCTCGACCGCATGATCGCGCTGGCCGAGCAGGCGGGCCACGAGGAGACCTGGGCGTGGGACGCGCTCAGCCGCTTCGTCGAGGGCTGCGTCGAGCTGGGACTCGACCCGCTGCTACCGATGGTGGGAACGCCGGCGCCCGAGTCGGGCGCGACCCACGAGGCGACCGTGGCCCACGAGGTGAGCGAGACCCGCGAGGTGATTGTGACGCCCGACACGACCGTGACGCCCGAGATCGTCTCAGGCCGCGCCCGGCTGCTGGAGGAGCTCGGCGGGATCGTCGGCGCCGCCCACGCCGAGGGTGCGCTGCGGCTCGACGTGGGCCCAGGTGACGTGATCGGCGTGGTGGGGCTGCTCATGCGAGGGGTGCCGACCCTGCCGGCCGAGCTGGGCGAGGACCTTCGGGACCGCGCGGTCCGGCTCGCGCTGGCCGGCATGCGCAACCACCCCGCCCCCGCCCCACCCGGCCGGCCCATGAGCGGCGACGAACTGCTCCAGCGCCTCTCCTGACCCCGACGACACGCCGGACCGACACGCAGCCCACCCGCCGCACGGATCCGCCGCGTGACCGGGCTCCGGTAACGGACTGTCACCGGGGCGGAGCGGTGGCGGGCCGTCGTCGGGGCCGGGGCTCAGGTGAGCGGGCGGAGGGCCGAGAGGCCATCTGGGAGGCCGTCCGGGAGGCCGTGGCGGACCGCCTGGACGATCTCCTGGTGCAGGTCCTGCCCGAGGCCGGGAGCCGGGCTCAGGGGGCTGCCGTCGATCTCGTACCACTCGTCGGCGTCCAGGTACTGCACGCGTACCGTCACCCGGTCGCCGGACACCTCCGTGCGCACGGTCAGCTCGCCGGTGATGACGCCCACCTCGTCGGTCATCACCCCACCAGGGCCGGCGACGACGTTGCTCTCGAAGCTCCCTACGGCGTCCATTCAGGCCTCACCGTCCATGCGGCAGGTGCCCACCATCTCGGTCAGCGCCTCCCGCTCGGCCTCGGTGATCGTGAGGTCGTAGCGGGACTTCACGTCGATCCAGGCCCGGCTGTAGACGCACCAGTACGACTGGTGCGGCGGCCGCCACTGGTCGGGTGACTGGTCGCCTTTCGACCGGTTCGAGGACGCCGAGACCGCGATGAGCTGCGGCCCTTCGAGGTCGTTGGCGAACTCCCTGCGCCGGGCGTCGGTCCAGGTGTTCGCCCCGGAGCGCCACGCCTGGGCGAGCGGGACCATGTGGTCGATGTCGAGGTCGGAGGCGTCGGTGAAGTCCCTGCTGTCGTACTCGCTGTGCCAGGTGCCCGAGATGGCGCGGCAGTTCTCGTCCTGCTTGACGTCGGCGCCGTCGCGGGCGAGCACGACCTCGCGGGTGTCGCAGGAGTTGCCCTGCTGAATCCAGTGCGGGAAGCGGGCGCGGCTGTAGCCGGACATCGAGCCAGGTTCCGCGACGTCGAGCCGGGCGAGCTGCGCGTACGCGGCCTCGGCGGACAGGGGCGGTGGCAGCTCGGCCGGTCCTGCGGCGTTCGCGCCGGCCGCAGGGAGCAGGGTGAGGAAGGTGACGGCAGCCGCGTACGCGGGCCATGATCGCAAAGAGAACATGGCCCACGACTACGGGCACAATCCCCCTAAGTGGTCAGAAGGCGCGCCTCCTTGTCACTTACGGTGACGTCCATAGAGCTACCCATACCGGGCGCTTCCCCTACGCGGTGCCGGAGAGGCGCTCCACGCCGCGCAGCAGCGCCGAGTGGTCGAGCCCGCCGTCGCCGGTCGCGTTGGCGGAGGCCACGAGCTGGGCCACGAGCGCGCCGAGCGGCAGCACGACGCCGGCCTCGCGGGCCGCCGAGGTGACGATGCCCATGTCCTTGTGGTGCAGCGCGATGCGGAAGCCTGGCTCGAAGGAGTGCCCGGTCATGTTGCCGCGCTTCTGCGTCAGTACGGCGGAGCCGGCCAGGCCGCCGCCGAGCACGTCCATCGCGGCCTCCAGGTCCACCCCGTACGCCCGCAGGAACACCACGGCCTCGGCCAGCGCCTCGATGTTGGCCGCCACGATGAGCTGGTTGGCGGCCTTGACCGTCTGGCCTGAGCCGCTCGGCCCGACGTGGACGACGGTCTTGCCGACCGCCTCGAAGATCGGCCGGGCGGCCTCGAAGTCGCCGGCCGCGCCGCCGACCATGATCGACAGAGCCGCGTTCCTGGCGCCGGCCTCGCCGCCGGAGACGGGGGCGTCGAGGTAGCGCAGGCCCCCGCGGCCCGCCTCCTCGGCCAGCTCGCGGGTGACGTCGGGGCAGATGGAGGAGAAGTCGATGATCAGCGTGCCGGGGGCGGCGTGCGCGAAGACGCCGTCGTCGCCGGTCAGCACATCCTGGACGTCGGGCGAGTCGGGCACCATGAGCGCGACGACCTCGGCGCCCGTCACGGCGTCGGCGACCGACCCGGCCACCCGCCCGCCGGCCTCCGCCAGCGGCTTCGCCTTGTCCGGCGACCGGTTGTACCCGGCCACGGCGTGCCCGGCCCTGACCAGGTGGACGGCCATGGGCGAGCCCATGATGCCGAGGCCGATGAAGGCGATGGCGCTCACGTGGATGATCCTTCCGTGTCGGCCGCGGCGTCGAAGGCCGCGTTCGGAGTCGCGTTCATGATCGCGGGTCGGGGGCGGCGGCCCGCTGCTCGCGGGGGAGCCAGGCGAAGGCGTCGGGCCCTTCCGCGCGGTATTCCAGGCCGATATATCCGTCATATCCGGCGGCGTACACGTCGTCGATCCACCGCGGCAGCGGCAGCTCGCCCGAGCCGGGCGCGCCCCGGCCAGGGGCGTCGGCGATCTGCACGTGGGCGATGCGCGCGGCGTGCCGGTCGATGACGGCGGCCATGTCGTCGCCGTTGACGGCCAGGTGGTAGAAGTCGGCGAGCAGGCCGAGGTTGGGCACGTCGCCCAGCCGGTCGAGCACGGCCACGGCGTCGGCGGCGGTCAGCAGCGGATAGCGCGGCGCGCCGCTGACCGGCTCAAGCAGCACCGTGCCCGAGATGCCCTTGGCGCAGGCGGTCAGCAGCTCGGCGCCCAGTTCGTCCTGCTCGGCGGGGTCGGCGCCGTCGATCCGGTTGCCGTAGAGGGCATTGAAAGCACGGCAGCCGAGCCGCTCGCCGATCGCGGCCACCACGGGGATGTTGTCGAGCAGCTCACGCGTACGGCCCGGCCAGGACACGACGCCCCGGTCGCCGCCCGGCATGTCGCCGGCGAAGAAGTTGAGCCCGGTCAGCCGCACGCCCGCGTTCTCGACGGCGGCGACGAACGCGTCCACCTCACGGTCGCCTGGCACCGCCACCGGCCACGGCCACCAGAACTCGACGGCGGTGAACCCGTCGGCCGCCGCCGCGGCGGGCCGCTCCAGCAGCGGCAGGTCCGTGTAGAGGAGGGAACAGTTGACGCTCCACCTGGTCACGCGTGGGCCTCTTCCGATCGTTCGCGGCGCAGCTGGCCGAGCAGCCGCCCCTGGGCCTGGTCGAGATGGTGGGCCAGGCACTGCTGCGCCCGCTCGGGGTCGCCGTCGCCGATGGCCTTGAGGATGTCGTCGTGCTCGTGCGCCACGTTCATCGGGTCCGTGGTGCGGTGGGCCTGGAACTGGCCCATGGTGAGGTGCACCTCGCCGAGGATGACCTCGTGCATCCGCGCCAGGCGGCGGCTGCCGACGGCGGCCACCAGCGCGGAGTGGAAGGCGATGTCGGCCTCGACCTGAGTGGCGAACGCCCCCGCGTGAGAGCTCTGGTCGGAGCCGTGCTGGGCCGTTTCGCCGGCCGCCACCCTCATCGCCGCCTGGGCGCGCACCGCCTCGGGCGGCACCTTGCCGGCGCGGGCCAGCGCCACGACCGCCGCCCGTTCGACGGTCTCGCGGCTGAAGTAGAGGTCGCGGATCTCCGCCTCGTCCAGCTTGGGGACGACAGCGGTCTTGTGCGTGGTACGGCGCAGCAGCCCGAGCGCGGTCAGCCGTTCGAGGCAGGCCTTGGCGGTGGGGCGTGCGACGCTGTACTCGTTCGCGATCCGGATCTCGGTGAGCTTCTCCCCCGGGGCGATGTCGCCGTTGACGATGCGCTTGCGTACGGACTCGTAGAGCGCTTCCGTCAGTGATGATGGTCCGAGAGGAAAGCTGGGCTTACCGTCCATGGAACTCCTCCCAGAAAAGGCAAAATCGTCAGACAAGTATACTGCGCCTCTCAGTACCCGGCGGCCTTGTCGACGACGTTGCGCAGCGGCTCGCCCCTGGCGAAGCGGCCCAGGTTGTCCAGCAGGATGTCCAGGCCGCGGCCCGCGGTCTCGCGGGTGGTGGCGCCGTTGTGCGGGGTGACGATGACGTTCGGCAGCGACCAGAACGGGCTGGCCGGCGGCAGCGGCTCCACGCCGTGGGCGTCCAGGCCCGCGCCGGCGATCTCGCCCCGGCGCAGCGCGCCGAGCAGGGCGTCGTCGTCGGCGATGCCGCCGCGCGAGACGCAGACGAAGCAGGCCGTGGGCTTCATCACGGCGAACTCCGCCTTGCCGAAGCGCCCCGCGGTGGCGTGGGTGAGCGGCGCGGTGACCACCACGTAGTCCGACTCGGCGAGGAAGCGCGGGAACTCCTCCGGGCCGAGCAGTTCGTCCACGCCGGGCGCGGGAGCGTCCTTCCTGCGCATGCCCAGCACCCGCATGTGGAACGCCTTCGCCTTGGCGGCCAGGTCGAGGCCCGCGTGCCCCAGCCCGTACAGGCCGACGGTCTTGCCGGCCAGCTCGCCGTGCGTGTAGCGCTCCCAGCGGCGCTCGGACTGGGCACGCAGCCAGCGCGGCACGTCCCTGTCGAGCATGAGGAGCAGCAGCATCGCGTGCTCGGCCAGCGGGATCGCGCCGTTGCCTGTGGCGGAGGTGAGCGTCACGTCGCTGGCCAGCAGCGTGTCGGACAGGACGCCGTCCACGCCCGCCGCCGGGCTGTGCACCCAACGCAGCCGGCCCGCCCTGGCCAGCAGCGGCTCGGGCACCTTGCCGACGACGGCGTCGGCCAGCTCGATGCCGTCGCCCGGGTCGGCGGCGAACTCGACGTGAGCGTCTCCCGCCGCCCTGCGGATGCGGCGGCGGGCGAGCTCGTCGTGGTCGCCGGTGATGATGATTCTCATTTGAGCCCCGTGGTGGCGATGCCGCGGATGAGCTGTTTCTGGGCGATGGCGAAGAAGATGAGCACCGGCAGCAGCGACACGAGCGACATCGCGAACAACATGCCCACGCCGCCCTGCGACTCGGAGTCGACCATGGAGTTCAGCGCCACCGGCACCGTGAACATCTTCGGCGAGGTGAGGTAGATCAGCGGGATGAAGAAGTCGTTCCAGGTCCAGATGAAGGTGAAGATCGTGGTGGTGACCAGGGCGGGCCGCATCAGCGGGAGGACCACGTACCAGAAGGTACGGAACGGGCCCGAGCCGTCGATCCAGGCCGCGCGGTCCAGATCGCGCGGGATCGTCCTGATGAACTGGACCATCAGGTAGATGAAGAACGCGTCCGTGGCCAGGAACTTCGGGATGAGCAGCGGATAGTACGTGTTCACCAGGTCGAGCTGCGAGAAGAAGATGTACTGCGGGATCACCAGCACGTGCATCGGCAGCATCACCGACAGCAGCGTGATGGCGAGATAGACCCCGCGCATCCGGAACTCCAGCCGGGCCAGCGCGTACGCCGTCAGCGAGCACGAGAACAGGTTGCCGATGATCGAGCCGACGGTGACCAGCAGCGAGTTGAGGAAGAAGACCGTGAACGGGCGGTTGAGCGCGTTCCAGCCCTCGACGAAGTTGTCGAAGGTGATCTCGCTGGGGATGAGCCCCGTCTCGGTGAGGATGAGGTGGTCGGGCTTGAGCGAGCTGACGATCATCCAGATCAGCGGATAGAGCATCAGCAGCACGAAGACGCCGAGCCCGAGGTGCTTGAGCAGGTCCCGGCGCCCGCGCCGGCGCAGGAACGCCGTGGAGCGGGCGCGGGCGGAGTCGAGCGAGGTGGTCGCGGTCGTCATCAGTCGTCTCCGTAGAAGACCCAGTACCTCGACAGGACGAAGTGCACGGCCGTCACCAGGCCGATGGCCGCCATCAGCACCCAGGCCAGCGCGGAGGCGTAGCCCATGTCGAAGTTCGTGAATCCCTGCTGGTAGATGTAGAGCGTGTAGAACAGCGTCGAGTTGGCCGGGCCCCCGGTGCCGCCGCTGACGACGTGGGCCTGGGTGAAGGTCTGGAACGCGCCGATCGTCTGCAGGATGAGGTTGAAGAAGATGATCGGCGTGAGCAGGGGGATCGTGACCCTGGTGAACTGGCGCACGATTCCGGCGCCGTCCACCTTGGCGGCCTCGTACAGCTCCTCGGGGATCTGGCGGAGGCCGGCCAGGAAGATCACCATGGGTGAGCCGAACGTCCAGACGTTCAGGACGATCAGCGTCGAGAGCGACAGGCTGGGGTTCTGCAGCCAGCTCCCGAGCTCCAGCCCGAACAGCGACAGCGCCCGGTCGATCAGGCCGTCGTCGCCGAAGATCTGCCGCCACAGGATCGCCACGGCGACGCTGGTGCCCAGCAGCGAGGGCAGGTAGAAGGCGCTGCGGTAGAAGGCCAGGCCGCGCAGACCGCGGTCGAGGATCAGGGCGAGCAGCAGCGCGAAGCCGAGCTGCAGCGGGATCGAGACGACCACGTAGACCGCGGTCACGCGGACGGCGGCCCAGAAGTAGTCGTCCTGGAACATGCGCTCGAAGTTCTCAAGGCCGTTGAACTTCGGCGAGCTGAGGATGTTGTAGTCGGTGAAGGCCAGGTAGAAGGAGGCGATCAGCGGCACGGCCGTGACCAGCACGAGGCCCAGCCACCAGGGGATCAGGAAGACGTGCGCGGCGCCGCCCTGACGATGGAGCTTCGACATGGGAGTTCCTACTGGGCGCGGGCGATGCCGGCATTGATCTCGTCGAGCAGCCGTTTCGCGCCGTCGGCGGTGCTCAGCCGGCCGAGCGAGATCTCCTCGGCGACCCTGGCCATGGCCGTGCGCCAGGTGCTGGTGCCCGGCGGCGCCTCGAAGCGGGGGCGGCGCTCGGCCTTACGGCTGACCTGTACGGCGTCGAGCATCTCCTTGTCGTCGCCCTGCGCACTGGCCAGCGTCTGCTCGAAGACCTTGGGGTTGACCGGCGCGCCCATGGTGAGGCCGACGGTCTTGATCATCGCGGGGTCGTTGGTGTTGTAGCTGACGAGCTTGCCCGCGGCCTCCAGCTTGTCGTCGTCGATGCCCTGGTAGATGGCCATCCGGGGGTAGTAGAGGAAGGGGTGCCCGGCCTGCGCGTCCTTGTTCACGGGCACGCTGCGCAGCTTGAAGGAGTAATCGGGGAACATCTTGGCGTCGTCGATGATGTGGTTGGAGTTGCCGACCTTGGCCAGCACCTTCTTGCCGACCACGGCCCAGTCGGGGCCCATCCCCTCCTGCTCGCTCAGCGTCATCACGGCGCCGGCCTTCTGCATCTTGTCCCACCAGTCGAACCAGGCCCGCACGCTGTCGGCGGTGAAGCCGGGCTTGCCGTCCTGGGTCCAGAGCAGCTCGCCGCGCTGGCGCAGCCAGGCCTCGAACACCATGTCGGCGTCGGCCTCGTACGGCATGCCCTTGCGCTGCTTCGGGTTGTCCTTGGAGTAGTCGATGAGGAACTCCGACCAGGCGTCCCAGTCGGCGTCGGCCGGCGGGAGCTTGACGCCGTCCTCCTCGGCGAACGTCTCGTTGTAGCGGAAGACGGGGACGAAGATGCCGAACGGCATGGTGTTGAGCTGCCCGCCCAGCTTGAACGACTCCAGCTCCTCCTTGGAGTAGTCGGCCAGGTTGACGCTGGGCACCTCGTCGAGGCGGCGGTAGATGTTGCTCTTGTGGTACGTCATGACCTGCGCCGATGCGACCCAGAAGATGTCGGCCACGTCGCGGGCCGCCATCTGGGTGGTCATGCGCTCCTGGAAGGCCGAATACTCGGCGAACTCCGGCTCGACCTGGATGCCCGGGTTCTTGGCCACGAACTCCTTGAGCGCCTTCGTGTAGTTCTGCTGCCGGACGTTGTTGCCCCACCACGCGTACCGCAGCGTGGTGCCGCCTCCGCCGCCCGAGTCGCCGGCGCCGCACGCCGTGAGGCCGGCCCCCAGTGCCCCGGCCGCCACCAGCTTCAGGAACCCCCGCCGATCTAGTCCGCTCATCACTGTGTTCTCCCGTCGTTCTCACAGGGGACCGGCTACCCCGGTGATGGTCCAGTGTTCATTTGTCTAACGAGACCGTCAATAGGTCATGAATACTTGTTTGACAATTTCACGACTTCGAAGAGGCCGATCTCGGGCAGCCGCACCCGGCCGCCGTCCACCTCCAGGGGGCGGTCCGCACGCAGCGCGTGCGCCCGCCACTCGCCCTCCCAGGGCAGGTCCAGCCACGATTCGGCGATCGGCAGCGGGCGGCGGAAACGCTGATCGGCGTCGCCCGAGCGGTTGAGCAGATGGATCACCCGCGTGTCCTCTGCGCGGGCGGGCACGATCTCCGCCTGCTCGGGCAGCCCGGTCTCGACGGCGAGGCCGGCGGGCAGGCGGTCGGCGAACAGGTCGCGGTGAGCGCTCAGCCCGGTCTCCCGATAGCCGCGCCCGACGGTCCAGGGCATCAGCACGCCTCTGCCCCGGCCGTACGGGGCGCTCAGCCAGCCGGGGTGGCCGGTCTCCAGGTGGCCGTGACACTTCTCCGGCGGGCCGTACCTGGCCCTGGAGAGCACGGGCAGGCCCGTCTCGGCGCCCGGCGCGGGCTCGACCACGTGGAAGGCGCCGATCACCGGCACCATGCCGCGGTCGCCGCGCAGGTGCAGCGAGCGGACGGACTCCTCCGTCGTGTACGCGGCCAGCCGGCGGGCGACGGGCAGGCAGGCGAGCCCCGTGTCGCTCGCACCGGTCGCCAGCACGGTGCCGCCCGCCTCCGCGTACGCGTCCAGCACCTCGGGACGGCTCAGCGCGCCGATGTCGGGCAGCACGACCAGCCGGTAGCGCGACAGGTCGCTCACCGCCAGCTTCTCCTCGGGCAGCACGTCGAAGGGCACGTGCCGCTCCAGCAGCGCCAGGTAGAGCCCCTGGAACTCGGCCCGCTCCCCTTCGGGGCGGACCAGCAGCGTGCGCGCCTCGGAGACCAGGTCCCGGTAGACCTCGGCGTGGTCGCGGTGGAACCGGGTCAGCTCGCCGGCGATCTCCAGGCACTCGTACGGGCTGTCGTCCGGCGTCCCCATGATGTACGTGGACGGGATCGCCCCCCGCGAGATCGCCTGCAGCAGATACTGGGCGAAATGGTGAGGCTCCTCCCCCGCCATCCGGTACGGCATGTCCACGAACCCCACCGAGTTGACCAGCACCGGCACCTCAGGCCGGTACGACTTGGCCGCGCTCACGTGCTCGCTGGTCCTGTGGTGCCAGAGGGGCCGGCCGACGGCGTTGTTCGCCTCGTGGAAGACGATGTCGGCGTGCTCGCCCAGGATGAGCGCCGCCTCCGGTCTTCGCGCGGCGATCTCGGCCCTGATCCTGGCGTGCAGGTCGTCCAGCGTCGCCCGTGTGAACGCGCGCCACCGGGCGTCCGCCCGCTCGGGCAGTTCACCGTCGTAGCGGCGGGCGCAGGCCAGGCAGTGGCACACGCCCCAGTACGTGCGGCTGTAGTCCACTTCGTTGAACGACATCCAGTTGAGGAAGAAGCCGTCGACCTCGTACCGGTCGAGCACCTCCCCGATCACCTCGAACAGCTTGACCTGGTAGTAGTCGCCGCTCGGGCACACGCTCGTGAGGCCGGTGTAGACCTGCCGCTCACCGGCGGGCGAGACGAAGCACCACTCGGGATGCCGCTCCGCCCGCCGGTGGTCGATCTTGGAGAAGTCCATCCTGGCCAGCACGCGCACGCCCCTGCGCCGGGCCGCCGCCACCGCGTCGCCGATCAGGTCGCCGGACGGCCGCTCGGCCAGGTGCGGGTTGCGCGTCTGGAAGTCCAGGCCGGTCGGATAGTTCGACAGGATGCCGCCGACGCTGATCAGCCAGGCGTTCGCGCCGAACTCCTCCAGGTAGTCCAGCACCCGCTCGACGTCGAGCCCGGCGTCCACCTCGCGGAGGTTGGTCTGGAACATCCGGAACGGCTCACGCCACCAGACGCGGCTCACCCCTTCTCCCAGGTCACGTGCACGACCTCGATGAGGCCCACGCCGGTCAGCTCCACCTCGGCCCGGCCCTCGCGGACGGCGACGGGGACCTCGCTCCCGTCCACCAGCAGCCGGGCCGTGGCACCCGCCGTGTCCCGCGGCAGCGCGACGGAGACCGTCTGCGGCGGCAGCGGGATGGTCTCCCTGATCGCGCCGCGCATGGCCATGGGGTTGGTCAGGTTGACCACGGTGACCGCGAGGCCGTGCTCGTCGCGGCGCACCGCCAGGTCGACCAGCCCTGGGCCGCGTACGGTGGCCTCGGGCTCGCCGCCGAGCGCCCAGCGCACCGCGTTGGCGATCAGCAGGCCGTGATCGGCCTGGAGCGTCTCCCAGAAGATCGCCCCGAGGTCGAACGGGATGTAGACCACCCGCCCAGGGCCCTCCCTGGTGATCACGGCAGGGGCGTCGGGGGCCTTCCTGGCGTACAGCTCCTCCATCGGCAGATCCGGAAAGTCCGGGATGAAGCGGAACGGCACCTGCGTGCCCGGCCTGGCCACGACGCCCAGCAGCCGGGTGCCGCCGATGATCCGCCCGGCCGGGCCGAAGCCGTCGCTGACCGGGTGCTCGCCGGTCAGGGCGATGTAATTGTTCTTCACCGGGCCTCTGAGCCGGGTCACCAGGTCGGCGCCGAAGACGTCGGCCAGGCCGAAGTTGGCGCGCGGCGCGCCGTGCTCGTCGTACAGGGAGGACTGGTGCGCGGCGACCAGGCCGCCGCCGGCGGCCACGTAGTCGCGGACCGCCGCGCACTGCTCGTCGCTGAGCTGCTCGGCGTTGGCCAGCACCAGCACCTTGTACGGCCGCAGCCGCTCGGCCGACAGCACCTGGTCGGCCAGCAGGTCGAACGGGATCCGCGCCTCGACCAGCGCCTGGTAGAAGCCGTCCTCGTCGGGGAAGGAGTGTGCCGCCCCGCTCCTGATCCGCCCGGCCCTGCTCGGGTCGACCAGCGCCACCTCGGCCGTGACCGGCATCGGCGCCAGCACCGGCTCCAGCTTCGCGTGCAGCCCGAACGCGTCCACCACGGCCGGCACCCAGCGCGGGTCGGAGACGGTGGCGTTGAACTTGGTGAACCACGGGAACGCGCCCTGCGCGAACCCGTCCACGATCCACGTCCGCACCTCCTCCGGCGGGGCCACCGAGTCCTTCCACCGGTGCTGGTGGTACTCGGGCCCGACCGAGGTGATGAGCCCGACCGGCCGGTCGGGGAACAGGCCCCTGCTGCGCTTGGCCACCCGCCCGGCCGCCCACGGCGCCTCGATGCCCGAACGGCCCTGCTTGTCCACCACGAACAGCGGGTAGACCCGCTCGACCAGCTCGGGCTCCAGGTCGCGGGCGGCGAAGGCGCCCAGGTTGGGGATGAAACGAGCGTGCGGCCGCAGGTCCTTGACCGCCGCGTCCCAGATCGCGACCAGCTCGCTGAGCCGGCGCCGCCGCCAGGCCACATAGGCGGGCCAGGCAGGGTCGGTCGTGTCGTGCTCGCGCTTGGGCAGCTCGAACCCCGTGTCGTCGCGGAACGAGCGCCGCGCGGCCTCGCTGTAGGAGATGCCGTAGTAGCCCTCCCACCGGTTGGCGAAGATCGCGTCCACGTCGTACTCGCGCACGATCTCCCTGGCCACCTCGGTGATGAACTCCCGGTGGTAGCCGGTGAAGGCGCAGGTCAGCCAGATGCCGGGATGGGACCAGTGCTCGATCGGCGCGCCGTCCTGGTCGCACGCCAGCCACTCGGGATGCGCGGTGGCCGCGTCGGCGTGCACGGCGTGGGGGTCCACCCTGGCCATGACGTGCATGCCGAGCCCCCTGGCCGCCTCGACGAGCGCGCCGAACGGGTCGGTGTCGCCCATGAAGGTGCTGCGGTGGTGGTACGGGATCAGGGTCGGGTAGTAGGCGATGTAGCCGCCCGCGCTGATGCAGACCGCGTTCGACCTGCTGTCCCGCATCACCGAGGTCCAGAAGTCGACGTCGAGGTGTGCCGGGTCGTCCTCGGCCAGCGTCAGTTGCGTCCAGCGGGTCGCCGTCAGGGGCCAGTCGGGTGTTCGCATGCGGAAGCGCACCTCTCGTCAAGCTCACTTGTTAGACGCGGAATATTGTCATACAAGAATGCAAGCCGTACAAGGGGAAGGTGTGTCGTGCGGGCAACATGAAGTCGTGGCGGGCCTATGATGTTGGAAAGTAAAGCGGCAGGAGGTCGGGCATGCGGATGTCCCAGTGGGCCCACGACACGTTCGGGCAGCGCGCTCCCCTGATCAGACAGGGCGTGGCCGAGGCTCTGTCGGTCGCGCTGGAAAACGCCAGGGACGCGCAGAAGGTGGCGCAGACCGATCATCTGCACCCGTTCGGGTTCACGCTCATGTCGCGCAAGTTCGAGGCGCTGGCCGAGGCGTTCGAGGACATGGGCGACGTGCGCGTCGTCAAGCCCGGCGGCTCCCAGCACGAGCTGGTCGTGCTCGACGGCAAGCTGCTGTTCCCCTTCCGCTACGCCAAGGACCGCTCGCTCACCGTGATGAGCGCCAGGATCGGCGACGGCCGCCCGTCAGCGCTGGTACAGGCGCTGTTCAACCGGTTCGGCCCCGAGCCGCGGATGCGGCAGCTCGCGCTGCACGACCTCCCGCCGCACGCGGTGCCGGTCGCCGAGGCGCTGGGCGACCTGCCCGACGACACCCGGCTGGTGCTGATCGCCTACGCGGCCAACGCCCACGCCGGGCTGCTCGATGCCTGGTGGGGCGAGGCCGAGCTGCTCGACCGCTTCGGCAGCCTGCGCTGGCACCAGTGCGAGCCGATCCCGCTGGCCCACGAGGCCGGCGCGCCCGCCTCCGGTGACAGCGCGGCCGCCTTCGACCAGGGCGTCCTGCCGATGCCCGAGGTCAACGCGCGCACCGGGTCCGCCCGGTCCGGTGAGCGGCCGGTCGCCGAGGCCACCCCGATCCGGCCGGAGGCCGCCGGCGGTGCGTGACTCCCGGGCGGGCGGGCCGAGCCCGCAGGCCGTCGCCGACGCCTTCGACGCCACCCGCCTCACCCAGGCCCGTCACCTGGCCGCGCTCACCAAGAAGGAGGTCGCCGAGCATCTCGGCGTCTCTCCGGCGGCGGTCGGTCAATACGAGGCGGGCGTCACCCGGCCGCGGCCCGACCTGATCGCGCCGCTGGCCGAGGTGCTGTCGGTGCCGATGGCGTTCTTCCTGCCCGGCCGCCCGCACGGCAAGCTCGACGGATCCATGGCCCACTTCCGCAGCCTGCGCTCCACCCGGGCCTACCAGCGGGCCAAGGCCGTGGCCTTCGTCGAGCAGGTGTGGGAGCTGGCGTACGCGCTGGAGAAACGGGTGCAGCTGCCCGCCGTCGACCTGCCCGGGTTCGCCGGCGGCGAGATGCACTCCGCGCTGCCGCGCGACCCGGCCGGGGCCGCCCGCGCGCTACGCTCCCACTGGGGGCTGGGCGCCGGGCCGATCAGCCACCTGGTGCGCCGGATGGAGGCGCACGGCATCGTGGTGGCCTTTCCCCGCCACGACCCCGACGCGGTGACCGTCGACGCCTTCTCCACCTCCAGCCTGCCCCGGCCGATCGTGGTGCTGACGCCCAACCGGTTCGACGACATCTACCGCCACCGCTTCACCGCCGCCCACGAGCTGGGCCACCTCGTCCTCCACGGCGACACCGCCGCGGGCGACTCCCACCAGGAGCGCGAGGCCGACGCCTTCGCCGCCGAGTTCCTCACCCCCCGCGACAGCATCCTGCCCCAGCTCCCGCTCCGCGCCGACCTGCGCAGACTGGCCGAGCTGCGGCAGACGTGGGGGGTGTCGGTCGACTCGCTGCTCTACCGGTGCCGGGAGACCGGCCTGCTGTCCGACTCCGCCGCCGGGCGCGCCTACCAGCGCCTGGCCGCGCTGCGCGAGCAGCCCGGGTTCACCAACGAGCCGGTCTCCGGCTATCCGGGCGAGCAGCCGGTGCTGCTGGCGCACGCCTTCGAGCTGGCCTGCAAGGAGAGCGGGCTGAACGCGGCGACGCTGGCCAGGGAGCTGGCCTGGCCGATCGCACGGGTACGCGAGCTGATCGGCCTGCCCGACCAGCGGCCGTCGCTGACGCTCGTGCCCTGAGCGGGGTCACCTCCCGTCGTCCGCGCCGAACTCCTCCGCGCCGAACTCGGACTGGAGGAGTTCGGTGAAGGTGGTGATGAGGTCGCCCCAGTCGCCGTTGACGTTGCTGACGAGCAGGTGCTCGCCGTCGCGGCTGCCCATGGCGTAGGTCCAGGAGCCGTTGATCGCGCCGCCGCCGCCCCAGACCGTCTGCCCGCCGGGGAGCTCCTGCCAGAAGACACCCAGGCCGTACGCGGTGTTCGGGATCCAGCCTCCGCCCTCCGTCGAGACGCCGGTGAACATCTCCTCCATCTGCTTCTGCGGCAGCAACCGGCCGCCCAGGAGCGCCCGGAGGAAGAGGTGGAGATCCTCGGCCGTCGAGACCATGCCGCCGGCCGCCCAGGCGCCGGAGGCGTTCAGCTCGGTGACGTCGTGGATCTCGGCGTCGGGGTCCGGGAGCATGAGCTTGGAGTAGTGGCGGGCGTGGGGGCCACGCAGCTCGGTGTCGTCGCCGGGCACGTACGTCCCCTCCAGCCCGAGCGGGTCGGCGATGCGCCGCCGGACCTCCTCGGCGTACGGCCTGCCGGCGACTCGCTCGATGATCATCCCGGCGAGCACGAAGTTGGTGTTGGAGTAGCCCCAGCCCTCGCCCGGCGCGAAGGCGGGCTCATGGCGCATGGCGATCCGTACGAGCTCCTCGGGGCTGTAGCGGTCGAAGCGGCGCTCCAGGACGCTCGGCCCGGCGTACTGCCCCTGCATCTTCTCGTCCATGGTGTAGTTGAAGATGCCGCTGGTCTGGTTGAGCAGCCGCCGGACAGTGATCTTGTCGCCGTCGCGGATCGCGCCGGGCAGCCAGGTCTCCACGGTGTCGTCGAGGCTCAGCCGGCCCTCGGCGTCGAGCAGCAGCACCACGGTCGAGGTGAACGCCTTGGTGAAGCTGCCGATCCTGAACCGGTCCTGCGGCCCGCGCGCCCGACCGCTCTCCAGGTCGGCCACGCCCGCCGTGCCGAACCAGGTCTGGGTCCCGTCGCGCACGTCGGCGAGGATCCCCGGCACTCCGCCGTCGTCCACGACCCGGTCGAGCATCCGCTGAAGCTTGCCGTTCATTCGTGGCACTCCCCTGTTCGCGATAGTACGTGTTCGGTGAATGCCAAAAGCTACGTTGCGTTTCAGTTTCTAGTCAATGCCTTTCAACGGCTACAAACTGCATTTCAGCAGTTCACTGGCGGTATAAATTGCAATGAACCTGACCTCGAACGCAATGGGGAAGTTGCAATGAGATGCGTTCGAACGCAATACTGCGGTGACACGGATGAGGAGGCGGGATGCCCGGAGGCCGGCTGACCCACGAGGACCGGCGGCGGATAGCGGCGGGGCTGTCGGAAGGGCTGGGCTACGCCGAGATCGCCCGTCGCCTGGACCGGCCGACCTCCACGGTCAGCCGGGAGGTCCAGCGCAACGGCGGCCCCAAGGGCTACCGGGCCGACCGCGCCCAGCAGCTGGCCGGGCAGCGCGCCCGCCGCCGCAAGCCGGCCCCGCCACCTGCCCACAAACCCGCCAGACGGACCCCCGAGCCGGGCCACGGGCGCGATCTCAGGGCGGTGCGCGCGTTCGCGGATCGGATGGCCGAGGTCCTCGTCCAGATCGGCATGCCCAGGATGACGGCCAGGATCCTCACGTGCCTGGCCACCACCGGCACCGGCGCGCTCACGGCCCGGGAGCTGACCGAGCGGCTGCGGGTCAGCCCGGCCTCGGTGTCCACCGCGGTCGCGTACCTGGAGGAGCAGCGGCTGATCAGGCGCGAGCGCGACCCCCGGAGCCGCCGCGACCGCTATGTGGTGGACGACGACATCTGGTATCGGTCCTACCTGACCAGCGTGCAGCGCAACGCCATGCTCGCGGAGGTGACCGCCGAGGGCGCCAAGCTCTTCGGCACGGCAACCCCGGTCGGTGGACGCCTGGAGAACGTGACCAAGTTCCTGCACCACACCAACGAGGACATGATCCGGGCCGCCGAGCACTGGCGGCACCTGTTCGCGCCCGGGGACTCGCCGCCGGCGTGAGGTCACCCTGGACTTTCGCTTGACATCAACTTTAGTTGAGGTTGCAGCCTGGGAACGCGAACCTACCCCGACCTCACGGAGCACCTCATGCACGCCGTCGTCCTGCACTCCTTCGGCCCGGCCGAGAACCTCGGTTACGAGGTCGTCCCCGATCCCGAGCCTGGCCCCGGCCAGGTGCGCATCGCCGTCAAGGCGGCCGGCGTGCACCTGGTCGAGACGATGTTGCGCAAGGGCGGGATCAGCGACCCGGAGACACCGCTGCCGCCGCTGCCCGAGCTGCCGACGATCTTCGGCGGCGAGGTGGCGGGCACCGTGGACGCCGTGGGACCGGACGTGGACCCCGCCTGGATCGGGCGTGACGTCGTGACCTCGGGCGGGCAGCCTGGCGGGTACGCCGAGCTGGCGGTCGCCGACCTGGCCGCCGTGCACCGCATCCCCGACGGCGTCGATCACGCGTCGGCCGTCGCCATGATCGTCACGGGGGTCACCGCGCTGCACTTCCTCGACGTGGCCGAGCTGACCTCCGCCGACGTGGTTCTCGTGACCTCGGCGGCCGGCGGCGTCGGCCGGCTCCTCGTCCAGTACGCCCGCCGCCTGGGCGCCCAGGTGATCGGTGCGGCGGGCGGGCCCGCCAAGGTGGCCGCCGTGCGCGAACTGGGCGCGGACCTCGCCGTCGACTACGACGAGCCCGGCTGGGAGCAGCGGGTCGCCGACCTGCTCGGCGGCAGGAAGGTCACCGCGCTGCTCGACGGGGTGGGCGGGGACCGGGCGCGGGCGGCGTTCGAGCTGCTCGCCGACGGCGGCCGGTGCCTCACCATCGGCACCGCCTCCCAGCGGCCCATCGAGCCGGATCCGGGGCTGGTCGCCTCGCGCGGGCTGAGCGTGACCAACGCCCTGCTGCTCCTGCTCGGTCAGCAGGACGAGCGTTCGGCGTATGAGGCCAGGGCGCTGGCGGCCGTGGCCGAGGGCACGCTGGTGCCGGCCGTGCAGACGTTCCCGCTCGCCGAGGCCGCGGCGGCGCACGCGGCGCTGGAGTCGAGGCGGACCACGGGCAAGGTCGTACTGGTGCCCTGACCTGGCCACGAGACCGTCGGTCCTCCCGGCTACTGTGCGATGCATGGCGGAAGACCCCATCAATCCGGGAACCCCCGACGTCCGCGGCCCAGGGCGCTATCTGTGGTGGCTGGTCACGAGCCAGCGGGCGCGGATCCTGGCCGGGGCGTCGCTGGGGACCGCCTGGATGGTCGGCCTGACGCTGCCTCCCTACCTGCTGTCGCGGGCCATCGACGACGGGCTGTCCACAGGGCGCTATCCCGTACTGGCCTGGTGGGTGGCCGCCGTCTTCGGCGCGGGGCTGCTGAACGCCTGGCTGGCGATCATGCGCCACCGGACGATGACGAGGGTGCGGCTGGACGCCTCCTACCGGACCGTGGAGGCGGTGACCCTGCACGCGACCCGGCTCGGCGCGTCACTCCCCGGCCGGGTGACGGCCGGGGAGGTCGTCACGATCGGCGCCGCCGACGCCGCCGTGATGGCCCAGACACTCACCATCACCGGGCCTGGGGTCGGGGCGGTGCTGGCCTACATCGTGGTGGCCGGGCTGCTGCTGTCGGTCTCGCCGCTGCTCGCCGCCGTGGTGCTGCTGGGGGTGCCGCTGCTGGTCGGCGTGCTCGGGCCGCTGCTGGGACGGCTGCGCGGCGCCGAGACCGCCTACCGGGGTCGGCAGGGCGAACTCGCCGCCCGCTTCGCCGACCTCGCCGGCGGGCTGCGGGTGCTCAACGGCATCGGCGGCAAGGACGTCTACGCCGACCGCTACCGGCGCGGCTCGCGGGAACTGCGGGAGCAGGGGTACCGGGTGGGGGCGGTGACGAGCTGGATCCACGCGCTGGGGGTGGGGCTGCCGACGCTCTTCCTCGGGGGCGTGACGTGGCTGGCCGCCCGGATGGCCGCGCAGGGGGAGATCACGGTCGGGGAACTGGTGGCACTGTACGGGTACGCGGCCGTGCTGGTGGTGCCGGTCTCGTTCTTCGTGGAGGGCGGCTACGACCTCAGCCGCGGCCTGGTCGCGGCCCGCCGCGTCATCCACTTCCTCAGCCTCCGCCCCGAGGGCGACACGCCACCCGGGCTTCGGCACGAGCCCGACAGGCCTACCGGAGACGCATCGCCCGAGCTTCGGCACAAGCCCGACGGGCCCGCCGGCGACGCGCCGCCCGAGACCTCGCGCGAGGCCTCGCGCGAGACCGCTGCGCCCACCGGCGGCAGGGGTGCGTCGCCGGGTGGAGGGGAGCCCGCGCCGACCGGTGACGGCAAGCGCACGCCGCCGAGCGGCCGGAAACCCGCGCTGCCCGGTGGCGAGAGGCCCAGGTCGCCGGGCGGTGCCGACCTGCCGCCGCCCGACGCACCGGCTGCCCTGCGCGATCCGGCGTCCGGGGTGGAGATCGCTCCCGGGCTGGTCACGGCGCTGGTCAGTGCGCGAGCGGCGGACTCGGCGGCGGTGCTCGACCGCCTGGGCGGGTTCGACCTCTCGGGCAGGCTCGACGCCGAGACCACCCCAGGCGCGACCACGACCACGGGCTCCGGCGCAACCACGGACTCGGGCACGACCACCGCCCCGGGCGCGACCACCGGCTCGGGTGTGACCTGGGGTGGGGTTCGTCTTCGCGACATCGATCGCGAGGCGCTGCGGGAGCGGATCCTGGTGGCGGACAACGAGGCCCACCTGTTCGCCGGCACGTTACGCGAGGTCATCGCGGGCAGCCGGGAGCCCGACGACGCGGCCGTCGAGCGAGCCGTGCACGCGGCCATGGCCGAGGACATCGTGCAGGCGCTTCCGCACGGCCTGGACTCCCCCATCTCCACCCAGGGCCGCAACCTGTCCGGGGGCCAGCGGCAGCGGGTGCGGCTGGCCCGCGCGCTCCTGGCCGACCCGGAGATCCTGCTCGCCGCCGAGCCCACCTCGGCCCTGGACGCCCACACCGAGGCCACGGTCGCCGCCCGCCTGCGTACAGTACGAGCCGGCCGCACCACGGTCGTCACCAGCACCTCCCCACTCGTCCTGGACCGGGCCGACCGGGTGTACTACCTGGTCGACGGAACGGCCGTGGCCGCGGGAACCCATCACGACCTGCTGCGCGAGGAGTCCGGCTACCGGGCGCTGGTCTCACGCGGCACAGAAGACGACAACCCGGACGACACGACCACCAACGGCCGAACCAACGGCCCACCCACCTCCGGCCACCCTTCCGACCACCCTTCCGGAGCACCCAGCGGGCCCCGCACGGGAGGTCCGACCGGCATACCCAGCACAGGAGGCCCGGCCGGAGTGCCCGCCAGACCTGGCGCGGACGGCCGAGCCGGCATCACACCTCAGGAGGCCGGCCGGTGAACGACGCTGGAGACCAGTCGGGAAGCAGTGCAGAAGACGTCCCGGGAAGTAGGGCAGGAGGCCGCCCGGGAAGCCGTGCAGAAGGCCGGCCGGCAAGCAGCGCACCAAGCCGGTCGGGAAGCGGTGGGGCGCAGGGCGTGCGCGGTGGGTTGCCTGTTGCCGGGTCCGCGCAGACGCGTAAGGCGGCGGTGCGGCTCGTTCGCTTGGACGGGCGGGCGTTCGTCGCCATGCTCGTGCTCAACGGGCTGGCCGCCGTCGCGGGGTTGGGCGCGCCGTGGCTGCTCGGCCGCATCGTGGACGAGGTCAAGGCCGGCGCCGCAGTCAGCACGGTGGACCGGCTGGCGCTGGCCATTCTCGGCTGCGCCGTGGTGCAGTTGCTGCTGGCGCGTTACGCGAGCTACGTCGGCCATCGGTTCGGTGAACGTACGCTGGCCAGGATCCGCGAGCAGTTCACCGAGCGCGCGCTGGCCATGCCCGCCTCGGTGGTCGAGCGGGCGGGCACCGGCGACCTGACCACCCGGGGCACCACCGACGTGGCGGCGGTCGGGACCACGCTGCGTGACGCCGGCCCTGACGTCGCCATCGCCTCCGTCCAGGCACTGTTCATCCTGGCCGCCGTCTTCGTGCTGGACCCGCTGCTCGGCGCGTGCGGGGTGATCGGGCTGTCGGGCATCTGGTTCGCCTCCCGCTGGTACCTGCGCCGGGCGCTCGGCGCGTACCTGGAGGAGGGCGCCGCCAGCTCGGCGCTGGCCGAGGAGCTGGCCGCCACCACGACCGGCGCCCGCACCGTGCAGGCGCTCAGGCTCGAACACCGCCGCCTCATGGCCTGCCGGCGGACGGTCGAGGAGTCCCGGCGGGCCAGGACCAGGACGTTGTTCCTGCGCAGTGTGCTCTTCCCGGTGGTGGACGTCTCGTACGCGATCCCGGTGGCGGCCGTGCTGCTGGTCGGGGGCGCGCTCACGATGCGGGACCCGTCCGCGATGACGCTGGGCACGGTGGTCGCCTCCGCCCTCTACCTGCGCCAGCTCTCCGAGCCGCTGAACACCGTCCTGCAACGGCTGGAGGAGCTGCAGAGCAGCGGCGCCGCCTTCGCCCGCGTCGAGGGCCTGGCCGCCCCTCCAGGGACCACACCCGCGGGCCCGGCGTCCAAGGGCCCGACATCCGAGAATTCGGCGTCCAAGGATCCGGTGTCCGAGGGGCAGGCGTCCGAGGGGCAGGGCCGGATTTCGGGGGACGCGGCGGCCGGTGGGTCCTCGGTGCCCGTGGATGATCGGCTGGAGGTCTCCCGTGCGTCCTACGCCTACGACGGCGGGCCCGACGTGCTGCACGAAGTGGAGCTGAGCGTGCGACCCGGCGAGCGGCTGGCCATCGTCGGCCCGTCGGGGGCGGGCAAGACGACGCTGGGCCGACTTCTGGCCGGCATGGACGCCCCTCGTACGGGCTCCGTCACGGTCGGCGGCGTCCCCGTGGCCGACCTGGCCCCTGGGCTGCTCCGTGAGCGGGTCATCCTGGTCACCCAGGAGCACCACGTGTTCCTGGGCACCGTACGGGACAACCTCCAGATCGCCGCCCCCGAGGCCACCGACGCCGACCTGCGCGCGGCGCTGGCCGCCGTGGGCGCCGACTGGTTCGACGAGCTGCCCGACGGGCTGGACACCGACCTGCGCCACGGGCCGCACCGCCCGGACGGGGCGCGGGCCCAGCAGCTGGCCCTGGCTCGCGTGGTGCTGGCTGACCCGCACACGCTGATCCTCGACGAGGCGACCGCGCTGCTGGATCCGCGTACGGCCCGCCACACGGAGCGGGCCCTGGCCGCGGTGCTGGAGGGCCGTACGGTCATCGCCATCGCCCACCGCCTCCAGACGGCTCACGACGCGGACCGAGTGGCGGTCATGCGTGACGGGCGGCTGACCGAGCTGGGCACGCACGAGGAGCTGGTCGCGGCGGGCGGCGCGTACGCGTCCCTGTGGCGCTCCTGGCACGGTGATCACGCCAATTGAGCGACCCCCGGTTCAACCACCCGGCCCGGCGGTCACGCCTGTTAAGGGATGAAAAATATCTTCGCAAAGATCTCGCCTGCGAAGGAAAATGTTGAGACGCTGAACTGCACGACGCGCCCCCCAGCTCCCGAGGAGTGGTTCATGCGCAGAATACTGATGGCGGCCTCACTCGTCGCCCTGCTGCCCTTAGTCAACATGAGCACGGCTCACGCCCAGCAGCCCCCGGACCGGCAGCAGGCCTTCGCGGCCGCCGCCAAGGAGTTCCAGGTGCCCGAGAGCGTGCTGCTGGGCGTCTCCTACCTTGAGTCCCGGTGGGACGCCCACGCCGGCCGGCCCTCCAGCGACGCCGGGTTCGGGCCCATGCACCTGACCGACGCCGCCGCCTTCACCTCGTCCAACCATCATGACGAGGGCGAGGAGGACGCCCGCGGCGACGACACCCGCCCCCTCGCACCCCCGGCCGAGCGACCGGCGCCGGCCGAGATCCCGGCCTCGCTGCGGACCATGGAACGCGCCGCCGCCCTGACCGGCGAGAGCCACGAGCGGCTGCGTACCGACGACGCCGCCAACATCCGCGGCGGCGCCGCGCTGCTTGCCGACTACCAGAAGGCGCTCGGCGCGCCGCTGAGCGCCGACCCCGGCCAGTGGTACGGCGCCGTGGCGAAGTACTCCGGCGCCGAGGAGTCGGGGGCGGCCAAGTTCTTCGCCGACGAGGTCTTCGCCACGATCAAGGAAGGGGCCGCGCGGACGACCGACGACGGCCAGCAGGTCGCCCTTCCGGCCGTGCCGGGCCTGAAGAAGATCGAGAAGTGGCTGGAGAAGCTCGGCCTGCGCCCGCCGGTGCGCCCCGACGGCATCGAGTGCCCGGCCTCGATCTCCTGTGAGTGGATCCCGTCCGCGTACCAGGAGCTGCCGAACGACGACTACGGGCACTACGACCTGGCGAACCGGCCGTCCAGCCAGAAGGTCGAATACATCATCATCCACGACATGGAGGGATATTTCCTGCCCTCCATCCGCCTCAACCAGGACCCCAACTACGGCGCCAGCTGGCACTACTCCGTCCGCTCGTCCGACGGCCACATCGCCCAGCACATCAAGACCAAGGACGTCGCCTGGCAGGCCGGCAACTGGTACGTCAACGCCAAGTCCATCGGCATCGAGCACGAGGGCTTCCTGGCCGAGGGCAGCACCTGGTTCACCGAGGCGATGTACCGCTCGTCCGCCCGTCTGGTCCGCTACCTGGCGCTGCGGCACGGCGTGCCGCTGGACCGCGCCCACATCCTGGGCCACGACAACGTCCCCGGCACCCTGCCGACGACCGTGCGCGGCATGCACGAGGACCCGGGCCCGTTCTGGGACTGGGCGCACTACTTCCAGCTCATGGGCGCGCCGCTGCACGCGTTCGGCGGCCCCAGGGCCGGCTCGGTCATGATCAAGCCGGACTTCGCCACGAACAAGCCGCACTTCTACGGCTGTGACCGCCAGAACCCGGAGGCGGACTGTCCGCCGACCAGCGCCCACACCGTCTGGCTGCGTACCGAGCCGCGCGAGGACGCGCCGCTGATCAAGGACATCGGCAAGCACCCGACCGGCGACTCCCTTTACAGCGTCTACGACCACAGTGCCCGCGCCAGCACCGGCCAGCGCTTCGCCGTGGCCGAGCGCCAGGGCGACTGGACAGCCATCTGGTACCTCGGGCAGAAGGCGTGGTTCCACAACCCGAGGAGCGCTCCGACCGCCGTCCCGTCGATGGGGCTGGTGGTCACGCCGAAGCCGGGCAAGGCGACGGTGCCGGTGTTCGGCCGGGCCTACCCGGAGGAGTCGGCCTATCCGGAGGGCATCCCGTACCAGGCGGTGACGCCGCTGCAGTACACGTTCTCGGCGGGCGAGAAGTACACGCTCGCCGGCCAGGCGGCCACCGAGTACTACCGCGCGGTCACCTTCAACCTGGAGGACCACAAGGTGGTGCGGGGCAAGACGAAGTACCTGCAGATCCAGTTCGGCCACCGCGTGATGTTCGTCAAGGCTGACGACGTGCGGGTGACGTTCTCCGGGTGAACTCCTTGACGGCGCGCCTGGTGCTCGCGAGCGCCTCCTGAGAGGAGTCGAACGTACGCTGGGCGACGCCGACGAACACGCAGTCGACGACGAGGAGCTGGCTGATCCTGCTGGCCAGGGCGCCGGGACGGAACTCCGTCTCGCGCCCAGCCGAGATCAGCACGTGTTCGGCCAGCTCCGCGATGGACGAGCGGGGGTTGTTGGTGATCGCGACCGTGGTGGCCCCGGCCTCCTTGGCCCGGCTCAGCGGCTCGATCACGTCGGGGGTCTCGCCTGAGGTGCTGATGCCGATGGCCACGTCGCCGTCCTTGAGCAGCACGGCGCTGGTCAGCGCCAGGTGCGCGTCCTGGAAGGCGTGGCTGGACAGGCCGATGCGCAGCAGCTTCTGGGCGACGTCCTCGGCCACCAGCCCGGAGGCGCCGACCCCGTAGGCGTCGATCCGCCGGGCGCCGACGATGGCGTCGACGACCAGGCCGAGCCGTTCGGAGGTGAGCTGGGCGACGGTGTCGTTGATCGCCTCGGACTCGGCCCTGGCCACCTTCTGGATGACCTCCGACAGCGGGTCGTCGGGCGCGAGGTCGCCGGGCACCAGCCGGTCCGGCTGCGCGGCGGCTGCGGCTAAGGCCAGCCTGAGCTGCGGATATCCGGCGAAGCCGAGCAACCGGGCGGTGCGCACGATCGTCGCCTCACTCGTGCCGGAGGCGGCGGAGAGCTCGGTGATGGTGCTCCTCGCCACCGTCGCGGGGTCTTCCAGAATGAGGCGGGCCACGGTCTGGGCGGCTGGCGTCAGCGACGGCAGCACACCGCGAACCGTGGCCACCAGAGTGTCGGCCCGCAGGCCGTTCCCGCTGTCGTCCACCCTGTGATTATGCCGCTTGTCAGCGCAATGTTCCGTTCGTCATGCCCGCCGGTTCCTCGGGCACGGTGATCAGGCCCAGCTCGGCCGGTGTGGCCAGCAGCGGGTGGTGCGGGACGACTCGCACGGTGTAACCGAACGCGCCCGTACGGTCGAGCGGCACCGCGCCGGTGTAGTGGGCCCGCCCGTCGTCCTCGACCGACGAGACCGACAGCGTGGAGTAGACCGGGTGCACCAGCTCGTCGTGCGGCCCGACCTTGCCGTAAGCGGCCTGGACCAGCACGTCACTGGGCTCCAGGTCGCCGAGCGCGATGGTGGCGTGCAGCTCGATCGAGGCTCCGACCTCCGGGGTGTCGCCCACGCCGGCCGCCTCGACGTGCTCGACCCGCACGCCCGGCCAGGCCCGGTTCACCCGGACCCGCCAGGCGGCGAACGCCTTGGCCGGCGCGTAGGAGTCGGCGCTGAGCGCGCGGGCGGAGGCGGCGGCCGGGTTGTAGAGCGTCACCACGTAGTCGCGCAGCATCCGCCCGGCCAGCACCTTGGGCCCGAGCGAGGCCAGCGTGTGCTTGACCATCTCCATCCACCGGCGCGGCAGGCCGTCGGGGCCGCGGTCGTAGAAGCGGTCGGACACCTCGTGCTCGATCAGGTCGTAGAGGGCGGAGGCCTCCAGCTCGTCACGCCGGTCGGGGTTGGCCACCCCGTCGGCGGTGGGGATGGCCCAGCCGTTGGTGCCGTCGTACCACTCGTCCCACCAGCCGTCGCGGATCGACAGGTTGAGCCCGCCGTTCAGCGCGGACTTCATCCCCGACGTGCCGGAGGCCTCCAGCGGGCGCAGCGGGTTGTTCAGCCAGACGTCGCAGCCCTGCACCATGAGCTGGCCGAGGGTCATGTCGTAGTCGGGCAGGAAGACGATGCGGTGGCGGACGTCCTGCCGGTCGGCGAACTTGATGATCTGCTGGATCAGCTTCTTGCCGCCCTCGTCGGCCGGGTGAGCCTTGCCGGCGATCACGATCTGCACGGGTTTGTCGGGATCGAGCAGCAGCTCGGTGAGCCGTGCGGGATCGCGCAGCATGAGCGTGAGCCGCTTGTACGAGGGCACCCGCCGGGCGAACCCGATCGTCAGCACGTCGGGGTCGAGCGTGTCGTCGATCCAGCCGAGCTCGGCGTCGGAGGCCCCGCGCTCGCGCCACGACCTGCGCAGGCGTACCCGGGCGCCCTCGACCAGCCGCTTGCGCAGCGTGCCGCGGATCTGCCAGATGTCGGCGTCGGAGATCTTCTGGATGTGCTCCCAGCCGCGCGCCCGCTCCAGCAGGGAGGGCAGCTCGCGCCCGGCCAGCTCCATGAACTCCCTGCCGACCCAGGTCGGCGCGTGCACGCCGTTGGTGATCGAGCCGATCGGCACCTCGTCCAGGTCGAATCCCGGCCAAAGATCTTTGAACATGTCACGGCTGACCTCGCCGTGCAGCACGGAGACGCCGTTGACGCGCTGGGCCAGCCGCATGCCCATGACCGCCATGTTGAACCGGCTGGGGTCGGGCTCCTTGCCCAGCGCCAGGATCCGCTCGACCGGCACGGTCGGCCAGGCGCCCGCCCCGCCGAAGTGCCGCTCGATCATGTCGATCGGGAAGCGGTCGATGCCCGCGGGGACCGGGGTGTGGGTGGTGAACACCGTGCCGGCGCGCACCGCCTCAAGCGCCTCGTCGAACGACATCCGCGCCTCGGTGAGCTCGCGGATGCGCTCCAGGCCGAGGAAGCCGGCGTGGCCCTCGTTGGTGTGGAAGACCTCGGGCTCGGCGTGGCCGGTGATCTTGCAGTAGGCCCTGATCGCGCGTACGCCGCCGACCCCGAGCAGCAGCTCCTGCATGAGCCGGTGGTCGGTGCCGCCGCCGTAGAGGCGGTCGGTGATGTCTCTGGCCGCCGCGTCGTTCTCGGCCACGTCGGAGTCGAGCAGCAGCAGCGGCACCCGGCCGACCTGGGCCACCCACACCTGGGCGTGCAGATCGCGCTCGTCGGGCAGGCCGAGGCGGATCTTGACCGGCGTGCCCTCGGCGTCCTTCAGCAGGGTCAGCGGCAGGCCGCCCGCGTCGAGCGACGGGTAGTGCTCCAGCTGCCAGCCCTCGGGCGACAGGGACTGGGTGAAGTAGCCGTGGCGGTAGAGCAGGCCCACCGCGAGGATCGGCACGCCGAGGTCGCTGGCGGCCTTGAGGTGGTCTCCGGCCAGGATGCCGAGGCCCCCGGAGTACTGCGGCAGCGCGGCGGCGATGCCGTACTCGGGAGAGAAGTAGGCGATGGCCCGCGCGCTGTCGGGCAGCGTCTGGTACCAGCGCGGAGAGGTCATGTATTCGCGCAGATCGTCCGCGGCGTCGGCGAGGCGGCGCAGGAAGCGCCGATCGGCCGCGAGCTCGCTCAGCCTGGCCGGGCTGACGGCGCCGAGCAGGGCCACGGGATCGTGGCCGACCTGTTCCCACAGGTCGGCGTCGACCTCCGCGAAGAGGTCCATCGTCTCGGGGTGCCATGACCACCGCAGATTCTGGACAAGCTCGCCGAGGGCGGCCAGCTCCGCGGGCAGGACGGTGCGGACGGTAAACCGGCGGATAGCTCTCACGTTTCTGCACCCTACGGGCTAGGAGGGACCTCTGAGTCCTTCACCCCCATCAAGCCCCTTCAAACCCCTTCCGGGAACAAGCATGAAGAGGGACTATTGGGGCAACTTTCCAGGTTGTTGGACCTTCCCGCAGACACACAAGGGAGGTCTATCCGCTGCTGTCCACAATTTATCTGCAAGGATCGTTCCTGCCAGGGAAAGCCTCCGGCGGTACCGGGAGTGCCGCCGCAAACCCTTGAATGCGATGATCGGACGAATTCCCATCACGGACATCTCCCCCGTCGTCGACTGCGGGCAATGGCCCGCGAAGGCGGTCGCCGGCGAGACCTTCCAGGTCTCGGCGACCGTGTTCAGAGAGGGCCACGACGCCGTGGCGTCGGGCGTGGTGCTGACCTCGCCCGACGGGCAGCGCGGGCGCCTGAGACCCATGCGCGAGCTCGCGCCGGGCACCGATCGCTGGGGTGTCGACGTGTGCCTGCCGGCCGAGGGCGACTGGCTGTTCCGCGTGGAGGCTTGGAGTGATCCGATCGGCACGTGGCTGCATGACGCCGAGATCAAGATCCCGCGCGGCATGGACGTCGATCTCATGTGCGAGGAGGGCGCCCGGCTGTTCGAGCGGGCGGCCAAGGCCGTGCGGCCCGCCGACTGCGCGGGCGGGCAGGTCGCCCCGGCCGGCAAGGCCGCGCGTGACGGCCGGAGCAGGCAGAACGGCAACGGCGCCACCAACTGCGGCCACCGTGCGGCGCTGCTGTCGATCTCCGCGACGCTGCGTGACGAGGACCTGGACCCCCGGGCAAGGCTGTCGATCGTCCAGCTGCCCGAGACCGCGGCGTTGCTGGAGGCGCATCCGTTCCGCGAGCTGGTGACCAGGTCGAAGTCCCACAAGATCAGGGTGGACCGGCGCAGGGCGCTCTTCGGCTCCTGGTACGAGTTCTTCCCTAGGTCAGAAGGGGCGGTGGTGAACGAGCACGGTATCTCCAAGTCCGGAAATTTCCAGACAGCTGCCAAGCGGCTGCCCGCCATCGCCAAGATGGGCTTCGACGTCGTCTACCTGCCGCCCATCCACCCGATCGGCACGACGTACCGCAAGGGGCGCAACAACACGCTCAGCCCCGAGCCCGACGAGCCCGGCTCTCCCTGGGCGATCGGCTCCGAGGACGGCGGGCACGACGCCGTGCATCCCGATCTGGGCACGCTCGACGACTTCGACGTGTTCGTCGCCCGCACCCGTGAGCTGGGCATGGAGATCGCGCTCGACTTCGCCCTGCAGTGCTCTCCCGACCACCCGTGGGTCAAGGAGCACCCCGAGTGGTTCACGGTCAGGGCGGACGGCTCGATCGCGTACGCCGAGAACCCGCCGAAGAAATATCAGGACATCTACCCGATCAACTTCGACAAGGACCCCGAGGGGATCTACAACGAGGTCAAGCGGGTGCTGCGGCACTGGATGGACCACGGGGTGCGCATCTTCCGGGTGGACAACCCGCACACCAAGCCCGTGGCCTTCTGGGAGCGGCTGCTGGCGGACGTCCACCGCACCGACCCCGACGTGATCTTCCTGTCGGAGGCGTTCACCCGGCCGGCGATGATGCGCATGCTCGCCAAGACCGGCTATCACCAGTCATATACATATTTTACCTGGAAAAACACCAAGCACGACGTGGAGAGCTACCTCACGGAGCTCGCCCAGGAGACGTCGAGTTACCTGCGGCCCAACCTGTTCGTCAACACTCCGGACATTCTCCACGAATACCTGCAACACGGCGGCGTCCCGGCGTTCAAGATCAGAGCGGTGCTAGCCGCGCTCGCCTCGCCCGCCTGGGGCGTCTATTCCGGGTACGAGCTCGGGGAGCACGTACCGGTGCGCCCGGGAAGCGAGGAATATCTGGATAGCGAGAAGTATCAATACAAACCCCGCGATTGGGTGACAGCTGAGCGCGAAGGATGGAGCCTCGCCCCCTTCATCACCCATCTGAATTTGTTCCGAAGAGCGCATCCGGCGCTGCAAGAATTGCGTAACCTACGGTTCCACAGGGTCGACCAACCGGACATCGTCTGCTTCTCGAAACGACTTCCCGGCGCCTATGATCCGGCCACACGAAGGCACGGCCTGGGCGACGTCGTTCTGGCGGTCATCAATCTGGATCCGCACCACACCCACGAGGCGACGGTGGATCTGGACCTGCCCGCCATAGGTCTCGACTGGAACGTGGAGTTCGTCGTCGACGACGAACTCTCCGGAGAGTCCTACCGCTGGAGGCAGCGTAACTATGTACGCCTCGACCCCCATATCCAGCCTGCCCACATTCTCACCGTACGAGCCGCGCCACGGTAAGAACTGAATTCAGCGGGGAGTCTTCAACGTGTGTGATAGCGCCTCCGTCATGAGCCACCTGCGGGGCGGCTCATGAGCTCCACACCCATTCCCAACACCTTTGACGAGGAAAAGCCGCGCGACCCCTACTGGTACAAGCGGGCGGTTTTCTACGAGGTCCTGATCAGGGGTTTCGCCGACTCCAACGGCGACGGGACCGGCGACATCAGAGGTCTCATCAGCAAGCTCGACTATCTGCAGTGGCTGGGCGTGGACTGCCTCTGGCTGCTGCCGCTCTACGAGTCGCCGCTGCGCGACGGCGGATACGACATCGCCGACTTCATGAAGATCCTGCCCGAGTTCGGCGACCTCGGGGACTTCGTGAAACTGGTCGACGAGGCCCACAAGCGCGGCATGCGCGTCATCGCCGACCTCGTCATGAACCACACCAGCGACGCCCATCCCTGGTTCCAGGCGTCCCGGCACGACCCCGAAGGCCCGTACGGCGACTTCTACGTCTGGTCGTCCACGGATGAGAAGTACCAGGACGCCCGGATCATCTTCATCGACACCGAGACGTCCAACTGGACCTACGACCCCGTCCGCGGCCAGTACTACTGGCACCGCTTCTTCCACCACCAGCCGGACCTCAACTACGAGAACCCGGACGTACAGGAGGCCATGCTGGAGGTGCTGCGCTTCTGGCTGGACCTGGGCATCGACGGGTTCCGGCTGGACGCGGTCCCCTACCTCTTCGAGGAGGAGGGCACCAACTGCGAGAACCTGCCGCGCACGCACGAATACCTCAAGTCGATCCGGTCGGAGGTCGACCGGCTGTTCCCCGACCGCGTGCTGCTGGCCGAGGCGAACCAGTGGCCGTCGGACGTGGTGGAGTATTTCGGCGATCCGGTCGGCGGCGGGGACGAATGCCACATGGCCTTCCATTTCCCGCTTATGCCTCGCATCTTCATGGCCGTCCGCCGGGAATCGCGCTACCCCATTTCCGAAATTTTGGCACAAACGCCGAAAATTCCGGAAAACTGCCAGTGGGGGATCTTCCTCCGTAACCATGATGAGCTGACGCTCGAAATGGTCACGGACGAAGAACGCGACTACATGTACACCGAATACGCCAAAGACCCCCGCATGCGGGCCAATGTCGGCATCCGCCGCCGCCTCGCGCCCCTGCTGGAGAACGACCGCAACCAGATCGAGCTCTTCACCGCCCTGCTCCTGTCGCTGCCCGGATCCCCCGTGCTCTACTACGGCGACGAGATCGGCATGGGCGACAACATCTGGCTCGGCGACCGCGACGGCGTGCGTACGCCCATGCAGTGGGACCCCGACCGCAACGCGGGCTTCTCCGACTGCGACCCCGGCCGGCTCTATCTGCCGGTCATCATGGACCCGATCTACGGCTACCAGGGCATCAACGTCGAGGCCCAGCAGAAGAACGCGGGCTCGCTGCTGCACTGGACCCGGCGCATGATCGAGATCCGCAAGCGCCACCCCGTCTTCGGGCTGGGCGGTTACGCGGAGCTCAACTCCTCCAACCCGAGCGTGCTCGCCTTCGTCAGGGAGCTGGGCGACGACCGGATGCTCTGCGTGAACAACCTGTCACGATTCCCGCAACCCGTCGAACTCGACCTGCGGAGGTTTGTGGGCGTATCCCCTGTGGAAACCATGGGGGGCGTACCATTTCCGGCAATTGGCGAACTTCCGTATCTTTTGACGCTTCCCGGGCATGGGTTCTATTGGTTCACACTCCCGCCGGCCATCACCCAGGAGGAGTAGGACGTGCTTGAGGAGCTCCTTGCCGCATGGATCGGCCGCCAGCGTTGGTTCGGCGGCAAGGGGCGCCCGATCGACCAGTTGTCGATCGACTCCGACGTCGAGCTGTCGCCCGGGCTGCGACATCTGATCATCGCCGTGTGGCAGGAGGGCTCGCGCGACCGCTATCAGGTGCTGCTGGGCGAGCGGAACGAGATGCCCGACCGCCTCAACCACGCCCTCATCGGCACCATCGGCGAGTCCTACCTCTACGACGCCGTTCACGACTCCGACCGCATGGGCCTGCTCCTCGACGGCATGGCCCACGACGAGACGCGCGGCGGCCTGCGCATGCGCCCCGTGCCCGGCGTCACCATCGACATCTCCCCGCGCAGCGTGGTGCTGGGGGCCGAGCAGTCCAACACGTCGCTCGTGTACGGGGACGCCTACATCTGCAAGCTCTTCCGCCGGCTCATCCCCGGGGTCAACCCGGAGCTGGAGATCATCACCGCCCTGGCCGCCAGGAACGCCCCGCACATCGCGCGCCCGTACGGCTGGATCGAGACCGACCTCGACGGCACGGGCACCACGCTGGCGATCATGCAGGAGTTCCTCTCCCCCGCCAACGACGGCTGGGACCTGGCCCTGACCAGCGTCCGCGACCTGTACGCCAGCCTGCCCCAGGTGCCGGCCAGCGAGGCGGGCGGGAACTTCGCCGCGGAGTCGCGCCGGCTCGGCACGGCCACCGCGCGCGTGCACCACGAGCTGGCCGAGGCCTTCCCCACGGACGTGATCGAGGTGCACGAGGTCAAGCGGATGGCCGAGTCGTTCCGGCGGCGGCTCGGACTGTCCGTGGCCGAGGTGCCCCAGTTGCGCGAGCACGTGAGCTTCATCGAGCAGGTCTACCACCAGGTGGAGCTGCTCACCAGCGCGGTGCCCGTGCAGCGGGTTCACGGCGACTACCACCTCGGCCAGGTCATGCGCACGCCCACCGACTGGGTGATCCTGGACTTCGAGGGCGAACCGGGCCAGCCGCTGAACGAGCGCCGGGCGCTGTACTCGCCGCTGCGTGACGTGGCGGGGATGCTGCGCTCGTTCGACTACGCGGCCAGGCACCTGCTGGCCGGGCACTCCCAGGCCGCGGAGCTGGAGCCCCGGGCCCAGGAGTGGGCCGACCGCAACCGGGCCGCCTTCCTGGACGGGTACGTCGAGGGTGGCGGTGTGATCAACCATGCGGACGCCGCGTTGTTGCGGGCGTTCGAGCTGTCCAAGGCGGTGTACGAGGTCGTGTACGAGGCCCGCAACCGCCCCTCGTGGCTGCCGATCCCGCTCGCCGCCTTCCGCCCCCGCACGTTCTGAGGCCCCGGGCCTTGACGATTTGACGCCCAGGTCAGGCCCGGCACCTGGAGTGGTGCGCCGCGTGCGCGATCAGAGCTCTTCTCTTCAGAGCTCTTCTCTTCAGAGCTCTTCGATCAGGCCGGACAGGCCCTCGTTCCCCAGCCCCCGGGCGGTGCGCTGGTCGATGACGGTCTTCAGCGGCAGCAGCAGGTCCGGCTTGACGCCCTGCTCGCGGAAGGCGCGGACCAGGTTCTCCAGGCCCGCCCGGTTGATCTCCAGGTTGGACACCTCCGTGCTGTGGTCGCCCGACTCGAAGCTGTCGACCCAGGTGGCCTGCTGGGCGACCATCGCGTTCAGCCACGGGGTCAGCAGCGTGGTGACGAAGTCGCGCAGCGGCAGCCCGGCGGACCTCACCAGGGCGGCGGCCTCCAGGAAACCGGCGATCTGGCCGTACATGCCGGTCAGCATGGCCATGTCGAGCAGCAGCGCCGACTCGGGGTCCGTACCCGTGAACCGAGGCTCGGCCACGACCGACAGCACCGGCTCGTACCGGTCGTAGATCGTACGGGAGCCGCTGTAGAGGATGAGCGCGCCCGGCTTGGCGATCATCGGGGGGACGGCCATGATGGCGCCGCCCAGATAGTCGCCGCCGCGCTCGGCCACCCACTCCGCGGTCTGCCTGGCCTCGACGGGGCGGCCGGTGGTGAGGTTCACCACGGCCCGGCCCGCCAGCGGCGTGCCGTCCAGGGTCTGCGTGACCGACGCGTGGTCGAGCAGGCAGACGATCACCAGAGTGCTCGCCCCCACGGCCTTGTCCGGGATGTCCGCGTAGACGGCGCCCTCGGCGACCAGGGGCTCGGCCTTGGAGGGGGTGCGGTTCCAGACGGTGACGTGGTGGCCGGCGGCCAGGAGGCTGCTGGCGAGGGCGGTACCCATGAGTCCGAGACCGAGAAAGGAGATATTTTCCGACATTTCAGCGTTCCTTATGGAAGGGGAGAGACGGATCCCCCTGCGGATTGGGAGATGCGTCCCACTCTGGTGGTGGGCGGTTATGGTCGGGTTCTGGCTTGGTTATGTCGGTTGTGGAGAGGCGGCGGATGCGGTTCGGGGTGCTGGGGCCGCTCGTGGTGCGGACCCCGGACGGGCGGCCGGTCCACGTGCCGGAGGTCAAGGTCCGGGCGCTGCTGGCCGTGCTCCTCATCCACGCCGGCCGGCCCGTCTCCGCCGACCGGCTGATCGAGGACCTCTGGAACGGCCGCCCGCCCGCCGGGGCCGCCGCCGCGCTGCGGGTCAAGGTCTCGCAACTGCGCCGGGCTCTGGGCGAACGGGAGCTGGTGGCGTACCGGGCGCCTGGTTACGTGCTGCGTGCCGAGCCCGAGTCCGTGGACGCCGGTCGCTTCGAGTCGCTGCTCGGGCGCGCCCAGCGCACGAACGACCTGGAGGTACGCGCCTCGCTGCTGCGCAAGGCCCTCGGGCTGTGGCGCGGCGGGGCGTACGCGGAGTTCGCCGACGAGCCGTTCGCCCGCGCGGCCGTCGCCCGGCTGGACGAACAACGACTGGTGGCCGAGGAAGAGCTGGCCGAGACCCGGCTGGCGCTCGGCGAACACGGCCTGCTCGCCGCCGACCTGGCCGCCCTCGTCGCCGCTCATCCACTGCGGGAACGGCTCCGCGCCGCCCACGTACGGGCGCTCTACCTGGCCGGACGGCAGAGCGAGGCCCTGGCGAGCCACCGGGAGTTGCGGCGGCTGCTGGCGGATGAGCTGGGGCTCGACCCAGGGCCTGAGCTGACCGCGCTGCACCAGTCGATCCTGTCGCGAGACCCGGCCCTCGCAGCGCCCTCCGCCCGGCCCCGCACGAACCTCCCCGCGCCACTGACCCGCCTGGTGGGACGCGACGAGGCGGTGACCGAGGTACGAGCACTGCTACGGACCAACCGCCTCGTCACCCTCACCGGCCCAGGAGGCGTCGGCAAAACCCGCCTCGCCCTGGCCGCCGCCGATCCCGGCATCGATCCCGGCATCGATCCCGGCATCGATCCCCGCGTCGGGCCCGGTACCGGGCCCAGCGCCGGCTCCCGCTTCACCATGGCGGCCAAGCGCTTGGACGGCGGCGACTCCGACGGCGAGGGCTCCGATGGCACGGTCTTCAACAGCGGGGGCTTCGACGGTGGGGTGTGGCTGGTGGAGCTGGCCTCGCTCGGGGCCGGGGCGGGGGTCGTCGAGGTGGCCGAGGCGATCGCCGACGTGCTGGGCGTGCGTGACGACGCCCCCGGCGGCATCCTCGACCGCCTCCCCGGCACCCTGCGGTCCGGAAGGACGCTGCTGGTGCTGGACAACTGCGAGCACGTGGTCGAACAGGTGGCGGCGCTGGCCGACCGCCTCCTGCGGGCCGCCCCCGGACTGCGCATCCTCGCCACCAGCCAGGAGTCACTGCGGATCGAGGGCGAGGCCCTGTGGAGCGTGCCGCCACTCGACCGCGCGGCCGCCATCGAACTCTTCACCACCCGAGCCGGCCTCAAGACCCCCACCACAACCCCCACAAGGACCGTTGCGGGGGTCGATGCTTATGTGGCGGAGATTTGTGCGCGGTTGGATGGTATTCCGCTGGCTCTGGAGCTGGCCGCCACCAGGATGCGGGCGCTGACCCCACAGCAGCTCGCCGAGCGGCTCGACGACCGCTTCCGCCTGCTCGCCTCCGGACTGCGCGGCGCTCCGGCCAGGCAGCAGACGTTGCGGGCGATGATCGACTGGAGCTGGGAGCTGCTGTCGGACGCCGAGCGGGTGGTGCTGCGGCGGCTGTCCGTGCACGCCGACGGCTGCACGCTGGAGGCGGCCGAGGAGGTCTGCGCCGAGCCGGGCCTGGACGTGCTCGGTCTGCTGGCCCGCCTGGTCGATCGCTCGCTGGTGACCCGCGTCCCCGCCCAGCAGCCGGGTCACGGGCCGGCGGGTGAGGGGGCGGAGCCTCGCTACCGGCTGCTGGAGTCGGTGGCCGCCTACTGCCAGGAGCGGCTGGAAAAGGCCGGTGAGCTGACCGCCGTACGACTCAGGCACCTCCGCTACTACACCGCCCTGGCCGTCCGGCTGGAGCCGCGCCTGCGCGGACCCGAGCAGTGCGGCGCACTCGTACGGCTGGACGCCGAGGCCGCGAATCTCAGGACGGCACTGGAGACGGCGGTACGCGAGGGCATCCCCGGCGAAGCGCTCCGGCTGGTGAACTCCATGGCCTGGTACTGGGTGCTGCGCGGCAGACTGGGTGAAGGTCGTAGGGCCTTGGAGTCGGCCCTGTCCGTGGCGCGTCCCGGTGATCAGGGAGCGGGAGCGGCTGAGGCCGAGGTGTGGCTTACTGGGTTTCAGCTGTTGGCGGGGCGGCTCGTGTCCCTGGATCGGGAGTGGTTCGCGGCGATCGACGACCCGCGCAGGCGGGCCGCCGCGCGGTGGTTCGCGGGGTTCGCGCTGCTCGGTTACGAGGACGCGGCGGCCAGCGAGGCGCTGCTGGCGGCGGCGCTGGCGGAGTTTCGCGAGCTGGACGACACCTGGGGCACGGCCGCCGCGCTGACCGTGCTGGCCCGTCACTCCGCGTTGCGCGGCGATCTGACCGGGCTGCGCGAGCACGCAGAGCAGGGGCTGGCGCTGTTCAGGCGGGCCGGTGACCGGTGGGGCGAGCTGCGGGCGGCGGAGAACCTGGCGATGCTGGCCGAGATCACCGGCGACTACGACCGGGCCATGGCGCTGCGCCGGGAGATCCTGGGCATGGCAGAAGAGCTGGAGCTGTGGAGCTCGGTGTCGGACGCGCTGTCCCGGCTGGGCCGCATCGCGATGCTGACCGGCGACCACGCGCGGGCCGACGACTACCACGAACGGGCGCGGCTGCTGGCCGTGGCGCAGTCGAACCGGCCGGCCGAGGAGTTCGCCGAGCTGGGCCTGGCGCTGGGGGCGCGCAGGCAGGGACGGCTGGACGAGGCGGAGCGGCGGCTGCGTGCCTGGCTGGGCTGGGTCGAGGACGTGAACGGCGATCCCGGCGCTGCGCTGATCCTGGCCGAGCTGGGGTTCGTCGCCGAACAGCGCGGCGACGCGGCGGGCGCACTGGACCTGCAACGCCAGGGTCTGGCGGTGGCCCGCAGGGTGGGCGATCCGCGGGCCATCGCCCTGGCTCTGGAGGGCATGGCGGGCGCACTGGTGCTCGGCGGGCAACACGAGGAGGCCGGGCGGTTGCTGGGCGAGGCGGCTGCCATGAGGGAGTCGGTCGGAGCGCCGCTGCCGCCCGGTGAGCGGGGCGACGTGGAGCGCATCACGGCGGCGGTGGAGCAGGCTTCCCGGAGCGAACGCCTTCACCAACGCGCGATGGGCGCAGACATAGAGCCTCACACTCTGCTCGGCGATGGGCCGGGCAAAGAGCGGGGAAAGGATCTATAGACCGCTTCGGCATCGTCCTGTAATAAACCCGCGATTTCGCACTTCCGGTGATTGTCGCGGTGAAAGCGGGCAGTGCCTGGGATGGACGGTCATCTTAGGGCAGGGTTGGGAGCATGCCGATGAGGACAGAGCTCGACCGCCTGGCGGGCGGGGCGCACCACGATCCGCACTCCGTGCTCGGAGCGCACCCCGTGTCCGGCGGGGTGGTCTTCCGTACGCTGCGGCCACTGGCGGAACGCGTACGGGTGGTGCTGGACGACGGCTCTGCCCATGACATGAAGCACCAGGCCCACGGCGTGTTCGAGGTGACGGTCCCGGGGCTGGACAAGGTGCCCGACTACCGGTTCAGCGTCCAGTACGCCGGCGGGCAGCCGTACGAGGTGCTCGATCCCTATCGGCACTGGCCCACGCTGGGCGAGGTCGACCTGCACCTCATCGGTGAGGGGCGGCACGAGCGGCTGTGGGAGGCGCTCGGCGCGCGGGTGATGGAGCACCAGGACGTCGACGGCACCGCGTTCGCCGTCTGGGCGCCGAACGCGCGCGGCATCAGGATCGTCGGCGACTTCAACCACTGGGACGGCACCGCCTACCCCATGCGCTCGCTGGGCCGGTCGGGGGTGTGGGAGCTGTTCGTGCCGGGGCTGGGCGCGGGTCAGCGGTACAAGTACCAGGTCCTGGGCGCCGACGGCGTATGGCGGGACAAGGCCGACCCGATGGCCAGGCGGACCGAGGTGCCGCCGCTGACGGCCTCGGTGATCGACAAGTCGGACTACAGCTGGCAGGACGACGCCTGGATGGTCGAGCGGCGTAAGGCGCAGCCGCAGACGGGGCCGATGAGCGTCTACGAGGTGCACCTGGGCTCGTGGCGGCCCGGGCTGTCGTACGTGGAGCTGGCCGACCAGTTGTCCGAGTACGTCGCCGACCTGGGCTTCACCCACGTGGAGCTGCTGCCGGTGGCCGAGCACCCGTTCGGCGGGTCGTGGGGCTACCAGGTGACGTCCTATTACGCGCCGACGGCCAGGTTCGGCACGCCTGACGAGTTCCGCCACTTCGTGGACCGCCTGCACCAGCGCGGCATCGGCGTGCTGCTGGACTGGGTGCCGGCCCACTTCCCGATGGACGAATGGGCGCTGGCCCGTTTCGACGGCACCCCGCTCTACGAGCACGCCGACCCGGCCAGGGGCGAGCACCCCGACTGGGGCACCTACGTGTTCGACTTCGGCCGCAGGGAGGTACGCAACTTCCTGGTCGCCAACGCCCTGTTCTGGCTGAAGGAGTTCCACGTCGACGGGCTGCGGGTGGACGCGGTGGCCTCGATGCTCTACCTGGACTACTCGCGGCGCGAGGGCGAGTGGACGCCCAACGTGTACGGCGGCAGGGAGAACCTCGACGCGGTCGAGTTCCTCAAGGAGATGAACTCGGTCTGCTACCGGGAGGCTCCGGGCATCTCGACCGTGGCCGAGGAGTCGACGGCCTGGCCGGGAGTCTCGCGGCCGGTGCACCTGGGCGGGCTCGGGTTCGGCTTCAAGTGGAACATGGGCTGGATGCACGACACGCTCGAATACCTGCGCCACGAGCCGGTCTTCCGCCAGTACCACCACCATCAGCTGACGTTCTCGCTGCTGTACGCCTACTCCGAGAACTACGTGCTGCCGCTGTCGCACGACGAGGTCGTCCACGGCAAGGGCTCGCTGCTGGGCAAGATGCCGGGCGACGAATGGCAGCGGTTCGCGCAGTTGCGGGCGCTGCTGGCGTTCATGTGGGCGCATCCGGGCAAGCAGCTGCTGTTCATGGGCGGCGAGTTCGGCCAGGGCTCGGAGTGGTCGGAGGAGCGCGGGCTGGACTGGTGGGTGCTGGAGTTCGACGGGCACCAGGGGGTGCAGCGGCTGGTCCGCGACCTCAACCGGCTCTACCGCGAGACGCCCGCCCTGTGGGAGCAGGACTCCAGGCCTGAGGGGTTCCGGTGGATCGACGCCGACGACGCCTCGGGCAACACGTTCTCATTCGTCCGTTATGCGAACGACGGCTCGGCGGTGGCGTGCGTGGTGAACTTCAGCGGCGGGCCGCACGAGAACTACAAGCTCGGGCTCCCGTACGGCGGGCGGTGGTCGGAGGCGGTCAATACCGACGCCTACGACTACTGGGGCAGCGGCGTCGGCAACATGGGGACGGTCGAGGCCACGGAGGAGCCGTGGCACGGCCTGCCCTGCTCCGCCACGCTGCGGGTGCCTCCGCTGGGCGCGGTGTGGCTCACCCACGAGGGGCCGGGCTGAGCGTCTGCGGGCTGAACGTCTGCGGGCTGGGCGGTTTCGGGCTGAACGTTTGAGGTGCGGCGGCTGAAAGTTCCGTGAGAAACCGGCCTAGGGGCCTGTGCGTGTCGGGCAAATCGCCCTAAACTCCGAGATCATCCCCCTCGGAGGACGCGTGCGATTCCGCCCCTTGATCGTGAGTTCGATCGTCCTGGCCCTGCTGCCGCTGTCGGCTCCGGCCTACGCGGAGGACCCGACGCTCATCCCCACGCCGGGCACGTCCCAGACGCCGACGCCACCGGCCGAGGAGCCCCCTCCGGCCGAGACGACGCCAGCGGAGACCCCACCGGCCGAGGCGCCGCCGGCCGAGACGACGCCGACCGAGGAGCCGTCCGGTCCCGAGAGCAAGGTGGAGGCGGGCTTAGGCGTGGACGGCGGCACCGAACGGGCCATCGTCGAGCTCACCGACCCCGCCGAGAACGCCCCCGTCGCCACCCAGGCCGCGGCCGAGAACGTGGACGTGGTGCTGCAGCCGCTGAGCCAGTCGTTCATGGTCGTCGAGGGCACGGCGGAGGAGCTGGCCAAGCTGGCCGAGGACCCCCGGGTCTCCTCCATCCACCGCGACCGTACGTACCTGCCGGCCGACGTCACTCCCAACCTGTCGCTGATCGGCGCCGACCAGGCGCACGCGAAGAGCTTCACCGGCGCCGGCCAGGCGGTGGCCGTGCTGGACACCGGCATCGACCCGGACCACCCGTGGTTCGCCGGCCGGATCGTGGCACAGGCGTGTTTCTCCGCCACCGAGGAGGCCGGTGTCGAGTCGCTCTGTCCGAACGGGCAGAACAAGCAGACCGACGGCGCGGCGGCCGACGCCACCACGCCGAAGTGCCTGGCCGGAACGGTGAACATGTGCGACCACGGCTCCCACGTGGCGGGCATCGCGGCCGGCACCGGCGGCGTGGCGCCCGGCGCGAACATCGTGGCGGTGCAGGTGTTCAGCCGGATCAACGACGAGGAGCTCTGCGGCGAGCCGTCGTGCCTGATGGCGTACGAGTCGTCGCTGCGCGAGGCGCTGGACTACGTCGGGACGCTGAACCAGCCGATCGCCGCGGTCAACCTCAGCCTGGGCGGCATGCTGTACGAGTCGAACTGCGACGGGACCGAGGAGGGCGCGGTCTTCAAGGAGAAGATCGACGCGCTGCTGGCCAAGAACATCGCGACCGTGGTGGCCGCGGGCAACGAGTTCTTCGACGGCGTCTCCCACCCGGCCTGCGTCTCCTCGGCGGTGGCCGTCGGCGCCAACGACAACTCCGACGCCGTCGCCGACTTCTCCAACCGGGGCCCGCTGCTCGACCTGTTCGCGCCCGGCGTGGACATCGAGTCGTCGGTGCCGGACAACGCCACGACCGTCTACAGCGGCACCTCGATGGCGACCCCGCACGTGGCCGGCGCGCTGGCGCTGATGAAGGCGGCCACGCCGGACGTCCCGATGGCCGAGCTGATCGAGAAGCTGAAGAGCACGGGCCGCCCGTACGTGTACGACTCCAACGGCGCCCAGGTCACCACGCCGCGCCTGGACCTGGCGGCGGCCCTGGCCGGGACGGCGCAGCAGCCGCCCATCACGCAGTCCCCGACGCAACCGGGCCCCGGCGACACCAGCGGCCCCAGCCCCGAGCCGGATGACTCGTCGAACCCCGACCCGGGCACCGAGCCTGAGCCCGAGCCCACGTCGTCGGTCAGCCCGGTCCCGCTGCCGACGGTCACGGTCACGGTGACCGTCACCCACACGGCGTCACCGGTGTCCGCGGTGTGCACGCGCGGCACGGCGGCCAAGAAGCTGACGGCCAAGAAATGGGCGATCGAGCTGCACCGCAGCACCGGCTCCATCCCCGACGCCACGCTCACCTGCTACCTGAAGCTGATCGCCAAGTCCAGCAAGGTCTTCCCCGAGCTGACGAAGGCGTCGTCGCTGGGCAAGGCGTACCGCGTACTGAAGAGCGGCAAGACCGGCAAGGCCAAGCTCGACGGCGCGCTGCTGACAGCCTGGCTGAACTGGGCACACGGCACGAACGGCACCACGTCGCTGACGGCCGGCGAGAAGGTGCGGCTCAGCGCCAAGCCGTCCGCGGCGGCGCTGAAGAAGGCGACGAAGAACGTCCTCAAATCAGTGAAATAAGCGATAACTCCGGAGAGGGCCGGTCGAATCTGACCGGCCCTCTCTCGTCTCGCTCTTTAAGGCAAAAAAGCCTCCAACGTTTCTCTGGGCTACATACGTCACTGACATCACACTTGTCACACGGGGGGATGTAAACGGCTGTACGCAGCCGGAAGCCGGAAAAATGCTTCACGGCTCCAGCCCCGGGAGGAAAAAGTGAGGCTAAGGTCTCTGCTCACTGGCGTCCTGACGCTGTCCGTGACATCAGCCGTGCTCTGGACCGCTCCGGCCCTGCAAGCCGACTCCGCCGACACCGGCGACCCGATCATCAGCCCTGCGCTCGTCTCGGAGATCCAGAAGAAGAACAAGGTCCGCTCCATCATCCAGCTCAAACCAGGCCAAAGCGTCCAGGCCGTGGCCAATGACCTGGAGATGGCCTCGGAGGGCGGCCGGGTGCTGGAGGCGGCGCAGTCGCCGCACTTCTTCGTGGCCGAGGTGGACGACAGGACGCTGGCCAAGCTGAAGAAGGACAACCGGGTCAAGGCCGTCTACAAGGACGAGCTGAGCGCGCCCAACCTCGACGTGAGCACCACCGTGATCCGCTCGGACCGGGCCAACCAGGCCGGCTGGAACGGCACCGGCACCACGGTCGCGGTGCTCGACACCGGGATCGACCGCGACCACCCGTTCTTCGCCGGCCGGATCGCGGACGAGGCGTGCTTCTCCTCCTCCGATGCGAGTGACGGCACGGTCTCGCTCTGCCCGAACAACCAGCCCAGCCAGACCGGGCCGGGCGCGGCCGACGTCGAGACGCCGCAGTGCACCGTGGACGGCGCGAACGTCTGCTCGCACGGGACGCACGTGGCGGGCATCGCGGCCGGCCGGCTGACCACGGGAGCGCCGGCCAACGGCGTCGCCCCCGAGGCCCGCCTGCTGCCCATCCAGGTCTTCAGCCGCGTGGACGACCCGCTGACCTGCGGCGTCGGCGGCGGCCCCACGCCGTGCTTCCTCAGCTACACCTCGGACCAGAAGCTGGCGCTCGAATACGTGGCCAGGGTGGCGCGGACGCACAACGTCGCGGCGGTGAACATGAGCCTCGGGGGCGGGCGGGCGTACGCGGAGGCGTGCGACACCGATCCGAGCGCGGGGGCGGTCAAGCCGGAGTTCGACGCGCTGGTGGGCCTGGGCGTGGCCCCGGTGGTGGCGGCGGGCAACAGCGGCTGGGAGAACGGCGTCTCCGCGCCCGCCTGCGTCTCGACCGCGATCACGGTCGGCGCCACGGACGACTCCGACGCGCTCGCCTCGTTCACCAACCGGGGGCCGCTGCTCGACCTGTTCGCGCCCGGGGTGGCCATCCGCTCCTCGGTGCCCGACGACGCGTACGGCGACAAGAACGGCACCTCGATGGCCGCGCCGCACGTGGCGGGGGCGTTCGCGCTGATGCGGCAGGCGTTCCCGAACAACACGGTCGAGCAGAGCCTGCAGCGGCTGCGCGACACCGGCGCCCAGATCCGGTTCAACGCCGCGGGCACCCAGGTGACCACGGCGCGCATCGACGTGGAGCGGGCCACCGCCGGCGCCACCCCCGCCACCAACCCGCAGGCCTGATCACGCGCCTTCCTGGGCCGGGCGGGACGACCGTCCGGCCTTTCGCGTGAAAACCCACCTTTCCCTCTGACCCCACAAGTCGAATTACTACACTTCTCCCGACAACTCCCCCCGAACCCCTCCGGAGGAACGGTTGAGACTCTCGTCTCTGCTGGCCGGCGCCATCGCGCTGGCCGCCACCTCGGCGACGCTCATCGCGACGCCCGCCCTGGCCGACCCCGAGTCCAAGATCGACCCCGCGATCACCGCGAGCGGCGAGCACCGCGCCATCGTGCACGTGACCCGGGCCGCCCAGGTGCAGGCGGTGCAGTCCAGCGCCGAGGCGGTCAAGCGGGACAGGAAGAACGTGGAGGCCCAGCCACCCTCCGAGATCGCCGCCAAGCTCGACTTCTTCGTCTACCGCGGCACCCGCGCCGAGCTGGAGCAGATCGCCGGGCAGTCGGACGTCGTCTCGATCCGCAGGGACAAGCTCAACGAGCCCACGCTGGTGCAGAGCATCCCGCTGATCGGCGCGGACCGGGCGCGGCGCTCCGGTTTCACCGGCAAGGGCACCGCCGTGGCCATCCTGGACTCCGGCATCGACAACGACCACCCCGCCTTCGGCGACCGCATCGTGGCCCAGGCGTGCTTCTCGGCCGCCGACCCCGTCGACGGCTCCACCCCGCTGTGCCCGAACGGCAGCCAGTTCCAGATCGGCGACGGCGCGGCCGACGCGGAGAGCACCGCGTGCACGACGGGCGCCCCGCAGCCGCAGTACGGCCTGTGCTACCACGGCACCCACGTGGCCGGCATCGCGGCCGGTCAGCGGACGGCCGAGTTCGCCGCCGACGGCGTCGCCCCCAAGGCCAGGATCGTGCCGGTCCAGGTGTTCAGCCGCTTCGACAACTCCCCCTACTGCGCCGGACGCCCCGTCTGCATCCTGGCCTACGACTCCTCCATCCTGACCGGCATGGCCTACGCCGACCTGCTGGCCGACCAGTACAAGATCGCCGCGGTCAACCTGAGCCTGGGCGGCGGCAAGTACGACGTGGCCTGCGACGAGGGCGACGGGGCCGACTTCAAGGCCGAGGTGGACAAGCTCATGGCCAAGGGCGCCGCGACGGTCGTGGCCTCGGGCAACGACGGCTTCGACGACTCGGTGTCGTGGCCCGCGTGCGTCTCGAACACGGTCGCGGTGGGCGCCACGGACAAGCAGGACGCGGTGGCGGCCTTCTCCAACAGGGGCGCGCTGCTGGACGTGTTCGCGCCGGGCGTCGCGATCACCGCGGCCATCGCCGGGGACACGTACGCGTCGCTGAACGGCACCTCGATGGCCACCCCGCACGTCACGGGCGCGCTGGCGGTGCTGCGCCAGAAGCGGCGCACCGCCTCGGTGGACCAGCTCGTGTCCGCGCTGCGGCGCACGGGCAAGCCGATCGCCTACACCAGCGCCGGCACGGAGGTCACCACGCCGCGGATCGACGTCTGGGCGGCACTGCGCGACAGGTAGTCACCGCCGGCCCGGCGCGGGCGCTCCCCCGCGCCGGGCCGGGGCCCGCTCTCGTACGATGAGGGCGTGCACGGCCTCCTCCGCTCCGTGTGGGACGAGCCCCGTCCGCCCGGCGCCCCGCGCAGGGTGTGGCGCGACTGGGCGCTCGTCGGGCTGTTCGCGCTGGCCATCGTGCTCGAAGGCATCCTGCGGACGGACCTGCTGTGGCGGCCGCTCTCGATCGTCTATCCGCTGGTCATGCTGCCGACCCTGTTATGGCGGCGCACCCACCCGCTGGCCTGCCTGGCGGTCCCCGTCGTCGTCACGGGCCTGATCCAGAACGTCACCGGCGCCGACCCGGCCGAGATGGGCTCGGTGGCGTACATGGTGATCCTGCTCTACGCGCTGGCCCGGTGGGGGTCCGGCCGGGAGATGACGCTCGGGCTGGGGCTGATCACCGCCGCGGTGACCACGTCCACGCTCACCGGGCAGGTCGCCACGGTCCCCGGGCAGCTCGCCGCCTCCGACATCATCGGCGCCTTCACCGTCGTGTTCGCCGCGTTCGCCCTGGGCGGCGCCTTCCGTTATCGCGCCAGGGCCAGGGCGCGCGAGCTCGATCAGGTCAAACTGCTCGAACGCGAGCAACTGGCCCGCGACCTGCACGACACCGTCGCCCATCACGTCTCGGCCATGGCCATCCGCGCCCAGGCCGGCATCGCGACCGCCGCCACCCATCCGGACGCCGCCATTGACGCGCTGCGCGTGATCGAGGCCGAGGCGTCGCGCACGCTCGCCGAGATGCGGGCCATGGTGCGCGTCCTGCGCCACGACCGGGCGCCGGGAGGCGGGGACATGCCCGAGCTGGCCCCCAACCCCCACCTCGCCGACCTCCAGCAGCTGGCCGGGCGGCCCAAGGTCGGTCCCGCCGTGGAGGTGCTGATCGACGGCGACCTCGACGGCGTGCCCCCTTCGGTGGGCGCCGCCGTCTACCGCATCGCCCAGGAGTCGGTCACCAACGCCCGCCGCCATGCCCGGCACGCCACGAGGATCGAGGTCAGGGTCGCCGCCGACGACGCCTCCGTTCGGCTGCGGGTGAGCGACGACGGCGACAGCACCGCCACCAGGCCCCCGCCCTCGCCCGGGTACGGGCTGCTCGGCATGATCGAACGCGCCGACCTGCTCGGCGGCACCTGCGAGGCCGGTCCCAACCCGGGGCGCGGCTGGACCGTCACCGCCGTCCTGCCCAGGACCCCCAAGCACGACGTCTCCCCGAGGAGCACATGAGCATGAGCGCGACCGGCGACCCCGCGGACGCCCCCATCCGGGTGATCGTCGCCGACGACCAGGAGATCGCCCGCACCGGGCTCAGGATGATCCTGGACGCCCAGCCGGACATCGAGGTCGTCGCCGAGGCGGGCGACGGCCGCCGGGCCGTCGAGCTGGCCAGGCGGCTACGTCCTGACGTGTGCCTGTTCGACATCCGCATGCCCCGCTGCGACGGCATCGAGGCCACCCGCCTCCTGGCCGGGCCCGACGTGGCCGACCCGATGGCCGTCGTCGTCATCACCACGTTCGACCTGGACGAGTACGTCTACGCGGCGCTCCAGGCGGGCGCCCGCGGGTTCCTGCTCAAGGACGCCGGCCCCGACCTGCTCGGCCAGGCGATCCGCGCCGCCGCCAGGGGTGACGCGCTCATCGCCCCGAGCATCACCGCCCGGCTGCTGTCGGCCTTCGCCGGCGCCGCTCCCTCCGGGCCGCGCGTGCAGCCGATCGAGCCGCTCACCGACCGGGAGGAGCAGATCCTGGTGACGGTGGCGCGCGGGCGGACCAACAGCGAGATCGCCGAAGAGCTGCACATCTCGCTGAGCACGGTCAAGAGCCACGTCGCGAGCCTGATGACCAAGCTCGGGGTGCGCAACCGGGTCGAGATCGCCATGTGGGCGTACGAGACCGACCGCGTCAAGGGCTGACCGGCGACGGGAGCCGCCTGGATCCACGGCGGCGGCGGATGATCCACTCGGCCACCGCGAGGTTGATCACCCAGCTCGCCCCGAGGAGCAGCGCCCTGGTGACGTCGTCCGGCGGGCCGGCGAAGGCCAGCCACAGGCCCTGGGTCAGCGCCTGCGTGCCGGCGCCGAGGCCGATCGCGTACGCGCGGGTCATCCAGGCGCGGTGGCGGCGCACGTCGCGCCGCCGGATGGCGCGGAAGCCGAGCACGAGGGCGGCGAGCATGCCCGAGCCGAACACCAGCCGGAACCAGGCGAGCAGCCCTTCGTCCGCCGGCGGCACCTCGGAGAACAGCGTCATCCACAGCCCCGACAGCGCCGCCAGCAGCCCGGCCACCACCAGGAGCCGCCCCGCCGCGCGGTGCCGGCGGGGCCTGCGCGCCCGCAGGCCGGGGACGAACTGGAAGGCGCCGAGCACGGTATAGAGGGTGACGGCCACGATGTGCACGGTCACGGGGGCGGGAAAGGTGAGAAAGCGGGCGTTGGCCGGGGTGATCGGGGCGCCGCTCACGATCTCGTTCATGCGGACGGCGCCGGCCAGCACGGGGACGGCGCTGAGTGCGATCAACCCCGTGGGCGCGAGCCATCCGGCTCTCCGTTTCCTGTGCATGCCTCGATGGTGACCGCCGGACCCGCCCCCGCTCATCGGCCCTGAGACCCCTTCCCCATGGGCCGATCAGCCGGTCGAGAGCTCGTACTTTCGGCCGTTCCGCCGGCCCGCGACCGGCGCACACACTGAGGGCCCGCCAACGAAGGGAAGGCATCATGAAGGCGTTCGTTCTCCGCTCGTACGGCTCCCCCGACGTCCTCCGGCTCACCGACGTCGACACCCCCGTCCCCGGCCCGCACGAGGTCCTGATCCGGATCCGCGCCACCTCGGTGCAGCCCTGGGACTGGCACGGCATGCGCGGCGAGCCGTACGTCGCCCGCGTCATGCCCGGCGGCCTCGGGCTGCGGCCGAAGAAGCCCATCCTGGGTGCGGACGTGGCCGGGGTGGTGGAGGCGGTCGGCGAGCGGGTGACCGAGTACGTCCCCGGCGACGAGGTGTTCGCCCTGCCCGAGGGCGGCGGGTTCGCCGAGTACGTCAGCGTCCCTGAGCGCCAGGTGGCGCCCAAGCCGCGGAACCTGTCGTTCGAGCAGGCCGCGGCGGTGCCCCTGGCCGCCTGCACGGCCCTGCTCGCCGTGCGCGACGACGCCAAGGTCGGGCCGGGCCACCGCGTCCTGGTCAACGGGGCCTCGGGCGGCGTCGGCACGTTCGCGGTGCAGCTCGCCAAGGCGTACGGGGCGCACGTCACCGGCGTGTGCAGCACCCGCCACGTGGACCTGGTCAGGTCGATCGGGGCGGACGAGGTGATCGACTACACCAAGGAGGACTTCACCCGGATGGGGCCGCCCTACGACGCGATCCTCTACGTGGCGGGCAACCGCTCGTTCGCCGAGTGCCGGCGGGTGCTCAAGCGCAAGGGCGTCTGCGTCATGCTGGGCGCGGCGGCGGGCCGGTGGGTGCAGCCGGCCGGGCGCATGTTCACGATGGTCGCGGCGTCGATGTTCGCCTCGCAGAAGGCGATGGTGACCCAGGTGATCGGCAACGCCGAGAACCGGCGGAACCTGCGCGAGCTGACCGAGCTCATCGAGAGCGGGCAGGTCACGCCGGTCGTCGATCGCGCGTACGCGTTCGCGGACACCGTGGAGGCGGTCAGGTACCAGGAGGAGGGACATGCCTCCGGGAAGGTCGTCATCACGATATGACAGGTGCGGGCGGGGGACTTCCCGCCCGCCGGACGACCTCGGTTCGTCGGGCGGACCGTTTTCGAAATGTGTCGCTTAGGGTGGCTTTTATGGACGCAGGCAAGGCGATCTTCGAAACCGTCGGCAAGCTTCGCCAGCGGCGCACGGCCCCGCTGGTGCTGGAACTCGACCTCACAGAGGGCCTCACGGAAGGCCCGCCGGCGGACCCGGTCGCCGCGTTGCTGTCCATGCGCAAGCCCCGCCTGGCCGACGTCCTGTCGGGCCTGCGCCGGGCCAGGCAGGACCCACGCGTCAAGGCGCTCGTGGTGAAGATCGGCGGCAACCCGCTGGGCCTGGCCATGGTGCAGGAGCTGCGCCAGGCCGTGATCCACTTCCGCGCCTCGGGCAAGCTGACCGTCGCCTTCGGCGAGACGTTCGGCGAGTTCGGCGGCGGCACCGTCCCCTACTACCTGGCCAGCGCCTTCGAGCGCCTCTACCTGCAGCCCAGCGGCGACGTCGGGCTGACCGGCGTGGCCGTGGAGCAGCGCTTCGTCAAGGGCGCGCTGGGCAAGCTGGGCATCGGCTACGAGGTCGGCCAGCGGCACGAGTACAAGACCGCCGCCAACACCTTCACCCAGGACCGCATGACCGAGCCGCACCGCGAGTCCATGGGCCGCATCGTGGAGTCGATCACCGAGAGCCTCGTCGCGGGCATCGCCGACAGCCGCAGGCTCGACCCTGGCAAGGTGCGCGAGCTGATCGACCGGGGCCCGTTCACGGCCACCGAGGCGCACGAGGCCGGGCTGGTCGACGGGCTGGCCTACCGGGACGAGGTCTACGACGAGGTCAAGCGGGCCGCGGGCGACGAGGCCCATTTGCTGTACGTCGCCCGCTACGCCCGTGGCGCGGCCGTACGCAAGCTGCCCAACCCGACGGCCGACGGGGTCGCGCTCGTGCACGCCACCGGCATGATCAGGACCGGTCGCAGCGGGCGCAGCCCGCTCGGCGGGGGCGGGGCCATGGGTTCCGACACGATCAGCGCCGCGCTGCGCGCCGCCAGGCGCGACGAGCACGTCAAGGCCGTGGTGTTCCGGGTCGACAGCCCCGGCGGCTCCTACGTGGCCAGCGACACGGTCTGGCGCGAGGTCACGCTGCTGCGCGAGGTCAAACCGGTCATCGTGTCGATGGGCGACCTGGCGGCCTCCGGCGGCTACTTCATCTCGATGGCCGCCGACGTGATCATCGCCCAGCCGGGCACGCTGACCGGCTCGATCGGCGTCTACGGCGGCAAGCCCGTCCTGTCGGAGCTGCTGGAGAAGCTGGGCGTCACCTCGGAGATGGTGGCAGAGGGCGCCAACGCCGGCATGTTCTCCACCACGCGCGGCTTCTCCACCGAGCAGTGGGAACGGATCAACGCCTGGCTCGACCGCATCTACGACGACTTCACCGGCAAGGTGGCCACGAGCCGCAACCTGAGCCGCGAGCGCACCCACGAGCTGGCCAGGGGCCGGGTGTGGACAGGCGCGGACGCGCGGGCCAACGGCCTGGTGGACGAGCTGGGCGGGCTGGAGGACGCGCTGGCCCTGGCGCGCAAGCGGGCCGGGCTGGCCGACGACGCCCCCGTGCGCTCCTACCCCAGGCTCAACGTGATCGAGCGGCTGCGCGGGCCCGACTCCAGCGAGGACAAGTCGGCCGCGCTGGCCAGGATCCGGCTGGACGCCTGGGGGCCGCTGGCCCGCCTGTCGGCCGAGCTGGGCCTGCCCGCCGCCGGCGGCCCGCTGCTCCTGCCGTCCTGGTACGTCATCCGCTGACATCCGCTGAGCCCGGTGGGCGTCAGGTGGTCGAGCGGTAGCGGCCGCGTACGCGTACCAGCGGCTGAAGTGACGGATCGACGTAGGCGACGTCCAGGACGGCGGCGACGAAGACCGTGTGATCCCCGGCCGGGACCACCCTGGTGGTCTCGGCCTCGATCGCGGCCACTCCGCCCTCGATCACCAGCGCCTCCGTGTGCTCCCCCCGATGGTGCGGCGTGCCGGCCACCAGCAGCCGGGCGCTGGGCCGTCCGGCGGTGGCGAAACGGCTGGCCACGGCCGCCTGCCCCGACGACAGCAGGGAGGCGGCCCAGCGGTCCTGCCTGAGCAGGACCTCGGTGAGGTAGCCCGCGGAGGCCAGGCTGACCAGCACCAGGGGAGGCTCCAGCGAGACCGACATCAGCGCGGTCACGGTGGTGCCGATGTCGTCGCGCCCGTCGCGCGCGGTCACGACCGCCACCCCGGCGGCGAGCTGCGCCATCGCCTCGGTGAAGCTCCCGGTGAAGTTCTCGGCGGAACTCATCGGGCGGCTCCCGGCGACGGGGCGTGAGGGCCCGTGCGGGCCCTCACGCGCGCGGCGGGGGTCAGCCCAGGCCGTTGGAGGTCAGCCATTCCTTGGCCACGGTCGCGGGCTCGTCCTTGTTGACGGAGATCTTCTGCATCATCTCCAGCAGGGACTCGGTCGTCAGCTTGGCCGAGATACCGTTCAGGGTCGTCCTGATCGTGTCGTCGGCGGAGGCCTTGTGCAGCAGCGGGGTCACGTTCTGGGCGGCGAAGATGTTCTTGGTGTCCTGTAGGGGGACCAGGTTGTTCGCCGTCATCTTGGGGTCGGTGGTGAAGATGTTGCCGACCTGGATGGAGCCGTCCTTGAGGGCGTCGGCCGTGGTCGGCCCGGTGGGCTTCCACTCCTTGAACTCCAGGCCGTAGACGTCCTTGAAGCGGGCCTCCCAGCGCTTCTTGAACTCGGGCGGAGCGCCGACGATCATGTCCTTCGAGACCTTGGCCAGGTCCTCGATGGTGTTCAGCGACTGCTTGGTCTGGGTGTCCTTGGTGATCGTGAGGCTGTCCTTGTCCTCGGCGGGCGAGGAGTCGAGCACCTCCAGCTCGGCCGGCAGCTTCGACTTCAGCGCCGCGTTCACCTCGTCGGTGGTCACGGCGGTGTCCTTCTGGTCCACGAAGGCGAGCAGGTTGCCGTTGTACTCCGGCACCACGGTCAAGCCGCCGCCCTTGACCTGGTCGTAGACGACCTCGCGGCTGCCGATGCGCGGCTTCTCCTCCACCTGCACGCCCTTGGCCTCCAGCGCCTGGGCGTAGATCGAGGCCAGCAGCACGCTCTCGTCGAAGTCGAAGGAGCCGATGACGGCCTTACCTCCAGCGCCCGAAGCCGAGCCGGTGGGGGCCGCGCTCGTCGTGTCGAGCGGATTGCCCCCGGTGCTGCCGCCGCTGCCGCCACCACAGGCGGACAGCGCGAGCATCGCCGAGAGGAGCACCCCCGCGATGCCGTACTTGCGTCTCATGTTGCATTTCCCTTCTAAGCGGGAGGTAATACGGGAGATTATCGGACCTTCAGCCGCTGGCTCACCCCCGGTGAGACCGCCACCCTCTGCGCGAGCGCGAACAAGAGCTGCACCACCAGTGCGAACAGCACAATCAGTACTGAACCCCCGACGACGCTCGCGTAATCCTTGGTCGCGAAACCGTCGATGACATACCGGCCGAGACCGCCCAGACCCGTGTAGGAGGCGACGGTGGTGGTGGCCACGACCTGGATCGCCGACAGGCGGCAGCCGAGCAGGATCAGCGGCAGCGCCACCGGCACCAGCACCCGGCCGAGGACCTGGCCGCCGCGCAGCCCCATCCCGTACGCGGCGTCACGCAGCTCGGGATCGACCCCCTTGACGCCCTCATAGGTGTTGACCAGGATCGGCGGCACCGACAGCAGCACCAGCGGAATGATCACCGGCCAGATCGAGGCCGTGCCCAGCAGCAGCACGAACATCACCAGCAGCCCCAGCGTGGGCAGCGCCCTGGCCAGGTTCGCCGAGACGACCACGAGCACCTCGCCCCGGCCCGTGTGCCCGATCACCAGGCCCAGCGGCACGGCGATCAGCACGGCCAGCAGCAGCGCCAGGGCCGAGAACTCCAGGTGCTCAAGCAGCCGCGCGGGGATGCCGCCCGGGCCCGCCCAGTTGTCCCCGTTGCCGAAGAACTCGACGAGCCAGGCGAAGAAGGAGGTCAGCCAGTTCATGACGCCGTTCCCTTCCTGGCCCGCACCCAGGGCGTGAGCAGCCGCTGGGCCAGGACCAGCAGCCCGTCCGCGACCAGCGCCAGCGCCACGATGAGCACGATGCCGACGATCACCGGCGGCATGAACGGATTCTGGTAGGCCCGGGTGAACAGCCCGCCGAGCCCGCCCTGCCCGATCAGCGCCCCCACGCTGACCAGGCTGATGCTGGAGACCGCGACCACCCGCATCCCGGCCAGCACCACCGGCACCGCGATCGGCAACTCGACCTGGAGCAGCCGGCGCAGCGGCGTGAAGCCCATGGCCACGGCCGACTGGCGGACGTGGTCGGGCACCGAGTTGAGCCCGTCCACCACGGCGGGGATCAGCACCGCCATGCCGTAGAAGGTCAGCGGGATGATCACCGTGGTCTGCGAGAGCCCGGTCACCGAGATCAGCAGCATGAAGACGGGCAGCGACGGGAGCGCGTACACGATGTTCATGAAGCCCGAGGTGGGCTGGTAGAGCCAGCGCCAGCGCACGCAGGCCAGGCCCAGCGGCAGCGCCAGGACGAGCGCGAGCACGATCGGCACGAGTGACATCGTGAGGTGGTCGGTCAGCAGGTTGCTGATGCTGTCGACCCGCCCGGTGTCCCAGTTGCGCCCGATCCACTCCCAGATGGAAGGAGGGCCGTCACCCATCTGCGGCCTCCGCCAGCGCCGCGTCCAGCGCCTCCCTGGTGGCCACGCCGACGACCTTGCCGTCGCCGTTCACGGCGACGGCGCAGCCGGACGGCGACAGCAGCGCGGCGTCGAGAGCCGCGCGCATGCTGTCGCGGCCGTGCACATAGGTCCCGTACGGCTCCAGCTCGGACGGCCGCGCGCCGGACCGCCAGCCCACCGGCCGCCCGTCGCCGGTCACGACCAGCAGCCAGGGCTCGCCGGCGCCATCGTTTGAACCCTCCGTCACGGTCAGGTCGGTACGGATCCGCAGCCCCTCGGTGGAGACGAACTGCAGCCGCCTGATCCCCCGGTCGTGCCCCAGGAACTCGCGGACGAAGTCGTCGGCCGGCTCGGACAGCAGCGTCTTGGGATCGGCCAGCTGCGCCAGCTTGCCGCCCACCCGCAGCACCGCCACCCGGTCGCCGAGCTTGATCGCCTCGTCGATGTCGTGGGTGACGAAGACGATCGTCTTGTTCAGCTCGCTCTGCAGCCGCAGCAGCTCGTCCTGGAGGCTCGTGCGCACGATGGGGTCGACCGCGCTGAACGGCTCGTCCATGAGCAGCACGGGCGGGTCGGCGGCCAGGGCCCTGGCCACGCCCACGCGCTGCTGCTGGCCGCCCGAGAGCTGGAACGGGTAACGGCCGGCGAAGGCCGGGTCGAGCCCGACGCGCTCCAGCAGCTCCATGGCCCTTGCGCGAGCCTTCTTGCGGTCCCAGCCGAGCAGGTAGGGGACGGTGGCGACGTTGTCGACGATCTTCCGGTGGGGGAAGAGGCCGGCCTGCTGGATGACGTAGCCGATGCCACGCCGCAGCGTCGGCGGGTCGATGCTCTGGACCGGCTCGCCGTCGAGGAGGATCCGGCCCTCGGTGGCGTCGATCATGCGGTTGATCATCCGCAGGGACGTGGTCTTGCCGCACCCGGACGGGCCGACGAACACGGTGATCTCGCCGGTGGGCGCCTCAAGGCTGAGGTGGTCCACGGCGACCGTTCCGTCCGGATAACGTTTGGTGACAGAGTCGAATGTGATCACGCGCGAACTCTCGCTTCGGGCTTCGGTGGCAGGGCCGCAGCCCCCTGCCACGACCGCCGCATGATCTCTTGACCCCACACCCTACGGCGATATGCAGGCCTCTGTCCCCCCGGGTATTCCTTAAACGCTTCACTTGGGGCTGCCAATGACCTGGGATATTCACACTAAATCCGGATCTGGTAGTGCGCCGGACCACGAGGGTTGGCATGATTACCCTGACCATTCCTGACGCATCAGTCCACAAGACGCTGACGCGCCCCCTCACCCCCAGAGTCCGCACACTGCAAGAGGACCGGCCCCGTGTCTCAGCCGCTCACCGATCAGCGCCAGCGCGCAGAGTTGATCGCAGAGCTCTACGACCGCTACGCCGCCGGGCTGTTCGCGTACTGCGCGGACCAGCTCGGCGACCTCGGCTCTGCGTCCGACGTCCTGGTCACCGTGCTCACCAGCGTTCCGGCCACCGTGCCTCCCCGCGCCGCCATCTACGCCTTCGCCCGCCGCGAGATCCACCGGCGCAACATCACCTACTCCCCGCCCGCCGTCGATCCGCTCATCGACCCGGCCACCGCGCTCGTCGAGCGATCCCTGCGCGAGCTGCGCCCCCACCACCGCGAGGTGCTCGTCCTGTGCGCCGTGTGCGGGCTGAGCAAGTCCGAGCTGGCCTGGGTGCTGGACGTGGCCCCCGACACCGCCGAGGAACTGGCCGTGGGCGCGGGGCACCGGTTCAGGCGGGCGCTGGGAGCGGCGCTCGCCTCGGCCGGGGCACGCCTGCCCAAGCCGGTGGCCGACGTCTTCGGCGCGCTGAAGGTCGCGCCGCTCAACGACGTGCTCGGCCGGCTCCCCTGGCCGCAGCCGCCCGGCGCCGTACGCATCCACTTCGCCGGCTCGCGTACGGCGGCGCCAGGACCCATGTTCGTCAAGCCGCGCTGGCCCAGCCCGCCCGTCTGGCCGCAGCCGCTGGCCGAGGCGGACCCGGCGACCAGCACGGTGATCTTCCCCCAGGAGCTGCTGACGCCTCCCGCCTCGTCGCGGGTCTCGCCGCTCGAAGAGACCACGACCCCGATGCCCAAGCTCTACGGGCGGCGCACGCCTGGCGGCGACCTGACGCTGCGCGACCCGCTGGGCTCCACCCGGCCCTTCCGGGACGTGCTGGACTCGCCCGGCATCTTCGGGGACGCCCTGTCGGAGAACCGGCCGCCGGGAAATCGGGCGTCGGGGAACCGGCCGTCGGCACCGGGTGCCGGGACTCCTGTGCCGGAGCGGCCGTTCTTCATGGCGCCGCCGGAGGCGTCGGCGGCCGATCCGTTCGCGACCGGGGACGTGATCCTGCCCAAGGACGCGCCCGATCCGTACATGACCGGCGACGTCCTCGTGCACAGCGAGCGGCTCGCGCCTCAGCCGGCGGAGTTCCGGCAGCCGCCGGCGCCGGTGCTCCAGCGGACGTCACCGCCCGATGAGGCGGCGCCGCTGTTCCAGCCACGGCCGAAGCCGGCCACCGGGCCCGCCATCCGGCCTGCTTCCGGACCCGCCGAGTGGCCCGGCGACGTGCTCTCCGACGAGCCCCCTCTGGGGTTCGCCCGGGGGCCTGCCGCCAAGCCTGTCGCCAAGCCCGCCGATAAGCCCGCCTCCAGGTCTGCCGACGGGCCCGCCGCACGTTCTGCCGCCGGACCCGGCCTCAGGCCCGTCGCCAAGCCTGACGCCCGCCCCGCTGCCAAGCCCGCCACCAGATCTGGTGCCACGTCCGGCGGCAAACCCGGTACCAGGCCCGCGGACGAGCCCGTCTACCGGCTGCCCGGCCGGCGGGACGAGCCCAGGCGCGAGACCCCCAAGCGGCCGGATTCGCTGCTGGCCCCGCGCCCGGTGCGGGCCCGTCCCGTCCCCAAGCGGCGACCCGACAACGGCCGCCCGCCGAAGATGGTCCGCCGCAAGAAGGATCACCACCACGACTGGATCTGGGAGGCCGTCGGCTTCCTGCTCTGCGTCGCCATCGCGATGATCGTCTTCTTCTCCATGCCGATCTTCACCAGCCCCTGACCCCCTCGCGGGGGCCAGGGGCCCGGCACTGCTCACGTCAGCACGGTCATGTCAGGGCGGCCACGTCGAGCCGGCCCACCCGGGCCGGGTCGGCCAGGATGTCGATGGACCTGATCCGGCCGTCCACGACCGTGAGCACCCCGACGGTGAACGCCGTGCCGTTCCTGGCGAGCAGCACGCCCGCGGCCCCGTTCACCAGCACGGGGAACGCGTAGTCGGACATATTGCTGAACATGACGGCCTGCTCGGCCACGGTGATCGCACCGCGCAGCTCGCTCCACGGCATCGCCGCCGCCGGGCCGGAGTCGGCGCGCAGCTCCACGTCGGGATGCAGCACCGCGACGAGCGCCTCGAAGTCGCCGTCCCGCGCCGCCGCCAGGAACGCGTCCACCGCCGCCCGCTGCCGCGCCAGGTCCGGGTCGGGCCGCTCGGCGGCGGCCCCGCGCACGCGGCGGCGGGCCCGGCTGGCCAGTTGCCGGGTGGCGGCGGAGCTGCGGCCGATGACGGCGGCGATCTCGTCGAACGGCACCGCGAACATGTCGTGCAGCACGAACGCCAGCCGCTCGGTCGGCTCCAGCCGCTGCAGCACGACGAGCAGCGCGAGCCCCACCGAGTCGGCCAGCAGCGCCTCCTGCTCCGGGTCCATGCCGTCGGCCCGGCTCACCACCGGATCCGGCAGGCGCTCCGCCAGCGGCTCCTCGCGGCGGGTCTCGCGGGAGCGCAGCAGGTTGAGGCAGATGCGGGCCACGACCGTGGTGAGCCAGCCGCCCATGTTCTGGACGTCGGCGGTGTCGGCCCGGTTGAGCCTGATCCACGCCTCCTGCACGGCGTCGTCGGCCTCGCTCACCGAGCCGAGCATCCGGTACGCGACGGCCCGCAGCTGACCGCGGTGCGCCTCGAAGACGCCGGTCAGGGATTCGTTGTCGTGCATCTGTCACATTCCTCGGTCGGCCCGGTCTCATCGCTTCGACCCATGAAACCGGACCGATGTGACATCGGCTCACCCGGGGGGCGGGCTCCCGAGCTCAGTCGGAGGACAGGATCAGGCCGCTCGTCGGGACGCCGGTACCGGCCGTCACGAGGACGTTCGTGACGTTCTGCAGCTGGTTGGCGGCGGTGCCCCTGATCTGGCGGACGGCCTCGGCGATGCCGTTCATGCCGTGGATGTACGCCTCCCCGAGCTGCCCTCCGTGCGGGTTGACCGGCAGGGGACCGTCCAGCTCGATGCCGCCGTCCCTGACGAAGCCCGCCGCCTCGCCGCGCCCGCAGAAGCCGAGCTCCTCCAGCTGGGTCAGGACGAACGGGGTGAAGTGGTCGTACAGGATGGCAGTGCGGATGTCGGCGGGCGACAGCCCCGACGTCTCCCACAGGCGCCGGCCGACCACGGACATCTCCGGCAACCCGCTCATGTCATCGCGGTAGTAGCTGGTCATCATCATCTGCCCCGCGCCCGCCCCCTGCGCCGCGGCCGTGATCACGGCCGGGGACCTGCGCAGGTCGCGGGCGCGTTCGGTCGAGGTCACGACCAGGGCCACCGCCCCGTCGCTCTCCTGGCAGCAGTCGAGCAGGTGCAGCGGCTCGGCGATCCACCGCGACTCCTGGTGCTCCACCAGCGTGATGGGCCGCCCGTGGAACCAGGCCGCGGGATTGGTGGCGGCGTGCCTGCGCATGGCCACGGCGACCCGGCCGAAGTCCTCGGAGGTGGCGTCGTAGGTATGCATGTATCGGCGTGCGAACATGGCCACCCAGGCCGCGGGGGTCATCAGCCCGTACGGCACGTGCCAGCTCATCTCCAGCCCCTGCGAGGTCGGCTGGCCGGTCAGCCCGGCGTTCGGCTGGCCGAAGCGGCGGCCCGAGCGCTCGTTGAAGGCCCGGTAGCAGACCACCGTCTCCGCCATGCCGGTGGCCACGGCCATGGCCGCGTGCGCGACGGTGCCGCAGGCCGCGCCGCCGCCGTACTCGACCCGGGAGAAGAAGGTCAGGTCGCCGATGCCCGTCTCCCTGGCCACGGCGATCTCCTGGTTGGCGTCCTGGCTGTAGGTGACCAGGCCGTCCACGTCGCCGGGCGACAGGCCCGCGTCGTCCAGCGCGGCGAGCACGGCCTCCGCAGCGAGGCGCAGCTCCGTACGTCCTGACTCCTTGCTGAACTCGGTGGCGCCGATGCCCGCGATGGCGGTGCTTGCCCGCACTAGACCTCCTCGGACGTCAAGGTGACAGTTGCGGTGGCGTGGTCGCCGAGGCTCACCCGGCCGCGCACCTCGACCGTGAGCCGGTCGTCCGCGCCCGCCACGACCGTCCCGGTGAAAGTGAGCCGGTCGCCCGCGTACGCCGGGACGCCGAGCTTGACGTCGATGCTCCTGATCACGGCCCGGGGGCCGGCCCAGTCGGTGACGTAACGCTCGACCAGCCCCATGGTGGTCAGGATGTTGAGGAAGATGTCCTTCGAGCCCTGGGCGCGGGCGATCGCCGTGTCGTGGTGCACCGGCGTGAAGTCCCTGGTGGCCAGGGCGGTGGAGATGACCACGGTGGGCGTGAGCTCGATCGACAGCTCGGGCAGCGCGGCGCCGATCATGACTCCTCCGGCGCCCACACGGGCAGGACGAGCCGGTCGTCCATGGCACGGTACGTCACCTTCAGCCGCATCCCGATCTCCACTTCCCCGATGGGGCAGTCCACGACGTTGCCCACGATCCGTACGCCCTCCGGCAGCTCCACCACGCCCACCACGAACGGCGTCTCGCGTCCCGGCACGGGCGGATGGTGGTGCACGACGTAGCTGTAGAGGGTTCCCGTGCCGCTCGCGAGCGTGTGCGAGCGGTTGGCCGAGCGGCAGCGCGGGCACATCGGGCCCGGCGGGTGGCGCAGCTCGCCGCAGTCGGCGCAGCGCTGGATGCGCAGCTCCCCCTGCTTGGCGCCCTCCCAGAAGAACGCCGTGTCCTGGTTGACGGCGGGCTGGAGCGGATACGGCCGCAGCCGCTCGGGCTCAGGTTGTGTCTCCGCCTGCTTCGGCTCTCGTTCGCGGGGGCGGAACTTCAGGACGCGGAACATCATCTCGGCAACCGGCTCGTCGCCGTCGCCGTACCAGGTGACGTTCCAGGTGGCGAAGAAGCCGACGCCGAGCGCGGTGCGCTTCGGGCCGGCCAGGCCGCTGAGGCGGGTGGCCGGGGTCAGCCGCTCGCCGACGCGGGCGTAGCGGTGGTAGGTCTGCTCGCAGTTCGTCGCCACCACGCCCGTGTAACCGTTGGCGTCGAGCGCGGCCAGCAGGTCGTCCACCGGCGAACGGCCATGCCCGGCGGCCTGCATGGTCCACACCTGGGCCATCGCGGGCGGGGCGAGGCCCTGGTCGAAGTAGGCCGGGTTGGTGTCGCCCATGGCGGTCAGCCAGTGCCTGATCATGGGGATGTTCACCGGGTCGGGGGCGGGGGCACCGCGCATCTCGCCCAGCGCCACCTGCTTGCCCGCCAGCTCGTGCAGCTCCTCGTCCGTCATCGGGCCGATCACCGGGCCGGCCTTCTGGCCGCTCTTCGCGCCGGTCTGCGAGCCGGTCTGCGAGCCGGTCTGCGAGCCGGTCTGCGAGCCGGTCTGCGGGCCCGTCATCTGGGCGGCCTCGGGAGGTTCAGGCCGAGCATGGCGATCAGCTCCCGCTGCACCTCGTTCACGCCGCCGCCGAACGTCAGCACCACCGCGCCCTTCGCGCCGTGGTCCACCCGGTCGAGCAGCTCGGCGGTCTCGGGGTCGGACGGGTCGGCGTACCTGGCCAGGATGTCCCCGACGATCCGGCCGGCCTCCTGCATGCGCTCCGAGCCGTAGATCTTGGTGGCCGACGCGTCAGGCGCGCCCAGCCAGCCGAGGTCCATGTTGGCCGCCACCTGCCAGTTGAGCAGCTCGTTCGTCCGGAAGGCGCTCCACACCCTGGCCAGCGCCCTGCGTACGTCCGGCTCGGCGTCCAGCCCCGTACGGCGGGCCCAGGCGCGGAAGCGGTCGTAGGTCTGGGCCAGGTTGCCGGCCGGGCCGAGCGTCACGCGTTCGTGGTTGAGCTGGTTGACGATCAGGTCCCAGCCCCTGTTGACCTCCCCGACCACCATGTCCACCGGGACGCGGACGTCGGAGTAGTAGGTCGCGTTGGTGTGGTGGCGGCCGTCCATGGTCACGATCGGGGTCCACGAGTAGCCGGGGTCGTCCGTGGAGGCGATCATCATGGTGATGCCCTTGTGCTTCTTGGCGGCCGGATCGGTGCGGGCGGCGAGCCAGATGTACTGGGCGTAGTGGGCGCCGCTGGTGAAGATCTTCTGGCCGTTGACGACGTAGTGGTCGCCGTCCAGCACCGCCGTCGTCCGCAGCGAGGCCAGGTCGGTGCCGGCCTCCGGCTCGCTGTAGCCGATCGCGAAGTGGCACTCGCCGGCCAGGATGCGCGGCAGGAAGAACTCCTTCTGCGCCGGCGTCCCGTACTGCATGATCGTGGGGCCGACGGTCTGCACCGTGATGATCGGGTACGGCACCCCGGCGCGGGCGATCTCGTTGGCGAAGATCTGCTGCTCCAGGGGGCCGTGGCCGCCTCCGCCGTACTCCTTGGGCCAGCCCAGGCCCAGCTTGCCGTCCCGGCCGAGGCGGCGGCAGTGCTCCATGTACGCCTCGCCGAACGGGTCAGTGGCGATCTTCGCGCGGTCGTCGGCGGTGAGGCAGTTCTGGAAGTACTCGCGCAGCTCGTCGCGGAGCGCTCGCTGCTCGGGGGTCAGGTCGATGAGCATCAGACGAGCGCTCCGATCAGGTCGAGCTGGGCGTCGGCGCCGCCGAGCAGGTGGGACAGGTGCTTGGCCTGGGCGAAGTAGCGGTGCAGCGGGTAGGTCATGTCGAGCCCGAGCCCGCCGTGCAGGTGCTGGCAGGTGTGCAGGGCCGTGACGGCCTCGCTCACGTGGTACGCGGCCAGCGCCAGGTCCTGCTCGGCCGGCAGCCCCTCCCCCAGCCGCCACAGCCCCGACCACATGGCCACGTCCAGGGCCCGGCCGGCGATGTAGACGTCGGCGATCTGCATCGTGACGGCCTGGAACTCGGCCAGCGCCCGCCCGAACTGCTTGCGGGTCCTGATGTAGGACGTGGTCAGCTCCAGCGCCCCGGCCAGCACGCCGCTGGCCTGGGCCGCCACCGCGCCGGTGAGGATCAGCCGGGCATCGCGCACCGCCTCGGGCCCCGCCACCCGCTCGGCCGGGGCGCCGTCCAGCACGATCGTGCCTGCGGGCTCGCCCGTGGAGGTGAACTCGGGGGTCGTGGGCGGGGAGTCCAGCAGGAAGAGTCCCTGGTCGGCGGAGACCAGGACCGCCGATCCTGGGTACGGCACCGACACCTTCCGCCCGGTCAGCCGCCACCCGTCGCCGTCGGGAGTCGCGGTGGTCCGGGGCGAGCCAGCCAGGGGCGGGCCTTGCGAGGACGGGCCCTGCGCGGACGGGCTCTGCGCGGACGGGCCCTGCGCGGACGGGCCCTGCGGGGGTGAGCCTGGCGGAGGCGGGTCGGACAGGGCGCGGCCGGGTTCGCGCAGGGCCAGCGTGATCTGGTCGGCGCAGCGCCGCTGCTGGTCAATGCTGCCATGACGGGCCAGGGTCAACGTGCCGGCCAGCGTCGCCAGCGCGGGCACGGCGACCGCCCGCGCCCCCACCTCACGCAGCACCACACCCATCTCCACCGGCCCGAGCCCCGCGCCGCCCGCCTCCTCCGGCACGCACACGCCCATCAGCCCGGCCTGGCGGAGCCGTTCCTCGCGCCCTTCGCCGTCCCCTTCCTTGGCTCCTCCCTTGGCCCCCTCCTTAGCAAGGACCTCGATGGCCAGTTTCTTCAGATCCTGCTGGGTTTCGTCCAGGTTGAAATCCACTACGTCTCCAAGAGGTGTTGCCTGCCGTGCCGTACGAACTCCTCCTCGATCGCCTTCACGTCCGCGCCGCCCAGCGGCTGGAAGCCTCCGGGGCCGCGCCACCAGACGGGGTCGTCCGTGCGCCACGCCTCGCGGGCGAGCCGGCGCTTGACGACCTTGTGCGAGGCCGTCTGCGGCAACTCCCCGCAGACGCGGACGTACCGGGGCATCGACTTGGCGCCCAGGTCGCGGCGGGCGGCCAGGAACGCGGCGAAGGCGCCGGGGTCGAAACCCTCCTCCAGCACGAGCGCCGCCATGACCTGATCGCCGGCCGCCGCGTCGGGCACCGGGTACACCGCCGCCTCCACCACCCCGGCGAACTCCCGCAGCGCGGCCTCGATGGGGGCCACGGCCAGGTTCTCGCCGTCCACGCGCAGCCGCTCGGTGCCCCGGCCCGCGAAGAACACGTAGCCGTCGGCGTCCTGGTAGGCCAGGTCGCCGGACCAGAACGCGCCGTCCCTGATCCGCTCCGCGTCCGCCGCAGGATCGTTGTAGTAGCCGTCGAACAGCCCGAGCCCCGCCGTGTTGACCAGCTCGCCGACGGCCTCCTCCGGGTTGAGCAGGCGGCCGTCCTCGATCCGTCCCGGCGGGCAGGGACGGCCGGTGAAGGGGTCGAGGATCCGTACGCCGTCGGGCAGGCGGCCGAGGCAGCCCGGCGGCCCCGACGGGTCGGGGGTGAGCGAGATGGCGGTCTCCGTGGAGCCGAAGGCGTCGATGACCAGGCAGCCGAACCGCTGCCCGAACCTCCTGATCGCCACCGCGCTGCCCTCGTTCCCGAAGGCGATCTTGAGCGGGTTGTCCGCGTCGTCGGGGCGCTCGGGGGTCGCCAGCACGTACGAGAGCGCCTTGCCGACGTAGTGGAGGTACGTGCCGCCGTACCGCCGCAGGTCGGGCAGCAGCCCTGAGGCCGAGAAGCGCCGCCGCAGCACCAGCGAGGCCCCCGAGGCGACCGCCGGGGCGTAGGCGGCCATGAGGGCTCCCGAGTGGAACAGCGGCATCGAGCAGTAGACGACGTCCGCCGGCGTGAGCATCGCCGCCAGGCTGACCCCGGGGACGGCGAGCTTGCGCTGGGTGATGCGGACGGCGCGGGGCCGGCCCGAGGTCCCCGAGGTGAAGATCAGCATCACCAGCTCCCCCGCCTCCGGCACCCCACTGCCCGGACCCGCGGGCTCGGCGTCCTGGCCTGCGGTGCCTGAGGTCCGGGCGGCCGGCCGGGCGTCCAATGCGGTCGTTCCCGGGCCCTGGCCGACCGGCTCGGCGTCCGGGTCGGCGTCGGCGTCGGCGTCGGCGTCGGCGTCGGCGAGCGTGGTGAGGGGCAACTCGGGAACGCCCAGCTCGTGCGACAGCCGCCGCGCCACGTCGCGGTAGGGGTCGTCGGCGAGCAGCAGGGTCACGTCCGTCGCGCGGGCGTCGCGGGCCAGCTCGGCGTCCGACCGCGTGGGGTTGAGCGCGACCACCACGTGCCCGGCCAGCGCCGCGCCCCCGATGAGGACCACCATGCCGGGAACGTTCTCGCTGAGCACCCCCACGTGCGTGCCGGGCCCGTGCCCGGACAGCCGGGCGCCGGCCGCCCGGCAGGCGGCGACGTGCTCGCGCCACGACCACACCCGCTCTTCGAACACGAGCCCGGGCCTGTCGTCCCCGGCCCGCGCGAGCAGCAGGGAGGCGAGCGTGTCCGCGGTCATCGCTCCTCCAGCAAGCGCTTGGTAAGCCACCCCGCAAACTAGAACAGATTCTAAAAGCTGTCCAGCACGAGTACGTGTCGATAGGTGGGGATATATCCGTGTAACGCCGTAGACATGGGGCAATAGGGCTCGTTTGTGACCCGCGAGTAACAAGCCGCGTTATCGAGAAATCAGATAACGTGTTCTCATGCGTACCACGCACGTGCCCGTGCCGCCGCCCGCCAGCGACACCGAGGGGACCATGGAGAGCCACCCAGCACCGGGCGGGCACAGCGTCCGTACGCGCAGCCAGCACCAACGCCGCAAGCGCATCGTGCAGGCCGCCGCGGCGCTGGCGTCGAGGGGCGGCGTCGAGGCCATGCAGATGCGCACGGTCGCCGAGCGCGCGGGCGTGGCGCTTGGCACGCTCTATCGATACTTTCCCTCCAAGATGGACCTCGTCGTCGCCGTGGTGGGCGAGGAGCTCGACCTGCTGGAGAGCAGCATCGAGCGCCGCCCGCCGGGAGCGGCCACGCCGTCGAGCCGGGCGGTCGACGTGCTCATGCGGGCCACGCGGGGGCTGATGCGCGAGCCCGAGCTGGCCGACGCGCTCATCCGGTCGCTGATCATGGCCGAGGTGCAGACCCCGTTCGGCGACCGCATGACCGGGCTGCTGCTGCGTGTCTCGGCCGACGGGCTGTCGCTGGAGGAGGCCAGCGAGGAGCAGACCGACCTCGCCGGGTCGCTGGCCAGCGTGTGGGTGCAGGAGCTGCTGGAGATGTTGCGGGGGCGGCGCACGTACGACCAGATCCAGCGCCGCATCGAGACCGCCGCCGGCCGCCTGCTCGCGGACATCTGACACCCTGCGCACGGGAGCACCCACCGGCATCGGACAACCCCGCGAACGGGAGCACCCACCGACACCGGACAGCCCCGCGAACGGGAGCACCCGCCGGCATCGGCAGCCGGCCGGACCGGAAAGTCCACGCGCCGGTTTTCGCGGGCGAGGACGAAATGAAGCCTTTCTGTCGGTGCCACCGTCTATACAGGGTTGCATGACCGACAAGCCGACGAACGAGGACTTCCTCCGGCTGGCCGACCCGATGCGGCGCGAGCTGCTGGCCCACTGTTACCGCATGATGGGCTCGGTGCACGACGCGGAAGACCAGGTGCAGGAGACCTATCTGCGCGCGTGGCGGGCGTACGAGGGCTTCGAGGGGCGTTCCTCGCTGCGCACGTGGCTCTACCGCATCGCCACCACCACGTGTCTGACCGCGCTCGACAACCGCTCCCGGCGCCCGCTGCCGACGGGCCTGGGCGCGCCGAGCGCCGACGCCGTCGCTCCGCTGGCGCAGGACGGCGAGGTGCCGTGGCTGGAGCCCGCGCCCGACGCCATGACGGGCGTCGGCGCCGACGATCCGGCCGCCGTCGTGACCTCGCGCGAGAGCGTCAGGCTTGCCCTGGTCGCGGCGCTGCAGCACCTGCCGCCGCGACAGCGGGCGGTGCTGGTCCTGCGTGACGTGCTCAGGTGGAAGGCCGCCGAGGTGGCCGAGGCGGTCGGCATCTCGACCGCGGCCGTCAACAGCATCCTCCAGCGGGCCCGCGCCCAGCTCAGCGAAGCCTCGCCCAGCCTCGACGATCCGGTGGGGCCGCTCACGGCGGAGCAGCGGGCCCATCTGGAGCGCTATGTCGCCGCGTTCGAAAACTACGACGTCGACGGGCTCGTCCACCTGTTCACCGAAGACGCGATCTGGGAGATGCCGCCGTTCGTCGGGTGGTATCAGGGGCCGGAGGCGATCGCCGAGCTCACCAGGATCCACTGCCCCGCGCAGGGTCCCGGCGATCTCAAGCTGGTGCCGATCGAGGCCAACGGGCAGCCGGCCTTCGCCGTCTACCATCGCGCCGACGGCGTCTACGGCCAGTTCGCGATCATGGTGATCACGTTCAGGGGCGACCGGGTCGGGCATGTCGGCATGTTCTTCGAGGAGTCGCTGTTCGAGACGTTCGGGATGCCGGCCAAGTGGGAGGGTTCCGAAACAAAGTAGAACGCGTTACAGTCGCGCCAGGTATCGTTCTGGAGGCGGCTATGAGCACCCCTGTGATCGTCGAGGCCGTACGTTCCCCGATCGGCAAGCGGGCCGGCTGGCTCTCCGAGCTCAAACCGCAACAGGTTCTGGCCGGGACGCTCAACGGGCTCGTCCAGCGCTCGGGCATCGACCCCGCGATCGTGGACCAGGTGTTCGCCGGCTGCGTCACCCAGGCCGGCGAGCAGGGCGGTCATGTCGGCCGGCACGCGTGGCTCTACGCGGGGCTGCCGTACCAGACCGGTGTCACCACCGTCGACGCCCAGTGCGGCTCGTCGCAGCAGGCCGTGCACCTGGTGGCGGCGCTGATCCGCGCGGGCGTGATCGAGGCGGGCATCGGGTGCGGCATCGAGGTCATGAGCCGGGCGCCGCTGGGCAGCAACGTCCGGCCCGCGCGCCCCCGGCCCGACGACTGGGCCATCGACCTGCCCGACCAGTTCACCGCCGCCGAACGCATCGCCAAGCGGCGGGGGCTCACCCGGGAACGGCTCGACTGGTTCGGCGCGCGTTCCCAGCGCCTGGCCGCCAAGGCGTGGGCCGACGGGCGGTTCGAGCGCGAGATCGTCCCGATCGGCGACGTTCGCAGGGACCAGGGCCTGCGTGAGACCACCGTCGAGAGCCTCGCCGGGCTGAAGCCGGTGATCGAGGACGGCCTGCACACGGCCGGCACCTCCTCCCAGATCTCCGACGGCGCGTCGGCCGTGCTGGTCATGAGCGAGCAGGCAGCCCGCCGCCACGGCCTGCGCCCTCGCGCCCGCATCCTGGCGCAGGCCCTGGTCGGGGCCGAGCCGTACTACCACCTCGACGGCCCCGTCGACGCCACGGCCAAGGTGCTTTCCTCGGCCGGCATGACGATGGGCGACCTCGACCTGTTCGAGGTGAACGAGGCGTTCGCCGCGGTCGTACTGTCCTGGGCCGGCGTGCACGAACCCGACCTCGACCGCGTCAACGTCAACGGCGGCGCCATCGCCCTCGGCCACCCGGTGGGCGCCACGGGGGCGCGCCTGATCACGACGGCGTTGCACGAGCTGGAACGATCGGACTCGGCGACGGCGCTGGTCACGATGTGCGCGGGCGGAGCCCTGGCCACGGCCACCATCCTGGAACGAGTCGGCTGACCACGTGCCCACCCCGCCCCACCGCCCAACCCTTTCCGCGACGTCCCGCGCCCGACCGGTCCTCTTCACGACGGCCCACACCCGACCAACGGCGTACCTGACCCCTTGCCTGCCCGATCACGCCCGGCCGGCCCCATTCACGATCGTGCATGCCCGGCCGACCGCACGCCGGATCGACCGCTCAGCGCCTGCCACGTTCCATCGCCCCCAAGCCGACCACATGCGCGGCCCCTCCCACGGTCGACCATGCCCCGCCGACCGCACGCCCGACCGCTCGCCCCTTCCACGTTTCATCACGCCCGGCCTGCCATGTGCCCGGCCCCTCCTACAACCGCTCACGGCCAGGCAACCACGGGTCAGGCCGATTCACGATCACGGCCGGGCGACCACGTGCGCGCCCCCTTCCACCACCGACCACCGCCGAATGACCGCGCACCGACCCATGCCACGATCAACACCACCCAACCCCCCCACATGCCCAGCCCATTCACCTTCGACCACAGACCGACGGACTACCCACCCAGCCCATTCACCGCAGACCGGCTGACCACACGCCCGCCCCACTCACAACCGACCGCGGACCGGCTAACCACCCGCTCAGCCCATCACGACCCACTCACGGCCCAGTGACGACCGACCGCGGACCGACAGACCACCCACCCGACCCACTCACGACCGCGAACCATCCGACTTACCACCCATTTCACAATCGGGGCCGGTGGCGCGCATACTCGCCGGAGCACGTACCGACATCGGGGGATTTATGAAGACCAGGCGCAGGCCGTACGCCGAGCAGCGGCCGCAGGATCTCGGTGGCGGGGTGTGGAGCGTGCCGGTGCCGATTCCCGGCAATCCGCTCGGCTACACCCTCGTCTACGCCGTCGAGTCGCCCAAGGGCCCCATACTGATCGACGCGGGCTGGAACCACCCCGACGCCTGGGAGGCGCTCAGCGGCGGGCTCGCGGCGCTGGGGCTGGACGTGAGCGCGGTCAGCGGAGTAGTCGTCACCCATTTCCACCCCGACCACGCGGGCCTGGCCGGACAGGTCAGGCAGGTGTCCGGCGCGTGGATCGCCATGCACGAGGCCGACGCCGCACTCGTCCGGCTCATCAACGAGTACGAGGCCGGCGCGCAGGCCGAGATGCAGGCCGACATGCTCAGGCGGGCCGGCGCCGACCCCGCCGAGGCCGCGCAGGCCGTGGGCGAGCGTCCCGCGCCGCCGGCCCAGCCCGACCGCGTCCTGTGTGACGGCGACCTGGTCGACCTGCCGGGCCGCAAGCTGCGCGCCCTGCACACCCCCGGCCACACACCGGGCCACATCTGCCTGCACCTTGAGGACGCCGACCGCCTGTTCACCGGCGACCACGTCCTACCCGACATCACACCCCACGTCGGGATTTATCCGTACGATCGTGATGACATCGACCCACTGGGCGACTTCCTGGACTCGCTCGACCGCGTGGGCGATCTCGGCCCACTCGACGCCCTCCCCGCCCATGAGTGGATATTTCCCGATGTGGCCGCACGAGCCGTCCAGATCCGACACCATCACGAGGAGAAGCTCGAACGGCTGCACGCCCTCCTGGCTCAGCGGCCGCAACCGCTGACCATCTGGGAGGTCGCCTCGATGATGACGTGGAACAGGCCGTGGGAGGATCTGGCCCCTGTGCTGAAAGGCATGGCGGCCGGCGAGGCAGCCGCCCACTTGCGCACATTGGAGGCCCGGGGCCTGATTTCGCGCGTCACCGGTGTCGAACCTGTCCGCTTCCACGCTCTAGACTCCTAGACATCCGATGTCTAGGGAGAAGAGCGTGGCGGTCACCGACGCGGCCATCGACAAGATCAAGCAGATGATCCTCTCAGGGGAGCTGGCCCCCGGCGACCGGCTGCCGAAGGAGGCCGACCTCGCCGAGCGGCTCGGCCTGTCACGCAACTCGCTGCGCGAGGCGGTCCGCGCGCTGTCGCTCATCAACGTCCTGGACGTACGCCAGGGCGACGGCACGTACGTCACCAGCCTGGAGCCCCGCCTGCTGCTGGACACGATGTCGTTCGTGCTCGACCTGCACCGGGACGACACGGTGCTGCAGTTCTTCGAGGTCCGGCGCATCCTCGAACCGGCCGCCACGGCGATGGCGACGGAGCAGATGACCGAGACCGACATCGAGGAGCTGCGCGTGATCCTCGAATCCCTGCCCGCCCGGCCCACGATCGAGGAACTGGTCGCCAACGACCTGCAGTTCCACCTGCGGATCGCGCAGGGTTCGGGCAACAGCGTGCTCTGCTCGTTCATCGAGAGCCTGTCGGGCCCGACTACCCGGGCGCGCATCTGGCGGGGTCTCACGCAGGAGGGCGCGATGGAGAAGACGCGCGAGCAGCACACCGCCATCTACGACGCCATCGCCGCCCGCCAAGCCGACGTGGCCCGCTCGTGGGCGACCGTCCACGTGGCCGGCGTGGAGTCATGGCTACGCCGAGCCCTCGAACTCGACTGACTCCTGCGACAGTACGCCGTACGAGGTCGCTCAACTGGCTCCTGCGGCAGAACGCCGTAGGGGCCCATCCGATGACCGGCGGGAGGCGGTACGGGCTCACCCCACGATCGTGGCAAGAAGCGATGCGAGCTCGCTCCATGATCGTCGGAAACGCCATCGCCAGGCATCCGGTCACCAGAGCAGGACCCGTCCGTTTCGTCGAGGAAGGTCCCTGCGGGCGCGTCCGGCAAGGTGACCATCGGCTCACTGACCGCCCTCGTCGGCACTCAGCCCGCTTAGGCGGCTGATCAGATCGACAGGTACCACCCGTCCGGCCGCGCACTCGACACGGTCGCCCACTCCCGCACGGCACCCCTCCGCCGCTTCTCACCCCAATCCCCCGCAAGCGCGCCCAACGTCCCCAGCACCCTGGCATAGGTCATCGGGACGCGAGATCCACAGCCACAGCACTCACCCAAGGTCCTGAGCGCGTGCCGGACACCGAAGCCTTGACCACGACCGACAAGCCCGCAGGCTGGAGCGCGCCTCGCAGACCTCAGCCTTGAGTCACACATCGGAGGAATCTACCGCCGCGATCGGTGTGGACGCTGGGCGAGCGGGACGCCCTCGTGCCGGACCTGTGGCGGACCCGTGCATACCCCGTACTGGACCCGTGTTGGAACCCCGATCGGCGGCAATGACAACGGGTAGTACCGCTTCTGTGGCCGACAAACTGGAGCGATACCGAAGCAAACGCGACCCAGCCCGCACCCCCGAGCCCGTCCCCGAAGCCCCCTCTCCCACCCCTGGCGGGAACGCCTTCGTCATCCAGGAGCACCACGCCCGATCCCTGCACTGGGACCTGCGCCTGGAGCGTGACGGCGTGCTGGTCTCCTGGGCCGTCCCCAAGGGCCTGCCCGCCGACCCCGGCACCAACCACCTGGCGGTGCACACCGAGGACCATCCGATGGAGTACCTCACCTTCCACGGCGAGATCCCGCAGGGCGAGTACGGCGGCGGCACCATGACCGTCTGGGACACCGGCACGTACGACGTGGAGAAGTGGTCGGATCGCGAGGTCAAGTTCGTCCTGCACGGAAAGCGGGCGTCGGGCCGGTTCGTGCTGTTCCAGACGCGGGGCAAGAACTGGATGATCCACCGCATGGACGCCCCCGTCCGCGACCCGTTCCCGCCACTGGAGCCCATGCTGCCCACGCCCCGCACCAGACTTCCGAAGGACGCCGAGGCCTACGCCTTCGAGTTCGCCTGGGGCGGCCGGCGCCTCCTGGTGCCCATCGACGGGGGCCGCACGGACGCCGCCAAGGAGCATCCGTGGCTGCGCGGCCTGGCCGAGTCGTTCGGCAGCCGCACCGCGGTGCTGGACGGCGAGCTCGCCACGCTGGGCGGCGCGGAACTGCTCGTCTTCTACGACCTCCTGTACGACGACGGCCACTCCCTCACGGCACGCCCGTACACGGAACGACGGGCGGCCCTGGAGGCGCTGAACCTGACAGGCGCCCACTGGCAGACCGCACCGGCATGGCCAGGGGAGGCGGAGCCGGTACGGCAGGCGGCGCGGGAGCAGGGCCTGCCGGGGGTGGTCGCCAAGCGCCTCGACTCACCGTACGAGCCGGGCCCCTCAAAATCCTGGCTCCTCCTCCCACCCTGACCGCCCACCAGCACCCAGCGACCACCCACCACTCACCATGCACCCGGCGACCAATCACCCACGAACCCAGCGACCAATCGCCCACGCACGTAGCGACCAATCAACCACCAACCCGCGTCGACCTGGGGAAACGGTCAGCGCACGTCCGGCGGCTTCTCGTCGGCAAACCGAGCATGCGTTTGCTCGACACTGAGCTCGTTCCGATCGATGCGACCGCCGGTCGCCGAGCCTGGTCGTTCCTCCTTCAGCCGTCGACGGTCAGGAGACCTTCAGCTCGCAGGTCCTCCCACAGTTCCTCAGGCACCGGCCGTGACCACAACTCGGCGTTCCGTACGACCTCCTCCGGCGCCCGCGCCCCCACGACGATCGTCGCCACCGCCGGATGCCGCAGCGGGAAGGCCATGGCCGCCTGAGGCAGGGAGACCCCGTGGCGGTGGCAGATGTGGGCGATGCGCTTCGCCTTGTCCAGCAGTTCCGCCGGCGCGGGTACGTAGTCGTAGGTTCCCGACGGCTCGTCGGTAGCCAGGATGCCGCTGTTGAACACCCCGGCCGCGAGCACCTTGACGCCCCTCCGTACGCACTCCTCCAGCAGCGGCAGCCCCGACTGGTCGAGCAGGGTGTAGCGGCCGGCGAGCATGACGACGTCGACGTCGGTCTCCTGGACGAAGCGCAGCGGCGCCTGCCACTGGTTCATCCCGACGCCGATCGCCCGGATCCGCCCCTCCGCCCGCAGTTCGGCCAGCGCAGGGTACGCCTCGGCGAGGGCCTGGTCCACGTGGTCGTCGGGGTCGTGGATGAGGGCGATGTCCACGGCCGGGAGCTGGAGCCGGGCCAGGGACTCCGCCAGCGACGTACGCACCCCGTCCCGGCTGAAGTCCCACACCCGTTCCAGCTCGGCCGGCACGTCGAAGCCCTGTTCGTCCCGATCCGGGCCCCCCGCACGCCCGCCGGACGTCCGGAGGAGGCGGCCGACCTTCGTGGACAGGAGGTAGCCGGAGCGGCCGGCCAGTGCCGCGCCCACCCGCTGTTCCGACAGGCCCAGGCCGTAGTGGGGCGCGGTGTCGTACAGACGTACCCCGCTCTCCCACGCCGCGTCGATCGTGGCGCGGGCCGTCTCGCCGGCGACCGCGTCGTACAGGTTGCCGATCGGAGCGCCGCCGAAGCCGTGGCGGGGCAGGTCGATCCCGCGTTCCATCAATCTTGTGCCTTTCCTCCCGCGATCCGGCTGATCATCAGGGCGATCAGGATGATCGCACCGTAGATGACCGGCTGCCAGAAGCCCGAGACGCCGATGAGGGTGAGGATGTTCTGGACGAGGCCGATCACCAGGACGCCGGTGAGCGCGCCGAGGATCGTGCCCTTGCCTCCGTCCATGCTGACACCGCCGATGACGGCCGCGGCGAACACCATGAAGATCCAGCCGACGCCCTGGTTGTTACCGATCGCCCCGAGTCGTCCGGTCTCCAGGATGCCGGCCAGGGCGGCGAGTGTGCCGCCCAGGATGAAGACGCCGTACAGCACCCTGTCCACGCGGATGCCGGCCGCGCGGGCCGCGTCGACGTTGCCGCCGATCGCGTAGAGGGAACGGCCGAGCCGGAGGTAGCCGAGCCCGAAGATGCCCGCCGCGAACAGCGCGCCGGCGATCCAGATGGCCGCCGGCAGGCCGAGCCACAGCGCGCTGCCCAGGTAGAGGATCGAGTCGGGCAACTGGAAGAGGGTCTTGCCCTCGCTCGGCCCCTGGAGGAAGCCGTGCACGATGATCAGCATGGCCAGCGTGACGATGAACGCCGACAGCTGGAACCTGATGATCAGAAACCCGTTGAACGCCCCGATCGCCGCCCCGATGAGCAGCGCCAGCGGGATGACCAGCGCGCCTGGCAGGCCGATGCCGAATCCGCCCGCCGCCACGGGGACGACCAGCATCACCGCGATGGCCGGCGCGGTGCCCACCGTGGACTCCAGCGAGAGGTCGAACTTGCCGGCGATCAGGATCATCGCCTCGGCCAGCACGAGCAGCGAGATCGCCGCCTGCTGCTGCAGCACGTTCGTCAGATTGCCCGCCGTCAGGAACGTCGGGTCCAGGACCGCGCCCACGACCAGCAGGATCACGATCACCGGTACGAGAGTCAGGTCGCGGAACCTGGCCAGCCGCACCCGGGGGGCCGGTGCAGTCAAAGTGGTCACTCTTCCATGCCTTCCATCACGGCCACGAGCTCGTGGTCGGTCCAGCCACGTGGCACGTCCTTGACGACCCTGCCGTGGAACATCACCAGCACCCTGTCGCAGATCCGCAGGTCGTCGAGCTCGTCGGAGACCAGGACGGCCCCCGCTCCCCGCTCGACCGCGTCCTCGACGGCGCCGAGCAGGGCCTGCTTGGCCTTGACGTCGACGCCGGCGGTCGGGTTGATCACGACGAGGACGGTCGGGTCGTCCACGAGCGCGCGGGCGAACACGACCTTCTGCGCGTTTCCTCCGGACAGGTCGGCGACGGGCTGATCGGGGCCCTCGGTCTTGATGTCGAGGGCCCCGATCATCCGCTCCGCCGTGTCACGCCGCCTGGAGGGACTGATCAGTCCGTAACGCCCCAGCTTGCGGGCGATCGGGAAGGTGGCGTTCTCCCCGACCGACAGCAGCGGGACGAACCCCTCGTGGTGACGGTCCTCGGGGACGAACCCGAGCCCCGCCTTCATGGCTGCGGGCACGTCGCCCGGCCTGACCTTGGTGCCGTTGATCGTGACCGTGCCGGTGTCGGCCCTGCGCAGCCCTACCAGTGTCTCGGCCAGGCCGACCTTGCCGCTGCTCGCGGAGCCGGCCAGGCCGACGACCTCGCCGGACCGTACGGAGATGTCGATGCCGGAGTAGCGGCCGGCCAGACCGAGGTTCTCGCCCGAGAGCACCACGGTCTCGCCGGGGGTGCGGGAGCGGGCCTCGTACACCGCCGTGGCCTCCCCCGTCATCGCGGCGACCAGCTCGTCGTGCGGCAGGTCGGCGACCGGCCTGGTCGTGACGTGCCGGGCGTCGCGGAAGACGGTGACGCTCTGGCAGATCTCGTAGACCTCGTCGAGGTGGTGGGAGATGTACATCATCGTGACGCCCTGCTCGCGCAGCGACCTCATGCGGGTGAACAGCCGCTCGATGGCCGGGCCGTCGAGCCGGGCGGTCGGCTCGTCGAGGATGATGAACCTGGCCCCGAACGAGAGCGCGCGGGCGATCTCGACGAGCTGGCGCTGCTCGACGCTCAGGTCGCCGGCCAGCGCCTGCGCGTCCACGTCCACCTCGTACGTGTCGAGCACCTCGCGCGCCCTGGCCGCCAGCGCCCGCCAGTTGATCAGTCCCTTGTCGGACTGGCGGTTGAGGAACAGGTTCTCGGCGACCGTCAGCGCCGGGATGATCGTGGACTTCTGGTACACGCAGGCCACCCGCCGGCGCCAGGCGTCGCGGTCGGCGAGAGCGGGCGCCGGCTGTCCCGAGAACAGCACCTCGCCCTCGTCCGGCCGCTGAAGCCCGGTGAGGATCGACACGAGGGTGGACTTCCCCGCGCCGTTCCTGCCGACGAGCGCGTGCGTCTCGCCCTCCGCGATCGCGATCCGCGCGCCGGCCAGGGCCGTGGTCGGTCCGAAGCGTTTGACGACGTCCCGGGCTTCGACGTGGACGTTCATCACTTGACCTGGTTGCCCCAGAGGGCCTGGTCGTCCACGTTCTCCTTGGTCACCAGCGGCGCGGGAAGCTGGTCCTCCAGGCCGTTGGGGAGCTGGATGATCGTGCTGCCGTGGTCGGTCGGGCCGGGTTTGAACGTTTTGCCGTCCGCCGCCGCCTTGGCGTAGAAGAGGGCGTATTTGGCGTACAGGTCGGCCGGCTGCGACACCGTGGCGTCGATGTCACCCTTCCTGATCGACTCGAACTCCTGCGGGATCCCGTCGTTGGAGATCACGAAGACGTGCTTGGGGTCGCTCGGCGGGACCAGCAGGCCCTTCTGCTTGAGCACCTGCAGCGTGGGGGCCAGGTGAACGCCCCCGGCGTGCATGTAGATGCCCTTGATATCCGGGTTCTGCTCCAGGCGGGTCTGCAGCATGGAGGCCGCCTTGCTGCCCTCCCACTCGGTCGGCTCGCTGAACACCGTGATCCCGGGGAACTTGCTCTTCATGCACTCCAGGAACGCCTCCGACCTGTCACGGCCGTTGATCGAGCTGAGCGCGCCCTGGAGCTGCACGACCTTGCCCTTGCCGCCGAGCTTCTCGCCGAGGAACTCGCACGCCTTCGTGCCGTACGCGCGGTTGTCGGCGCGTACGACCATGAAGACGTTGCCCTTGTCCGGCCGGGTGTCGACGGTCACGACGGGGATCTTCTTGTTCTCCAGTTGCTGGAGCGTGTTGGCGATGGCGCCCGTGTCCTGCGGGGCCATGACGATGACCTTGGCGCCCTGACCGATCAGCGCCTGCACGTTGTTGACCAGCTTGGCCACGTCGTTCTGCGAGTTCGTGGCGGGCATCAGGTCCACCTTGAGCTCGCCGGCCATCTGGGGGACGTACTTGATGTAGGAGTTCCAGAAGTCGGAGTCGGCCCGGGGGTGGTCGATGCCGACCTTCCCGCCGCCGCCTCCTGCTTCCGTCGTCGTGCCTGCGCCACACGCGGTCACGACCGCCAAGAGGGCCGCTCCCGCGACCACCCGACCGAGCTTCATTTTGGGGGGTACCTTCCTTGTTGGTTGGCGTTGGCCTAGTTGGCCGGCCTCAGTCGCAACCCCTGCATGCCACCGTCGACCGCGAGCGTGGTGCCGGTGGTGGCGCCGGCCTCGGGGCCGGCCAGGTAGGCGATCGCCGAGGCGACCTCCTCGGCGGTGACCAGGCGGCCCATCGGCTGCCTGGCGTTGAGCGCGACCCGCTCCGCCTCCGGATCGCCGGCCGCGTCCAGCAGCCTGGCGACCCACGGCGTGTCAGCTGTGCCCGGGTTGACGCAGTTGACCCGGATGCCCTCTCTGATGTGGTCCGCGGCCATGGCCAGCGTCAGCGACAGCACCGCGCCCTTGGTGGCGCTGTAGAGCGCGCGCTGCGGCAGCCCGGCGGTGGCCGCGATCGAGCACGTGTTCACGATCGACGCGTGCTCCGACCTCCTCAGGTACGGCAACGCGGCCCGCGCCACGCGGACCATGCCGAGCACGTTGACGTCGAAAACCTTGTGCCACTCGCTGTCGGGGTTGTCCTCGATCGTGCCCTGTGCCCCGATGCCCGCGTTGTTGACGAGCACGTCGATCCCGCCGAGCCGTTCGGCGGCCTCTGCCACCGCGGCCCGCACGCCCGCGTCGTCGGTGACGTCGGCCTTGATCCCGATGAACGGCTCACCGGGCGGGTTGAGGTCGAGGCAGGCGACCTTCATCCCGCGCTCGGCCAGCGCGGTGGCCGCGGCCAGCCCGATCCCGGACCCGCCGCCGGTCACGACCGCTTTCAGGCCCTCACTCGTCGTACGGCTCACGCTTCGTCCCTCCAAACCTCGCCGCCGGGGAAGGTGTGGGCGGCGATCGACTCCTGACGCATCTCCGCGCTGAACCCCGGCCTGGACGGGGCCACGTAGCGACCGTCACGGATCACCACGGGGTCTACGAAGTGCTCGTGCAGGTGGTCGACGTATTCGATGACACGGCCGTCCATGGTGCCCGTGACCGCCACGTAGTCGAACATCGACAGGTGCTGCACCAGCTCGCACAGCCCGACCCCGCCCGCGTGCGGGCAGACCGGCACGCCGAACTTGGCCGCCAGCAGCAGGATCGCCAGGTTCTCGTTGACCCCGCCGACGCGGGCGGAGTCGATCTGCAGGAAGGAGATGGCCTCGGCCTGCAGCAGCTGCTTGAAGACGATGCGGTTCTGGACGTGCTCGCCGGTGGCCACCCTGATGGGCGCGATGCCCCTGGCGATGGCGGCGTGGCCGAGGACGTCGTCGGGGCTGGTCGGCTCCTCGACCCAGTGCGGGTCGAACTCGCCCAGCGCGTTGACCCACTCGATCGCCGAGCCGACGTCCCAGCGCTGGTTGGCGTCGATCGCGATCGGGAAGCCGTCGCCGCACACCTCGCGGGCCACCCTGAACCGCCGCCGGTCGTCCTCGAGGTCGGCGCCGACCTTGAGCTTGATCTGCCCGAACCCCTGCTCGATCGCCTCCTTGCAGAGCCGGCGCAACTTCTCGTCGCCGTAGCCGAGCCAGCCGGGGGAGGTCGTGTAGGCGGGATATCCGGTCTCGACGAGCCGCTGTATGCGCTCCGCCTTCCCCTTCTCCTGCTTTTTCAGGATTTCCAGCGCCTCGTCCCCGGTCAGCGCGTCGCTCAGGTAGCGGAAGTCGATGAGCTCGACAATCTCCTCGGGCGACATCTCGGACAACAACCGCCACAGCGGCTTGCCCTCCCGCTTCGCCTTGAGGTCCCACAGGGCGTTGACCACGGCGGAGATCGCCATGTGCATGACGCCCTTCTCCGGACCCAGCCAGCGCAGCTGCGAGTCGTTGATCATGTCCTTGTAGAGCGTGCCGAGGTCTTCGGCGTCCTTGCCCACCACGTACGGCTCCAGCGCGCCGATCGCCGTGGTCTGAATGTCGTTGCCGCGCCCGATCGTGAACGCGAACCCGTGCCCCTCGTAGCCGTCGTCGGTCTTCAGCACCACGTAGGCGGCCGAGTAGTCGGGGTCGGGATTCATCGCGTCGGAGCCGTCGAGCTCGCGGGACGTCGGAAACCGCACGTCGTGCGTCTCCATCGCCACGATCCGGTACGAACTCCCGCCCGCCGTCACCGTCATGCCTGCCCCACCGTCTGCCGCTGCCGGCCCAATCCCTCGATCTCCAGCTCCATCACGTCACCGGCCCGCAGGTACGGCTGCCCCGGCATCCCCATGGCGACACCCGCCGGCGTACCCGTGTTGATCACGTCGCCCGGCTCCAGCACCATGAACTGGCTCAGATACCGCACGACCTCCGCCACGTCGAAGATCATGTTCTTGGTGTCGCCGTCCTGCCGCAGCTCGCCGTTCACCCACAGGCGCATGCCCAGCCGCTGCGGGTCGCTCACCTCGTCGGCCGTCACCAGCCAGGGGCCGAGCGGGTTGAACGTCTCGCACGACTTGCCCTTGTCCCACTGGCCGCCGCGCTCCAGCTGGAACTCGCGCTCGGAGACGTCGTTGGAGATCGCGTAGCCGGCGATCACATCGAGCGCCTCCTCGCGGCTGCGCAGATATCGCGCCTCCCGCCCGATGACGACGGCCAGCTCCACCTCCCAGTCGGTCTTGACGCTGGCCCGGGGCACGAGCACCTCGTCGTACGGGCCCACCATGGTGTTGCTCGCCTTCATGAACACGACCGGCTCCTCCGGCACCGCCGCGCCCGACTCGGCCGCGTGGTCGCTGTAGTTGAGCCCGATGCAGACGATCTTCCCCGGCCGGGCGACCGGCGCACCGACCCTCACCCCTTCCTCCTCGACCACGGGCAGGTCACCACGCTCAAGGGCCGCACGAACCCGGGCCACTCCGCCTGAGGCGAAGAAAGCCCCGTCGATCTCGGGCTCCCCGATGTCGCGCAGTTTCCCGGCACCGTCCATGACCACCGGCCGCTCCTGGCCGACGGGTCCCACTCGCAGCAGCTTCACACCGCGTTCCTTCGCATATACATCGGATGTCTTGTTTCCTGATGCTGCTGCGATGGGGTGGAGCATGTCAAGGGCGTCAAGCTGGATACCTCCGATCCGTGACCTCGAAATACACCCCTTCGGGGGGTTGGTTCCCTGTGAACCCACTTAACCGCTCCGATCGCTGACTTCACAGACTCGAAACGTGACCCTCGAATACATCGGACGACAGCTAGAACAGCCACAGGCAACACCTGGACCGACAGCGGACGGGCCCCACCCAGGACCGAGCCCACCGATGACGACCAGCCGAAACCGGAAGCGGGGCGTGGGGAGCGGCGAGCGGCGGGCGGCGGGCGGCGGGCGGCGGGCGGCGGGCGGCGGGCGGCGGGCGGCGGAGAAATCCGGCATTGAGTTAGGCACGGGTTGAGGCGTAGGGACGTAGCGGCGGGGTGCGGTGTGGGGCGAGTGAAGGCGATGGCGCGGATGGGATGGCGCGGATGGGTGGATGGGTTGCCGAGAGTGCTCTGCACCAGCGGTGACCAGGAACGATCCATGGCACTCCTTGACGCACTTATAGTCCCGTAATAGAACACGTTTCAGTACCGCGAAACCAAGCGCTTGATCAAGAGGTGAACCCGCGTGCACATAGACCTCGTCGACAGGGACCTTTACGCGACTTCAGGACCGCCCCACGCCCAGCTGGCCTGGCTTCGCGCGAACTCCCCCGTCCACTGGCACGAGGGCGAGCCGGGGTTCTGGGCCGTGACCCGCTACGACGACGTCGTACACGTGTCGCGGCACTCCGAACTCTTCTCCTCCCACCGTAAGCTCGCCCTCTTCGACGACCTGGAAGAGGACCAGATCGCACTGCAGCGCCTCATGATGCTCAACCAGGACCCGCCCGAGCACACGAGGCGGCGCTCCCTGGTCAACCGGGGCTTCACGCCGCGTACGATCGGCGCGCTCGAACAGCACATCCGCGACATCTGTGACGACCTCCTCGACAAGCTGACCGGCGAGATCGACTTCGTCACCGAAGTCGCCGCGCCCCTGCCCCTCTACGTGATCTGCGAGCTCCTCGGCGCTCCCGTGGCGGACCGCGACAAGCTGTTCAACTGGTCGAACCGCATGATCGGCGCCCAGGACCCCGACTACGCCGCCAACCCCGAGGAGGGGTCGGGGGCCGCCATGGAGGTCTACGCGTACGCCAACCAGCTGGCCGCGCAGCGCAGAGCCAACCCGAAGAACGACATCGTCACCAAGCTCCTCCAGCCCAACGAGAACGGCGAGACCCTCGGCGAGGACGAGTTCGACCTTTTCATCCTCCTTCTGGTGGTCGCCGGCAACGAGACCACCCGCAACGCGGCCTCCGGCGGCATGCTCGCCCTCTTCGAGCACCCCGACCAGTGGGACCGCCTCCTCGCCGATCCCACGCTCGCGAAGACCGCCGCCGACGAGATCGTCCGCTGGGTCTCCCCCGTGAACCTCTTCCGCCGTACCTCCACGGCCGACCAGGTGCTGGGCGGGCAGGAGATCAAGGAGAACGACAAGGTCGTCGTCTTCTACGCCTCCGCCAACCGCGACGCCTCCGTCTTCCCCGACGGGGAGACCTTCGACATCGGCCGCGACCCCAACCCCCACATCGGCTTCGGTGGTGGCGGCGCCCACTTCTGCCTGGGCAACCACCTGGCCAAGCTGGAACTCCGCATCCTGTTCGAGCAACTGGCCCGCCGCCGCCCCCGCCTGCGGCAGACGGGCGAGGCACGGCGACTGCGCTCGAACTTCATCAACGGCATCAAGGAGCTCCCCGTGACCATCAGCTGATGGTCACGGCGACACGGCAACACGGCGACGCTGATCTCCTCACGCCACGATTGCTGCTCGGGCGCGGACTCCGCACCCGCCGACCGGACGCCGGCGTCGCATCCGTTGCGTTGGGGGCGGGCATTGCGCCCGTGATGCCGGACGTCCCCAGCGCACCGGCCCCCGCACCGGTGGCGGGCATTGTGCTCGTCATGCCGGACGTGGGATCGCACCGGTCGTGCTCGGCGCGGGCCGCGCACCGGTCGTAGCGGGCGCGGTTTCCACACCGCTGTACCGGACGCGGGCCGCGCACCGGGCATAAGGGATGCGGGAACCACACGGTCGTATCGGACGCCGACGCCGCGCTTGTCATGCTCGATGCAGGCCCCGCGCCGGTTTTGCCGGACACGAGCCAAGTGCCCGACGTACTGGATGCGGGGCTGCACACGGGGTCAGTGTCGTCCTGCTGCCCTCCCTGGCGGTGTTCGGTCGAGATGGGGGTCGGGGCGGTGGTCATGGGCGCTCGGTGGTGGGGTTGGGGGTTGGTGGGTTGGAAGGTGGCGTGCCCCGGGGTGGGATGGGTGGGTAAGCGGAAGCGGGAGCTGCGGCGGGCTGCGCGGATGCGGCTCAGGATGCGGTTGGTGCCGTGTGGGCCCGGGCGCCAGCCGCGTTCGATCAGGGCGTCGGCCACGTGGTGCAGCAGGTCGGCGATCTGGCCGGGGATGACGTCGCGCCGGACGGCGATCACCCGCCAGCCCCGCCGGCGCAGCTCCTCCCGGCGGTCCGTGTCGCGTTGCTGGTCGGCGGCCGAGGTGTGGTGTTGCCGACCGTCGTATTCCACGGCGACCTTGAACTCCTCCCAGCCCATGTCGAGGTAGGCGAACCGGTCTTCGGCCAGGGCTACCCGGATCTGTGTGGTGGGTCTGGGGAGGCCCCCGTCGACGAGGAGGACCCTGAGCCAGCTCTCCCTCGGCGAGGCGGCTCCCCGGTCGGCGAGACTGAGCGTGTCGCGCAGGCGCCAGCTGTTGAGCGGGCGATGCCACAGGGCTTCCAGATCGACACCCTTGCGGGCGAACTGGTCGACGATGGCGACGGCCTCCATGCGGGGCAGGCAGCGGGCGCAGTCTAGGGCGGTGCGTTCCATGGTGGTGATCCGCACGCCGTTGTGCTCGGTGATGTCTTCGTCGGGGAGGGACGCCAGGTAGGTGACGCAACCGGGGATCACGAGGTGGCGGGGGGCGGTGAGCTCGACTGGCCAGTCGGCCTCCGGGGCGGGAAGAACTTGCAAGCCCCAGATGTGCGCCGCCGTCTGGCGGCAGGCTACGACCTGGGGTACGGCTCGGGTGATGCGGCCGGCGCGTTGGGTCAGGGACGGTGGTCTGGGGCCGGTGCTCGAAGGTGGGGTCTCGTGCGGGTGCCCGGGGCTTGGCGGCTGGTTCATGGCGCAAGGATGCGTCGGCGGGGGTGGGTGTGGTGGAGCCGAACGGGATTCTGTGGATAACGAAGGCTTGTTCGAGATCAGGGGTCGAGGGTGGGGGTGTTCTGCGCTTTTCTGGGGGTTGGGTCAGTCTGGGGGTTTGGGGAGTTGGTTGCGGGGCTGGGCGGCCCATTGGTTGGGACGGGTCGGTCAGGGATGTAGGCGGAGGCCCTTCAGGGCCTTGTCCACCCCGTTCTTCCCCCCATGCACCGCCACCCCCACCAGATCCAGCTCCTCACCCCGCACCCCCGCCACAACCGCCCGATTGTCCGCATCATGACCGGTCTTGAACATCTCCTCGATGTACACGGCCACGTCCATCCCCCGCCCCACCGCCTTCTCCCTGACCCCGCGCAACGCCCCCAGGCCCCCCTCGTACACGAGCACAGGCTGCCGGAACAGCGCCAGGTACGCGTTCCCCGACGCGTCCTGGTAAGGCTCGCCGATGGCCCCGGGGACGCCGCCGGCCAGGCCGCCGGCGAGGAAGGCGGTGACGTTGAGGCGCTGCCAGGGAGCCAGGTCCTCGCGCACCACGATGGCGATCTTGGTATCGAAACGCATGGCCACCACCCTCCCCCACCTCCCCCGACCGGGTCTTGAACGCTCGTGCGCCTACGCCTGGAGGATCGGCCGCCAGTCGGCCACCTCGTGGTAGCGCCGCAGCTCGGCGAGGCCCGACAGGAACCCGCCCCACGCCGCGTACGGCGGATTCGACTGGTCGAACCCGCTCTGCACCAGCGTCAGCCGCGTCTTCCCCGCCGACCTCTCCAGCTCCCACGTGCCGACCCCGGTCTCGCCCCAGTCGACGGAGAGCTTGCGGCCGGGTTCGAGCTCCAGCACCTTCGCGGGGTCGGGGTTGTTCTCCAGGCCGCCCATGGCGTACCGCCCGCCCACGAACGGCTCGATCTCGATGGGATAGCCGAACCACTTCGTCACCACCTCCGACGAGGTGATCGACTCGAACACCGCCTCCGGCGAGGCGTCGATCGAGACCTCGACCCGCATCTCCGGCGAGGTGAAGTCCTGCATGGGCGTGGGCTCGCGGCCCTCCAGGTGCTCGCCGAGGATGGTCAGCACCTGGCACCAGTACGTCTGCAGCACGCCCCGGATGCTCTTGCCGGTGATGACGTCCTGGAAGTCGAAGTGCGTCTGCGACAGGGTCAGCACCGTGCGCCGTTCGTCCGTCTCGTCCGGCGCCAGCGTGATGTCCGAGGTGGTCTCCTCGCCGTCGAGCAGCCACGCGAAGCGCAGCGTGTTCTCGTCGGCGTGCAGCAGCCGCTGGTGCGGCGCGTCGCCCTCCGGCGTCGTACGCCCCCAGAACGCGAACCGCTCGGGCAGCTCCACCTCCACGTGCTCGGCCAGCCAGATCCGCAGGACGTCGGGGTCGGTCAGCGCCCGGCGCACCTCTTCGACAGGCGCCGGGATGTTGGCACGCACGATCAGGGGCTCAGTCATCGTCTCGCTCTCCTTGTGTGGGCTCGGCCTGGGGGTAGCAGGCGACGGCCAGTTTGAAGGCGTCGCCCTCGGCGCCGCCGTACCGGGTGAAAAGGTCCCGCAACGTGTTCTGCAGGTCGTTCAGGAAGTCCTGCCGCTGGTCCGGACGTACGCGGATCTCTCCGGACAGTCCGATGGACGGCAGCTCGGGCGCGGTCCTGTCCAGGGCCGCGATGTCGGCCTGGACCTCCTCCATGAGGTCGAGCAGGTAGCCGAGGCTCAGCTCGTCGCGAACCTTGCGCAGCCCGATCCGGCCGACCAGGCGCGGCGACAGCCAGTACGACCGCGCGCCCGCCTGGTAGATGCCCTCGTGGATGCCGCGCACCCTGCGCTCGGACACCTGGTCCACCAGCCCGGCCTCGACCAGCCGTTTGACGTGGTAGTAGACCCGCTGCGGCGTCTGGCCGAGCCGCTCGGCGACCTCGGAGCAGGTGCGCGGCTCGGCCAGCTGCCGCAGCACCTCCACGCGCTGCGGCTTGAGCAGCGCCTCGGCCTGCTCGATCTCTTCCAGATACAGGACATCTCTCATCGCAAAAACAATCTTTTACGTAAAAATTCTGCTTGTCAATAGAGAATGGAGGCATGACGCACGACTGGTCCCGCTACTGGCGGTCGCCCGACCGGCCGATCGAGGCCATGCACGCCCACTTCGAGCGGCACGTCTACCATCGGCACAGCCACGAGACCTACTCGTTCGGGCTGACCGAGACCGGCGCGCAGTCGTTCAGCTGCCGGGGCGCCGCGCACACGAGCGCGGCGGGCATGGTCATGGCCTTCAACCCGGACGATCCCCACGACGGCCACGCCGCCGACGCGCTCGGCTTCACCTACCGGATCGTCCACCTCGGTCCGGAGCTGGTGGCCGACGCGCTGGCGGACGCGACCGGCCGCCGTACGGGCCTGCCGCTCTTCGACTCCCCCGTGGTGGACGATCCGGCGCCGGCGTACGCACTACGCGCCCTGCACGCGGCCCTGCTCGACGGCGGCACGACGGCGACGGCACTGCGTCGCGAGGAGCTGCTAACGGCTGCGGTCGCGGGCATCGCCAGACGAGCGGCCAGCGGAAAAACCGGCAAGAACGCCGGAGACGCCGGGAAGCGGGCCGCGTCGAAGGTGGCCGGGCAGGCCAGGCAGGTCCTGCACGACCGTCCGATGGACGACCTGACGATCGACGACCTGGCGCGCGAGAGCGGCGCCAGCCGTTACGCCGTCTACCGCGCCTTCCACGCCGAGTACGGCCTGCCGCCCAGCGACTACCAGCGCCAGCTCCGCCTCAGGAGGGCCCGCGCGCTGATCGCCGCGGGCGAACCGATCGGCGAGGTGGCGGCGGCCACGGGCTTCGCCGACCAGAGCCACCTGACGCGCTGGTTCACCCGTTGCTTCGGCCTGACCCCTGGCGCCTACCGCCGCGCCGCCCAGGCGTAGCACCGCCCAGAAGCAGCACCGCCCAGGCGTAGCGCTGCCCAGGCGTAGCGCTGCCCAGGCGTAGCGCTGCCCAGGCGTAGCGCTGCCGACGCGACATGGCGATCAGGGCCAGGAGCCTTCGTCGTGCGGGTCGCCGCCGTCGGCGAGCAGCCGCAGATCGGACTCGACCATCGTCGCCACCAGCTCGTCGAACGGCACCTGCGGCTCCCACCCCAGCTGCGTCCGCGCCTTCTTGGGGTCGGCGCACAGCAGGTCCACCTCGGCCGGCCGGTGCAGCGCCTGGTCGGTCACCACGTACCGCTCCCAGTCCAGCCCGGCGGCGGTGAAGGCCGCCTCCACCAGCTCCCTGACCGACTTCATCCGCCCGGTGCCGATCACGTAGTCCTCGGGCTTGCCGGCCCGCAGCATGAGGTGCATGGCCTTGACGTAGTCGCCGGCGTACCCCCAGTCGCGCCGCGCCTCCAGGTTCCCCAGGCGCAGCTCGGTGGCCAGTCCCAGCTTGATGCGGGCCACCCCGAGCGAGACCTTCCTGGTGACGAACTCGGCCCCGCGCCGCGGCGACTCGTGGTTGAACAGGATCCCGGACACGGCGTACATCCCGTACGACTCGCGGTAGTTCTGCGTCAGGAAGTGCCCGTACGCCTTGGCCACCCCGTACGGCGAGCGCGGGTGAAAGGCGGTGGCCTCGGTCTGCGGGGTCTCGCTGACCTGGCCGAACATCTCAGAGGACGAAGCCTGATAAAAGCGGATCTGTTCGGATGTGCTCCCGCCCCGCGACACGCCCGAGCACACCCGGATGGCTTCGAGCATCCGCAGCACGCCCATCCCGGTCACCTCGGCCGTGAGCTCGGCCTGCTCCCACGACATGGGCACGAACGAGATAGCGCCGAGGTTGTAGACCTCGTCGGGCTGCACCCGCTCGACGGCCGAGATCAGCGACCCCTGGTCCAGCAGGTCACCACGCACCACCCGCACCTCGGTGAGCAGCTTGCGCATCCGCGACACGCGCGGGTTCGCCTGGCCTCTGACCAGGCCCCACACCTCATACCCCTGCTCCAGCAGGTGCTCCGCCAGATAGGAACCGTCCTGGCCGGTGATGCCGGTGATCAGAGCGCGCCTGGCCAAGGGGTCCTCCAACTTTCGCCTACCCCATCCCTTTGGGACGGGAATGTACAGCTAAGCGCCTAGATAGCACATCCACCGACATAGAACACGTTCCACCGAACCACGCTCGGTTACAGTAACGTCGCAGTTCGCACGGCCTGTGGCGGCCGTTGTGAACAATTCCACCCGATCTACCGAATGGTAGCCTTCTCGGACTAAGGTCATCTTTCACGGTACACGCCCGCCTCAGGGCCTTACCGGCGGCGAAAGGGGTGTCCGTGGAGCGAAGGCTGCGGATCGCGCTTCTGTCCTACCGCAGCAAGCCCACCTGCGGCGGCCAGGGCGTTTATCTCCGCCACCTCAGCAGGGAGCTGGTCGCGCTCGGCCACCACGTCGAGGTGTTCTCCGGCCAGCCCTACCCCGAGCTGGACGAGGGCGTCATCCTGCGGGAGGTCCCCAGTCTCGACCTCTACCGCGACGAAGACCCGTTCAGAACGCCCAAGCTGCACGAATACCGCGACTGGATCGACTGGCTGGAAGTCGGCACCATGTGGACGGCCGGCTTCCCCGAGCCACTGACCTTCACCCTGCGTGCCCACCGCGAGCTGAAGAAGCGGGTCGGCGACTTCGACGTCGTCCAGGACAACCAGACCCTCGGTTACGGCCTGCTCGGCATCCAGAAGCTCTTCCCCGTGGTCGGCACCATCCACCACCCCATCAGCGTGGACCGGCGGATCGAGCTCGAAGCCGCCAAGGGCGCGAAGAAGCTGACCATGCGCCGCTGGTACGGCTTCGTGAAGATGCAGTCCCGCGTCGCGCCCCGGCTGAGCCCCATCCTGACCGTCAGCGAGTCGTCGCTGGCCGACATCCACCGCGACTTCAACGTCCCCCAGGCCAACATGCGCCTGATCCCGCTGGGCGTGGACACCCGCTACTTCCACCCGCGCGCGGACAAGCCGAAGCGCAAGGGCTCGATCGTGGCCGTGGCCAGCGCGGACTCGCCCATGAAGGGCGTCGCGACGCTGCTGCGGGCCATGGCCAAGCTGGCCACCGAGCGCGAGGTGCACCTCACCGTCGTCAGCAGGCCCACCCCCGGCGGCCCGACCGAGCAGCTCGTGCAGGAGCTGTCGCTGCAGGAACGGGTCCGCTTCGTGCACGGCATCTCCGACGACGAGCTAGGCGAGCTGATCGCCACCTCCGAGATCTCGGTCGTGCCCTCGCTCTACGAGGGCTTCTCGCTGCCGGCCGTCGAGCACATGGCCTGCGGCACGCCCCTGGTCGCCAGCCGTACGGGCGCGCTGCCCGAGGTCGTCGGCGACGCGGCCGTCCAGGTGCCGCCCGGCGACCCCGAGGAGCTGGCCGCGGCCCTGCGCCGCCTCCTCGACTCGCCCGAGGAGCGCGAGCGGGTGGGCAAGGCCGGATACGACCGGGTCATGGAGCGCTACACCTGGCATGTCGTGGCCAAGAAGACCGTCGAGGCGTACCACGAGGCCATCGAGAACCACAAAAGGAGAGGCTGACCAGTGCTGACCGTGGACTTCGCCCGGCTGCCCGTGGGCCCCGGCGTTCGCGTGCTCGATCTCGGCTGCGGCGGCGGCCGGCACGCGTTCGAGGTGCTGCGCAGGGGCGCGGACGTGATCGCGTTCGACATGGACCAGTCAGAGCTGGACGGCGTGTCGGCCATGTTCGCGGCGATGGACAAGGCGGGCGAGGTGCCCGCGGGCGCCACCGGCGAAATCGTCCAGGGCACCGCCCTGGACATGCCGTTCGAGGACGGCTCCTTCGACCGGGTCATCGCGGCCGAGGTGCTGGAGCACATCCCCGACGACATGGCGGCCATGCGGGAGATCCTCCGCGTGCTCAAGCCGGGCGGCACGGCCGCGATCACCGTGCCGAGCTTCCTGCCCGAGCGGATCTGCTGGGCGCTGGACGAGGACTACCACACCGCCCCCGGCGGCCACGTACGCATCTACACGCTGGCCGAGCTGTCGGCCAAGCTGAAGTCCGTCGGGTTCACGATCGGCCCCCACCACCACGCCCACGGCCTGCACGCCCCCTACTGGTGGATCAAGTGCGCGGTGGGCGTCAACAACGACGACCACCCCCTCGCGAAGGCGTACCACGAGCTGCTGGTCTGGGACATCATGAAGCGCCCGGCCGCGACCAGGATCGCCGAGAGCCTGCTCAACCCGCTCATCGGCAAGAGCGTGGTCCTCTACGTCCGCAAGCCATGATCTCCCGCGAAGAGGTCGTCAGGACCGCGGCCAGCATCGCGGCGATCCAGCAGGAGGACGGCGGCGTGCCGTGGCCCGAGGGCCACGTCGACGCCTGGAACCACGTCGAGTGCCTGATGGCGATGACCGTGGCGGGGCTGGATGAGCCAGTACGCCGCGGCTACGCCTGGCTGGCCCGCCACCAGCGCGCCGACGGCTCGTGGCCGATGAAGCTGGTCGGCGGCGTGCCCACGGAGCTGGGCGGCGAGACCAACCACGCCGCCTACGTCGCCGCCGGAGTGTGGCACCATCACCTCGTCACCAGCGACCAGCGCCTCACCGAGGAGAGCTGGCCGATGGTCAAGGCCGCGCTCGACTACGTGGCAGGGCTGCAGACCGAGCGCGGCGAGATCGTCTGGGAACGTGACGCGCACGGCAGGCCCTCGACGTACGCGCTGCTCACCGGCTGCTCCTCCATCCACCAGGGGCTGCGCTGCGGCGTGCTGCTCGCCGACCACCTGGGCGACCCGCAGCCGCACTGGGAGCTGGCCGCCGACCGGCTGGCGCACGTGCTCGCCGCCCACCCCGAGGCGTTCGCCGACAAGAGCCGCTTCTCCATGGACTGGTACTACCCCGTCCTCGGCGGCGCGGTACGCGGGCGGCAGGCGGTGCAGCTGCTGGAGCGCGAGTGGGCCACGTTCGTGGTGCCGGGGCTCGGCATCCGGTGCGTCTCCGACCAGCCGTGGGTCACGGGGGCCGAGACGTGCGAGCTGGTGCTGGCGCTCGACGCGCTGGGCGACAGGGAACGGGCGCTGGCGCTGTTCCAGGACATGCAGCACCTGCGGCACGAGGACGGCTCGTACTGGACCGGCTGGCAGTTCGTCAACCGCAAGCACTTCCCGCACGAGCGCTCCGGCTACACCGCCGCCGCGACCGTCCTCGCGGCCGACGCGCTGGCCGGGTATTCGGCGGGGGCCGGGCTGTTCCGCGACATCGCGGGGACCTCCGTGTTCGATCCTGACGTGTGCGGGTGCGCCGGCGTACGCGTGCCTCCCCAGGCGGCCGAAGAAGGTCTCTGAGCCACGCACAAGGGCTTTTGCCGGTTCTTTGCCGGGGACAACCGGTGCGCCGCCGTCGAACGGCGCAATGGGGTTACTAGCTTCGTGTCTGGCCGTACGAGGCGTCTTCGGGGGAAGCGTGGGCGACACGGGCACAACATCGTTCTTGGACCAGGTCAGGACCCATCCGGCGGCTGAGCCGCAGGTGTCGCGGGCCAGAGGGTTGCGCAGATTCCTGGCCAAGGATCCGCTGGAGTCCGATCTGGGCCGGCGGAGATTCCGGTCCAGGGGCGGGCCTTCGCGGATGGTCTTCACGAAGGCCGAGAGTTCGTACGTCTTCGGCTACAACGCGGTGATGTCACGCGAGACAGAGAAGATCGAGGAGATCCCGCACGAGCAGCGGCCCTTCGGCTACGAGGGAGCGGCCGCCGCCTGCACCGTACTCGACCTGCTCACCCTGACCCGGGGCCGGCGCCTTCACGAGCTACTGGCCGGCCCCGCCCAGCATCACCGCCACGCCGCCTACCTGGGCGCCGGCCGCGGGTACGCACTCGTACGGCTGCGCCCGGTGTGGGGCGCGCGCCGGGCCCATCCGCTGCTGCGCTGGCTGGCGGTGGACGGGTTCGGCTTCCAGATGGGGCTGACCAGGACCGATCGCCTGGTGGGCGAGCGGACCATGCCCGACCTGCTCACCAGGGCGCACTGCGCGGTCTTCGACCAGGGGCTCGGGCGGCTGCTGTGGTACCACGACGGCGCCTCCCCCGACGACGCGGCCACGCGGATCGGCGGTTTTCCCGCGCCGCGGCGGGCCGACCTGTGGAGCGGGGTCGGGTTCGCGGCCACGTACACGGGCGGGGCCGAGGCCGACGAGCTGTGGTGGCTGACCGAGCACGCGGGGGCCGACGGGTTCCGCGCGTACCTGGCCCAGGGGTGCGCCTTCGCGGTCGCCGCGCGGCTGCGTTCGGGAGAGCTGCCCGCGCACGTCGCGCGGGCCGTGCCGATCCTGGCCGGGACCGACCCGGAGGAGGCGGCCTCGTGGACGGACCAGGCGCTCATCGCGCTCGGGCACGAGGCGCACACGCACGAGGACTTCCAGCGCTGGCAGTCGCAGATCCGCCGCTCCTGGAACCGCCGCCACCGCTGCTGACCGCCTTGTGAAGGCTCAGATTCCCGGGCCTACCCGCTCCAGCACCCGCAGCGACCCCGTCACCGACACCTCCTCGAACGCCCCAGACGCCAGCGCCCGCCGATAGACCTGGAACGGCGCCTGCCCGCCGTCGGCCGGATCGGGATAGATGTCGTGGAAGACCAGCGCCCCGCCCGTCATGACGTGCGGCGCCCAGCCCTCGTAGTCGCGGGTCACCGGCTCCTCGGAGTGGCCGCCGTCGATGAACAGCATGGCCAGCGGCGTGCTCCAGAGCGCGGCCACCCGCTCGGACCTGCCGACGACGGCGATCACCTCCTCCTCCAGGCCGGCGGCGGCGATCGTGGTCCTGAAGGTCGGCAGTGAGTCCATCTTGCCGAAGCGCGGGTCCACCAGCGTCGGGTCGTGGTGCGCCCAGCCCGGCTGGATCTCCTCGGAGCCGCGGTGGTGGTCGACGGTGACGACCACCGAGCCGGACTTCCTGGCCCCCGCACCGAGGTAGATCGCCGACTTGCCGCAGTAGGTGCCGATCTCGCAGATGGGGCCGAGCTTGCCGTACCGGCAGGCCGCCTCGAACAAGGCCAGGCCCTCGTCCTGCGGCATGAATCCCTTGGCGTGCTTGGCCGCGTACAGCAGCTCTGACGGCATCGACATAGGCATGCACCCTAGCCGAACCGAATAACATTCCGGCGGGCTCTTGCCGGGCCGTTCTGCAACCTGTTCTACTTGGCACGTGAATCAGCGCGCACGCATCGCCATGTCGGACGACGACGTCACCGCCTTCCTGGAGAGCTCGCGCAAGGTGCAGCTGGCCACCATCAACGCCGACGGCACCCCGCACCTGGTGACCATGTTCTACGGCCTCGCGGGCGGGGAGATCGCCTTCTGGACCTACGCGAAGGCGCAGAAGGCCCGCAACCTGTCCCGCGACCCCCGGGTGAGCTGCCTGGTCGAGACCGGCGACGACTACGACCAGCTGCGCGGCGTCCTGGTGTACGGCACCGCCCGCAGGGTCGACGACCGCGACCGCGTCATGGACATCGGCATGACCATCGCCCGCAGGATGACGCCCGGCGTACCGGACGAGCTGCTGCGTCCGTACGTGGAGAAAACCGGCCTCAAACGGGTTGCGTACGTCGTCGAGCGCACCAAAGTGGTCTCATGGGATCACAGGAGGCTCACATGAAGGTCAAGGTGGACGAGCTGGTCTGCGAAGCCAACGCCGTGTGCACGGGGCTCGCGCCGGAGGTGTTCGAGCTGGACGACGACGACCAGCTGCACATCCTGCTCCCGCAACCACCCCCCGAGACGCAGGACCGCGTCCGCCACGCGGTCAGGTCCTGCCCGAAAGCCGCTCTGTCCCTCGAGGAATAGCCCAGGCACGAGGAGGAACCCCATGCGCGCCGCGATCCTGCACGCCGTAGGCAACGACAAGCTCGACATCCGGGACGACGTCACCCTGGCCCCCGTCGGGCCGACCGACGTACGCGTGCGGATCAGAGCCACGGGTGTCTGCCACTCGGACCTGTCGGCCATGACCGGCGTGCTGCCGCAACCCGTGCCGCTCATCCCGGGCCACGAGGGCGCCGGCGAGGTGGTCGAGGTGGGCGAGCACGTCAGCTCGGTCAAACCCGGCGACCACGTGGTCATCTCCTGGCGCCCCGCCTGCCAGGAGTGCGAGCTGTGCGTGGGCGGGCAGCCGTACCTGTGCATGAAGTACGTCATCGAGTCCTTCTCCAAGGGCAACTTCCGCCTCGGCGGCGACGACGCGACGGTCTTCGGGATGGCCGGGTGCGGCACTTGGGCGGAGGAGATCATCGTGCCCTGGCAGGGCGCGATCAAGATCGACGAGGACGTCTCCTGGGAGGCCGCGGCCCTGATCGGCTGCGGCATCACGACCGGCGTGGGCGCCGCGATCAACACCGCGAAGGTGCGGCCGGGCTCCACGGTCGTGGTGATCGGCTGCGGCGGCGTCGGCCTGTCCGTCATCCAGGGCGCCCGCGTCTCCGGCGCCAGGACGATCCTCGCGGTGGACCCGCTGGAGTCCAAGCACGCACTCGCCAAGAAGGTCGGGGCGACGCACGCGGTGACTCCCGAGCAGGTCCCCGAGGCCCTGAACGAGCTCACGGGCGGCGGCGGCTTCGACTACGGCTTCGAGGTGGTCGGCAAGGCCGCCACGATCCAGAGCGCCTGGCAACTCACCCGTGCGGGCGGCGACGTCATCGTGGTCGGGGCCGGGGCGATGGACGACATGGTGTCCATCTCCGCCTTCAGCCTCCTCTTCGAAGGCAAGAACCTGCTGTCCAGCCTGTACGGCGAGGCCGACGTCCGCCACGACTTCCCGTACTTCGCCAAGCTGCACAAGACGGGCCTGCTCGACCTGGAGTCCATGATCAGCGCCAGAATCCGCCTCGCCGACCTCAACGACGCCGTAGCGGCCCTGCGCGGCGGCGAGGTCCTCCGCCAGATCGTCATCATGGACTGACGCCAGGAAGCCGAACCCCAACCGAAGCAAACCGGGCGAATCCCCCAAATGCTGGTCGTTATCCTTTCACGCCGCCCCCGAGCGTGAAAGGATAACGACTATCCTTTCATTGCCGTAGCGGGGTGAAAGGATACGCGTCACAGGACTCCCGGAGGCTCCTCGAAGTCCGGGTGGCACGAGGTGAGGAAGGCGAACGTGGCCGTCGCGTCCTTGGTCCGGTAGAAGTCGACCATTGTGGTGTTGAACTCGGCTCTCCGGACAGCGGGCACGCTGATGGCGTCCATCCCGTTCGACATGAGGTGACCGTTCATCATGGTGCGGCCGGTTCGCTTGTTGCCGTCGAAATAGAACCGCTGCAGGGCCGCGAACAGGAAGTACGCGATGGCCTGCTCGAACGGCGACTGTATCTCGGCGTAGATGGCCTGCACCCCGTCCGAGAAGATCTGCCGCAGATTCGCGCCCCCTGGCACCGTCGGAGGCGGCATGTACCTGCCGTGTGAGCCTAGGCTGACCCCGGGCGTCAGGGTGAGGGGACCCTCTCCTCTGAAATGCCCGACCTCAAGGGCCTCACCTTCGGCGATCAACTTCTGGAAGTGATCCGACGTGGGCTTGTCGAGTCTGAACTTTTCCGCCTTCACGACGCGCACAAGTTCTCTGGCCGACTCGGCTAGATTGATCACCTGCCGTTCATCGCTGAGCTTCCGACCGCCCACGGTGATGCCCTCCATGAGGGTCTGCACCTCTGGATAGGTGAACGGATTTCCTTCCAGAGCGGCCGCGTCCCATACGAACTCGGGAAGCGCGCGCTGGTACCTCCAAACCGCCCGCTCAACCGAATGAACGCCGACGTCCTGTCTGATCGACTCTCTGTCCCATCGGAATCCCAGCGCATCCGTCAACCCTGCAGCCATCACTGTCTCCCCAGGTAATTGCTCCATGACATGCATAGCAGAGGCGCTCACCTCTGAGAGCTTCTCTACCGATGGAGAGAGCCGTGCGCCCCCCGGCCCAGAGGGCCGGGGGGCGCTCAAAAGCGGCTGTTACGTGGTCGAGAAGGCCGCGTCGAAGGCCGTGGTCGGCGGGGTGATGGAGTTGAGGGTGCGGATGTAGGACAGTGCCTCCTTGGCCCCGTCCAGCCGGTCCATCCCCGCGTCCTCCCACTCGATCGAGATCGGACCTTCGTACCCGATCGAGTTCAGCGCCCTGAAGCAGTCCTCCCACGGCACGTCGCCGCGGCCGGTCGAGACGAAGTCCCAGCCTCGGCGCATGTCCGCCCACGGCAGGTGCGACGACAGGCGGCCCTTGCGGCCGTCGCCGACCCGGACCCGCGTGTCCTTGCAGTCCACGTGGTAGATGCGGTCCTTGAAGTCGAGGATGAAGCCGACCGGGTCGATGTCCTGCCACACCATGTGGGAGGGGTCCCAGTTGAGGCCGAACGCGGGCCGGTGGCCGATGGCCTCCAGGGTGCGCACGGTGGTGTGGTAGTCGTAGGCGATCTCGCTCGGGTGCACCTCGTGCGCGAAACGCACCCCGACCTCGTCGAAGACGTCGAGGATCGGGTTCCAGCGGTCGGCGAAGTCCTGGTAGCCGGCGTCCACCATGGAGGCGGGCACCGGCGGGAACATCGCGACCGTGTGCCAGATCGACGAGCCCGTGAAGCCCACCACGGTGTCCACGCCGAGCAGCGCGGCGGCGCGGGCGGTGTTCTTCAGGTCCTCGGCCGCCGCCTGGCGCACGGACTCGGGGTCACCCGAGCCCCAGATGCGCGCCGGGAGGATGGCCTTGTGCCGCTCGTCGATGGGATGGTCGCACACGGCCTGGCCCACGAGGTGGTTGGAGATCGTCCATACCTTCAGGCCGTGCTTGTCCAGTTGCGCGCGCTTCTGCTCCACGTACGACGGGTCCGACACGGCCTGGGCCACGTCGAAGTGGTCACCCGAGCAGGCGATCTCCAGGCCGTCGTAGCCCCATTCGGCCGCCAGCCTGCACACCTCCTCGAAGGGCAGGTCGGCCCACTGTCCCGTGAACAGCGTGACTGGTCTCATCAGTCCTCCACGTCCGTGTAGCGGCTACCCTCAGCCGCGCTGCGCTCGACCGCCTCCAGCACCCGCTGCACCCGCAGCCCGTCGGCGAACGAGGGCGTCGGGTCGGCTCCGGTGGCGACCGCTTCCAGGAAGTCCTTGATCTCGTGGGTGAAGGTGTGCTCGTAGCCGAGTCCGTGGCCGGGCGGCCACCAGGCGCCGACGTACGGGTGGTCGGGCTCGGTGACCAGGATGCGCTCGAAGCCGCCGCCGTCGGCGCTGTACCAGAGCTCGTTCATCGCCTCGAAGTCGAAGGCCAGGCTGCCGCGCGAGCCGTTGATCTCGATGCGCATCGCGTTCTTGCGCCCGTTGGCGAAGCGGGTGGCCTCGAAGGAGGCCACCGCGCCGCCCGACAGCCGGCCGATGAACAGCGCGGCGTCGTCGACGGTGACGGTGCCGCGGGCGGAGGAGCCAGTGGCGCCCAGCCCCGCCGACTCCGCCGCCAGCGGCCGCTCCTTGATGAACGTCTCCGTCAGCGCGGACACGCCCACCACGTTCTGGCCGGTGATGAACTGGGCGGCGTCGACGATGTGCGAGCCGATGTCACCCAGCGCGCCGGCGCCCGCCTTGTCCTTCTGCAGCCGCCAGACCAGCGGGAACTCCGGATCGACGATCCAATCCTGCAGGTACGCGGCGCGTACGTGCCTGATCTCGCCGATCCGGCCCTCCTCGACGTACCGGCGGGCGAGCGCGATCGCGGGCACCCGCCGGTAGTTGAAGGCCACCATGCTCTTGCCCGGCGCCACGGCGGCGGCCGCCACCATGGCCTCGGCCTCGGCCACGGTGTTGGCCAGCGGCTTCTCGCAGAGTACGTGCTTGCCGGCCTGCAACGCGGCGATGGCGATCTCGGCGTGGGAGTCGCCCGGCGTGCAGATGTCGACGATCTGCACGTCGTCGCGCTTGACCAGCTCTCTCCAGTCCGTCTCGACGGCGTCCCAGCCGAGCTGCGCGGCGGCCGCCTCGGTGCGCTCCTTGGACCTGCCGGAGAGCACCGCCATGCGCGGTGCCAGCGGCAGGTCGAAGAAGGCGCCCACGCTTCGCCAGGCTTGGGAGTGGACACGGCCCATGAAGGCGTAGCCGACCATGCCCACGCCGATGGTGGTTCTGTCTGACATGCAACCCCCGATCAGGATCAGGACTCGAAGCCGAGCGCCAGGTACTTCTCGACGTTGTCCTTGGTGATGGTCTCGGACGCGAGTGTGATCGACTGGGGAACCTGGTTCTCCACCAGATCACTCATGCCCTTCCCCTGTGCTATCAGACGCGCCAGCTTGATCGCCGAGGAGGCCATGGTCGGGCTGTAGGTGACCGTCGCCTTGAGCACGGACGTGCCCGTCTGGATCTCCTTCATCGCGTTCAGCGATCCGGCGCCGCCGACCATGATGAACTCGTTGCGGTTCGCCTCCTTGATGGCGGCGAGCACGCCCACGCCCTGGTCGTCGTCGTGGTTCCAGAGCGCGTCGATCTTCTTGTGCGCCTGGAGCAGCGAGGTGGCCACCTCGTTGCCGGTCTCGACGGTGAACTGGGCGTCCTGCTGGGCCGTGACCTTGAACCCGTACGTCTTGAGCGCGTCGGCGAAGCCCTTGCTGCGGTCCTGGGTCAGGGGGAGCGTGGCGATGCCCTGGATCTCGACGATCACGGGGTTCGTCACGTTCTTGCTCTTGAGCTCCTTGCCGATGTAGTGGCCGGCGGCCACGCCCATGCCGTAGTTGTCGCCGCCGATCCAGGTCCGGTAGGCGAGCTTGTCGGGGAAGATGCGGTCGAGGTTGATCACCGGGATACCCGCCTCGGTGGCCTGCAGCGCGACCTGGTTGAGCTGCTGGCCGTCGTTGGGCAGGATCACCAGCGCGTTCACCTTGGCCGCGATCAGCGACTCGACCGCGGAGATCTGCTGGTTGATGTCGTTGGTGGGCTCGACGGGCTTGAACTCGATGTCGGAATACTGCTTGGCGGCGCTCTCGGCGTTCTTGGCGATGGCCGCGATCCAGCCGTGGTCGGCGGCCGGGGCCGAGAATCCGATCACGACCTTGGTGCCCGGCTGGTCGTTGCCACCGGTCGCCTGGGCCGGAGCCGGGGCCGCGCTCGACGGAGCGGCCGCCGGCTCGTTGCTGGTGCAGCCGGTCGCTAAGAGAACGGCTCCGCCGAGACCGCCGACGAGGAATCCCCTGCGCGCGACGTTGTCACTCATGGTGCTCTCTCCTTCAGGTTCCGCCGCTGGAGAAGGACGGCGACGACGATGATCAGGCCCTTGGCGATCAGCTGGTCGCTGGTGTTGAGGCCGTTGAGGATGAACAGGTTGGTGATGAGGGTGAAGATCAGCAGGCCCAGGATGGAGCCCATGATCGTGCCTCGCCCTCCGGTGAGCAGCGTGCCGCCGATGATCACCGCGGCGATCGCGTCGAGCTCGTACAGGTCGCCGTGGGTGGACGAGCCGGTGGTGGTGCGCGCCATGATCAGGATGGCCGCGATGCCGCAGCACAGCCCGGACAGGGCGTAGAGCAGCATCGTGTGCCTGCGCACGTCGATGCCGGCCAGGCGGGCCGCCTCGGGGTTGCCGCCGACCGCGTACGTACGCCGCCCGAACGTCGTGCGGTTGAGCAGCACCCACCCGAGTATCACGACGAGGGCGAAGACGTAGACGAGCAGCGGGATGCCGGCCACGCGGGTGGTCGACAGATCCACGATGGCCGCGTTGTCGGACGAGATCAGCTGCGTCTTGCGGTCGGACATGCGCTGAGCCAGGCCGCGCGCGGCCACCAGCATGGCCAGCGTGGCGATGAACGGCACCAGCCGCCCGTAGGCGATCAGCCACCCGTTGACCAGCCCCGCCCCGGTGCCGACGAGGATCGCGCAGATCGACATCACCACCGGCCCGTACGACTGCGTGGCCAGCGTCGTCGCCCAGACCGAGGCCAGAGCCATGATCGCGCCCACCGACAGGTCGATGCCGCCGCCGATGATGACGAACGTGGCCCCGACCGTGATCACGCCGATGGTGGCCGCCAGCGACAGGATGCTGATCAGGTTGGAGGCGGTCGCGAAGTTGTCCGGCCGGGTGACCAGGCCGACCACGACCAGCAGCGCCAGCGCGCCGAACAGGCCGAGGTGGCGCATCTCTCCGACGCCGCGGATCGACGGCAGTGACAGGGCGGCCGTCTTCCCCGGGGGCCGGTCCGTCGTGGGCTCGCTCATCACGCCGCCCTCCCATTCATGATCATGTCCAGTACACGGTGCTCGTCCAGCCCTTCGGCCTCGCCCTCGTGGATGACGGCCCCTTCGCGCAGCACGAGCACCCGGTCCGCCAGGCCGAGCACCTCGGGCACCTCGCTGGAGACCAGGAGCACGCCGATGCCCTGCTCGGCGAGGTCGTGGATGACCGCGTACAGCTCGGCCCTGGCGCCCACGTCCACGCCTCTGGTCGGTTCGTCGAGCAGGAGCAGCTTGGTGCCGCCGAGCAGCCAGCGGGCGAGCACGGCCTTCTGCTGGTTGCCGCCCGACAGGGTGCGGATCGGGCGTTCCGGGTCGGGTGGCCGGATATCGAGCATTTCGGAAAGGCGCTTGGCCTCGTCCAGCTCACGTTTGCGGTCGATCCAGCCGAACTTGGAGAAGCCCGGCAGGGTGCCCAGCGTGATGTTGGCAGTCACGCTCTGGTCGAGGAGCAGGGCCTGGGCCTTGCGTTCCTCGGGGGCCAGGCCCATGCCGCGCTTGACCGTGCCGACGACGCCGCGGCGCACCGGGCGGCCTTCGAGCAGGACGCGGCCCGAGGCGGGGCGGGCGCCGTACACGGCTTCGAGGATCTCCGAGCGGCCCGAGCCGACGAGCCCGGCCAGGCCCACGATCTCGCCCGCCCGCACCGAGAACGAGACGTCGGAGAAGACGCCGGGCGAGGTGAGGTTCTCCACGCGCAGCACCTCCTCGCCCGGCTCGCGGCCGCCCCTGGGCGGGAAGACGTACTCGACGTTCCTGCCCGTCATCAGAGAGACGATCTGCGTGGTCGGGGTCTCGCTCGCGGACAGGCCGACGGCGACCGTACGGCCGTCCTTCAGCACCGTGACCCGGTCGCCGATCTCGCGGATCTCCTCCAGGCGGTGGGAGATGTAGACCACGGCCACACCCTGGGCGGTGAGCTCGCGGATGATGCGGAAGAGGTTGGCCACCTCGTCGTGGGCGAGGGCGGCGGACGGCTCGTCCATGATGATCAGGCGCGCGTCGTGCGAGAGCGCGCGGGCCATCGAGACGACCTGCTTGGCCGCCGGCGACAGCCGGCCGACCTCGGCCGACGGGCGGATCTCCGGATGGCCCAGGCGTTCGAGCACCTCGCGCGCGGCGCGCCTGCCCTCGCCTCTGTTGACGAAGCCCAGGCGGGCGTGCTCGTGGCCGAGGAAGATGTTCTCGGCCACGCTGAGCCCGTCGACCAGGTCGAGTTCCTGGTAGATGGTGGCGAAGCCGAGTTTGATGGCGTCGATGGGGCTCCCGGGACGTACTTCGCTCCCGTTGAACAAAATGGTGCCCTCGTCCGGCTGGTGCACTCCGGCGAGCACTTTGATCAGGGTGGATTTTCCGGCGCCGTTCTGGCCGAGCAGGCAGTGCACCTCGCCCGCGCGTACGTCCAGATCGACCCCGTCCAGCGCGCGCACGCCGGGGAACTGCTTGACGATGCCCTGCATGACCAGCATCGGAAGTCCCTTTCAGGCGTTGACGATGCGGTTGATGTTGTCGGGTGACAGATAGTGCTCGATCGCTAGGATTCCGGCGCCGAGCGCGGCGGCGTTGATGCCGGTACGGCTCGGCGTGATGGACAGATGGTGCGTGGCCAGCGGCAGCGATCTGCGGTAGACCGTCTCCCTGATCCCGGCCAGCAGATGCTCGTGCACCCGCGACAGCGCGCCGCCGATGACGATGACCTCGGGGTTGAAGAAGTTGACCAGGCCGGCCAGCACCTCGCCGATCAGCCGGCCGGCCTCCCTGACCAGGCGCAGCGCCTGCGTGTCGCCCGCCTGCACGAGCGCCACCACGTCGCCTCCCGACTCGGCCGACAGGCCCAGCTCGCTCAGCCTCCGCGCGATCGCGGCCCCACCGGCCACGGCTTCGAGGCAGGCGCTGTTGCCGCACCGGCAGCCGGCGTCGTCGTGGCCGCTGACCCGGATGTGCCCGATGTCGCCGGCCGAGCCCTGGGCGCCCCGGTGGAGCGTGCCCTCGGCGATGATGCCGCAGCCGATGCCGGTGCCGACCTTGACGAACAGCAGGTGGCCGGCGCCGGGGAAGGCGTTGCGGTGCTCGCCCAGCGCCATCACGTTGACGTCGTTGTCCACCAAGACCTCGACGCCGTCGAAGTACTCGGGGACGGGGTAGTCGTTCCAGCCCGGCATGATCGGCGGGTTGTTCGGCCGTCCGGTGGCGAACTCCACCGGCCCCGGCACGCCGATGCCGATGGCCCGCAGCGCGGAACGGGGCCGTCCGACCCGGTCGAGCAGGTGGTCGAGCCGCTGGTCCACGTGGGCGAGCACCGTCTCAGGGCCCTCCCCGATCAGCAGCCCGTCCTCGCACTCGGCCAGCACCTCGCCCGAGATGTCCATCAGCGCCACCCGGCAGTGCGTGGCACCGAGGTCCACGCCGGCGAAGGCGTGCTCCTCGGTGTGCAGGCGCAGCTGGCGCGGCGGTCGGCCGCCGGTGGACTCGCCGCTCTCGGTCTCCTCGACGAGTCCGCGTTCGATCAGCGCGTCGACGCGCTGGGAGATCGTGGATCTGGCCAGGCCGGTCAGCTTCGCCAGATCGGAACGGGTCGTCGCGGAGCCCGCACTGATCAGTGTCAGCACGTCGCCGGCGGAGCCCGGCAGGGGGGTCATGCCGCGACAATAAGATCACCGATGCGGCAAATCAAGAGTGATAATCGACCAAACTCCCCCAACTTCCGCCGGAGATCGAACAAAGGCGGGGTTCCAACCCGTTCGTATCGACATTTCCGACATCGGGCGGACGTGCGAAGCGCCGGCCCCTGTCAGGGGACCGGCGCCCGGAAAACCCGGCTTCACCTGGGGCGGAGCCCGACGCGGCGGCACGTGGAGGTGGTTCGCGACCGCGGCGCAGTCAGATCGTCGCGGACGGCGACGGCCCGGTCAGAGCGCCGCGACCGGCCGCGATACCGTTACCGCCTCGTTAACAGCCACGACACCGCCCTAGCCCCGTCAGAGCACCGTCAGAGCACCGTCGTCAGAGCATCGCCTTCATCGAGTCGCCGGCCGTCAGCACGTACGGCTGCTCGGCCATGACCGCCCCCCAGTTGGCCTCGATCGCCTCGGGCGTGACGTCGTCGGTCTTCCAGCCGGGCCCCTCGGCCACGAACACCCGCGCCACCCGCCCGCCGCCGACGGTGAAGACCTCACCGCTGGCCTCGCACGACTCGTGCACGAGATAGGCGACCAGCGCGCTGACCCGCTCGGGCGTGAACTTGGCCTCGAACTCGGCCGGCAGCAGCGCCTCCGTCATCCGGGTCCAGGCGACGGGGGCGATCGCGTTGGCCTTGATGCCGTTGCGCGCGCCCTCGATGCCGATCGTCTTGGTCAGGCCGACCAGGCCCATCTTGGCGGTGGAGTAGTTGGCCTGCCCGAAGTTGCCGAAGAGCCCTGCCGGGCTGGAGGTGTTGACGACGCGCCCGTAACCGGCCGCCTTCATCAGCGGGTAAGCGGCCTGGCTGACCAGGTACGAGCCGCGTACGTGCACGGCCAGCACCGCGTCGAACTCCTCGACCGTCATCTTCCCGAACGACTTGTCGCGCAGGATGCCCGCGTTGTTGACGACGATGTCGACCTTGCCGAACGCGTCCACCGCCGCCTGGACGACGGCCCTGGCCCCTTCGGGCGTGGAGATGTCGTCGGCGTTGGCCACCGCCTGGCCGCCGTTCTTCGTGATGAGGTCGGCGACCTCGGCGGCCGGCCCCGTCGAGGCGCCCGTGCCGTCGAGCGCGCCGCCGAGGTCGTTGACGACGACCTTGGCGCCCCGCTCGGCCAGCAGGAGGGCGTGTGACTTGCCGAGGCCGTGCCCGGCCCCCGTGATGATCGCGACCCTGTCATCGAACCGAAGCATCGAACCTCCCGCGCAGGAGAACAACATTCTAGTATGAGTACGATAACCGCCTCAGGGCTTCAGCCACAGGTCCGGCTCACCCGCCTGCCGCACTACCCGTCCCTTCGCCTCCAACCACGCCAGGTGAGCCAGCGTCTCGTTGTTGGCCGAGCGCCGCATGAACGGCGGGATCGTCTCCCACGGCCGCGACCAGGTCAACCGGGTGGCCACCTCCCAGCACGACGACGCCCCTGCCGCGCCGAGCACCCGTTCGATCTCGGCCAGCCGCTCGTCGTGGTGCGCCATCACGGTGTCCACCCGTTCGGCCAGTTCGAGGAAGCGGAACTCGTGCGCGGGCAGCACCTCGTCCACGTCCAGCTTGCGTACGGCGGCCAGTGAGTCGAGGTAGTCGGCCAGCGGGTTGGGCCCCGACTGGGGGTGCACGGCCACGATGGGCGTGATCTTCGCCAGCACGTGGTCACCCGAGAACAGCACCTTGCGCTCGGGAGAGACGAAGCACAGGTGGCCGGGCGAGTGTCCTGGCGTCCAGACGGCCCGCAGGTCCCAGCCGGGCAGGCCGAGTTCCTCGCCGTCCTCGATCAGCCGGTCGGGCCTGGCCATCGAGACCATGTGCCTGATCATCATGGACGCCCCCGCCAGCTCGTCCAGGGTCAGCTCGGGGACGCCGCAGCGCTGCAGCAGCGCCCGCTCGCGCTGGACGAGGGAGTCGATGGCCGCGTCGTCGTAGCGTTCGCGCACCAGGCGGGCGTCCGCGGGATGCAGCGCGATCCAGGCGCCGGACATCTCGCGGACCCGTCCGGCCAGGCCGTAGTGGTCGGGGTGGATGTGGGTGACGAGCACGCCCTTGACGTCGGTGATCGCGTACCCGGCCACGCCCAGGCCCGCGACGAGCGCGTCGTACGCCTCGTCGGTGTTCCAGCCGGCGTCGATGATCGCCACGCCGTCGGGCAGTTCGAGGACGTAGACCAGCACGTACCGGAGGGGGTTGATCGGGATCGGCACCGGGACCGACCACACTCCCGGCCGTACCCGCTCGACGTCCGGGATCGTCCCGCCTACCCACGCCTCCCGCTGCGCCGCGTTCGAGGGTGTCACCACAAATTTCGCCACACGCCCGAATATAGTTCTGCGCCCGAATCGTGTTCTACTGGGGTCATGAAGCCGAGCCGCGAGTTCGACGCCGATGGCCGCTTCGTCCGGCAGCCCAACCGTTTCACCGATCGCCTGGGCCCGCCCGAGCCCGGCCGCTACCGGCTCTACGCCTCCTACGCCTGCCCGTGGGCCCAGCGGGTGCTGATCGTCCGCGCGCTCCTCGGCCTGGAGGACCTGCTGGACGTCACGATTGTGGACCCCATCAGGGACGAGAAGGGCTGGCGCGTCCCTGGCGGCGACCCGGAATACCTGTCGGAGCTCTACCTCGCCACCGACCCCGACTACACGGGCCGCTACACCGTCCCCTGCATCTGGGACACCCAGGACAAGCGGATCGTCACCAACGACTTCCCCCAGATCACCCTCGACCTGGAGACGTCATGGGGGACCTCCCCCGACCTCTATCCGGAACGCCTGCGCCCCGACATCGACATCATGAACGACCGCCTCTACCACGGCCTCAACAACGCGGTCTACGAGGCCGGCTTCTCCCGTGACCAGCAGGTGTACGAGGAGGCGGTCGCGCGGGTGTTCACCACCCTCGACTTCCTGGAGGTGCGCCTGGCCGGGTCGGAGCACCTCTTCGACACGCTCACCGACAGCGATGTGCGCCTCTACACGACTCTGGCCAGGTTCGACGCGGTCTATCACACGCACTTCAAGTGCTCGGTCCGCCGGCTGGTGGACTATCCGGCACTCTGGGCGTACGCGCGCCGGCTGCATGCCATCCCGGCCTTCGGCGAAACCACCGACTTCGACCAGATCAAGCGTCATTACTACCTCACCCAGCCCGGCATCAACCCGAGCCGGATCGTGCCGGTAGGACCTGATCTGGACTGGAGCTTGTGACCACCCCGACCAGGGGCATCCGGACGAACACCAGCACCGAGACCAGCGCCACCGCCGCCGTGATCCCCCACGCCACCGGCAGGCCGGCCTGGGCGGCCAGGGCGCCGAGCGCGAGGTTGGCCGCGGCCCCGCCGCCCTGAAGGGACAGCGAACTGGTCGAGGTGACCGTGGTGCGCTCGGCGGCGGTGACCGCTTTGTGGGTCATCTCCAGGCACAGCACGCCCGCCACCGCGAGGCCCACGAAGAGCGCGACGTAGGCCAGCCCGGCGCTCACCAGCCCCGCGGCGCCGCGGAGGTCCGCCGTGGCGGCCAGCGCGGCGACCGAGAGCGCCATCAGCACCGTCCCCGCGATGGCGCCCCGCGCGGAGCCGCCCGCCAGCCGCGCCGCGCGGGGCGCGAGCGAACTGCCCGCCGCGCTGCCGGCGAACCCGAGCGCCGCCACCACCGCGTAGGCCAGGCTGCCGCGCTCGGCCGTGCCCGCCAGCTCGGCCAGCCGGCCGGGCGTGAGCAGCTCGATGCCGGTCAGGACGACGCCGGAGACGACGGCGGCGAGCATGAGCCGGCGCAGCACCGCGCCCCGCAGCGCGAGCCTGACGCCACCCGCCACCGTGGCGGGAACCTCGCGCAGGACGCCGCCGAACGAGCGGCGCTCGTGGGCCGGCTCGGGCATCGCGATGAGCACCACCACCAGCAGCACCAGCGCCGCCACCGCGCCCACCATGGACGGCGCGGCCAGCGGGAAGATCAGCGAGGGCGGCACCAGGAGCGGCAGGGCGCCACCCGCCAGCACGCCCACGCACAGGGCCACGGACTCCATCGCGCTGCCCCCGGCCAGGCCCGGTTTGAGGTCGGCGTCCCGGCCCTCGATGCCGTGCAGCGTGTCGACGTACCAGGAGGTGGCCGGGCCGCTGGACAGCGCCCTGGCCACGCCCTTCAGCACGCCGCTCGCCACGAACATCCAGAACGTCGTGGACACGCTGATCAGCGCGAGCGCCGCCACCGTGACCGCGGCCGAGGCGGCCAGCACCACGCGCCGCCCCACGACGTCGGCGAAGCCGCCCGTGGGCAGCTCCAGGCAGACGGCCACGAGCGAGTAGACGGTGATCACCAGGCCGATCTGGGCCAGGCCGAGCCCCCTCTCGCTCATCAGCAGCACCATGCCGGCCGCCATGAGCCCCACGGGCAGCCAGGTCAGGAAGCTGACGAGCAGGTAACGCCGGTACGCCGATCGCGCGGTCATGATGATCTCTCCTCCCGGGCTCTGGGGAAGCCCCCCACCCAGATCCGTACCTGCTCGATGTCGGGAGCCCCCGCGTGGCGGGCGGTCAGCTCGCGCAGGATCTCCTCCGTGCGCGCCATGAACTCCGCCAGCCCGGCCGGCGGCAGCTCGGCGATGTGGTCGCTCATGCCGGCCGTCTCCACCCACTCAGGAGACCACTCGGCCTCGTCGAACTCCTGCACGACCTGCCCGAGCGCCTCGGCCTGCCACAGCCGCATGACCTTGATCACCTCGCGCCCCTCAGGGGTGTCGGACATCTCCCTGCTGTTCCACGAGGTGTAGCGGTGGCGCGCCCGCCAGCGGCGCTCACGGCCGTCGCGCCGGTCGTCGTCCTCCTCGATGAAGCCGAACTTGAACAGCTCGCGGAGGTGGTAGCTGGTCGAGCCGGAGCTCTCGCCCATCTTGCGGCCGAGCTCGCTCGCGGTGGCCGGGCCGTCGGCGCGCAGCAGACCGAGCAGGCGGGCCCGCAGCGGATGGGTGACCGCCCTGAGCACCTGCGGGTCGGTGATCTTGTACGACTCCTGCATACGACCGACGATAAACCGCAAAGCGAATTTTGCAAAGTGAATTTTGCGGTTTCCGCTCCCGGGTTCCCCGGCTTCTAAACTGTGGGGATGCTCGACGACATCTGGGTGGACGACTCCGTCCTCGCCCTGCGACCCGACTTCGCGGTGCTGGTCATGACCGCGCACGGCCTGAACAACGGGCCCACCGACGACCGCACCCGGGCCTGGCTGGCCGAGGCGTCCGAGGTGGAGGTGCAGACGGACAAGATCGACGCCTGGAAGGACGCCTACCGCGCCTTCGGCGCCAAGCCGCAGCGCACCCGGCCCTCGGTCGACGCGCTCACCCGCCGCATGCCGCTGCCGGAGATCAACCGCGCGGTCGACGCGTACAACTCGATCAGCGTCAAGCACGCGCTGCCCATCGGCGGCGAGGACCTCGACCGCTACGTCGGCCCGGCCCGGCTGGTCAGGGCCGCCGGCGACGAGCCGTCGGAGGAGGCGCTCGGGCAGCCCGAGCCCGGCGAGGTGATCTGGCGCGACGACGCCGGCGTCACCTGCCGCCGGTGGAACTGGCGCCAGGTGGTGCGCACGCGCCTCACCGAGGAGACCACCAACGCGATCTTCCTGCTCGAACGCCTGGAACCCATGTCACTGGAGGAGCTCAAGCAGGCCGGCGAGGAGCTGGCGGACCTCCTGTCCGAGTTGTCCCCAGAGGTACGGATCACCACCAGGCTGCTTTCTGGCGGGAAATAAACCTCAGGCATCGACGTTGATACCAAAGAGTAATAAATGGCGCACTACCCGGATTGACTAGGCGAGCGTGACCTCTCCGCGCTGTCCTGAGAGGATCGTTCGAGGCGGCGCGGGCTCTTCGGCGCGCGTTGCCAGTCCGGGCGAGTAGCCTTGGACAGGTTCTCTAACATCAACGCCGATCTGCGGAAGAGGGCGATTTCCGCCGTGTCGTCTGAGTCGTCGCGGACAAACCCGCTGGCAAGCTTTGGTCAGAACGAGTGGCTTGTCGACGAGCTGTACCAGAAGTACCTCCAAGATCCCGAGTCTGTCGACAAGGCCTGGTGGAACTTCTTCGCTGACTACAACCCTGATTACGGACCGGGCCGAACCCCGGTCAGGGAGGCGGCGAACGGCACTGTCACCGCGCCGCCTCCAACGGCACCGGCCAAGGTGGCGCCCAAGGCGCAGCCCGTGGCCGAGAAGCCGAAGCAGCCGGCCGCCGCGGTGCCCAAGGGCGCCGAAGAGGTCAAGCTGCGCGGCGCCGCCGCACGCACGGCCGCCAACATGGACCTGTCACTGACGGTTCCGACGGCGACCAGTGTGCGGGCCATCCCGGCCAAGCTGCTCATCGACAACCGCATCGTGATCAACAATCACCTGAAGCGGGGCCGTGGCGGCAAGATCTCCTTCACCCATCTGATCGGCTTCGCGATCGTCAAGGCGCTGCGCGCCATGCCGGAGATGAACTACTCCTACGCGGAGATCGACGGCAAGCCGACCCTGGTCAAGCCCGAGCACGTCGGCTTCGGCCTGGCCATCGACGTGCAGAAGAGCAACGGTGACCGCCAGCTCCTCGTGCCCTCCATCAAGGGCGCGGAGGAGATGGACTTCCGGCAGTTCTGGGTCGCCTACGAAGACGTCGTCCGCAAGGCTCGCTCCGGCAAGCTGGGCGTCGACGACTTCGCCGGCACCACGATCTCGCTGACCAACCCCGGCACCATCGGCACGGTCCACTCCGTTCCGCGCCTCATGCCCGGCCAGGGCACGATCATCGGCGTCGGCGCGATGGAATACCCGGCCGAATACCAGGGGGCCTCCCCCGACACGCTCTCGCGTCTGGCCGTCTCCAAGGTCATGACGCTGACCAGCACCTACGACCACCGGATCATCCAGGGCGCCCAGTCGGGTGACTTCCTGCGGCAGATCCACCGGCTGCTGCTCGGCGAGGACGGCTTCTACGACGAGATCTTCGAGGCGCTGCGGATCCCGTACGAGCCGGTCCGCTGGGTCCAGGACATCTCGGCCTCCCACGACGACGACGTGGCCAAGTCCGCGCGCGTCATCGAGCTCATCCACGCCTACCGCGTGCGCGGGCACCTCATGGCCGAGACCGACCCGCTCGAATACAAGCAGCGCAAGCACCCCGACCTCGACATCCAGTCACACGGCCTGACGCTGTGGGACCTGGAGCGCGAGTTCGCCACCGGCGGCTTCGGCGGCCGGCCGCTGATGAAGCTGCGCGAGATCCTGGGCGTGCTGCGTGACTCCTACTGCCGCACCGTCGGCATCGAGTACATGCACATCCAGAACCCCGAGGAGCGGGCCTGGATCCAGGCGCGGGTGGAGAAGCCGCACAAGTCGCCCGAGCGCGACGAGCAGCTCAACATCCTGTCGCGGCTCAACACCGCCGAGGCGTTCGAGACGTTCCTGCAGACGAAGTTCGTCGGCCAGAAGCGCTTCTCGCTGGAGGGCGGCGAGTCCCTGATCCCGCTGCTCGACTCGGTGATCAGCGACGCCGCCGACGAGGACCTCGACGAGGTCGTCATCGGCATGGCCCACCGCGGCCGGCTCAACGTGCTGGCCAACATCGTGGGCAAGTCCTACGCCCAGATCTTCGGCGAGTTCGAGGGCAACATCGACCCGCGCACCGCGCACGGCTCGGGCGACGTGAAGTACCACCTGGGCGCGAGCGGCGAGTTCACCGCGCCGAGCGGCAAGACCATCACCGCGTCCGTGGTCGCCAACCCCTCCCACCTGGAGGCCGTCGACCCGGTGCTCGAAGGCGTGGTCCGCGCCAAGCAGGACCTGCTGGAGCGCGGCGAGGAGGGCTTCACGGTCCTGCCGGTCCTCATCCACGGCGACGCGGCCTTCGCCGGCCAGGGCGTCGTGGCCGAGACGCTCAACCTGTCGCAGCTGCGCGGCTACCGCACCGGCGGCACCGTGCACGTGGTGGTCAACAACCAGGTCGGCTTCACGACCTCGCCCGCCTCCTCCCGCTCCTCGGTCTACGCGACCGACGTGGCGCGGATGATCCAGGCGCCGATCTTCCACGTCAACGGCGACGACCCCGAGGCCGTGGTACGCGTGGGCGAGCTGGCCTACGAATACCGCCAGGCGTTCCGCAAGGACGTCGTCATCGACCTCATCTGCTACCGCCGCCGCGGCCACAACGAGGGCGACAACCCCGCCTTCACCCAGCCGCTGATGTACGACCTCATCGACGCCAAGCGCTCGACCCGCAAGCTCTACACCGAGGCCCTGATCGGCCGCGGCGACATCACGGTCGAAGAGGCCGAGCAGGCGCTGCGCGACTACCAGGCCAAGCTGGAGCAGGCGTTCACCGAGACCCGCGAGGCGGCGAAGAAGCCGCTGGAGGCGGGCGCGATGCGGGTGCCGCCGACCGAGGTCGTCAAGTGGTCCCACGAGGACACGCCGACCGCGATCAGCGACGAGACGCTCAAGCGCATCGTCGACACCCAGCTCAACCTGCCCGAGGGCTTCACGCCGCACCCGCGCCTCGCGCCGGTGCTGCAGCGCCGCGGTCAGAGCGTCGAGCAGGACGCGATCGACTGGGCGATGGGCGAGACGCTGGCGTTCGGCTCGCTGCTGATCGACGGCCACCCGGTGCGCCTGGTCGGCCAGGACTCCCGGCGCGGCACGTTCACCCAGCGCCACGCCGTCCTGGTGGACCGGATGACCGGCGCCGACCACACGCCGCTCAAGACGTTCAACCACGGCACCACGAAGTTCTACGTCTACGACTCGCTGCTCAGCGAGTTCGCGGCGCTGGGCTTCGAATACGGCTACAGCGTGGTCCGTCCCGACGCGCTGGTCCTCTGGGAGGCGCAGTTCGGCGACTTCGTCAACGGCGCCCAGACGATCATCGACGAGTTCATCTCGTCGGGCGAGCAGAAGTGGGGTCAGAAGTCCTCGGTCGTGCTGCTGCTGCCGCACGGTTTCGAGGGCCAGGGCCCCGACCACTCCTCCGCCCGCATCGAGCGCTTCCTCCAGGTCTGCGCGCTCGACAACATGACGGTCGCGCAGCCCACCACTCCGGCCAACTACTTCCACCTGCTGCGCTGGCAGGTGGAGTCGGAGCGGCACAAGCCGATGGTGGTCTTCACGCCCAAGTGGCTGCTGCGCCACAAGGCGGCCACCTCCAAGGCGGCCGACTTCACCTCGGGCACCTTCCAGCCGGTCCTCGGCGACACCACCGTCGACCCCGGCAAGGTGACCAAGGTCGTGCTCACCTCCGGCAAGCTTTACTACGAGCTGGCCGCGGCGCGCGACAAGTCGGGCCGTGACGACGTCGCCCTCGTGCGGCTGGAGCGGCTCTACCCGTTCCCGTCGGACGAGCTGGCGGCCGAGCTGGGGCGCTACGGCGACCAGGTCGAGCTGGTGTGGGCCCAGGACGAGCCGGCCAACATGGGGCCGTGGCCGTACCTGACCCTCAAGCTGGCCGAGGACCCGGGGACACTGGGCGGACGGTCCGTGCGGCGCGTGTCGCGCAGGCCCAACAGCTCGCCGGCGACGGGTTCGCACAACTCGCACGACACCGAGCTCGAAGAGATCCAGCACCAGATCTTCGGCTGAGCCGTCTTACCAGCGAGCCCCCGGTACTCGCCGGGGGCTCGCTGCTATGTCCGGTCACGTCACATCCAGGCCCCTTTCCGGGCCCGGCGGTTGGAAAGGGGAGAACGATGTACTTCACCGATCGGGGGATCGAGGAGCTGGTCGAGCGGCGGGGCGAGGAAGAGGTCAGCCTGCTGTGGCTCGGGGAGCGGCTGCGCGAGTTCGTCGACCTCAACCCGGAGTTCGAGACTCCGATCGAGCGCTTGGCCACGTGGCTGGCCCGCCTGGACGACGAGGACGACGACTGATTCCCGCCCTTCTCCGTGAATAGCACGGCCTTTGCCACAGCACGGCCACCGTCACCCGACAGGGTCGCACCGGTTGGTCCTGCAATGTCGGCTGCCCTCACCCGCACTCCACAACGCGATACATCTTGAGTTTGCCGCCAACGCGACATATCGTGATTTATGTAGGAGCGTACCCACAAGAGAGGGCCGGCGGAGCATGCAGCAGTGGACGATCGAAGAGCCGGGGCAACTGACCTTCGGCGACGTGGACTCACTCGACGTGCGCATCGTCGCCGGCCGCCTCGACGTGCTGGCCAGCGACGGCCCACCCACCCTGGAGGTGGCCGAGTTCGACTCCGCCTCCCCGCTCCTGGTCACCTACGACGAGGCGAACAAAGAGCTCACCATCGCCTATCGCGACCTCACCTGGGACGGCCTGCTCGGCTGGCTGCGCCGGGACAAGCGCAGAACGGTCCTGTCCATCACCGTGCCCAAGCACTGCCGGGTCAAGGCGGGCGTGGTGACCGCGCCCGCGCTGGTGGCCGGGTTCGAGAAGGTCACGAACATCAAGAGCGTCTCCGGCGACATCGTGCTCGACGGCGTCAGCGGCGACGTGGCCGCCAACACCGTCTCGGGCGCCGTGGAGAGCCGGGCGCTGGGCGGCGACCTGTCGTTCGTCAGCGTCTCGGGCGACCTGACCGTGGCCCACGGCACGCCGCGCCGGCTGAAGGCCAACAGCGTCTCCGGCCGCATCACCGCCGATCTCCTCCTGCGTCCCACGGGTCACGTGACACTCAACAGTGTTTCTGGTGACATCCTGGTCAGGCTGCCCAAGAACGTGGAGGCGGACGTCAGCTTCAGATCCACCTCCGGCCGACTGGTCAGCACCTTCGACGGACTGTCCAACACGAACAACCCCGGCTCCAAGACGATGTCGGGACGGCTGGGTGGCGGCATGGCCTCGCTGTCGGCGATCACGGTCTCCGGCGAGGTCACGCTGCTCAAGGGAGAGAAGGAATGAGCCCTGTCTTCGGTCACGGCCGGCTCCGGCTGTACCTGCTCAAGCTGCTGGAAGAGAGCCCGCGCCACGGCTACGAGGTCATCCGGCTGCTCCAGGACCGCTTCCTCGGCGTCTATTCGCCCTCTCCCGGCACGATCTATCCGCGTCTGGCCCGCCTGGAGGAGGAGGGCCTGGTGACGCACGAGGTGGTCGAGGGCAAGAAGGTGTTCTCGATCACCGACAAGGGGCGCGAGGAGCTGAACGCCCGGCTCGACGAGCTCGACGACCTGGAGCAGGAGATCTCCGCCTCGGTGCGCGACATCGCCCGCGAGGTCAAGGAGGACGTCCGCGACACGGTCAAGTCGCTGCGCGACGAGCTGACCCGGATGGCCAAGGACGTCCGTACGGGCGCTGCCGAGGACACCAGGCGACTGCGCCAGAAGCAGAAAGAGGACATCAGGCGCCTCAGGGAGCAGCAGAAGCGCCAGTGGATGGAACACGCCACCCACTGGCAGGACGAGGGCGAGCGGCTCAGCGGGGAGTGGCGCCGGATCTGGTCGGAGGTCTGGGCCACACTCGGCGGCCAGCCGTCCGGCTCACCGGCCAACAGGGCCGCGTTGGACGCCGAGCTGGGCGAACTGCTGGCCGACTTCGTCGCCCAGGTCCGCGAGGAGGCGTCACAGGCCCGGCTCACCCCGGAGCAGCTGGACGAACTGCGTACGACACTGCACGAGACCAGCCGCACCATCCACGACATCCTCGACCGCTGACCCCGCCCAAGCCTCATCCACGCCCAGGCGAACCGGGCGCGGATCCGATTGCTCCCCACGTCCGACGAAACGAAAGGGAGTCGGCGTTCCCCAGGCCCGTCCGGCAAGCCACAACCCGCAGAGAACCCTTCAAAACCACCTTCAGGCGGAGCGGAGGTGGTTTCGGTCGGGGCGGCGGGAGGCGCGGGCCGCCTTGCGGGCGTGGTAGGCGATGGGCATGTAGCGCAGACGCTCAGGCAGGCGCGGGGTCAGCATGGCCACCGCGTGCCCGAGATGCCGCAGCCGCCGCTCCTCGCGGCCCGTCCAGCGCAGGCCGAGCTTCCGTCGTACGGCGGACGGCAGGGTGCCGACCGTGAGGAAATAGTTGAACTCACCCGCCCCGGCACCCACCGGCGTCCACAACCGGCGCAGCGGAGCGGGCAGCCCGGGTGGCGCCGGGGTGCCGCGCATGACCGAGAGCACGTCGAGCGCGGTCGGATGCGCCTCCAGCCGCTCGGCCACCATCCGGTCGAAGTAGCGCCAGAACGCGTCCAGGTCCTCGGGCAGCTCCCGCTCGGGCACCCGCAGGATCGCGCCGAGCTGCCGCGACTCGGCGTAGAAGCGCCGCTCCTGGTCGCGCGTGAACGGGGTGCCGAAATAGCGGTTGAGCACGATGAACCGCTCGAACAGCGACAGATGCACCCATGCCCATGCCTCGCCGTTCAGCGCGTGGTAGGGCCGGCCGCTCTCGTCCACTCCGCTGATCGGCTTGTGCAGCTCCCTGAGCCGCCGCCCCTCGGCCGGGCCGTCGGCGCCGCCGTACACCCACTTCTGCACGGACACGAGCGTGCGCTCCAGCCGCCCCCACGGGTCGTCCTTGTACGTGGAGTGCTCGGCCACCGCCGCGCCGACCGCCGGATGCATGGTCTGGAGCACCAGCGCGCTGCCGGCCACGAGCAGGTTGCGGTATTCGCCGGTCGTGTCCCAGTGCATCGAACCTGGGCCGAAGGGCTCGATGTGCATCATGACAACCTCCCGGGTGACACAACCACTACCTCTTGTATCACCCGGAAGCGCCAGAAGTAACCCATCACTTATTCAGACGGTAAAGACGATCTTTCCGAAGATCTCCCCCGACGCCATGGCGGCGAACCCGTCGCGCGCCTCGGTCAGCGGCAGCACCCGGTCGATCTCCGGCCGCAGCCCCGTCTGCTCCAGGAACACCGCCAGCCGCCCGAGCTGCTCCCGCGTCCCCATCGTGGAACCGATCACGGACAACTGCAGGAAGAAGACCCGGTTCAGGTCGGCGGGCGGAACCGCGCCGCTGGTGGCGCCGGAGACGACGATGCGCCCGCCGGGCTTGAGCGACTTGAGCGAGTGATCCCAGGTGGCCTGGCCGACGGTCTCCATGACCGCGTCCACCCGTTCCGGCAGCCGCGCACCCGGCTCGAAGACCTGGTCGGCGCCCAGTTGCAGAGCCCGTTCCCGCTTGCTCTCCGAACGGCTGGTGGCCCAGATCCGGTAGCCGGCGGCCCGTCCGAGCGCGATCACCGCGGTCGCGACGCCGCCGCCGGCCCCCTGCACCAGCACGGTGGAGCCGGGCTCCAGCCCAGCCTTGTCGAACAACATCCGGTACGCGGTCAGCCACGCCGTCGGCAGGCAGGCCGCGTGCTCGAAGCTGAGCGAGGCCGGCTTGGGCACCAGATTGCGGCGCGGCACCGCCACACGCTCGGCGAACGTACCGTCGTGCTGCTCGGACAGCAGCGTGCGCTTGGGATCGAGCGTCTCATCGGCACCGGTGCCGATCACGGAGTGCACGATCACCTCGTTGCCGTCCTCGTCCACGCCGGCGGCGTCGCAGCCGAGCACGATCGGCAGCCGGTCCTGCCGGATGCCGACGCCCTTGAGCGTCCACACGTCGTGGTGGTTGAGCGCGGCGGCCCGCACCGAGACGGTCGTCCACCCGTCCGGCGCCTTCGGCTCGGGACGCTCGCCCAGCGTCAGGCCGGCGAGCGGGTTGTCGGGATCGGTCTGTGTGGCGGTTACGGCGAACATGGCCGCACCCTACTTCAACCCGATCACCCCACCCCGTCACCCTCCCAGAGCGCTTGCTGGGTGGCGGCCAGGTTTTCGCTGACCAGTGCCGGGTGTGTCGGGCGTTGTCGCTGACTGGTGGGCATTCGTCGGGCGGTGCTACGCCGGGTTCCTGTCGAGCGAAGTTGGGTCTGTTGGGTGTCCGCCGGATGGTGTGCGGATTTGGTGCCCGCTGGGCGAGGCCGCGCAGCGTGGGGTCTTGGTCGGCGATGCTGGGGATCGTAGAGCGGCGGCCGGGTGACGCAGAATCTGTCGGGCGTTTGGCGGGTGGCGTTGAGTGGAGCAGGGCTCGGTGGGTGTTTGGTGGGTGGCGCTGGGGCTGGCGGGCGTTTGGCGGGTGGCGTTGATGGGGTGGGGGTCGGTTGGGGGACTGTTGAGTGGGGGCTTTTGGGGGCGGGGGGGGTGGTGTTGAGGTTGGCGACAAATCCCGGCACTGCACGACACCTCCCCGGGCAGCAGGCCAACAGCAAGCGGCAGCAGCGCAGGCAGCACGCACACCACCACACACCCCACGCGATACCAAATCCGCTGCACTGCTCGGCGGACGCCCCACAACACCACCCGACAACTGCCCGGCACTGCCCCGACACCCCAACTCCCGAGCCCGGCTCCACCCAACGCCACCCGGCAGACCCAGCGCTGCCCACCAAACACCCGACCGAGCCCGTCCCCGCCCAACGCCACCCGACAGCGGGCACCCACCAAATCCGCAGCACCACCCGACGGACACCCGACAGACCCGCAGCGCTGCCCGACCGACGCGCCTGGTACTGCCCGGCAAGCTCTCGGCACTACCCAGCAACCGCCCGATGCTCCCCCAGCGCTACCCGGTAAGCATCCGGCAGGTCCCCGACGCCCCCGACCAGTGCGTAGGGTCACTTGACCGTGACCCGGATCCCTTCGATCGCCTGCTTCCTGAACTCCGTCGAGCCGGTAACGGCGATCAGCATGTCGCCGCGGCACACCGTCTCGCTCGGGCGGCCCCGGCCTTCGATGACGTCCGGTAGGGCGCGGTTGTCGGCGCAGTCGGGTGTCGGTACGAGGGCCACCATCTGCCCCGCCCCGCCGCCGAACCACAGCTGCGGTCCGACCGGATGGCCCTGGACCTGCTCCCCCGGTCTGGTCAGCCGGATGTCGCGCCGCGCCGACAGGACGAGGAAGCCGTCCTTGGTCACCCGCCCGCGCAGATTGCGGGCCAGCGACAGCCGTTGGTCGAACGTCAGCCCCTCTCCCCGGTCGTACATCGCCAGCCGCCACGGACCGAACTCGAACAGCAGCACCTGACCGTAGAAGCCACTGCCGGCCTGGCGTGGCCAGAGGGTCACGTTGGAGGCGTAGTTTCTGATCGGCTGCCCGCCGCGGGTGACCTCCAACTGACCGCCGTACGGGGCGACGAACTGGCGGAAGCGGCCCTCCACCCAGGCTCCATGGAACGGCCGCGACCCCATGTCGTCGAGATCCAGATCGGCCGGATAACGCACCTCGGCCCGCACGCCGTGCGGGAACACCACCTGGATGACCTCGTCCCCCTGCTTGCGCACGGCGGGCGGGTTGACGATGTTGGGTGCGTTGTCCAGCCGGGTCAGGGATCTGATGGGCTCAGGGGTCGCGGTCGCGGCAGGGGGCTCGGCTTCGGGCTCGGGGTCCCGGCTCACGAGCAGGCCGATAACGGGGATGAGCAGGAACGCCAGCACCACCAGCAGCCCTGTCCACCGGCGGCGGCCGCGCTCGCCTGCTTCGATGACGTCGAACTGTTCCGCCACGACGTTCCTAGCCGAGTCGGTGCCGGCTTGCGCCCTTGAACTCCAGTTCAGTTCAGGGGCGACCTCCAGCGCAAGCCCTCGAACTTGGCGAAATCCTGATCGCAGGTCACGAATTCACAACCGTGCTCGATGGCGAGTGCGGCGAGGTAGGCGTCTGGGATGAGGCGGCCTTGCGCACCGGCGCCGCGGCAGAGCTTGACGAAGATCTCCCAGTGCCGCGGGCCGGCGTGCACGACGACCGCATGCGGTTGATGGCGAACGATGTCGGCGAACTCGCGCGCGACCTCGAACGAGGTGTGACCTGGAATGCGGCGATCCGTCACCGTACGGATGAAGCCACTGAGCGCGAAGTCACTGACCGCGTAGGCCTCGTCACCGTTGAGGAGGTCGAGGAGGACGGCGTGGCACTGCTCATGGTGCTGTGCGTCGCGTCGTTGCGCGTTGAAGAGCACGTTGGTGTCAAGCATGCGCATGGCCGGCCCCCAGCACCTTCTGGATGTCGTCCTGGCCGAGAAGCTCCTTGACCTCGGCCCAGGCCAGTGTGGGCCCGGAGTCGGGTCCGGAGAGCGGGAGCTCGACGCGGGGTCGCTCCGCCACTTCCGTGGAACGGTTGATGAGTTGTCGCAAGGCATCCTCCATGACTGAGGTGAGACTTCGTCCGTTTTTCGCCGCGTACGCCTTCGCCTCGTTGAGGAGCGTTTCGTCGATGCGCACCGTTGTCCTCCGCATGACTCCAGCGTCCGCCGCTGACATAAAAATGTCAACACCGGATAGTAGTCACTCGGTCACAGATTTGATGCCAAGTTTAAGTCACCAGGAGGCCACATTGACCTTCCCATCGGTCGCCACCCGCACCTCCTGCCCCACCAGCTCCCGCCCCTCCGCCTCCGCGAGCAGGTCCGCCTCCTCCACCACCGCGTAAGCCCGCCCTCCTGGCACCTCCACCACCAGGAACCCCTTCTCGGCCGCACCCCCTGGCCCGTGCGCCACCGAGTAGCCGGCCACCTTCCCCGCCCCCTCGTACGCCGCCACGATGGGCACCTCCTCGGACGTGTGCACCGGCGAGGCACGGCCCAGCCGCCCGCCCGGCGAGCTCGACCACACCGCGTACGTGTGCTTGGTCAGGTGCATCCCCACCCCGGTGACCAGCCCATGCCCCGACTGGGCCCGCAGCAGCCCCGCCATCGTCGCCGTGGAGTGCAGCACGTAGTCGCTGGCCGGCCCGCCCGCGTACGGCAGCCCGCCGGTGACCGTGAGCCCGCGCGGGTCCAGCGGGTCGAGCCCGATCGCGTCGCACGCCTGCCGCAGCGCGATCGCGAAACAGCTGTAGAGGTCGAGTGCGTGCATGTCGTCCAGCCCGAGCCCGGCGCGCTCGAACGCGGCCCGCGCGGCGGCGGCGATGGCCGGCGAGGAGCCGAGCTCGGGCCGCGCCGCCACCTCCCAGGTGTCCTCCGCGTACGCCCATCCACGCAGGTAGACCCGCCGATCCTGGGGCACCCCGAGCCGGTCGGCCAGTCGCGAGCTGGCCAGGACGACGGCCGCCGCCTGGTCCACCTCCAGCACGGCCACGGTGCTCCTGGTGTACGGCCAGCCGACGAAGCGGTCGAGCAGCTCGTCAGGGGAGCGCGCGACCCGGCGCCAGGCGTGCGGGTTCGCCGCCGCCACCTCGGTCATCGGGGCCATGATCCGGGCCCGTTCGCGCATCTCCTCCTCGATGGTGAGCCCGATCGCCGCCCGCCGCGCCGTCTCCATGATCGGATAGGTGTGCACCGGCAAGAACAGCCCGTGCGCGAGCGCCGAGGGATGCGGCGGCCGCTCCCACCCGTACGGAGGCCGCGGGTCGGCGGGGTGACTCCACGGCGCGTGCTCGCCCGCCTTCCGGTACGCCCGCCGCGTGGCCAGCGCCTCGGCCCCCGTGACCAGCGCGGACTCCAGCTCGCCCGCCGCGATCCCGGCTGCGGCGGCGCCGATGAGCAACTGCGGAGCCGTACCGCTGACCTTGGAGTAGACCTGGTGGCGCAGAGTGGCGCCGAGGCGCTCGGCGAGGCGGCCGACCGGCGAGTCGTACTGCCACGAGTCGGTGTGGACGATCTGGATCGAGTCGAGCCGCCCGACGGGCAGCCGCGCGTCATCCGCGGCGGCGCGGGCGACCGACTCCCACAGATCCAGCGGTTCAGGGCCCGGCTGTTCGCGAATGGTGAGTTGGGCGATGCCAATGAGACAGGGCGTGCGAGGGTCCATGCCGCCATCTAACCAGAACAAGGTTCGGTTGATAAGGAGTGGCGCTTGATAATTGGCGTTACCGCTGTGGTCAGAGAAAATAAATCAGGCCGTTGATCTGCGGAAATGCTAATTCAGAATACATGCGAACTCGCTATTTCTATAACGGAATGGAACCGGCTCATGCTTTTTCGCGTCGTTTCCTGGCGGCCGGATCGGGCCGTTCATTAACGTTCCCAACGTTTTCCTGGCCCACCGGGGCGCAGTACCCCGCTCTGGGCCGCCGAAAGCTGAGAGGAGCTCCATGAATTCCCGAGCAAGGCGCATCGCGATCCCCCTCGCCGGCCTCGTGGCCATCGGGCTGGCGGCGGGAATGGTCAGCGGCGGCGCGGCGAGCGCGACCGCACCCTCGGACGTCGTGTCCAGGAACTCGGCCACCCCTGCTGAGCAGGCGGTCCAGTTCTGGACGCCGGACCGCATCAAGCTGGCCACCGACTACGACGACGGCGTCGACCTGTCCACCAAGGGCGTCAAGGGCAGGAACGACTCCCCCGACGGTCCCGCAGGCTCCGTTCCGCCGATCGGCGCGGAGAAGACGAAGTCCAAGAAGAGCAAGCACGTCAACCTGCCCAACACGGTCGGCCGCGTCTTCTTCACGCTGCCCAAGGCCGACCCGCGCAACCCGAAGAACTGGCGCTACTGCTCGGCCAGCTCGGTGCAGAGCAAGTACCGCAACCTCGTGGCGACCTCCGCCCACTGCGTGTACGACACCAAGAAGAACACCTTCTACGACAACTGGATCTTCATCCCGTCCTACTGGGACGGCGACAAGGTCTGGGAGGGCAAGGCGCCCTACGGCATCTACGCCGCCAAGACGTTCAACGCGCACGACGACTTCGTGGTGAAGGAGGACTACGACTACGACTACGCGTTCGTCAACGTCTTCAACGGCATCAAGGTCAAGTGGGAGAAGGTCGGCGGCAAGTGGAAGTGGACGGTCAAGAACGTCGGCCGGCTCGGTGACAACGTCGGTGGCCAGGGCTTCACCTGGAACCGGAGCACCAAGCTGAACGTGTTCTCCTTCGGCTACCCGGCGGGCGAGCACCCCGACGGCGACAAGCCGTTCACCGGCCGCACCATGAAGTACTGCTACGGCAAGACCAAGCCGATGCCCGAGGCCAGGAAGTACAACCTCCAGGAGCACATCGGCTTCAAGTGCTCCTTCACCGCCGGCGCGAGCGGCGGGCCGTTCATCTACAACTACAAGAGCGCGTCGCGCACCGGCTACCTCGTCGGCGTCAACAGCGTCGCGTGGGACACCGACGGCAACGACCGGTACGACCACATCTCGTCGCCGTACTTCAACACCGACACCTACAAGGTCTACAAGGCCGCCGCCAACCGCTGGACCGGCAACTGGCGCTGATCGAGCAGCGAGCTAGCACTGAGCGAGCCTGCACCCGGGCCCCGGTTCCCCAGTGGATCCGGGGCCTTCCCCTGGGCCGGGAATGGGGCCGCGGCGACGTGGCGTGCGCCACTGGAACGATCCTGATCATGGCCGGGAATGCGCGCATTAGCGCGCACGGACATACGCAACCGAACCCCGCCTGACCTGCGACTATGCCAACTCGCTAATGATCATTAACGTGTATCGGGAGTGTTCGGCTGACAGTGTCCTTATAGTTCACGATGCACCCTTGATCAGGTAACGAATCTCTATCCAAGCTGCAATACAGTCTGTACATCTGGAAAAATCCACCCTTACAACCCCAAGAAAGGCGCATTTCATGATCCCCCGGGCCCGGCACCTAGCGGCGGCTGCGCTGAGCAGCTCGCTGCTGATGCTGCCCGCCCTCACGGGGACCGCCACCGCCGCCGCGTGGAACGCTCACAGCGCCACGGGATACACCGCAGCGGGAAGCGCCATCACCACGAGCACCGTCACAACGAGCGCCGTCACGAGCAGCACCGCCGCCGCTCCCATCAGCAAGGTGTACGCCGTCCCGCTGGCCAGGACGGTCGCGGACGTCAAGCGGGTCGCGAACTACTGGAAGCCCGACCGCCTGAAGAAGAGCGACAGCTACAGCCCGGCCACCCCCGGCGCCGCCGCCCCGGCGAGCTCGACCGCCGCCGCGGCCGCCCCCGCCAACCCCGTGGCCGGGGTGCGGCGATCGATCGCCGCTCAGAGCGTCGCGCCCGCGCTGCCGCGCAAGGGCTCCGCGATGACCATGGGGAAGGTCTTCTTCCGCTTCGGCGACAAGGAGTACTGGTGCTCCGCCAGCTCGATCGCCGCCAAGAACCGCAGCGTCGTCGCCACGGCCGCGCACTGCGCGTACGACTCGCGCCAGGCCAAGCCCGCCGACTACTGGATCTTCGTCCCCAACCCGGGCACCAACGGCGAGACGCCTGACGGCATCTACGTGGGCGCCTCGATCAGCCTGCACGAGGACTGGATGGGCAAGGTCGACTACGACTACGACTACGCCTTCGTCACGGTGAACCGCGGGTTCACCTGGGTCGCCAAGAACGGCGACTACGTCATGCAGGACGTCGGCCGGCTCCAGGACAACGTGGGCGGCCTGGGGATCGAGCTGAACAAGAAGCCCGGCTCGTACACCGCCAGGCCCTTCGGCTACCCGGCGGGCGCGCAGCCCGACGGCTCGCGCCCGTTCGACGGCAAGACGCTGTTGGAGTGCCCCGAGCGCAGCACCCGCTACACCGTGGCCCCCGGCCTCGACCTGCAGAAGGGCGTCGAGCTTCAGCCGTGCGACTTCAGCCACGGCGCCAGCGGCGGCCCCTGGGTGATCGGCTACGACAAGAACCGCAAGCTCGGTAGCCTCAACGGCGTCAACAGCCTGACCTGGAACAGGGACGCCAGAGACCGCTACGACGCGGTGTCGTCGCCTTACTTCGACACCACGACCGGAGAGGTCTACCGCCGGGCGGCGGCACAGTCCACCGTGTCAAATGTGACGTAAGTCATAGTTACCGGCTGGTCACTTGGCGTGATCAGCGGCTTCTTCATCCCGGCGAGATCACGGGCCACGCTCCCACCGCTGACACGATCTTCCCGTGCGTCACACGAACACGGTCAAAGCTGTAGGTTCCGGGCTGTCCATTAGCTGAATTTCGGAGGTGCACGAGGCGCCTCATGTCAGCGCAACCTGGAGTTACCTTGAAGCGAACCCTCCTCCCCGCCGGCGGCGCCCTCCTGGCGACCGGTCTGCTCGCCGCCGGCCTGTCCGGCACGGCGCAGGCCGACAACGACATCGCCCACGACCCGATGGCCCGCAACTCCGCCGACGCCGTCTCCGTCGCCTCCTTCTGGCTGGCCTCGAACGGCAAGGCGCTCCGGTCCGCGACGCAGTACACGTGGGACTCGAAGGAAGTGCGGAAGGTCGTCTCCAAGGGCGGCTACACCCCCGACGGCAAGCCCGGCCTCACGGCGCCGACCGGCGAGTCCAGATCCACCGGCTCGTCCCAGAACGTGAACCTGCCCAAGACCGTCGGCAAGGTCTTCTTCGTCGACACCCACGGCAAGTTCCGCTGGTGCTCGGCCACCTCCATCCAGTCGAACTACCGCAACCTGGTCGCCACGGCCGGCCACTGCGTGTACGACACCGACAGCAACTCCTCCACGCTGGACAAGTGGGTCTTCGTCCCCGGCTACTACCAGGGCAAGACGCCGTGGGGCATCTACGTCGGCAAGCAGGCCTTCACCCACTACGACTTCGACACCTACGAGGACTACGACCGCGACTACGCGTTCGTCACCGTCTACAACGGCATCCAGTTCAACGGTGTCAAGCAGGTCAACCGCAAGGACTACCAGCGTTTCACCGGCCCGAAGCGGTCGTGGGGCGGCCACCACTACATCCTGCTGTCCAAGGACGCGGGGCGGCTGGGCGACAACGTCGGCGGTCAGGGCTTCGCCTGGAACCAGGCCACGGGCAAGGCGGTGCGCGCGTTCGGCTACCCGTCGGCGCCGCACCCTGACGGCAACCGGCCGTACAGCGGCGTGACGCCGAAGCACTGCTACGGCAAGACCACCTCCAAGGCGGTGGGCGCGTCCTGGCTGAAGATCGAGGAGCACATCGGCCTCAAGTGCGCCGTGACGCCCGGCTTCGACGGTGGGCCCTGGCTGCTCAACTACAGCAACGGCAAGCGCCTCGGTTACGTGAACGGCGTCACCAGCACGTTCGCCGACCAGGACGGCAACGACCGGATCGACTACATCACCTCGCCGTACTTCGACGGTGAGACGGCCGGCGTCTACAACGCGGCCAAGAACGTCTGGTCGGGCAAGATCGTCGGCCCGAACGGGGAGCTGTACAAGTAAGTCACGCGCGAGCAGACGAGGGTCTCGGTTCTCACCGAGGCCCTCGTTCGCGTTTCCAGGCCCCGCGCAAGGGATCTCAGAGGCCCTGGGAAGCCCGTGCGGGCCGACGAGAAGCGCCCGCAGGAGCCCGGATCTGAACGCTTCCGGCCCGATCCTGAAGATCACCTGTGAGGATCGGGCGAACTTAGACGGGGCAGGCCCAAATCTGGTTCCTGTGATCTGAGTCACATATAACCGACTACGCTCTGCGACGACTGCTAACGGAACTTTCGTGCCGTAAGCGATAACCCACTCACACCCTGCGCAAACGTAACTTTCACATCACGGCGCGCGAAGATCTCTGACTGGTAACGGAAAGGTCACGGCGGTAAGGGCGTCTACCCGATCCGCCAAACCGGGTTCCACCTGCGGAGATCACCACGCTATGTTCCTTGCTATCCCTTTACTGACGCATGGGACGCATGTTGCGACCCACGACAGAGCAAGGAGCAGTTCCCTTGAAGCGCATCCTCATCCCCGCCGGTGGCGCCCTTCTGGCCACCGGCCTTCTGGCCGCCGGCCTCGCCGGTACGGCCTCGGCTGACACCGACGTCGCCAAGGACAACATGGCGACGTCCGCTGCCAACGCGAAGGCCATCGCGGACTTCTGGGCGGAGAACAACGGCGCTGCCCTCAAGGCCGCCAAGGAGTCCAACGTCTGGGACAGCAAGACCGACGTCGCCCGCCTGCAGAGCAAGGGCGGCTACAGCGCCGACACCAAGCCCGGCGTGACCGCGCCGATCGGCGAGGAGAAGAAGAGCACCGCCAAGACGCAGAACGTCAACCTGCCGAAGACCATCGGCAAGGTGTTCTTCGTCAACAGCAAGGGCGAGAAGCGCTGGTGCTCCGCCACCTCCATCCAGTCGCAGTACCGCAACCTGGTCGCCACGGCCGGGCACTGCGTCTACGACACCGCCACCAACTCGGACGTCATGTCCAAGTGGGTCTTCGTCCCCGGTTACTACCAGGGCCGTGCTCCTTGGGGCATCTACGTCGGCAAGCAGGCCTTCACCCACTACGACTTCGACGTCTACGAGGACTACGACCGCGACTACGCGTTCGTCACCGTCTACAACGGCGTCAAGGTCGAGGGTGGCACGGCCAAGCAGGTCTCCAAGGCCGAGTGGGACAAGTACCAGGGCATCAAGGACGCCAAGGACGTCGAGATCAGCCGCGAGGAGTTCCGCGCGGGCAAGCTCGACCCCACCCGGACCGAGGCCTACTGGGCGAAGCGTGGCTCGGCGCCTGAGGCGACCGGCCCCGACTACCCCGGCGCCGTCGTCGGCAAGGTCGAGGTCTCCGAGGCCCGTTACCGCACGGCTCGCGTGGGTCAGGGCAACGGCCGCAAGTTCGGTGAGCCCATCACCGAGATCGTGACCGACAACGAGGCCGCCGCCTACAAGGCCAAGCAGGCGCAGGACGCGGAGAAGTACCCGGCGAAGGTCCAGCAGGACCGTCGCGGCAACTGGACGATCACGCACTTCTTCGTCCAGCAGTGGTACAAGCCCGGCACGGACACGAAGTTCTACAAGACCGTCTTCTTCATCGTCGACGGCTCCACCCTCGACGCTGGTCGCCTCGGCGACAACGTCGGCGGCCAGGGCTTCGCGTACAACCAGCCGACCGGCAAGGACGTCCGCGTGTTCGGCTACCCGGCCGGCGCGCACCCCGACGGCAACAAGAACTACACCGGCATCACGCCCAAGTGGTGCTACGGCAAGACCTCGAAGAAGCTTGTCGGCTCCGCCGCCAAGAAGATCGAGGAGCACGTCGCTCTCAAGTGCGCCATGACCGAGGGCGCCGACGGTGGCCCGTGGCTGTTCAAGTACAGCAACGCCAAGCGTCTCGGCTACGTGAACGGTGTCACCAGCACCTTCAACGACCAGGACAACAATGGCCGCGTGGACTACATCTCGTCGCCGTACTTCGACGGCGAGACCAACACCGTCTACAAGGCCGCGGCCGCTTCGTGGTCCGGCAAGATCGTCTAAGTAGCAGCTAGCGACCGGTCCCTGACCGTACGTCTAACTGTTGCGAGCGTGGGGCCCGGCATATTGCCGGGCCCCTCTGCTTTTCTCCGGCGAAGTGAAGGCGGTTGGACGCATGAGACGCCCAGACGGTGCCATCAAGTCGATGTGATCTGCGTCACATCGCTTCGCAAGACCGGATCAAGAGGACGTCTCCGTACCCATGGCCACTTTGACAACATCCTTATGTTGATCAGGCCAAATGGTGACATCCGAAGCTTCACACAGCTCCTGCGCATCAGCCTTTTAAACATCACAGAACGATCACGCCCGGCTTGTCGCGACTTTTCCTTTCAGATCGGCTACCCGAGCTCAAGATCGACACTGTATGTTCCTGGCTATCCCTTTACTGACGCATGGGACGCAAGAGGCGTTCCACGACAGCGCAAGGAGTTACCTTGAAGCGCATCCTCCTCCCGGCCGGTGGCGCCATTCTGGCCACTGGTCTCCTCGCTGCCGGTCTCGCCGGCACGGCGCAGGCTGACAACGTCATCGAGAACGCCGATCTCGCCAAGACGCAGGCCCAGGCCGAAGAGGTCGTGGAGTTCTGGACCAAGTCCAACAACGCCGCCCTCAAGGGCGCCGTGGCTTTCAGCCCCGACGTTCTCGAGGTCGACAAGATCGTCCGCGGTGGTGGCTATAGCGCGGACACCAAGCCGGGGGTCACCGCGCCCATCGGCGAGGAGAAGAAGACCGTCGCCAAGACCCAGAACGTGAACCTGCCGAAGTCCATCGGTAAGGTCTTCTTCGAGGGCCGTGACGGCAAGCTGTACTGGTGCTCCGGCACCTCGATCCAGTCGCAGTACCGCAACCTGGTCGCCACCGCCGGCCACTGCGTCTACGACATCGCGGCGAACAAGGAAGTCGTGTCCCGCTGGGTCTTCGTGCCCGGCTACTACCAGGGCAAGACGCCGTTCGGCATCTACGTGGGCAAGCAGGCCTTCACCCACTACGACTTCGAGGTCTACGAGGACTTCGACCGTGACTACGCCTTCGTGACCGTCTACGACGCCCTCGCGGGTGTCGAGAAGTCCTCGAAGGTTGTGGACTGGAAGACCTACGAGGCGTACCAGGGCGAGAAGTTCGTCAAGGACGTCGAGGTCACCGAGGCCGAGTACAAGAAGGGCAAGCTCGACCCCGCGACCACCGACTACTACGACGTGGACCCGGGCAAGGCCGACGAGGCCACCGGCCCGGACTACCCCGGCGCTGTGGTCGACCGTTTCGAGGTCAGCCAGAAGTTCTACGACGCCGCTGGTGTCGGCCAGGGTAACGGCAAGAAGTTCGGCGAGCCCGTCGTCGAGAACGTGACCCTCAACGAGGCCATCGCGTACAAGAAGGCCCAGAACAGCAACAAGTTCAAGTACCCGGCAACGGTCGGCAAGGACGTCCGCGGCAACTGGACCATCACGCACTACTACGTGCAGAAGTGGTTCAAGCCCGGCAAGGTCGCCCGCTTCGTCCGTCTCGAGCCCAACATCGTTGGTCGCGAGCTGAAGAGCGGTGGCCGTCTCGGCGACAACGTCGGTGGCCAGGGCTTCGCGTGGAACCAGCCGACCGGCAAGTACGTCCGCACCTTCGGTTACCCGCAGGGTGCGCACCCGGACGGTAACAAGCCCTACACCGGTGTCACGCCGAAGTGGTGCTACGGCAAGACTGGCAAGAACGTCACCAAGGCCCCCGAGTTCAAGGTCGAGGAGCACATCTCCCTGAAGTGCGCCGTGACCGGTGGCTACGCGGGTGGCCCGTGGCTGCTCAAGTACAGCAACGCCAAGCGCCTCGGCTACGTGAACGGTGTCACGAGCCTGGTCATGGACAGCGACAAGAACAAGCGCTACGACACGATCACCTCGCCGTACTTCGACGGTGAGACGGCCGCGATCTACAGCGCCGCGTCCAAGTCGTGGTCCGGCAAGCTCGTCAAGTAGTTCCCAGCAGGACAAGAACGACGACCTAGTCATCGTTCGCATGCTTCACCCGAAGGGCTCGGCTGCCAGCCGGGCCCTTCGGCCTTTCTGCTGGAAATTGCGCGAAACCCCTTACTAGAGTGACCAATGGGTCGATAGGGTTTTTACACCCTTTTTGACAACTGTGGAGTCCTTCCGTGAAGCGCCTGCTCGTCCCCCTCGCCGCTGTCGGCCTGAGCGCCGCCGTCCTCGCCCCGCCCGCCAACGCCGCGCCCAACTGGGCGACCGACAACCTCCTCCCGAAGCCGGCCGACGCTTACGGAGCTGCCGCCTTCTGGCTCGACTCCAACGGGGCCGCGCTCAAGAAGGCCACTCAGTACAACCTGGACTCCAAGCAGGTTCCCAAGCTCGTCAGCACGGGCAGCAAGGGCGCCCCCGACGGCAAGCCCGGCATGACCGGCCCCACCACCACCGCCAAGGCCGGCGCCTCGAAGAACGTCAACCTGCCCAAGACCATCGGCAAGGTCTTCTTCCTCGACTCCAAGAGCCAGTACCGCTGGTGCTCGGCCACCTCCATCCAGTCCCGTAACCGCAACCTGGTGGCCACCGCCGGCCACTGCGTCTACGAGCACGGCGACGACGTCTACCAGAAGTGGATCTTCATCCCCGGCTACTACCAGGGCCGGGCCCCCTGGGGCGTCTACGTCGGTGCCTACGCCTTCACCGCGTACGACCTCGACACCTACGACGACTACGACGGCGACTACGCCTTCGTCGCGGTGCACAACGGCTTCATGCTGGGCGCCGAGAAGGAGGTCTCCTGGAAGGAGTTCAAGGAGTTCGCCGGCGACAAGTGGGTCAAGCCGCGCGAAGTCAGCGCGGAGGAGTTCCGCAAGTGCCAGCTCAACCTGGGCCACTGCTGGTCCGTGGGCGCCAAGGACGCCCAGCTGGCCGGTCCCGACCACCCGGACGCCGTGGTGGAGAAGGTCGAGGTCTCCAAGCAGGCCTACGCCGCCGCCAGGACCGGACGGGGCCAGGGCTTCAAGTTCGGCGAGCCGGTCGTGGAGCACCTCACGAAGACGCAGTGGCAGGCCTACAAGGGCCCGGGCGACAAGGGCACCGGCCCCGACAAGCGCGGCAACTACACGGTCATCCACTACTACACCCAGAAGTGGGTGAAGCCGGGCACCGAGCGTAAGTACTACGAGGCTCGCTACATCCTCGGCATCGCCAAGGACATGGGCCGACTCGGCGACGTCGTCGGCGGTCAGGGCTTCTCCTGGAACCAGCCGCTCAACCAGCCGGTCACGGTCTTCGGTTACCCGAGCGCCTCGCACCCCGACGGCGACCGTCCCTTCAGCGGCGTCACGCCGAAGTGGTGCGCGGGCAAGACCGGCACGAAGAGCTGGCAGGTCAACACGTTCAGGGTCGAGACGCACCAGGTGCTCAAGTGCTCGATGACCCCGGGCGCCGACGGCGGCCCGTGGCTGCTCAAGTACAACAACGCCAAGCGCACCGGCTACGTCAACGGCGTGACCAGCATGTACTACGACAACGACGAGAACGGCCGGATCGACTACATCAGCTCGGCCATCTTCGACGGCGAGACCGCCGACGTCTACAACAAGGCCAACTACGCGGCGACCAAGTCCGTCGTGGGCCCGAACGGCGAGCTGCTCAAGTAAGCACCACGTGATCGGCAGGCAGGCCCGGGCCATGACGGCCCGGGCCTTTCCGTTCCCTGCACGAGCTACACGAGGCTGAGCTGGCGAGCGCGCTCGCGCAGCGCCATCACGGGCTTCTCCTGCTTGTACGGCTCCAGCCGCCGCCGCAGATCGGCCGCGTAGGACCGCGACCTGGCCGACTGCAGCTCACCCCCCAGAGCCAGCGCACCGGCCGCGGCCGAGCACGCCTCCTCCAGCTCCCCGCACTGCAGCAGCCCGGCGGCCAGCAGCGACAGGTTGAACATCCGGCCCCGGACATAACGGGAGTCCATGTCGAGCGAGCGCCGCGCCTGGCGCACCACCCGCTCGCCCTCCCCCAGGTCGCGGAAGCAGTGGGCGAACTTCGCCGACAGGTAGGCCTCGTCGAAGTAGCTGAGCCACTTGGGCTCGTCGTCGGGCCTGCGGACGTCGAAGGCGCGCTCGGCCTCGTGCAGGCTCCCCCCGCAGGAGCGGGCGTCGCCCAGGCCGGCGTGCGCGTGGGCCTCCAGGACGTGCGCGGAGGCGAGCAAAGTGCGCACCCCCGCCTTGCGGGCCGCCATCTGCGCGGCCCTGGCCAGGTCGAGGGCATGGGCCGGCTGGCCGATGTAGATGGCCTGGTGCGCCATCCCGGCGAGGATCTCGCCGCCCAGGGTCTGGTCGTCGGCGCCCCTGGCCAGGCGCAGGGCCTGGATCAGATAGCGCTGGGCGAGGCCGTGCTGCTCCATGTCGTAGGCCATCCAGCCGGCCAGGCGGGTCAGCTCCGCGGCCGCGGAGGCGAGCTGCCTGCCGGTGCTCTGCCCGTACGAGCCGTTCTTGAGCAGCGGGGAGACGGCGGTGTCGAGGTATTTGACGACGGACGACCTGACGCGCCCGCTGCCGAAACGATTGTCGAGCTCACCGAAGGATCGGGTGACCTCATGGATGGCGGCGATGTCGGCACGGCCCACCCGCCGTGTCCCCATGCCGTTCGGGCGCCCTTCAGCGGGCGATGTCAGCCAGCGTACGGCTCCGACGGAGCCTGCTCCTATCGCGAACGTCGAGTCGATCAGGAATCTGCGTCTCTCTACATCGGCCCGCCACAGCGCCGTCACGGTCGCGATCCCCTCCTGCCACGTGTGCGTGAACTCCTGCCCGAGATCGAGGGGGGTGATGACGGCCGGCATGCCGAGGTCCTCGGCGGAGACCGGCCTGCCGAGCCGTAGTGCGAAGATCTCGGTGAGCAGGCATGGCACCGGATCGCGTGGCCTCTGACCCCCGATCCAGCGCAGGACGGAGCTGTGGTCGTATTTGAGGCCTGGTGCGCCGCGTGCGACACCCAGCTCGTTGAGGCGCCTGGCCAATCCCTTGTGAGAGAAACTCGCCTCCGCGATGAGGTGCTGCAGCAGTCGATTCGGCTCGCGTTCCATCGCTCTCCTCGGCACAGGAGTCGGCGCCCACATCATTACAGAGAGCTACAGTTATAGCACCTTGCGTAAAGGATTTGTGCCCGTTCTCAAAGTCCACCCCAACTCCATCCCAAGCCGCCCGCCGCGGGGGGGGGGGGCGGGGGGCCGCGCGCCCCCCCGGCGGGGGGGGTGGCCACACACCCCCCCGGCCGGGGGTGGGGAAAGGCCCA